>JAGNXB010000049.1 GCA_017985675.1 Saprospiraceae bacterium | reverse complement strand
AAATAAGACTGATTTGTGAGCGTCTGCCGGTAAGGTAAATCCTTGACATTGGGATAACCAAACATGGTTGAAAAATTGCGCCAGCCGGTATGCCCCAATCCTTCTGCATCATTAAAATTATTATCCACCAATCCCCGTTCCATCATAGGCATCTTTCCGATGCGCCAGGCATGATCCTTGTTGAGATAGCGGCGTAGAAGCTGATCCTCTGTCTCCAGAAATTTGGACATATTCGCAAAATCAACCCTGCCTACCTGGAGACCTACTTTTGTGGGGAAAAAACGATTGTCAAATTTACCATCACCAGGGAAGTTGTCATTCCGGGTTCCTGGCATATTAACATTTACTGTTGAGTCTGACCACCAGCCATCCAGATTCCCGTAATACCCATCGCTGGGCCATGCACCCTTATGATCCGAGTTATGCCCATCAGGAGCCGCGTCACCCGCATAGGGAACGGGCACGCGACCCAAAAGAAAGAGAGATTGGTTTTGGCCGGGATGTGTTGCTGCCCAGGATTGGATCCCTGCTTTTACCTTTGTAACCGGATCATTCCGATCAACATAAAGGGTAGAAGCCCGCCATCCATCCCCTTCAAGATCCCTGATCAAGCGATCTATTTCCGGATTCAGCGACTGTTTAAAGGTACTGTCAATAACAACCAGGCAGCTACCCCGATCATGGATCGGAGGCAACTGAATACCTGCGTAGATATAACCTGCACTTTTTGTTGGTTTGCCATTCTCATCCAGGAAGTCTGGCAGACTTTTAATGATTTGATATTCATATCCTACACCGGGCTCCACTGTATTGTCTGTCCAGGTCGTAATCGTCGAACCCAGACTTGTCAGGCTGTCAGTCCAGGACGTATCATCCTTCGCTTTCCGCCATATAGTATATCCTCCATTAATGGTATCCAATACCCAACTCAAGGTAATCTGGGGCGGGTCATCTTGCACCATGGCCTGGATGATTACGGATTGTCGGGCATCATAAATATTCTGGGCAGAAAGGTGAAATGCCGTGATCAATAGGAATAGAAAAGGGTAAAGAACTGTTTTCATGCAGAAAGTTAAAATTAATTTCAAATCTGGCGATGCAACTACCCAAATAAAAGATGGAAAGTGACAGGTCACCGACAAAATAACCTGTAACCGAACGAAGGCAATTGAAACAAACAAAATTCAATACTCTCCAGCAATCAGAGCAATAAGCTTTTTTTATAGTTCTTTGTACAGCCTTAAACCATAACTTCTAATGGACACATACGCACAGGCACTAAACATTGGTATTCCATTTTTCATCTTACTCATTTGGCTGGAAGCGTTTATTGCCAAGCGCAAGGGCATAATTATTAACAAAGGTGCCGATACCATCAGTAGCCTCAGCTCGGGAATTACCAATGTGGTGAAGGATGTCCTTGGTTTGAGTATCGCCATCATTAGTTATAGCTGGCTGGTTGACCACCTGGCATTGTTCACCATATCGACCACCTGGATGGTATACATCATAGCATTTGTGGTGCTGGACTTTGCAGGCTATTGGATGCATCGTCTGGAGCACGAAGTAAACGTGCTATGGAACAGGCATATCATCCATCATAGCAGTGAGGAATTTAATTTGGCCTGCGCCTTGCGTCAAAACATATCTGCGGTCTTTTCATTCATAGCCCTGTTTATGATCCCGGCTGCTCTGCTAGGCGTTCCTGGGAATGTTTTTGCGTTAATTGCACCTCTTCATTTATTTGCACAGTTCTGGTATCACACCCGTTTGATTGATAAAATGGGCTGGCTCGAATATATCCTGGTCACCCCCAGCCATCATAGGGTGCATCACGCCATCAACAAGGAATATCTGGATAAAAACTACGGTCAGATATTTATCGTTTGGGATAAATTGTTTGGGACATTCCAACCAGAATTGGAATCAGTCCCGCCCGTCTATGGTGTAAAACGCCCTGTAAAAACCTGGAACCCGATCCTCATTAATTTTCAGCATATCTGGCAAATCATTCGCGATGCCTGGCACGCAAAAAACTGGTGGGATAAAATCCGAATCTGGTTTATGCCTACAGGATGGCGCCCTGAAGATGTTGCTACGCATTATCCGATCTCCATTATTGATGATGTTTACCGAATGGAGAAATACGACAACAAACCTTCTCTGGACCTGCTTATTTTTGGATGGACCCAACTGGCCTTTACCCTTGGGCTCATGTTCTGGCTATTCAACCATCTCGCAGCGATAGGCATGCCCGATATCCTGATGTATGGATTATTTATATTTATCAGTGTCTATAGTTATACCAGCCTATTTGATCAAAACCGATGGGCTGTAGGGATTGAATTATTGCGATTTATCCTTGGCTTCACTTTGCTGATCCGTCAAGGAGGCGACTGGTTTGGATTAAAATATATATGGTCCGCTGGCCCATATATAATCGGAACTTTTCTAATTCTTTCGATGGGCTATGTCATTTATGTCCAAATGACTCAACCGGCGGCAAAAAAAGGATCATTTACCAGCGCACAGTAATCAGTATCATCTGATGTAAGTCATTCGCGGGACTGATATGAATCATCGATCACATTCTTGCACTTTTGCGGGGCTTCCGGCAATTTTGGTTTCTAATTTTCCACAAAAGGGATTTTAAACCCTGCCTTGGCATTCATTTTGAAGCGTGATTGTTTAAGGGGGAGAATGATTGAGTCCCCATTAAAAAAAGCTCATGCATATCGCAATTATAGGCAACGGTATCCAGGCAAACCTGGGCGCACTCTATCTAAAAAACCGTTTTGGAGAAGCGGTTCGCATTACTCGCATTGGCCCTAAGGACCGTGGCGGACTTCCGGTTGTAGGGGAATCCATCATTGAAATCACAACGCATTTCATGGAGAATCATCTCGGCATGACCAATTATTTCCGGGACCACCATCTACCCAAATATGCCTTGACCTATTATTTCAAGATCGACCCCGACAATCCCGAGGACAGAACGTATTCAGTGCATTGTAATGAGCGCGGACCAAAAGATCTGCGACAGGTAGAAAACTGGGAGGGGCCTATGGACAATCCTCCTTCCTGGCTCTTAAATAGGGATGTTTTTGACAGGGATCTCCTTAAAATGGTCGACGATCAGCCGGCAATAAACCAGGTTTATGGCATCGTACGTGATGTCGATTTTCATCCGGGCAGTAAACACACCGTTTATATACAGGATGAATCAGGCCAGGAAACCACACTTAAAGCGGATTGGGTCATCGATGTCACCGGGAGAAAACAATTACTTGGCCGAAAATTCAACCTCATTGTCAAACCGGAAGGCCAGCGCGATTGCTTCTGGTTTAGAGTAAAAGGCTTTGACCGAAATATTTTAAAGGAAGTAAATGCACTGGGACCAATGCCTCCAGGCCCGGGCGAGGATTATCATTATGACCGGTATTACAGCACCCATCACTTTATGGGAAAAGGATTCTGGAACTGGCTGATTCCCATGAAGAGTGAGGATGGTGAAGACATGATGAGTATTGGGTTCACATCGCGCCCGGATTATTACGATGGCGACATTCGAAATATCGATGATTTTCTTGCGGCTATGGATAACACACACCGTGTTGTGGCTGATCTTGTCCGCAGTGGGACGATAGTGGATACCAACAAAATGAAACGCTATCATTATGTTGTAAAACAAGTGTATTCTCCGGATCGCTGGGCTATAGTCGGAGATGCTGCTTACGCACCTGATCCACTCTTTAGCAATGGGCTCGCATTCGGCACACTCCAATGGGAACAGATTGGTGAAATGGTGTCACAGGACCTTAAAGGAAAACTTGAGCCGCAATTTGTTGAAACATTGTCCGATGTACTTATGGGACCAGTGATCGCGACTCAAACAGCGATCACCAATTGGTATCCCTCCATGCACGATCCTTTCCTTAGCGCTATCCGGCTAAACTGGATTGAAATCGCCTATTTCTACGTCTTTTTACCTATGGTCGTAAATGGTTGTCATTACAAACCCGATCGGCTGAAACTATTCAAACTTTTACAAAACACCAGCGACAACCATCCTTTTGACATTACGCCGGATCTCATTGAAGCGCGGAATGCACTAGGCGATGCAAGGCCGGAACATTTTGTGTATATGGGTAAGGAAAAAGTCAATCTCCGTGCCATGGAAATGCTGGATGACATTCGCGGTATATACGAACAAGGCGCCGAGGGCGGCAGAATTCGGAATGAATATAGCCGGCAAATTTTGGAGAAAGTAAAAGAGGTTTTGAGTTATTAAACCCCGACTAAAAAATGGGCTAAAGAATATAAGCACTAAAAATCAAATCGCAACTGAAAAAAGCCCGTTGCCATCCGAGAATGGCAACGGGCTACTATTCTAAACCTTACCTTATTCGCTTGCGTCAATTAACGGAGTCAGGCAAATAATTCATTAAAAGCCTTCTTCATGCGGTCAAAGGAATCACCGACTTCCTTTTTAAAATGATCGACCTTTTGATCATCAGGTATTTTTCCTTTTAACTCATTTTGAAAATCCAAAATTCGTTTTTTCAAAATATCCATCCGATCTGTTGATGCTTCAGGCTTTTCATCCATAAACTCGACCGGCTTTACATCAGCACCCGGACGATTGCGAAAACGATCTACCATTCCAGAAAGAACATCCCCAAAATCATCACGGGTATCCTTTATTTCTTCCAGAAGCGCCTGCATCCGCTGTTTTATTTCCGGCTGCTGCTTTTTCCATACTTCCTCCATGTCCATTTCTACCTTGTCCATGGTTTCGTCGAGTGAATTGAACGTATTACCCACACGATCCCACAAGTCACGGACATCTTGTCGACTATCTATCAATTGGCTTTTTTCTTCATTGAAGAATCGTCTAAAATCCTTCATCTCATGCACCCATAAGTCTTGAAAATCCTTGCGACCCAGATTCATTCTGACTTCAAGTTCATCAAAGAATGCTTGCATCTTCTCCATCCTTTTAGGTTGGTTCGTTGCGACAGGTTCTTGCATTTCTGTTTTCATGATAAAGATTTTTGAATCGAGACCAATATCGGCTCTTTAGATCCTGTGTAAAATGATGGACATCATCTGATTTGATGATACAAATCCAAGACTAGAATTATTCACACTGAAAACTAACTTCCCGAACAACTTTTAAAGCATAGAAATGGTCATCAAACCATCCAAAAATGCGTTTTCGACCTTAACGTATAACTAAACACTACTTTCTTAGATTACATATCCTTCTATAAACCAATATCTTATGCCTAATAAACAAAACGAGTACACCATTTATCTACTTTCATGTGAATACGCCCTCCTTTTAATGGCCCTTAGATTTGAACCGTTAATACATAACATAACAGTTCCTAATTTACAAATACCACTTTATGAAAAACATCTTTTTAACAGGATCCACTGGCTTTCTTGGTGGCGAATTGATGAAACGTTTACTCATCCAACAACCGGAGAGCCACTTTTATTTACTTATCCGGAACCGGGGCAAAAAAACAGCATCAGAACGCTGTAGCGCCCTCGTCCGCCAATGGGCCAATGAATGGTCAACTGGCTACGAGCATATTTCTAATCGAATTCATTTGGTGGAAGGCGATTTGATGTCCCCCCTCCTGGGCTTATCTTCCCAATATTTCCATGAGCTATCCTGTAAAATAGATGTAATTTTTCACCTGGCCGCTTCCATCGATCTACTGGGAAAATACAATAAATTGTACCGCACCAATGTGGAAGGAACACGTAAACTATTGGAATTTGCTACGTTGTCTTACCAAAACAATGGTCTAACCCACTTTCATTATGTTAGTACAGCATATGTCTCTGGCAACACAAAAGGAACAGTTTATGAAAACAAATTGGACAAAGGACAAACGTTTTCAAATGATTACGAACGAGTAAAAATGGAGGCAGAGTGTGCAGTTCAGGACGCAAAAAATAATTTGCCTATTACAGTGTACAGACCAAGTATTGTTGTGGGCGACTCACGCACAGGATATGCACCAGATGATTGCGCCACGCTTGATTTTATCAAATTAGTCCTGACTGGTCATTTCCCAATTATTCCCAGCGGCAAAAAATTTAAATTAGACATCATTCCTGTCAATTATGTCGCTGATGCAATTGCTTGCTTGTCAACAATGCCCAAAGAAACAATAGGACAAACTTATCATTTGACAGCCGGAAAAAATCATTGCATTTCCTCCATGGAAATAATGAAAATTGCAAAAGCTGTAATTGAGGAAAAACAAATAAGCAATGGAAACCAAGGAGAACTGAAGCTACCTATTCAAATGAATCCGTTCATTACATTGGGATTGGCCTGGATTTATTCAAAATTTAAAACCAGTACTCCTGCAAAACTAGTACAAATATGGATAACATATTCTAAATACAATTGGTATTGCCGCTCGTTCAATGATACAGGTGCTACACGTTTATTAGAAATAAACGGCATCTATAAACCTTCAATTCCTAGTGCACTTAAGGTAATGATGCAACGAAACCTAACTCTCGAAAATCTCCATAACTGGCAATCAAGCACAGATCTTGCACTTATTCCTTCTGAGGGGTTTAATCCACACCCAATAATAAGTGCTTAATAAGAAATAATGAACTGTGGTTACACATCAAACATTGGTAAATAATCCATTCCAAAGATATCTATATATTAGCCCAACCTTTGTATTCGAATTCTAGTGAAGGAATTTATACATGGGCTAAAATGAGAGGTATTAAAAGTAACTAAAATTGAAAATAATTAGCACAAATGATGACCTCACAAAAATTAAGGCACACTTTTATACGACAATGCATAATAATCAAGTTACATATATTGATTATTTACAGTCATTTCAAATATATTTTGTACGTTCTTTTTAACCTAATGCAAGAATTGAGTTTAACCAGTTATTCAAAAACAACTAAACAACCAACCTCAATATGAATCGTTATCAACTAATTGGTCAACCGATGGATGGCAGCCGCCCAGGGATACTTTGGCCCTTGCTAAAAACCAATGGCGTATCATATACACCCAAACATTTATTTAGGGCAGGATATGTACTAACAGCCAATGCACTTATGGGTGCAGCCCTCAACCAATGGGAAAAATTAAATTATAATCGGAAAATTGAAGCAACAAAGTTACAAACACCCCCGGTATTTATAATAGGACATTGGCGCAGTGGCACCACCCTATTGCACAATATGATGGCACAAGACGAACGATTCGGTTACTTGTGCAACAGTCAGGCATTGTTGCCCTTTGCAACGTTCCTAAAACATAGGAGTGTCCGTCAAATGGTAAACTTTCATCTTATGCCTAAGCGCCCTATGGACGATGTGCTACTCACCCCTGAAGGCCCCCAGGAAGAAGAGTTTATACTGGCCAGTATGTTTGGAGAAGGGGCCTATTTAGGTTGGTATTTCCCGGACCAATTCAAATCTTATTTCTATCGGTATGGGTTGCTTGATGGACTGACCCCCAATGAAAAAAAGAAATTTGCAGCACACTATACATATATTATAAAAAAAATAGCGCTTGCCAATGGTGGCAAACCACTTGTCTTAAAAAATCCGGTAAATACAGGGCGCATTCCCATGCTGTTAGAACAATTTCCGGATGCCCGAGTTATCTATCTGCAACGAGATTGTGCTGAAGTTTATCTATCGACATTAAGATTGCACACGAAGTTGATCGAATCATTTGGTTTTCAAAAAAAGGTTCCTGACAACCTGGAAGAAATGGTCATTGAATTTTACCGAAAAGTAATTGATAAATATGAAACCGATAAAGTACTTATTCCCAAAGAACAATTATTTGAAACAAACTATACCGCATTAACCCAAAAGCCAATTGATACCCTGCGACACATATATGCTCATCTAAATCTTCCTGATTTCACACACGCTGAAGCAGCTATTACAAAATATGCTGAAGATCAAAATAGAACCTATCGCCCGGCAAGCTATCAAATATCAAACGAAGAAGCCATAAAAATAAAGCAAGCCATGACAGGCACTACCAACCATTATAATTTTGCATGAAGATTATAATGCTTGTCATTCTATTCTCCACAATTGTATTTCGGATTAATCAAAAAGCACAATTTCTCCTAACCAATGTCAACTGGCACTCCATGTACCAAATTTCATTCATCGTTAAATAATTATACATCCTATGTCAACGTCCACGCATGTTCATGATTGTCTGATGGAATTGCCAGACCGAATTGCACAAAAAGAAATCCGAGACTTGTGCATCGTCAATAATAAAAAAGCAATTTCCGCAATATGCGTTGAATGGCTTACTATTGCGGCGGCCATAATACTCTGCCAAAAATACTGGCACCCAGGATTTTACGTCTTAACTGTTATGATTATAGGCGCACGGCAACATGCTTTGCTGGTCATATTACACGATGCATCACATTATATATTGCTGACCAATCGTAAATGGAATGATTGGGTCGGCAATATCCTCTTAGGCTGGCCCAACTTTGTCCCTGTCCAGGGCTTTCGTTTTTTTCATAGTGAGCACCATAGACACTTAAACACCGAACTAGATGGGAATCGGGAACTATGGGATACGCACAACGAATTTGGAGAATTAAAAAATCTGTGGCGATTTCCCAGAACCTGGGCAGGGATGGCCGGTGTACTCTTCCAACGCTTATTAACAGGCACGGGGGTACTTTGGATTTTCAGAGGTATCTTAGCAATGCTTGTACCCTCTGCCCGAAAACGAATTGGCTATCCTTTTGCGCAAGCTGCATCTCAATTGATATTTTACCTGACACTCTCCCTCATATTTACATACACAGATACATGGAAGGAAGTCCTGTTGTATTGGATTGTTCCCTATTGCACCTGGCATACATTCATCCAATACATCCGCATTATTTGCGAACATAGTGCCATAAAGTGTGCTGAAGAACCATACCATATGACACGTACCACCATACCACATCTCATTGAACGTTTATTTATACTACCCCGCAATATTGGTTACCACCACGAACATCATTGGCATCCTGCAGTCCCGTTCTATAATTTGCCGGAACTACATCAAAGATTGGCACAAAAGACAAACTTTGGTGTCTTAGGAAATGTAACCAACAGTGTTTTCCAATCGCTCCGCGAATGTGTTACAACTTAAATCCAAATCATGCCGAAGCCTTCAAGATAATTTGGGCAAAACATACTGGCATCACGTCCATGAGATATAGTCGGCTAAAGCGAGGGGAGGGGAAGTACCCGCACGTAGATGGCCTATCGTGTAATGGAAGAAAATGCGCGAATAGGAATGTGACAACCGTCACCTACAGTTAAGATTATAGTTAAGGATATACACCACAGATTGAAGTACAATCCCTATCTCTGAAAACGCCACTTTCTATTCAGTGTACCCGCCAATGCTAACATACGTAGTACCACATGCAGGATGGAAAATTACAATTAAAGACGTGCCATTTGTCGGATTACCTGCTAAATTGTATGAATTGATAGAACAATTAGATTTTCTTTCTTATATTGCATTTCATAATCGATTCATAATTCGCCATGAATCAAAAGCATAACTGAAACAACAGAACGCTAAAAAGTCATACCTTGATTACTAAACGATTCGACCTAGCCATTCAGGCACCTAAAATCCCGCACTAGCCCGTCAGGAAACCAATGCACCCAAAAGTAACCAACCGCGATGCAAACCATTTGTAAAGCATGAAAAACAAACACTTACTCCTCCCATTTATAGCAATTTGGGCTGTCATTCCAACAACCCTTTGGGCCAATCTAATCCCGGCAATACCGGCAACGTATACCTCCCTCCTTGATGGATTAGAAGCCGGGGACACCCTCCTACTTGCACCAGGTATCTACACGAAGAATCTGACACTAAATAACCGAAATGGCACACTGGATGAACCAATTGTGATTATGGGCAATGGGAATTCAACCATATTCCAGGGTCAATCCTGTTGCAACACCGTGAGTCTGACAAAGTGCTCCAACCTTGTATTAAAACAATTTCAACTTGATGGATTAAATCAATCCGTTGATGCCATAAAAGCAGAAGGAACCAGTGACAATTGGGCACACCACATTACGATAGAATATCTGCGCATTAAAAATTATGGTGCGTCTCAACAAAATGTAGGGATCAGTACAAAATGTACATCCTGGAACTGGGTTGTCCGAAAGAATATAATTGAAGGAGTAGGAACAGGCATGTATTTTGGAAATTCAGATGGGACCAAACCTTTTGTTAATGGGATAATCGAATATAATCTGATCGCAAATACTATAGGCTATAATATAGAAGTGAAACATCAGCTAGATAATGTCCGGGATGAATTTTCCGGCACTGCTGTCAACGGAAAAACCATTATACGACATAATGTTTTCACCAAGGATGAAACATCCTCAACCGGAGGAAATGCCCGACCGAATCTTTTGGTAGGAGGATTTCCCTTATCAGGATGGGGTTCTGAAGATTACTATGAAATTTATGGTAATTTTTTTTACAATAATCCTGCGGAGGCGTTATTTCAGGGAACCGGGAATATTCATATCTACAATAACATTTTTGTAAACCATTTTGAAACACCAGGCTCTAGGGCATTATATATTGCGCCACACAATGGAGTAAGTCCGCAAAACATTCAGGTTTTCCATAATACCATATGGGCCATGAACAGTTCGGGAGGAATTCGGCTTTACAATCCAAATGCGGCCTATCAACAGGTATGTTACGGAAACGCTGTTTTTTCACCTAATCCTATTTCCAATTTTTCAAACGAATCAGACAACATCACAGACAGTTATGCAAACGCCGGCAATTATTTTCTTTCAGCTAGCGCAGATATCAGCGTACTAAATTTAGTGCCTCAAAGTGGAACATTGTCCGGGCTGGCAACACCGACAGATTTATTTGAGGAACACACCGACTGGGATATTGATTTTAATGGAAGCACCTATGACTGGACCAGCCGAGGCGCATATACGGGATGTTGTATCAATATGGGATGGACTTTAAAACTGGATACAATGCCCACCCTGATTCCTGTAACCATTGGAATCACAACAAATGTAGCGCCCATTTCTTTTCAAATTTATCCCAACCCCTGTACATCCACCATACGAATGGTGATCGATTCTCCAATCCCGGCTAAATTGGTATTATATGATCTAATAGGTCATATAGTTCACAGTGAAAAAGTAAATAGTTCCGAATTATCCTTAAATATAGAAGGTCATCCTTCTGGTATCTATTTCCTTAAAATTACGACTGGATTTCAAGAACAAACGGCCACGATTTATATCCAATAGACAGCGTAGCAACCTTAGACCATGCGCGAATTCGGCGTTAAAAGCAAGTGAAATTACCTGCTTTTTGCTTGTTTTACAATAAATGCCCGCACAAAGAATGGATATTTTATTACATTTGGGTTAATATCAATCTTGAATTGTCCTATTTTTATCTTCATGGTTCCTATACGTTTAATAATTCGAATTGGCCTTTTGGTACTTGGTTTTATTGCCCCTTGGAGTGGCCGTGCACAATCATCCGGAAGTAACGTAATCTATGGGGTCATCAACATGCCCCAATCAGGTAAAAGAGCCTTAGTTAAGCGCGGCGATGCCTACCGAAATAGAGGAAATGTAGTCCTTTCAGACTCAAAATTTGAAATTGACGCAGCCAATCAACCTAATCGGAATGTCATTGTAGCCCTATACCCGCTTGATTTCAAACCAGCTATCCGGCCAACACCTAATGCATTTCTATTACAAAAAGATAAAACTTTTGTACCTAATATTTTGCCGGTGACGACCGGGACAACGGTCATTATTGAAAATGCGGATGACTTCTATCACAATGTATTCAGCATTACTCCAGGTGCCCGATTCAATATTGGACGGCGTCCACCCAAAAATCGACGTGAGCAACTAATCAATCAATCTGGAGAAATTAAATTATTCTGTGATATCCATCCTCAAATGAATGCGACTATTTTGAGTCTGGATACGCCCTATTTTGTTCGGGTAGATGTGCATGGCCGTTACAAGCTGGAAAACCTTCCTGACGGCGCCTACCAAATCCGCATATTCCACCCCGACTTAGGTTGGAAACAAGACCAAATCACGCTTCGGAGCGGGGAAGTAAAAAAACAGGATATCGAGCTCAACAAGGAATCAGGAATCCGACTGAAACCTTAATTGTGTAGCATCATCACACTTTATCGGCATGATACCATCGATCTCCATACGCACCCGCCTCATCCTACTGATTGCGCTGACGACCATAGGAATTTTAATGAGTATTTTATTTGTGGTTTATAGAAATGTACACAATGAAGTGCTTCAAAAAGTTATTGCAGACTTTGATAAAACACGAGACTTTTTTTACCGGCAGGAAACGCTGGTCTATGACCGCCTGGTAGAAAGCTGTTTGTTAATCGGGCAGAATCCTGCTTTTAAAGCTAATCTGGCGCTAGCTCATCCGCCTTCAATTTATCAGGCGGTGGAAGAATTAGCGAGCTTTACTAAAACGGACTTGTTTATTGTCACTGATAACAATGGTCAGGTCATGGCCTGGCTGGACAGACCTGACCTAATAGGAAGCTCTATCATCGATAAACCAGAAGTTGGCAATATCCTATCGGGCGCTACCTCCGTTTTGGATTTGGAACAACGCCCTGTACTATGGGAAGTCGATAATGGACTTTACCAGGTAGTCACCGCGCCTGTCGAAGTAGACGGCCGGCAACTTGGATCCATTACTCTTGGTAGTCGCTTTTCCGATTATGAAGCCATTGAATTAAAAGGCACTTCCAAGATTGACATCCATATCTTTTTAAATGATCAATTGATTGGAACCAGTCTTTCAAAAGCGGAAGAAATAACCGATAGGTTATTTAATGAATTTCTAATAAAAAATAAAATAAACATTGAACAGGCATTAATTGGCAATACGGAAGAGAGAGTTTTTACGACGCTGTTTTTGGGAGAGGAGAATTTTGTATTTGCTAAAGGACTGGGGGATGGCGCAAAAGGATATTATATTGCGACTACGCCCAAATCCATTGAATTGGAATTATTGGGTCATCTTTTACAAAAAATCGTTTTCATTGGATTGATTGGTTTTTTAATCGCTGCACTTTTGGCTTACCTTTTGGGCAATCAATTCACACGCCCCGTATTAGCACTGGTCAAAGCAATGGATACGGTACGATCAGGTGATCTTCACGTAAATTTGGATAACGCATCACGAGATGAATTCGGACGCCTCACAAGAGCATTTAATGAAATGGTTCAAGCTTTTAAAGAGCGTTTATACTTATCCCGATATGTTGGCTCGCATACTTTACGTATGATTAGCAAAAGCGATAATCCGGATGTGGAGTTGGGCCAGCGGCTGGAGATGACAGTCCTTTTTTCAGATATCCGTGGTTTTACGTCGTATGCAGAGTCTAGAGATCCTGCTGAAACAATTACAATGCTCAATGCCTGGCTGGGATTCCAATCAGAGGCCGTCCATCATTTTGGTGGAGTAATCGACAAATATGTAGGTGATGAAATACTTGCATTGTTCAGCGGTACGGATAGCGCAGAGCGCGCCTGGTCTTGTGCGTCAAACATTCAAAAAAAAGCTGCATTGTTGGCGCTTGAACGGAACGAAACACTTGCCGTTGGCATTGGCATCCATTTTGGACCCGTAGTGATGGGTAACGTCGGAGCCGGCGATCGTCTGGATTATACCGTTATCGGCGCTACAGTAAACCTTGCTGCAAGACTCTGTAGTGCTGCCAAAGGAGGAGAAGTAGTATTGACAACATCAACCAGCCGACTCATTGCAGCCCATTGGGATGACTCATCAGTGGAATACATTCAATTAAAAGGCGTGTCTGAATCTGTTTCCATTCACCGTATTCCCATAACAACTATTGAAACCTAAATCACCTTTTTAGCCGTTCATTCCAAATTAAAATAGGGTTCTTATGAAAAACAACTTAAAGGACACCATTGTGAAATATTATAAAACAAATACTTCATCATTGCACTTGCGAATACTAAGATCGGCTCCTGGGTGGCTCAGTCTTATGTTGGGTCTGATCCTGCCATATGCATTATCCGCTCAATTGACATTAACTGTAAACGGATCTGCTGAATTTGGATTATCAAAAGCAGGTAAAGAATCACATTTTTTTTACAACGGCATCAATAAGGATTATACGGACTGGCGTGGAGGTATAAAAGAAATAAATGCCATGGTGGGCTTGCATTATCGCAATCAATGGTCATTGAATAGTCGCTTCTTTTTAGGCCGCGAAGAAGATGCGCGGTTGGAACGATTTGATTTACCGCTGCTCAATATACAGTGGAGGAGTAAAAGTGGAAAATATGGCTTACAACTTGGGCGTTTTATCAATCCCTTTGGCCAGTATAACGAAAGGCAACTGCCTCAGGATCGAACTTTTGTCGCACTTCCCATAACCCACGTATACTCTACTCGAATTTCCAATATTTTTGGAGCTTGGTATGAGGATTGGCCACAACGCCTACAATCAAGACCCCGGGGCTGGCCAATGCATTATTATGGTGGTTATCAAACAGGATTGCGCTTTGATTGGATTATAAACCCAGACAAATGGTCCCTTGCTGTGGCGCTTACCAGTGGCGCGGCATTTGCTCCGGATCAATTAAAAGATCCTTTAAAACTTGGTTTTAATGCGCGAATGGAATGGCAGCCCGCCTGGTTTTGGAAACAAGGATTTTCTGTAAGTGGGGGCAATATCCTCAAACGCACGGAAATGAACAAAGAACTAACGGAGCTGAACAAGTACAACCAATGGATGATAGGAACAGATATTACTACAGGAATTGGTTTCTGGGAAATACGCGGAGAGATCATGGCCGCATGGCATCATGTACCCTTTTATGATCGATTTTCTATGACTTTTATAAGAGATAATAATAATGTAATCAGTGAAGGCACTTTATTTCAAATGAGTGGATATATTGAAGGCAAGGTCGAACCACCATTCCTGCCTGGTGCCTATCTTGCGGGCCAGGTAGGTGGAATATATTTTGGTGACACTCCATCCCACGTCTCGGGCATAAAACAATGGGATCACCTTGCCGTGAATCTGATGGCTGGCGCCGGATACAAAATCACACCCTGGTTGCTCTTTCGTACTACTTATTCCTGGCTGTCAACGGGTGACCAGTGGAGTTGGCAAAATGCACTGGCATTCCATTTCTAAACCAAGCAACAATCGAATATCAAAATATAATTTTATACTTCATGCTGTTCTGGCATGAAATAAACGGAAAGAGCCCTGATGCCACGCCAAATCAGACGGTTCAAGGAAAAAATTAAGTGCTATTTTTAAGCACTCCGAAGGTGTTGATCCTGGTTTGGCAAAAAAAGTGGACCTTTACCGCTCAAAATAACCCAAGAACTGCCTATGAACATGAAGGTTGAAGATATTGAAAATGTAGAACTGAGCTTTCTTACTGTTGATGATTATCAGGAATTAAAGAAAGCAATGGTGTCCTCTTACAGTAATCTGGAAAATGCATACTGGAAAGAAAATCAGATAAAAACACTAATTGCTAAATTCAAAGAAGGCCAGGTAGTCATTAAAATTAATGGGCAAATTGCAGGTTGTGCTTTGTCCATAATTGTAGATTCAGAAAAATTCTCACATCACCATACCTATAAAGAAATTACAGGTAACTACACCTTCAGTTCACATACCGATGAAGGCAATGTCCTTTACGGCATCGATGTTTTTATTAAGCCGGAATACCGTGGACTCCGCCTTGCACGTCGCCTATACGAATACCGCAAGGAATTGTGCGAAAAATTAAACCTGGAGCGCATCGTTTTTGGTGGACGGATTCCGAATTACCATACGCATGCAGATCAGATGTCTGCCAAAGAATATGTTGAAAAAGTAAGAAAAAATGAACTGCATGACAAAGTATTAAGTTTCCAAATTTCGAATGACTTTCACCCTACGCGTGTAATTAAAGGGTATCTGCCAGGAGATACTGAGTCCAATGAATATGCCGTATTATTGGAGTGGATCAATATTTATTATGAAGGAAAGAGCAACAAACCGAGATCCAACAAAATGGTCGTTCGGCTTGGTCTCATCCAATGGCAAATGCGGCCCTATAATGGTCTGGATGATTTAATGCAACAAGCGGAATATTTCGTCGATGCCGTTTCTGGTTATCGCTCCGACTTTGCACTTTTCCCGGAATTTTTTAATGCGCCACTCATGGCGGATTATAACCACCTGTCCGAACCAGATGCCATAAGGGAATTGTCAAAATACACAGATAGTATTGTTCGGAAGTTTTCTGAATTATCCATTTCCTACAATATAAATATTATTACAGGAAGTATGCCCGAACTCAAGGAGGGCAAACTGTTAAACGCAGGCTATCTCTGCAAACGCGATGGCAGTGTAGAACGCTTTGAAAAAATCCACGTAACACCTGATGAGGCCAAAATATGGGGTATGGTCGGTGGATCATCCTTAAAAACCTTTGACACGGATTGTGGCAAAATCGGCATACTTATTTGTTATGATTCAGAATTTCCGGAACTAAGCCGGCTCCTTGCCGATGAAGGAATGGATATTTTATTTGTTCCTTTTCTCACAGACACGCAAAATGGATATTCAAGGGTACGGTATTGCGCACAGGCAAGAGCAATCGAAAATGAATGTTATGTTGCTATTGCCGGCAGTGTAGGCAATCTACCCAAGGTCCATAATATGGATATCCAATTTGCGCAGTCCATGGTATTCACACCTTGTGATTTTGCATTTCCTTCTAATGGCATTAAAGCAGAAGCTACGCCAAATACGGAAATGATTTTAATTTCCGATGTGGATATCCATATGCTGCGTGAGTTGCACCAATTTGGGAGTGTCCGGAATTTGAAAGACCGAAGACCCGATATTTATAACCTGACAAAAGTGGTGGATTAGAATTTTAATTCCTTTGGGAGAAGCATTAGGTCCAATCAAACTATTTTGACTAAAATCAGATCGAAATTTTTTTCTGTTTGGACAACTTTGTGCTGGTATGACCAGTTTATATGGATTATCGCAAGCACGCTTATTCCTGCTTTATAATCTTAAGTTGCTTTATATTCCCATCTGATTGATACAGCAGGATGACATACTTTCCGGATGGCAAAGCCGAAATATTTATTTCTTCTGTAGTTCCCTCTCCCTTCTGAACAAGTTGACCCAACATATTCATTATGTCATACCTGATAATATTAGTTCCTTCTGTTTGAATATGGATAAGGCGATTAGCCGGATTGGGATAGATGTGAACCGTGGAGGTCAATGCACCATCGTCAAGGGAGGTGATTCCTGGAGCACCAACAAAAATCATGAGATAGTCTTCATTTTTAGTTTTAACTATGGCCGGATCACCACCTTTAATATTGGTAGCCACAAAACCCATCCAAGAATTAACATCAGTTGAGCTATTGTACCAGATCATTGGTCCACTACCATAAAACCGGAGTTCGTCATCACTTTCCGTCAATAGATTACCTGTCCAATTGTGAAAATTATCTGACGGTATATTTGGCGATTGCACAAATTGAAGGCCATCTATGCTGGTGAAATGATATGCCCCATCTTGAGGTGCGCCTATAGGAGCTGTGTAATGCCAGATATTTTTATGATAAATTACTGCCGGATCAATCACCGGACGATCAGCAATATCGACACGCGCATCCGGTTCGAAGGTATAATGTATTCCATCCAGGCTGACGGCTGAATAAGTATTCACGAGTGAGTCCAGACCACCCATCGGCAATCCATCGCTGGATGAAAAGTAAATTCGGAGGCTATCGCCTTCAAGACGAACCAGTGTAGGATCAAAAGGTCGTTGATAATTTACAGGCATTCCCTGCACGACTATCGGTTGTGGTTCGGTCCACGTCAATCCATTGTCGTATGAAAATTTTACAGCGACCCGATCCCAGCTTGGTGAAGGTTTCGGTTCCCTGAACCATTGAAATGCTGCGATGAGCGTATCGCCCTTCCAATGAATGACCGAAGGCACCCCTGAGCTATCCTGAAATACAGTACTTGCCCCAAATATCACCCCGTCGGAAGACCAGGCCATCCGCAGCGCATTGTTCCACGGACCGGTTTGTGCCCTGGCGGATATTAGAAAAGCAAAAAATAAAAGAACCACACAAATTGCACGCATGTTCTATCGGTATCATGATGAACCAAATCAAGAATGAATGCAATGTAACAACAATTTCACACGAGACCTCAAATGGTAGATACATTCCTACAGAGCGGCCAATGAATTAGTGAGGAGGCACCTCCTGATTATCTTTTCAAGGAGGGCAATTCCCGGTTGAGATGTAATCTTGTTTGAACTGCAGAGATCGTAGAAACGAGATAAGGTACAAGGAAAGTCAATATGACCCGCTCCGGATGGACCTCATCCGTTGAATGTGGATCCAGCAATTGGGGATTGTTAATTACGTTTAAAATAATCCCTACAATAAAGGAAGTCCGCAATGCGCGTATAACAATATGCCTGTTGCCAGTCAATCGAATAAATGTCACCATAAATATACGCCTTACGAATAGGTTGTGGATCGTCTTTACTTTTTGGTCTTCTACTATGCTCCAAGATCATGCCATCTTCAATGGAATATTTATCCGCTATATTGCCACCCCTTTGCCAGCGCAACGAGGGATAACATGATCGGCACCTCGATCAACACACCAACAACCGTCACCAGCGCAGCCCCGGATTCCAATCCGAACAACATAATCGCTACCGCTACTGCAAGTTCGAAAAAATTACTCGCACCAATCATAGCCGATGGTGCACAGGTACGATAAGGTAAATTTAGCTTGCGTCCACCCCACCAGGTGACAAAAAATATAAAATACGTCTGGATGGTTAGAGGAATGGCGATTAAAAGAATGAAAAAAGGATTGCGGATAATTTGTTCGCCCTGAAATGCAAAAAGAAGGATCAGTGTCAACAGCAACGCACCGATGGATAGCGGCTTCAAACCAGGCAAAAAACTTTTCGCAAACCATTCCTTACCACGGGTTTGTATAAGCCACCGGTTGGCAATATATCCTCCTAAAAGTGGAATCACAACAAACGTCACTACGGATGTAACCAGCACATCAAAAGGAATTTGAATATCTGTTATTCCCAATAAGAATTGGACAATGGGAATAAAAAGGACAAGTAAAATGAGATCGTTTATGGAGACCTGAATCAAGGTATAGTTGGCATCCCCATTGGATAAATAGGACCACACAAAAACCATGGCCGTACATGGCGCCGCGCCCAGTAATATCGCACCTGCAATATACTGATCTGCAAGTTCCGGTGTTAGCCATGCCGCATATAACTGCTTAAAAAACAGCCACGCAAAAAAGGCCATCGTGAGGGGTTTAATGACCCAGTTGACCGTCACCGTAAGTCCTAGCCCTTTGCCATAGGATCGCCATGTACGCAATGAACTGAAATCAATGGAGGCCATCATTGGAAAAATCATCATCCAGATCAGGATCGCTACAGGAATATTGACATGTGCGATTTCCATACCGGCGATAGATCGTATTGTATCTCCTCCTAATGCACCCAGACCAATGCCTGCCGCAATACATAATAAAACCCACCAGGTGAGATTTCGCTCAAAAAAAGAAATACCGGCTGTGTTTTTTTCAGTCATGTTTTAGGCAGTTTTGTAAAATAAAATGCATTTCTGTAGCTATTTCCCTGCTTCGTTCATCATAAACAGATGAAACATCGGGCGTAAAGTCAGCTATTTTTGGATCTTTATAAGGCAGGGAAAACCGTGCTGCAGCGCCTGGAATAAACGGGCAGTTTTCGTCGGCATCCGAACACACCATTACTGCCGCAAAATCCTTTGCTGGATTGGATGGATCATCATACACTTTTGAAAAACAGATCAATGGAGACGCTGTATCGGCATAATGCAACAAAAATCGTGTATTGTTACCTTCAGAAGACGCCACTCGAAAACCACTGCGCCCCAGGGTAGCGACAGCCTCCGGATAAAAGGCTGTCGCTTCTGTTCCTCCTGAGAAGGTTTTGATACTGTCTTGCTGGTAATAGGCTAACAGTGTTGCCATCCATACCTGCGCCAGATGACTTCGCCGACTATTATGCGTGCAGATGAATACAAGGTTGGCTACCTGCCCCAACGTTTGTTTCATTTTTATCCAGGTAGCGATCTGCAAAAGGACCTCCTCCCGTTCCTGATCAGGACAGGGTGGTAAAAGACCTTGAATAAAATCATTTAATACCGGATAAAGCGGTGGGAATACAGACATAACCCATAAGATGAATTAACAGTGAAATATAGTGCAATGATGATATGTGCTCAGCAACAACCCGGACCGCAACAAGCTGCCTCATCCGGTTTTTTAGCAAATACCGTGATGGAGTAAATTCCGAAA
>JAGNXB010000103.1 GCA_017985675.1 Saprospiraceae bacterium | reverse complement strand
AACAACCGCTTAAATTGGAGCAGGGTGATGAAAAAGAGCGGTACCCAGCGCAGTTATACCATTATTTAGCGATTCGCACACCCATAGAAGGGAAGGACGTTTTGGAAGTGGGCAGTGGCCGGGGCGGCGGTGCCTACCATGTGGCGAGGTACCTAAAACCCCATAAAATGGTCGGGCTTGATTTGGCTGAAAATGCGGTGAAATTTGCATCAAAAAATTTGGTAACACCCGGGTTGTCATACGTTCAGGGCAATGCGGAGGCCTTACCTTTTCCGGACCAATCCTTTGATGTGGTGCTTAATGTAGAATCTTCTCATGCCTATGGTTCGTTTCCCACTTTTGTCTCCGAGGTGCGCAGAGTACTTCGTCCCGGTGGCGTTTTTTTGATTACAGACATGCGCATTCCCGAGGATCTGGAGGTCATCAAAAAGTATTTGGCTGAATCAGGCATGACCATAACGGAGGAAACCGATATCACTGAAAATGTGGTTGAAGCCATGGAGGCAGATGATTCATCCAAAACAGCTCGATTGGCCACACTTGTGCCAAGCTGGCTCAAGCCGGCATTTCGCGAGTTTGCTGGAATGACCAACTCTGCAATACATCTACATTTAAAGCGTCGGGAGCGGCTGTATTATATTTGGAAGCTTGAAAAAACGACTTAGTTGGCGAAAAGGATTGGTACCGAGATCATACAGCAGACTATTCGCAAAAGAAAATAGTTGAGTTTCTGCTATTTAAAAGGTACAGCAATGCCCAGCCAGGGTATAACTACAAAAAAATCGAATCCGCCAACAGGAATAATGCCCCCAAAGTCGATAGCCAGCCGCCGACCCATGTAGCGCGCGCCACCCGAAATTAATCCAAAAGTAGTTTGCTCTCCGGCACTTATCAGGTAGTTTTCGGTAAGTATTGCCCACTTTTTGCTGGTGCGCATCATACCACTGACCGAAATAGTAGGTGTTGACGCAAATCCACCATCGGAACTATAACCATACCCCAGTCCAAGGGTCAATTGTTTGTCTCTGGTGCCAAACGTATTTGTCCCATAAAGTATGCCTGCGTAAACGTCCTCTTCACCAAGCAGCCCAAAGAGGATTGTGCCAAATCCGAATGCCCCTTTGCCATTGCGGTAGGGTAGGTTGATTTTGGGAGTGAGCCAAACCGGCAAAATTTCGGTGGCCCCAAAAAGGAACAAGGGTACCAAGCCTCCGCCGATAGAAAAATTATCCGTTATCCCGTAACTAGCCTGGTTGAGCCAAATCCACGTATTCTGATAATATCCTTCGCCCTTTCTTAATCCGTATCCGCTGGGCCCCCAGAAGTGACGGCTGGAATGAGGATTCTCCGGCCAAAATTCGCCCTCTACCATCTGGTCTTTTTTGGGCGTTGTAATGGAAGAAATTTTGTTTTTGGGAATATTCAGAATACCAAGGCTTGTAGAAAGAACGACCATAGTGTCCTGAATAGACAAGATGGATCCGATATAGGTGTTCCCATCCGTTGTTTCGACAATGGATAGGGTGTCTCTTTCGGCAGGTTCCTGGGCTACAATGCTGTCTGAGCTACTAATCAGTATCAGAAAGCCCAACAGGACATACAGGCTTAAGGAGTAGTGACGGTATCGTTTTTTGTGTTGGAATAGATCAGGCATGGTATATATTTGATCTCAATTTAGTTCTTTTCAATGATCTATGTTGGGGTTGGCAAATTATTTTTTGGAAGCCACTAACCATCGGTAGATGTGCATCGTCTTTAGGGCAAGAAACACATTTACTAAACCTATTAAAAACAACAACAATGAAAAAGCAAGCTGTATTATTTATGATGGTGATAAGTTCCTTCCTGTTTTTACAAAACCTGAACGCGCAGCAACGGATCACAGATAAAGTGATTCTACTTGATTCCACCATTTATGAAGGCGTAATTATCGAACAAAAACCTGCCGAATATGTAAAAGTATGGCGCCTGAAGGAAGGGGATACCCTAACGGTTGAAATGGACCAGATTGACCGCTTGGTACGTGTGACACAAACCCCTTCGGAACAAGATAATGGACCAGGAACTGAAAGCCCTGCCAGTCGGTTTAATAATCGGCCATTTGGCATTATGGTCCATGGAGGTACAGGCGGGGGCGATTATGCTTTTATCTTAATGGGTATGTCAATCATCTATCGAATGACAGATGCATTTGAAGCAGGAATTGGCGGTAATTACCACGGACAAACCAGTTCGAATACATTTCCCGAAAGGAAATTTGTTTCGGTGACGGCTGACATGAGGTATCGATTGACGCAGTCCAAATCGGGCCGCTTTGCTTCGCTGATATCGCTGAGCACCGGGGTAGCCTTTTCGCTGAATAAAGATTATTACGATGTGGGGCGCAATGCACGAATGCAAATTAATAATGGCTTTTATCTCAACCCGGCTATTGCGTTACGACTAAATATTTTCGAAAATATGGGCCTGATGGCAGAGCTGGGATATCAGATGAATTCAGGATCGCTCATTAATCTGGATACAGATACCCGGATTAATACCAAACAATATGATGTCTTTCAAATTAAAGGCACCATCTTTTTCTAAATAAAATGGCTGGAGGCATTTCATATCACCTTTTAGAAGGCTGTCGCAATCGGAGTCGGACTGCACAGGAAGAATTATACCGAATGGGGTATGAGGATTGGATGCGGATGTTGAGGCGATACACCCGGGACATGGACGAGGCAGCAGATGTGTTGAATCGGGGGATGTTTAAAGTATTTACAAAGATCGATGGTTTTGAGGGGAATGGGATTCAGTTTGAAGCGTGGATCCGAACAATTCTCATTCGCGAAGCACTCGATCATATTCGTTCCAACAAAGCCGCATCCAATCATCAACCCATTGAAATGGCGCATGAAAAAGGCAGGGTTGATCCGGAAGACCCTGCCTATATTCTGCGATTATTAGAGCGCTTACCGGTGACGACGGCTACAGTTTTTAATTTGTATGCGTTGGAGGGATATTCCCACAAAGAGATCGGAAATATGTTGAATATTAGTGAATCCAATTCTAAATGGCATCTTTTTTCTGCACGCGGCAAATTGCAGGAATGGATACGGCAAACGGCTAGCTTATGAATAAGCAAAATAAAGATAAACATCCCGTGGATCATTACATGGAACAAGCTGCTTCGCGCATCCCGGTTTCATTTGATGCTCGCCATTGGGAATCATTGGCATCGATGCTGGATGAGGAGCAAACACCAAAACCTGGATCTGCAATAGCTCCTAATGAAACGGGAGGGCGGCCAGCTACAGATAATGGCCTGATCGCATTGGTTCTTTTTCTGATCGTATTTATTGGATCTTTTTCATTTTGGTTATTCGGATCTATGCATAGTGAAAAAACAATAACAAACGATCCATCCAATTCACATACGCCTGCACCAGTAGTACAACCCATGCCAGAACGGGAAGTGACAAAGGAAATGCCCTTACAACTTCAGGCCCTGGATAAAAAACCGATAATCAAAAATAAAACTGCGCCATCGTCATCAAGTCAAATGGACCCATTAAAGGAATCCATCGAAGAAAACACGAACACAGAAAACAAATCTGAATTGTCCACACAACCATTATTGGATTCGCTATCGGGTACCAAAGAAAGTCTTCCTATAAAAGCAGATACGCTGGATGGGAAAAAGAAGAAGAAAAAACATTTGTTTTGGTAATACTTGATTTGGAATGAATCAATAGAACAAGCTGGGCCTAATTTTAATCCATATCCGAAATAACATGGTTACTATAATTTTATAAACGGCAGTGCCCTGTTGTGCATTTGAAGATAATAGAGGCCAGCGGGTAGGTGTCCAATATTAATATGGCCATCAGACGGTGTGACATTCCAATTTATACCGGTTATATCAGACACAAGTATTTCTCCCTTCCAGTCGTGGGGATGAATCCGTATGACGTTCGTTGCTGGATTGGGATAAACAAAAAATAGTTTGCTGTGATCCGTCCCGACAGCAACGGAGGTATTTAATGTTATTTCCAGGGCACCTATCGATCGGGATCCAATAGCAAACGGCTTGCCGTCAAAGTCCAGTGTTGGTTCTATTTGAGATTTGCCATTGCCGATAGCCGGACTACCTGCAAGCAGATTAAAATCGAAGCCGGGAGCATCAACGAACATGCCCGAATTGGCGCCAAAGTTTAGTGGAGCGGGGTCTTTTATCGCATCTAAAGCGGGTGAGTCCCAGTATGGTCCATTGAAGGCAGGCTGGAGCAAACTGTAATAGATATTGTTACTGCATGATAGTGCATTGGCAGGTTGGGTGCCACCATTAAAATAGGCGGAATTTCCAAAGGCAAATAGATTGTTTTCGAGGACATTTCCTGCTAATGCCGGATACAGATTGCTTGTGGTCAAAAAACGCATTGTCGCCTGCCCGCAATTATAAAATGTATTATTTACCACCCGACATTCCCTTGCTGAGGACAGGGCCAAACCGCGATATCCACCGATGATGATATTCGCATAAAAATGAATATTTTTAACTTCAAACGTATCGCCAGGACAATAAAAAGCAGGCCCGGTGTCACCACCGATTTCATAAGCCACCCATGGTTCTTTTGAAGCATTTATGAACAGATTGCGATCCATCGTAATATTGGAGGCGCCGCCTTTGATATGACCACCACTCAGGCAATTTTCAAATCGGTTGCCGCGAATAATGCCCTCATGGCAGGTGTTGAAGTCCATCGCTTCGCAGGCAGGGATGTCCTTAAACTGGCAATTGGTTACTTCAAAATGATCTACCCCGGCAAACTTAAACGCCACGATAGCGGATGCAGCAGTGGTATTTGAAAACGAACAACTATCCACTACAATATGGGTCGATTGCGTGGCACAACTACCACCGTTGTCTATGCTAAATAGTCGACCTGGATGCAAGGCAGTTCCCTTAAAGGTAAGATGCTGGAACTTGATATAATTACAGCTAATAAATTGCCATCCTCCGGAAATTTCTATGACATCATTTTGATACGGCTGGAATACGATCCAGGCATCCGCTGCCCCTTTTAATTCGGTTACCGCCTGGTAGCCGGCATAAGCACCTGCGTGAAGAAAAACCGTGTCGCCAGGCAAAATAGCTCCGGCATTTGCCGCAGATTGAATAGTTGCATATTGCTGACCGGGCCCAATATGTACTTGTGCTTTACAGATGGTAACCGATGAATACATTAAAAAGAGAAAGAAATATTTTATCATCACCTTAAAGGATTTAGATCCAAAATTAGAACATTAGCATAAAACGAATTCGTAAGAAAAGGTCAAGCTAAAACGCGATTTTAAAAAGGAAACAAACGTGGCAACATCCACGTAGCGAGCAGCCACATCATTAAATTAAGCGGTGTGCCTACCCGAAGGAAGTCCGAAAATTTATAACGACCGGGTACAAGAATCATCGTATTGGTC
>JAGNXB010000102.1 GCA_017985675.1 Saprospiraceae bacterium | reverse complement strand
AAAAGCCATGAGGTGAAATGGAATTTTCATAAGTTCCTGGTGGGCCCGGATGGCAAACTCATCGGTAGTTTTGCTTCCGGCACCAATCCAATGAGCCCCGAGATTGTATCCCTGATACAGGAATAATTTTTCCTGGTTGGACCACGAATTGGACCACGAATTTGCACGAATTAACAGCACGCATTAACGCGAATGGATTCTGTCTGAATCAGGATTCGCAGGATTTTAGGATTCCCGAGATGTAGGATCCTCCATTTATCTATTCATCGAAGTAATTGAACATCTAATTCATCCCCCCGAATAAACGAATAACCGAATAAACCCCTAACCCCCCTCTGTCTTCGACAAAGCTAATTTCCCGCTAAAAATTTTACCTAAACTTCATTTATGATCGAGGGCCAAATACTTGCGATAGACGCATCTTTGAGCACCTCGTTTACCTCCCTTTGTTATTTGAGCTTCCGGCCGCTCTCCGGAAGCTTTTTTCTTTAAGTAGGGATATCATTGACCAACCTGGGGGGTGTTTACTCACCGTTTATCCTTTTTGAAAAGCAGCTGTCACCAGTTCATGTTGTTGTTTGTCATGGATCTTATAGTGTCCCGTTGCTGGCGAGGCGGCAGCCTTGCGACCTATGGCCTTAAACCCGGCTGATCCATCCTGCATCAACAGGAAGCCCCAGGCGCCCATGTTTAACGGTTCTTCCTGCACCCATACCACTTCGGCTCCCTTGTATTTTTGGCGGAGCTGGTTGATCTGATCCAATGGGTATGGATAGATTTGTTCAATCCGGCAAATGGCTACATCATCATGGCCCTTTTCTTGCTTTTCGGTGAGCAGGTCATAGTAGACTTTACCGGTGCAGAAAATCAACCGACGCACTTTGGCTGTTTTTTTACCGGCAAATGCCGTGTCGTCGATGACTTCCTGAAATCGGGTGCCCGTGCCCATAGCTGCTGCCCCTGACGTACAGGCAGGATGACGAAGAAGAGATTTTGGCGACATAATCACCAGTGGCTTGCGAAAGGGCCGGTGGAGTTGGCGACGCAATACGTGAAAGAAATTGGCCGGCGTGGTGATATTGGCAACGGTGATATTGTATTCTGCACATCCTTGCAGAAAACGCTCCAGTCGTGCGCTCGAGTGCTCCGGACCCTGACCCTCATAACTATGGGGTAATAACATGACCAGACCATTCATACGCTGCCATTTCGATTCGCCTGCAGTGATAAATTGGTCAATAATCGTCTGCGCCCCATTGGAAAAGTCGCCAAACTGTGCTTCCCACAAGGGAAGGGTGTGCGGCGAAGCCATGGCATAACCATACTCAAAACCAAGAACACCAAATTCGGAGAGAAGTGAATTGAAAATATAAAATTGGCCTTGTGTCTTACTCAGTTGGGAGAGTCGGTTGTACTCCGTGTAATGCTCATCATCATACAACACGGCGTGACGATGGCTGAAAGTACCCCGCTTGACATCCTGCCCGGACAATCGCACGTTAAAACCTTCCAGCAAAAGTGTACCATAGGCGAGCAGTTCACCCATGGACCAGTCCAGTTTGTCTTCCTTTACCGCTTTTTCCATATTCCGGATGAGCCGGGATATTTTACTGAGTGGCTTGAAGCCCTCCGGCATTTGCTGAAGCTTCTCGAGTATGGACTGGAGGATATGTCCATCTACGCCCGTGTCGGGAGAAACCAGATAATCTTCAGGAGTCGTTCGTTTTTTAAGTGCCCGCCATGCTTCTTCCGGCTCCTGGTAGTTGTAGGGCAGGGGTTTTTGTTTTACCTCATCCAGGCGTCCTTGCAGAAAATCCCAATAAGCGGTCTCCATTTGATCGGCCAGCTTTTTCTCCAGATCACCCCGGTTGTGCAGGGTATGTACATACACTTCTCTGGGATTGGGATGGTCCTTGATGATGCGGTACATCTCCGGCTGGGTGAATTGCGGATCATCGCCCTCATTGTGTCCGTGCCGGCGATAGCAGACCATATCAATAAACACATCGGCATTAAATCGCTGCCGGTATTCTGTGGCCAGTTCTGCCGCCCAGATCACCGCCTCCGGATCATCGCCGTTGACGTGAAAAACAGGTGCCTGTATCGTCTTGGCCACATCGGTGGAATAGGTCGACGTACGGGCATCGTCAAAATCTGTGGTAAACCCGATCTGATTATTAATCACAAAGTGGATGGTGCCCCCGGTCTGGTATCCTTTGAGCTGGCTCATCTGAGCTGTTTCAAACACAATACCCTGGCCGGCAAATGCTGCATCACCGTGGATCAGAATGGGTAGGATATGGTCGTATTCACTGCCATAGAGAATGTCTGCTTTTGCCCGGGAAAAGCCCAGTACTACAGTATTTACCGCCTCGAGGTGGGATGGGTTGGGCACGAGCTTCAATTGCATCACTTTGCCATCAGCATAGGTGACCTGCGAACTATAACCAAGATGGTATTTGACATCGCCGTCGCCATAACTGAGATCAGGCACAGCGGTTCCTTCAAACTCGGAGAAAATCTGCTCATAAGTTTTACCCATTATATTGGCCAGTACATTGAGCCGACCTCTATGAGCCATACCGATCACAACTTCCTGCACTTTATCACGTGCGCCTTTTTCAATGATCGCATCCAGGGCAGCTATGGTTGTCTCACCGCCTTCCAGTGAAAAGCGCTTCTGGCCGACGTATTTGGTGTGCAGAAATTTTTCAAATCCAACAGCACCATTTAATTTCTCCAGAATCCGTTTTTTTTGATCCAGGCTGAGTCCGTAGGCATTGGTCGGACGATTTTCGATTTTATCCCGCAGCCATAGCCGACGCTCACGGATATGGATATGGTTGTATTCAAATCCAATGTTGCCGGCATAAATCAGATGGAGTCGATCCAGGATTTGTTGCAACGTTGCTTGCTGGAGCCCGATCTCTGCGCCGGAGATGAATACCTCAGACAGATCGGCCGCGCTTAGTCCGTAGTCCTCCAGGTGAAGAAAAGGTTTGCGATCCCGTCGCTGGCGGATAGGATTGGTTGTGGATAGCAAGTGTCCGCGGTCTCTGAATCCGTGAATAATGGCCATGACTCCAAACTCCTTGCTGCTTATGCCATCGGCAGGGGTGTTGCTTGCAGCGGCGGCAGTTGTTGTCTGTCCACCAAAGTCGAATCCCTGGAAAAAAACCCGCCAGCCATCTTCTACACTATTGGGGTCCTGGATATACTGCCGGTACATAGATTCTATAAAGGAGGGATGGGCATTTGAAACGTAGGAATAATCGCGCATGATAATCTGGTGTATTAAAAATTAGAAGCGGGGCATTACGTAACAACTGCAAAGATCAGAAGTTCTGTCTGTTGCGATAGAGAAAACCACTAAAATAATGCCGTAGATGTTTTAAAGTTGTAAAACTTGGCGTATCTTTGCCCTCCGTTAAGAAAAAAGACCATATGGCAAATCATAAGTCAGCCAAAAAGCGCATGCGTCAGTTGGCAGTACGTCGTCTCCGGAACCGGTACTACAAAAAATCGGCCCGTACAGCGATCAAAAATTTCCGCAATCTCACAGATAGTGGGGAAGCTGAGAAATTTTTGCCAAAACTGATCAGCATGATCGACAAATTGGCGAAGAAAAACAACATACACAAAAACACTGCGGGCAACCTGAAGAGCAGCTTGATGCGGCATCTGGCCCATTTGAAAGCAGCGTAATTGGGGTATGCCTTTCGGAAAGGGTTTGGATGCACGCTGTCTTACATCGTAGGTCAGGTTGTTATTCAAGCCATTCTTTCGTTAAGCTAGTATATACCATGGCGAGGTAGCTCAGCTGGTTAGAGCATCGGATTCATAACCCGAAGGTCGGCAGTTCAAGTCTGCTTCTCGCTACACAGGCGGTCTAATCCAGACCGCCTTTTTTATGGTGCGCCCGTTCATTCGATAGCGTTAATTTCAGGTGTTTTCACAACGTCTTCTCACCGATACAAACAGTAAATTCAACCCCCTGCCCCTCATTGGTCAGGCAGGCTTCAGGGTTGGTTGATTCTTTGCTTGAAACTCCGGGTTTAACCCGGGGTAATCTATATTCAACCCTCTGCCCCCTCATTGGTCAGGCAGGTTTCAGGGTTGATAGACTTTATTCTATAAATGAATCCAATTACTTAAATCACAGGTAGATAATGGTCTGAAAATTTCCAAATCTGAAGCCTGAAGGGCTTCAACTTTAATAGCCCCGGGTGCAACCCGGGGTAAGAAAACAACAATCACCAACCCTGACTGGGTTGAACTGGTCCAGAAGAATCTTTATTCCTTTACCACATTGCTAAACTTAACTACGTAGGTCTTGCCCTTGACTGACGAAGTATAGTTACCTATTAAACCCCCGGAGGGTGGAGATGAAAATGCAAGTAGCGTATCTGCATCTTGACTGACCATGGAGTCACCTTATTCAACCCCCGGAGGGGGTGACATGATTTTAGCCTTTAATAATCCCATAGTTTAGAACCCCCGGAGGGGGTGACATCTTTCGAAATGATTTTGGAGACTTACCATGCCTGAATATCCAAGCACTTCCAACCTCCAGGTATTAGGGGTTAAGCTGCTCGACGTCGCTTACCAAATCGGTGCTTGTCGATGATTTCCATTTAGTGGTCTATATCTTTTATCCGAATAACAAATTAGTAGTTACCTTTAGACACACGATGAGCAGGCCGTAAGCCTGACCTTCTTAATTGCAAAACCACTAACTTAAAAACAAGCATTATGGCATTTGATTTATTCAAAAAATGGTTTGGACGTGTCCAGGAGGAAATGAAACAAAACCTCGAAGAGGTCGACGAACGCACAAAAGGCTTTCAGGAAAAAGCCAAGGCATTTGCGGAGGAAGCCAAGCAGTCGGCTGAACGCACGATGGAAAAAGCAGGCGATATGATGGAGGAAGCCGGCAAAGTAGCTACCGAAATGAGCAAGGATGCCATCGAGAAAGCGAAAGCCTGGGCTAAAGAAGCAGAGGATACCGTCGAACAAATGAGCGACGAATCCAAAGAAGCGGCCAAAAAAGCATGGGACGAAGCAACCGAAATCACGGACAAACTACAGGCCAATGCAAAGGAATGGGCTAAAAAAACCGAAGAATTGATGGAAGAGTGGCGCCAAAAAGCCGCTGATGCCGCCAAAAAGATGGCCGATGATGTAGAGAAAACAGCGGACACTGCAGCTCCAACAGAACAAGCTCCATCTTCTTCGGCTGCACCGGAGGCATCAACACCGCCGCCTGCAGATAAAGCTTAACCTGATGTTGTTTTAACACTACTCTAGTCTTAGAAACGAGAGCGGATATTAGATCCAACCTACCAAGGGGCATGCCTTTTTATAAAGGTGTGCCCCTTGGTATTTATATTGCCGTTATGGTTGGAATGAGGCAGAGGCAAAAAAAAGACGCTCCCCGCAGGGAGCGTCACCTATTCAACCAAACCAAATGCGAATGAAAAAGTCTTAATTATCGCGTTCTACAAGCCATTTTGCAATGGCCGGAGTAAGTACTTTCTGTGACCGG
>JAGNXB010000101.1 GCA_017985675.1 Saprospiraceae bacterium | reverse complement strand
TGCGCATCAGCAACAACAGTTTGATGCCTTAGACGGCTTCTACCGCGAGTGGAATGCCAAAACCAATGTCATTTCCAGAAAAGATAATGACCAACTGTACACCCACCATGTGTTGCATTCCCTTGCCATAGCACGATTTATCACCTTTCAGCCACAGGCCCGGGTTATCGACCTGGGTACGGGAGGTGGCTTCCCTGGTATTCCACTGGCCATTTTATTTCCCGAGGTGCACTTTACGCTGGTTGATGGGACCCGAAAAAAAATCACAGTTGTGGAAGCCGTAGCAGCCGGTGTTGGACTTTCCAATGTACGGGCTCTTGCGGTGCGGGCGGAAGAACATCGTGAACTTTACGATTTTGTGGTGACACGCGCGGTAGCCCCGCTAGCCCAGTTATATGAATGGTCGCGCCCATTGGTTCTGCGAAATACCCAGCGTCATGCCCTGCCCAATGGCCTAATAGCTTTAAAAGGTGGAGATGTCGAGGAAGAGATTAAAGCCCTGCCTCGTAAAATCGCTACCGAAGTAGAGGAGGTGAGTAGTTGGTTTAACGATCCCTGGTTTGAGGGGAAGCAAGTCGTATGGGTACAGGTGTAGTGTCGAAGTCAAGTCAGCGATTACCCGCGCAGATTTAACCCTGATCTAAAGCAAGTCTTTTTCAAGCAAACCAAAGATGAGGCTATCCAGGAATTTCCCGTTGTAGGCATAGTTTTCTCTGAAATGTGCTTCTTTTTGGAAGCCCATTTTTTCCAGCAAACGCTGGGATGCCCGGTTTTCTGTATTCACATTAGCTTCTACCCGATGCAATCCCATAGACTGAAAGGCATAAGGTAAAACCTGTTTTAAGACTTCCTGCATATATCCCTGGCCCCAGTACTCAGGTAAAAGGCCGTAACCTATTTCACCGACAGCATGTTGCGGATCTATTTTCCAAAATGCGACATCTCCGATGCATACCTGATCCTCTTTTCGTACAAGTGCCCATACCAGGGCTTTGCCGCTTTCCATTTCTGCTATAGACTCCTCCATTTTAATTTTAACTTCTTCTACCGATGATGGCATAGCACGGTCGAAATACCTCATCACCATTTGGTTGGTTCGCATTTCAAAATGGTCGTTTACAAACCGTAAGTCCTTTCTGGTGAGCAGCAGGCGTTCGGTAGACTGCTCTGGAAAGGGAATAAATGCAGCCGGGTTAATAAACGAATCCTTTGTCATAGGGTCAAAATAAATTAGTCGAATAGACGCCTTCCTTTCAGTATTATAGCAGCGAATTAGCTCAAAAATACGTGTTTATTGGACGGTTAGCTTTTTAAAACTGTACCGCATCCCGCTTAAAGATACGAAGAGGGAGCACAAATAAAAAAGCAGACTAATGGAAACCGCAGGAGCCTCAGGTAATCCCAAATGGGTTGCGCCAAAATAAAAAGCTATTTCCCGCGCTCCCGCTCCCCCATAGCTAATGGGTAATGCAGTCAGTACCGAGGATAAAAGAAACAAAAATAAAAATCCCAACCAGGAGCCGGATTGGCCAATCATCACCAACAGACATATGACAGCTATCACCTGCAGTCCCTGGACGCCAACAGACCATCCCAATGTTGACCAAAAAACAGGAAGAAATGACCGTTTAATTATACGGAGTGCTATCCAGGCAAAACCAATGAGAATTGGAATACCCCAAGGTAACCACGTTTGCCACCATAAACTGGTTTCCAGCCAGGGTGTCATGCCTAGTGCCATGATGAAAAGCGCAAGTAAGCCAATGGCGCGGTCACTTAAGGTGGCAAGAACTAAATCGCGGATGTTTCCCTGTCCTTGCTGCCGCAATAAAAAGATCTTGTAGGCATCACCTCCTATTCCACCCGGCAGGAATAAATTATAATACATGCCCACCCAATACAATTGGAGGTTCATCCTTTCAGAAAGCTGCAATCCGATTGCTTTGAAAAATACATTCAGTCTGAAAGCGGCGAGGATTTTGCTGCCTACAACGAGGAGGATCGCCGGCACGAACCATAGCCATTGACTATTGCTTAACACTTCGCCAATTTGACGAAGATCTACCTTGCGAAAAACGATCACCAGCGCAGCAACGGATAATCCAATCTTTAAGGTAAAGGAGAGAATTGATTTCCATCTTTTTTTTTCGTCACTCATGTATTAGGCGCCACCTTGGTGATAATACGACGGATGTGGTAGGCCGTTTTTTGTTGCGAAGCATAATAGGTACGCATCATGATCTCGACAATAATTCCGATGGTTATAAATTGAATGCCGCCGATGACCAATAAAACTCCAAGGATAAGCAGCGGCTTGCCCCAAATGTCATGCCCCATCAGCTTAAGCGCTAAAAGATAAAGATTGATGATGACTCCAAGCCCAAAGGATATGACCCCGGCTGTGCCAAAAAGATGCATCGGTTTTTGCAGGTAACGCCGAAAGAAGATCATCAGCAACAGATCACTGATTACCTTGAACGTGCGGCCGATACCATACTTTGATTGCCCGTGAATACGAGGGTGATGCCGGACGTCTACCTGAGTGATCCGGGCACCTTCCAGGCTGGCCAGAACCGGTATAAACCGATGGAGCTCACCATAAAGTCCCATGTCTTTAGCTACTTCGCTTCGGAACACTTTTAGCGTGCAGCCATAGTCCTTTATATGGATGCCGGTCGTCTTACGGATGATAGCATTGGCAATACGGCTGGGTATCTTGCGCAGTAATACGCCGTCTTTCCGGTTGGCGCGGATTCCTGCCACAAGATCCCATTCTTCCCGGATTGCGAGGTCCAGCATGGCCGGAATATCTGCGGGATCATTTTGGAGGTCACCATCCAATGTTGCCAGATAAAGGCCTTTAGCCTCAGCTATACCTGCTGCAAGTGCAGCACTCTGGCCATAGTTTTTTCTCAGTTCTACAATGCGCAGCCGGTCATCAAGCAGGGCTTTCAAGGCTGCCACGGTACCATCTGTCGAGCCATCATCCACATAGATCAACTCATAATCCAGATCAGCCAGATCAACGCGAATTTTTTCTACCAGCGGGCGGATATTATCCTCCTCATTGAACACACAAACGATAACAGATAGCTGAAGGGTCATATGGTATTATTCCGGAGGTTGGGGATAGGAAATGAGCAGCACATATGGTGTGCGATCGTTAAAATGACGGATGCGCAATGTATCCAAAACCTGGTAGCCCGGCACTAGCTGCGCGTCGCCGGATACAAGGTAAGCTGTTTCGGGTTCTGGGGCTTGCCTCCATACCTTTGTAATCTGATTGCGGTTAGTAGCCAGATAAAAACTAGGGGTGGTCTCCAGGCAGATATGCTCCAGAAAGTACAACGCCTTGTCCTTATAATCTTTGCCTACCCGGATAGCATCGGCACGTGCGGCAGTAGCCGTGTCATGAATGATCCTGTCGGGAATGACAAACCAGTCAAATGCAAGCCGAAGCGCAAGTAATTGTACGATCAATGCCAGAAAAAATAGTCGCCGATAGGACCAAAGTACCCAGGCGCACAAGCTCATTAAAAATGCAATGAATAGGGTTTTTGGAAGAAGGTAGGCAGCACTTTGTGTTTGTGGAATAAAAAGGGGTGCCCAAGCTAATAGAGCAAGTAAAGCACCCACGATGAGAAACAACAAACGGAAAAATTGGGCATTCCACGCTGTTGGGTTAGCCTGCCGGTGCAGCCAATATCCTGTGGTGAAGACCAACGGTGCAAGCATTAATAAATATCTGGGATAAACCTGCGGGCTGATCCAGTATATAGGAATATTGACGGCGAATACCAGAAGAATGAACTGAATAAATGGATGGGTTAAACGCTCCTTCAGGTTGTGTAAGGGAAAGATGAAGACCAATAAAATAGACCAGGGCAGAAAGTGGTAAGTCATTTCCGCAGGAAAAGCAAAAAGGTGTCCGACGGTGGTCTTCCAGTCATGATGTGTAGGAGTTCGTTGGGCAGATTCTTTAAACAGGGTACCAAATACCTGTGCGGGATCTGATCCTTGGAGTAAAAGGTAATAATAAGCACCAATGATCAGGAAAAACAATCCGGCGCCAACAAAATGTGCCGGGTGAAATAGCTTTTTCCACTGCCTTTCCCATAAAAGGTGGCCAATTACAGTAAGCGCCTGAAAAACCAGTCCTGGCAATCCTTTGAGCAGAAAGGCCAAAGCGGTCATTAACCAGGATCCGATAAAATAGGTTGCCCATTTTTGCTTGCGAAAGGTAAAATACAACCACATGAAATTGGCATAGATCAACGCTGAGAAACAAATGTCAATCAAACCTAAAAACGAATCCCAAAATAAAATGCGACCACAAGTGAGTGTTAGCCCTGCAGCAATCAAGCCGGTTTGCTGGTCATCTGTGGCACGATACACTGAGCTGTAGATGCCGAAAATAAAAAGGAGTAAAAACAAAACAGTGGGCAAACGCGCTGTCCATTCATTGATGGTGCCAGTAAGGCTAAAACCGCTGGCCAGAATCCAGTTGTAGAGGGGCGGTTTTTTAAAATAGGGTTCCCCGTTGATCGTCGTATGGATATAATCCCCTGATTGCAACATCTCAAAGGCGACCAATGAGCGTATACCTTCATCATCAATAAAGGCCTGGCTACCCAGATTGATCACAAGGGCTGGCACGATGAGCAATCCTGCAAGGAAGAGCAGGACTCGGTAAAATAGAGCTTCGTGCTTGTCGGCAGATGCAGGTACCAAGGCGAGTTTGTCGTTTAAGTTGCAAAAATAGCAGAAAGACGCAGGTTGGCCATGGCTGATTCAAATCCGGTCTTGGACCCTCATCGCTCTAATGATTCATAAGTATGGCAAAAGGACTTAGATCAATACAGGTGAGTTGCTGTTGCTATGCCAACTGTAAGTTGAACCATTACCTTTGTCAAAATCAAATTTATGGATCTTGCCACTTTTCGTGCTGATATACTTCAAGGCATTCCTCTAGAACTTCCATTAGTTGCGCAATACGACATGGCCGTTAGTCATGCGCCAGAGCGAAATATTCAATCACTGAGCAGGGCTGAAAAAATATTAGCTGTGCGCAATGCACTGCGTTATTTCCCCAAAAAACATCATAGCGTGTTGGCGTTGGAATTTGCAAAGGAATTGGAACAATACGGACGTATTTACATGCACCGGTATCGGCCAACCTATGCTATGAAAGCCCGTCCCATTTCGGATTATCCGGCCAGGTGTCAGCAAGCTGCGGCGATCATGTTGATGATTCAAAACAATCTTGACCCGCTGGTAGCCAAACATCCCCATGAGCTGATCACCTATGGCGGCAATGGTGCTGTTTTTCAAAACTGGGCCCAGTACCGTTTGACCATGCAATATCTGGCCACAATGACAGAAGAGCAGACACTTGTCATGTATTCCGGTCACCCATTGGGCTTATTTCCTTCACATCAGGAAGCTCCACGGGTAGTCATAACGAATGGCATGATGATTCCTAATTATTCCAAAAAAGAAGATTGGAACAAATACAATGCGCTTGGTGTCACTCAATATGGCCAGATGACAGCCGGTTCTTACATGTATATCGGGCCACAGGGTAT
>JAGNXB010000100.1 GCA_017985675.1 Saprospiraceae bacterium | reverse complement strand
AAGTGGATATCATACCTGATGAAACCCGCGCTTATGGGGCCTACCTTTTTGACCAGGATATTAATGGCAAGTTTGTAATCCAGAATTTTGATTTGCCCCAATCGCCACAGATATCATCCGATTACACCACAACACATTTCACATATATCAAACCAGCGCCATTTGAAGGAGCTGATCTTCATGTACTGGGCGCCTTTAATGATTTTCGCTGCACCCCGGAAACCAGGATGGAATATTCGGAAGCGACCCGAAGCTATTCTCTCAGCCTTTCGCTCAAACAAGGCTTCTACAATTATATGTACGCGCTTCTACCCCATGGTGCCAGCCTTCCGGATTGGACAGATACGGAAGGAAACTGGTACGAAACGGAAAATGACTACCTCATTTTGATCTATTACCGGCCCTTGGGTGAACGTTATGATCGGATCGTTGGCGCCTTCCAATTTAAGTCATTTCAGCAGTAAGTCTTCCATTTTTCATCCATTCTCGGGCTATTCATCCGAAATAGCGCCACTTTCATAGAATAATTGTTGTAAAGGTTAAAGAAGGTGGTAAAATTGCCTTCTAAAGTCGAACGTATGCTTAGGCTACTACTCCTTTCTCTTTTAACTGCCTGCTTCGGCATATCGGTATCCGCCCAGGAAACCTGGACGCTCGACCGATGTATTCGCACAGGGCTCGAAGCCAATCTCAGCATTCAGTCAGCTGATTTAAATGTCGAATCGGCGTTGTTGGAAAAAAACCGCTGGACGTATGCCATGCTGCCCACGGTGAATGCCAATATGAGTTATGGGTACCAATTTGGAAGGACCATCGATCCCACCTCCAACACGTTTATTGAAGCGACCACCAATTTTAGCAATGGGCAGGTAAATGCCTCCCTGGTGGTGTTTGATGGTTTTCGGATCCAAAATAGCCGCAAGCAAGCCGGATTAAACGCCTTGGCCAGCAGAGCCACTGCGGAGGATGTTCGCAATAATGCTGCCCTTCAAATCGCGACAGCTTATATTAATATCCTCTTCGCTGAGGAGCAAATGGAAACCAGCAAAAGGCAGTCGGATGTATCACGCGAACAACTTGCTCAGGTGGAGCGTCTTGTGTCAGCAGGTGTGCGTCCCGACAATGACCGGCTTGTAATCGTATCCCAATTAGCCCAAAATGAATACCAGGTCACACTGCAACAAAATGCCGTTGATCAAGCCTACCTTGCTATAAAACAACTCATGATGGTGGATCCGGCTACTAAAATGCGGATCGACAGGCCTGATTTTGATCCGGAAGCATTGGAGGACCCACTGGCCCTGAATGCCCAATCGATCTACAATATCGCCCTGCAGACCCAACCTGTGGTGCGTGCAGCGCAATTGCAACTGGACGCAACAGAAAAAAGTGATGATATAGCTCGCGCCGGACTCATGCCTTCTCTCCGGCTTTTTGGCGGCTTATCCAGCGCCTATTCCAATAATTTTCTGGATTATTCCAATCCCGATCTGAGCAATGTAACGCTCGTGCCCGGCACCCCGCAACCTGTCCTGATTGATGGAGAAAATAAACTGCTGACGACTTATTCCATCGAGGGCATTAGCTTTCCGGCACTCTCCTTTACAGATCAACTCGAACGCAACTTTGGCAAAAATGTAGGTGTAAGCCTGCAGGTGCCGATCTACAATAATCATACATCCCGCATAGCTCTGCAACAGGCCCGCATCAATCAGGAACAAGCTCGAATCAACTCGGAGCAGGTGCGCCAACAAATGAAATCCACTGTAGAAGGTGCAGTTTTGTCCTCCCGTGCTGCACGCCAACAGTACCTGGCGGCACGAGAGGCCTTGGATGCCCAGCGAGCTGCTTTCGCTGCCGTAAGTAAACGTTTTGAACTGGGTGCTGCCAATCCGGTGGAATTTGCAACAGCCAAGGCAAACCTGGACATCGCGGAGAACCAGTGGATCATGGGGAAATACGAATATTTATTCCGGATAAAAGTTCTTGATTTTTATCAAGGAAAACCATTAACGCTCAATTAAGCTATTCTGTCATGACAATTAAAGCAAAAAATAAAAAGATTTTATGGTGGCTTGCAGGCATCGTCATCCTGCTTGTCGGTGCTGTAATCCTAAAAGGAAAATCAAAACCTAAAGCTACGGAAGTGGAATTTGCGAAAGTCGAAAAACGCAGCATCCAGGAGCGCGTATCGGCGAGTGGACGCATTTATCCACGTACAGAAGTAAAGGTCAGTTCAGATGTCTCCGGTGAAATCGTGGAGCTGTATATAGAAGAAGGAGATACGGTAAAAGCGGGCCAACTCCTGGCAAAAATCGACCCGGAAGCATACGTTTCTGCAGTAGAACGCGGTGAAGCAAGCGTCAATACGGCTAAAGCTCAGGCTGCCAATAGCCAGTCGACCATTGCTCAGGCCAGATCCCAAAAAGAACAAATCGAAGCCCAGCTCAACAATCAACGCGAGCTGCATCGAAGGAATGAACAACTGCATAAAGAAAAAGTGATTTCGGAAGTAGAGTTTGAACAAAGCCGAGCCACCCTACGCGGACTTGAAGCCAACCTCCGGGCTGCTGAGGCCAGCATCCAATCCGCTCAGGAACTCACTAAGGGTGCACAGTTTACCATCCGCAGCGCAGAGGCATCACTGAAAGAAATTCGGACCAACCTAAGGAGGACATCCATCGTTGCACCGATGTCCGGGATCGTATCGCAATTAAATGTAAAGAAGGGCGAACGCGTGGTGGGTACTATACAAATGGCTGGGACAGAAATCATGCGCATTGCCGATTATAGCGAGATTGAGGTTCAGGTAGATGTGAGTGAAAATGACATACTGCGTCTGAGCATGGGTGATGAAGCAGAAATAGAGGTGGATGCGTATGTCGATCGTTTGTTTAAGGGTCGAGTGATTCAGATTGCCAATAGTGCCACATCCGGGGGTGTGGGTGCGGCATTGACGGCAGACCAGGCAACCAATTTTTTAGTAAAAATATTAATAGATCCCAGTTCCTACGAAGATCTGCTGGCTTTGCGCAAGCGGGCGCCATTTCGGCCTGGGATGTCTGCTACCGCAGATATATTGACAAACACCGTTGAAAATGTATTGAGTGTACCGATCCCTTCGGTGACTACCCGTGAAGAAAAAAAGAAAACGGATAAGGAAGCTGTAGAAGTGGAGGACAAAGCGATAACCGGGGCAATAAAAGAGGTCGTATTTATTCAGGTGGGTGATACGGTAGCTATGCGAGAAGTTACAACTGGCATCCAGGACGACACTTACATCGAAATAAAAAGTGGTTTGGATGGTACTGAAACGGTGGTCAGTGGACCGTATTCTGCCGTTTCCAGGAAGCTGGAATCGGGGCAGCGGGTAACAGAAAAAAAGGAGAGCAAAAAGAAAGAGGAGGATAAATAAAAAGCATCGGCTTTCTTCATAACACGGGCAAAAAGCTAAGCTTCAATGTTTGAAAAATTAATATTTGAAATTTTTCAATCGTTCCCGAACGTCAAACACTTTTTGCTTTAGATGGTCAAAAAACCAATTGCGACTTTTTTCACTCCCAAGGCTAAGTGGCGTAGATTTGTCCAGGACCCCGGCAAACCATTTGGTGGTATAAGTTACGACCCTTTCATCATTGCTGAATAAATAATTCGGATTTCCGAAGGTCGTAAATACCCCTTTAAAATAAGGCGAAAGGACCAGGATAGAATTATTGGTATAAATCATTTCATTATGATAGATTTCCAATGGGGCCAGGTTAGCACTGGAATGAATCATTCGCTTGTGGCCGCATATGGCCATAGTACGCATGTGTTCACACAATATTTCCAATTTATCCAATAATAAAAGAGCATCTTCTTTATTTTTGAATCGGCCGCTGGTTAAATGGTATTCAATTTGATTCAGCGTATTATCAAAAATATTCATACTCCACATCTGCAATGTCGGAAGTTGCATGTATAGCTTCAGACATTGTGCAGCTTTTTCAAGCGAAGAAGGCGGAATCAAATCAAACGTAAAGGGGGCATCTTGTGTATGTGACATGTCCCACACGGCGCGTCCCCACACGTATAATTTAAAACTGATCAGCTCAGGAAAGAGGCAATAATAAAAGAGCGGAATTTCGGACGAGGAATATTGGACCTTGACATCAGGAACAAGTTTTACCTTGCTCATGCTCTCTAAAATTTCCCCAAAATAATCGTCAAAACTTTTTACCGTTTTATTAAATGCATTAAATTCAAAAAGCACATTGTTTGTCTTCCCAAACACAAGTCTGTCCAACGAAATTTTATAGTGGAGGGCCAATATTTGGACCTCGTCAGGGGCGAGGATAGTTTCATTGCGGATGCGTCGGTAAGCCGCATCCTTACTGAAACCCAAGATCCGGATGAGATCATCCACCATAAGTCCCTTGGTTGGGTACCGTTCAGATATAATCTGGAATAGCTGGTCTTGTAAACCCAATGTGTCCATACGCCTCCATTAAATGCGCCTCAATGTAATAATTTTGGGAAACACAAGCAACCTTCTGGCTGAATCCATGAAGTTGGAGCGCTATCAGGTAAGGTGTATTGTGGGGCATATAAACCCATATATTCACAGGAAAACATACCTGTCTGGGCAGAAAAGATTCCCAAAATTAAAAAAACCCACCTTTTGGGGTGGGTCCAATTTCTGTTGCCCTACAGGTGCAAGGCGACTGTTCCTAACTGAAAGACTTCGCTTCCAAAAACCGTTCCAATTCAGATTCGGAGCCAATTAGCACTTCTCTGGGTTTGCTACCCTCAGCAGGCCCGACAATGCCCATGCCCTCAAGCTGGTCCATGATCCGGCCCGCGCGATTATAGCCCAGCTTGAGTCTGCGCTGGATCATTGAAGTGGATCCATGCTGATTGGAGACAACGATGCGAGCAGCATCGGCAAACATGTCATCCAGGTCAGAAACATCCAGGGCTCCACGGCTATTTGGATTATCCGGGTTGTATTCGGGGAGGAAATAGGGTTCGGGAAAACCTTGCTGGTTACCAATGGCCTCCAGCACCTCTTCCACTTCTGATGTGTCTACAAAGGCACCTTGAAGACGTATCACGTCACCGCCAACACTCAGGAGCATATCACCCTGGCCGATAAGTTGGTCAGCCCCTCCCCCATCCAGGATGGTACGTGAGTCAATTTTTGAAGCTACTTTAAAGGCAATCCTGGCCGGAAAATTGGCCTTGATACTTCCTGTTATAATATTGACCGATGGCCTTTGCGTAGCAATAATGAGGTGAATGCCCACGGCACGAGCCAACTGAGCCAGTCGGGCAAGCGGCTGTTCCACTTCCCTGCCGGCGGTAAGGATTAAATCGGCAAATTCGTCGATGACCAGCACGATAAACGGCAAAAAGCGGTGGCCGTCCTTGGGGTTTAATCGGCGGGCAGTAAACTTCTCATTATACTCACGGAGGTTTCTGGTTTTGGCGCGCATGAGCAATTCGTAGCGCGTATCCATTTCAATACAAAGCGAATTGAGGGTATAAATTACCTGGTTATTGTCGGTCACGATAGGCTCAATCTGCTCCGGCAGAAAAGCCAGGAAGTGATTGG
>JAGNXB010000009.1:44764-75968 GCA_017985675.1 Saprospiraceae bacterium | reverse complement strand
ATGGTGTTGAATGAATACAACCAGCTATTTTTCTCCCCGGACGGCGGCAATACGTTTCAGGTTGTTTTTCAGCCAGCGGATGAACGACTGTGGCTGGCTGGTGTATTCTGGGATGGCATGGATATCTTTATTGGCACCAACCATGGTCTGTTGGTATCGCATGACAATGGATTCAGTTTTGCATTGGAAGCCATCCCCGGCCTGCCTGCGGAGGCGGGAATATTTAACTTATGTGGTGCAAGTGATGGTTTCACCACACGGCTTTACGCCGTAGTGGCACCGGCTGATGCTCTGGATGCATGGCAGGAAATTATTGACCTGGATGCATCGCTGACCGGGGCCTATCGACTGGATTATGCTTCCCCTTCCGGCTGGCAACATCTGGTCACCAACGAACAGGGTGGCAGGCACTTTCGGCTCCTGGATGTGGCCCACAATTCGATCGACGTGGTATACGCCACAGGCAGGGATACCACGGGTATCGCCAGTGTGTTTAAATCAACCGATGGTGGCCTGAGTTGGTCCAATATATTTCTTTCGGACCAAAATCAAAATATCCGTACGGGTTGGGGCGGATACGCAGGCGCATACTGGATGGAATGGGCCTACCTGGGCCTCGGTCTGGACGTGGCTGCTGCCAATCCGGATAAGATCGTCGTCACGGATGGCTTTTCGCATATATCTACAGATGGCGGGAATAACTGGCGTGCCCTGTATGTGATGCCGGAGTTACAAAACGAGCCCGGCAGTCCCACGTCTGCTACAGCAAACTATGCGTCATCCGGATTGGATGTAACGACTACCCACCATCTGCATTGGTTGACGCCCGAATCCCTCTTTGCTGCAAGTACGGATATAGGCAATCAATACTCCGAAGATGGAGGATCCACCTGGCAGTTTGCCCGCAATATATTCAGCCCATGGGGCTATGCCACGGAGCCCAACTGGTACCGTATGGTAGCACACCCGCAATCCGGGCGGTTATATGCTGCATTATCGGAAGTGAATGATATGTATCTCGGATACCGCATCACTGATGCACAGGTGGCGGGTACGGGCAAAGTTGTTTATTCTGACGATCAGGGTCAACAGTGGCAGGTATTGCATGATTTTGGGGCACCCGTCGTATGGGTTGCACTTGACGAGCAACATCCGGAACGACTTTTTGCCAGCGTCGTGGATTATCCCGATGGCGGGGTATACAGGAGCGTTGACGGGGGCAGTAGTTGGCAAAAGTTGGGTCTGCCCGCAAGAACAGAAGGGCATCCATATTCTATTACCATCTTGAAAAATGGCGGAATAGTGGCCACTTGCTCGGCACGTGCCCTACCTGATGGTGTAACGCTTACAAACAGCAGTGGTGTTTTTTATAGTGCCGATGGAGGAGATACCTGGGAGGATCGCTCTGCTCCGGAAATGATCTATTATACAAAAGAGGTCATTTTGGATCCATCAGATCCGCAAGAATTAACCTGGTATGCGACCGTTTGGGGACGATTCACCACATTTGAAGGGCCCAATAATGCTGGGAATGGAGGCTTGTACCGCACAGAAGATGGCGGGATCAACTGGGAGCGGATTTTTACCCACGAACGGACCGAAAGTGCCACATTCCAGCCGGGTGATCCCCAAAAATTGTATGTCACCGTGGAGTTTGGCGGATTGTATTATTGCGGTAATGTGCTGGATGAAAATCCTCTTTTTTCACTGGTGTCCTCCTATCCCTTTTCTCGTCCCAAGCGGGTCTTTTTTAACCCCTACAAAGAGGAGGAGCTATGGGTCACTACGATGGGTGGAGCCCTGTGGAAAGGCGAGGTGCCTGTAACGATGTCGGATGACGTTTACGATAAGTCTGACCCTGACCATTATAATACAATCCATGTAATTCCTTCCCTGGCGCTAAGAGGATCAATCATTCGTGTGGTGCAGAAGAATGCGGCAATACCATTTCATCAATGGCGATTGGTGAATACATCGGGGGCTGTTGTGCAATCGGGCGACTGGCATGCCGGGGAACAAAATCAACTATCGATTAGGTTGTCGGATGCCTTGGGCGGGGGTATTTATTTTCTGCATCTTCGCGATATACAGGGACGAAGAATGACGGGCAAGTTTATCGTGTATTGAGTGGAGGAGGGGGTTAATCGCGTTGGCGCAATGACGCTAAGGTATTGCTCAACTTTCCCTCCTCAACGCTTCAACGCCAACACTCGTACCCTCCTCCCCTCTTAACTCCTCGACTTCTCTACTCCTCCACTTCCCAATATAATTCCCTCAAAGGCTATATTTAATTTAGAATCCGCTTAATTTTGCAGCGCTTTAGAAAAAAGGACTATGGGAAGAGCATTCGAATATCGGAAAGCTACCAAGATGAAACGCTGGGCCAGTATGGCAAAGGCATTCACACGGGTAGGTAAACAAATCGCCATCGCAGTAAAAGAATCCGGTCCGGATCCTGCTACCAATCCCAAGCTCCGGGCAGCTATCCAGAATGCCAAGGCAGCCAACATGCCTAAGGAAAACGTAGAGCGCGCAATTAAAAAAGCCACATCCAAAGACCAGGAGGACTATAAAGAGCTGATTTATGAAGGGTATGGTCCACACGGAATTGCTGTGCTGGTAGAATGTGCAACAGATAATCCAACAAGGACAGTGGCCAATGTCCGGTCCTATTTCAATAAATACCACGGGAGCCTGGGTACCAGCGGTTCCGTCGATTACCTCTTTGAACATAAATGTTTTTTTCGTTTTGCCAAGCCCGAGGGCGTGGATATGGACGAGCTCGAACTGGAAATGATTGATTTTGGCGGCGAAGAATTGGGAGAGGAAGAGGATCAGCTCGCTATCTATGGTGCGTTTGAATCTTTCGGAACCGTGCAGGATTTTCTTGAAGGAAAAGGCATCGAAGTCCTTTCATCCGGATTTGTGCGCATACCCACATTGACCAAAGAGCTCACGCCCGAACAAATCGTGGACATGGAAAAACTCCTCGACCGATTGGATGAGGACGAGGATGTCAGTGAGGTGTTTACCACCATGGCCTGAGCCAACGCGGTAGCTAAACTCAAATGAGACAATTCAAACCGAGGGCTGCACTCAACAAGTGAGACGGCTATCTGTTGTCATAGGGATACGTCGATGATGACGATCCTAATGCATCTTGATTATGCCCGTCACGAAATGGGTGACAGCCTACTTCCTCACCACCCTTGTCTTTTTTGCCATTGATCTGACCTGGCTGGGTCTGATAGCCAAATCTTATTACAACCGGCACCTGGGCCATCTGATGGCAGAACAGGTGATATGGTCGGCTGCGATTGTTTTTTATTTAATCTTCATTGTCGGCATTTTTCTTTTTGTCATCGCTCCAGCCGTCGAAAAACAATCCTGGACCCATGCCTTGCTCTATGGCGCTCTTTTTGGTCTCTTTACTTATGCGACTTATGACCTGACCAATCTGGCGACCTTAAAAGGATGGCCTATGTCGATCGTATTTGTTGACATCCTTTGGGGCATGTTCCTTACCGGCGCGGTGAGTGTGGCAGGTTATTTTATCACCAGATGGTTGAAAGGATGATGGGTACGGGGCTACTGGAATTAGGGCTGCTCTTGGCGGTTTATGCTACCCTTTGGTTTGGTCTGTCGGTTTATGTCAAACGAAATGATATTGCGGATGTCGCCTGGGGTTTGGGTTTTGTTTTGATGGCGGTTTACTTGTTGATTACCTTATCACCCGGCCCAATAGCCCTCCTTGTTTTTGCCCTAGTGGCGCTTTGGGCATTTCGTCTGGCATGGCATATTTTTCGGCGCCTCAAGGGCAAACCGGAGGATTTCAGGTATCGGCAATGGCGGGAATCCTGGGGCAAACATGTTTACTGGCGATCCTACCTGCAAGTGTATCTTTTGCAAGCATTTCTTGCCTTAGTCATCGCTACGCCACTAGTGGTAGCTGCCCTGGCTACCCCCGGTCATATAGGTTGGTTGCATCTTCCCGGATTACTGATCTGGCTGGCTGGTTTTGGCTTTCAGGTGGTCGCTGACAGGCAACTGGCCCATTTTATCCTTACCCGCAGTGATCGATCGGTGATACTCCAAACGGGGCTGTGGCGCTATAGCCGGCATCCCAATTATTTTGGTGAAATCCTCATGTGGTGGGGATTATTTATCCTCGTGCTGCCTCTGCCTTTGGGTTGGGTGGCTATCATTAGTCCGCTGACAATTACCTGGCTGTTGGTTTTTGTATCGGGTGTGCCTCTATTGGAGGAGCGGTACAAGGGCAATGCCGGATACGAAGTGTATCGCCAACGGACCTCGGCGTTGATCCCCTGGTTTCCCAAAAAGGAATTGTTGGATCGTCAATCATAAAATAGGGAAGCGGATATTCGGTCTGCATGCAGTTGGCCGGCATCTGTGAGGGTGTATCGGCCCTCCACTTCAATGATCATGCCCTCCTCCAGAAAGGGTTCAATAGCGGCCAGAAAATAGTGTCGATAAGGTTGCTCCAGGGTGTCGGGCCGGCATCCCCATTGCGTGCGCAAACGGGTGAGCACATATTCGTTGTACTGATCCGTAGGACTGAGTATTTCCTTTTCGATGGGCAAGCGGCCTTCATGGAGCGCCTGGATATATTTAGGGTTGTGCGCTACATTCCATGAGCGTGCTAAGCCATCAAAGGAATGGGCGGATGGACCAAAGCCGAGATACGGAATGCCCTGCCAATAGCTGGTGTTGTGGCGTGAATAACAACCCGGACGGGCCCAATTACTGATTTCATAATGTTCAAATCCGGCCTGGGCAAGGGTGCGTTTCAGGAGCTGAAATTGGAGGGCAGTCTGGTCATCATCCGGGGCGGGAACCGTACCTGTTTTAACCTGATGTGCCAGGGCGGTTTTGGGCTCCACGGTGAGGGCATAGGCAGAGATATGGTCTACGCCGGCCTCTATCAGTTCCTGTATATTTTGCAAAAAAGCTTCATCGGTCAAGCCAGGAGTGCCATAAATCAGGTCGGCGTTCATGGATGTAAATCCGGCCGACCGGGCAAGGGCCAAAGCCGTTCGCGCCTGGGTGGCATCGTGATTTCGGTTCATCAACCGGAGGTCCGATTCCTGAAAGGATTGGATGCCTATCGAAAGACGGTTGATGCCAATGTTCTTTAACGCCAGCAGGTAATCCATCGTCAGGTCGTCCGGATTGGCTTCCAGAGTGATTTCGGGATCTGGACCGATAGTATAATGGTTCCTTATGAGGTTCAGGATGGACTGCAATTCTTCCGGAGACAGAAGTGATGGGGTGCCGCCTCCGAAATAAATGGTATCTGTTGGTTCTCCTTTAGCTTCATCCCTGCGAAGAATAATTTCCTCTTTTAAAGCAACAAGAAATTCCTCCTTTAGCTGGAGTGATGTCGAAAAATGAAAGTTGCAATAATGGCAAGCCTTTCGACAAAAGGGGACATGGAGGTAAATGCCGGGCATGAATTGTTTTGGAAGGAAGGAAGGATTTTTCTGTTGAATGGGATAACGCACTGCTATTGACGCTGCAAATTACGCGGAAAGAAGCGTAACGCAAACGCTGTATTTGTAGAAGGTAGTTACTATCCACAACATGTGGTTGAATTTGGAATAGATAACTTGGATGTGGTTAAATGTTTAGGTTATTCGTTTATGCGTGTATTCGTTTATTCGGAAAATGTCCTCGAACAGCTCGCCCCCAGTACGTAGCTGACCGACCCGCAGGGAGAGCCTTTTTAGGTGGGAATGCGGATCCACGGATTCCACCTCCACCAGATGCGTGCGTAAACCTAAAATCTCTTCCACGTCCCCCCGCCTAAAACAAGCTCAGGTCAGCGAAGTGGCGGTATGTAATATCCGAAGCTCCGCCTAAAATACACCACAACCTTCAAATCAAAAAACAGCGAGCATTTCGAGGACAGCGGTTTTTGGTTACTTTTTGCCAAGACAAAAAGTAACGAGCCCAGCCGGCGAATGAGGCGATGCCAGGCACTAGCAGAAACCATATTTTCAAATACCAACGGCCAGACACAGGGCCTAATCACTACGTTAGAGCGCATGATTAAATCCTATTTTCAGGCAAGACACTTTATTACTTTTCAGGAAACATCTATAAAAATATCTTTTCATAACACATTGACAATCAATATGCAAAAAAGTCGTTAGATAGGAGAAAGAAAGGGTAAGTGGTGAAGGGTAAGGGGTAAAATGCAAAAAAAATTAGACCACGAATTTCACAAATTTTTACCACGAATTTCACGAATTAGAGCACGAATTTTCACAAATATTCAGTTCGCTGTACAGCACTACCCGGATCCACCATCTAAAAGGAGTACAGGGTAGGGAGAATGCCAAATTGTATTTGCAGATTTATTTTATCCTGTGTGAAATGTATCACACACTCCTAACAACATAAGGCCGTCATTTGCATAAAAATACGCCATGCGATCTTTCCTCTTCATACTTTTGATATTCATAGGCGGCTTTACAGCGCATAGTCAGTCGGCGCCCTTTGAAATCAGCTTGAATCCGGTGAACATCAATGGGCTGGGTGGGGTACAATCCTATGCGTATGGCCAGCAGGATGGCAAATGGCTCATCATTGGGGGGCGGTTGGATGGGCTGCATAGGAGGCAACCTTTTGCCTCGTTTGATTTGCCCGGGCACAATGACCAACTCATCGTTGTTGATCCCGCGGCAAAGCAGTTTTGGACCGCATCCCTGGCTACACTGTCTGTTAATTTGCAGGAGCAACTGCAGTCGACGAATATGGAATTTTATCAGGAAGGAAATACATTGTACCTGATGGGGGGTTATGGGTATAGTGCCACAGCAGATGATCACACCACCTATCCTTATTTGACGGCGGTGGATGTAGCAGGTGTTATAGATGCGATCATGGAGGATAAACCATTCAGTTCCTTTTTTCGTCAAATCGAAGTCGAAAAATGTGCAGTGACAGGTGGCCAGTTGCGCAAAATTTATACGGATTATTACCTGATCGGCGGACAGCGCTTTGAGGGGCGGTACAACCCCATGGGACCGGATCATGGACCGGGTTTTGTTCAGGATTATACCAATGCCATTCGAAAATTTTCCATAAATGATGATGGCGTTAATTTGAATGTCACCCTGGAAAAAGAATGGATTGATTCTGCGCAGTTGCACCGCAGGGATTATAATGTAGTGGAAGCCATTCTGCCTAATGGTCAGGAGGGAGCCGTCGCATTTTCCGGCGTTTTTCAGGTTGATGTAGATGTACCGTTTTTAAATGCCGTACAAATTGATAGCAGCGGCTATACAGTAATACCCAATTTTTCGCAGTATTATAATCATTATCACTGTGCCACGGTGCCGCTATACAGTGCTTCCGAACAAACGATGCACAACTTGTTTTTTGGCGGGATAGCGCAATATTATGATTTAAATGGGCTCCTGGTACAGGATGACGAAGTGCCTTTTGTAAAAACAATAGCACGGGTATCCCAAACAGCCGATGGCAAAATGGCGGAATATAAATTGCCGGTAGAAATGCCCGCGCTGTTGGGCGCCGGCTCTGAATTTATTGTTTCACCAAGCATTGCTGAATATCCGAATGGCGTCATCAAACTGGATGAATTATCAGCTGATAGCACCCTGCTGGGTCATATATACGGTGGGATCAGCAGCACGGCACCCAATATATTTTTTATCAACGAAGGCGATTTGAGTGAAGCGAGCAATCAATTGCTGGAGGTATGGTTGCATCATGGCCCTTCATCCGCTATTAATCAGCTCAATGTGCAGAGCACGGGCACCTTGCAACTACAGATATTGCCTAATCCCAATGAAGGTGATTTTGCTATCCGATTTAATATCACTAAACCCACCAATGTGCATTTTTATATCCAGGACAGTCAGGGCGAAGCGGTGTACGATATGAAATTAAATGATGTGCAGGCAGGTCCCAATACTTATACGATTGCATTAAATAAATTGGGCAAGGCGGGTGTGTATATTGTGCGACTGGATGCAGGATATGAAAAGGCCATTCAAAAAGTGGTTATTAATCCATAAAAATTAATTGGATTTTTAATTAAATAATTATTGATCCAAAAGGATTTAATTTGGATTTTCAAAGCAGGATTTCCTGAGGGCCTTCATCGTTGCAAGGCCCTTTTCCTGTGCAGTTAATCGATTTTGTTCCGGTATGTTTTCCGGATCGGAAAAATGCTCCAATGCCTCGGTGATACTGTCCTCGCGGATGAGGTGTAGCATAGGGTAGGGGCTCCGATTGGTGTAATTGGCGGGGTCTTCTTTTTCGTTTCCGGCAAACTGGTAATCGGGATGAAAACTGGCTACCTGATACACGCCTTCATAGTCGAGATCAGCCAGCAGCTCCTCTGCCAACTCGACTAAATCGAGATAATCAAAAAAATCAGCGAATCCATCCGGGAAAATTAGAAACCCGGTCGTAATTTCTGACTGATGATCCAGCACGTCCAGTTCTCGGGCCAGTTGCTCCAGAGCCGATTGCAGCGTTGCAGGTGAGTGGATTGTATATCGGATCGCATCCTTCAAAAAGGGCTTGGCGGCAAAGGGGCAAAAATTTAAACCGATCACTACCTTTTGGATCCAGTTTTTGGTGTGTTGGATAGTAGGGTGGGGTTCTGGGAAGCCATTATTCATAACGATCAATTTGAAGTGCTTAGGCGGAGTGTGGCGCCGGGAAATAGCTCTGCTTGCAAAAGTAGATCAAGACGGGCAATCTGTAGAATTAAAAATCGGACTATCTTTCGACGGCTGATGTGGATGATCCTTCAGCCTTATCTCATACTGCCCTATGTCAGCACCCGAACAACCCAATTTGCGTCGTGTATTAGGATTGTCTACCGGCATCCTTCTGGTGGCCAGTTCCATGATCGGCTCCGGTGTATTCAAAAAGGTGGCACCCATGGGCCACGAGATGCAAAATGCCAATGATGTACTGCTTGCCTGGTTGCTGGCGGGTGTGGTGAGTATGTTTGGGGCATTTGCATTTGCAGGGTTGGCGAAAATGACCGAGGAGGCTGGTGGCAAATATGAATACCTGCGGCTGATCTACGGCCGGTTTTTCAGTTTTTTATATGGCTGGACCTATTTCTCTGTGATCGGATCAGCATCCGCTGCGGCGATATCGTATGTTTTTGCGGAGTCGGTCAATAATATTTTTCCCTTGCCGCATTTTTTACAGCCATGGGAACATATCAACATCGGTGGATTTATTTATCCCTTTGCCAATTCGGGGGTGAAGGCATTTGCCGTATTGACTATCCTGGTATTAAGCTGGGTGAATATCCGTGGGGTTAAAAAGGGTGGAGTGCTGAATGATGTCACCTCGGCCATGAAGATATTGGGTATCCTGTTATTGATTGCGTTAGGGCTGAGTTATGCCGGTGGCCCTTCGGCATTTGATTCGCCGGGTCCGGCTGCAGCCGACCTGACGGGTCTGGGATGGTACTCTGCATTATTTGCAGCGATGTTGGGGGCATTCTGGGCTTATGACGGCTGGATTAATATCACCTTTATGAGCAGCGAATTTCGGGATCCGCGTCGCAATGTGCCCATTGCGATCGTCACGGGTACCGTGCTGGTCATGTTGTTATACCTGGCCGTCAATTTTGCGTTTTTGCGCATTCTCACGATTTCCGATCTGGATGCCATTCAGGCTGCCGGAAATCAGATAGCGGGGGCGGAAGCAGCAAGGCGGGTCATGGGTGATCCCGGCTATTTTTTAATTTCCGTTTTGATCATGCTGTGCACATTTGGCGCGGCAAATGCAACCATTATGACGGCGGCCCGGGTCTATTTTAGGATGAGCCAGGAGGGGATGTTTTTCAAACGCGCAAGTGAGGTGCATGGCAAATACCATACCCCGGCGGTATCACTGCGCATTGCCATGGTATGGTCAAGCATATTGGTTGTCAGTGGCACCTTCGACCAGTTGACCGACATGCTGATTTTTGCAGCATTTATATTTTATGGTGCCGGCGCGATGGGATTAATACGTGAAAAATGGCGTGGACGCATACCGGGCAAGGTGATTGGTTATCCCTGGATGCCGGCGATTTTTGTACTGTTTTGTATGGCATTGGTAAGTAATACACTGTACGTGTACACCAGGGAATCCCTGACCGGATTGGGATTGATTTTACTCGGCCTGCCCTTTTATTTTTATTTCCAGCGGGAACGTAAACGGGGGTGAAGTGTTTAAGAGTGACTGCTCTTTCTTTAGCCCATAAATGTCATACGAATTTTTTCGCAGGGAATAGGCGATGTAATGCCTCTAAGGTTTAGTATGGTTGGGCTTGTGATTTTGTCTTTTATTATCCGATATCCATTCTTTCTAAGTGTAAGGATGGCGAGCAAAGGTAGATCCTTATTCAATTAAGAAAGATGAAAAAAAGATGATGTGGACGTTGGTTTACGGATGGTAATGGTGTAGCTTTGTCTGTCTTGCACTTATACCTGAATGAATAAGCATACATCTTATGCAGATCCAGAGTTGTCCTGTTACAACAGGGCGGTATACCGTATGCTTTTTGATTACTCATGTTGGATAGGTCAACATATTTCTGATGTAAAGAATGGCATTCTTTCACTGTTGCCCTACAAGCTTTACCCTTTAAGATTAAAGTACGTTTGTTTCTTTCTTGTATTGTTAATACCTAAATCAGCTATATATGCTCAAGAGACAATTGTCGGGAAGACAGACTCTGTTTCACGGGTAGTTGATTTTCTTTCAAAGTATGTCGCTATTCCATCTGTTACCGGCAGTGAACGACCTGCCGGTGCATTTTTTGAAATGGAATGTCGGAAACATGGCTTAAATGTTCAGGTGTTAACGGATGACTCTTCCAGTTACAATTTTGTAGCATCACTGTATCCTTTGGACCTTCTTAAGCCTAATATTATTTTACTTACCCATATAGATGTCGTCGAACCCGGAGACTCATCAAAATGGAAACATGGTCCATTTTCCGGGAAAATAGCAGATGGTGCCATTTGGGGGCGAGGGTCAATTGATAATAAAGGAATGGGGGCAATGCAATTTGAGGCATTGCTTCACTTTGTCGACAAGGCAAAAGAATTCGATCTTCCCTTTAATGTCAGCTTGGTTGCAGTCTCTGGTGAAGAAACCGGAGGTGCCACAGGTGCGGCAATTATATCTGATCAATTTTTGTCCTTGTTAAATCCTATTGTTGTTTTAGGAGAAGGTGGTACGGGCGTTACCGGTGTATTTAGTTCCGATCCGAACAAGGTATTATTTGGCATTGCAATTAATGATAAACGAATACTGTGGCTAAGATTGCGTTTGAAACAAGAGAGTGGTGGACATGGTTCCGTGCCGACAAAGCTCAATGCAACAATGTCAATGATTGAGGCCCTCAATCGGCTCAATCGGCGTAAAAACTCTATTTTATTATCCTCAGCGGCCCGGATTATGTTTACGGAAATCGGAAATTATGAGGTAGGTATTAAAGGGTTTGCATTGCGTAATATAGGGTGGATGAAACCATTTGTTGAGGGCGCATTGCGCAAGGAGCCTATCATGCAATCTATAGTGAGCAACACAGTTACCCTTACCAATATCAGTAATCCTGAGGGATCAAAAAATCAGGTGCCACAAGAAGTCGAGGCTATTTTGGATTGCCGTTTATTGCCGGAGACAGATACAGATGATTTTATCCGTAAATTGAAGAAGGCGCTAAACAATGAACATATTAGTGTTGAAATAATTAAGGAGACGGTAAAAGGGGAAGATTCACGACCTGATGTTTTTTATGCTATGATGGAACGATCCATCAAAAAGGTATACCCGGGAGCGGAGGTCGCTCCAATACTTTTTCCGGCTACATCGGATAATAATTATTTTAGGGCCAAAGGAATTGCGTCGTTTGGACTATTGAGTATACAAATGAGTCATGAGACGATAAGTGGTATTCATAATTTTAACGAACAGCTACCGATTCATTCCCTGGAGCAGGGTGTTGCATTTTATAAGGATTTTATTGATCAGGTTTTTAGTTCTTCCTTTTCCAAAAGCAACCTTTCACAAACGGTACGTGGTAGAGTTTTGGATAAATATACAGGGCTGCCATTGGCAGGTTGTATGATTATTCTTGCAAATGATTCTGCCATTGTCAATGCAGGTCGTACGAATATTTTTGGCGATTTTCGAATGGCTAATATTCCTGTCGGGCGTTACAAGATCAAGGCAATCAGCGAGGGGTATATAGATATTGATCTGCTGAATATTTTGGTTAGTACCGGTCGTGAAACAATGATGAATCTTCACCTTGAAGAAACAGCAGCAATGACCGCTTCCGCTGCGGTTAGAGAAGAACGCGGACCGTTGAATGAAATGGCTACAGTTAGTGCTCGAAGGTTTGATGTGGATGAGACAGGTCGTTACGCGGGAAGCAGGAATGATCCTGCCCGAATGGTAGCCAATTTTGCAGGTGTTCGAGGGACAGATGATTCTAGGAATGATATAATTATTCGGGGCAACGCACCTTTTGGCTTGAGTTGGCGGCTTGAGGATATTGATATTCCCAATCCCAATCATTATGCCATCTTTGGTACATCAGGCGGGGGGGTAAATATTTTAAATAATAAATTGCTTGATCGGTCTGACTTTTATTCCGGCGTTTTGCCGGCTGAATTTGGAAATGCCACTGCCGGCGTGTTTGATTTAAAAATGAGACGTGGAAATGATGAGAAATACGAGGTTACTGCAGAAGCTGGTTCCATTGTAACAGAATTAAATATTGAAGGGCCGATTAATAAATCATCTAAATCTTCGTTCCTGCTCTCCTACAGACATTCTACCCTGGGAATGATCGATAAAGTGATAAATGCAGGCGATCTGAATTATTCTCAGCGATTTGGTATTGATGCTGTGCCGCATTTTCAAGATGGTGGTTTTAAGTTGCATTTTCCATTAAAAAACGCCACTACACTCACCGTTTTTGGTACAGGTGGGATAAGTAACATTCAGTTTTTCGAGAGCCGCCGAAACAATTGTTCATTTTCATATGAAGATCATGGGCAGGATGTCAACTTTGGTTCAAAGATGGCTGTTGCTGGTATTAATTATTTAAAGAACATTGGCAATTCATCCTATCTCAAGATATCTGGATATACCACCTATGCCTCTATGTCTTCTTACCGTGAACGAATTTTCAGGGATTCAATAAGTGGTGAGGTGATTGGAAGTCGTCAGGAGTATCGCAATGAATCGGCAATTCATACCCTGGGCTTGGCGTCCCAAATGGGAAGGAAATTTAGTTCCCGACAATCGGTCAAAGGTGGTTTGACGTATGATTTGCACCGATTGAATATGGCTGATACTATCGTTGGAGATGTCAATTCAGGCACAAAATCTGTTACAGGTACGATGAAATCATTCATTCAATGGAGATATCGGTTTAGTAATGATTTGTCATTGTCATTCGGAGCAAATGGCATTTGGTTTGCCCTAAATAATTCCTGGGCGATTGATCCCAGAGCCGGTATGGTTTGGAATATTTCACGCCAAAAAACAATTACAGCGGCAGTGGGCATCCATAGTCAACTGCAGCCCATGTACCTTTATTTTCAAGAGCAGAAAAATTCAGACGGCTCAAGAAGCTATATAAATAAGGAAATGGGTGTGACAAGAAGCCAACAATATATTATTGGATTTGAAGATATTATTACAGAGAACCTACGGTGGAAAGTAGAAGTTTATTTTCAGAATTTGACCGACATACCTGTTCAAGTTGTTTCATCTTCCTGGTCAATGGTTAATGAAGGGCTGGATTTTAAGTTGAGTTTCCCCGGGAAGTTAAAAAATACTGGCACAGGGCAAAATTATGGTGTGGAACTGACCATAGAGAGGACTTTTAATAAAAGATATTATTATCTGCTCTCGGCTTCATTATTTGATTCTAAATATACGGGTAGTGATAATGTAAGGAGGAACACCGATTATAATGGATCGTTTATTGTTAATTACTTAGTCGGGAAGGAGTTTATAGTAGGTAAACGCCGGGTTTTAAATGTGGCTGTCAGGGCTACCTATGCCGGTGGTCGTCGCCATTCACCTATAGATCTCGAAGCTTCTAAACTAGCCGATAAAACGATTTATGTTGATTCACTCGCCTATACACAACAATTCAGAGATTATTTTCGCGCCGATCTTAAATTAACATATCGTATTAATAATCCAAATTTTACCCATGAAATTGGTGTTGATCTCGTCAATGTTATTCCGATTAAATTTAGGGGTGAAACAGAATATCCTGTAGGTTGTGGCTTTTCGCCCTTGAGTACCCGTAATATACTTACGGCATTGTATGATCCTGTGAGCCAAAGAATTCGAACCGAATATCAACTTGGTTTTTTACCGATTGCCTATTATCGTATTTTATTCTAAGCTGATATTTTCTGAATAATCACTAAGGCGAGCAAAGTAAATGGGATACCGTTCTTCTAATTATTTTATTATCACTCTAAAGGCAAGATCATCAGTTATCCCTGTAAACAGGCCATTATTGTGCTGTTTTAGATGGCATTTATAATCAATACACTTTACATGAGCACCAAGGAATTCCTTTACGGATTGGGGTTGATTTTACTCGGTTTGCCCTTATATTTTAATTTTCGGCGGGAACGTAACCGGATCCGTCCGTTGTAGCCAGGGCAGGATGGTGTCCAATGCATTTCGGGCGGATTGGTCCATGATATTCAGACTAACGCCGGATAAATCTCGTGCCAGTGGGAGGGCCATTCGCAGCGAATCACGGGAGGCCCTATTGATTTCAAAAGGTGTATAGTTTGACAGAGATATAAAATAACGGTTTGTATCCGGCACCGTGCGGATTATTTGTGTTTTAAACTTTTCAGTGGTCGCTTTAAACGGTTGCGCTGAGGCTTGTGAGATCATCGAAAAAAGCTGCAACTTGGGTTGCCTTTCTTTTTTATAGTCGAGCTCGGAGGACGCTGCGCCATTCTCCAGTGATAGGACGACCAATTTAACCTTTTCTGCGTAGCCCTTATTTTGGATAAAGGCGCTCAGATAATCATACATTTCAGACGTGGTGGAAAGGCCTTTGTTTTCATAACCACCGCCATCCATAAAATTGCCCAAATCATCCAGATAGGCAAAGGCGGAAAAAAATGGAAATAATTCACTGAGATTATTGGCAGCACCCAGGGAAATGGTCTTTTTCCCGTTCCATTCTTTATTCAAAATATGGAGCGTGTCAATTACGTCTATGCCCAAATGGCTAAAAGTAGCAGGCAGCCTGACAGGTGACAACATGCCTTTGCGACCGGTGGACATCTGGGTGGTATTAAAAAAGGCAAGCGGAAATTGGGTGACGATTTGTTTATTTTTATCGAAGTAAGCGGCCTGAATAGGAAGGAACTGGTAATTGGTAATTATTTTATTGGTTCGGGGCACCACAACGGTTGCTTCCATGTCGGCCATAGGTCTAAATGTTTCAGCTAAGCTGAGCCCCCGGCCATCCAGTGCATGCAGGAAGGCGGTATTTTCTTCCTGTTGAAGGCGAAGGTTACGACCGGAGCGGATGATTTTCCATGAAAAAGACCTTGCAATATCATTGATGAATAGATCAATCAGGCTCCCGGTGACAAAATTATTATTAAAGATATTATTGGCTAATTGCGTCGAAATACTGTCTTTGGCTTGAAGATCCAATTGGTTTTCCTGGGCATATTTTAACCATTTTAACCATGCCGAACTGGCCACCGAGCTACCCGATACGGTGGAGATGGCAAACACATTTTTTGAAAATTGATAAGCTGAAACAGAATCCAAAAGGGATAAGATTTTGGTGGTCCAAAATCCAGCCCGACTGCCGCCGCCTTCGCCTGCTATGAGGTAAATGGTGTACCTGCCTGAATCCATTTCAAACGCAGATTCACGGTCTGCAAACCATTTTGCGGTGTAGCTGTCCAGATCTGGTCTGTCAGGAATCTCCCGTTGGTCCACAAGGTGAATATAATGCCCATTGGATTGAAAGTTTGTCAGGTAAAAACCTAAGGCTACAAGGACTAAAAAGAATATGAACCGGTAGCCGGAGGTAAGTGTTTTGAACCAATAAGATAAATAATTAAATCCAAAAATGTAGATACACATCAAAAAAATAAACACCGGTATTGCCGTCATATGCATAGCGTTGAAGGCGGAGGCCATTGCCAGTGTATTGAGGCCGATACCAATCGCCACACTGCGGTAGATGCGATTGCCCCATCGTCTGAGTCGCTCCTGTTCTGCAGGAGAAGGTGTCTCTTCGAAGCGCATTTCCCAACGATGTAATATGCCAAAACATAATAGAGCCACAATGAGGAGAGCACTTCCCATGATGGCATAGGCATATTCCGGGATTTCGGGAAACATATTAAAAGTAATCACAAAGAGAACCGGGATGCATATGAAACAAACAATAAGAGCATAAAAAATGTACCGTATCCGAGGTGTTGAATAAACAAAAGCAAAAAAGGCGCAAATGATAAACAGGTTGAACAGGATATTAAATATCGAATACCCAAATAGATTAACATGATGGATTTTAATCACCCAAATAAACGCCAGGCCATAAAATAAGATAGGCAGAATGGCTAATACCCGCAAATAATGCGAAGACATACTCAGGAGTGGCCGATGTTCATCGTCGACGCGCAAGTTGGGGTCTTGTTGTTTGGCTTGGAATGCTGCCAGTTTTTTAAATTCATAATCCAGATAAATCCCGGGAATGGCCCAAATGCTAAAAGCGGTAAGGGTAAGCATAAGGAGAAACCAGATCGTTCGGACAAGGCTGTTCATCCATACCCCCTTGCCCTCCGGGTGCAGCATATTAAAAATCAGATCCTTGCCCTGATCCATGCCGATCAATAGATAGACCGGCAAAATAAAAAGCAACAAAATAATCCCGTGGCGCCAGGAATAGCGCAAAATATTAAATACCTCATCCGATAAGGCATCCCAGCCACCATCATTCCAAAATCGACTAAATCCTGTCGATATAGCCTGCCAAAGTGCTTTGCTTCGTTGAATAAAACTCAGACTACGATCATAAAAAACGGGATACCAAAGGGATGATTTATTCATGGTAAATCGGATGTTATTTTTTTACCTTTTCAAGGGTGCCATGATATTCAGGAATGTTAACATTTTTAGTTTGTTTTATGAGCCATAGTGGTTCGCCATATATTTGTTCGAATCCAAATATCATGGCTTTTTCGGCGCCGATCTGGTTGTGATTGCGATCCAGTAAGGCCTGGATTTCCATACAATCCAGCAGACCACTTTCATGCCTTACCTGCTCCGTACTGAGGTAAACGGTCAGGTTCATATTGCGGGCGGTTTCTTCAAAATCCAGTCGGGTATTTTTGCCGGTGACGGTAACCCGCTTTTCGGCTTTAAAGGCCTTTCGAATTTTCAGGTGGTTGTTCACCAGGAAACTATCCACGATGATTTTGCCATAATAAATGTGAATCAATTCATACGCTACTGAGTCACCGTTCAATTTTTTCCCCTTAGCCGAAATGATGGCTATCGGCTGGCCGGTAAACAAGGAATCGACTTTGTTTTTACCTGGCGTATTTGCCGCCCAGGCTTCTATCCGATGGAATTTTTTTGGCCGGATTTTATTCAGGTCATTAAAAAACACCAGATGACTGTGGAGTTTGCTAAAGTCTGTCATGAGTGCCGTTTCCTCCACATTATTTTTGAAATAGGTCAACTGCCGCATGTTGAGCACATACCTCGTGTAATCCAGGTTTTCAAATGTAGAATCACACTTGTTGGTAGATACCGCCTCGGACAAATCCGGGAGGACAAAATAGCGCGTCTGACAGGAAGAGAACATTCCGGCGAGGACACAGCACCAGACGATAGCGACTCTAACGGACATTATAGGGGCTGAAATAATTGATGCCATAAAAGATGCGGTTTATATCGTTGTTTGGATGGAGCGGATCGCGTTTCAGGACATGGATGATATCCTGCAAGGCATAAAATCGTTCACGTTTATAATCGCGCAGGGAGCCTATGATGCCCAGGTTGGCAGAAAACTGCTGATCAAAATGATACCGAATGGCATAGGCGGAGGAATTGTAGCTATTGGCGTTGCGTGTCGATTTTTGCAAATTGTATTGCGCAATTGAATCCCTTGTTTCTATGGTCTGAAATAAATCGTAGTCCTGCACATCCGTACCCAGGATACTGCCCAATTCAAAAACTAATTGTTGATAGCCTGTAAATTGATCGAAGGTCGCTTCCCAGCGATTGTATTCTTCATCGGTGTGGTAATATAATCCCATCCCGCCGCTCCACCAGCGGTCGAAACCATCGCCCAGTCCACTGACCAAATCTGCGGTAGCCAGGAAAGGCGCAAGCAGTACATTCCAATACCAGGGGCGATCCCAGCCAAATCCCTTTCCGATGATCGGGCCACCATCATTGTAATAATTGAGCGACAGCCGATCCATCGTGAATGATATGGATCCCACCGTTTGGCGGCGGCCATGATTATTTATGATAAAGTTTGTAGACACGATACCTGCGTATTTGGCATTGTGCCGCAGGTTGTAAAACGGCGTATTATTTATGGTCTGAAATTGTTTTAAATAGGGCAGGTGATCGTGGATGATGCCTAACGAAAACGTCGTGGTCAGATCTACCTGGTTGTCCTGATACAGAATATTCAGACTGTTGCCCAACGATTTATTGTACACCCCTACATTGACGCCGATATTAAACAGGCCGTTTGTTTTATCCAGATTTTTATGGATAAATAATCGGTTGGTCGCATTAAATCCGGCATAGGCCCGGATGCCCGGAAAGTTATTTTTAAAAGCGCGGCCACTCAGGTTTTTATTGAGATTGATGGTGGCCCCCAATGTCACCTGGTACCAGGATTCAATGACTTGTGCATGGGTAGTGCCGGAATAGGTCAGCAATACAACAAATACAATCAGGAAGAGTCGGCGGGGAGCAGAGAACGTGTACATCTGGAGAATGCTTTGATCCCTCCAAAAGTAAACGATTCTATTTGATTTGCTTATATATAGGTTTAAAAACTATCAAAAATGAGGATAGGAATCGCCTGTATTCCTAAAATCCTACAGCCAATCGGAATACCCAGCGCTGGTAAACAAAATCGATTTCACTTTTTGTGTTGCCTCCCCAGCCTGTATTTTCTGTGGTGTAATTGCCCTGATAGCGCACGTAACCAAATTCAAGAGCAAGCGCTGCCTGACCCACCGCGCCCAGTCGCAGGCCAGCCATGGGATTTATAAAAAAACCAGGCTGATAGGAACGTCTTTCTTCCCAGCCTCCAAACCCATCACTATTATTCCAGGAAGCAAAACCGGTCCCTACACGTAATACCGTATACGGACTAAATGCCTTTGTAGACCAATCGCCCCGCCATTCGCCATATACCGGATAAATATGTTCGTTGTCATCAAAGTTAAATCGATAGACCCCTGCTCCCGCGCCCAGATGTGCCATAGGATGGAAGCGATATCCTCCTACACCATCGATTGCCAGCAAGCCATCTTCGCTGCTAAATCCCAGACCAATTCCCGCGCCGCCATAAAATCCCGGAATCTCTTTGCGAGGCATAACCCGATTGCTTCGGGGATGTTTGATGATTACTTTTTTAATCGTTTCTGCGGGGATGTTTATCTCAATATTATCTTTAATCAGCAGCACCAGAAATTCATTCTGTTTCCATTGGAGAATTTCTCCTTTTAAAATACTGCCGTCTTTCAAATAAACGATCTCTGTTGGTTTGGGTGTGGATTCCTGGCCCGCCCCGAATAGAGGGAGGGCCAGGATGAGTATGACGATGAAGAGCCGCATGGGATTATTGTTGTACTGGGATGGTGCTCAATACAACGGGATTGGCCGGGTCAGCGGCATCGTATTGTGTAAATCCATCAGGGCCAATAACCAGCAGGCGGGTAGAGCCGGGCAATGCAATCACATCATATGTGCGCGCACCTTGTACATGACCAACTTGATGTGCACCGAGTTGAAGGGGATCTGTTTTGTCGAATATGCGCAAGCCGGCCTGATCGTCGCAGAGGTATAAATAATTGCCCCGCACGGCCAATCCAATCGGATGAGTCATCGGAAACGATTTTAATAATTTGGGCTGGAGTAGATTTTTAATATCCACCACATCCAATTGATTGATAAAGCCAAGGCACTCGGTACCATCCCGCAATGTCACATAGGCATAATCACCATCGGTGACCACCGGATCGCAAGCGCGGGCATGCTCGAAATAACTCAACTGCACCGGCACAGCAGGGACAGTATTATCAAAAATATACAGGCCCGTTTCTGAACCTACAAACAAGTAATTTTTATAGGGAAAAATGGTCTCGATATTCCAGCCAATGGCATTATTTCCAGCCAGCAAAGGCGCTGATGGCTGCGCAAGTCCAAATACCAATAAATTGGTCCGGTCCACTGCATATAAATGATTTGCAGCAATCGTAAACCGCGCCAATGAACCACCTATGCCGGTAGCCTGGGATATATCGCTGCTATTGCTTAAGCTGCTTTCAAAAGCCAGGTCGCCGTCTTCCAGCCAAAAGAAATTACCACTATTACAATCGGCTGTGATTGTCTCCTGGGTTTCGGTATAATCGATAATGACGCCTAATTCCGTTTGGTTATACGTTTGGAATACATTTTCAATCCGGTGTACCAGTGCTGGCTTCGTGATCTCGCGGATATCAAAGGCCACCAGGTCCATATAATTATCGGCATAGAGCACTTTGTCATAGACAGCCATATCAGCATTACCCGGGATAGCAAGGAAGGCGAGGTTTACAGGTGCAGCAGGATCGCTGTTGTCAATAATATGCACACCTTCTTTTATTTCATTAATCAAAAGAAACTGGCCATAACTATATATTTTTCCTGGCTTTTTGAGCGGGCGGGGTGCTTCTACTGCGATCCCTTCACGCAGTGCACTGGCCTCCTTGTAGACCGGGGAGTAGATCGTATAGGTCTTTTTCTCCGAGCAACTGTCCTTTAAGCATCCGCTAAACAGGAATGAAACCAAAAATAATCCAAGTAGAGAGGTAAGTATAGATTTCATAAAGGCGATTTTAATGGTATAACGAATACCATTGAAAAAATGTGGGGTAAAAACACACAATTATCATTATAACAAACGCCCGGTAAGGAGAAGGGTCGCAATCGAAAAATAAATAATTAGACCGGTAATATCCACCATCGTCGCCACAAACGGCGCCGAGGATGTAGCTGGGTCAAGCCGAAAACTTTTGAGAATGAGTGGCACCAGAGACCCTACCAGTGTGCCCCAGATAACTACGCCAACCAGCGAGATACCCACGGCTGCGGCGATGTATAAATAAAACTCGCCAAAATCAAACAGATCAAGTTCCTGCCATAAATAAATGCGCAGAAAACCAATGCACCCCAGCACCAGGCCCAGCAATAGTCCGGTCATCAATTCTTTTTTAATGACATAAAACCAATCGCGTACCTCGAGTTCCTTCAATGCCATCGCGCGCACGATCAGTGTAGCGGCCTGCGATCCCGTATTACCTCCGCTGGAAATAATCAACGGAACAAACAGGGCCAATACGACCGCCTGTGCAATGGCATGTTCGTAATGGCTCATTACGGTGGCGGTAAACATTTCGCCGATCAATAAAATGATCAGCCAGGGCGCCCGTTTTTTAAACAAGGCAAACATGGATGTCTCCGTATAAGACAGGTCCATCGTCTCAATACCACCAAATTTGAGGAAGTCTTCAGTATCCCTTTTTTCGATTTCATCCAGGATATCATCCACCGTAACGATACCTACCAGGACGCCATCTTCTGTGACAACAGGCAATGCGGCGCGGTCATATTTATCAAAATAGTCGATGGCATCTTCCCGGCTCATGGTGGATTTCAAACTGATCGTACCGTGATCCATGAGTGCTTCGAGCGTCTGGTGGTCATCGGCCATTAAGAGGCGGCCGATACGAATGTCACTGACGAGGCGTTGTTGGTCATCGATGACATAAACGAAGTTCAAGGTCTCCGCCTTGCGGCCATAACGTTTAATGTGCTCCAACGTCTTGTCTACCGTCCAGTCCTTTTTGGCCTGCACATAATAGGGCGTCATGAGCCGGGCCACACATTTTTCGGGGTAGCCGAGCAAGGTGAGCGCAATATCTTTTTCTTTATCGGAGAGCAGATTGATGCTCTCCTTGATCATGGTGTCAGGGATGTTTTCAAGAATCTCGGTCCGGTCATCCGGTGCCATATTCTCCAATACCTCTGCGATTTGTGTGGAGCCCAGTTCTTTGATCAAGTCCTGCTGGATACCGGGCGAGATGTAGGAAAATACCTCGGCCTTGACCTGCTTCCCCAGTAGGAGAAAGGCCAGGAGCCGTTCGTGTTCATTCATCTCCTCCAGGATCTCGGCGATATCACTGGGGTGCTGCTGATTTAATTCACCGGTTCTGATCATCCCACGTACATTACTTTTTCCGGGTTCAACCCTAAAGATAAGGGCTTTGGGCTTAGCGACCCTTCTTTGAGCCGGAATGCACTATGCATCATAATTCATTTCACCATGAATTAACATTAAATCCGAGTTGGAGCCAGCAACAAAGGAGGTATTACCTTTGGCCTTTACAGGATCTTTTATTATGGCGCGCATCCGACTAGACATTCCTCCGCATCTGCCTTTCCGCACCTCGACCGTCGTACGCATCACCGACCTCAACTATGGAGCGCATCTCGGCAATGATCGGGTGTTGAGCCTCATCCATGATGCCCGGGCGCAATTACTGGCAGAAATCGGTGTAATGGAGATAGATGCCTTTGGCGTAGGAATGGCCATGGTCGATGCAGCCATCCAATACAAAGCGGAAGGTTTTTTTCAGGATAGACTGGAGATCACGGTAGGGACCTGCGATTTTACGTCCAGGTCATGGGATTTTGTTTACCGGATCCATTTGCCCGATAAAGGCAAAGTCCTTGCGTTGGCAAAAACCGGCATGGTGGCCTTTGACTATACCGCCCGAAAGGTCACGGACATTCCCGCACCGCTTTTGGAAGCGCTGCAGCGGTATAGCGCAAGGGATTAGTTCTAAATCGAAAGCCCCAGTTGCGTCCCTTCTTCAATCGCACGCTGGGCATCCAGTTCACCTGCTTTTTTAGCGCCGCCGATCACATGCACGGGCAGACCGTGTTGGCGGGCAGCACTTTCCAGTTCGCTGTTGGCCAGCTGACCGGCGCAGATGATCACATGATCCACATCAAAAAGCCGGTATTTCCCTTTGACTTCCGTGTGCAATCCCTGATCATCAATCGACTTGTAGACGACTTCCGCTACAGGCTCGACCGCCATGTGTTTGAGATGGAGACGATGTATCCAGCCCGTCGTTTTGCCCAGTCGGGTGCCAAATTTGCCCTTGGAGCGGTAAAGCAAATAAACGGTGCACAAGGCTTTTGCCGGTGCCGGCGTTTTCAATGCCCCCGGGTGCGCATAGGATAGATCCACGCCCCAATCATCGAAATATTCCGCCTCATCCTGTATGCCAGTGGTTAGAAAGGTGGCCACATCTACACCGATGCCGCCGCTGCCAATAACGGCCACTTTTTTACCCGGTATTTTTTCACCCCGCAATACCTCGTCATAATACAACACCTTGGGATGTCCGATGCCCGGGATATCGGGCGTGCGCGGTCGAACACCGGCCGCCAGGATGACGGCATCCCATTGCTGCGCTGAAAATAACGAAGCCGTTACAGGACTGGATAGATGGAGGGTTACGCCGCTTTCTTTGATCTTCTCTCCAAAATAGCGGATCGTTTCACCATATTCCTCTTTGCCAGGAATACGCCGGGCTAATTGAAACTGTCCTCCGATATGATCGTTTTTTTCATACAGGTGTACCTCATAACCACGCGCCGCCGCTGTAGTAGCACAGGCCAATCCTGCAGGTCCGCTGCCGATGACAAGGAGTCGTTTGGATGCTTCGGCTTTGACTGATTTAAAGTCGGCCTCCCGGCACGCCGCCGGATTGACGAGGCAGGTGGCTTCCTGGTTTTGAAAAATACGATCCAGGCAGGCCTGATTGCAGGCAATACAGGTATTAATGAGGTGGGTCTTGCCCGCTCGGGACTTGCGCCCAAAATGCGGATCAGCAAGCAATGGCCGCGCCATAGAGACCAGATCAGCCTGCCCATTGGCAAGGATTTGTTCGGCCACTTCAGGCGTGTTGATCCGGTTGACCGCCACCAAAGGAAGATCTATTTCCTGTTTCATCCGCGCCGTCACCCATCGGTAGGCTCCTCGGGGCACCATGTAAGCGATCGTCGGCACGCGGGCTTCATGCCAGCCAATGCCGGTATTGATCATGTGTGCACCGGCATCTCTGACGCTTTTGGCCTGCAGCACCACATCTTCCCAGCTATTCCCTTCTGGGACGAGGTCGAGCATGGACAGGCGATAGATTAACAGGAAATCGTCGCCCACTTTTTCCTTAATAGCACATATAATGTCTACGGGTAAACGAAACCGATTTTCAGCGGAGCCACCCCATTGGTCGGTCCGTTTATTGGTGCGCGGGACGGTAAACTGGTTGATCAGATAACCTTCGGAGCCCATAATCTCTACGCCATCATACCCGGCTTCCCGGGCGAGTGCAGCGCATTGGGCAAAATCGCCAATCGTGCTGCGAATGCCCCGTTCAGACAGTGCAAAGGGCTTAAATGTGCTAATCGGTGAACGAATGGCGGATGCACTCACGATAAGGGGGTGATAGCCATATCGACCCGCATGGAGTATTTGCAGCACTATTTTGCCGCCTTCCTGATGGACAGCATTGGTGATCAGACGATGTTTTTCGGCCTCTCCATCCGTGCTAAGTTTCGCGCTGAATGGACTGAGCCATCCTCTTCGATTAGGTGAAAACCCACCGGTGATGATCAATCCAGCTTCGCCCCGGGCCCGTTCGGCATAAAAGTCCGCCAATCGCTTAAAGCCACCCTTTGCCTCCTCCAGGCCCGTATGCATGCTTCCCATAACGATGCGATTGGGCAAGGTCATGAATCCCAGATCGAGCGGAGTAAAAAGGTGTGGAAAGGCCATAAAACGGTTTTGTCGGGATAAGATAAAACCTTTCATCAGAATGACAGATACCAAATAAAAATGGTTGCCCGTTTTACCGGACAACCACTTGACATGTCATGACTAAAAAATTGGAATGGCAGATGCCATCGGGGGGTTAATTGGTTATTATCATGCGGTCTGAAACCGAACCATGTGCACAATTTAACTGATAGATGAGGATGCCTGTAGCGCCCAGTTCCTGCTGGTTGACAGCTAATTGGTTGTAACCATTGTGGAAATACTGATTGCGGCGTAGCAGTTGACGGCCATTCAGATCATACACGATCAATTCGACATCGCCCCCTTCAGGCAGATCAAACGAAATGATTGTTTCATCTCTGAACGGGTTGGGTTGATTACCAAAGACCAGGAATGGCGAAGGCGCATTGGTGATAACCAGATCCTTGATAAACTGAAGCTGGATGTCGGCAATATCTGCTGTGGTTGTTACGGCCTCCTTTGCCAGGAGCTGATTGCTCAGGCGCAGTACATCACTCACGTTGCCTTTTTTAAGCGCTTCAAATTCGAGGGTGAATATTTTGGATCCGTATGTCAATGATTCTGACCAGTCTACCAGCAAGTTGACAAGTCCTTTTTCAGGAAAATGCAGGTAGTTGATGTTTTCCTGTAGTGGAAGATCTTCCTGCGTGATGGCAATCAATTTTGCTTTGTCGGTAGCATAGGACAAGGTCATTTGGAAACCTTCAAAATCCTGGATGTTTTTTGATTGGAAGGTGACTTTGAATGTTTGTCCAGTATAAACAGGGCTGTCGTTTACACCAAACACCAGCGGGTCAGCATTGCGCACATCAGATGTAACCAGTCCGTGCTGTGCGCTCCCATTCAGGTCGCCCATTTTGATCCCGCGCACGGCAAACTGATCGTCAGCAACAAGGGTTTTAATTTTCAAATGGGCCGCATCATGCTCCTCTGCAAAAGGCTCAGCGGGTGTCAGGAAGGTGTAGTCATCATTATAAAAACGCCAGGGCTGGGTACCTTCAAATTCCTGCTTAACACCAAGTAGCAACTTGCGCACATCGATGAGGTCGGATATAGTCACGTCGCCGCTTTGGTTTACATCGGCTGCAAATAATTTGTAGGGCGAACCAAGAGCTGGCGTATTCACCAGATGCTTGCGCAACAGGATGATGTCGGCGATAGAAATGCCGTTTTGATAGGTGTCGGGCAGATCTGCCTTCAGGTTATACGTCCGGCACGTCTGCAGATTGGTAAAGGCAAAAGCACCTGAATCATCGCTATCTGCAAAAAACGGATTTTTGTAGGCCACTTCCAGTGTGAGATTTACATCGGGCAAAGGTTGACCATCTGAATCGGCAATGGCGGAACCGTTAATGTTGGCTTCCATCGTTGTCGCTTCACACATGTCCTCATGGCGTTCCATGATAAACAGGTTCTTTTGCATGACGGTCACGTTGGTATTCCGCATTACCACGTCGTAGATCCGCGTATTTTTAATCATTTCTTTTTCCTCGGCACTTAGGTCGGGGTCCACTTCGTAGTAAAAGCGATCACCGTCACGCATGTTGGCAAACTGCTCAGACATAATGGCGTGGAGGGTGGGGCCAAATGTGGTGCCGGGCACTTTCGCCTCGCTGATGAGTCCAACCCAGGCGTCGACATTGTCTACATTGCCATAGGCTACGTTGAATAAATCTTCCATTGATTCACTGCCGGTCATTTCCAGAAAATTGGTGTACTTGGGCAGGCCAAATTCACTGCGGATGGTATTAAAGTCAGCTACACCACGTTCACGGCCTCGTTGGATATTGATAGCTGCAAGATCCATTCCTCCTGATCCAGGAGCCCCAAACAGGAAATTGCGCACGTCATTAACCACCTTGTGATCAAAGTTTTGCTGCATCTGGTGGGCCATTCCTTTCAGCATAGGGTCCACACCGCCGGAATTGAGCACTTCAACCGGATTGAAAAAGGCATTGCGAAGCAAAATGTCACCTTGAGGTACAAACTGACCGAGGTTGTCACGACGTGGAAGATTGCTGCTTAAAAACGTATGTCCCAAGCGGAAGGCCGCAGCTGACATCAGATTAAACAGACCTGGATTAACATTGGGATTATACCCCTGATAGGCGGGTACCTGGACACCAAGTGTGGGCAGCCATTCCTCGTAAAAAATGGCAGCGATGATGCCAGTGGTAATCCGGCGGGCGTGCTGGTACAACTGTTCGTCATTCCAATCCGAATGTATTTCTTTCAGCCTGGTTGCCTGCCAGTTGTGCTCACGCACAAAAAGGGTATGCATAGCCGTCAGGAAGACGTTTTCATTGACCCTGAAATCTCCGGCAACAAATAATTTTTTATTAAATGGATTGGCATTATCCATTTTAGGTGCAGTGGGATCCAGGTCACCCTCAATCTCGCCGTTAATCGTATTGAACGGAAGGAGGTTGCCATTAGAGACCTTCATTTTGCCATCCTCAAAACTGCGCAGCCAAAGCGCGAAGGACGAATCCCGACCATAAATCATGGACGCGTCGATATAGGCACTGATGTCATTGGCATATTGCCGTGGATTGCCTACATCCTGTCCGGTGCCGGGAATGACCTTTGAACGGGAAAGGGGAATGGTTACGCCAGGAAGCGCACCACCCGGGTTAAACTGGGGATCGGCAAAGTTGACCACAATGGGAAATGGGTCTTGTGGGTTGTTAAGTACCAATGCAAATTCGTGGTCCATCAACTGACCAAATACCCACACATAATCGCTAAAAATCAATTCGCTGGGAAGCGGATTAGGCTGGGCGAGTAAAAAGTTTGAAATGCGACGTGCATTTTCTCTGTTCTGTCCGTTAGGTGAACTGTAGCCATTGCCAAACGATGGGGTTGTGCGTTCGATCAGCGGTGCTTCGGTGGTGCCCCAGGAGGGATTTGTTTCATTATTGCCCCAACCTGTGTAGGTTCGAACATTTTGGGCCTGAAGACTCAGCGCCATAGATGAAAAAAGGAATACGAGAGTACCAATCCTGTTCATGAGTACAAGAATAAAAGTGAAAACAATGGAGGTTTTCGGGATTGGTCTTGGGGACGTCTTGGGAGACGCCACAAAGATACAATATCACTACCGTTCTTGCTGAAAAATCAAAGATTTTTTCATCAAGAAACACACTTCGCTCATGCAAGAAGTGTACCAATTCAGAATTGTATTCGCAGGCCCCCAAAAAAGTGCCGGCCGGCTTGTGGATAGTAGAAATTTTCGGTGATGGTTTCCCCGTAAATGTAGGAATAGGTGTAGCCATTATTGCTGTATGCGGCATCCAGCACATTGTTCACCTGGAGGGATGCCGATATCGTGCCGATCCCTTTAAATGCCCGGGTCCACACTATGTTCAAATCCTGCACCCACCAGGAAGGGAGCGAGCGTTGCTCGTTTTGGGTATTATCCAAATATTGACGGGCAATAAATCGGGAGATGCCAGCCAGAGAGAAACCTTTGCCAAAGCACCATTCCAGTTGATGGTAAGTAGTCAATGGTGGCGAGAAGGCGATGTCTACGTTTTGATACAAATTCCGTATCTCATCAAAACCAGTGGTATAATCATATAGGACTTCTTCAAAGGCTTTGATTTTGTTGCGACTCAGGCAGAGATTGCCTTCATAATGCCAGCCTGCTCCCAACTGGGCTGCCAGAGAAAATTCCATCCCCGCACGCCATGAATCCGGTACATTGGTCAGCAAGGTGGCCCCTACGTCGTTGAGCGCACCGGTAGGCACCAACTGATCTTTGTAATCCATCAGGTACATATTCACTTCAGCAGATAGATTAGAGCGGGACCATCGCAAGCCGGCCTCTGTATTTACCAGCCGTTCGGGCCGGGGCATTACCGCGATAGGGGCATCGACATAGTCTTTCCGGGATGGTTCCCGATGTCCAACCGCTACAGAGGCATAGGCGGTCCAGGGCTTGGAGAGCTGCCAGGATACACCAGCTTTGGGGTTGAAAAAAATCAGCTTGTCGGTAATCGAATATGATCGTAAGTCATGGTCGGCACCTTCGGTGTGATAATCGACACGACGCAACTGCAGATCCGCAAAAAGGCTGATATTCCCAACGGGTTTCCAGGTTGTTTTTAGGAAAACATTGCCATCTGTTTTGCGTGCATCGCCAGTATAATATTCATAGTCGGGAGGTAGCGTTCCCGCCGGCGATGCCCAGATGATCCGTCCAAAATGATCGCCCAGATAGTTGTTCCAACCGCCGCCAAGGTGCACATCCAGGTTGTCCTTTTCATACCTAAGATTGCCTACGGCTCCGGCAAAATGGTTGTCGAGCCAGCGCCGGCGCACGGCATCCCATTGGGAAATGGTATCTGAGCCAATGATGATCGGTGGGAGTCCGTAGGCGTTGATGTCATCCTGTGCCTGGTATTGCTCAAAGTACCCGGAGCCACGGGTGTAATGCAGGGTGGCATTCCAGCGCCAATGGGAATTGATGGCATGCGCCAGGTGGAGCTGGTAATGCGTCTGCTGGTATTGGTCTACTTCATTGGGATATTCATAATAATTGTATCTGCGACCGGCATGCAGCAGGTTTTGGGTTTGGGCCTCCGTAAAACCATTGTTGGTGGCATGGAGGAGCATTGCCGCGGTGTCATTATTCAAGCGGGACTGCGGCGTGCCCCACCAGGATTGATAAGTGCGCTCCTGACCGGAGAAAGCCAACGCACGTATAAGGAGATTGTCCTTTTGCCAGGTGAGGGAGCCCGACCAGGAAGTCAGAACGGCAGTGGCGCGGTCAATATATCCGTCTGAGTGGATCTGTGACCAGCGGCCATCGATGCTCCAATGATTGTTTAACAAGCCGCTGCCCAGTGATACCATGTGGCGCCTTGTGCCAAAGGATCCGATGTTGTTGCTGATTTCGCCATAGGGTTTTTCGCGGAGGGTGTTGGTTTGCATATTGATACTGGCTCCAAATGCCCCGGCCCCATTGGTGGATGTACCTACACCCCGCTGAATCTGGATCTGTTCAACACTGCTGGCAAAATCGGGAGTATTTACCCAGAAAACAGCCTGAGACTCGGCATCATTCAGAGGTACGCCATTGATCGTCACATTGATGCGGGTTGGGTCGCTGCCGCGAATGCGCAATCCGGTGTAGCCGATGCCTGTACCTGCATCTGAAGAGGCAACCACGCCGGGTGTATTACGCAGCAGCCAGGGGATGTCTTGTCCCTGATTGCGGGAAGCCAGCTCCTTGCCGGAAATCATTTTGGAGGTAAAGGGCGATGAAGGATCGACCCAGGTGCCGATGAGTTCAAGGGTTTGCAGGGCAAAGGCCATGGGCTCCAGTTGGATATGAAGCAGATCGGGTAGGGGAGCGGGTAGGGTTTGCCTCCAGGGCGTATAACCAAGGTAACGCACTTCAAGGATAACATCGTTGGAGGGGATGCTAAGGGAGAATTTTCCCCAGCGGTCGGTGGTGGTGCCTGGTCCATCGAGGATTTGGACGGCAGCACCGGCTAGCGGATTGCCGACTTCGTCGCGGACAATACCATGCAGCGTAGTTGATTCCTGTGCGGGTAGAATGACTGGCGCGAGGAGGAGGGCTAAGCGAATGGAATGGATAAAAAGTAGGCGCATCATGTTGGGTGATTAGTATTACAAATACCCGGGATGCGGTGAAGACCAAAGATCCGATTGAATAGGATCGATTCCCTTTCCGGCATTACCCGGACAGGTTCAATGGGTATGATCTCAGCATTACCAAAATGGTGCAGCACCCCTAAGTGGGGGTGAAGGTAGGGAAAGTTATTGAGGTTTTGAGGTTTTGAGGTTTTGAGGTTTTGAGGGGAGGAGGGGAGGAGGGGGGGGATGGAATCTGGAATCTGGACCTATTGATAGGATGGAGGTTTTGAGGGTTTGAGGTTTTGAGGTTTTGAGGATGAGCTCACATACCCCGAAGGGGCGAATGTCCGGTGGACATTCGGTGAGCGAACCGAGCGCCCCTGCGCGAGGCTTACGAAA
>JAGNXB010000009.1:0-44664 GCA_017985675.1 Saprospiraceae bacterium | reverse complement strand
TGCCCAATAGCAAATCAACAAAATGCTGACATTCGGTGAGCGAACCGAGCGCCCCTGCGCGAGGCTTACGAAATGCCCAATAGCAAATCAACAAAATGCTGACATTCGGTGAGCGAACCGAGCGCCCCTGCGCGAGGCTTACGAAATGCCCAATAGCAAATCAACAAAATGCTGACATTCGGTGAGCGAACCGAGCGCCCATGCGCGAGGCTTATTGATAGGGATGAGGGATGATCTCACGTCTAGGTCCAGATTCCAGATTCCCAGATTCCAGATTATCCCCCCCCTGCGCGAGGCTTACTAAATGCCCAATAGCACATCAACATAATGAAGACATTCGGTGAGCGAACCGAGCGCCCCTGTTGATAGGATGGAGGGTTTGAGGGTTTGAGGTTTTTGAGGGAGTTAGGAGTTGTTACGTTATTGTGCTTGACGACAATGCAGGTTTTTCCCAATCCCGAATGCTACGCAGTTTGGAAGTTTGGGCTGCGCTGTTTGACCTTCAAGCGCAGCTTATTCCCGACAAAATTCCATCCCTGATTCCTCATTCCTCATCCCTATAAACGATTCCAGATTATTCCGAAATCACCTCTTACTTAATTTACTTAACACCAGTTACGAATTTTAACCCTTTACCATTAACCCCTTACCATTTACCCCTTACCCAATTACACATTCACGCCCAAGAGCACTTTTTCATAAAGTGCTTCATATTCGGGGAGAATTTGTTCGATACGAAAGCGGCGCGCTTGTTCGTAGGCTTGCTTGCGGAAGCGGGCGAGCAGGTCGGGATTTTCCAACAGTTCAATGGCGTGGGCGGCCATGCCGTCTACATCGCCGGGGTCTTGCAAATAGCCCGTGACGCCATGAATATTGACCTCAGATAATCCTCCGGCATTGGAGGAAATGACAGGTACCTCGCAGGCCATGGCTTCAAGGGCGGAAAGTCCGAAACTCTCGTGACCGGAAGGCAGAATAAACAGATCAGCAATGGCCAGCACTTCTTCAACGGCCTCTAGTTTGCCCAGGAAACGAATCTCATCACACAAGCCGATTTCCCGGCAAAGCATTTCAATATTTTGCCGTTCGGGCCCGTCACCGATCAATAATAAGCGGCTGGGTACCACCGCGTTTACCCGTTGGAAAATATAAATGACATCTTCAACCCTTTTTACAGGGCGGAAATTAGACGTGTGTACGAGAATTTTTTCCCCATTCGGTGCAATGGCTTTTTTGAAATGCTCCTTGTCGGTTTTTGAAAAGCGGGAAAAATCAACAAAATTGTAGATTACTTCTATAGGTACTTCCACTTTGAAAGCATCCAGCGTATCCTGGCGTAGGCTTTCTGAAACGGCTGTCACGCCATCTGATTGATTAATTGAAAAAGCCACGACCGGAGCAAAAGCGCGGTTTTTCCCAACAAGCGTAATATCCGTGCCATGCAGGGTAGTTACAAATGGGACATGCCGGCCATGTGTTTTTAGGATTTCACGTGCCATATAAGCTATGGCAGCGTGGGGAATGGCATAGTGTACATGGAGAATATCCAACCCGGCTGTGAGGGCGACATCGACCAGGGTGCTGGTCATGGCCGTATCATAAGGCGGGTATTCAAACAGCGGGTAATCGGCTGTCGGCACCTCGTGGTAATACACGTTTTCGGTAAAATTGAGCAGACGCACCGGTTGGCGATAGGTAATGAAGTGCACCTGATGGCCCCTCCGAGCCAACCCCTGGCCCAATTCAGTAGCAAGCACTCCGCTTCCACCAAAGGTAGGATAACAAACGATCCCAATTTTCATAAACCCCAATTTGTATTATCTTGTCCCAATGTGTTGGAACGGATGTACGAACTTACGGAAACAACCCTATATGCCAGTCCCATACCAGACAATAAGCCGACCGTTCATCTCGTATATCACAGAACAGTAACAGTGTCTTTTGTGTTGCAACAAAACCACTACTTCATGCCATGATTTTATAAACATGTCCACATTACATTCCAAACGATTATTCGGTTTAACCCTGATTCTCTTGTTTTTTGGTTCGTCAGCAGTGATAGCACAGCGGGTTAGCGTCTCTGAGGCCATTGCGGTTAAGAAGGATGATTATTACCAGATATTGGGCAAAATCAAAGACCTGATGCTGTTCAGTACCGATAATGGGTACACCCTGGACCTGATGGCCTTTGATGAAAAATTGCGCTTGTTGTGGAAAAAAGAATTAGAATTGGATAAGCGGCGCACCCAGGTGATCGGTGTGATACCTCATGCCACGGGGTTTTCAGTCATTTACCAATATTCACGGAAGGGCGATAACTACCTCAAGGCACATCGGTATTCAGAAACGGGCATACTACAAGATAGTGTGACCTTATCTCAATTTGAACAGAGTTATAATCCGCCGGACTGCCGGATGGTATTGTCCGAAGATCACTCTAAAGCGTTGATTTATTTTGTTGAAAAACAGGAACGGCTCAATGTCCAGACAATTGATTTAACCTCTTTATCCAAAATATGGACTACACATGTTGCTATAGAAGCATCTACTTTTTTCCGACAGTTTAGGTCACTGATTCTGGATAATCATGGAAAAATGCATTTGTTGTTGGAGAAAGATTCCAAGCGATCCAAATCGGAGGAGCATAGGTTGGAACTCATCCAATTTTTTACGGGCGATATTAGTCCAATGAGTCGGCACATTAGCCTGGAAAATCTGGCTAGTCAAAAAGTGAAATTTGTGTACGACAACCTCAATGATCGGTTGGTTGGTATTGGATTGACCGTGGATAAAAACCCTGAAAATGCCACTGGATTATTTTGTTTTTATTTGGATCAATTGACAGAAGGCGTTTTTGAATTACACCAAATGCCTTTTAGCCCGGAGATAAATCGAAAAATGACGGGTACTAACGATGAAACAAATAAAGGACTTGAGGATTTAGAAATCAGGGAGATCCTTTTGCGAAAAGATGGTGGCATTGTGATCATCCTGGAGGAGGTACGTCGCCTGGAGCGCAATATAGCCGGCCAACAGTTTCAGTTTGGGCCTGGCGGGAGCAGGTATATTGTGGACTATTATTACGAGGATCTGATGGTGGTATCCATTGGGCCCAATGGCGCGATCGACTGGCAGGAAGTATTCCCTAAAAAACAATATTCCCAGGATGATGACGGCTTGTATTCGTCTACTTTATTGATGACTGCTCCGGACCAGATCAGATTGGTTTTTAATGATGAAATCGCCTATGAAAATACAGTTAGTGCCTACACCATTGATCATACTGGTGCCTTGGAACGGTCCAGTATTCTCAGTACGGATTATCAAAAGCTAAAGCTCATTTTCAGGGAAGGCATGCAGACGGGGGTCTATGAAGTGTTGGTACCGAGTGAACGGGGCGGTAAAATTAAATTGGTGAAAGTGGAATTCTAAGGGAGTAGGGAGGGAGGAGTTGAGGAGGGGAGGAGGCTCAATCTAAGTTCTAAGTTCTTTGTTATAAGTTCTTTGTTCTAAATTCTAGGTTCTAAGTTTTTTGTTCTTAGGCCCGTACCCCGCAACCCCGTATCCCGTACCCCGCAACCCGCACCTCGCGAACCCGAATCGCGCATTCCAGATTCCCGATGAACTTAAGCGGGAGCCTAATGTTTCAAAGGCCGGAATACTTAATTTTACATGTGCCAATATTTGGCCCAGGAGACTGCTGCTCTTACAACAGGATTATAGTTCAATTTTATGAAAATTTTGCTCACTGGTGTTACCGGGTATATTGCCCAGCGATTATTACCTGTTCTCCTGGAGCAGGGGCATGAGGTGGTATGCTGTGTCAGGGATAAAAATAGATTTAATACCAAAAAATTCAAGCCGTATAATCTTCAGGTCGTTGAAGTGGATTTTCTGCAAAAGGATTCATTGCATCACATACCGGAGGATATTGATATTGCTTATTACCTGATCCATTCCATGTCCACCCTACAGGGCGATTTTGAAGATATGGAGCAGATCTGTGCGCAAAATTTTGCTGATCGTATAAGCCAAACTAAAACCCGGCAAGTCATTTATTTGAGTGGTATTGTAAATGCAACGGAATTATCCAAACATTTATCCTCGCGGAAACAAGTAGAGGACATCCTGTCCGGATCGACTTTTGCATTAACCACTTTAAGGGCTGGCATCATCGTAGGTTCCGGCAGTGCGTCCTTTGAAATTATCAGGGATTTGGTGGAGAAGTTGCCGTTCATGATTGCGCCGCGCTGGCTAAATACAAAATGTCAACCCATCGCTATCCGTAATGTGGTCCAATTTTTAACGGGCGTAATTGGTGTCGCTGAAACATACCACAAGAGTTACGATATCGGCGGTCCGGATATATTAAATTATAAACAAATGCTGTTGCGTTTTGCGGCTATTCGCGGATTAAAACGCCGGATTGTCATCGTGCCGGTAATGACACCTAAAATTTCTTCTTACTGGTTATATTTTGTGACCTCCACATCCTATGCACTGGCCGTGAATTTGGTCAATAGCATGAAAATTGAGGTCATTTGTAAACCAAATGATTTAGCTAAAAAACTCGGTATTGTTTTAATTGATTATGATACTTCCATCAAACTTGCATTTGACAAAATCGGGCAAAATCAAGTGTTATCCAGTTGGAAAGACGCGCAGACGAGCGGCATTCTTCATAAGGGGATAACAAATTTTATGGAAGTACCCGTTAATGGTTGCTTCAAGGATGTTCGCACGCGGCCTGTGAAAGATAGCGAACGGGCATTAAATAAAATTTGGTCCATAGGCGGAAAAACGGGGTGGTATTTTGGAAACTGGTTGTGGGAATTGCGGGGATTTTTAGATCAACTTGTTGGTGGTGTAGGTATGCGCCGCGGCAGAAAAAGTCATTCGGAAATATATCCCGGCGATGCCCTTGATTTTTGGCGTGTGCTCCTGGCAGACAAGGAAGAAAAACGATTGTTATTATATGCCGAGATGAAACTGCCGGGAGAAGCCTGGCTGGAATTTAAAATTGACGATAAAAATATATTGACGCAAACCGCCACATTCCGACCGCTGGGATTATTTGGCCGATTTTATTGGTTTGCAGTCTGGCCTTTTCACGGACTCATTTTTAATGGCATGATCCGTAGGATAGCTGAGGGGTAGGTTTTGAGGGGAGGAGTCGAGGAGGGATGGAGTCGAGGAAGAAGCGAGTAAGACAGATAACATAGCCACTTGTCGCATTTGGTGACCCGGACAATTCTTCGCCTAAGCTTCATCGACCAAGAGTGGAGATATTTCCAGGCGGGCGTAAGCCATTGTGTGGACTTTTAATTCCTTATCCAATGACCCATACAATGGGTTCAGTTTATCTGAAAATTGTAATACTTTTACAAAGACAATCGTAGTTTGTATCGCAGAAAATAGATGATATACATCAAACGAGTGGATGTATATCATCCAATGAAGGCATTCGAAAACCTAAATATTTAAAAGATGAAGAAGTATATGTTTTGGTTTAAATTGGCGATCGGTTTACAGCTCATTACCGGCCTATTTCATTCCCTGAGCTTTTTCAACAGTCCGCTGCCGGAAAATGAAACGGAAAAGCAATTGCTTGATCTGATGGAATCCTATTATTTTGATTTTGGTGCCGGATTTCATCATTCCGTGAACGATCTTATGCTCGCATTCAGCATTTCGCTGAGCCTGTTGCTTTTTTTCTCCGCAGCCTTGAATATATTTTTATTAAAATCCGAAGTGCCTGTTAGTACGCTTCGAGGGGTGGTTGTCATCAATTTATTCACCTACGTGATCTGCTTTATCGTCATGAGCCTGCTCACTTTTCTTCCACCCATTATTTGTACGGGGCTCATTATGTTGGCTCTTTCCATAGCCTACCTATTGATGAAAATAATACCTTAATTGATACTAAAATAAATCTATTGGTCACCGCTCCAAGGTGTGTATTCAGACCTGAAACAAAGAACCCAGAAAAACCCAAAAGAACATATAACAAAGAACAAAGAACAAAGAAAACATAACGTCAACCTAAAACCATCGGCACCTCCATCAACAACACATTGGCATTGGTTTCCGCAGTGACATGGATTTGGTCCGTATCCCAGATGCCCAATCCGTCACGCGTGTCGAGCTTTTGGTCGTTGATTGTGACTGATCCCTCCAGCACAAATACATATACGCCGTTACCCGCTTTTTTTATCGTGTAGGTGTCCTTGTCATGCGCACTAAACGAACCCATATGAAACCAGGCATCCTGATGAATCCAAACGCCCGCATCATCAGCTGTAGGGGAGAGGATCTGACTGAATGTACCTAGTTTGACGAGGCTTTTTATAGATAATTGATCGTAGCGCGGTGCAACCTGTTTTTCGCGCGGGAAAAGCCAGATTTGTAAAAACTTGACGGGCTTATCCGGATTAAAATTATACTCGCTGTGCTGTACACCTGTACCTGCACTCATCACCTGAATGTCCCCTTCTTTAATGACCGTAACATTGCCCATGCTGTCCTTGTGTTCCAAATCGCCCTCCAATGGAATTGAAATGATTTCCATGTTGTCATGGGGATGTTTGTTAAATCCCCGACCCGGAGCAACCACGTCGTCATTTAATACGCGCAGCACTCCAAAGTGCATCCGTTCCGGATTGTAATAATTTGCAAAACTAAAGGTATGGTGGGAGTCCAGCCAACCATGGTCTGCATGGCCGCGAGTGGTGGCTTTATGAAGGATCATTTTCATATTCGAAGCGGGTTGTTGGATGATGTCTTTTTGTTGAGGGATATGATTAAAACCGACTTGCTCAGCCAGTTTGTCGTAAGTGGAACGAAAGGATGTCGTCCCTTTTAACAAAGGCAATCCCGCTGTCAATCCGGTAATGCCCAGAGCGGTCTGCCGAATAAATTTTTTGCGATCCATAATCATTCCATTTGAAGCTATTTAACAATGATCCGTTGCAGATGTTCAAGTGTTGCTTTTGTCCCCATTTACATGCTACCCATAAAAAAATGCCAGTCGTTTGCGGCTGGCATTTTTACAATAATTCGGTTAGAATACGTATGGTTAAACTGCCTATACCGCAAAACTTTCGCCGCAGCCACAGGTGCGTTCGGCATTCGGATTATTAAAATAAAAACCTTTGCCATCGAGGCCATCCGAAAACTCCAGCGTCGTATTGCAGAGGTATAAAAAGCTGCGCAAATCGGTGACGACCTTGATACCCTTATCCTCAAAAACCTGGTCGTTCGGGCGGTTTTCGTTGTCAAATTCCATATTGTACGACAAGCCGGAGCAGCCACCACTGGTGACACTCACCCGCACAAAATGATCGGAACTCAGGCCCTGGGTGGACATGATTTCTTCGATCCTCTTTTTAGCATTTTCTGCAACAAATAACATCAGCCGTTTTTGTTTTTACTTCATTTTAATGTGTGGCCTGTTCGGCTTCCACCGATATGCCATTTTTCTTTTTATAATCCAAAATAGCGCTCTTTATGGCATCTTCTGCCAATACGCTGCAGTGAATTTTAACAGGCGGCAATGCCAGCTCTTCTACGATGTCCATGTTGTCGATCGTACCGGCTTCATCCAGGCTTTTACCGATGAGCCACTCTGTCGCAAGGGATGACGAAGCTATCGCTGAGCCACATCCAAAGGTTTTGAATTTTGCATCACTGATGACACCGGTAGCTTCGTCCACCTCAATTTGCAGCCGCATGACGTCACCACACTCGGGTGCACCAACAAGGCCGGTGCCTACATTTTTTTTGCTTTTGTCGAGCGTGCCTACATTTTTAGGCGATTTAAAATGCTCGAGTACTTTATCAGAATAAGCCATAATATTATTTTTTAAGATTGGGTTATTTAAGCGTGATTTACAATTAAACGGGTTATAATTTTAATGTTCGGACCATTGCACGGAGTTGAGATCAATGCCCTCTTTGTACATCTCCCATATCGGACTCAGTTCGCGCATATGGTTGACCCCTGCGCCAATGAGTTGGATAGCCTCTTCAATATCCTGATCGGTCGTAAATCGGCCCAGACTCAGTCGAATGGAAGAATGTGCCAGATCATCACCAAGTCCCATGGATACGAGTACGTAGGATGGTTCGAGAGACGCCGAGGTACAAGCCGAACCCGAGGATACTGCAATCGTTTGATTGAAGGTCATCATCAGCCCTTCGCCTTCAACGTGTTTGAAGGAAATGTTGGTCACGTGTGGCATCCGGTGTGCTTCATTGCCATTGACTATGGTTTCTTCCAGTTTTAGCAATTCCTGTTGTAAATGATCTCTCAACTTGCTGAGGCGTGCCGTGTCCTGGGCCATTTCGAGGCGGGCCAGTTCGGCCGCTTTGCCAAATCCTACAATACCTGGTACATTAAGTGTTCCTGAACGCATCCCGCGCTCATGTCCGCCACCGTCCATCTGGGCAGTTACTTTTACCCGTGGATTTTTACGGCTCACGTAGAGAGCCCCTACACCTTTTGGTCCGTACATTTTGTGGGAGGTAAAGGCCATCAGGTGCACACCGCATGCTTTGGGATCAACCGGGATTTTACCTACGGCCTGGGTAGCATCGCTGAAGAGGAGGATGCCATGTTTGGCGCATAGATCCCCGATTTCTTTCATTGGTTGGATGACGCCGGTTTCATTGTTCGCCCACATCACAGCGATAAGAATCGTTGTGGGGCGAATGGCTGCTTCCAGTTCAGCAAGGTCCAATAGTCCGTCTTCCTTTACGGTGAGGTAAGTGACTTCGGCACCTTCTTTTTCCAAATGGTCACAGGTGTCTAAAACCGCTTTATGTTCGGTTTTAACCGTTATAATGTGGTTGCCTTTGCGCTTGTACATTTCAAAGACACCCTTTATAGCCAGATTATCAGATTCGGTAGCGCCACTGGTAAAAATGACCTCCTTTGAATCAACGTTGATTAGTTGGGCAATCTGCTCCCGTGCATAATCCACCGCTTCTTCAGCGATCCATCCAAATGGGTGATTCCGGCTGGCCGCATTGCCCGGATGTTCATAAAAATAAGGCAACATAGCCTCTACAACCCTTGGATCACAAGGCGTTGTGGCATTATTGTCAAGATAGATCAGGCGCTTCGTCATGCTATTTAGATTTGGTCTAATGTCAATTAAGTACAAAAGTAACACTTTCTGTATTCAAAAGTTTGCTCAGAATGAAGATTTGTATCTTGTCGCGTATGAGTAACCTGGACCCACAATGGGATACGTTCCCTGCAATGGATGCCGATACCTGGTGGCAACTGATCCATGCCGAACTGAAAGGCGCTTCGGCAGCGTCACTGGACTGGCCCATTGATACTGATCTTATCGGAAAACCCTTTTATCTGGACACCCCGGACATGGTATCCGGTCCAATCATTCGCAAGAATGATCCTCCCGGGTGGCTAATACTGGAATGGCTGCCAATTGGTATGGCTACCTGGTCTACCAATGCTGCCGGGTTGGAGGCGCTGGAAAAAGGGGCCCAGGCCCTGGTTATACCGCTTTCGGATCCTGCCGACATCCCTGTTTTGCTGGATAAGGTCCTTATGGATCTTGCACCGGTCTATTGGGATCTCCAGGCCGATGTTGACCCTGCAGCTTGTGTGGAGATTCTGCACCATTATTTGGATCAACAGGGTACTCATGCAGCATATAGAGGTGGTTTCATCGGACCTATCGCTGACGATCTGTTGCTTGAGGCGCAAGATCGTATGTCAGGTTGGGCTGCACAGCTCGGTAGCCTTTCTGGAGCGCACGCGCCGGCAACGCAATTAACGGGACTGCTTTATACCCTGTTTGAAAAGCTTAAATCATTGACCCAGGTGAATTCGGTCCCGCCAAATGGGATGGTAATAGTAGAAATAGGAAATGACTACTTGCTTGAAATAGCGCGACTGCGCGCTTTGCACCTGTTGTGGGGGCATTTGGCCAGCAGTTTTGGATGGCCTGCAGATACGTCTTTAACGATCATGGCTAAAATCACCCCGGATGCGACTTTGCCTTGGGAGACCACCTATATCTCGGCTGCGACACGTGCGTTGAGTGCTATTTTAGGTGGTGTAGATATGCTGACTATCCTGCCCCCTGAGGTTGAAAACCAAACAATGGCTCGCCGTATAGCCCGAAATGTGCAACACCTGATGAAAGAGGAGGCTCACCTGGATAAGGTTGCCGATCCGATGGCGGGAAGTTATGCTATAGAGACCCTCACGCTGGAAATTGCCCGCAAGGCATGGGCAGATTTTAATCCATAAGAGGGATTGGGCTAAAAACGAAAGACCGGGAGCCGGACGGGAGAAACATCGTGATTTACCAGTTACTTATTTCCCCATCCGGCGCCCCGGATCGCTAATGAAGTGGATGGACCAAGGTAGGTTGATGCTGTCCGGTCAAACAATGGGAAAACGTCTGCTGGGATAAGATTAACGGTAAACCAGATTTTCCTTAAATCAATAATACTGAATTACAATGCATTAAACATTGTTAAATTCAATAATTGTCTAAATGCTAAAAACTTTAACCATTCGGATGACCCAGGCAGGAAGGCCATTTTAATTGTAATGAGGAAGAATGTCACTTGATTTGTATTCCGGTTTGTCCGGGGATGGTACATTTATGGAAATGAAATCAAAACGCGCCTTAACAGCGAACGAATTATTTGATGGACTGCGCAAAAAGGACCGGGTTGCACTGGCCCGGGCTATTACGCTGGTGGAGAGCCAACATCCGGATGACCATGCGGCGGCCGCGGCACTCATTACGCTTTGTTTGCCTTATACCGGAACCGCTATTCGCATCGGCATCAGTGGGGCCCCGGGCGCCGGAAAAAGTACGTTTATTGAAGCTTATGGCCAACAGTTAACCGCTGCAGGAAAACACATTGCAGTGTTGGCTATCGATCCTTCAAGTGGTCTGAACAAAGGCAGCATCCTGGGCGATAAAACCCGAATGGAGGTTTTAGCCAGGGATCCTCTGGCATTTATCCGGCCTTCATCGGCAGGTACCACATTGGGCGGCGTAGCCCGAAAAACCCGGGAGACGATCCTCTTGTGTGAAGCAGCGGGGTATGACTATATCCTGATTGAAACCGTAGGTGTAGGGCAAAGTGAAACCGCAGTCCAGGCTATGACCGACTTGTTTTTGCTGCTGTTGATACCCGGTGCCGGAGACGAATTGCAGGGTATTAAACGGGGTATTGTGGAGATGGCGGATATGATTCTTGTCAATAAGGCGGATGGCGATCAAAAGATATTGGCCGAAGAAGCGCGACAGCATTATGAACAGGCCATCCATCTTTACCCTTCCCGGCGATCGGGTCAACCCGTGCCGGTGCGCCTTATTTCTTCGATTGAAAAAACAGGATTGGCCGAGGTCAGGCAGGATATAGATAAGTATTTGGCAGCGATAATAGCTTCCGGTTATCTCACCCAACGCCGGAGCGAACAAGCGGCCTATTGGCTGCGGGAGAGTCTGATGGATCAACTGGCATCCTGGGTATTCACCCGTTATAAATCGGATTATGAAACGTTGGAACGGGAGGTTTTGGATGGAAAAACGTCTCCGTTTTTAGCGGCTGATGCACTGATGTCCCGGATTACCGGGAAGGATCACCAGTAAGCCTGCCAATGGCATTAAATTCCAGGGACTTCGCACGGTAACCTATCCAAAAAATGCTTTTTTAATCTACGTTTTGGGTTAAACCGTATCTTACCCACTCAACGATAAACTATGTTTTCAGCAGCAACTTACCAGAAACGCCGCCAGAACCTCGCACGTCAGATGGGTGACGGACTTATCCTCCTTCCGGGCAATATAGACGCTCCCATGAACTACAAGGCCAATCCCTATGCCTTTCGGCAGGATAGCACCTTCCTGTATTATTGCGGATTGGACATGCCGGGTCTGGTTTTACTTATTGATGCAGGTACAGGAGAAACAACCCTCTTTGGCCATGAGCTGACCATGGAAGATATCATTTGGGTAGGCCCGCATGCTTCGTTAAAGTCGCAGGCTGCCGGAGCCGGCATAGAAAACGTATTGGAACCGGATCAACTGGAGGCCGCTGTCCGCAAAGGAAACGTCCATTTTTTACCTCCTTACCGTGGAGATAATCTGCTTCGGCTGGCGGGTTGGCTGGGCAAAAGCGTGGATGGTTTAGCAAAAGAGGCATCCGTACCATTGATCCAGGCCGTGGTGGCACAGCGTTCCATAAAATCCGCTGAGGAAATCGAACAAATGATTTGGGCGGTCAACCTGTCGGGCCGGATGCACGTTGCGGTAATGCGCGATGCCGAAGAAGGCATGCTGGAATCCGATCTTTCGGGCATCGTCACCGGAATGTGTGAAATGGAGCAGGTCGTCCCGGCGTATGGTATTATCCTGACCACAGATGGGCAAATTTTGCATAACCATTATCATGGCAATGAGTTGCAATCCGGCCAGTTAGTACTCGGTGATTTTGGCGCCGAGTCGCCGATGCATTATGCCGGAGATATCACCAGAACCTTTCCGGTGGACCGGCATTTTACTCAACAGCAGCGGGAGATCTATGAATTGGTGTTGAAAGCAGAAACCGGGGCGATTGCCCAATGTGCACCTGGCATAACCTATAAGGAAGTGCACCTCTCCGCTGCGAGAACGATTGTCGATGGGCTGAAGGCAATTGGACTAATGAAAGGCGATGTGGATGAAGCGGTCGCTGCGGGTGCACATGCTTTGTTTTTCCCGCATGGATTGGGCCATATGATTGGTTTGGATGTGCACGACATGGAGGATCTGGGCGAAAATTATGTAGGTTATGGCGATGGGGTGGCGAGAAGTGATCAGTTTGGATTGGCCTACCTTCGACTGGCACGTGCGTTACAACCCGGGTTTGTGCTAACTGTAGAACCGGGTATTTATTTTATTCCAGAATTAATGGATCAATGGCAGACGTCCAATAAACACGCCTCATTTATTAATTATAATCAATTAAAAAGTTATCGCGATTTTGGTGGGATTCGCATCGAGGATAATGTGCTCATTACGGAAGATGGCCGGGTTATTTTGGGGGATCCTATCCCCAAGACGATAGCCGAAATTGAAGCGTTGCGATATGTGATTTGAGCATGCTGTTTTCAATGCCTTGCATTATTTGAAGGTTTTATTTTGCATAAGTCTTTCGAAAATCTTCGATTGGCATTGTCCTTGTCCATTTTTATAACTCCAATTTATTCAAAAACACCATCGAAATTGCTGTTATGAAACATGTTTATTTCCTACCATTTCTGCTCATTATGGTTGGTTCCTTTTGGCAATGTGCCAATAAACCCAATACCGAACCACAGGTGGCCCCTCAGCTCGATGTTGTTTTTCCGGAAGGGCAACAACCCAAATTGTCGCCAACCGGAGATTACCTGGGTACTTACACGGGCATGCTCCATTGTGCGGATTGTGAGGGAATGGAGACGACCATTAAATTGGATTACGAAAGCGAATTTACGATCCAATCGATTCCGGTTGGCAGATCAGCCGCCAAACCCAAAAATCAGAAAGGATTGTATAGTGTGCAGACACATGGAGCTATTCTTACCCTTCTTGAAGTTGATCCGCCTAATCGATTCCAGATCGGTGACAACATACTTTACCCATTGGACCAGGAGGGAAATAGAATTTCCGGTGACCAGGCTGGTAAGTATTTTTTGAAAAAGAAGTAGCGGGAAGGAATCCGGTATCTGTTGATGGCTCAGGTCAGTTTTTTGAACATCAAATTGGCGGATAGGATAGCCCTCATATCTTCTCGCAGCCTCTGTCATCAAAAGCCCTTGGGCCGGGCATTCAATCAGGGGCTAATTAAAGTGATAATGCCGCTCATATCGTTTTTGTTTTTTTATCTTTGGCAATGGTTCACAATATTCTCTGGGGCAAGATCATGATCTTTTGCAGCCCTGAGAAAGGCAAAGGGACCTCTTTAATGATCACATAAAGTTCCGGTATGAAAGCGAACCTGATCTTCATTGTAATCGCGCTGATGCTTATTTCCGGCCAGGGCTATTGTTGTTTAAATCATATACCATCTTCCGAGCCAACTGATCCCTTGCCCGAGGATTCTAAAGGTCGTGTATTTTCTTCGATGGGACATTTAGGATTGGCATCTTCAGGATTCCTTTTCGGTGAGGAATGGAGGCCTGGGACTATTCAACATTTATTTGGTTCCACAGTAAAAAAGCCTGAACAACCATTTTGGACCGGGCTTAGGTCATCGCTAAAAAACAGAAAATCCAAAGGCGATATCGCTGGCGTCCTATCACTGATCTTCGGTATAGTGGCCGTCACTAGTGGCATAATAGCTTTGATTATTACTACACCTTTTCTTGCTGTTGTCCTATCCTTTCCGATGGCAGTGCTCGGGATAGTGCTTGCTATTATAAGCAAAAAAAGGAAAGGCCTACATTTTACAAATGTAATTGGCTTAATACTTGGCATGCTTGTAGCGGTAATCTTCTTAATTGGTCTACTTATGTCTTTTGCTAGTTTTTCAGATTGGGGCTTCAGCCTTTTTTAATTGACTTTGCCTTCATTTGGAATTATGAAAAGTTTACTTAGGTTTATTCTTTTTTGTAACTAATCCAATGATTATTCTTCATAAGGCTATTTTTCCTATTTTGCTTGTTTTCCCTCTGGGATTATGGGGGCAATCCGATTCCACACCGGAACGGATACGCCAACTACACCAGGAAAAATTTGAATGGATGGTCTTACGTGATACAGCCAGACTATCCCAATTGCTCGCCCTGGATGTGGTGTATGTCCATTCCAATGGCTGGCATGAAACCCGGGCGGAGATGCTATCCAATATAGGTTCCGGCCGGATCCGTTATCAACGGGTGGAGGTACTGGATGCCGCAGTGCGTGCATACGGGACCGCCTACATCGTCAACGGTCGTGCCCGTTTCGAAGTTGCTCTCGAAGATCAGTCCATGATACTTCTGCTGGACTATACTGAAGTGTATGTCCGGGAAGAAACTGGAGAACTTCTGTTGGTCAGCCGTCATGCCTGTCGGGTGCCGGAGTAGAAACCTTGGATAGCAGTTGGAGCGACCTTCCCGTTTGGAATACATGCTGGCCTGCAACCAACAGCCAAACGATGTAAAGCGCAACTACAATTATGACCACAAGACCATCCAATCCGGATGAGCGCGCTATTTATCGAATGACTTGAAATTTAGCCTGTGCACGCCCGGTTTTTGATTCCCATAAAAGCGCGTAAGTTCCAATCGGCAGATCGGACACTCCGACAGAAAAACGGTTGCCAATGATTTGTTCAGGGTCGATCTGCAGGATTTGGCCACCCGGGCCAATGATGGACAGTTTATCACCAGGATAAAAAGTGTGGCTTCCTTCAACCCAAATTTGATCATAAGCAGGGTTAGGATAAACGTTTATAGAACCTAACGATTCCGGCGAAAGCGTCTCTGCGGAAACGGCCTGGTCCGGTTCATTAAACACCGCGATAACAACGCCATCGGATTTGCTGCGCCAGTTGCGAACCGGAATACTGCTGCCATTAAAAAGAAGATGAATGGTTTTTTCAGGGCTTGGGGTAAGAGGGATATCTGCTCCTTTCAAAAAGGGGAAAGCGGCAAAGTTGGACATAGATTCGCCATTTCCTAATCCGTCGTTCCCATCGTCATAACAAAAGAGGGCGATCATGGATGCAGATGCACTCGCCAGGTCGGCAGTGGCCAGATCCAGGCCATCTAAGGTAAGGTTGTCCCGACCGTGGATTACCGCCTGTGTGCTCGTAAAAATGCTCACAACACTTTGATTATCATTATTCGGAATGCTGGATAGGAGCAGACCTGCCAGGGAAAAGGCTGGTGGAAACGTTCTGAGATATACCGTAGGGTTATCGCGGACAAAAGGCTCGTAATAATAAATCACCTTCCTGAACGAAGGGGAATTGGATGAAATTTTAAAAAGATGGTATTTGTCGGATTCTACTTCCAATGGCCCCCAAAATCCCGAAGCAGAAACGTTGAAGGTGGCCACGGGGAGATCTGCCGGTTTTCCGGTTGAATCAGCTTGAAATACTTCGATGATGGCGCCATTCGTCGGCGTATTTTCACCTAAGGTGAGGCATTTACCACCAATCGTAATGACATCTGTGGGTGCAATAGTTGTTGTGTTGGGCGATGTGCCGTAGAAAAAAGAATACAAGGCTGAAAATGTTTCTTTGGAGGTAGCTACCTGGTAATGGTCGAACGTTGTGAATTGTATATTCTGTGCCCCCGCAATATCTGCACCTGCTACAATTTCATCGACCGTGGAATAAATGTTGAGTGTAGGGACGGAGCCACCAGGTCCGGCAGGACCACTTTGGGTAGCACTTGCTATATGTGCATAGGATAAAATTTTGGCGGCCCGATTGGGGTCGGATAAATAGGAATACCCCCTGCCCCCACCGGCAGAATGTCCGACCAGATGCACCTGTGTAACGCCTGTAACATTGCGTACGGAATCGATAAACTTGTCGAGCAGTGCATCCGCACCGGATGTGCTGAGTGTGTTCCAGTCAAAAACAAAATAACGATCCTGGCAGTGACCATTACTCGCAAAACGCTGGATCTGCGTCGTCCAGGTATCCCCGCTGGCGAGCAAGCCGTGTACAAAAACAATGGGCACGGCGGTGTCATCGCAAGTATTGGAAGCTTGTGGTAAACAGGGTAAGCCTGCGATTAAAGCCAGAGTGAGTGTGCAGGTGACGATGGACCATTTTTTCATAACCAAGGCATTGTTTTAAGATACGAAAGGTAGTGAAAAATAATTGGCGTACCATCAACAGGGCAATAGGAAGATATTGAATAGTCCAACTCAGGCGTTCCGGCATTTGACTTTGGAAGATAGCAATGAAAAATTGCGGGCGTATTCCTTCATCCCTTAAGATAACGGCTATGACAACGCTTATTCGGTAAATGATACCGTTCCGAATTGGGGCAGATGGCCTAATGCATTTGCATTAACAGATCTAAATGCTTATCTTTGAACCACATATCCTTCCCATGAATAAAGCGCTACTTCTCCTTTTGATGTTGGCAGGCCCGGCATCTACCTTATTACGGGCTCAGTCGTCGGATTATGCCCTTCAGCCCAATGCGAAGACAAACGTCACCGCTGCCGTAGCCGTTGAGGATGGCTACCTGTGGGTGACCAATGGTATCAATCCGAAAAAAAAGGGACTTCCAGTTATTCAAAAGTGGGATAAGGATGGTCAAATCCTTTGGGAGAAGACATTGAATATTGACTTTACTTATTGGGGGTACGATGCTTATGAGTTGTATTTTTTAAAAATTTTAACTGCCGATCAAAACATCCTTCTTGCTGCAAATGTATTCGTTGATTTCGCTTATTATCCTATGTTAATTCTGCTTGACAGTGAGGGTAAATTTCTTGACAATAGGATTTTGCCCAATACCTTTTTGTCATTTTTTGGTGAACTAACGTCCATTTACGCTAATCAACTTTTTCCACTAGTTTATTTAATTGACGGAGAGTTGTTCCGTTTAGATAATTTTGATACTGATCCTGTTTCCCTTGGGATTAATACCAGCATTTCCGGACTTGCTCCTTATGCGAACGGGCAAATCCTTGCGGCACTCAGGAAGGAAGGGGTTGTCCGTATTGATCCACAGACCGGGATTACAATAGATTCACTACACAAGGATGTGTCGGATGTGAATTTTATTTACACCACAAAGGAAAACAACATTTTATTGGCTGGGTATAGCAGGTTGATTTTGCTGGATGATCAATTCAATGTGATCGTGGAGAAACAACATAATCTGGGAAGACTGACAGCGGGTTTTTTTGATGAACAGACATGGTATTTAAATGGATTGAAGGACGTTCATCGTTTTGATTCGGCACTGAATTATATTGGCGTATTACAGGAACCAACTTCAGATGCAACAATTAAACGAGTCCTGCCCGGTGAAACACATCATTGGGCTATTGGTAATGAAACATTTAATGCTTTCCGGATGCCACTGCAATTTGATGGCACTTTTGAACCTCCAATGGAGGATGTTTCCCTGACATGGTTACAGGCCGAAAAAATTGATTTAATCAGATTAGATCAATGGCATTTTCAAATGACTCTTAAAGGAGTTGAACTTCATGTTACAAATTTAGGGCAGGATACACTTGAAGAAATTGTTATTAATTGGGACTTACCCAATGACTTATGCCTTAACGATGAAATTTATAAGGGTAATCAAAGATTGAATTTTTTAAAAATTAATAATTTAGGAATTGCACCAGGAGAGACCACCATCATTTCTCAACTATTCGATACAACTTATTCTATTTATTACAATAATTGTTATCTATTTTTGTATTGGGACGAACTTTGTTTTGAATTGTCCATTCCCAATCAACGTCTGGATGCGAATAATGATAATGACCGCGTTTGTTTGCCTATAACCTTCACACCACTTATCAGTGATTTAGACCAGGAGGAGGCGTCTCTGGTGCAAGTCTATCCCAATCCATTTGCCAGTACGCTTACTATTGCAGGAATACCTATTCAATGTGCAACCATAGACATTTATGATGGATTGGGGCGTGCCATGCAAAGGATCACTCCAACCAGTGAAAAGTTGACAGTAGATTTGTCAGCGAATGGAAGCGGATTAAATCATCTGGTATTCCGGTGTAGCGATGGGATAATTCTCGGTTATGAGACGCTGATTAAAGAGTAATAATTGAGATATCATTAGGCGTGAGACAACGGTAGTGAGTCAGCCTTATTTAAACGCATTATGTACGTAATGGCGCATGTTTCTTTAATAATTGATAGATATTGTTTGCCTGAGAAAAAGGTGACTGGGATTCAATCTGCCACAATTCGAATCTCCACCCGCCGATTCAGTGCCTGGTGTGGGTTTGTGATTGCAAAAGGATAACGCATTTCGGAATTGCCATACCCTTTAAAGCGCATACGCTTTTTTGAGATGCCTCTTTTGATTAGATAATCATAAACCATTTTGGCCCGGTCGACCGATAATTGGAATTCCAAGGTTGACTGATCCACCGGAGGCACATTGGGCACATTGACATGTCCGGCAATTTCAATAGACAGTTTGGGATTAAGTGTCATAAAGTGAAACAAATTGGGCAAAATGGGTTCGGATGCTTTGGTTAGTATGGCCTGATTGCCGAGAAAAAATAATTGATCAATATCTGCTTTCTCTCCGGGTTTTGCGATTTTAAGTGGAAGGGTAAATTCATTTTTCCCGGGTTTGACTTCTGTCATTTTTGATTCCAGAAAATAGCCGGCTGCCAGCGCACTTACCCGCACTTTTGCAAATAAGGGTAACAAAAAACTATACCTGCCCGTCGTATCCGTCTCGGTGGAGTCCCGCCAGCCTTGTCCTTCAACAATCACCAGCGCCTGAATGGGTGTATTTGTGCTGTCATCCACGATCTGACCTTTCAACAAGGCCATGGGTCTTTTTTTATAGAGGCGTACCTCAGCCCTTCGGTTGGCTTTACGTCCGGCTTCGGTGGCATTGGAGGCTAGGGGAAGCACTTTGCCGGCTCCGCTGTAGCGCAATCGCTCTGCAGGCCAACCAAGTCCCAGTAGCGCCGTGCGCACATTGTCTGCCCTTCGGAGAGCAAGGTCTTCATTAGCAGAAAGGGAACCTATTGAATCCGTATGGGCCAAGATGTCTATGTATTGATTGGTACGTCCCTTCGTGAGAAGTAACAAGCCCTCCAGGCTATCCATACCCCCGGATAAAAACGTATCCTTTCCAAAGTCAAAATATACCATCGTCTCGGCCTCCAGGAGCATGGAGTCTGGCCGGGATTGGCTGTTGGCCGCGGTACATTGCCAAAGGAAAATTACTGGGATCAGGAGGAAGATGCGCATGGGCGAAAGATAATCAATTCGGAGTTGAGTATAGGCATCTTTTTGTTAGCTTTATTTTTCAAGGTGCTCAACTTCTGAATTTATTGATGGCACAAAATAGGGATTTATAAAGTGAATTAATGCTTATGAAAAAAGTATTTTGAGAAGAACTTTGATATTAATAAGATGGTATTTAAGAGCGATTATTTTTCTTTTAAACCCAAATCATGCATTAGGCTTCGCGCGAAGGTCATTTATGCAAAATAATCTGGTGCTTCGCCGACGAGGAATAGTCGCCTATGGTTAGGAGGGGAAGTGCCTGATTATGAAGCAGAAATGAGCTGCAGCCGAAGCAAACTGAAAAACCAATAATATGTACAAATGCCGTATTTTATATTTCACAAAATGCTGTACGCATTTCTTACCACATTAAATGGCATATCCTTCGCATAAATGTTTGATTTATATATAATAGGAATATTTTTTCTATTTATTTTCAAACCTAATGCAAGATTTTGGTTAAAGATTAATTATGATTCATTTCCTGATCCAATTTGTCTATTTCTTTTCTTACTTCATCTATCAACTGCTGTTCTGTTGGTAAATATAATTGGTACTTACTGGCGACAATGGTTTTATTATTTTCAGGTAAGGTTATTTTCACAACAGCATCGTTTTTATCAGCGCATAATAAAATTCCGATCGTGGGGTTTTCAAATTCCTGCTTTTCGAAACGATCATAAAAATTCACATACATTTGCAATTGTCCAATGTCCTGATGTGTGAGTTTGGCTGTTTTAATTTCAAATAGCACAAAGGATTGAAGTAGTCTATTATAAAGGACAAGGTCAATAAAAAATTCATCGCCATCTACATGGATGCGTTTTTGCCTTGCAACAAACGAAAAGCCGTTGCCTAATTCTAATAAAAAGTCCTGGAGATGAGTTACAATGGCTGCCTCTAGGTCCTTTTCATAATACGAAGCTTCTTGTTTAAGGCCCAAAAATTCAAGAATCATAGGGTCTTTAATAATTTCTTTTGCATCTGAAGGTTGTTTTTCATCCCGTGCAACTGCCAATACGGAATGAACATCATTACTGATGAGCAACCTTTCAAATAATTGGCTGTTAATCTGTCGTTCCAGTTGCCTTGCAGTCCAATTGTTTTTTTCAGCTTCTGCGATATAGAAGTCCCTTTTGACGGCGTTTTCAATGCGAATGAGTGTGCGATAGTGGGTCCAACTAAATTGCGAACGCACTGCGTTCGCAATTGGGAAGGTTCGGTAGAACTGTCGACACATCTCTAATTGTCTGACAGAAAAACCACTTCCAAAGAGGGGCAGAAGGGTTGCTGAGATTGTTCTTATCAAGAACTCGCCATAGCCCGCTCGTACCTTTCCTTCCTGTTCTTCCACAAAAATTACCTTGCCAATTTGCCAATACATTAACACCCTTTCTGTATCTACCGATCGAATGGCCCTGTCCTTTGCCGTGGCAATAATGGTTTGAATTTGCTGTATAAGTTCAGGCTTTAGTTGCATAAAGACGTAGTGTCGCTTAATTGGAAGATGGTGATGTTTAAAAAATTGCCGTTTTCTATTGCTTCCATTAAATTATCAAGGCTCCTTGTAATGTTCCTGGGATTGCGGAGGATTTGATTCCTGATACACTTCCCATGCGTTAGAGAAGGGTTTTGGAAGTGTTTTAGGTAAGCTGCCTACTATGCCAAAAGTCAGTCCTACCAAAGCGAGAATACCGGAAAGCGCACAACCAGAGGAGGTGCATCCAATTTCTGGGGAATTGGTGCTCCCGCCAGAAGCGGTAGAGATGCTTAATGATAATAAAGCGACTACTACTGCTACGAAGGCAATAATGGCACTTATAATAATGGCTCCCCTTCCAAGTAACTGGTATAACCATCCTGACTGCTGGTTGAGCGTTATTTTAGTAATGTTTTGTTTGGGAATGGTAATGGGATCAAGTGTCGCTTTTTTAATGGTCAGAAACTGGTCATCCAGCAATGTAAAATACCCGCTATATTTCTTTTTTTGGTGATTTTCGCGATAGTGGACCGTTATTTCATCACCATAAGACAGGCGCCTTTTCTTTTTGGTCAATTTTTCATAAAAGATCCAGGTGGGATCTGGTGCAGGGGCAACTGTGGGCTTTTTGTGCTTTCCTTCAAGCAAATCGGATAATGTTTTTTCTTGTGGTACGCGATACTTATTGAGCCCCAGAATATTCTCCATGGGGTATTGCTGCGGTTCGTCTAGGGTGTCTAGACAATGTTTAAAATGGACGTGCGTCCGTGACACAGAATCCAGTCGGATGATAAGCGTAGATTGGTCAGCCAGCAATAATGTGTCGCAGGGTTGATCCGGGAGTTGGGCAAAGCCGATGACGACGTTGGAAAACAGCAGCAAGGAAATGAGACGTTTGATCATATCAAAATGATTTGTGATGAACAAAACTGTCTACAGCTGGCTATTGCACCAAAGATAAGATGTTTTTATTATTAACAAGGGGGGAGAAATTTTTTCAGGTTTGGGTAGACTATAATTGAAAAGGAATTCTTCCTTCCGGACAGTCCGGATGCCTACCCCCTCACTCCAACCATGTCTGCCCTTTCCAGGGGTGGATGAGGGTATGTGGACTAAACGTGGAACAAATGTGGACGAACAGGAATCGATTACAAGGCTATACTTTATTGATTGCATGTCTAAGAGAAGTAGATACCGGTTAAGCGCTATTCCATACCGGACTAATAAGGGGATCTTATTGGACGAATACTGGACGAATAGAAATGGGGTAGTTGAGTGGTTACTGATTTTTAGTGCCATGGTACACAGTCTGGAGATTGACTGCTGAAGGAAACGACGTGGATAATTACTTTCCAATACAAAACTTCCCAAAAATATTCGCCAATAAATCCTCGTTGGTTACTTCCCCGGATATCAAACCGAGGTGGTGCAGTGCCTGCCGGATATCCTCCGCAAGCAAATCGCCGGTGAGGCCGTTATCGAGTCCTGAGAGGGCTGCTTCTAATGCCTGGGCGGCATGGTATAGTGCCTCCGCATGCCGGGCGTTGCTGACCAGGATATCATCTTCTGATCGGCTGCCGGCCAGTGCCAAATGAAATAGTTTTTCTTTGAGGTAGGTGATGTTCATTTGGTTACGGGCCGATACGGGAACGATGTGGTCGAGCCCAACATTCTTGTTCGCAAAAGCCGCAGGTTGCAGGTAAGGGTGCAGATCCATTTTATTGGGCACCAACACGATCGTCATGCCCTCGCGCGCCAGATCATTTACGTCTGCCGCCACATCCTCTGCATCCATCGTTAACGCATCAAAAACATACACCAATAACGTCGCCTCGCCGATCTTGGCCATCGTGCGCGCTACGCCAATCGCCTCGATCTGGTCCTGTGCCTCACGGATGCCTGCGGTATCGATCAGCCGGAATCGGATGCCCTGTATATTCAGCGCCTCCTCAATCGTATCGCGGGTGGTGCCGGCGATATCGCTTACAATAGCGCGCTCCTCCTCCAGGAGGGCGTTGAGCAGCGTCGACTTGCCGGCATTGGGTCTGCCGGCGATGACGGTGATGACACCCTCCTTAAGGGCATTGCCCAGTGCAAAACTCCCTGCCAGCGAGCGGATTGTTGTCAGGATATTTTCGATGAGCTTTTTCAAAGCATCGCGATCGGCAAACTCCACATCCTCCTCGCCAAAATCAAGCTCCAATTCGACCAGGCTTGCAAAATGAATCAACTCCTCCCGGAGTGCACTAATCTGCCGGGCAATGCCACCGCGCATTTGTCGAATCGCTACATCATGTGCTGATCGGTGCGTGGATGCGATGAGATCCGCGACGGCCTCCGCCTGGGTCAGGTCCAACTTGCCATGTAGAAAAGCCCGCTGCGTAAATTCCCCCGGACGGGCCAGTCGGGCGCCCTGGCGAACCAGAAGCTGCAGGATTTCCTGTAAAATATAGGGCGACCCATGACAAGAAAGCTCTACCGTATCTTCTCCGGTGTAGGAATGGGGCGCACGAAACAGCGTAACCAACACTTCATCCAGCACACTGCCTGCCTCATCCATAATCCGCCCAAAATGAACGGTATAGCCCTCTTGCCGGTGCAAGTCCTTCCCGCGAAAAATACGGGATGTAATATCTATGGCCGCCGATCCGCTCAAGCGTATGACACCAATAGCGCCAACGCCGGGCGGGGTACTCAACGCTGCGATCGTTTCACTCAGGGGATAGGCATGATCCATACTGCGAAAGTAAGGGAATCATCTTGTTTCGCTTCAGTAGGGAGTTATTGGGGTTATTCGTGTATTCGGTTATTCGTGTATTCGGTGGAAGAGTTTAAGGGAGATGGTTGTTGCTAGCCATTGACTTTGCTGCAATGTGGAGACTTGCGTGATGGCCAAGAGGGCAAAAAGAGCGCGAAGGTTCACGAAGAAGTTGGGGGTTATTGTGTTATTTCGTAAGGGAATTTTTGGAGCAAGCATAGTGCTTCAGTATCGCCTCAGCCTCAACGTCAGCCTCAACCTCAACTACGCATCCTGTGATTTCACGCAGCGATAGCAGCGCACACGCGGTGGCCGCATCGCGAATAATCCTTCTACTTCCTACCTTTCAACATCCTGCTACATTCTACATTCTACTTTCTACAAATAAGATCCTTACTTGATTCCTGATTCGCAGATTCCAGATTATTACGAAATTATCCATAACCCATCACTCTAACTTAATGGGCAATTCATACTGCCGGCTGCCGTCCATTGCACTGATTTCAAAAATCACTAGCGTTAGGGTTGAATTTTGGCGGTCCTTTTCAACCGTAATCGAAAATTGAAAATCACCCCATTCAGGCGCACCGGCACTCGTCATTTCAAATCCTTCCATCAATTCCATATGACCATCCTCTACAACCCAATTAAAATTGGCTTCAAATATTTGACCTTTGCCTTTAATCAAATAGGTATGCTCGCCCGTCTTTTCAACCGTCACTTCTTTAAAACGATCGTTGGCATATACCTTGGACGCCAGTCCATTGACACCCTGTTCAACAGAGAGACTATCTGATGTTAGTTTATCAGGATCGGATGTCAGTGTATCCACATTTTCTGATGTGGCATTGGTTTGATTACTGTTGGTACAGGCAGCCACTGTTATAATGAATAATAGCAAAAAAGACTTCATGCGTTAACTGTTTAAAAGATTTAAAAAACCGATAAGGACACTCCACCCACAATCTACACCTTTTTCCTCCCAGTAATGAATATAGTGCTAATCCGTAGCTTGCTCATCCAGTCTTTTAGGCTCTACGTTACCATCAGTCCCGCCTTGATGAATATGATGCACAACACTTTGCGGAAACGGAATTTCAATGTTTTCCTTTTCAAAAGCCTCCTTAATACGTTTTCTAAATTCCCCAACTACATCCCATTTACTGTGCGGCATCGTCTCACCGATAATTCGTATCACTATGGATGAATCGGTAAACTCTTCAATCCTTTTAAACTGTGGTGCTTTGAGAATGACCGGCTGCCAAAGGGGGTCATTGATCATTTGTTCCCCTGTTTCATTTATGACGCGTTTTACATGTTCAACATTTGTGTTGTACGCTACCCCAAGATCTAATTTAATCCGTGAAAAATCCTGTGTATAATTTGATACTTTTTTAATTTCCCCATGGGGTATATGATGTACTGTCCCATCCAAATCTCTCAACGTTGTTTTTCTTAAACTTATAGCCTCTACCGTGCCACTTGCTGTATCAAAACTGACCACATCCCCGACCTGATATTGATTTTCGATTATAATAAACAGTCCTGTAATGATATCACGGATCAAATATTGGCCACCAAATCCAATAGCCAATCCGACGATACCGGCGGCTGCTAGAATAGGACCTATCATGATACCTATCTCATGCAAAACCATCAGCGTGGTGACGGTCAGTAGGACAATTTTTAATGTTAAAACAAATATCTGTATAAGCGTATCCTCCCGTTTGCGTTCATCCTCTTCAGATATAGTACCTTTCGCACCTACCGCCACCTGAATCATTTTAATAATAAATTTCCTGGCAATTTTATGTAGGATATAGGCAGCCACCAGAATAAATAAAATCTTCACGCCATGGGTCATCAGCCATGGGATAATTTGTTGCGATAAATTAAGGAGATATTCTTGCATGATGTATAAAAATTGCCGTCCAGTTGTATAAATAACATGTAAATCATAGGTTTTACACGATGCCTGCACCTAGTGAACAAATCAGGACTAAAATGGTTCCGGATGCAGTAGTCGTATCTTTAACCCAATCCATGCATTAGGCTTCGAGCGAAGGTCATTTCTGCAAAATAAGCTGGTACTTCGCCGACAAGGCATAGCCTTCTATGGTGAGGAGGGGAAGTGCCTGATTATGAAGCAGAAATGAGCTGTAGCCGAAGCAATTTACTGCTAGTAATCAATGAAATAAATCCAGGGGCAATTCCCATATATTTTTTGCACTCATTTATTCCCACATTTAATCCAAATCAATTTTCATAATATATTGTATATCAATTATTAAGAAATTAATAATCCTTTTTTATCAAAACCTAATGCATGAATTGGGTTTAACCTAAGTTTATTTCGTCCTCTTCGACGCGGATAGAAGTGCATTAGGCTATCCGGGTGCAAGAGGGTAGGGGTAAAAACAATCTTCTGAAAAAGGCTACTTTTCTAGTGGTCTTTCGATTGGATAGGTATAAAAAGATTTGCTTCTATTCCAATATTAATTTTTGAGTATATACGATACGCCCATCCTTTATAAGTTGTAACGCATAGATACCTCCAGGCATATTTTTTCGATCTATAATTACACGGCTAGTGGTGATACTTTCAGCCTTGTGAACAAGCACACCACGACTATCATAAATAAACAACGTATGTGTTTTGCTTGCTGGATTAGAAAAGGTAATCAGGAAATCCTGGGCAGCCGGATTGGGATAAACCGATACATTGGAAGATAACAATTCATCTGAAATGGATGTAACACCCCCTGAGTTTGTTCGCAGTATTAGCCCATTATCTCCACAGGTATAACCCGTGCTGTCATTAATAAAGGACATAGCATAAATCGATGCAGAGGCAATTAACGGAGAAGTGATATCCAGCCATGACTGCCCGCCATCTATTGTTTTGACCAACTGTCCCCAACCAACCATATAACCCGTTTGCCGGGATGGAAAATCAATGGCATACCACTGATTATTAAAAACAAATTGATCGGTCCAGTTTTCTCCACCATTCGCGGTGTAGCCGCAAAAGGGGCTATACCATCCGACCACAAACCCTGTATCGGCTGAGAAAAAATGCGCATCTTCCAAAATGCTAAACATATTGCCGGATGCAACCAATGCCGTATCTGTAACAAACCATGTATCACCGGCATCTACGGACTTAAGGCACATACCTCTTGTGATAGCATATCCTGTATCGGGAACTGGAAAAACAATTCTTGTGAAATCTCTATCCAATGCTGAATCAGATGAATCGGTTATGTCCCAGCTTATCCCGCCATCTGTTGTTTTAAAAATAATCCCATCGATCAGATCATTACTTCCACCGGCATATCCTATTAACGACGATGTGAAAAATACGGAGCTAAGTTTTACGGGTTCCTTGTCGATCAAAGTAGTAATATCCCAGGTTTCACCACCATCTTTTGTGCCGGCAAAAAAGCCATTATCACCAACGACAAATCCGGATTGCGCATTAAAAAAATAGATATCATTCAAATGGTCCGTTGTTCCCAAATCCAATTGGATCCAGGATTCGCCACTATCATAGGTGCGCAGAAACGTACCGTTATTGCCCACAACAAAACCGGTATCTGCCACGGGGAATATTATTTCATTCAGTTGTTGTGTTGTACCTGAGCTGACAACTTCCCATTGTGCAAATAGGGATGGACAAAAAAATAACAGGAGCGATCCGAGAATGGAATAATTCAAAATACCAGACTTCATAGTCGTACAATTTTGTTCCTAAATATCTGAGTTTTTAATCCCATTTCATGCATTAAGCTTCGGTCTAAATCTGAAGTGGCGTAAATATATAGATAAATCAAACTAATCCACTAATTTGTTTCTTTTATTCTTGGTAAACATTATTTTTAATATTCTATCTTCAATCATATCCATAATAAAGCGCATATCCATTTTCTAAGCATGAGTTACCCTTTTGCTAAAGCCTCTGGCATGAGATTGAAAAGACTGTTGTTTAAAGCATGCGGTTAATGCTGGACAATAATTTGTTGCCGGCATCTCCTGCCATCCTTTTTTTGCGCAACGATATAATATGCTCCTGGTGCAAAGTGGGAAGCATCCCATGTCATCATGTCTTTATCCAGGGCTATAGTGCAAGCCAGACTGCCGGAACTATGGTACACCTGGATTTGGGATATCTCATTACAAAGTGCTGGATTGACTGTTCGAAAAATGTTGCCTGTTGTTGGATAAAACAAGTTCAAATCATATGAAGTCAAGGTTTCCGTTGATGTTGATTTCAATGTTCTCAATACAACAGCGTTCGGGGTCATCAGGCCAAGTGCCCCTGGAGTAATAAAGTCTTTTAAATACATGCCATCTGCCGTGTATTCTCTGACGGAGGACGCACCGCCACTGCCCAAAAGCATATTCCCATTGGGTAAAAATGCAACACCTTCCCCATTGAGTATATTGGAAATAGCAATTCCCAAATAAAGCCCGTCATAGTGGTATAATTGGACCACACCTCCTTCAAAATCCATGACCATCAATTGGCCACTGGGGGTAAACCAAATATTTGTTGGACCTAACAGACCAAAATTGGCAAACAGGCCAAGGTCCTTACCGGTTTGATCAAATTTGCGAATATATTTTCCACTATACGAAGACACATAAAGGTTGCCATCTACATCCCAATCCATGCCAATACTTGCCTGAACGCCCACGGATGTAAACACATCAGCCAGGGTTCCATTGAGATTATATCGCAAAACCCGGCCATTTCCTGCCCATTGTAAAACATAAAGCAGGCTATCCTTTCCAAGTTTCATCCGTGTAGGTCCGCCTGCAACATGTGCAAAAACACCAATATAGGCACCGGTCTCTGAATCGAATTTGATTATTTGACCGGTGTTTAAATTGGAAATAAGCACAATGCCTTCGTGCTCTAAAAATAGTATATCCTGTGGCCATGCCAGGTGATGGTCAATAAATACCTCGCCATTTTTACCTTCAACATCAAATTTTAATATTTGCCAGGGCGGTTGATCAAAGTTACCTGCATCGCTGACATATAAGGCCATATTTTGTGCGTCTGGTTTTAGGGCCCACAAGTTGAACAACAACCCAAAGAAGATAGTAACATTTCTAAACATGATCGATTTATTTAATCCAAATCCTGTCGAAAAGTACAAAACTGCAGCCCAGGCGTCACTGCTATTTGTGTATTTGTCAGCAAACTTACAAATGGAAGGAATTAATCATGGTTTTTTTAACATGCGCTGCTCCAGTTTAGACAGATTATCCATGAAAATGGGTAAATTTGGATCATTCGATACTTTGCCCAACTGCACCGCCTTTCGTTGCACCTGAATGGCTTCATCCAGTTTTTCATTGGCTGTTAGCACCTCGCCATAACTGTCATAGACATTGGCGGATTCAGGAAATAAAATGGTATTGGCATAAAAAATTATCTCAGCAACAATTGGTTTGTTTTGTTTCATGAGATAATCATAGCCTAGCAAATTGATATCGCCCTCGCCCATAAGCGATGCATCAATACAGGATTTAAGACAGGAAACGATGGCATCTTTTGTTTGGTTAACGTTAGGTTGGTCTAATTGTTGGTACAGGTTGTGCAGTAATTCTTTGTGTTTTGTTTTATTTTTTTGCCGATAAGTATCTGCCACCGCGGTAGCTATTTCAATGGCTTTTTCCAACGCATTCACCTCGCCGATTTGGACATCCGGGATGATACCCTTGCCTTCCCAGTTTGTTTTGGTGATCGGGTTGATCGCCTGGCCTGTAGGGATAAAAATCATGAGCTTTTCGTTTATTGGAAATCCACCGCCCGGGTTAGCCCCGCCTCCGGTTATTTCGCCGATGATCATCCCCCTTTTTTTTGTTTGCATGTTATACGTAAACTCTTCTGCTGCCGAAAAGGTAAAGGAGCTGGTCAATACAAATAAGGGGACATCGGATCGTTTTGGTCCACCCACTTTTTCAAGTGACCAAAATTCTTCCGTTTGATTTCCCTCCCTTCGATAAATACTGTTTAAATGCACTTTTTTATCAAAAAAATAGCTGCACAGGTATTGCACCATTGCCGGACTCCCCCCTCCATTTTTTCTCAAATCAATAATTAGGGCATCGGTATTTTGAAGCAGACCCATGGCGCGATCTACCACAGGTGCTCCCCATTGAGGGGCAACAAATCCACGCAAATCCAGGTACCCAATATTGCCTTCCAGAATACGGGCAGCCGCAAATCCTCCTGCATGCGCTCTGCCTTTTTGCAGAGCGCGGAGCCGGTCATCCACTCTTTGTTCTAATGTATTTTCCCCAAGGGGCTGTGGCGGCATTAAGCGTATCCGCAAGTGTCGGTCGTTGGCAATCGATTGAGCCTCTTTGGTCAGGGCTTCACTAAAGGAGTCATCATCTGAAAATCCATCAAAATAGCCGGCTGCCAACTGTCGTTTCAAATGATCGCCGGTTTGTGTAGCCACTTCTGGAAAAACATAATGGTCTTGCATTAATTGCGCAATTTTGTCGACAATTTCTTGTTTGTCTTTTGGCATCAAATCGCTCTTTTGTGCCTTCAGGTGCTGTATACTAAGCAGGAAAATTAGGCATGGGAGCGTAAAGGGTAAAATAAATTTTTTCATCATAATTATTTAAAACATTTCATTGAAGAAGTGGCGTTGAAATCATCCCTGTCCCTGGCTTGCTCTGCGACGTTCGTCTTCTGCGCCACCAGTACGGCGACGGGAGGGCGTGACCTGATTATTTCCAAAACGCCAGGTGCAACTTATGTTTGCTACGCGGGTTTCCCGCTTCACATCAAATGCTTCCACATAATCCCGGAATGTAATCACCGCACTGGGCGGACTGGTCCAGAATACATCGCTGACATTTATTCGCACCGTAGCCTGCCGGTTAAAAAAACTTTTTTGGATGCCGGCACTGAGTGCCCACTGGGGTTCGAGATCCATGAATCCGTAAATTAATCTGGATTGATACCAGCATCCTAATTCGGCTGACCAGTCATTTGAAAACCGGAAACTATTGTTCGTATTCATAAATGCAACCACGTTGCCATTGGCTAGATTGGTATTGGCTAAATTCCCCGAATAATGCCCTCGATAGAGCTGTACACTATTGACCGATGACCACCACTTGGTCAGTTCGAAAGGAGCGCTCAAATTTAAACCAATATAATCAAATTGAGCCAGATTTTTATCTGTTTGTACGGTGATACGATCCTGTCCTTCTACGGGAGCAATCACCTGTGTTATGTTATTGGTGGTCCGAGACATGCCAAAGGTGGCTGTATATTTTTGGAATAGGGTATGCGACCATTCCGCTGCCCAGGTGTACTGTGGGCGCAAGTATATATTTCCCTCTCGGTACGTACTGGGATCGAGGAAAAATTTAAAAGGATTTAATTGTTGGTAAGAGGGTCTGTCCAGCCTTCGGCTCAGATTCATACCCATTTCATAATTGGGCGTAAATTTATAGTTGAGGAAAGCGCTGGGAAATAGATTTGTATAGGTCGTATCAAAGGTTTCGCTGGTTACAAATTGTTTGCCTTCCACCCGGGTTTGTTCGGCACGCACACCGATCTGCAAATTGAATTTATCCCAATCTTTAGAATAATTGATATACGCGGCGTTCAGGTTTTCGAGATATTCAAAATGATTGCTTTTGGTCGAGTCAAACAAGGGGACATCCGGAATGCTGACATCAAGGAATAGGGCATTATTATCCGCAGTGACCAGACTGGTTTTGATGCCTGCTTCCCATTTGGCATTACCTGACAAAGGATGCACATAGTCTGCTTTTAGTGATCGGATTTGTAGGTCTCCTTTCAGGTCGCCGGCCAAGAGGTAAGTCGGCAAATTTGGCTCGCCATTTAATCCAAAATAATCTGTCGTAAAAAGTTGATCTGTCGTATTCCTGAATCGCATATAATCCACATCCGCAGTGATTTCTTTTCCTTTTTCACCAATTGAATGTTTGACATTTGCATTTATTGTATAAGATGGCCAGCGATCATGACTTTCATTCCCTGTGCGGAAAGCAGCGATTTTATTCCCTTCACCGTCGAGCACGTTGGAATTGTTTTCGCCATAAGGATCAAAATTGTTTTGGCTATTAGTATAGACTAACCCCAAAATGGTCTTTTTACCCATATTATAATCGATACCAGCTCGTCCAGTGTAGTATTTAAAGGGGAATACAAGGTAGTTGCGTTGATCATATGCTCCGGTCGATTGTCCCGACGTATAAAATTCACGAAGCAAATCCAATTTATTAAATCCCATCCGGTAGCTGTAATTGTAGCTCCCAAAGGCATTTATTTTCCGATTGCGATAGTTTAGATTAATACCCCCTCCTGCTTTAGGGTATACGCCCTGACCATAATTGGCGGTCAGCGTTCCATTGGTTCCCAGACGTTGGTCTTTTTTTAACCGGATGTCAATTATTCCTGCGTTACCCGCCGCATCATATTTGGAGGATGGATTAGTAATGATTTCAACACGATCGATATTGGATGCGGGCATACCCCGCAACATATTAGCCAATTCCTGACTGCTCAATGGTGTGATTTTTCCATCCACCATTAAAATTACACCTGCTTTTCCGCGTAAACTAATATTGTCATTTGTATTTACAAATACGCCTGGAGATCGCTCCAATACTTCGAGTGCGCTACTACCGGCACTGATTATACTTTGATCTACATTTACAATGAGTCGATCTGCTTTGCGTTCGATAAACGGTTTGTGCGCGACAACAGTCACCTCCTCCAGTGAAGCTGCGGAGGGGATTAATTTGATTATGCCTATATCATGTAAAGTCTCATTTGTTGGATAATCAAATGGCGCGCTTTCAGCAGTTTCAAATCCTATCATGCTGGATACAATTTTGAAGATCGTATTTTCTCCATCAGTCATCGAAATTTCGATATCGAAAAAACCATCTTCGTTGCTAATATCGCCTTTAAGAAACAGGCTGTCCGTGACGCGATACAGTATGACATTGGCATAGGCCAGCGCTTCACCACTATTGGATGTAATTGTTCCCTGGACACGTATTTGGGTAGGGGATTGGGCGTTCCCCTGAATATTTAATCCCAAAATACAAACGAAGAAAATAAGTCGATTCATTTGGAGCAATTCTGACAGCCAGCACGTAGCTGTCCTGCAAAAATCAGGCTCTCCTTTGAGAACTGGTTTGTCTGTTCTTGCTATTTCTTTCCGTTTTAAATTGAATATATAAAGGGTGTAAACGTGAAAAAATGGACTTAGCAGGCAGAATTTTCCTGATGAAAAGCGTCACGGAGTAGGCGGGATGGTGAAACGGCATACATTCGTTTAAATGTTTTTGAAAAGGAAAATACATCACTAAATCCACAGGCGATTGCTACTTCCGAAACCGTCAACTTGTTTTGGGTTAACATGTCGCGTGCTTTGTCCATTTTTAATTTTCGAAACCAGGTCATAGGTGGTTCTCCAAAAGCCTCCAGAAAACTGCGGTGAAAATGGTAGGGTGACAAACAGGCTTGTCGGGCTATATCTTCCAACCCTGGATTGGCAAACCAATGGTCGCGCATAAAATCACTTGCCGAATGTACTCTTCGGAATAGCTCATACCGAGTGCCAGGTGATCGCGCTTTTAGGTTGTTTATTTGTTGCTGTGTTTGACCGTTTAGGTCCAACATGTTTTCGGCAAAGTGATAAAATAATGTAGCTAGATGTACGGTGTCATGGATCGCCTCCGCTGCCTTCATTTGGTTTGAAATTGCATTTATATACTGGGCGATAGGAGCTGTGCAGCGATAAATATGGTCGAATATGGGTAAACAAATTGACGAAGCATCGAGAGAGGATTCCAAAGATTCATTCCCAGATAAAAAGGTACTGGCTACTTCACTAATAAAAGTTTCTGTAAAAAAAATAATCAACCCTTTTGTACCTTTAGAGACAGGCAGGCATTCCAATTCTGTACAATGGTTAGTAATAAAAAAATGATTTGGTTTGACTACTTTTTTTTCATTTCCTGCAATGTAGGTCATCTCTCCGGCCAGGCAATATTTAATAGAGTAGGGTGTATGGTATTTGTAATACCGAATAAAATCTTCCGCATAAAATAAACTGTTTGTTTCATGCGGAATGGCGTCTTTATGGTTGCCATCCAGCGCCCATGTAATTATTTTACTCATACAACCTGGTATAGATCCAAAAAATCCTTTTGTGTCACAATTGAAAGCGATCCTTATCAACTCTTCCGTTTCAAATATAGCCGGGTATCCGGTTTCCTTCATTAATCAAGTAGGACTTTAATACTTTTTTAACTTACTAAGGAAGTGGGCAGGTAAATTTTGAGGGGAAAGAGGTAAAGGATAATTTCGGAATAATCTGGAATCTGGGAATCTGGAATCTGGAACGCGAAGTGGCAGGCAGGGGATAACCGCTAAGGCGCAAAGACGCAAACGCTCCTACTTCCTACCTTTCAACATCCTTCTACTTTCTACATTCTCCTTTCTACCAAAAAATAATCTGGAATGAAGTAATCTCAAATCTGGAACGCGAGTTGGCAGGCAGGGGATAACCGCTAAGGCGCAAAGACGCAAACCTTCCTACTTCCGACCTTCTACATCCTTCTACTTTCTACATTCTCCTTTCTACCAAAAAATAATCTGTAATGATGTAATCTGGAATCTGGAATATGCTGTGCATATGCTATCTCAAACCCTTAATCTCATCCTCAACCGTAAACCCTTATTCCTCACAACTTTTAATTCATTTACCGTTTTACCCTTGACCTGCGCCAGCGGCGGATGATCCACCATAGGAAACCCAGGAAGAGCAACACGGCCCAGCCGCGGGAAACCATCAGCAAAAATTCGAGCAGGTTGGTCCAGCCTTGTTGAACGCTTTGACCGAGTTGGCCAAAAAAATTGTCCATGCCTGATTGGTAGGCCACACAGGATATGGAGAGCTGACTCATGGCCACCTGTTTGTCAAATTGGCGCATTTGCGTTTCCATACTTTCTATATCGCTGCGCACCTGATTTAATTCTCGTTCAATGGCCAGCATTTCTTCGACATTTTTTGCGGCTTTCAGGATTTCCAGGTAACGTGCTTCCAGTTCCTTTTTGTTGCGTAATCGGGTTTCCGTATCGTAATAATATTCGGTGATATCCGATTCACTAACGGATCGATTTTCAACCTTGATCGCAAGGCCTGCTGCTGCGTCCATGACAGAATCCAGGGAAGCTGCAGGGACACGGACATTGAGATTTATTTCATAGGTCTGCCCATAGTGATTTTCAAATTCACTTTCTATTTCTCCTTTTGCCGAAGCAGTCAGCGACCGGATGGTTGCTGCGGAGGATCGCGCATCATCTACCTGTAATCGCAGTTGCCCATTGCGCACTTTTTTCTGAGGTTGGGCGTCCGGAGCCGCCTCCATACCGGATGCATCCATCTTTGCAGAGGATTCCATTCGCTGAGGAGCACCTAAGCTTTGGTCGCCCATAGAAGGACTATCCGAAGTGCCATTACAAGCAAGTAAAAAGCTCAGAGGGAAAAAGATTATGCGTAACATAGAGGGGCTTATTTAAGACGTATAACGAAGGATGCCGTTGTCGCGTATGTCCGTTTGATTGCTCAACGATTCACAGACGACAACGGCATCGTTTACCTAAAGGTAATAAACCTTTTGTGCTTAGAATATAAAATTGTATTTAACCAACAGGGCCTGCGTCCAACTGGTCTGCCGACCCAGTTCTCCTGGGTCCGTTTCTGTAGGCCGTTTGCGTTGGACAAGGATGTCATGGTCATAAAAACCTTCCAAAAGGAAATTGAGGCTTAGGCCTTTCCAGAGCTGCCAGCCCAGATCATTTTGCCACAGGACGTCGATATTTTGTGGATTATTTAAATAGTTTGAAAAGAGATCAAAACGGCTGGTATACGTCATTCGATCTTTGAAAAACTTATTGGTATAACCTGCTGTAAATCGGGCACCAACCTGGTGAAAGGATTTTTCATATCCCAGTGAAGGGTCGGTTTCATCTACAAGCTGGGTGCCATGAATGCCCAAATTGGCAATGTCCTGATCTGCAACATAAATTAGCTTGTAGCTGGCTGGTGCAAAAAAGAAATTCCACTGTGCATTCGGTTTGAAATTGATACCTGGTGATAATTCAAGACGAGCTGGTGACAAAAATTTGGCCAGGATACCATCTGCATCATCCTGTTTGACCAGGAAGTTGCCCGGGTATGTTGGCATTGCCAGTGACTCAAAGGTCAGCACGGCAGCATAGGACCAGCGCTCATCACTGGTCTGGTAGCTATATTTTGAATTGAGGCGAAGGACGTCAAGGCTTTTTTGCCAGTCAGCACCACCCAGTTGTTGCACCGCTTCCTGGAGCGATATATTGGATACCCACTCTTTTCTGCCGCGTTTATAATTGGCAAAGATGTTGCCCAGTCCGCCAAAAGCAATCCGGTTATCTCCCGATCCTACACGGGGGTTAAACATCGCCAACTGTGCAAAATCCAGGCCGAGACCGCCACCAATTACCCAACCATCGGCATCTTTTTTAGCGGCTTCCTGAATTTCTTTTAGTCGCTTATCATCTGCTTGGGCTGTTAGCAAATACGGTGTAAATAAAATCGCCACCACGGCAAAAAATACATTTTTCATCATTGAGTCATTTAAGTTAGGGGGGTAAAGATAAGGAATAAACCAGGGAATTGGTGAATGTTGAAGGTCAAAAGTCTGAAGGTCGGAAAGTCTTAAGGTCGTAAAGTCGGAAAGTCGAAGGTCTAAAAGTCTGAAGGTCGGGAAGTCTTAAGGTCGTAAGGTTTGCGATGTGCGGCAGATCGGTCCTCGGTCCTCGGTCATCCGTCTGTTCCAACACGTATCAGGGTCACTATGGAAACGAGAGCCATATTCCACAATTGAAAAAAACGCAGAACAAGGAACTCCGACCAAAGAACTCCGAACAAGGAACTTAGAACAAGGAACTTAGAACAAAGAACAAAGAACAAAGAAGGCAGAACAAAGTACAAAAAACAATTTATCCTTCCATTGGATTTGCATGTTTAAAATCTTCGCGTTTCGTAAAATATTCAAGGCTCAGGACTAACAACATGGAGCTGATAAAAGCTACCTTCTGCATGATGGCCAAGAGTGCCCAATGGCCAGTGCCATATAAAAATAGTGTGTAGTAGAAGGTCAACAAGCAACTAATGATGAAAAATTTAAAAAAATGAAGCTTTGACGGCAGGATAAAAACAGTAATATAAAAATAGCCTAACAACGAAAAGGTGCTTGACAAAATGATCATCAGATCGTGCAGGGGTGTCACGATTAAAAAATTATAAAGGATGTTAGCAATGCCAATTAATTTTAAAACATTTGCTGCGTGTTTTGTGGGGATCTTTTTTGACATATGGATAAAAAACAGGCCAAAACCTACTGAGTGGAAAATCATGCCCGGAATAGCCCAAATTCTGGACGAGTTTGCTAATCCATTGATTGCCTTTGCTTCAAATAGGTTGCTTATAAAGTTTTTGGACCAGTCAAACCCCTCCGCATTTTGGTCAAACATGGAGCCACCAGGATAAACTGATGCGGCTATCATGATTAAAATAACGGAAATGAATACACAAATTAAAACCGAATATTTTTTAATTATTTGCTTCATTTTGAAATGTTATACGGTTTGCTTGGTGCTCTACACTTAGATGCTTATTGATTATGTTCAATTTCAATATCGTACTTGTCCAAAAGCCCGGACACACCAAAGATGGAAAATTTAGCTTGTTTGATTCGATTCATTTCAGGGTCAATGGAATAATTGAAGGATGTCCGAAAATCAGATTTTTCAAGGTTTGTGTTTTCGAAGGATGCCTGGGCAAGGTCACAGTTTTCAAAAACCGCACTTGTCAGATCGCATCCAACAAAATCAACTTCCTGTAGTAGGGTATTTTTGAAATGCGTCTTTTGGATTTTGATCGCGTAGAAGGAGGAGTGAGTAAGCTGACAGCCTGCAAACGAAAAGCTAAGTCCAAATGCGTTGCAAGTATCAAAACGAAGGCCTAACATCTTACAATCTTTAAAGGTAATGTCATTAAAGCTCGTTTTGTGCAGCTTGGCCAAACTTAAATTACAATCACTAAATACACATTCAACAAACTTAAAGCCGGAGAGATCGGCGTCGCCAAAATTGCAATGTTCAAATGAACATCCTTCATATTCCCCTTTGGCTAATGGAATGTGTGAAAAGTCCTTATTGTCAAAGGTTTTGTCGTGTAGGTAGATTTCTGTCATGCGCTGATTTTTAGTTTTGGGTCGAATTTCGTTTAATTAGCTTTCATTCAATTCAAGTGTGGTGTTTTAGATCTTCCTTCCCTCGGAACTGATTCATACTGTCAAAATAAACCTCTTTTTGAGCTTAGACGCAACAATATAATTGTGTTGAAACAAATTTCAACCGATCGAACAGTAAGCGATTGTGTTTCCGCATTACATACTCGCCTTATAGTCACCATGAAGAACACATGGGTACAATGCCTGGTAATGACAGGATTTTGAGGTATAGAGGTTTAAAATTTATGGGTCATCCAGCTTCTGTCATCAGTCTGCTGTCATCGGTGCTACATAATTACAATTCTGTTCACCCTATTTCCCTTAGAATATATAGGTTTGAGGGGGGTATGATGTAGGTATGATGTAGGTATATTATGATATTGATCTGGTTTTGGGCAGACATTAGCTTGGTTGCAGGTTGCGGGTTGCGGGGCGGTGAGTTCCGGGGTTGCGAGAGTTGCGAGTTGGGATGTGAACATGACATTTTGGCTTGCCGGTTCCCTCTGCCCTATCTATAGGCTTCGCGCAGGGGGTGGAATAATCTGGAATCTGGAATCTGGAATCAGGACCAAGACGTGAGCTCAATCTCAAACCCTCAAACCCTCAAAACCTCAAAACCTCCTTACTATCAATAGGGGCGCTCGGTTCGCTCACCGAATGTCCACATTTTGTTGATTTGCTATTGGGCATTTCGTAAGCCTCGCGCAGGGGCGCTCGGTTCGCTCACCGAATGTCCACTGGACATTCGCCCCTACGGGGTTTGTGAGCTCATCCTCCTCAACTCCTCAACTTCTCAAAACCTCCCACCTCAAAACCTCAAAACCTCATTCCTATCAACAGGGGCGCACGGTTCGCTCACCGAATGTCCACATTTTGTTGATTTACTATTGGGCATTTCGTAAGCCTCGCGCAGGGGCGCTCGGTTCGCTCACCGAATGTCTGCATTTTGTTGATGTGCTATAGGGCATTCCGTAAGCCTCGCGCAGGGGCGCTCGGTTCGCTCACCGAATGTCCACTGGACATTCGCCCCTGCGGGGACGTGAGCTCACCCTGCGGGTACGTGAGCTCATCCTCAAAACCTCCCTACTATCAACAGGGGCGGTCGGTTCGCTCATCGAATGTCAGCATTTTGTTGATTTGCTATTGGGCATTTCGTAAGCCTCGCGCAGGGGCGCTCGGTTCGCTCACCGAATGTCCACTGGACATTCGCCCCTACGGGGTCTGTGAGCTCACCCTCAAACCCTCAAAACCTCAAACCCTCAAAACCTCCCACTTCAATACGCTCTGGCAAAAAGAACGCGCTGCGTCGATGGTTTTCCAGTGAGAATACAAGTACCCTCCTCCAGTGGATTATTCAAGGGGATGCAGCGGATCGTGGCTTTGGTTTTGTCTTTGATCGCTATCTCCGTTTCGGTTGTGCCATCCCAATGGGCGTAGACAAAGCCGCCTTTGTTGTCCAGGATGTCGACAAATTCCTCCAGCGTATCCGCGTACGAGGTCATATTGTCGCGGTAATCTTTTGCTTTTTGCAGCAGGTTGTCCTGGATGTCGATCAATAACTGCTCGATATAGGCCGCAGCACCATCCACTGGTACAAAGGTTTTTTCTTTGGTGTCTCTCCGCGCAATCTCAAACTGGCCCTGCTCTAAATCACGCATACCGATACCCACCCGCACAGGAATACCCTTCAACTCATGTTCGGCAAATTTGAATCCCGGCCGCTTGGTATCGTCATTATCGTAAATCACCCGCACACCCCGATCCTTCAGCGCACGCATCAGCGCCTGAGCGGCATCGTTGATCTCCGGCGATGGTTTTGGGATGGGCACGATGACAACCTGCTGTGGCGCCAGTCTGGGCGGAATCACCAATCCGTCATCGTCACTATGTGTCATGATCAGTCCGCCCATCAACCGGGTGGATACTCCCCATGATGTGGCCCACACGTGTTCCTGTTTGTTTTCCTTGGTGAGGAACATGACATCAAAAGCCTTGGCAAAGTTTTGACCTAGGAAATGCGACGTACCCGATTGCAAGGCTTTTCCATCCTGCATCAAAGCTTCAATCGTATAGGTATCCTCGGCGCCGGCAAATCGTTCATTGGGCGTTTTTACCCCTTTTATGACCGGCATAGCCATCCATTCTTCCGCAAAAGTGGCATAGAGATCCAGGATCATCCGCGTTTCCTCTATTGCTTCTTCCCGTGTAGCATGGGCCGTATGGCCTTCCTGCCACAAAAATTCTGCCGTCCGCAAAAACAGGCGGGTCCGCATTTCCCAGCGCACCACGTTGGCCCACTGATTGATCAGCAGAGGCAGGTCACGATAGGATTGGATCCAGTCTTTATAGGTATTCCAGATGATGGTTTCGGAGGTCGGGCGCACGATGAGTTCCTCCTCCAGTTTGCTATCGGGATCGACGACGACACCGCTACCATCGGGCGCATTCATGAGGCGATGATGGGTGACTACAGCGCATTCCTTCGCAAAACCCTCTACATGCTGGGCTTCACGACTGAGGAAGCTTTTGGGTATGAATAACGGGAAATAGGCGTTCACGTGGCCCGTGTCTTTAAACATCTGATCGAGTTGCCGCTGTATGTTTTCCCATATCGCAAATCCGGTTGGTTTGATAACCATACAACCGCGCACGGCGCTGTGGTCAGCTAAGCCGGCTTTGCGGATGATATCATTGTACCACTGACTATAATCTTCACTTCTGGAGGTGATCTCTTTTGCCATAATATTGTTTAATGCTTATGCTTACGGATAATTGGGTCTGAGCGTTGCAAGAGCCCTTCGATTAGGCCTGATTTGAAGCGTTTTTTGGGTGTTTAACAGGACGTTATGCTAAATTAAGATCGCTTTAACATGTTTATCCGGCCAAAAGTAATATAATTGTAGCCGAAGCATGGTGATTTACCACAAACCAGCTAATCATGAAAAATCTTTTGAGAAACCTGATTCCGTTATTCCTCCTGGCAATGCCCGGATGGACTGCCGCACAGTCTGATGATCTGTATTACGATCCGTCGCAGGATGCGGTTTTTACTGATGCTGATTTTACGTCGTATGAACCGGCACCAGCACCACCACCATCCAACCAGGAAGCACTTCCTGCTTACGAAGGCGAGTATGATGATTATTCCTACTGGGATGATCAGGGTTATTTTTACACCTCGCGTATTCGTCGTTTCCACCAGCCCTACCAGGGGTTTAATTATTATGACCCCATCTACACCGATGTTGGTTTTTATGATCCCTGGATGATGCCGGGTAGTTCCATCTACATTTCGTTTGGTGGATTTAATGACTACGGCAACTGGCGCCGGATGAACCGCTGGCGCATGTACAATGACTGGATGGTATGGCGAGGTGGGAGTCCATTTAACTCACGTTTTTATATGGATCCCTGGTCTTACAACAGTTGGGGTGCTATGCGCGTCTACGACCCCTGGTTTGATCCATACTGGGGTGGAGCATGTTTTAATTCCGGCTGGAACCGCGGCTGGGGATATGGCAACAACTACTTCGGTAATAACTATTATACCCAAAACAATTTTTACAACCAACCCGGCTATTGGTACGGCAATTCCAACGGTACCGTAGATACGGATCCAACCAATCATTATTTCGGTCCACGTACGGCCGATGCAAGGACTGGTCCAAGTCGTGGTACTGTCCGTAATCCGGAATATGTCGGCGGTGGTATACCTCGCTTGAGGGATGTGGTTGGCACCGATCAATCGCCGTCAAACCCAACGCAAGGCAGCCGCGGCCAGGAAGTGGGTACCGATCCGGAACGTTCTAATGGCCAGGTTCGTAAACCAAATGTGTCAACTACAAACCCCAATCCGAATACGACGGATCCCGCTCCGGTAAGAAATGGTGTGCGCAATGAGGCACCAGTTACCGCTCCGGCTACAAGGGATCCACGCACACCTCAAACAGACAAGCCCGTTCGTGATGAGCAACCGGCAAGAGGTACGATCACACCCGCTCAGCCCGAGCGTCGCGATCCACTGGCCGAACGCCGCCGCTGGTCCGATATGGATGGCGATCAGCCACAGCGTCCTGTCACGGAAGAACGCTCACGCGACACCTATCGCGATGACTATATCCGTCAGCGTGAAAATGATCGCAGACCATCCTCTCCGCAAACCAATCCACGCGACCGAAATAATTACCGTGAACTGGAACGCCCAGCCCAGCCAGAACGGAAGGCTCCCGCCAAAGAAGAGCGGACCAGACCTACTCCTCCGGTACGGGAACGTACAGCGCCATCACGCAGCAATAACGAAGCGCCTTCAAGGAGCTTCGAAAGCCCAAGTCGCTCCTTCGATAGCCCCAGCCGCAGCAATTCAAACAGCGGTGGCGGTGTAGATCGCAGCAGCAATAAAAGTAGCGGCTCGTCATCAGGGTCCAGCCCCAGAAGTGGGTCAGGACGCCGGGGTGAATAAGCCGAAGACCAGTGTTCTCTGAAGATCATGATGAAGGTGGATGGATGGCTCACAAGGCCTCATCCACCTTTTTTATTCATAATACTTAATCTTATAACTATGATAATGCGCATTTTATCCCTACTTTTTGCATTGACTCTTTCCATCCATCTGATGGGGCAAACCGCCAGTGACGCACTGCGATTCAGTCGCCTCGATCACAATGGCGGCGCCCGAAATATTGGCGTGATGGGGAGCCTTGGGGCCCTTGGTGCTGATTTCGGCGTCCTTTCGTCCAATCCAGCCGGTTTGGCATCCTTCCGACGGTCCGAGTTATTCCTGAGTCCGGGACTCTATCACACGGAGACCGATGCCAGGCTGCTTGGCGGTGATAATGAAATCGCCACCGATGCGCTCAACCGGTTTCATTTTCAAAATGGCGGATTGGTCGTCGCGCATCAACCCAGCCGGGGCAATTGGAAGGCAGTGAATTTTGGCATAGGTATCACACAGATGGCGAATTACAGGCAAAAAATGTTTTATGACGGATTGGCTGAAGGATCGCTGACGGATAGGTTTGTGGAATTAGCGGATGGACTTTCGCCCAATCAACTCGACCAATTTGAGGGGGGGCTGGCATGGGATGCCGGCGCGATATATGATAGTGACGGTGATTTGTTTTATGATTCTGATTTTTTGCTGGTGCCGGGAAATAGTAAAGGGGTAACCAAATCACAGGCCATCGATCGCCGCGGGTATATGAATGAATTGCAATTGGGATTTGCCGGCAATTATGACGACAAACTTTACGTCGGGCTTACCGTTGGTGTGCCGATCCTCAATTATGAAGAAAGCAAATTATATCAGGAGCAAGATCTGAAAGATACTATTCCGTTTTTTAATAGTCTGCGTTGGGAAGAGGAGTTACAATCCAGTGGCACAGGAATTAATTTGCGCCTGGGTCTCATCTATAGGGTCAATCAAATGATTCGGATAGGTGGAGCGATTCATACACCCACCTCCTTTGCGATTACAGACGAATATTCCAAAACGCTGACCTATAATTTTACGGAAGGCAACCAGACCCAAAATCTGGTAGCCGAATCACCCGAAGGGATGTTTGATTACCGGCTGTATACGCCCTGGCGTCTGATCGGAAATACCGGCGTAATTATTGGGAAAGCAGGATTTATCAGTGCGGAAGTGGAATGGGTAGATTATAGTTCGGCATCCTTCAACTTTACGCCAGATGTTTCTAATCCTGAATTTAGGGAGGCAGAAAGAAAGGTAAATCAGCAAATTGCCACATCGTTTCAGGATGCATTAAATCTCCGTTTGGGCGGAGAGGCAGCGTATAAAATTTTTCGCTTTCGAGCGGGAATTGGATTTTCTGGCACGGAGTATGCTAATGAAGAGATGTGGTCACGCTCCTGGTCTGCCGGCCTCGGAATTCGGGAAGATAATTTTTATATCGATCTGGGTTTTAGACGGCAAATTCGTGAAGAGGGATTTATTCCTTACGAAACCAGTGTGGCTCCTGAATTAAATGTAAATACAAGGCTGGTCCAGGACCTGTTTGCCTTGACACTAGGTATAAAACTTTAAGGGGGGAATTTTTTGGGCAGGCGGGTGAAGACCCGCTTGTCCCATTTTAGG
>JAGNXB010000048.1 GCA_017985675.1 Saprospiraceae bacterium | reverse complement strand
GCGAGCTGTTCGAGGACGTTTTCCGAATAAACGAATACACGCCTAAACGAATAACCAAATCATTTAACCACTTCCAAGTTAGCTATTCCAAATTCAACAACATGTTGTGGATGGTTACTACTTTCTAACAATTGTGCAAACTAAAAGACCAGAATTCCTGGTTGCACCTGGTCCTGTTAAAAAAAGAACGCTTACTTTTGCATGTATTGATTTTAACTTGTAAACAACATCTACACATGAAAAGAACACTTCTTGGAATTGCAGCATTTGCGTTGCTAACCCTTAGTATGGCATCGTGCGGCGAAACGTTACTCACGCCCGAGCAAGTTCAGGCTGAAATTCAGAAAGGCGTTGATGCCCAAAAACCTTCTATCGAGAACGAGGAAAATGCCCTGTGCGATGCTAATTTCGAATCTGATGTAACCGCAGAGGTCGAACGTTTGAAGGCCGAAGCAGAAGCATTGAAAATTGTTCAGTAAAAACCTGGTGCCTACCTAGTATTCATTCACCCTTTTAAAGACACACAACAATGATGAATAAAAAAACCTTTCTATCCGGTATCGTCATAGTCGCCGGTTTGATAGCACTCACCGCAGCGGGAAAACAGACCCTACAGCAGCAAAAAGATGAGATTGCTGTTACAATCACGGCTCAATTGGATGAGTTCCGTGCACAAAAGAAGCAGGAATGCTCTGACCGTATAACAGCAGAGGCTCAACGTCGGTATGATGAATATGTAGCTTCCCTGCCACCTGTGGAGGCAGCAAAGCCGAGTTCTAAATCAGCCACCAAGAAGGTAACTAAACCGAAGGCTAAAGCTCCTTTGGAAAAGGCTGCTCCCATTGATCCGACTAAAAAACGTGGCGGCGCCATTGAGGAGGGCAAAGCAGAAGATCAGAAAAAGCGGGATGGCGCTATTACGCCCAGCGATCCGGCAGCACAGAAAAAACGTGGAGGTGCAAATAAAGATGGCGGAGGCAACTAAAAACGCACCCGTTTTCTTTTAAGTTAGAGGGCCGGCAATTCACATTGCCGGCCCTCTTTTTTACGTACGATTTACCTTAAAAACTTACTTGGTGTAAGTGAAGGTACAAGTTTCAGACGTGTTGTCCGAGAATGTCACAGTGTAAGTGCCGGTAATGGTGCTGCCGGTTATTTGAGCAGTCCCAGTAAACTTACGACCAGCAGGGTCGGTGTAATTGGTGAATGCCAATTTATTGCCATCTTCAATGTTAGCATCCAATAGGGAGTCAAAACCACCAAAGTTGGAAATGCGGATGCTTTTCTCCGAAACGCGCGTGACTACTGCAGGCTTGGTCAGATTGAAGGTTGCGCCAGCACAAACATCGGAACCAAGGTAAGAGCCAAGGAACTTGGTCGCCCATTCGATTTCACACACACTTCCTTCGAATCCGTCATTGCATACACAATCACCTTCAAAGCAGTTGCCGTTAGCACCGCAGTTGACATCTTTGCATGGATCTGGGTCACTGCAACCAGGTGCTACAATCACCATAGCCCCAAGAAGAGCCAAGAAATAAAAGAAATTTTTGCTCATTGTTACTAAGTTTTTGTGTAATAAAAAAAGTTAATGTTAAGATTTGCCACAAAAGTACGCAAAACTAAAAGCCTTAACCGTTAAAATCAGGTATAATATTCAACATTGAGGATTCTCCAGACACTGAAACAGTTGAATTTCCCAGGTTACTAACCGTCCCTTGCTTAGCCCTGGACACCGGTATCTGCAAAACAAACCACTACATAATAGGCCACTCAACGGTGCTGCCGGGCATTGAAACCAATACTTTGGACACCTCCAATCAGTCCTGACACTGCGAGAATTGGGGAAAAAATCAGGAGATATACAAACACGAATCCCTACATCAGGCAAAATAATACACACAAGAAATTTAAATGTACGATATTTAAGTGATTACGAACCCAATCCATCATATAGTATAGCGATGAAAGCGGACAATTTTTCCAGCAAAAAAAACAAAACTATTGTCCGGTTTATTTGTACTCTTTTTGCTTCGACTACTGCTCATTTCTGCTTCATAATCAGGCACTTCCCCTCCTCACCATAGGAGGCTATGCCTTGTCGGCGAAGTACCAGCTTATCGGGCACCAGAATTGATTGCCGAAATGGATCAAGGCCAAAAGAGACCTGCACGAGACAAGGCGTTTTGAATGAGAATAGTGTTTCCTATGCGAATGAAAAAGAACGCAGTATCGTGCAGGTCTTCTTTGGCAAGAAAATCACAGATTTTCGATTGATCATTGAGGTGATTGATTGTGGTGCCCAACCAGAAATGACCTTCGCTCGAAGCCTAATGCATGGATTGGGTTCAATAAAGAAAAAACTAAAACATGAACAAACCTAAAACAGTCGACGAGTATATTCAACATGCGCCTGAACATACGCGTGAAAAGTTGAATGAAATACGGTCCCTATTAAAAACCATAGCACCAAATGCGACAGAAGAATTAAAATGGGGCCAACCTGTCCTCATGGAGCGGCGCATACTGTTTTCCTATGCTGCCTTCAAGGATTATTTACGCTTCATGCCGACCGGACCATCTATGGAACCTTTCCGCACTGAATTGACTTCATATAAAACTGGACAGGACACTATTCAATTTCCTTATGACAAACCACTCCCGACAGATTTAATAATACGAATGGCAGAATATAGATATAAGGATGTCATTGAAAATGATGCCAAATGGATGTACTAATCATAGGGCCAGACGGCTTCTTTAAGGCAGTACATCTGTTGATAAATCCTGTTTGAAAATCCACATTACTAAACGCACTACACTCAAAAATAAAACGCTATGGGCAAGCTTGTAGAAATAAAAACAAAAGAAACCGATTCAAATGTCGATGATTTCATCAATAAGGTGACCGACGAATCAAAACGCAAGGATAGTTATATTGTGCTCGAACTGATGCAAAAAGCAACAGGTGAGAAACCCAAAATGTGGGGCAGTTCCATAATAGGCTTTGGAAATAAAATATATAAAAGTCCCGCTTCAGGCAGGGAAGTGGCCTGGTTTAAAATCGGCTTTTCACCGCGAAAAGCTAACTTTTCATTACACCTTGTACTGGACCTCAAACAACATAAGAATACATTACAAAAATTAGGCAAATATAAAAACGGCGTGGGTTGTCTGTATATTACCCGGCTCAGTGATGTAGATATAACGGTCCTGGAACAATTAATTGTTGCAGCAGCGAATGCAAAGTAAGACCACCTTACCATTGATCAACCCCAAAATATCATTCATAACTTTTAATCAATACTTCATATGAATATCAAGGACCTATTCACAACAGACAATTCCGTATCTGCCCAATCACTTTTCAAAAGCGAATCGGGTAACGCGACGGTGATTCAAATCCAGGCTGGCGGCAAATTAAAAGAACATACCAGCAAAACAGCCGCACTCCTTATTTGTATAAGAGGCCACGCTGTATTTGGTGATGAAAAAGGAGTTCATCAACCTTTACATTTCGGTGATTATGTTCATATTGAGCCAATGGTAATACATTGGATTGAAGGAATAGATGATAGCCAGTTCATTCTTATTAAGGAAAAGAAAGGTGCAACAGTAGCTATACTGGATTCTAATGAAATAAAATATTGCCTATAACAGCACCATTTTTATAGGCCATTATACCAAAGATGAAATCCCAATAACCAAAGCTTGAAAGCTTGTCAGAAGCCGTTGGAGTCACAATCAGCTATGCATCAATTGTGATGACAAGACCAGTCGACCACAACAAGATCGACAAACTATTGTGATGCTATAAATACCATATCTTTGTATGGAGGGTACAAATTGCCACACTTGTTTATAAGCAATATTAGAACAGGCTAATGCTATCTATTGATATCCAATAGCAAAACCTCACAGGACCCAACCTTTACAAGCCAAAAATACCAAACAATAAAACCATTGATACATGGGAAATCAAAGAGTATTACCTCCTAATGAAAAAGAAGAATTGCTTGCTATACTAAAAGCACGTTTTGGAAAAAACATGACCCGGCATACTGGAATCAAGTGGGTGGATGTCTTAGCAAAGCTGGATCCTCAACCCGCAAAACTTTGGTCTTTACACGAAATGGAACGAACTGGTGGAGAACCTGATGTAGTTGGTTATGATAGCCAAAGTGACGAGTACTTGTTTTGTGACTGTTCTGCTGAAAGTCCGTCCGGGCGCCGAAGCCTATGTTATGACCCGGCCGCATTAGTATCACGCAAAGAAAATAAACCAATAAACAGCGCGATCGGAATGGCGGAAGCTCTGGGCATTGAACTGTTGACAGAGGATCAATATCGCGCATTACAACTACTGGGACAATTCGACACGAAAACCTCCAGTTGGTTAAAAACACCCCCAGCCATTAGAAAACTCGGGGGAGCCATCTTTGGAGACTATCGATACGGCCAGGTGTTTGTGTATCACAACGGGGCGGAATCGTATTATGCTGCCAGAGGATTTCGGGGCATCCTTTGCGTATAAGATAAATATCATAATGGACATGACAAATCCAGCACAACAAACAAACGGATAAATAATTCAACAAAAAATAACCAGTTATGAGTTACATCCCTTTTCAATTAACTGACTGGAGTACCATAGAAAAAGTTTCTTACAAAGGAGATACAGGTATCGCCCATTGGCAAACTATTCAGTATGAAGGTCTAAGAATACGTATAGTGGAATATTCCCAAGGCTATACCGCAGATCACTGGTGTCAAAAAGGACATATCATTTATTGCATCGAAGGCGAAATGGATACCGAACTTGCTGACGGCAGCATCCACACCTTAACTAAGGGCATGTCTTATCAGGTGTCCGACGATTTAAGTTCACACCGGACCAGTTCGGTAAATGGCGTAAAATTATTTATTGTGGATGGGGATTTTTTGAAATAATCCTCATATGATTCAATATTAAATGAATGATCAGCGTTGTTTGGGCTACTGCCATGAAATAGGTTATGTAATTTAAATAAATTCTAAAACGGTGTCTATAATCAAAAGATTGGTATAACATACAAACATAACCAGGAGAAGACTACGTTATTACTTCGTACCCAAGCATACTCCTCCCCTGCTATTGCCTGGTTAAAGTAAAAGCATTTAAAAATCCATTTACTACCTATGAATAACACGCTCTTCAAAATATATCAACATCCTGCTTTAAAACACGATAAACTGGAGGCTATGTTTAACATGCATACCAGGGTGACGATTCTTAAAGGAGAGTTTCTCTTAAAACAGGGACAAACAGCAAGTGAATACTATTGTCTGGAGTCCGGCCTTATCCGATCTTATGCCATAAGCAGCGAGGGCAAGGATATTACCACCGGATTTTTTGGGCAAAATGAGATTGTCATTGAAGTCGCATCCCTCTTTTTACGAACCCCAACTTCAGAAAATATTCAGGCCTTGACGGATTGTATCTGCTGGCAAATTAATCTGATTGACTTTCAAAAATTGGCTGATACCATTCCCGGCTTTATGGAATGGGGAAGGGCATGGATGGCTGGTGTCCTTTTTGCCACAAAACAACGTTCGCTTTCAATGATTACTGACCCGGCTATAAAACGGTACCAACTCCTAATTGAACAGCACCCCAATATTATTCGCCATGCCAAACTCCGATACATAGCATCCTATCTCGGCATCACGGATACTTCGCTTAGTCGCATCCGAAAAGAGATGACCCACGCTTGATATTATTTCTTGCCGTAGGACAAGAATCAAATACACCAGTTGAATTATGTTTGTCGATCATTTTCACTTAAATTCACTACCCTTATGAGCAACCCGGTTATTTGGTTTGAAATTGCGGCCACTGATCTCGAACGTGCTAAGGCGTTTTATCAGGAGGTCTTTCATGTCGAATTACAGTTCATGGACATGCCTGATGCACCCATGTATATGTTTAACAACGACCCGGAGGGTCAAGGTGCCGGCGGCGCACTTGTCAAGTCGAAAGACAACACCCCTTCCGCGGATGGAAGCATCATTTATTTTTATTGCCAGGATGTAGCAATTGAAGCTGGAAGAGTCGAAGCCGCAGGAGGTACCTTATTGTTTCCTAAAATGTCTTTAGGCGAATTTGGTTTTATGGCCCAGTTTATTGATACGGAGGGCAATCGCATTGGCTTGCATTCTATGAGTTAGTAAAGTCAGGTGTTGAATTAACCAATTCTTCATATTTCTTGCCAGGGCCCTTTCGAACCTCGAACAGGGCCCTTTCAGGATATGTTTCAGGAAAAAGTATTGTAATTGACTGATTTGTTCATTTTATCCAACCGCTCCAATCTAGAATAATCCACTTACTTTCAAATCATGAAATACCATCTCGAAGTCGATATAAATGTTCCCTTATTTCGCGCTATTGATCTATTTAAAGATCCCAACAATATGGACAAATGGATGGAAGGACTCCAGCATTTTGAGCATATCAGAGGCCAGGTTGGCCAAGTTGGTGCCAAATCCATGCTAAAATTTAAAATGGGACGTAGAGAAATTGAAATGATAGAAACCATCATTGTCAACAAACTTCCGGAAGAATTTACAGGGACTTATGAAGCTAAAGGCGTTTTCAACATTGTTAAAAACAGATTTATTGCCATGCCTGACAACAGCACAAAATATATCACCGAACAAGAGTTTAAATTTACAGGTTTCATGAGGATCCTTGGATTTTTAATGCCCGGTGCCTTCAAAAATCAATCTCAAAAATATATGCGCGATTTCAAACGTTTCGCTGAAAATTCGGAGCCTCAAGAGGTATCCAATCTAACCTAATCCATGATTTACACTGCAAACAAATACATACAAAATATATATTTAATATCATGCAATAGCGGTGCGTAATTGATCCTGTGAGGCGTAAACAAACCTAACCCCCCTTGAAGATAAATCCTTCTGCATGTTGGATTTAGGCAAGTACTCATTGTTGTTTGACAAAGGGGAAGTAACAAAATTTCGCTATCCTTAGAATACAGGATATCTTACGTACTAGTATAAAGGCAAGTGTCTGGTCAATAGTTGGCTTTAATGATAGCTGTCAATCACCGAGATTATAAAAAAAATGCAATCTTTACAACCGTCCTGTATACCTTGGCATGTTATAATTTTTCTAGATATGATATAACAACCTGTAACGACAACGAATGATCTACGAATCTTATATACCAGATCCTCCCCTGAACCAATTCATTGAATGTTTTATTTATTATCGCGATTACCAGCCTTTTCATTCGGTAGACCGATTCCTGCCAGATGGAAATGTGCATGTGGTTATTGATCTCACTGATTTCCCCAAGTTCATATATAATAATGAAACGTTGAAAGAAATCCAGAGTTGTCAACATGTTTGGTTTTCTGGAATCAGAAAACAATTCATTACCATCCCTTCTGGACGGGATAGTGAAATGTTTATTATCCAATTTCAAAAAGGTAAAGCTTACCCCTTTACTGAAATGCCCATGGACCAGTTGACAGACAGTGTGGTAGACGGCAATTTGGTCATGACTAACGAAATCATGATTTTACGTGAAATTTTGCTTGATGCTCCAGAACCTGTGGACAAGTTTAGGAAAGCGGAAACATTTCTCCAAAAGTGTTATGGAAGGAAACTTATACACAATCCTTTTGTTGATTTTGCCGTCCAACAGATCATGGCCAAACCAGACCAATCCAGTATCATGTCTATTGCCAAAAAGTGGGTTACACACAAAAACATGTCATCAAACTCTTCAGGGAACATGTAGGACTAACTCCAAAATCCTTTTTAAAAATTGTCCGCTTCCAAAAAGCACTCCAGGAAATTGAACTAACCAAAACGATCGACTGGACACGGGTATCCTTTGAAAGTGGTTATTACGATCAATCCCATTTTATTCAGGATTTTAAACAATTTTCAGGATTCACACCAACCCAATACCTCCAGTCTCGAGGCGAATACATCAACTACGTCGCCGTCGGATAGGTTAATTTTTTCCAATACTCCGGTGCCAAGAGTGGTTAATTTTGCCTAAAAAAGATGGAACCACATCATATTAACCATTGGGCTATATTGACCTGTGCATTACTCAACTTACTATTGGGTGCAATATGGTACTCTCCTCTTCTTTTTTATCCATCCTGGATGAAAGCCAATCAATTCACGGAATCTGATCTGGCTACAATGAACCAAGGCAAAACATATGGCATCACCCTACTCCTTTCACTGGCCATTTGTTACACCTTTGTGAATCTTCTCAGCCCTTACGGCACTGATTTCACCACGGGGATTATCACAGGATTTCGTGCTGGATTAGGCTTGGCAGGCTGTATCTTTACTGTTATTGCATTATTTGAACAACGAACCTGGAACTACATCCTCATAAATGGCGGATATATTGTAGTATACCTAACACTGGTTGGAGGCATATTGAGTATATGGCATTAATGTAACTACACATGAAAAAACTTCACTTTTAACGCTCCATGCAGTATATAAACCAACCTTATAAATCCCATTTTCTAACCAACAGATGAGATTGACACCTATTTTGCATTCCGGTTAGGAGCTTCAGCAACTGACGAGGATCTCTTTATACAGCCAAATGGATCAATCCGTCACTAAACAGCAACCCGGATATCGAAATCTTCAAGTGTAACGCATCGACAAAACCATTATATAAATCATCACGAATAAACGTTAGTACCCCTGGATAAAAAACAATCAATAAACTATCAAAATTATGGCAAAGACTTCGGGAGAATTCGAAACAGAATTCATACAAACCGCAAAAGAAAAAACCGGACGTTCCCTTGAAGAATGGTTAAACCTTACCAAGACATCCGGATTAAAAAAACAAAATGAAATATTAGACTGGCTAAAAAAAGAATATGGGCTAAACCATATGCAGGCACAGTTTGTTGCAGGCATCTATTTAAATAATGGAAATCCTGTTTTTGCCGATGAGAAGGCCTTATTAGATAATCAATTTATCAAGTGTTTGGAAATGCGCCCGCTATTTGATGCCATAGCAGAAAAAATAATATCCTCATTTCACGGCACTCAACTCATTGCTAAAAAAACCTATCTTTCCTTTACGGCATCACGGGAATTTGCAGCGATCAATGCTAAACCTAAAGAAATAAGACTAGGTCTGGATCTGGGTGAACTTCCCTTTAATGACAGAGTCCAAAAAACTAAACTTGCCGGACCCATGCCTCGGATTTCACACATGGTGGTACTGACGGATATCAACCAAATGGATCATGCACTGATACAGCTCATCGAACTATCCTACAATCGAACACACAAAAAATGAAAATTAATTTCCTGTATTTCGCAATCCTGGTGTGTTTCATCGCCTGCTCACCCCAGTATAGCACTAAAATAACCGAGGCAAACGATTACGCCATTGCCTACAATATCCACCTTCCAGATTCAGTGCATAAAAATAATTATGAAATACTAACTATGAACCTGGACGGTTCCGGCAAAAAAAATTTAACCAACCATCCAGATGTAGCCTGGACCTATTATGCTCATAAGAAGCGCTTGTTTTTTATCAGTGATCGGGACACTTGCCGCCGATGTTTCTTTTTATACGAAACAGATGTCAATGGAAATTCCATTCGAAAGGTAAGCGATTTAATGTTGGAAGACAGTTGGATGAGCGGCCGGGCCAATGCAGATGAATTAGTGGTAGCTGGAAGAATTAGCAAGGACATTCGATACCAACTTTTTATAGTGAATACCAACACAGGAGCCTATCGGCAATTAACGAATGAACCTTTGGCCAAATTTGGAGATCCCTGCTTTTCACCGGATGGCCGGAAAATCGCATTTTATTATCAGGAAAATAAAACAGACAAATCAAGTCATGAGGAATTGTACCTGATGGATGTAAACGGAGCCGACAAAGTCCGCCTGACTACTTATCCCGAAAATAACCCTTCTGCAAAAGATTACGGGTATAGGGCCGGGGCAATCAAATGGCACCCTACTGAAAACTTTATAAGCTACGTGTCACTGCAGGATGGCAGACATAGTATATTCGCCACCACTCCCGATGGTAAAAAACAATGGAAACTTATTGAAAACGAGGAATCCGAAGGTTACCACGATTGGAGCCCGGATGGCAAATGGCTTGTTTTTAACAAATCAGACCGCACGGAAACCCAGTATCACATCGTACTAATGAACTGGTCCACGAAAGTTGAAAAACAACTGACAGACAACACATTTAATACGCAGCTATCCCCAGTCTTTGTCCGGAAGTAAAGGATAAAATAGATTGCTTCAATCCCCAATTGAGGATATAAATATAGCGGACCAATTTACCTGAGATCCCCAGGGATAGCCAACCTATTACCCTGTTTTTCCCGTTGCACCCTAAACCTTAACATTCCGTCTAAGTCTTAACTTAGTCGATGAATGGGGAATGATGACTAAAGTCGGAATTTTAACTAAAAAGAGTACAAGAAACTTCAAATTATGCCGTTTCTTACTTTGAGCATAAAATATTTTTTAATCCTAATTGGTATTGCCATTATGAAACATTTATCCATCCTTATCACTTGTCTTTTATGTACTGGAATCGGGTATAGCCAAACAGTACAAATCCAGGCTGGAACAACCATCACTTCCCTGGACTGGAAATTGGGTTCGACAATTAATTTATATGAAGAACCTATGATAGGATATGCGGTATTTGCAGGACTACAGTATTTGGATAAAAGGTATTTCAACCTTTCCAGCAACATAGGCATGTTAAGAAAAGGTGGCAAACAAGAAGTCACATTTCAAAATGAGCCAGGGGATCCAGTAGAAAAAAAAGAGGAAAGGAGATTTTTCGATTACATCTCCATAAATACAACCCTCGATGTGAAATACCCTGTAAAGGAACGCTATATACCCTATATTAGCATTGGTCCACGATATGATTATCTGGTATACCACTCCCCAATTGGTGGCTTAAGAGACAATAATTTTGGGATTATATTAGGTGGCGGTTTGAAATATAATCTGTCTCCAATCCTGATTGGACTGAAAGCAGAATACTATCACAATTTTATAAAGATTGCAGAATGGCCGGCACAATATGGCAATCTGGGCGGTTCGATTAATGACCAGACGATGACATTGTGTTTGACCCTGGGCTATAAACTGGGCTAAGACCATACACCTAAATACTGCTCGTAATTAAAAAATACCCAGTCCCATTCCCTTTTATCCAGGACACATGACAGCCTCATCCGGAATAATTCCGGATGAGGCTTTTTAAAATCATCACATCTTGCCCAATCAGATCAATGGAGGAGTCCCAACCTGACCGATATTCGTTTTTAGAATTCCTACTATCTTGGCGGTACTTTATTCCATCTATCGCCGGATCATGAAAAAAAGAGAAAAACTGGACATCATCCACAAATGGTACCCTAACGCCATGACGACCATTGACAGCGTCAATAAAATCATTGATTTTGTCGAATGCGAACTGGATCTCGAACCAGGGCAGATCATGCATGCCGATAGTATATGTAGTGATGATGTGAATAGCATCCAGTATCCCGCCAGGACACAGGAATTCCTCGGCCCATTTAAGATGGGCGGGCTTGACGGGTATCCATTTACCGGACTTACCGGTATGGGAGCCTTTGCCAGCCATGTGCCGGACAATGGCGCCGTATTTATTTATTACGGCCCGCACATCGGTATTACCAAAGCCGGAGAGTTGGGAGAAATCCACCGGTTTGGGCAACAAAAAAATACGGGTTGCTGTGGTGCCGCTAAGGGTGCACTGGCAAAATTGTTGAACAACCAAATAACGCCCGGACATGTGACAGACCTGGACTACCAAATGAATACTATCGAACAAATTATCTGGAAGGAAAGGGATAAAATATTATCTGCCGACACGCCCCTTTTTGCTGCGACCGAAGTCATTTATCAAGCCATAGATGACCGTATTAACGAGCTCGTTGCACTGACTCATTATCAATGTAAATATGTATTGTTGATGGGCGCTATTCTCATTAACAGCGACAGTGATATGGGTTCGTTTACATCCACCAAACGATTTGACGTCATCGACCTCGCTACTAAAGATCGAAAAAATCTGTTGGAACGATTTAATTAAAATAAGTGAATTAATAAACCATCAGTTTGATGGAATTCCTTGAAATTTTCAATCCTTCACCTCCAGCGAGACAATCGTGTTGCGTGTACGCTGTTCATACACCCCTTCTACTACTTTACCATTTGCTGCAACAATCTCAGGAGTGATAAAAAAATCAAATGTTTCGAAATATTCCTCCCTGGTAGAAATAAACAACATGCCTGGTGTGTCGCCAGCTGTTATTTGCTCAGCGCCACTGAGCACCCCGGTTACTGACTTTGTATATTCATCGGCAACACCAAGCCCATCATCACCTAAAAGTGATTTCCCCTGATACTTTAAATCAAGGAGGGCATTGGTAACTTCACTAAAATATTCAAAGGAAACATATTTCCCAACTGTTGCTGCTAACAATCCGGCATCCCATCCTGCCACTTCCTCTATATTCAACAAAAACGATGCTTCAAATTGCCGCTCCTGAAAATCTACAGTTAACGTAAAAAAGGGATATCCGGAATCTTCAACATGAGCCAACAATCCAAATTCCTTTATTGGATCACCCTTTGAGTCAGTGCCTTTTGTATGGAGGATAGTGTTCGGTAAAGTTTCTTTCGTTTGAGCTGTAGGACTGTTTGATGTACAACCACCCACCACACTAAAGATAAGAAGGGAAAACACCAGGATTAGAATGGATTTATTCATTGTCATTTGTGATGTTGAAAAACAAATAGGCGGACTCGATTAGCTTGAAATATTTGAAACAAGTAGTCACTTCCCCTTTCCCTGCAAAAGCACAAGAATGGTATAAAAAAGAATTTTAAAATCAAGACCCAGGCTCATATTTTCGATATATAAAATATCAAATTTTAATCGCTGCAACATTTCATCCACACTGGAGGCATATCCATACTTAACCTGGCCCCAGGAAGTAATTCCCGGGCGCACCTTCAGCAACTGACGATAATGGGGCGCCTTTGCGCTTATAAGATCAATATAATATTTTCGCTCCGGGCGAGGGCCTACCAGGGACATATCGCCCCGAACCACGTTCCAAAATTGCGGCAATTCATCCAGTCGCCATTTGCGCATGACAGCACCCCATCGGGTACACCGGTCATCGCCTTCTTTACTCAATTGTGGACCACCGTCCTCCGCATCCAAATACATGGATCGAAATTTTAAAATCTGAAATGGCCGCCCATTCAAACCGATGCGCTGCTGGCTAAAAAAGATCGGCCCCTTGCTGGATAGTTTTACCCGGATCATGATGTACACCATGAGCGGTAAAAAAACAATCAGGCTTGCCAGGCTTACGACGATATCCATGAGGCGCTTGATCAATCGTTGCCACTGGGGCATAAGATCACGTCGGATTTCGATAAGCACTGCACCATAAACATGGTTCATCTTCACTGTGCCGAGGATGATGTCGTACATGTCCGGTATGATACGCACCAGTAATCGGTCATCATAATCAAACAGCTCATTGAGAATCTTACTCAACTTATCGTGTTCTGACGTCTCAATGGCTACAATCGCTTCCTCCACATTCTCCGATTCAATAATGCGGGCAATATCAGCGAGCTTGCCCTGCTTTGGGATAAATGCTTCCAACTCATTGGTGCTGCGACCATTGGTATCTACAAACCCAATGAACTTGTAACCCAGACTTTTTTCTCTGCTTATTATTTCCTGATAAAGTTCGACGGCATTTTGATTACCCCCGATAATTAACGTATTAAAGGTCACCTGGCCCGCTTTTAATCTACGGCTTGCACGGGTGAGCAATATCATACGCACGGTAACAAACAATAAAAAGTGCGTTAAAAACAGGGTAAAAAACGAACTGTAATACGTGCGAAAATCTTTTACAATATCATCAAGTATGAGTGTAAAAAATAAAATAAGCGATCCGATTAATACCAGAAAAAAAGTTTTAGTCAGGGTCGCCAATCGGGATTTACGATAAATATCACGGTACTCATCAAATAAGGCAAAAAGCAACATCCATCCCGCCGGAACAATAATTACCCCAAGAAATAAATTGGGGTCTTCCATAAATGAAGAGGATACAGAACCGGCCTCATCCATTTTGCGCAAACTAAAAAACAGCAGCCACGCGACAATGCCGGTGAGCAGGTCAGCTACAAAATATTGGATCAGTGCAGATCGACGTAATCTGTTCTGAATCATTGATGAATCAGTTTGATATTATCAATCCAGATATGCGCTTCGCCACCAGTGTAGTTTGTTGGCAATGCTGCAAACACGATTATTTTGGTATTTTCTAACTGTGCTGTATTTATGGTATTGGTAAGACTGATATACACTTTATTCCAGGTATCCCTCGGATTTAAGCCCACTGCAAACTGCCGATAGGAGGGCAAAATAGACGAACTACCAGAGATGCCAAATACAAATGGCACGTCATTTTTATAGTTCACTTCCAGATAAATCGGGGTGCCATTTAATGGTAAATCAGTGTAGGATATAGTAGCAATTTCAAATAACTGATTTAAAGTATCTAATGTGATCCTTCCGGAAGCTGTTCCTTCAAAAACGTCATCGGTGGCTATCTCCAGCATTTTTCCATTAATCAACTCCCCAAATGTTTTAATTCCTCCTTCAAAATCTTCTACAAATCGGATTTGGGCAATGGGATCATACACAAAAACCGGAGTGACCGTATCAACATGACCCCCTATTAAATCTATGGTCTGTCGGTATCTGGAAAGAAAGGGATAAATATCAGGTGATGCTTTGATTCCATTTGCTCTTATACCTGGGAAAAGATCAATTTGTGTCGCTCCAGTTTCAAGAATGGGTATTCGACCTGGAATCGGGAAGACGCCTAAAAAACGTGATGGTGTATAAGCATAGACTTCTGTGATCTGATGGTCAGCTGTTCCTTGGCCCGGCAAAACGTCTACAGTATAATTTTCAATGACGAGCCAGGCTGGCGCTTCCTCGGCCTTATCACATCCGCTAAAGAGCAGAAGTCCTGCACTGCCAATTAACGTGCTGAGAAATAAAGTGAATGACTTAACCGACATGTACGTTGTTTTGATCTACCTGATGGAGAATGTGATAGGCAAGTTCCAGCGCTTTCAAGCCATCCTCTAATGGAACGGTAGATTGCCTTCCTTCCCGAATGGTTTTTGCAAACGTTTCCAATTCCAGACGGATAGCATTGATGGGTTCAAGAGAGGGGGTTTCCATTGTAATCCATTTATTGCCTTTGGGTGTTTCGAGTTCAAAGGAGGGCATCCCATCACTGGGTGGCTCATTATGTAAACGCAGAAGGGAGGCTTTTCGGTCTAAAAAATCGAGTGAAATGTATGCGTCACGCTGAAATAGACGCATTTTTCGCATCTGCTTGAGGGAAATCCGGCTAGCTGTCAGATTGGCGACACATCCATTTTCAAAGGTGATCCGCGCATTGCAAATATCCGGCGTGTCACTCACTACACGAACCCCATTTGCGACAACGGAGGCAACAGGCGAATCAACAATCGTCAACAAAATATCCAGATCGTGAATCATCAGGTCCAGCACAACCGAAACATCCGTTCCACGTGGGTTAAATGTGGCCAGGCGATGCGCCTCCACAAACATGGGTTCCAGTTTGCGCTGGCCCAAGGCCAGAAAGGCCGGATTAAAACGCTCCACATGCCCTACCTGTACCTGCACACCCTGTTCATCCCTGATTTTAATGAGGCTGTAAGCTTCTTCTACCGTATGGGTCACAGGCTTTTCAATAAATACATGACGTCCTGCTTCCAGCGCTTGCCTGGCCAGATCGAAGTGTGTTATTGTTGGCGTAACAATATCAACTATTTCACTGGCAGCAATTAAAAGTTGCGGATCAGCAAAGGCCGGGACCTGAAACATCTCTGCTACAGCAGCAGATACCATCGGATCCGGCTCATAAAATCCGACCAACTCGAGCTCAGGTGATTCCTGAATACAACGTAAGTGGATCTTGCCAAGATGCCCCGCTCCAAAAACACCATACCTCATGTACACCTTTTTAATCCATAACGCAGCCCACACACAAAAGGCTGGCTACCGGAAATACATCAATATCGCACCAAATGCTGTAATGAGCACAATCAACACTGAAGCCATTCGAATCGAATACTTCAAATAATCCGAAAATGCCTGAATATCATCAGCCTGCTTTGGATATTTCAACCGGATAGCATTGAGTTTTTCCTTGTTAAATACTTCCAAAGCCCCAAACTGTATACGGTGCTGCACTAATGACTTATAGACCTTCATCACACGAACCCTGAAATAAATTTGCAGGAAAAGCATAGCTACAAATAATCCGATCACAAGAGAAACCAATACCGCGTACATCCTGTAAAAGTACCGCTATTCATTAAATTACCATCACCTCCAGGGTGATCAAATCTAAGAATCGGTGAGAAAAACCCTCGTGCAGGACTTTCTGCTCCCTACTATTTCCTCTCCCCTGTTTTACCATCTTCAAAATCTCAAAAACACCACAGCAAACTGGCTCCTTCTATTGGACTCTATCAAACAAAATGAGCCGTTTACTCCGGAAGCAAACGGCTCATTATAAAGAAGATGGAACCACCTATTTCACTTTCGTCACAATATTGACATCCCCTTTGAAGGTTTCTATTCGCCCGTCGGTAAACTCCACCTCGAAGTAGTAGACATATACGCCCAACTCCACTGCCTGCCCTTTGGTACGGCCATTCCAACCATACTGAGGGTCATTAGGTGGAATATTCTTCGCCTGGAACATCAAACCTCCCCAGCGATCATAAATCTGCATGAGTTGAATTTCTTTGACTTTTTTGTCACCATACAACGTAAAGTTGTCATTGATGATGTTGCCATCCGGGGAGAAGGCATTCGGTATGTACACCTTCGTATCCTTTTTCACTACAACCAACAGATAATCGGTTGCCGTACAGCCTGATAAGTCCGATACGGTAACCCGATATTCCTGACTGGACAGAGGGATAATTTTCGTAATTAAACAAGAATCACAGGAAAGGAAAGTACTTGGTGTCCAGACCACCGCACCAATCTGGCTGGGCGGAATATTGACAATTGCTTCAACAACAGCACTGTCCCCTTCCAGGACGAGGATACTTGTTGCCGATAAAGAAATCAGCAATTCGATCCCTTCCAATAAGGTGAAGGTTGTATCAAACTTACAATTGTTTACATCCTCGATTTGCAAGGTGTATGTACCCGGTCCCAATGGTGCAAACAATCCGCTATTGTTGACTTCACCGTTTAATGTAAGGGTATATGGAGGCTGACCATTTATGATACTCTTGACCAACAAAGCCCCGTCGTTGAAACCTTTACAAGTAATTGGATCGATCTCCAAATCGGGTCGTGGTTCATCTGCGTTGGCTTGGACAAATACCGAATCGATTGAAATACAGCCGTTCTCCGTATTGGTCACGGCCAGATTGTACCACGCCGATCCCTCCACTTGAGGCGTAAGTGTATTCCCTCCGGAAAGGACAACGCCCACCGTTGATGTCCAGTTAAATGCAGGACTTGGACCAACATTACTTGCCGTTCCACTAAGTCCGGTAAGGTACACATCGCAGGGAAGGAATACCGTTTGGCCTGCATCCACTATGGGGAAATCATAGTCACCAAAGATTTCAATCGTATCCCTGTTCGTACATCCATTTGCCGTATCCTGGACAACCAAATAATAGGTTCCGATCGCATTGACAAGTATAGTCTTCTGGTTGCCGTTCGGTATGAGTGTTTGAGTGGCATCATACCAAAGATAAACGATCGTGGCCCCATCCTGCGACTGACTGGCATCGATCAGTACCTGGCTATCTTTGCAATTCAACCGACCCGGATTCGCCACATTTACGATGGGGTACTCCGTCTGGTCCTCAATGGTTATTTGCTTGGTTGCTGAACATCCATTTACCGTGTCAACCGCTGTAAGAACGACTACACCCGGCTGATTGATGATTACCTGAAGGCCCGTTGTAGTATTTGTATTCTGCATCCAGGTAAATACAACATTGGGCTGCGCATCGGTAAAGAGCAATACGTTATCAATGACACAATTCAATATTTCTGCCGGATCCGCATAAATTGGAGCCAAAGGATATACTTTATCCTCCGTCACAACGACCTGGTCAATTGGCGATGTGCAGTTTTTAGCCAGGTCAATGACCTGGAGGAAATAGGTACCCGGCACTTTAATCCAAATAGATTGAGCGGAACCTACCGTATTGTTGTTGATATCTGTCCAGACATAAATCTGATCAGGACCAGTGGAACTAAGGCTGCCATCCAATAACACAGAATCCTGTTTACACGTCAGTATCCTGTCTGGTCCTGCATCGGCAACCGGCACACTTGGATCAACCGTTATTTCTGTACTGTCGATGGCCTGACACTGGTTGGGGTAAGTCACCGTCAGGACATATACACCCGGGAAACTAACCAATGGTGTAGGAATCGTAGACATAAAGTTGTTGGGGCCACTCCAGCTAAACGACCCGTTTGATGGCACCGCCGAACCTTGCAGGACGGCATTTTTAATAAAGCAATCAAACACAAATCCCGGACCAGCATCTGCTGTCTGGAGACATTCCGAACATGGATTCTGACTCACCTCTAAGGTCACTACACATTGTGCATTATTGGCATCAACAATGGTCAATGTAAGCGGTTGACCATTGGCCGGGAGGCTATCAATAGTAGCCATACTGCCATAATTGTAGGGTCCCCACGTTTGGCCATTCCAGTTGACGACATACTGCGTAACTGCTCCACTTACAGAAGTCACTGTAAATGTCGCAGTGAAAAAGTCATCTGTCGTAATGGGTCCGGTGTTATTGTTATTGCAATTACCGATGACCAGGTTAGCGGTCTCCAGGATGCAAGGTTCCGAACACGGTGGCGGAGGCGTAACATTTACTGCAATAGTACAATTGGGATCGTTTGAGTCAACCAGGGTTAAAACAAACGGACCATTTGCAATCAGATAAGGTCCAAAAAGTTGCACTGTACCATAGGAGAAGGTTACCGCTGGTGCACCGCTGACATACCAGGAACCCGAAGTATTCAGTCCGGTTACAGTCAACTCAAACGTAAAGACATCATCCAGGAAGTCACTTCCTGTGCCCAGATTGTCACATTTAATGCTGTCAATCGTAGCAGAAAGCACACAGGTATTTGAACAAGTGATCAGATCACCTGCAGATTGGCTGTCAAAACATTGCGGGTCATTGCTGTCTACGAATAAAATAACCGGGTTAGATCCATCCGCTGGAAGCATAAAGGTTCCACCAACGCCATACGTAAACGTACCTACCGGCACACCGCCTGCAAATACATTGAACATGTTGCCTGTTCCCGGATTGATCGCAGTGGCATTTACTGTGAAGGTGTAAAAGTCATCTATCGGATCGGCATTTGTTCCGTTGTCATTACACACTTTTGACAAGAGGCTAATTGTCAGCAAACAGTCGGTTGAACAAGGATTGAGAGGGCCAATTTGCTGTGTTTGAGGACAACCCTTAGCCACATCCGCAAAATTTAATACCAGGGATTGACCATTTGCAGGAATGGTAAACGATTGCACCTGACCATAGGCAAAAGGACCTTGATTAACACCGGTGCTGGTCACGGTGTAGGTCCCCACATTCCCCTTATTGTTATTAACCGTAAACGTAATGGTATAAAAATCATCTGCGGCATCACTGGTTGTACCATTGTTATTACAGACAACAGTGAAGTTCAATATTTCCAAATCGAGTCCTTCTGGTATGACAAAGGGAGATGAAACGGAGCAATTGAAGGTGTCACGAGCAAAAGCTGTATAGGAACCCGGCGCCATATTATTATAAGTGGTCACCGCATTAAAATTGCTATTAGTCAGACTGTATAATACCTGCCCAGTACCACCTGTGGAAGATATGACAACGATACCATCCTCATCACCCAGACAGGTTTCACCTGTGATGTTTAATGAAAGCTGAATAGTGGGGAATACGATCAACGTCAACTGCGCCTGAGAAAAACAACCCGCCGAATTGGTAACTACCGCATAAAGTGTTTGTTGCCCGGGTACGGTATTGGTAAACGAATTTGGCAGTGGGTTCATCTGATTCTGCGCATCCGCGGCACTGGCATAATAGACAATGGTATTTAGCGGATTGCCATTAATCTGTGGGTTTGCCTGACTCAGCGTAAATGTTGCAAAGCCATCCGCATTGGTATCACAGGATTTGAGGATACCGTTTTGCACCGTAGGCACATTCAGGATATCCAGCGTGACTGGCGTTCGGATGAAACTCTTGCATTCCGGGAAAAGCGCATTGGCCGCCTCCACATAATATACGTATGTACCCGGTGCAGATACCGGAGGCGTATATGTCAGACTGTTTCCTGCCAGCAGCGTTCCACCATTGGGAGCACTGTACCAGTTGGCCACATCATCCGGGCCTACCGTTACACTTAAGGTGGGTGTTGGTTCGCCAAAACAGATTTCCTGATCCCCCAAATTGACAGGAGGCAAAACTGGTGGGCAATTGCAATTGGGTGGATTAATCACAATTGTGTTGCTGCAACCTGATGCCGGGTCGGTCCCTGTAACGGTAAGAGACGAATCGACCGGGATATTCAGGACAGCGTATTTACCACCACCCAGATTATTTAGATTGCCGATGGATACAGATGCCGTAAATCCACTTAACGTGAAATACACATCATAAAAATCCAGGTTCTGCTGACAGACCAGGCTATCCGCAATAACATTGATTTCCGGAACCAGCGTCAGGGTAACGACGGCTGTATCACCCGGACAGGCACCGTTGGAGGCCACCACATACCAGAATGTATATACACCCGGATTGGCATTATTGAAGCTAACATCCGTTGGTGGGAAGATGTCAATACCCGAATTAAATGGATCTACCCAGTTGCCCGGGGTGGAATATGGTCCAACGAGGTAATCGAACAAATCAATACCGCTTGCCCCGTCGCACAAATATCCGCTGCCATTTCCTCCGGCTGTTACCGGGCTATCCACCATAAGGGTAAAAGTCACTTCGGCCTTACATCCGTATTGAGTAGTGCCCAGCACATAATACGTTGTATTTACCGTAGGTGAAACGACCGGATTGGATATCAAATTTGCCGGTGTTGCAGGCGTGCCGGAATGGAACGT
>JAGNXB010000047.1 GCA_017985675.1 Saprospiraceae bacterium | reverse complement strand
CTTGTACATGTACTCAACGAGATAAAATATGTGCCCATAAGTTAGCCTTGGTAGCTGGTTGGGCGGATCAACTTTTCACCCTAGAGGAGCAGTTTTCACGTCCGTCATGGGTGGAGGAAAGGTTGAATACATTAACAACAGACGGATCTGTGCTGGATGATAGCAAATCCATCCTGGCAAATAAACGAAAAATACCGGTTGCGCGAATGCAGGAAATGAAGAATGGGTATGCCTTCCTGGAAAAGTGGCTAGAGGATCAAACACTTGCCGGTTGGCGCCAAATTCTTTCTCCACCTGCTGACCAGGTGGAAGAGGCCGCCTTTAGGTTGGTAAATTATCGCTTGTCTGGCCCAGCCAAGCGACTCAGAAACCTAAGTTTGCCAGTTGCGCCAGGCGAAAGCCAGGTAGGCCGATTATTAACTACATTAAGTTGTCTTTACCTGGCATGCCGGTCGTTTGCACGTTATGATCAACTGGACCTGTCTAGGCAAGAACATCTACTCCAGTTTAGTGGCATCACCATACGAAAAGATCAGGTGATCGCGAACAATTCAGGGGTGACCGATGAATGGATTGTACTTGCCGTACAAGAGCTAAAGGAGGACGATTTGAGAAGCCGGCAAACCTGGTTTTTTGGGCAGTCTTCGCGGCGTTTTGCATTAAACCTGGTCTATGCCTGGAAACAAGAACCTTTGCCAACGCCACTTACAGTAGGCAAACTTTGGGCGGGCAGCGTTTACTTTTATCCGGGAACCGACAACTTCAGAATCCAATTGGGGGAAGGACAACTAGGTACCACACCATTTGCCATTGATGTAATGTATGGAACATGGAAGGAAGTATTTTTGGAACATGCAGCTTACAAGCTTATTGATCCATGGACGGAGCGACTACCAGTCTGGATTCAAGGCGTCCGTCTTGTAGAATCTTCGGGCCTCTATTTCATTATTGATCTGGATGAACATGGTGTACCAGCGTTGATGGACCAAAAACTGGCGCTCCAAATTTTGTCGCTTCAATCTACATCATCCCTTTGCTTATTTGGGCTATTGATCGGTTCTGCCTTCGCCCCGATAAGTATAGTCATGGAAAATACCATCCTACAGTTATCTTGAGCGAACACAAATTGATTAACGCTTGCCTGGGTCATAGTTACATTCTAGAAGCACGAAAAGGGCAAAATGAGATAAGTTAGAAAATATTTTAGCGAATATTCGCTAAAATATTGCTCGATATATGACAATTACCATAAATTAGTGCTTTCAAACCTAATAATCCGTATCATGGCCAATGAATCCACAACCAATGTCCTAAGGGGAGGTCAATATTTAATCAAGGAAAGTGACCCGGGAGATATTTTTGCTCCTGAAATGCTTAATGATGAACAACGGCTGATAAAGTCAACTGTTCTTGATTTCATATCGCAAAATATACGGCCCAGATTAGCCGCAATAGAAGAAAAGGAGCCTGGTATTGCCGGGATGATTATGGAAGAAGCAGCAGCTGTAGGGCTGTTAGGTACGCATATGCCTGAGGAGTATGGAGGGATGAACCTGGATACAAATACCAATACACTCATCAGTGAAACACTAGGGCCCGCTGGATCGATCACGGTTTCCTTAGCAGCACACACGGGCATAGGTATGTTGCCGATCCTTTATTTTGGAACGGACAAACAAAAGCAGGATTACTTGCCGCGGTTAATATCGGGTGAACTAAAGGCATCGTATTGTTTGACGGAACCGGGCTCCGGATCAGATGCTTTAGCAGCTAAAACCCGTGCAGACTTATCGACAGATGGCAAAACATATTTGTTGAACGGTCAAAAGATGTGGATTTCGAATGCGGGGTTTGCAAATTTTTTCATTGTATTTGCTAAAATTAGTGGCGAGCAATTCACTGCTTTCATTGTGGAAAAAGGTGTGGCTGGCTTAACCCTGGGCGAGGAGGAACATAAGCTAGGTATTCACGGTAGTTCAACCCGTCAGGTATTTTTTGAAAACACACCGGTACCCATTGAAAATGTACTTGGAGATATTGGGAAAGGGCATCTAATCGCCTTCAATGTTTTAAACATCGGTCGTTTCAAACTAGGTGCAATGGTTTGTGGTGGCAGCCAGTCTCTTATAGACCATTCGATCCGTTATGCCAAAGAAAGGCATCAATTTGACAAACCGATAGCCGAATTTGGAGCTATTCAGCACAAACTAGCAGAGCAGGCGATACGGACATTTGCCATGCAAAGTGCCCTATACAGGACATCTGATTTGCTTCAGGACTGGAAATCTGCTCAGATGGCAGAAGGTCGGACATTTGCAGAGGCGACATTGTTATCTGCTGAAGAGTATGCCATTGAATGTTCCATTCTAAAAGTAGCCGGCTCCGAAATATTGGATTTTGTTGTCGATGAAACCCTTCAGATCCATGGGGGCATTGGGTATTCTGAAGAGTACCCCATAGCGCGAGCATACCGGGATGCCCGGATAAACAGGATATTCGAGGGTACTAACGAAATCAATCGCATGTTGATGGTTGATATGTTACTTAGACGTGCCATGAAAGGACAGGTAGATATTGTTGGACCAGCCTGGGCTGTCCAAAAAGAACTGGCTGCCATGCCAGGGTTTGAAACATTGACTGGCGAATATGCTCAGGAAATCAAGGCGATTGCTGATTTCAAAAAAATAGTGCTCATGGTAGCAGGAGGTGCAGCAAAACTGCAAATGGATGGTCAACTCAATATAAAGGATGAGCAGGAGATCCTGATGAATATAGCAGATATGATGATCGATACATTCCTTGCTGAATCGCTATGCCTGCGTACCAGATTGTTACAAGGACGCGATAAGCCCCAGTCCCAGGATATCTACGATGCTATGTTGCGTGTTTTTCTCCATGATGCCACGCAACGTATGCAACGCAATGCGACGGATGCGATAGTCTCCTTTGCTGGTGGTGACCTCCAAAAGACATTCCTAATGGGCGTGAAACGCTTCCTAAAATATCCACCTGTTAATGTGCGGGACGAAAGAAGGAAAATAGCTGCAGCGCTTATTGGCGCGAATGGTTGGTGTTTTTAATGGACCAATGCCCCACTCCCATTCGCGGGAGTGGGCGCAAAACCCTTAAATGTTAGAATTATTGGTCGTTTTTGCCGGAATTGCAAATGATTAGCGCACCAATTCCATTTCGATGGCCATCAGTCCATCCCTTTTGAGGTTGGGGACAATTGTAAATTCGAAGATATCATCCATGCGCAAATGGTGTCCCTTTGGCAGTTGGGAAAAGTGGAAGAAGATTTCCCTGGGATGATGTTCAAGATCCAGGTAGCGCAAAAAGCCGTAACCTTCGTCGACATTATAACATACGCCCCGAACCTTGCTATTCTCTTTGCCCCAGTCGAAGCTATCCTGGTCCGGATCCTTAACAGGCAATAGATTGGGGATTAAAAATCCGGAAGTGAAACTATCGCATTCATTAATCAAGTCCCTTGAAATATTGCGAAAAGCAACAAGTTCTACACGAACGCCTTTATTCTGGATTGCCAATACGGCTTTAACAAAATCACCATCTCCGGTCAAAACAAAAATCTTGTCCAGATTTTCGGACTGCACAATCATGTCCGTGGCCATTTCAATATCGACATTGCCTTTGGTGATCCAGTCTCCATTTTCATTTTTGTATCGACGTACAGGTTTTGTTATAACCTTGTATCCAAATGACCTTAGAACACTAAAATACCCAAATTGCCGATCCCTATATTCAAAGTCCTCAAGAGCTCTTTCCTCATCAAACACCATATACGTGTTTAAACGCAGACCTTTATCGTTTTGGAGACAAAAATCCCGAAGGATATCATATCGCATAGCATATCCGCCATTCAAACTTATATTATATGCGTCTATATAAATTCCAATCTTCATATTCAGCTTTGTGATCTAAGGTTATTTGTAAAGGTGACAAAAGTAATACTCTTTAGCCCAAAAACTACATTTGGTCGTTAATAGTCCGTGGTCATTTTTCCTAATTCCTCGCGAATATATCGCAAGATCACGAGCATTTGAGGGCATCTACATCTTCCTCAACCAAAAATTTTACAAGGAGATAACTTTGTCTGAAATATCAATATAGAGAAGCAACAAAGCCTGCTTTCCTATTGTTCATATCGATCGTACAATACATTTGAAAAACGCAAGCCCACATGGACTCTCTAACGCAAATTACTCTTGGCGCTGCTGTAGGTGAACTAGTCCTTGGAAAAAAAATAGGCAACAGAGCCCTGGTGTGGGGTGCTATAGGGGGAACTATACCGGATCTTGATGTCCTGAGCAAATTCTGGATGTCAGAAATTGACTCCCTTGCCTTTCATCGAGGGATCACACACTCTGTCTTGTTTGCAATGGTTGGATCCTGGGTCTTTGCTTTTCTTCTCCACAGGTACTATAAAAGCGGGATAAGAGAGCAACGATGGATGGCTTATCTTTCCTTTATGCTGGGATCGCTACTCCTGTTATCCCTAAGTGGTGGGATAATCTATTTATTCCGTGAAGCCTCATCCTTTGTTTTATTTCTGGTGCTTTCAATTCTTGTGGGACTGCTTTATCTTTTGATTTTGCGTCTTTGGCGCTCCCATTTTACCAGACCTGTTACGCCAGTAGCTGCTAGCTTTCGCGATTGGCTGAGTCTTTTCTTTTGGGCCTTATTGACGCATTCGCTTTTAGATGCTTTCACTTCATATGGGACACAACTGTTTTATCCTTTTACGGATTGGAGGGTTGCTTTTAATGTTATTGCCATTGTTGATCCCATCTATACGCTCCCTTTTCTGGGTAGTTTAATTTTAGCTGCAAGACTAGCCCGTGACAATCCCTTCAGGGCTAAACTTGTTCGGTTTGGCTTGGTTTGGAGTACGGCTTATCTGGTGCTTTGTGGGATCAACAAACTGTACATAGACCAAATTTTCGAACGAAGTTTTATATCCGCTGGGATTACACCAGCACGATACACTACATCACCAGCTATCTTTAGCAATATTTTGTGGCAAGGTGTAGTCGAGAGTGATTCTGCATTTTACCTGGGGACGTATTCATTGTTCGATTCAAAAGCTAGCGTTGTTGATTTTGTTAAAGTGGCAAAAACGGCATCAGATCAGGAGCCAGAAGACTCTTCAGTGAACATTCTCCGCTGGTTTAGTAATGGCTATTATAGTCTTCATCCACTGCCAGATGGGAAATACCGATTCAGTGACCTGCGTTATGGGGGCATAATGGGTGGCGACAAAAAAGAGCCCATCGAGGAGCGATTTATCTTTTCATTCTTACTTACACCAAAATCCGGAGGATGGCTGGTTGAACAAATTCAACCTGGTGACAGAGATATAAAACGTGTGTTTGCTGCTTTATGGCATCGAATGAAAGGCCATGTTTCAAGTCTTTGAAGTGTTTACCTTATAAAGTCCCGCGTTTTTTATTTCCACGCGCAATTTTTCTACATTTTCTTCCCTGAGTGCCATGAGTGGCAATCTAACCTCTTGAGCGCAAAGGCCTAAGAGCTCTAATGCAGCCTTGACACCAGCAGGATTACCTTCTATATACATCCAACGATGGAGGTCAAGGAGTATGTTATTATAATGCCGGGCTCTCGCAAAATCATCGGTGACAGCAGCATGGATCATATCACCAAACGGCCCCGGAAAGGCATTGCCGATTACCGAAATTACGCCGTCTGCTCCTGCACCCAACAGAGGAAGTGAGCTGGGATCATCGCCAGACCAAACTTTAAAATGGGCAGGACGATGTTTGAGGATTTGCATCCCTTGCATGAGGTTTGAACTTGCTTCCTTGATCCCAATAAATTTCTCTGAAGATCTGGCAATTCGAAGTGTCGTTTCGGCACTTATGTTGGATGCTGTTCGACCAGGAACATTGTAGATAATGATGGGCAGAGGACTAGCCTGGCCAATGGCGACATAGTGCTGGTAAATACCCTCTTGAGGTGGTTTATTATATGCCGGACTTGCCGAAAGCAGGGCGTCGATGCCTGTAAAATCAAATTGATCCATTTTACGGACTATGGCTGCTGTGTCATTTCCAGCAAATAATCCTGTAACAATCGGCCTCCTGCCAGCAACTGTCTTGATCGTAAAGGCTAAGACCTCTAATGACTCCTCCCATGAAAGTGTAGACGTTTCACCGGTTGTGCCCAGAGAGACTAAAAAATCAACCCCACCCTGCAGCGTATGTTCAATTACCCTGGCTAAAGCTGGAAAATCAACCTCCCCTTTGGCAAAGGGAGTTACTAACGCCACGCCGAAGCTCTTAAGCGAATGCATGGGATTGTTTTTTTAAAGTTAAGAGCACGTTTTGTAAATGAACCGGGAGAGTGGCAAATCCCGGAGCATGACCTTCAAGCACAATATCATAGATGCCAAACCTGGATGTTGTTCCAATTTTCAGCCTTGCTTGAATTGCAGAAGCGAGCCATTGAAGGGATAAATCCGAATCATCATGCAAGCATATGAGCATTTCCCAATGCTGACGGTTATTGTTTGTAATCATTTCGATGTTCGGAGCACCATTCCATGAAAGGGACTTTTCGTTGAAATGAGAAAAATCAGCTTCCGGATGTTCTAACGAATCCGAAAAAAAACCCAGGCGTTCCGTTTTAAATCCCTGCTCCTGAAGCATTCCAGCCAGCTTCTGTGCTATACCGGGGAGTTGGGCCAATGATGCGTCAAAAAGAATGATTACACCTTTCGATACTTGCTTTGGGGCCAGTGCTGATCGTTGAGCATTCGAATGTTTGAGTTTTCGAGTCAAAAACCAGGCTCCAATTTTTTTCGTCCACTGTTGCATGGGGTCAAAGATAGGGAACAAAAATAGCAGCCATCGATCAAGTGGTTTTAACGGGCTCAATCTCCTCTATCTCGGCAAAACGCCCCATAGCGCTAAATTTTCTAATACGCTCAGCAATACGCTGTTCGGGTGTCATTTCCTGAAGAGCAGCGATTTCCTTTTTCAGATGGCGTTTCAAGACTTTTGCCATTTCTTCCGGTGAAGTGTGGGCACCGCCAATGGGCTCTTTAATGATACCGTCTACCAGACCAAGTTCAAACATATGGTCTGCGGTCAATTTTAACACTTCGGCCGCTTGTTCTTTATAATCCCAACTCCGCCATAATATGGAGGAACATGATTCGGGTGAGATGACAGAATACCAGGTGTATTCCAACATGAATACCTTATCACCTAAACCTATTCCGATAGCTCCACCCGATGCCCCTTCACCTATAATCGTGCAAATGACGGGCACTTTGAGGTTGACCATTTCAAACATATTCCGGGCGATGGCCTCCGCTTGTCCGCGTTCTTCTGCTTCTATACCGGGAAAAGCACCCGGTGTATCGATAAGGGTGATGATAGGAAAGTTGAATTTTTCCGCCAACTTCATCAGCCGAAGTGCCTTGCGATACCCTTCGGGATTGGCCATGCCGAAGTTTCTGTATTGCCGCATTTTGGTGCTGACACCTTTTTGATGCCCTATGATGACGACAGACATCCCATCCAGACTACCGATGCCCCCTACGATGGCTTTATCATCTGCATAAAGACGGTCACCATGTAACTCCAGAAATTTTTTACACATCTGTTCGATGTAGTATAACGTATAGGGCCTGGCAGGATGTCGGCTTAGTTGTACTTTCTGCCAACCGGTAAGGTTATCATAAATTTCTTTGCGCTTGAGTCGGATCTTATTCTCTAACTCTTTAACCATGGTGGACACATCCAGGTCGCCTTCAGCGCCAACCTGTTGTATCTTCTCGAGTTGCTCGTAAAGGCTCTCAAGTGGTTTTTCGAATTCTAAAAAAATCATACTCCCCCTGTTTAATCGTTGCTCCTGTTCGGAACCGGGAATCAAAGTTAAGCAACTGGCGAGAAATTCGTGATTTCAAAAAAAAAATTAGTCACAGTATTGCATGAATCGAAGAAGCGACCTACTTTTGCCGTCCAGTTCTGCGAGAAGAACACGGTTCGGTAGTTCAGTTGGTTAGAATACATGCCTGTCACGCATGGGGTCGCGGGTTCGAGTCCCGTCCGGACCGCCAACAAAAAAGCCTCGGGGTGTATCCTCCGGGGCTTTTCTTTTTACTTCATGTCCATTATTTAGTTGGGGCCTTTATTAGAGGCTAATGGATTTGTCTCTGTCTGAAGTGGGTATTTGTAAGCACGGGCATTTACTGTATCAAATCCCGCGCGGATGTTATCCGGACCTTTCAAGATACCCTTGCCTTTGACTTGATCAGGATAATACTGATAAATCTTGTTGGTTACAAACAGGCTCGCTCCACTACTTATTTCCACAGAAGCGCCATTTGCTATCCATAATTCATGGATAACAATCTTTCCGTGCGGCACAACGGGTAAGGATTGAAATGAAGTGCGCACATCCAGGATATACACAATAGACAGATTATCAGGAACCCTGCCTGTGCTCCAATTTTTATGGCAATACCAGTTTGTTTCCATACCTGGTGTCCCTCCTAGCCAATGTACCGGGCGTTGAGAGGTGGATGTTACAGGATTTAGCAGATAAGCTAATATTATCCAACACAGTTTACCTATCGTGGCATTTGAGATTATTTGTTTCATGGCAAGTCATTTAACGCTTATGTTTTCTGATTGCAAAATGTGACTGATCCCCATGACGGATAATCTTGATAGTGACAAAATCCTTTCGTGGTGCCAAATCGGTATAATAACCGGACTAACTAACTCATTTCTATTTTGGCAAAGATTTTGCACTGGACATATTAGAGAAATATTTAATCCTTTACACACACCCCAATTTTCTTCCAAGGGCAATTGTCATGGTGTGGGTAAAATAAAACTGGACATGAAACCACAATCCTCCCTGTGGATGACGATACCTGGTATCGTCTCTACATGTATTGCCCTTGGAATCCTAATCAATCCGCTTGCAGGTAAGCTCTACAGCCAATGCCCGCTCACCTGCCTGGGACAAACGAATTTGTCGTTAGGGCCGGATGGCACTGCCCTATTTACCGTCGAAAATGGCCTTGCCAACATACAAGCCAACTGCCTTCCAGATTATACGGTGATGTTGACGGATGATTGGGATCTGCCGATTGCCAATCCTGTTGATTGCAGCCAGCTGGGCAAAAATCTTACTTTCAAAGTCACTTATGGCCCTAGTGGCAATCACTGTTGGGGGAATGTCCTCATTGAAGATAAGTTGGCACCATCCATTACCTGCACCGGAGACACGATTCATTGTAATGCGTCTCCGGACCCGGCTTTTGCGGGCACTATATCTGTAAGTGACAATTGTGATCCCGAGCCGGATATTCATCTAGCCTTTGAAGAAGTGCGCGAACTACCCTGTGACCATCCCTCATTTCACATCAGAGAAATAGAAAGGCGGTGGTTTGCCACGGATACAAGTGGAAATCAAAGTCCGACTTGCACCCAAATCATCCGAATTCGCAGAGCAACATTAGGAGACATCCAATTTCCACCAAACAAAACCGGAAATTCAGCTATTTCATGTGATACGCCAAATATAGATCCAACGATTACTGGCATGCCAACTGTTTTTGGTAGTAGCAATGATCCACTGTGCAAAGTGGTTTTTACCTATACGGATGATACATTGGCAACCTGTGCCGGTGGTTTTCATGTGGACAGAGAATGGACAGCCGTTGACTGTTGCACCAATGAAATGACAGCGTTTATCCAACTCATTGATGTCGTTGATACCATTGCTCCAATATTGATATGCCCGGCAGATATGACCATCAGCACAAAAGAGGATACGTGCACTGCCGATTTTACTTTGCCCCTTGCGACGGGGACGGATAATTGTTCCCCTGGGTTTTCCCTCACGGTTAGCACCTCCTGGGGTGGTGTAGGCACAGGCCCTTATGTCGACTTACCGGAGGGCGGATATAAGGTACATTATACGGCCATTGACTCATGTGGCAATTCCAGTACGTGCACGATGGACTTTGTTATCAAAGACAAGGTGCCACCTGTAGCGCTTTGCCATTTTCCAGTGAATGCCTTTCTCAATAACGTAGGATTGGATACGATTCGAATCCCGGATGTAGATGCTGGGAGTTACGACAATTGTTCCATGACGATGTGGCAAATCAAGCTGATGGGTGAACATGATTCTTTATTCCGCGACAGCATCCTGGTTGATTGTTCTTTCATAGGCAAGGACACCATGGTCATCTTGAGGGTTACCGACTGCTGGAATAACACGGCATTTTGCATGACTAGCCTTGTAGCCGTTGATACTTTGCCACCAAATCTGAATTGTCCGGGTGATATGGCGTTGGAATGTGTAGAATATATGCTGTACCCAGATATAGGCGGCACGGCTACCGCTATGGATAATTGCACGGGCCACACGTTAAATTTTACAGATAGCTTGAATGTTAATGATTGTGGCGTAGGCACCATAAACCGGATTTGGACGGCCATGGACACTTATGGCAATATTGTTACTTGCTCCCAAATCATCAGTCTGATCGATGCCACTTTGCCACAGGTTTTTTGGCCTGCTGATATAACTGTTAATTGTTCACAACCATTGGAGGCACCCTTTCCAGGTGAGCCACAAGTATTTGACAATTGTTCATTGTTGGCTGTAGGATATCGGGACTCGCTTATAATGGTTCCTGGATGCGATACGCTTTATCGAATCTGGCGGGTAAAAGATTGGTGTACGTCATTTGATACATCTTACATCCAGAAGATCAATTTAACCGATCCCGTGCCTGTTTTGGACATTGATTGTCCGGATGACGTGACGGTGTATTTAAATGCTGCTTGTGAGGTTTACATACCACTGGACACAGTGGTGGCCTTTGACGAATGTGGTCATTTCCTCTTTGTAACTAATGATTCGCCCTATGCCGATGCTGCAGGGGCAAATGCGAGTGGCACCTACCCTATTGGCGAGCATGTTGTCACGTTTATGATAAGTGATGCATGTAGTGATGTTAGCTGTTCCCTAGTCCTTTCTATACGCGATACCATCCCTCCACTCATAACCTGCGAGGGGATCACGCCATGTATAAATGCAGATTCAACCTATCTTCTGGACCCTTTGGATATGGTGACTAATCTGTTTGATTTGTGCAGTGATATTACCGTCGTTGCGAATGAAACCCAATTTAATTGTAACGATATCATGCAATTGATCCCCATTACACTCACGGCCCAGGATGCATCGGGTAATATGTCAACATGTACGGATACGCTGTTCATTCTCAATTGTGATGTGTGTCAAAATGGCATTCAAGCTGGTGCTGTACAGTTAAAAGGCAGGGTGATGCGATGGGATGGGATCGCCTTGGCACATGTGCCTGTGGAATTTGATTTTGGGCCCTACCAGGAATGGACACTTACGGATAATGAGGGCTATTATTCATCGGATGTTTTTCCCCAAGGTGTAGATCTCAGGGTAAGGGCACACCCAATTCCTGGTGATTTAGATGGTTTGACTACAGCGGATATTATTGCCTTGTCCGGGCACCTGATTGGCGACCAACCTCTTGAATTTCTGGAGTCCTGGCTTGCTGCGGATATCAATCAATCGGGAACTATTTCTATTGGGGATCTGGTGGCATTACGCAAATCTATCTTACTTCAGATCAGCAATTTAAAAGCTGGCTTCTGGCGGATGATGCCTTCTGATATGGTTTTGGAAGGACTGGAGGCTTTGTCGAAGGAGGGGTTCTGGGATGGCAGTTATCGCCTAGATGATATTACAGGCTTGATCCATTCCCTAAATTTTACGGGGGTAAAATCGGGCGACATCAATCGAAGCACTATGTTGCAAACAGATAACCAGGCTAGTTTTCGGTACCTGGATATTAACGATATGTCGAACACGGTCCAAGCAGGACAAAACCTGCGAATTGTGTTCACGGCGCCCCATCAGGATCTGCTTACCGGGCTACAATTGTGCCTTGGCTACGACTATGAACGATTGCGATTTGAAGGTGTTGAATCGCTCGAATTGGAGAATATGGGCCCTGAGCACCTGGCATCTCTTGAGCATGGTTTGATTCGTATCAGTTGGGACAATGTTTTAATCCCTGCGGATCCGGCGGGCAAAGCGTTATTTGCCTTGAACTTCCTGGCACTCCAAAATATGGAAGTCAAAGACTTGCTTTGGCTGCAAACAAATGGTTTTCCGGCAGAATATTATTATACCCGTGATGAACGAGCCCGGATCATTCTGAGATGGCCCGAAGCGCAAAAACAGGAAGATCCAGGCGAATTTGTGTTGTATCCAGCACAACCGAATCCTTTTTCCAACCAAACCTGGATCCCATTTGACCTGCCTACCGAAGGCGCTGTTAAGCTTACACTTATCCATCCGAATGGGGTGATTGTCCATGAGATGGATGAATACCTGCCCGCGGGCCATCACCGTTTGCTGCTGGATGGTGCCCATTTACCAGGTCCTGGTTTGTACCATTATCAATTGCGAACCGCCAGTGGGATTTCAATCCGACAATTAAGCTACACGCCATAAAATAAAACGGGACGACGCCTCCCGACAAAAGCAGGATCTAACAACATACTATCCTGAACACCCGACTGTATCCATAGGAGAAAGTTTACCACTTTACCCATTGAATGCAGTCGGGTTTTGTTTGAAAAATTGACTTCTGGGCCAGAAATTGTTTTAAAAACTGCGCTTCCAGGTATAAAATAAAAAGCTTTTAGCTTATCTGAAATTTTTCTTTAGCCAGCATTAACGCATCCTTTAGCCCATTGGGATCTTTACCACCAGCTGTAGCGTAAAAGGGCTGACCTCCGCCGCCACCCTGGATTGGTGCTGCCAGCTCGCGAACAAGATTGCCTGCATGCCAAGTTCCACTATCTGCAATCGCCTTAGAAATGATAATGGATAACATTGGTTTCCCCTGATTGATATTACCGAGAACGATGACGGCCGGCGCTAATTCCTGCTCCAGTTGGAAGATCAGGTTTTTTAGTGTTTTGGGATCCTCAACAGGCACCTCTGATACAAGATATCGGCATTCGTCCTTGAGCGTGGCCAACATCCGCAGACCATCTTTAAGTCCCATTGCTTGTTGATCCTGAAGGGATTCCAATTGTTTTTTCAACTGTCTGTTTTCATCGAGTAGTTGTTGGATTGCCTCCGGCAGTTTGCCTTGTGCTTTTAATAACATCCGACTCTGCTGCACTTCATCCTGGAGTTGCCGGAGGTAAGCTTCGGCAGCATCGGCAGTTACTGCCTCGATACGACGGACGCCCGCTGCTACAGCGGTCTCAGTAGTTATTTTCAAAAGACCAATCCGACCAGTGGAAGATACGTGACATCCACCACACAATTCGCGGCTGTAGGCCGGGTCAAAGGTTATCATCCGCACATGTTCACCATATTTCTCTCCAAACAGCATCATGGCTCCTGCTGATTTAGCCTCTTCCAGGGGCAGGTTTCGCGCTTCCTGAAGGGCAATATTTTCACGTATTTTAAGATTCACCAAATGTTCAATTTGGACTAATTCTTCGTCTGTCACTTTTTGAAAATGCGAAAAGTCGAAACGCAGGTAATGTTCATTGAGCATCGAACCTTTTTGGCGTACATGGTCGCCCAGGACGGAACGCAAAGCCGCATGCAACAAATGGGTTGCTGAGTGATTATTCTCAGTCTGCCTTCTTTTTTCCTGATCAACAATCACCTTTAGTGGCAAGGAAGGATCTGCCGGGATGGTACGGGCAAGGAGAATAATCAGATCATTTTCCCGGACGGTGTCCTCTATGCGGATAATACCATCGTTGGCAATGAGGATACCGGTATCTCCAACCTGACCGCCGCCCTCTGGATAAAAAGGTGTTTTATCGAGTACGATCTGATAAAAGGCACCTCGGCGATCTTCTATATGTCTGTATTTTAGAATCTTGGCATTGTCTGCTTCCAGGTGATCATAGCCAATGAAGACCACCTCATTTGTACCAGGCACAAGGATCTCCCAATCACCTGTTTTTTTGCCTGCAGCAGATCGCGACCGATTTTTTTGGGTGGCAAGTGCTGCTTCAAATCCCAGTTCATCTACATCAAAACCCTTTTCCCGGCCGATAAGCCTGGTCAAGTCTATAGGGAAACCAAATGTATCGTATAGTTCGAAAGCAAGGGCACCATCCAATTTCCCCTGGGTAATTTCTACTTGATCTAACCGTTTTAGCCCACCTTCAAGTGTGCGCAGGAAAGAACGTTCTTCCTCCAGAATCACCCGGCTGACAAATGCTTCTTGAGCAGCCAATTCGGGAAATACATCCTTCATCTGTGTTGCAAGCACCTGAACCAGTTGGTACATGACTGGTTCCTTAAAATTCAAAAAAGAATATCCGTAACGCACAGCCCTTCTAAGAATTCGTCGAATGACATAACCTGCACCAGTGGATGCGGGTAACTCCCCGTCTGCAATAGTAAAGGATACGGCACGCACGTGGTCTGCGATAACCCGCATGGCCATGTCTGTGCGTGCATCGGCAGCATAGCTATTGGTGTAAGTGATCCCGGCAACCTGGGCGATATGATGTATTAAAGGAGCAAACACATCTGTGTCGTAGTTAGACTGTTTACTTTGCAATGCCATTACAAGTCGTTCGAATCCCATACCAGTGTCCACATGACGAGCGGGAAGCGGCTCGAGCGAGCTGTCAGCTTTTCGATTGTACTGGATAAAAACCAGATTCCAGATTTCCACGACTTGTGGATGGTCATTATTGACCAATGTTCGGGCATCAACGAGGGCACGATCTGCTTCAGAACGCAGGTCTACATGAATTTCTGAACATGGACCGCAGGGTCCAGTATCACCCATCTCCCAAAAATTATCTTTTTTGGAAAAGCGGAGGATACGATCAGGCTCAATATACTTAGCCCAGATGTCGGCCGATTCCAGATCTTCAGCCAAGCCTTCTGCTTCATCGCCACGAAAGACAGAAACATACAGTCTGTTTTTTTCCAAACCATAGACGCGAGTCAATAAATCCCAGGCCCATGAGATCGCTTCTTCTTTGAAATAATCGCCAAAGCTCCAGTTGCCCAACATCTCAAACATCGTATGATGATAAGAATCGACACCTACCTCTTCAAGATCATTGTGTTTGCCTGAAACCCGAAGGCACTTTTGGGTATCTGCAATCCGGGTGTGCGAAGGCTCTTGATTGCCCAGAAAATAATCCTTAAACTGGTTCATTCCGGCATTTGTAAACATCAAGGTAGGATCTTGCCTGTTCACAATGGGTGCAGAAGAAACGATCTGGTGGCCACGCTCTGCAAAAAACTGGAGGAACATCTGCCTGATCTCTCTGGCTGTAAGCATAATATATTGATTAACATGAATTTAGAAGACGTTAACATTAAGTTAAGTGGATTGCCCCCTGCATTTAACCCTTTTGGCACAATAATGTAAATAATGACACGTATTATGTAACTTGTTCTGTGTGAAATTTGGATAGTCCAAAATCATACCGTACTTTCGCCATGGGCTTGGGGAAGTCCATCAAAGCTTAACGGCTCAAAGTTATGTCTTTGGTTCAAACAGCAATTCTATGAGAGCAGAAAAATACGTATTCAACGCGCACACGTTGTCTTATGAAAAGGTGCGAATACCCATAAAGCAGCAATTAATCAAGGTATTTAGCTTTGTATCATCGGTTGTGGTAACGGGAGCGATTTTTATGTCCATTACCAACACCTTTTTTCCTAGCCAGAAAGAGAAGGCATTGCTGCGGGAAATCGAACAAATGCAACTGAAGTACGAGACCGTCAATAATCAAATTGGCATGATGTCCAAGGTACTTACAAACATACAGGAACGGGATGCTTCTGTGCATCGCATGATGTTTGGTATGGATCCTATTGACAAAGGTGTTTGGGAGGGTGGTATTGGTGGTCACAATCGATATAGCGAACTCACAAAATTCCCAACATCTGGCGAAGATGTCATCAGCACTTTAGAGCGCGCTGATCGCCTGGAGCGGCAATTGGTACTTCAGTCACTTTCTCTTGATACGATTCAGCACATGGCCGAAAAGATGAAGGATATGCACGGAAGTCTTCCTGCCATCAAGCCAGTCCGAGAGGACAAGCTCAACCGAAGTGTGAAAGCTATGTCTGGCTATGGCATGCGGATCCATCCGATTCTAAAGGTTAAAAAAATGCATACCGGGATTGATTTTGCTGCTCCTGTTGGTACAGCCATTCAGGTAACAGGAGATGGGAAGGTCACAGAGATACGCAGAGAGTCAGGAGGTTATGGTTTGCATGTCATCGTAGACCACGGCTATGGATACAAAACACTTTATGGCCACATGAAGGACGTGGAAGTTAAAGTGGGTCAAAAACTAACCAGAGGGCAAAAAATAGGACGGATCGGCAACTCTGGCACAAGTACCGCTCCCCATCTCCACTATGAGGTTATTTTTAAAGGGGACAAAGTGAATCCAATTCACTATGTCATCGATGGCCTAACTTTGGAGGAATATGCTGAGTTAATTGAAGCTGCATCTGCGTCGAACATGTCTTTCGACTACTAATACCAAAAAATACATTTCATAAAGCCCGATTCACTTGAATCGGGCTTTTTTTTTGCAAACATGCTATCGGGATCCGGTATCATGACTTGAGATTGAGGAAAAAAGAAAAAATGTGACCATTTAATAGGTCCAATTTCTCAACTTTAGGCCATGGAGACTGAAATGCATTGCCTCAATTGCCTTAATCCTCTTGGACAAGAAGATCGGTATTGCTACCATTGTGGTCAACGCATTGAGCCACTACGCCCCAAGTTTAGTGAACTCGTTGTCGATGTGTTGCGAAATACCTATTCCTTTGATTCCCGAACATGGCGGACATTGCGTTTACTTGTCATGCCGGCCAGGCTGACCACTGCCTATTTTGAAGGAAGAAGAGAACAGTTTATCAATCCGGTTCGGCTATTTTTATTTGGAGTAATTGTTCATTTAGCCATCATCAATTTTTTCATCTCACCAGCCTTCCTCGGACCGGATCAGATGGACAAACAAGCAAGCAAAACACTCAACGCCCTATCTGTAGGTATCGAAACAAGTAAGGAGCAAAAAAGAAAATTGGAGACTTCGTCCAGTGTGAGCCAAGACAGACTCGCTGCGATCGATTCACTTATTGTCGATTTGCAACAACGGTTTGATTCCATCAATAGTGAAGGACAATTGAGGTTGGGTTTGCAATGGATATCTGACAAGCCAATCATTCTAACACAATATGATCGTGCGTTCAGTTCTGCTGATTCGATTATTCAAAAAAACAATATCCGCGGCTTTGCGGGAAAGCTCATTATCAATCAGCTCCTTAAGTTAGATCGCAATCCCAGGAGTTTCGGATCGTTTTTAGTAGGCCGTATATCGTGGCTTATTTTTTTATTGATGCCTTTGTTATCCGTGGTTATGTGGTTTCTCTACCTGAGGCGTCATCACTTTTTTGTAGAGCATCTTATTTTCACCGTCCACTATCATGTCTTTGGATTTTTGATGGTTTCGTTAGGGATTATACTTGACTACTTCACCGGTGTCCAACTCATACCTGTATCATTACTTGGCACACTTCTATATATCTATCTTGGGATGCTTCACTTTTATGGTCAAAATCGAACTAAAACCTTCTTCAAGTTTGTGATGTTAATGTCCGCTTATTTCTGGATTGCTGTTTTTGTCACTGTAATTTTGCTCATCGCCGGGTTCCTCCTTTTTAACTGATTGCAGGCTAAATACAAATTTTTAGGTCGATTTCTACAAAAACAATTAGATTTAAGCGCTTAAACTTTGATTATACCGGTATGCCAGTAGATTTGACCTCCTTGACCAAGCGCTATTACACCATAGGTGAGGTAGCTGAGATGTTTGGGGTATCCAAGTCCCTGATACGGTATTGGGAGTCAGAATTCGAATTTCTTAAACCGCATAAAAACAGCAAGGGAGACCGGCGGTTTACGATCCAAAACATTGAACAATTCGACCAAATCTTCCAGTTGGTAAAAGAGCAGGGATTTACTCTTGACGGTGCCAAAAAGGCATTAAAAAAACAAAATACGCGTCAAAGTAGTAGTGCTAAGCAGCCACAGCTATTACAACAATTACAAGCAATCCGAGCAGGGCTGCAAAAGATAGCTGAAAAGCTTTAGCCCGTCATGATGTTCCCGACTACTTGAATGTGGCCATTTGAATCGCCGATGAACAAAACGCATATTCATCTGCTCTGTTCGAAGCGACCATGATTGTCCGATGGCGTGCATATCCTTTAATCAATTCGTTGTACCACTCCGTGCCCATCGCATCCAAATTGGTCAAAGGTTCATCCAGAAAAATAAACGGGACATCGGTGAATAGCGCAAGTGCCAGTTTCAGACGCTGTTTCATCCCGCTTGAAAATGTATTCACTGCAGATGTTTTGAATTTTTCCAAACGCACCAACTGAGGGACGTCTGGTACACTCAAATCATGCAATAAGGGTCTAAACGCAAAATGGAACCGAACCAATTGATCCAAGGTCAATTCTTCGGGAAGCTCCATATAAGGAGCTGTGAACGAACAATGCAGAACATGCTGTTCCTGATCTATGATCTGGCTGCTCGAGGATTTTAGTGTAACACTGCCATTGGAAGGACTAGCCAAGCCTGCCAGAATCCGGATCAAGGTAGACTTGCCGGAGCCGTTTGGGCCTAGAATAGCGATACATTCCGGGTGCGAGCGGTGGAAATTTAGGTCCTTAAAAATCCATTCCCGCCGATACCGCTTACCCAATTGGTTAAGAGATATTTCCATGGGCTTTGACCCCGTTTATTTGGCGAAAACCTCTCATTAAACCTCTATCCGCATTACGAACAAAATCTAAAATCAAATTGCGTTCCGGGGTCTCCGCAATTGTTGATTCGATGATTTCAAGAGACTTGGTGATATTGTATCCACGTACAAAAAGGATCCGATAGATTTCCTGGATGTGATTAATTTGTTCGCTTGTGAATCCCCGACGTTTCAGGCCCACCGTATTTACACCTGCGTAAGACAGTGGGTCACGAGCTCCTTTAACGAATGGTGGCACATCCTTTCGCACCAGTACACCGCTGGCAATCATTACATGCGGTCCGATTTTCACAAATTGATGTACTCCGGTAAGTCCGCCGAGTATGGCATAATCACCCACTTCAATATGACCGGCAAGGTTTACATTATTGGCCAATACGACATTTTTACCCACCAGACAATCGTGTGCGACATGGACATAAGCCATCAAAAGGCTATTATTTCCTATAATCGTCCGATCACTGGCTGCCGTTCCTTTGTTGAGCGTACAATATTCTCTAATCGTCACATTATCACCAATTTCGACGGTGGCATACTCACCGCGATACTTCAAGTCCTGTGGTATTGCGCCAATGACTGCACCGGGGAAAATGCGGCAATTTTTACCAATTCGGGCACCTGACATAATTGTAACATGAGGTCCAATCCAGGTACCTTCGCCGATAGTCACATCTTGTTCAATAACAACAAAAGGGCTTATTGTTACATTTTCTGCAATCTGAGCGTCCGGATGGACAACACTAAATGTGGTGATATTAGACTCCATGGCAGCGTTTTACTATTTGAGCAGTTAACTCCGCTTCAGAAACGATCTTGTTTCCAACATAAGTTGTTCCCTGCATATGAACTATACCCCTTCTGATGGGGGTAATCAATTCAAGTTTCATAATGAGTGTATCACCAGGTACTACAAATTGTTTGAACCGGGCATTGTCAATTTTCAGAAAAAAGGTATCCCACTGTTCCGACTCGGGCACATGGCTCAAGGCTAATATGCCACCCGTCTGAGCCATCGCTTCAATCTGCAAAACACCTGGCATGACAGGATTTCCTTCAAAATGGCCGGCGAAATGGGACTCATTAAACGTAACGTTTTTAATCCCTACAATGTGGCTATCTGATATCTCTATAATTTTATCAACAAGCAAAAAAGGGTGCCTGTGCGGCAATTTTTTAATAATGTCCTGGTGTGTGTAAACCGGAGCTACATCCGGATCATATCGAGGCAAACCTTTCAGTTTGCGCTGTTCCATTAAATGTTTTTTGAGTAGACGCGAGAATTCCAGGTTGACACTATGTCCAGGCTTTGTTGCCACAATTTTACCCTTAATTGGACGGCCAACCAATGCGAGATCACCAATGACATCTAATAATTTGTGTCTGGCGGGTTCGTTTTTAAACCGAAGGTCTGTAGTATTAAGCACGCCTTCCTTATCCACAACAAGTGTGCGCTTGCCGAGCTTTTTAGCCAGCCGCTCCAAATCATCAGGCTCCATCACCCTATCTGCTATGACAATGGCATTATCCAAATCGCCTCCTTTGATTAATCCTTGATGAAGCAAATGCTCCAACTCATGCACAAAGACAAAAGTCCGTGCAGGAGCTATATATTCATTAAACGAAGTAATATCCTCTAATGCGGCGAACTGCTGACCCAGAACAGGAGAATTAAAATCAATTAATGCCGTCACTTCATATTTATCCGCCGGAAAGGCGATTAATTCTGAACCAGTCAGTTCATCCTTAAAAGATATAATTTCTCTAATTTCGAGATACTCCCGCTCCTCCTCTTGTTCTTCTGTACCTGCCGTTACTAATAGTTCAGTAAACATACGAGAAGATCCATCCATAATTGGTGCCTCTGGTCCGTCAATTTCAATGAGTACATTGTCAATGCCGGCACCGACAAGTGCTGCAAGGGTATGTTCAATTGTTGAAACTCTGGCTTCTCCGCCACTGGAAATAGTCGTGCCCCTGTTTGTAGAAATCACTTGAGCTACATCGGCCTGAATATCCGGAGCGTTTTCCAAATCAACCCTTCGGAATTTAATCCCTGCATTTGCGGAGGCCGGTTGAAATGTCATACATACTAGTTTTCCTGTATGCAATCCAACGCCAGAAATAGAGACTGTTCGGGCAATAGTCCGTTGTTTCATAATCCTGTTGCTATATGATAAAGCCTGCAAATGTAAGGCATTTCCGCTAAGCCTCCTTATTGTCGGGCAAAAACATCGACAAGGCAAATCGAAAAACAAATAATGTCGGTGGCGAATGCCACATATAAAAAAAGCCCCCCTCCAACGAATTGGAGAGAGGCCATCCCAAAAACCGATTTAACGTTTAAGTCTGTCGGCTTTGGCTTCGAGAAATTTATGGTTGATTAGTCAACCAGGATCATACGCTTGGTAGCGCTATCCGTTGGTGTATCCAACTGGTAGTACAACATACCATTGCCCTGGATGTCAACGCGAGTCAAGTTGATCGTGTTGTATCCTTTAGCATAGT
>JAGNXB010000098.1 GCA_017985675.1 Saprospiraceae bacterium | reverse complement strand
ATTATTTACAGGGCTATCCATATCTAAAATAATCCAGATAATAATTGCAAAAATACTGACCAGGAGAATATTGGGAATTAAGGAGTGACCTCCTTTCAGACCGGATCCATACCCCATCGCCAAAAGTCCAAACAAAGACATCATGTACATGAGGAATTTCAAGGCCATAGGTATCCGATCTCCAAGGGCATTATTTATTCGCTTAATATTCAAATCAACGAGCGTCGTAATGGAGGCTACATACGCTGAAGCATCCACGCCTGGTAAATTCATCATAGCTGTACCTGCACGCAACAATGAATCCTGTATCTGCTCCGAAAGGAGTAATCCTTTTTTAAGTTCAGAAACATTGTGATCTTTTCTGGCATTTATCGAAAGCTGATACCGGAGACTCGCGTAATCTTTTATCATTCTGCTACAATCGGTCTTGTAGGGTTCCGGTAAAAATCTGGAATTTTGATACGCCATCAATACGGCGCTTGCCTCATTGACGACCATTTCCTTTTTGTGTTCCAATCTGGTCAGCGACATACCAAACAGGAAGGCCAGGGTAAAGCCCAGTACACCAAAAATAGCGCCCATTATTTCACCATTGGCCGTGTCCTGTACATTGGAAATTTTTTGACTTTGTTTTAAGCCAAACCGGTAACCAAAATAATTTCCAAAGTACATTAATAGCAGGGCTATGGAATAAATCATCCAGGTGAACCTGTTATCAAGAAAATTCTCATTCAGCATGTGTCTTTATTTTCAAACGTCCGTTTACCTGCCATGACATCATTTATAACAAATCTACCTGGGCCACAAAACCAAGCTGTTAAATGCTAACAATATTCTAATGCAAATCAGCGCTTAATCGTTTTGGTGATCATCCGTTCCACATCTATTACAGCTCCAACAGTCAATACATCAAGTTCATCTGTGCCCAATACGGTTTTACCACTTGAAATCCGCAATTCGGTATAGAAATAAACTGTTTCAAGGGGCTTGTACTCCAAACCTAAAACAATATATTTTCTCACATACGATGAGCTGATAGGTATTTCTCCGGTTGGAAGGCTGATATCCTCTGTATCAGGATTGTAATAGTTATATCCACCCAGCAGGTTGATTTTTTCAAATTTCAATTTTCCATAAAGTTCAATACCGGAAGCATCATAAACAACACTGGGTGTAACGATTCCTTGTCCCGGGACGTTGGCATATCCTTTTGTCACGTCGCCATTGGTTTGGATCGCATAGACAGCTCCAACATCAAATCGTTTACTTGTATAACTGGCACCAACGGTAAAATAACCTGGTTGGTCTGTAAGCCCTAATATCTGTCCTGAATCCACGAGTGTATCCACCAGGTACGCCTGATTAAAAGCTGCCCCGGCCTTTAACCCCTCAAGAATATCAACCTGCGCAGAGAAGCCAAATCCATCGAGAAAATGGCCATTGCTTCCTGTACGTGCCTGGATCTGTGCACCGAAGGATACCGGACCTAATTTATTCCTGTAAAGAAGCGACTGGTCTGCACGTCCTGTACCCACAGCGCCTCCATCTGTTCCTGCTACATAGGTCGCACTTGCCTGGCCACCAAAAACATTAAACTTATCGGTGTAGGAGGTTATATCATAATATACACCCCACTGTTTACCTAAAGAAACACTACCCCATTTATGCAGATCTGCTCCAATATATCCCAATCGTGTAGCAAAAACCTGCCGTTCCTGCTGCTTTTCAGCAATTAGAAATCCTCCTGATGTATTTGTGCTTGCATTAAAAGAAGCATCGCTTTTAAACATATTCAATTGCAATTCAGACCCGGCAAAATACCTGATATTCTTGCTTTGTATCCCAAATTCAAAACCTACTCTTGAACCGTTTTCCTGCATTTCAATCTCATCGTTATAAAAAGCAAAATGCCCCCTGAAACTTCCATAAGGTTTAAAGCTGAGTTGAAGAGAATCCTCCGGCACTTCATAGGTTTGAGAAAAAAGGGCTGTCGTCCCAAGTGTAAACAAGACGGACAGAACAAAAGAAAATCTGTGCATAACTATTAATATTAATTTGAAATAAATTTTTCGTTCGTATTCACCAGGGAACCTGGCCATAACTGCCATATGGCTGATCGCTTACAGCTTATGATGATGGGGAATTCACTGTCCGGATTTTCAATCTTGCATAAATCCCCCACCATCCTGAAACCAATGCCATGTGTTATCGCTTGCCGTAATGATCAAAAACAACAAGCGTTTATGTCCGGACATTTTGGTATGCCGTTATACGGTTTCGTCCGTAACAGTGGCGTCTGGTGCATTCGTCTTTACGGATGCGATTCCATTTTCCATGGAAGCTTCGTCTGCATACATTTGACTTACGCCAATGACCTGGCCATTGGACGATTTCAAATTAAAGTATGGCTGACCGCCTTCTGAAGTCATGCGTTCAAACCTGCTGTCGTCTGATGAATTTGATCTGACAGATACAATTCCGTTTTCGCAACTCATTTTTTTCGTGTATCCCTGGCTGGTCAGAATCGTTTGGCCGTTTCCAGCCTTGAGGTTAAACTGAAATTCACCATCTTTCCTTTGCGTAATGAAAAAAATTCCCATTGTTTATAGTTTTATTAAAGTGATTGAATGCTTAGTGTTTTGTATAGTGTTACCGTCATCCCTGCATTAATTTGTTTTTATCCAATGGACAGTTCCTTTTCCAAAGCCTTTGAGATGTAACAATGTTTCCTTGGTCGGTACGTCAACCTTCGTGACGTATTGAGCAGGTATAATCTTGACATCTCCTGAATCATTTTTGGGCGCTTTAGGGAAAAACACAGTACACAGGCCATTCGCTTCTTCTATTAAGAGGCCTATACTCCATATCTCTCCATCCCGAACCAGGACTGTTGAGATATAATATTCAATTTTCTCATTGAGCGTATCTGATGCTTTGGATTTGAGGAGAGCATATCCCGGAAAATGTAAAAGCACATTTTCCTCAAGCTTTTGAATTCCTTTCTTTACTATAGCAAGTCGGAAAATAAGTCCTGCGAGAAAACAGACTACAAGCAATGCTGCTGCTGCCATCAATTTTCCGGTATGGAGTCCAAACAATGTCTCCGGCAAAAGATGATCCAGTGGAGACAGAATTTTAACGGCCATGGCATGCCCTTTTTTGAAGAGCGTAAAGACTAATACGATCGGAAGCAAAAGGAAAATACCTCCTGCCAATGTTGCGCGTAAAAAAGATAATATGGATTTCATAGTAAGGTGGATTATCTAGCATTGCTTTTGATGCTACTCTCAAAAAATATATGCTGAAATGCCGCGCATCGTGCACGTTCACAAGAAAGAGCATCCTTCCATGTAATGATTAAAACATTCTGTTACAAGGAGCTCGGATGCTCTGACTTTATGAACGGATAATCGTATCGGACGTTTCCAATACGTCAATGCGTACTTTATTTTTGTGTTACTCCCTTTTTAAATTATTGCTGCAAGAGGGTAAAACCATAAATCGCTTACTGTATATCCACAACTTCGTACATGCTCTTCCCGTCCTGCTCAATTGGCTGATAGTATGTTTCACCGAATTTGACATATGTAACATCCCCCAGTTTCACTTCTTCACCTCCATCAGGGAGGTTTTCAACGACAGAGCCCGACATAGGTGCTACCACCGTGTATCCACTACCTGAGTTTTCATAGTACGTTCCTCCATAATAGTAGTTGTTGGTAGTTTCATTGATGACCACTGTTTGGGAACTTGGCGGTAAGGTGGTGATTGTAGCTCCGATCGGTGCCTGAACCACTGTATATCCACCATTGCCGGCTTGATAATAAACTCCCTGATCGTAGTGGTACTGCTGATTATTAACGGTCATGATAATAGCTGTTGTCGCCAACGTTGCTACAAAGAATCCCCATGGATGCCATACAGGACCCCAATAAAAAGGTCGGTACGGATGATAGTGATACGGATGATAGCAATAATAACTTCGTCCTCCATATCTGTAAGGTGGCCTGTTATAAGGACGATAATTATTGTGGCGTACAGTTGTATTGCGGCTATTATTGACTTTGATATCCTTGCTGTTGTCTACATTGATATTGACATTGTTATTGCCTTTGCTGTTATCAATGTTTACTTTATTGCCACTATTGTTATTGCTGCCTACCTTATTATTATCACCGATCTTATTGTTATCGCCGATAGGTTTGCTTCCCGAACCAGTAGTTCCTGGCCGGTTTACAGTTGAATTATTCTGGCCAGCCGAAGAAGGTGTGGGCCGGCTGGGAGAAGATTTCACACTTCCTCCATTGACCGTTGGCTTGGAAGGTGTGGTCCCACCGCTTGATGGCCTGGATGGCATGGACTTCTGAGATGCACTGTGCGACATCTTTTGTGCATCTGCTTGTTGAACGGCAAGCACCAACGAAAGTGCTATGCCCGCAAGGAGGCTTAGTAATTTATATCCTGATCTCATTATTACTATTTTTTTAGGTTATTTCTCTGTGGTTGACATCATCCTGACTTGCTTTGCACCGGGAGGTGGTAAGAAATCAAACATCACACCCGGAATATCCGGATTGATCTGCCAGTCTGAAAAAGTGGTTTCATATTGCGGACTGTCTGCCACTGTATAGTAGTCGATGACGTATTTTACAGGCAGGGTATAGGCATCATTACTGATCCATATCTGTGTGTTCGAAACTTTGCTCATCGCGGCGATGTGAAAACATTCCTTGCCATTAATATTAGTAGTACCCAGGTAAACTACCTTATCACTGCTTTCGATAAGGTCATCCGTAAACGCCGGATAAAAGAAATCACCAGCCGGGAAGTCAACATTATAATATTGATGGATGCTGTCGATAGTGGCTATGATGGTACCCGGTGCCTCAATAAGTCCGTAGTTATTTTCTTCATAATCATAATAGGCAAATTGGTCCCCATTGTACCAACACTGACGATGACCACGAGGACCCCAAAAATTAACCACCATTTTATTGGGTCCCACCATGTGCACTTCACTGTTGACAAATTGCTTGATCATGCCATACTCGGGAACAAATTCATCGTGAGAAGCATTTGTCTTGTAACTGCAGGAGTTGAGATCACCGATGACATCACTCATCCGGTCGAGGATCAACACTGCAACAGGGTCGTAATTTGTTGCCTGGGCATAAGTGCCGAAAGCAAAAAGAACCCATATCGAACTTAGCAATAGTTTTTTCATTGATCATTCATTTATTAAAGGAAAAGACTGATAAAATTTTTGTTAGTGCTGGCTAAAAAGACAGCACTAACAAATCCATTGTTACTATTTCTGTCCGAAGACTGTCAGATTGGCTTTCCCGTTCATGAAGCCTTTTGAATCATACCAGAACTCAATTTTCCGCAGGCTACGCTTGCCTCCTTTAAGGTCAAGAGGGCGTGTCTCTCCACCGTCCTTAAGTTCTTCCCTAACGTCAATATTGTCTGGCTCGCCACTGTCATAGATGACAACCATCCGTTGTATGTTAACAGCAGAATTGGTCACCTTAATTTTCAGTTGACGAAAGTCGTCATGCTGATTGGACAGGGTAAGGACATCATGATCGGCTTTGTTTCCTGCAGTTACGGTGCCAATGATGCGCCAGTTTCCCAGGTTGTTTCCATTATTGTTGTTGTTCCCGTTTCCTGGGAGGTGTTGCGCCATACTCATGGTCGTGAACAAGGCAAACACCAGCATAGTAATACTTAATTTTAATCTCATGTTACGTAGGTTTTATTTGATT
>JAGNXB010000099.1 GCA_017985675.1 Saprospiraceae bacterium | reverse complement strand
ATAAAATCGGACAAATTTGGCTCGATGTGCCCGCTCATTTTAAAGAGACTGCCAATAACTGCGGTCGAATCCACCTTTCCGTTGATATGAATCGACTCCTGGCTCCAAAGGGAGATGGAGCTGATATCCCAAATCAGGCTATCGCTTCCAATGATAGCGGAAGGAGGCGGGTCGGAACTGATGAACTTGAATTTCGGGTCGAGTTTGACAGAGATTGCGCCGCCGGCAGTTATGGTTCCTTCATTATTGTAGATTATATAAGCGCCAAGTGGAAACCCAGGCCTCGGTCGTCCTGCAAAATAGCCGGTAATGGAAACATCGGTGATGTCTGCTGTGAAATGAACGCCAAAATTGCGGTCATTGCCCGAATTGCTTACCACGTGTTGCGGTGGATTGATGTTTTCTACATAGGCTGACGGAACTCGCAACCGAATTGTATCGATGCTGCCGGCCGTACTGCCAATCGAATACCTGCCGTCTGATGCGGTGTAGACAAACCAATATGGATACCAAGCGCCAGGTTCTTTGATGCCCACCTGTAGGTTGGGCAATGCGGCTTCATTGGGTTCCCAAATGCCGTTGTTGTTGTCGTCTTTGTACACATGGCCCGTAGAGCTTGCTCCATAGTTTTGCGGCAAACCCGTTTTGGAAACTCCGCCGCCAAAACTGCCGCGAAAAAAGGTGGTGTCTGCCGCATGCATGACACCATAGGTATATCGTTCTACCGGGAGCCAGGTTTTACAGGTATCGAGGGAGGTGAAAAAACCTATGGAGGGTTGATACAAATAGTATTTGTCGCCTTTGTGCCAAATCTTACCACCATAGTCATTGTCAGTAGGAACATTAATATCCATCTGTGGGAGCCCTTCACTGGAATAGGTCCAGTTGACTACATTGGAGGTGCTGTGGATTTGGGTTCTATATGCGCCGTCGTCACTCAGTACAAATAGTTTATCATCGGTGGCATAAAGCGACCTTGGGTAAGAAACTTTAGGGCCAATCTCCGGTTGCCAGCTTTGGCCAAAGTTGTCGCTTGAAACGAGCTCGCCGCGCCAGGTAAGCCCATAATACCGACCGGCGAAAAAGACAATACCATCGGGAAAATTACCAAATTTCCAGGTTTTGCCAAGGTCGGTAGACAAGGCATCCTCATCCCATTCAGACTTGATCAATATATTTTCACCTATCCAAAATAATTTATCAACATGGATAATCGTCCCATTTGTCGGATCGGAGGGTAAAATGGTATCCCAGGAAGCGCCGTCATTTAAAGACAGGTAAATACGGTATTCGTATATTTCGCTGGCCATTATTTTTCCAGCTGGACTGACTGCTACGTTATTGAAATAATTACCAGGCATCGGTAAAGGTGCTTTGTCAACCCAGGTTTCCTGAGCCAGATCGTAGGCGAACACGCCGGTGCCACAAGCAGCCCACAATTGCCCGTTGCCGGAATCCAGGTTATACACTGCGGCTGAAGTAAGCCCTTTATTAGACGGAATAAGCTTTTGGTTGGGGGCATCATATCGCAACACTCCCTGATTGTAAGTGCCGCACAACAATTGTCCTCCTGCTGTCGCCAGGTCAAAGGAGTAATAACCATTGGGGATGGGCAATTCATGCCAACTATGTCCAAAATCATCCGTGTACATAATGCCTTTTTGTCCGCCGCTTTTATACACCCGGTCTCCGATTTTGCAAAATTTGTCCGAGCTGTTGTGATACTGTATTGGCGTTTTGGTCCAAGTGCCTCCGGAATTACTGGTACACCAAAGGTTGTTTTCGGTAGCAAAAAACAAGAGGGAATCGGAAGCGAACATGGTAAAAGGGTAATCGCCATTGCCAAATGCAGGCGACACCAATTCCCAATCGGTTCCGTTCAAAGACAGCCGCCAGAACTTGGAATGCCATTCGACATACAATCTATCTTCAAAGGCCCATGCATCGTAACAATACAAACCGGGAGCAGGTATTGAGTCCCATGTGAGTCCATCGTCCTGTGTTCTGAATATGTTGCCGCTGTAACCATCGGGCACGTAAACGCCATGCGAGCAAACCGCGATGCTGGAAAAAGAGGTATGGGTGCTGGGGGGCATGGCTCCTTCAATCCAGCTGCTGCCGTGATCATAACTTACGACAAACTTGATTTCCGAACCTGGGCCATAATTATACCCGTATCCTTGCCCGCCAGCCAGTTTGGTGGGAGAAGTTGCCAGCGGCCAAATGTTTCCATGGGGCAATTGTTCCCAGCTTAACCCATCGCGGGTTCTGAAAAAATGATTTTCATCGGCAACAAAGGCGTATTCTTCATCATCGTAAATGGTCAAGATTACTCCGCCTTCAGGGCCGTTGGTGTGTTGCCAATTGATTTGGGAAAAGGTGTTTGAATTGAAGCTGACTAGCAGCAGGCAGATGGTAAATAATCTGAATTTCATAAGCATTATTGTATTTTAGGTTGCGAATTGTTACTTGCCCAGGTTTGTATATCAGGCACCGCGTTAGTGAAAGGTCAAAATTTCAGACAGAAATTCAGTTTTCACCGCCCTGTATAAAACTAAGGATTTTAACTGGTTTGCTTGAACTTCGTTTAGGATATCTTTTATTTTTGATTCATTTTATGTTAGTCTATTGGTTTATTAAATTTAATTCTTTCTCCTGTCCAAAAGTACCGTCAAGAACAAGTATTGAGTTTTGTTTAGTTGTTTGTCCCGCAGGAAAAACATTTAACCTTTCTCCTAGACAGTCAGCATAAGAAGAAACTGTCCAAAAGAGTCCGATTAATATTGTTAGCAGTTGTCTCATAAAGTTACACATAATGTCAGAGTGTGAAAATAACATTTTTTTTGTTTCTAAATGCAAAAAACACCTAGGAAAAGTTCATGTAACTTATTTAATAAAAAAAGCACCTTCACGGGTCTCCCCGAAAAGGTGCTTAGTTTATGATCATTAAACCCAGATCATGCATTAGATTTTCTATTACGAACTAAAATATCTTCAAATACGGGCACTTACTCATATTTTTGTCCTCACCATAGTGGTGACTATGATTGCGGGAAAAATATTCCGTGAGCACCCGTCTTTTTTGATCTTTTTGTTCTCATCACGAAAACTAATGCATGATCTGGGTTAAATCAATTATTCCTGTATTGTTTTTTAATGCTCACTTTTGATCCGCTGATCAATGCTGAACGATCACTTTTCTACTGATGACAGTTTGATCCGTTTTGATGGCCAGTTGATAGATACCAGAAGGGAATGCAGCCACATTGAATGTCTTGTGTCTTTCACCCGCTGTATAATTTTCATCTGCTGCTAATATGGATCGGTTGCCTAACATATCAATTAATTCAAAATGAATATCTGCAGATTGTTTCAACATGAAAGCAACATTTAATTCTCCTGATGTTGGATTTGGAAAAACACTTAATTGTTTAACAGGGCTATTTTCTTCATTGACTGAAGTAGTACCAAAATAGACTGAAGCGAAAATACTGGAACTGATAGCCCCATCGCATTCAGGACCCATATTAATTTCCAGGTTCGGGTATTTGAATACACTAGGATTCATCTCTACTGTGACCACATAATCTTCGAGACAACTCTTTGCAGGCACTGATTGGTTATATGAACTCTGACCTATATTGATTCCGCCTATTTTAACAGTTGCCCCACCTGGGTTCATTCCTCCCAGACTTATTGCATAATTGCGTGGTTCATTTGAATCATTGCATAAATCAACTTTGAATGATGCTAAAGTTCCGACAGGTATATTCTCCAGCAGAATGTTATTTTTTGTTTGACCATCGATTTTCAAATTTGGCTGATCTCGCTGATATCCACCTTGGTAAGGACAACTGGTTTTTGAACCATCCGCCACTCTAAACAAGGGTGTTCCATATCTCCCGTCCCTCAATACATCCATTTTAAAGAAGTCACCGCTTTCGTTATCACTTAAGTGGTAAGCGACAACCTTCGACTCTTCACCTGACTGTGTTTGAGTGGTGCCATATCGTTTTTCAGTATTGAAATTATATCCAAATGAAACTCCACCTCCACCGAATTCGAGGACAGTTTCCAACCCAGCAGTTGCTGAGAGATAATGCTCTGTATTTAATGTGCTTGATTGAGTGACTGAAATAGCTTCAGACCAATCTGTTCCTTGTCCACCCCCGTTAAAAATTAGAGGACTGCCTATGACTTCCGTTGCATTTGCGATGATACTGTCATTAGCGGCCAGCACTCGTTTCCATGCGTTATACTGGTGTAGCGCATTGGCCCTAGTTCTCTGATCCAAGTTGACATTATCCATTATAGATTTTTGGATGTCTATATCATTCTGTATGCCACCCTCCGTTAGCACAAATTTTCTGTATGCATTCTGGCCTGAACCTTTAAGAGAATAAATAAGTCTTTCATGCGTGACTGCTTTACAGGAATCAGGAATAAAATCTACCACTCTATATTTTCCATAATTCAAGTCATACCCATAGCCTATAAAAACATCTGCCCTATCCGCAATACTTGGATCGAGATCGGAAGTGGAAAATCCTTCGTTGGTGCTTACACAAGTTCCATGATCATTCGTTTTGACTACAAGATCACCTGCAGTTAAGCCAACACCAAATTCGACAGAAAATTCAAAATTTGTGGTCAAAATAAGTCCCACACTACCTGCAACACCTATCTTAACCTTGGCATGTGCTTCATGTGATTGATCAGTTGAATAAGAGTTTTCAAATTCTCTGCATATCGTTTTAGTTTGGCTGAAGGAACTGGTACTGCCATCACCTGGAGGGTCATGCAAGACAAGGTAAGGAATTTGGGGTTCAGTCGTATATCCAAGTATGGGTACAGCGTAATCAACAATACCGGAAACCACAAATGGCATCTGTAGATAAACATTGTTAATAGGAGTTCCATTATTAATATTTTGTTCCTGGAAAAAAAATCTGGCCAACATGGTTGTTGTTCCATATTGGAGTGAATCACCAGTACTCATAATATATTCCCCGCGATATAAGGTTGAATTGATTGAAGCAAGTTTGAGTGAATCTCTTTCCTTCTTCCCTTGCCAGACATTATTGAAAGGATCTACCAGGTCAACGAAATTGTTGGTGTTGTTTAGTTTAGCGCTTGATCTGGCATAGATAGTAAGCTTGTAGGCTTTACTTTTTCCAGAAAGATCCTGTGTTTGATTCATTGCCCCATACTCTATCTGAGGGAAGATGTTCATAAACACCTTGTCAGTAGGCCGGGCCGGATTAGTAGGAATTCCTTGATACACTGTATTTCCTATTCCTAAATGCTCATCACATAGCCTTTTTGGTAATCCATAGATGGTAAACTTAGATACATTATTATTAGTTGAAAAAACAGTTTCTGACTCGCTTTGAATTTCCTTACCATTTTTATCTTTTGGAATAGGTCCCAAACCACTTCGTCTTACAAGACGCCAAACCTTCCATTGACTCATATCACTTTGATTATAAATATATTCATTATAATACGCCTCATCCAAAGTAACCGTCAGATAATTGTTATACTTTTTGTTAAATATCGTGAATTCAACACCTCGTCCGCTTACATCCTCCAGTTTCCATAAAAACTCATCCGTATTTGTTTTATCTTCATGACGTGCATTGTACCCGTTGGGTTGCCCTTTAAGTGCTTTACCAAATTTTTTATCGATGATCTGATAATAACCCCCGCCTTGGGAAACAAACGTCCATAGAGCGTTATCCCTACCAATAGCATTGTAATGATAG
>JAGNXB010000046.1 GCA_017985675.1 Saprospiraceae bacterium | reverse complement strand
AGTAGCGAGTTGTCTTCTCCCTCCACAAAGGGTGCATCCATAGATACGTGCCGTGCAGCTACTCCAAGTGTTGTTTCGACTTCCTCTGTTGCGATCTCCAGCATCTCGGCAAGTTCTTCCGCAGAAGGCTCCCGTTCGTACTCTTGTTCCAACTCAGAGAAGGCCTTGTTGATTTTGTTCAGGGAGCCTACTTTGTTTAGCGGAAGGCGAACAATACGGGATTGCTCAGCCAAAGCTTGAAGGATCGATTGACGAATCCACCATACGGCGTAGGAAATGAATTTGAAACCTCTGGTTTCATCAAATCGCTGGGCGGCTTTGATCAATCCCAGATTACCCTCATTGATAAGGTCACTGAGGGATAAACCCTGATTTTGATATTGTTTCGCTACGGAAACAACAAATCGCAAATTGGCTTTGGTAAGTTTTTCCAGAGCGCGCTCGTCGCCCTGCTTAATTCGTTTGGCTAAATCTACCTCTTCCTCCGGGGTTAAAAGGTCTACCTTTCCGATCTCCTGGAGATACTTCTCCAGCGATTGGCTTTCCCGGTTAGTGATAGATTTAGTGATCTTTAGTTGTCTCATGTTACCTGATTATGTGATAGAACATTAGTTTGAAAGTCGTTACCTTCAAATCGGTCAAAGGGACTATGTTCTAGGGATGGAGAAAAAGTGCGTTTGCTAAGACCCTACAAAAGTAGACACTTTCATGATCGTTGTCAAGACATCAAGGCAAGAACCTTCCCAAATTATAAAAAGTTCCCATGTGTTTTAGAAAAGTTTTTAAATAAATTTGGTTTATATTGTTATTTGGCGTTTATTTCGCCCATTCTTGAATTAACACCTTCAATCAGCTATGGCCAGAACAAAGATTACTTGCGAATTCCTACTGCGGGCTTCGCCTACCATCGTCTATCAGTTCCTTAGCGATACCACCTGTTTGATCAGATGGTTCTGCGATCATGTGGAGATCGAAGATGAGGTTTATTCCTTTTATTGGAATGGCCAGGCAGAGCAGGCCGAACTCATCGATGATGTTGAAGACGACCGTTTGCGTTTTGTTTGGTCTGATTCCGATGTGGCATCGGAGTACCTGGAGTTTAAAATTACCACATCACCAGTCACGGATGAGACGATTCTGACCATTACAGATTTTTGTGATGTAGATGAAGTCGCAGATCAAAAAATGTTTTGGGAGGCCCAGATCAAAAAGATGACCCATGTTATGGGCGCCTAAACTCGATCTTCAGCGGATTTAACCATTGAATGATGGCACCTGGTTGGCATCCATATCCAATGGTTCGCATCTTGGGCTCTTTGGCTTCAGGCATCTTTTGGGGTTCCTATCAGGATGATGGCCCCTCAGGATTGATCACGTTTTCTTTATTTATTGGGTTATTGTTCCTTGGTTTTCGAAAATTGGAAAACAAGGGTGTCATTCTATTTGGAGCAGGGTGGATGATCTTCCTCTTCCTTGCGGGATGGTTTTACGTCCACTTTGCAGATCCGCTTAACGATCCCCGGCATTGGCGCTTCGCTTTACAGGAACAAAATGTAGAGGTAGAGTGGAGTGGTCAAATTAAAAAAACAACCATCTCCGGTTCGAGATTACGTGCTGTGGTAGCCATGGATTCGGTTAGTCAGGATGAGATTTATCCTGCTACAGAGGTTAATGGCGATCTTCTTGTCTATATGTCAATCGACAGTACAGATGAGCGCCCTTATCCCGGGCAATACATCCATTTTAAAGGTAAGGTTATGCCTGTTCCACCCAATCTTGATCCGTTAGGATTTGATTGGAAATGGTACCAACGTGTCCGTGGTGTGACACACCAGCTATTTTTAAAATCCCATTCCTGGACCATTCCTGCAGGACAGGGAGGTTCCTTGCGCACCTATTTTCATGAGTTGCGCGAAAAATTCAGTATTGTATTAGGCAAATACCTCACTGAGCCTGAAGCTTTTCAGTTGGCAAAAGCCATCATTCTGGGTGATCGTGAAGACATGAGTGATTCACTGAATGAAGGTTATCAAGCATCAGGTTCAATGCATATCCTCGCCGTGTCGGGCCTTCATGTAGGCTTAGTAGCAGGCATGGTGATGTACATACTTGGCTTATTCCTGCGTAAAAGATCGTTACAAATCCTGAAGGTTGGTACAGCGGTCCTGCTGATCTGGATCTACATTGGACTAACAGGTGCTGAAGATTCAGCTATTCGGGCAGGAGTCATGTTTACCATTATCATCCTTGGCCGTACTATTTCCAGGGCCTCCGAGACACTCAATTTATTGGCCGCTTCCGTTGTATTTCTATTAATCCTCAACCCCTGGATGATACATTATATTGGTTTTCAATTATCGGTATTAGCCGTAGCGGGAATCCTGTTTTATCACCCCTTGATCTTCCGTATGTGGTATCCTGGACCATGGTTGAAACGAGTCCTATGGGAACCTTTTTGTGTCACTATTTCTGCGCAGTTGGCTACCCTTATGTTGAGTTTGTATTGTTTTCACCACTTTCCCGTTTACTTTTTATTATCCGGAATATTTGTCGTTCCGCTTTCCAGTCTATTCCTGGCAACGGGTTTGGGATTGTTAGTATTGGATTTTATTTTACCCATTGCCGGCTTCATCCCAGGAGAAATATTGACCTGGACAGCTTTACTGATGAATGCACTTGTGCTGGGTATTGCAGATTTGCCTGGTGCATCCTTACCTGACATTTATCCTTCCGGGTTCTGGTCACTCGTCTTGCCAATTGTTGCCGGGTTGTTTTTATATGCGATAGCCAAAAGGCATTCGTCTTCTTTTGTGTTGGGCAGCATGCTGCTTGCTGCTGGCGTATTTGTCCAGACATTGTTTTGGGTTCAACATAAATCAACCCGGGAATGGTATATTTTAAAACGCTTCACAGAACCTACAACCTTACTCATCAAACAGGGAAGCAACCATGTAGCTATTGACTTTGCAACTGAACCGGATAGCACGCACAGATCGGAATGGCCAGGATATGGAAGGATTTGGAACGTACCGGCCAGCCTGGATTTCAAGATGGGGAATATCCATCAAAAGGACCAATTGCTCCATCTGGGACAAGATTCGCTATCCTGGGGCGCTGAAATTTCAGGAAACTATCACTTGCTCATCGATGGTACTTTGCCAAATAAAAAACCCGGCAATGATGTAACCGTTTTTATCGCTCCGGACCTGGATTGGAAAACTAAACGAAAATTGAAGGAATGGGGCACTCGTATGGAGGTGCCTTTATCTGATCTTAAGGAAGAAGGTTATTTTCGAAAAACATTCGATTAATCTCCATGTTTGTTTCACCGAATGGTGATGGGAAAATTCGAAAAACTATTAGGATAACCCCTTACAAATCGTCCCATTTGCACACGCCATTGCTCCTTTTTTAAATGTAAAACCGATCCGGTTTTAGCACCAGAGATAAATGGATATCCGAGCAAGCGGCATAATTCTTCCATCGAAGCGGCCGGTAAGTCGAAGGTGCGCACCCATTCATCCGAAAGCCGGATGTGCGCACATGCCTGGAGTATTTGTTGACGGGTTCCCGGGGCAGATTGCTCAAACCGCCCCACACTTCCTTTTTCTACGGCGCCCGTTTCATCATAGTTCCAGCCTTTCATGCGCGTTGCCTCCGCGTTGTTTTCCGGCCTGGGTTGAATGAGGTTTTGGTCAAAAGTGGTGCCCAATCGGGCCATTAATCGGGTCATCACATCTAACGGCGCATCCACCAGCTCTTCGTAGCGCACCTCCGCGTACCGGTCATGGTGCCGGACCTTTAATCCGAACGAGGTATTAAACAGGTAAAACGAAACAGCCTCATAAGGCGTCATGTCCCTGGCTACCATCGAAGCAATGGCATCATAAGGATAACGCACGCAATGGATCACCGTGCCAGTGGGAAAAGCATCTAAAAAATGATGGAAACAATAGGCATTAATGGGCGATTTTTCTACCACCTGGCTTACACCCGGCCGTAGTGCACGCTCAAAGTACCTTTCACAAAAGGATGAGAACGTAGGACTTTGGGCCAGCAGCTCTTTTAGCTCGTCGCGGTGCCAACCATACCAGCTTTTATCTAATAGGGCCCCATTTAGCCGAAATAGCGTTTCGTTTTTCAGGCCGCTAAAGCCCTTGGCCAGGAGAAGGTGTTTGTACTTGTTCCAATCTACATACAATTTGGGATGCGCAAATAAATAGGTCTCCGGTCCTGCTACAAACGCGGGATGGCTATTCATCAAGCTCCTGAGTAAGGAAGATCCTGTGCTCGGTGCACCCCCGGCCAAATGTATGATCATACTGGTTTTTAGTAAGAAAGACTGAGGATAAAAGCTAAAAGTAAGAGGATATTCAATGTGACATACCTGCCAACCGGCGTATAAGCCCCAAACGGAATGTGAAGCACACGCCAGGTGTATCCTACCATTAGTGCTTTTCCGGCTAAGTAAGCTATGACTGTTGCCAGCGCTATCCCGGGCAATCCAATCAATTGCGCCAAAAGAATGCTCAAACCGATGTTTAGCCCAATTTCAATCAGCAGGATATAAAATAAAGCCATCCCTTTTTTGTGACTGTAAAGTAGTGCCTGAGGCATAAGTATTCTACTGCCTAACACAAGCAAATAAACATTAAAAACAGTTGCCGACCCAGAAAATGCCTCGCCATATACCCAGGTAAACAGAAACGGACTGGATAACATGAGTGCAATAGAAACCGGGTAAAGCCAATTGGACAGGCGGATATGCTCCCGTTTTAAAACGTCCAGTCCTTCTTCACGGGATTTTCGCAACCGCGGGATCAATGCAGCCACCACCCCCGCTACCAGCAACATACTGAAGGGCAATTCCCGGGCACCATACCTGAAAATCGCAAAGTCATTGGCATCTTTAAACAATCGAAGTACTATAAATCCATCCACGTAATCCATAAATCCATCCAGGGCGGCATGACCTATAAACGGAAGCGATATCCAAACAAAACCCTCAGGCACATGCACCTTTGAGCTTTTTCTTATTCCTGGATTGAGGACTAAATAGATGAGCCATGCAAACTTCAAAAAGGCCAACACGGCAAGGCCCATTATGATCAGTTCCAGTGCCGCCCCTGCCCATAAGGGGGTCATTACACAGAGGAGGGTAAGGGCATTTGTCACTATACTATAGCGGACTATGCATGCATACCGCCTGGTGAGCAGGTAGTAATAATCAACTAATGATCCGGGTATGGTAAATAGCGTCAGCAATGCAATCCAACCGAAATAAGGCAAATCGTCAAAAGAAGTAAAGTGCAGGATCAGCGGCTTGCACAACATCAGGAGCAGGTAGGTAAAGATCCCGGCAAGCGTAAAATAAAGGGTCATCCGGCCAAAGAAGGACGAGGCGGATGGGAGCCATTCCTCCTCCCAGATAGAAAGGATGGCCTTTTTGCCACCGTTTATCCAAAAATAAGAGGCCAGGTTTGAAATAAAAAAGAGCATTTCATAGAGTGCCACCAGTTCCAGCGGAAGTCCACCACGTACAAGGATGATCCCGATCAACAAAGCGGTGCCATATCGAATGCCATTCGACCACTGAAGGGATTGGATATCTGAAATGGTGGATAGCTTGACCAATGATCGTTCTCTTTTCCCTTGATTTAATCTGTTGGCTAACCGAGTGGAATGGAGCATTCATTTTCCCGTTGCCCAGACAAAAAAGGATTTATTTTTGATAATCCAAACAAAGGTAATGCGCTTACTTTACTGGCCATCGTATCTTCGGCAGGTTAGATTTAGTCTTTTGGCGATATGAGTTATTTTTATTTCACCAAAAAAGAGCGCCGGGCTCTCCTGTTGAGTAGTCTGGTCATTGCGGCGTCCATGCTTGCCCTGGTTTTGTGGCGGGAAGAACCATTGGCGCTGGAGCTTTTTCTGAATGACAAGGAAGAAGCCATCGTGCAGAGGATGACAGGGGCGGGTCCATCCAGGCGCAGTGTAGAGAATAATAATACACCGTCTGCCATAAGCACAGATGGCATAGAAGCGGCGGCCGATGAGCCGGAAAGTACAATAGCTCCCATGCCTTTTGATCCCAATACCGCTGATTTGCAAACATTAGTAAAGGGCGGATTGCCTGAGGGGGTAGCACAGACAATTATTAATTACAGGGAAAAAGGCGGCCGATTTTATCGTAAAGAAGATCTCAAGAAGATTTTCATCATGACGGAGCCGCTTTACCAGAAAATAGAGGACTACGTGCAGATAGCCGAACAAGTCAAAGACAAAAAATCAGATAAGGCTATCATGATTGATATTAACCAGGCGGATGAAGAAAGCTGGAAGCTGTTGCCGGGGATTGGATCGGCTTATGCTGCCCGCATTTGCAAATTCAGGGCGTCCCTGGGTGGTTTTTATGCTTTAGAGCAGGTAGCCGAAACGTACGGTCTGCCGGATACCGTCTTTCAAAAGATCAAACCCCGATTGCAAATGTCTAACGTGATTCATCGGCTTGACATTAATCGTCTACCCCCGGATAGTCTTGCAAAACATCCTTATATCGATTTCAAACAAGCCGGAATATTAGTCAATTACCGCAAACACAATGGTCCGTATAAAACGATCGAAAAAATAGCGGAATCAAAGGCATTTTCTTCCGAACAATTGCAACGCATTGCGCCTTACCTGGATTTTGGTGCAGCGGATTAGCTGGAACTGACGGCAATATATTTTTTCACAAAGGCCATCATTTCTTCCACCATCTCAGGTGAGCCGGCTACAATAGTGGTCCGCTGGTGGAGTTCCACCGGATCGATTTCAAGGATGCGGTCGAGTTGCGTATTGATGGCTTTTCCGCCGGCTTGCTCCACTATAAACGACATGGGGTTGCACTCGTATAGGAGGCGAAGTTTGCCCCGCGGGTATTTGCGCGTGTTGGGATAGAGAAATATACCGCCCTGGAAGAGGATACGGTGGATATCCGATACCATAGAACCGATATAACGCAATCCAAGATTGAGGTCGGAACACAGGTCGATATAGCGACGCATTTCCAGGTCAAACTTCAAATAATAACCCTGATTGACGGAATAATATTGACCGCGGGCAGGGATGCGGATGTCCTGATGGGAAAGGCAAAATTCGCCAATCGATGGATCAAGGGTGAAGCCATTTACCCCCTGGCCGGTCGTATAAACCAGAATGGTGGAAGTGCCATAAATGACATAACCGGCAGCGACCTGATCGACACCTTTCTGAAGAAAATCATCCAGATTGCAGACTTCACCTTCAGGGCTTTTGCGGCGAAAGATGGAAAAAATGGTGCCGACGGATACGTTGACATCGATATTTGATGAACCGTCAAGGGGATCAAAAAGGACAACATATTTGGAATGTTTGCCGGCGATACCCGTAAAAGACATGATGTCGTCCATTTCTTCCGAGCCAATCCCGGCGCATTCGCCACTGTTCTGGAGACATTCGATCAGTTTGTCATTGGCATAGGTATCCAGTTTTTGCACCAGGTCGCCACTTTGGTTTTCGGCACCATCCACACCCAGAATGTTGACAAGACCCGCCCTGTTGACTTCCCGGTTTACAATCTTGGCAGCTACACCGATATCGCGCAGCAAGCCAGTCAGCTCCCCGGTCGATGTGCTATGACTTTTTTGGGAGCGAAGAATAAATTCATCCAGCGTGATGATTCTGTTGGTATTGTCCTTCATAGTGGGCGTTCATTTAGCCAATCGGCATGTAAAGATAAGCCTTCGTAGCGCTGGCAACCAAGAAGCATTTAATTTTGTTCCTGAATCGAACTCTTTCCCGTTTGAAACACCTACGTTTTCTCAATCATTATTTTTACAAATACAGATCCAGGCTCCTGGCGGGGTTTGTTTTTGTGCTGTTGGCCAATTATTTTGGCGTGCTGCAGCCTCAGATGGTGCGCTATGCATTAGACGAAGTGGTGACCAATATGCGCATCTATCCGCTGTTGGATTCCTTTGCCCTGCAGTCCGATTTCAGAAGCCATATTGGATATCAGTTATTATACTTCGGTTGCCTGGTCCTGGTATTTGCCCTGGCTATGGGTGTTTTTATGTTTTTTATGCGGTGGACCATTATCGTCATGTCCCGCTTGATAGAGTTTGATTTGCGGAAGGCCATCTATGACCATTACCAGGAGCTCGATACGGAGTTTTACAAACGCAATAGTACCGGTGACCTGATGTCCCGCATTACGGAGGACGTGGGAAAAGTGAGGATGTACCTGGGGCCTGCCATTTTGTATGCGATCAATCTGGTATCGCTCTTTGTGCTCGTCATCCATTCGATGATCAGTGTGAATCCTACGCTTACCTTATATAGCCTGCTGCCACTGCCTATCCTTTCCGTTTCCATCTATTACGTGAGTGAACTGATCAATAAAAAAAGTACCATCATTCAAGAGCAGTTGTCAAAGTTGAACACGATTGCTCAGGAAGTATACAGCGGCATCCGGGTCATTAAATCGTATGTGCAGGAGCGCGCCATGAAAAACTACTTTTCTTCGGAAAGCGATTTGTTTAAACAGAAATCCATGGATCTGGCCCGTGTGGACGCCCTGTTTTTCCCATTTATGATCCTTATGATTGGTGTTAGCACCGTGATCACGATTTATGTGGGTGGATTGTATGTGTTTCAGGGCCACATTTCCGCAGGGAACATTGGTGAGTTTGTGATTTATGTGAATATGCTGACATGGCCGGTCACGTCGATTGGGTGGGTCGCATCTATCATTCAGCAGGCGGAGGCATCCCAAAAGCGGATCAATGAATTTATGGCTATTCGCCCAAAGCTGGTAAACGGAAGCCGGATTATGGACGAAGGACCATTGGATTTGGCCTTTCAGGATGTATCCTTCACTTATCCGGATACGGGTATAACAGCCATTCAAAACCTGAGTTTTCGATTGAAACCCGGTCAGAAATTGGCCATTGTCGGGCGCACAGGGAGTGGCAAGTCGACCATTGCGGAATTATTGTTGCGGATGTATGATGTAAGCTCCGGTTCTATTTCGGTCAACGGATCCGATCTCAAGGAGTGGGACTTAAAAGGGCTTAGAAGCCGGATAGGATATGTGCCTCAGGATGTGTTTTTGTTTTCGGACGCTGTGGCAGCTAATATTGCCTTTGGGTCAAGCGATGCGGCGCCGGCACAGATAGAGGAGGCTGCGACTGCCGCAGCCATACATCGTGAAATCGTGCAATTGACGGACGGTTATGCGACACTGGTAGGGGAGCGGGGGGTGACACTTTCGGGTGGGCAAAAGCAGCGTATTTCGCTGGCCAGAGCGTTTATGCGTCGGGCCCCGTTGCTCGTGTTGGATGATTGTCTCTCTGCGGTGGATACCGATACGGAACAACAGATACTGCGCTATATCGATGAATCCACTGCGGGTACATCCGTTATCCTTATTACGCACCGGATTATTGGCTTGGCGGATTTTGACCAAATTCTGGTGTTGGATGGTGGCCGAGTCATCGAGCAGGGCAACCATGCGTATTTGTTGGGCTTGAAAGGTGCCTATTTTGATACGTTTGAACAACAATCCCTCGAATCAAGCAAAAATGATCCGGATCGGGAATCGGTACAAATAAATGATAATTAATAAATATATTAAATTAATACTATTATATAATATTGATAGTCAATAACGGGCTGTGAAGGTGAGGCGCCAGAAAAGATTTGTTTATTTGCAGTATCGTCAAATTTAGGATTGTTTACTTTTAGAAAGGGATGTGAAAAGAGGGGTGGGATATACTGTTATCCTTTGAATGTCAAAAAATTAGTTTTACATTTGTTCTGGTGTTATTGTAGTAATAGTTCAATAGATCAAAACCTAAACCTTTGGATCACGACGATAGAAGACAAGACCTGGTCCGGTCACTGAAGATAAGGGCAGGCCGCCGACGCACCTACTTTTTAGATATCAGGCGAACCAGAGGTGATGATTTTTTCATTACCATGACAGAGAGCACGCGCCGGTTTGATGGCGATGGCTTTGAGCGGCACAAAATATATTTATACAAGGAAGATTTTAACCGGTTTCTGGAGGGCCTGGAAGAGGCGGTCGATATCATCAAGAAGGAGCTCATGCCCGACTATGACTTTGAGGAGTTTGATCGTCGCCAGCTCGAATATGAAGCACGGATGTTGGAGGAGCGCGATGGCAAGCCGGCAGAAGATTACAAGTCCGATTCACCGGAATATAAGGATGACCAGTCGGAGGAGGATATGGATTGGAAGTAGCTGAGTTGTATAGATCCGTTGCAATGGGTAAGGTTAGCTAAGGGTATATACGGGTTAATATAGGAGTATATACAGGGTTTATTCGGGGTTAATATGCTTTATGTACGCCTTATGTACGCTTTATGTACGCTTTATGTACGCCTTATGTACGCTTTATGTGGATCGGCCTGGCAGCACTAAAAACGTGAAGTAAAAAATAGCCAGGGGAATGGTCGTTACTATATTTATTACAGGCACCTATATATAACACTGGAAGATGGGCTATGAGTTCCATTTAGAGCTTTTGTATAATATTGCATAGTCCTAATTTACGAAAGCATTTATCTTAAGGTGTTCATAGCCATTTAGGATGAAAAGGATCTCTTTGAGTGTTTGGAAGACTTGGCGACATGGAAATTTAACTGGAATGAGTTGAATGGATTGCCACTCGTTGATTAGGAATCAAGGCATTTCTTAGATAGGATTATTTTTAAATTTAAATAATTGATAGACAAATCATTGAATATGACTCAAGAGACTACGAAACCATCAGCTAGTGAGTTTGACCTCAAACAAGCTCAATATGATGAACGACATCGTTTCTGGACCGGCCAAGCTTTATCTCAGTTTGGAAATGCAAACAACTATTTTATAATTGTGGGTTTAGCTATGTTAGGCTACTTTTTAGAGGAATTGGGAGGAAAAGGAAGATTGGTATTCACCGGCCAGAAGGTAGACAATTCAACCACAAGATTAGTCCTGTCTTCAATCTTTGTCTTCATCTCAGTTCTTTGTGGGACGCTAGTCTTGTTGTCAAGATTGTATGATTTGCGTTTAACTCGTCATATAATGACCATTCGAAAGGCTGGATATAGTGAAGAATTCGGGTATAAGTTATTTTCAGACGACTTTATTGATATTCGAAATAAAAAAAAGTACCCAATGTATGCTTATGGTTGGCTGAAGAACTTTATTACAACCATTTGGAAACGTGATTATTACATAGAAGATGAGGAGTTGTCGCAAATTGCTGTATACGAGAAATTTAGGAAATTGAGAAAACGAACTCTTATGCTTAGTAGCTTCTCGTGGATGTGTTTTAGCTGGCAGATTTTTTGGTTGTCCCTTAGTGTAGTCGTCTATTTTTTCATATTGATCGCTAAATAGAATCGGACTCATTTGAAGGCTTTCGAAAATTCTGATTCGAAGTAAGAAACCTAATGTCCGATTCATTTCCATCCTTGATTTAATCCATGAATCCTTCACCTGTCAGGTGGCTTTGGATCTTCACAATTACTAAGGGGTCTATTCGTTCAGATCATCAAATCACCACTAGGTCAATACCTGTATCTCCTCCACCCAGGTCTTTACTCCAAAGAATGTCCTCCCACAGCTATATATCTCTGAATTGATTGGCATATCTGCATCGGTTTTTAGGAAGGCCTGCATGAGCCTTTCAAACCTGCGCCCTTACTCTTGTTCGGAGAAGGATATCTTTCTATACTTGGCCAGGATGTCGTGGAAGGTCATTGGGCTAAGGTATGGGATTTGGAAGAGTTTCGGCTTTGGGACTTATTCAATTGTCTGAGTAACATTCCAGGACTTGGACGATGCTAAATATTTTTGTCTACCCTCTGAAGATCAATAGGGAATTACAACTTGGGCATTAAGACCATTTTTATACAGTATTGAAGAATTGCATTTTTTTTTGAGCCTATATCTGTGATATTTAATTTTAAAGTTAGTATTTTTGAGCATTCACCTAATAATTCAACCCTATGAAAAATTCTATTCTATCATTCGTTCTATTAATTGGTATAGGTACTATTGGGTTTGCACAGGCGGATGGAAGCGGCAAAGGAGGACCGGATAGAGGTGGAGATGGAGATCGAGAGACAACAATTGACCATGGTGACGGATCAAGAACTGAAGTTCGTACAACTCGAGAAGGACATGTTGTCACTAATATCGACGAAAATGGAAATAGAACTAGTGGGGGAAGTGCAGGTCCCGGCAATCATCCAGGTAAAGATCATCAAGCGGAAGTTGAACAGCATATGGGTGATGGCTCTAAGGTTAGTAAAACAAATGATCCTGATCTCAAACCTGGTTGGTCTATAGAGGCAGTCCAAAATCTTAATAATATTACTAGGTGTTATGAAAAGATTAGTGAACTAAAAGCGGAAACAAAATCAACAGAAGTTGAGAAAAAAAGGTTAGAAGCTGAAAGAAAAAGGATTGAGGAAGAGAGAAAAGCTGAAGAGAGAAGAAGAATGACTGAAATGAGAGATTTGCGCAGGGAAAGTGGTGGGAGTAGAAGAGACTAATTATTTTATATGAAAACAGCTTTTCAAGAAGATCTAATTATAACTTATTCTTTTTCAATAAAATATCGCATTAGAGGAACAGCAAGGACCAAGATTATCAAAACTGGGGCCCTACAAAAGCAAGGGTGTTGCTAATACATTTTCGTATTTACAATAGCCCAAAGAATTCTCCTTAGGTTCTCCAAAGCTCAGAATCTTTTTCTTTAAAAGGAATGTGTAACTTCATTGTAATCATTGGCAAAATGGTGGTTGCCTGTCTTGATTTGTCTGCAATATTTGTGATTTCCCTTCATTTGAGCTATTAGATTGTCAAATTTAAACCCAAATCGTCCTAAAACTAGGAAAAAAAGACCTAACTTTATTGTGGATAGAGTTGTGTGCTACCAATTGTGGTCTATGAGAGCAAGCAGCAATCCCAAATTAGTATAGGAGATAGGGAACTTCATATAAAGAAATACATTATATAATCTCTTATGAACAATACACAATTAAGCTTAATAGTCTGGCTTTTGTTGTTAAGTCCAATATTCGTAGTTTGCCAACCTCCAGAGCCATGTACTAACGGAACACAGAATACTTGCCAGTGTAGTACATCTCCAATACTTTGCAGCATTGATGAGTTAGATGGTTATCAATATGATATGACCACATACTTGCATCCATCCCATGGACCACAACCCATGTGTCCACCTCCTGAAGGAAACAACACCGCTTCACACAATCCCACGTGGTTTCGATTTGTAGCTTGGTGTACTGATTTGGAATTGGAGGTTTGTTACAATAACTGTGTTGACGGTCCTGCTTGCTTTGGAAGCAGTGATTTTGGTATACAAGCTGCTGTCTATTCAGATTGTAGCCTGAATCCTAATTCAGCTGTAGGATGCGATACAGATGTGGCGGGATGTGTGAATAACTCATGCCGGATCGTAGAAATGTCCGGACTGGAGATTGGACATATTTATGCATTTTTAGTCGATGGTTGTTGTGGATCAGCATGTGAAATTGTAATTAATGTTGTTAGTGTGTGCGGACAGCCAATGATTGAAGAATTTATAACTATTAATGGCCCAACTTATAATTGTGCTGGAGGTGATACTGCAGTATATTTCCATCCGAAACCTGAAGGTGCAAATACTTTACATTGGTATATTGATGGTGTTGAAGTGCAAGCAGGGCAAGGAGGAGATGCACAGTATTTTCGTACAGTATGGGCTAATCAAGGAACATACGAAATATGCTTTGATGCTTCTAATGATCCTTGTATTTCTGTGAATGAAGACCCAGAGCCAACATGTCTAATCATTGAAGTGGTAGACGACATTGATGTGAACATTACCGGCGATAATTTTATTTGTCAGGGGGAATCGACTATTCTCAACGCCGGTTCCGGCTACAACAGTTATCTGTGGAGTACGGGAGCTACCACTCAAACAATTAGCGTAAGTGCATCTGGAACCTATTCCGTGACTGTTGTAAACGGGAGTTCTTGCATTGGAGAGGATTCGTTTTTGGTAACCGTAGTTGACAACCCAGTAGCAACTGCATCAAGCAATTCTCCAGTTTGCGTTGGAGGTACTATTTCGTTGTCATCAAGCGGTGGAAATACATATACATGGTCCGGGCCGAATGGGTTTTCCTCCAACCTCCAAAATCCAAGTATTCCTAATGCCACTTCGGCCAATGGTGGAACATACTTTGTAACAGTAACAGATGGTAATTCATGTTCATCATCTACTAATACCAATGTGGTGGTCAATTTGGTCCCCATTGGAACAGCCACCAGCAACAGCCCACTCTGTAGCGGCAACACACTAAATTTAATGGCAACAGGAGGCGTTTCTTACAATTGGTCTGGTCCTAATGGATTTACATCTAATGATCAAAATCCGTCCATTCCGAATGCTATGCCTATCCATTCCGGCACCTATGCTGTAACAGTCACCAATGGGAATGGATGTATTCATGTGCCTTCTACTGTTGTCACTATAAATGCAACACCAGTGCCCACTGCCAGCAGTAACAGTCCGCTATGTGTGGGAGCCACACTCCAATTGAATGCAGGAGGAGGGGCAACATACAATTGGTCTGGACCTCTAGGATTTGCCTCCAGCAACCAAAATCCAGCTATTCCTAACATTTCGTTAAATCAAGGCGGAACCTATTCGGTTACCGTAACCAGCGCTCAGGGATGTTCAGCCAACACCACAACGTCTGTTGAAATTAATGAAAATCCTGAACCAACAATCGCAGGTTCCAATACCTTTTGTGCAGGAGGATTTACTATCCTCAGTGCGGGATTTGGATACAGTGAATATTTATGGAACACAGGATCCTCCGCAGAAGAAATATATGTGGATATGGCCGGAACCTATTCGGTCACGGTTACTGATGATAAGGGTTGTACAGGATCTGATGAAATCGTTGTAACTGTAGGCCAATTCCTATACCCGGTCATCACGGGTGATTCTATTTTATGCGATGGAAATGGCGGTATGCTAAATGCCGGACCTGGTTTTGCAACCTATGAATGGAGCTCTGGTGAACAAACACAAACGATAACAATAAATGCAGCCGGAACATATTCGGTGTCAGTTAGTGATGGAACAGGATGTTCAGGTGAAGACCAAATTGTTGTGATGGCGTTACCTGCACCGATTGGGGTCGCAACATCCAATAGTCCGGTTTGTACTGGTCAATCTATATTTCTTTTTGGATCAGGCGGTAACACATACCAGTGGAATGGTCCATTTGGGTTTCAAAGTAACGTCCAAAATCCTGTCATTCCCAATGCTATTAGCTCCAATGGAGGTATTTATGCTGTAACAGTAACCAATAGTGGAGGTTGCACCGATATCGCGGCAACTAATGTGGTAGTTGGAACAGGATACACGTTAAATGCTTCAGCTACCTTGCCAAACTGCGCTGGAGACACCTTATTCTTATTTGGATCAGGAGGAGTGGACTATCAATGGAGTGGCCCAAACGGGTATTCCTCTATGCAGCAGAATCCAGTTATTACTAATGCTGGTCCTGCAAATAATGGCACCTATATCGTTACTGACCCGAATGCACCGGGATGTGTTGTCAATGATACAATTGTAATAAATATCCCGGCAGGTCCGACACCAGAGATTACTGGGAATTTTAACATTTGTTTGGGTGAGCAGGCGACATTGAATGCAGGTCCGGGATTCGTTGGGTATTTCTGGAGTACCGGTCAAATAGGGCAGACCATTACGGTAAGTGATGCAGGCATGTATTGGGTCCTGGTCACCAATTCGATGGGATGTATTGGTCGGGATACTGCTTTTGTAGAAGTAACAGTGAATTTGAACCCGAAAATTAGTGGGGACCTTGCCGTTTGTACTGGGGATAGTTCTTTGTTAGATGCCGGATCAGGCTACTCATCTTATTTATGGAACACTGGCGATACTTCGCAAATTATTCAAGTAGATTCAACCGGTGATTATAGTGTACATGTGACCAATAGCACTGGCTGTGAAGGAACGGATACAGTCACATTCACTATCTATGGTTTTCCTCATGTAGGATTTACTGTAGCGCCTGAACAATGCAAGGATAGTTGCGATGGCAGTATCGTCATTGCGCCCGGCGAAGGAGGATATACTTACCATTGGTCAAATGGGGATAGCTTACAAACTATTGAAAATCTTTGTTCGGGAATTTACTTAGTCACAGTTACCAGTCCTGGAGGATGCTTCATTGTAGATGCTGCTTTTGTTCCGGCTGGCGTTGTATTGAAGGTAAGTATTTCTGATAATGACTCTACATTAATTGCTACAGCCAGTGGGGGATTCATCCCTTATTCTTATTTATGGAGTAATGGTGATACGCTCCAATCGATTCCAAAAACACCTGGCATGCACAGTGTCCAGGTAACGGATGCGAGCGGATGTGTGCAAGCTGCAACTATCCTAATAACCCAACTGGACGAGGTAGTGGACAAAGGTGGAGGTATCATACTTTATCCTAATCCGGCAGATGGCATATTGATTTTGAGTCCGATCCAAGTAAATGTCTTTGAGGTGGATCTCACTTACAAGGTGTTCAATGCTGTTGGCGTTGCCGTTACGGACGGTTCCATCCATCGGGGAGATACCCCTTTAAGTCTAAACACTTCACAGTGGGCTCCGGGCAGTTATATGGTGCAGTTGAGGTATAGCAGCGGTGCAATTGAAGTAATTCCGGTGGTAGTGATTCATTGATTATTCACACTGTGCCTTCTATTGCACCCTAATACTAATGAGCACTTCTTAAATAAGTGATTTGCAATAGGGTCTTAATGTTTATTGTGGAGCTGGAGGGAGTTGGGTTCCCGAAGTTAAAATACCTTCATCGGCGCTTACGTGTCGCTGATTCAAAAGCCAACTTGCTTAATGGCACACAAACACGCACTCATATTAACATCTCAAATCCCGATCGAAAATTTGCATCAACTTATCACTCAATCAACACTGGTTGATAATGTCAGGATCGAATCATTGCACATTGAATCGAACTAAAAGGTGATTCCCTGAGCAAAACAACCATCCAACAAGACTAATTTTATATCTTTGAATATACTATGCTGAACTCTTTTTCCAACTGTTCACTTTCACCAGAATTATACACGTGGAAAACGAATCCATTAAACGGTTTCTGTCGGATGTGAAGGAGGAGTTGGTTAAGGCGTAACTACTTTAAAGACTAATCTGAGATCAGTATAATAATGACATAAAAAATCCTTTACCACAAATACTATCATATTTTATTAATATAGTCTTTAAATCATTTTACTTATGAGTGAACAAGCCCCAAAGTTAAATCTCCAACAAGATGAGAGTATTCCTCAAAAGAGTGTATCTACTATAGATAAAGTAAACAATACTCTTACCGAAGAATTAATCTTAGGAATTTGTTATCCAATTGGAAGCTCAAAAGAAATATTAATTGAAAACCTATCAAAAGTACTAAAAGAGAAGTATAGTTATAAAGTTGAAGTTATAAAGCTTAGCAAATATATTAAAGAATATTCTTCAAATCCCACAGTTGAAGGTAAAAAAGGCCATTCTATTGCGTATAGTGAATTAATGAGTAAAATCGAAGAAGGAAATGAATTGCGGAAAAGAATTAATTCAGCTGTACTTGCCGAATTGGCTATATATGATATCCATATTTCTAGAAGAGACGATAAAAAAAGTGGCAAACCAATTCCAATTAAGGAGCTAAAAACACGAAGAATTTGCTATATTATTGATTCAATAAAGAATAAAGAAGAACTAGATCTTTTTCGATCAATATATCGTGACATTTTTTATTTATTTAGCGTTTTTTCACCCAAACATATTAGAGAATCAAATCTACAAGTTAAGGATTTAAATCTAACTGAGATAAAGTCAATCATTAATACCGATGAATATGAGAGTGTAAAATATGGCCAGAACGTAAGAAACACATTTATTAATGGAGACTTCATTGTAAGAATTCCAGATGCATCAAAGGAAGATTTATTAAAGAAAGTTTCTAGATATTTGAGTCTAATATTTGAAGACCAGATAATTACACCATTAGCACATGAAACAGCAATGTATGAGGCTAAATCGGCTGCCGGAAATTCAGCATGTCTTTCTCGGCAAGTTGGAGCAGCAATTACAAATTCAGCAGGGGAAATAATTTCTCGTGGTTGGAATGATGTCCCGAAATATGGTGGAAACTTGTATCGGGATGATGATGCTAAGGATAGTAGATGCTTCAAAGAAGGTAAATATTGCAGAAATGATGAAAGGAAGGATCTTTTGAGTTGTGAAATAGCTGATAGCATATTCGAACCTCTACTATTGCAAAGACTGTTAGAAGCTTTTAGAGTGAATATATCTATAGAAGATATTAGAAATGAGTTATCAGAGAATAGCGGAAAGAACTTTATTGAAGAAGTTAAAGATAGAATAAGACGGTCATCAAAAATTAAAGACTTAATCGAGTTCTCAAGATCTGTACATGCTGAAATGCACGCAATAATCATTGGATGCCAATTAGCTGGGAATCAAATGATAGGAGGTAAATTGTACTGTACTACTTATCCATGCCATAATTGCGGAAGACATATAATATCTGCAGGAATTATTGAAGTTTATTACATAGAACCTTATGTTAAGAGTTTGTGCCTCACATTACACCAAGATTCAATGACTGAGGATGAACGTGATATTCCAGAAAATAATGAAAAGGTAAAAATCTTGATGTATGATGGTGTTGCTCCGAGAAGATACTTGGAGTTTTTCACAATGAATGCCAGTAGAAAGTCTCAAGAAGGAAGAGTAGTTGAAGTAGACACTCATAACGTTAAGCCCAAAACACAATTAAGCATACAAGCGTTACCTACATTAGAAACTCAGGCACTATATTCGCTCTCGGAATCTGGTTTGAAGCCCCAATAGTTCATTTTATCCCCTAAACAATGAAGCAGGCAACCCATAACAAGACCAAATCAAATGATAATCAGTTGAAAATCAATTTTGTAGAGGATTTAACTGTTAAGATTTCATCACCCGAAGTTGTAAGTGACAAAACTCCGGGGCAACTCGTGAATCTCAACTCCTATGCAAAAGACCGCCTCGCAATCAAGATTATGAGGGAAGGTAAGTCTTTTTAAGCGTACTCTTATGTACATACTTGAAAGTTTGACTCACAGTTTGGAAATTTTTTGGGCAAATGTATACCACAAAAACTAATTTGTTTGCTAAAGCCTGAGGGCTTCGCGCGCGCGTTGGATTTGAATCAGGATGTGCAGGTATCCCTTAGTGGAGCTGGAGGGATTATGTACCATGATCCCTTGGGTTCCCGAAGTCAAAATACCTGCACCGCCGCTTGGCGCGTCGCTGATTCAAACCCAACTTGCTCACTGAAGCCTGAGGGCTTCGTGCGTTCGTAATGTTTGAATCAGGATGTGCAGGTATCCCTTAGTGGAGCTGGAGGGAGCATGTACCATGATCCCTTGGGGTCCCGAAGTCAAAATACCTGCACCGCCGCTTAGCGCGTCGCTGATTCAAACCCAACTTGCTCACTGAAGCCTGAGGGCTTCGCGCGCGCGTTGGATTTGAATCAGGATGTGCGGGTATCCCTTAGTGGAGCTGGAGGGAGTATGTACCATGATCCCTTGGGTTCCCGAAGTCAAAATACCTGAACCGCCGCTTGGCGCGTCGCTGATTCAAACCCAACTTGCTTGCTGAAGCCTGGTGGCTTCGCGCGCGTTGGATTTGAATCAGGATGTGCAGGTATCCCTTAGTGGAGCTGGAGGGATTATGTACCATGATCCCTTGGGTTCCCGAAGTCAAAATACCTGCACCGCCGCTTAGCGCGTCGCTGATTCAAACCCAACTTGCTTGCTGAAGCCTGGTGGCTTCGCGCGCTCGTTGGATTTGAATCAGGGTGTTCAGGTATCCCTTAGTGGAGCTGGAGGGAGTATGTACCATGATCCCTTGGGCTCCCGAAGTCAAAATACCTGCACCGCCGCTTAGCGCGTCGCTGATTCAAACCTTACTCACTTACTGAAGCCTGCGGCTTCGTGCGTTCGTAATGTTTGAATCAGGATGTGCAGGTATCCCTTAGTGGAGCTGGAGGGATTATGTGCCATGATCCCTTGGGGTCCCGAAGTCAAAATACCTGCACCGCCGCTTGGCGCGTCGCTGATTCATCACCAACTTGCTTGCTGAAGCCTGGGGCTTCGCGCGCGCGTTGATGATGAATCAGGATGTGCAGGTATCCCTTAGTGGAGCTGGAGGGATTCGAACCCTCGTCCAGACAAAGCATCAAGGAGTTTTCTACATGCTTATCCTGAATCTTGGTTTTCGAGTCCACGGCTGATATTCAGGCAAATCTACCAGGACCTTAGCTTCGAGTTTCTTACCGACAGGGTGAAGTACTTCCTGCCGACCAGCCTGCGGGGTTGTTGATATGCTGCAACGCTATATATCAGGCGTCAGGCGTGCTGCATAATGGCGTTCTAATTCCTAGAATTAGGCGGCCATGGCGTAGTTAGATTCGCCAAATAAAATGGTCAATCGCCATTTTCTCCCGAAGGAGCGGAGTGAGCGATCATGCTCCGGCATGCTAACTCAATGAACTTCTTTCCTGTCGATTCCGGTCAGCCCCGTTATCGCAAGTGCAAATGTAACCAATCGCCCCTCTTGAAAGTTCCCAAAAGTAAAGAATATCAGGCATGGCTTTTGGATTAGCCTATATTTGCGCCCCTATGAGCAACACGATTAAAATAGCACTGATACGCGAAGGCAAAACGCCCCCCGATAGACGGGTGGCTTTTGAGCCCTCCCAGTGCCGTGAAATGGAAGACCGGTTGCCGATTCAATTTATCGTTGAGCCTTCTCCCATTCGCTGTTTTAAAGATCAGGAGTACATCACTGCGGATGTTGCCGTTTCAGAACAAATCCAGGAGGCAGATTATTTTTTTGGAATCAAAGAGGTGCCCATCCACCAGCTCCATCCCGGAAAGACATATTTTTTCTTCTCCCATACCGTCAAAAAACAACCACACAACCGGGCCCTACTCCAAGCGGTGCTCGCCAAAAATATCCGGTTAATTGATTACGAACTTCTGACCGATCAAAATGATGACCGCGTGGTGGCCTTTGGTTATTATGCAGGTGTCGTTGGTGCCCATAACGCGATGTACGCCTATGGCAAACGAACCGGCGGTTTGCGCATACCAAGGATGAAATATCTCCATGATTATGCGGAAGCGCAGGATATCTATCGCAGTATGAAGCGTCCCACCTGCAATATTGTGGTGGCCGGCAAGGGTAGAGTAGGGAGAGGTGTGGTGAAGGTGCTGAATGATATGGGGTTCACGCATTGTACTCCGGCAGCATACCTTGTCCTTGAAACGACCCAAAAAGGCTATTACACAGTGCTCGGGCCGGAAGAGTATGTGCAGCGAAAGGATGGGACCTTGTATGATCGGACTGATTTTTATACTTCACCCGAGAACTACCAATCCGCCTTCATGCCCTATGCTGCCAAGTCAGATATTTTTATCAATGCCATATTGTGGAAACAGGGAGCCCCGGCATTTTTTACACTAAATGACATGCAAAGTCCGAATTTTCACATCGGGGTTATAGCAGATATTACCTGTGACATCGCACCCATTACCAGTGTGCCATCTACCATACGCGCCAGCACGATTGATGATCCTGTTTTTGGGTTTGATCCTGTAAGTGGAAAAGAAATAGCCCCCTACCAACCTGAAAGTATAGACATGATGACTATCGATAACCTGCCCTCGGAGTTGCCTCGGGATGCATCCACCTCCTTTGGCGCCCAATTGATTGAATATATTTTGCCGGAGCTTTTGGAAGAAAATAGTGTCATGCTGGATCGGGCTACCATTGCCAGGAACGGGCAATTAACACCGCAGTATGCTTACCTCCAGGATTTTGTGGATGAAGGGCTTTAATGCGTCTGAAGCCAATCTAAAATGGCCTTTTCAATGCGCTGTGCCGGTTGCTCACTAAGGTCAGGCACAAAGGTTTTGCCGGTCACCTTCTCAAAAAGTTCAATGTAGCGTTTGCTGATTTCCTGCACAAAATCCTGCCCCATATGCGGCATAATTTGATCTTCTAATCCCTGGAAGCCATGTGCCATGAGCCATTCGCGGACAAACTCTTTGGACAATTGTTGCTGGGCTACTCCCTGCTCTTGTCGCTCAGTATAACCA
>JAGNXB010000097.1 GCA_017985675.1 Saprospiraceae bacterium | reverse complement strand
CAACTACGTTTATCGTCCAATTGGAGTCCATCTTTTTGGTAGGTGTTGTAAACGCCTCCCATGTAAGAAAGTCCAATTTCACCGATGGCATTATGCCGGGTGGCTATCTTTCCTGAAATCAGGGGGCTGCCGCTGGCGCTTTCTTCAAAGCGATCCAGATTGTTTTTTGATGCGGGTAAATAAGTTTTGTTTGTTTCGTTGTCAATAATGGACTGATCAAATCCGCCGCTCAGGTAGGCTTCGTAACCAAACATCCAATCGCCGGAATACATTTTGCCAAAAAGACCAAACCCCGCATTACTCCAGGTAGCCGGCAAGAGTTGCGTAGCTGAAATGGGCCGATCGGTAAACTCCCATTTGGGTCCATCATGATTTTGATTGAATGCACCTATGGGGTTCATAATGATGCCCCCTCTCAGATTTAAAAGTGGATGAAATTCGACGTCCACAGAGGCAAATTCGATGGCCAGTTTGCTGCCCCCTTCTTCCAATTCTATTTCAGTTAAAAATTTAATTTTTTTACTGATTGTCGAGGCAACAAACAGGGTCAATCGGCGCATTTGAAATTGATGTCCGTCGGAAATCCCATCGGTTACCATTCGTTGCCAATTGACTTCAGCATAACCGCCTATAGAAACCGGAAGTTTGCCCAATCCTAAAAACGGTCGGTTATAAACAGCATCCATATTTAAGGAGGGCTTAAGGGTGTCTTCCGAAACCTGTTTCAGCAAATTGCTATCAATTTGCGCTTGTGAGGAATGAAAGCCTGTCAAAATACAGAGGGCAAAAATGAATCGGGATATCATACTGCTTTTAGTGAAATGTGTACGTGATTATTTTCAACAACAACCGGAAAGGATCGCAGGGGTTTGTCGGCTGGTGGTTGGGTAACATTTCCACGCTGGTCAAATTCACTGCCATGTGCCGAACAAACCATTTTATCTCCATATACGGTCAATTCATTACCCTGATGAGTGCATTGCAGATATAAGGCAGAATAATCCGAATCCGATATACGGTACACGCAAATAGGGTATTTTAATTGTTCGTGTTGAACCACTATATATTTTAGGTAGGTGATGGTCGTCATTTTTTCTATCTCAAAGGAGGAAACGGGCACTATCAAATGATCGCCGGATAGCTGTCCGGTAATCATTTTACTGCCGGCACAACTTTGCAAAAGCACTCCCAGTGTCGAAGCGCCAAGGCAAGCATACCCGCAGGTTTTAAGAAATGTCATTCTGTCCATCAGAGTGATTTTAAAAAGGTTATTACATCATTTTTTTCCGCGGTGGTCAGTTGATTGTAGAAAGTCCGGCTTTGGGCTCCCTCGCCAGCATGAAGTTGGATAGCTTCTTCAATGCTTCGGGCCCGACCATCGTGCATTAAAAAGTATTGTCCGCCCTGTGATGCCGGGGACAAACCCAATCCCCAAAGAGGTGGGGTACGCCATTCATAGGTTTTGGCGCTACCTTCTGTATAGCCATCATCCAGGTCAGGTCCCATATCATGAAGCAATAAATCGGAGTAGGGATAGAAGGTTTTGTAGGAAAGGGCCGCAATGGGGGAATATCCGGTTTGCAACGAGGGTTTATGACAGGAAGCACATTTGGCCTGCATAAAAAGTGTTTTGCCATTGATAACACGGCTGTCATCGGGATGTCGTTGTATGGGCGCTTTTAACAGTAATAAATAGGTGACGACATCCCGAATGGTTTTATCTGTCACCTCCGGGTCGATGCTAAGTCCGGAGAATGCGTCGATTGGATTAAAGGTCGATGTGATACCCATATCCTGATTGTAGGCAGTGACGGTTTGTTGGAGCAGATCATATGTGGCTGCTTTTTTGCCAAATCGGCCGATAAATCTTCCGTTTTGGGTGATAGCATTGCCCGGGATATCCACAAAATGGGGCGGCTGAATCCAGTTGGGTACGCCGGATATACCATCACCGTCAGCATCATATGGATCGGCCATAGCGAGAATGGTTTCGTCTGTCACATATTGGAGATAGCCCAGGCCCGTATTGGCTGGAGGGGTAAATTTGGAGAAGGTTGCACCGGGAGGCAGGGTTTCAGGCGTGTAACCGGGGATGGCCCTGTTCTGCCATTGGGGTCCGCCGAGGTGTAAATACTGGTTGCCGGTGCTGTCCGTTTGCCCGAATCGGGTCAGCGTCGTAAAAGGTGTGCCTTTACCATCTCCGGCGTGGCAGGCACCGCAACTTGTGGCTACAAATGTGGGCCCCAGACCATTGGCGGTATGAAATGTTTCTTCATTGAAAGCAATGTCACCAGCCAAAAACTGTGCTTGTTGGGCATAGGTGAGTCCTGGGATGGGTCCATCGAGAACTTCGGCGTCATCCGGCATAGGCGGCTCAAGTTTTGAGCAGGCAACAAGGAGGGTTAGAACCATGGTCAGTATGGTAGCGGCTAGTGTTGTTGCGGGTAAGGACATTGTCTGATATTGAATTTAGACTACAAAGATATAAAAATTAGACTAGTCTAATAATAATTGTGATCTTTCCTTGTTTCGTTATGATGTAGGGCTCAGAAAGGAGTAACCATCCACAACATGTTGTTGAATTTGGAATAGCTAACTTGGAAATGGTGATTTTGTATTTGAAAATACCCTCTCACGTGGGGATTAGGTCTTGTGTCTGGCGGGTAGTCGGAAAAAAGGTTATCGCCTTTGCCTGGCATCGCCTCATTCGCCGGCTGGGCTCGTTACTTTTTGTCTTGGCAAAAAGTAACCAAAAACCTGCCTGACTGCGCACGGCAGGCAGGCCGCTGTCCTCGAAAGGCTCGCTGTTTTTTGAATAGAGGTTGTGCATTTCGTATGCCTCGCGCAGGGGCGCTCGGTTCGCTCACCGAATGTCCACTGGACATTCGCCCTGCGGGTACGTGAGCTCATGCCGACCTGAGCTTGTTTTAGGCGGGTGGTCGTGGAAAGGATTTAAGGTTATCGCACCCATTTGGCGAAGGTGGTATCGGTGGATCCGGAGGCCTATTTTTTAGTTATTCCAGATAGCATTACGTAAGCCTCATGCAGGGGCGCTCGGTTCGCTCACCGAATGTCCACTGGACATTCGCCCTTTCAGGGTCTGTGAGCTCACCCATGCGGGTCGGTCAGCTACGTACTGGGGGCGAGCTGTTCGAGGACGGATTTCAAATACACCCATAAACGAAAGATTGCCGGAAATACACCCATAAATTGATGAAGGTTTTGGAAAACGCATCAAAATGAAATCTCGTAAACAATTGATAATCAATATGTAAAAAAGTAGTTAGATAGGAGCGTATAGGCGCGTATAAAAGTCACTGGATGGCCTCAGGAATCAAGTATCAAGCGGACAAATTGGCATATCGCAATTTGCCATATACCCAGCGCTTGCGCTCTCCATGGATGACCGGGTAAGGAACAATACCAGAATGGGGTGGCTTACAACTGTGGAAATGAGGAAAAAGGAACAATTACGCTAAAATCCATCCGGGGAAAGGATATACAATTTCACGTCAACAGCTGTTCAAAAAAGCCACCTATTTGTCGTTGTCTGTCCACAAAATGAATTTCTAATATCCAATGCCGCTTGTGGCCTTGTGCATCGGGTAAAAACATATCATTCTGATTTTCGGGATGTACATAAAGCCCGTAATTTTTGGGTTCCAACCGTTCGTGTGGAAAATGCCCAATCAGATGTCCGCCAAGTTGCCCGCCATAGGTATAGCCATATTGTTTTGCCAATGCAACAATGTAGTGCCAGAAAGCCGCTCCTGTTAGCGAAGTGTGTTGATCAAACCAGCCTTTGGCTTCGTGCCAGGCCGTTTCAATATCTTGTTTCAGATTGTGTTTGTACGGATCATTGCCTAGCACATAGGTACGACCAAAATCACCTTCCCAATCTTCAATTATAGGGCCAAAATCAAGAAATAAAATATCATCCTCCTTTAGCACCAGATTGGGTGGATTATCATCATAAGGCACGAGGGTGTTGATGCCACTGCGAACAATGCGTTTATGCCAATATTTTTTAATGCCGTAGAGTTCGTCCGCCAATTTGAAAATATCCTCGTTTAATTCGTGCTCTGATTTTCCGGGTTGGATCAGTTCCCGATTTTCAACGGCGTGGAATAATTGCTGCGCAATTTCCTCTGCTTCCATCAATTTTACTTTGGTGGTATTCATTTTTTGGATTATTTATCAGACCATTCTCCCTTAGCATTTAAAAATGATGCGGAATGAACAGGCATGGGGCAATAGTTTTGACGCAAAAAATATCAGATTGAAATTATAACTTGAATAGTCTTTGAAATTCTTGATTATATTTCAATAAATAAATGCCGCCAGGTAAATGGGAAATATTTATGCTGTTGTTTCCGTCATCAAGTGGTGAAGACATAACCATGTCGCCGTGGATATTGTAAATGTAGATTATTTTTTCCATGTTGGAATTTGATGAATGTGTTAAGGTGATAAAATCTTCTGACGGATTTGGGTAGAAAGAAAAGGCGTTTTGTTTGGGAAATTTATCATTTACAGAACTAGGGATAACATCATCAAATATATGTTCAAATTGTTCTGCAAATTGGTAGTCAGAAGCACAAGTGTTCACAGCATCCCAGTTGATAGACCATGTCATCATTCCTCTGAGGGAGGGGTATCCGCCTTCCGCTGCTAATGTGTAAGATCCCTGTTGTGGACCGTTTCCTCTTAAATAGGCCATTGCAGCATTTACAGTCGACGTGTCAGCATAACCTCCTCCTGCAGCACTCATACAAGCGGGCAATCCAACAGCGACTTTACTGGCTGGAAGTCCAATAAACATACCCCCCGTCGTAGTTTGAAAACCATGAATGACTGCTTCTGTCATAGCCACAATAAAATCGCCTGTGCCCTGGGTATAAATATTCCCATCAATACCATACATGGTGCCACTATTATACAGTTGCACTTGCAGTATATCCAGCGAATCGCTTAAACCATGTATAATAGGTAAATACCCGCCCCAAATACCCGAAAAGGCGGATTGACCGCCTTGCACATAGGCGGTTTCTGGAGCCATGGTTAACAATAATTTTTGAGGATGCGTAGTGCGATAGTTGGCCATTATCTGTTTAATAGCATCAATTAAATTAATTTGCGCATTATTGGTCGGAGATAAAATAGTGCCACCACTAATTAAAATGGAGTTTCCATGTTCAATATCAATGTCAATGCCATCAAAACCATAGGTGTTAACAATAGTGGTAATAGAATTTACAAATGCATTTTTATTTAATGTTGTCGTCAGGTCGATACTTGCATTAGCCCCTCCAATACTTAGCAACACCTTTTTTCCCAGACTTTGCAATTGTTGGATTTGGGAAATAAATGTGCCTTGGGATACACCATCCGGTACAAATACCATAGTCATGTCCGTAGGCGATGTAGGAACCGCAAAGGCTATTTCAATTACATTATACCTCGGATCTATCTGATCTAATGGGATGTATGGCGCATTTGCATCATTCCAATTATGCCAATAACCTATTAATGCAGGATTTGGCATTTGTCCTAAAGTTATTTTACTTGTTAGTAAGATTAAGATGGAAAACAGGATAAATTTGTTCACTTTATTGTCCGGTTAATTTTATTTTATATTCAATTATAGTCAAATGAATGTGTCGCAAGTAATTTAAGCGCAATTTATATGGACCACAAACACAAATACATTGGCAGGTTTCAATGCTTGGTATCTGCACCGAATCCCTGATAGCCTATTCTCTTTGTGAGTGCCACCCACCAAATATAACGCATTGGTGAGAAAGTAGTAACCATCCACAACATGTTGTTGAATTTGGAATAGCTAACTTGGCAGTGGTTAAATGATTTGGTTATTCGTTTATGCGTGTATTCGTTTATTCGGAAAATGTCCTCGAACAGCTCGCC
>JAGNXB010000096.1 GCA_017985675.1 Saprospiraceae bacterium | reverse complement strand
ATTTCAAATTTGGGTTATGCAGATTTCAAATTACCTGTATCTTTGTCCATAAAAAAATGAAGTTTGTACCCCGCACCTTAGCTGGTCCGCTCAACATACAAGCAGGAAAATACCCTGTCTTGGCACTGACTGGACCCAGGCAGTCGGGCAAAACCACATTGCTACGGGAGATGTTCCCTGAGTACACCTATGTCAGTTTAGAAAATCTGAACGAACGACTGTTTGCGTTAGAAGACCCCATAGGTTTTCTCGACACCTATCCTGAACGGGTTATATTTGACGAAGCACAGCAAGCACCAGAACTGTTTTCCTACATTCAGGGGCGGGTAGACAAACGCCAAATGATGGGCCAGTATATACTCTCAGGCTCCCAGAATTTCCATCTGATCCAGCATATCACCCAGAGTCTCGCAGGAAGAGTGGCCTTGTTCCAATTGCTCCCGTTCGATTTCTCCGAATTGAAGGCTGCTCACATACTGCCCGATGATTGGTTGGATGCCGCAACCAACGGGTTCTATCCGGCACTATTCGACCGGGGTAACGATCCTTCCTTTTTTTACCACAACTATATTAAAACCTATATAGAAAGAGATGTTAGCCAATTAGAACAAGTAAAGGACCTCCGGTTGTTCCGCAATTTCCTAACCCTTTGTGCCGGGTGTGCCGGCCAGTTGCTCAATGTATCCCACCTGGCAAAGGAAAGCGGTATTTCTTACCACATTGCCCGCCAATGGCTCTCCATTCTGGAAAGCAGCTACATTATCTTCCAATTGCCTCCCTATTTTCAGAACTTCAGCAAACGAACTATAAAATCCCCAAAACTCTATTTCTACGATACAGGCCTGCTTGCATTCCTCTTAGGCATACGCAGCTTAAATACTGATGTAGATCAAGAGCTCCATGGCAGCATATTTGAAAACATGATTGTGGCCGAACTATATAAGCAAAACCATCACCAGCTTCTTCTAAAAGAGTTTTTCTTTTGGCGGGATTCAAATGGTAACGAGTGCGACCTGCTTATCCCCAGCGGCAAAATCTTTGATCTATTTGAGATTAAAGCGGGACGTACCGTGTACCCCAGACATTTTCAGGGTATGGACTTCTTCGATAAGGTATCCGACGGAAGAACCCGTCACAAAACGCTTATCTACGGCGGGCAGGAAAGTCAAAACCGAACGAATCATCGGGTGAGAGGGTGGCAGGAATGTGAAGCATAGAGAAATATGACTATATTTATTGTGTTAATGAAACATCAAATGTGAATGACGTGTTATAAATCAAGGCTTTAAAGGGATGTAATATATCTTATAGAAAAATGTACAGCTAATGGACAAGTCTTACAGCCTTGGATTTTGGATTATCATACTATCCGTTCTCATCCTTGCAGGATGTTTTAATGATTTTTCGTTTAATTTATTACCAAAAATACCTTTAAATAATTGCACAACATCCTGCTTTATTTTTCAGGGCAAAGTATTTGACCCAAATAATTCGGAGTTCCTTTCCGCCAAAATAGACCTTGTATATTATGGCGATGGTTATATTTCATTTCCGGTCGAATTAGGTCAAGTGGAGTCAAATTCCAGTGGGTTTTACGCTGTGAATTTCAATGCGACGGACTATAAAGATGGCTCTGGATCCTTTGTATTGACGGCCACCCGTGCAGGATATCTTACAAACGAATATGATGGTCGAGTGGTAATAGGGGATATAGATTCGACAAATTTTGGCATGCCCATATTAGCAAATATTCTATTACGCCCAAAAGCAACTTTACAATTCAAGTTTGGTATCAGCAAACCCACTCAATTGCAATCCCTTTCCTATGCATACCAATATGCTGAAAAGAAATATCAACATCAAATCTACAGTGAAAAGTGGGCTGTGGACACATTATATACTCAACCGGTAGCCGGAGATCAATTTGTCTATACCTGGGTCAACTACAAGGCAAATAACCAAAGTTATACTATTCAGGACTCCATTTATCTTAAAAAAGGAGAGACCAAATTGGTTGAAACAATGATCAATTGAATGTGGGTCGATTCATGAAGACATTTGTGCCAGAGTTTCTTTATACCCATCTCATGCATTTGGCTTAGAGCTCAGCAAAGGTGCCCTTATTTCATTAAGATATATCATAACGCTTAAATCCATTGCCCGGATTAACTTTGGGTCGAATTAGTGTTGAGCGAATAGATGTGTAAAGAGCGACAGATCTTGAGATAAATTTTAGAAATATAAAATTGCTCGACAAGTGTAATCAGGTTAACAACAATGAGACGAGCATAAACAACACATCGAACAAAATAAAAGGACCAATGAAAGGAGTGCTTATTACCTACGCTAGTTTGATGTTGTGCTGTTTGATACCAGCTTGTCGATCACCCAAAACGATACAGCCGGATGGTAAGGAAATGGTATATTACAACCCGGCCAATGCTAATCGCACAGCTGCAGAATGGGAGCCGGCATTGGGTACAATGATCGTATGGCCACTGTGCATTCCCCATACATTAGTTATTGAATTGGCCAGAGACAATCACCTCTATACTTTGGTGCAAAACACAACAGATCAAACGGAAGCCATCACCTGGTATACTAAATGGGATATCCCTTTGGATAAAACTTCTTTTATCATTGCTCCCCAGGGTATTGATGCGTGGTGGACCAGAGACTGGGGCCCCAGCGCTGTGTTTACACCGGAAGGGACGATGTTTTTGGGCGATGGCAAATATATCTATGCAACCCCTGTATCGGGATTGGGTTGTACGGATTCACTCACGTTTATTTATACCGATGCCAAAAACAATATAATTAAAACTGAAATAGATGACAATGCTACGATTCCCGTAGGTAAGGGCTTAAATATTCCCGTGTTGGATCTTCCCTTTATCACCACAGGAGGCAATGTACTGACCGACGGAATGGGCACCGCATTTTCAAGCTGCATACTGTTAAATGAAAATAATTATTTTAATGTATCCCGGGAACAATTTTTTAATTTGAATGAATCCTTGTTAGGATTTAAAACATATCATATCCTGTCCAATTTTGAATTAACCGGTATCCAGCACATCGATTGTTTTATGAAATTGTTGGATGAAGAACGGATATTGGTTGCCGAACCGCCCAAGGATCATGTATTGTATCCGATCTATGATCGCATCGTAGAGCATGAATTAAAAAATTTAAAAACCATTTACGGGCGACCTTATCAAATCCATCGTATCAAAATAGGTCGGTATGACAATGACGCCTTAGCGGCCTACACCAATTCACTCATCCTGAATACCACCATTTATGTCCCTTTGTTTCAAATACCGGATGATAGTCTGGCCCTTCAGACTTGGCGTGAGGTCATGCCCGGCTATACGGTCAAAGGATTTAAATTTTCCTTAAACGATGAACCATTGGTAAGCAAAGCACTCCGGGATCACTATCGCCATTATGGCTGGAATGCGGGAGACGCACTGCATTGCAGGACACGCGCCGTTTGGGATAATCAAATGCTCTACATAAGTGTGCGGCGGCTGCCATTGCAACATGCCGCCAACCAACCCATGACCGTCTACGCAACTATTATCGATTACAGTAAAAAGGGATTAATACCTGATTCCATTTTATTACATTGGCGCATAAAAGGAGATGAAAGTTGGAAGGAAGAAATGTTGCATAACGCGGGCCATGACATGCACTTTTCTGCCACCATTCCCAACCAACCACCAAGTAAGGACATCGAATATTATATATCTGCTTCTTCCAAATCAGGCCGCGCTGAAGTCATGCCAAGGTCGGCTCCGCGGGGATTTTATAGCGTAAAAACAAAGAAGCCTGAATAAAGTCATGTACGAAAGTTCCATGTTCCACTAATTTCCTACATGATAAGTTAATAATGGTATCAGCACAACCTAAATCTCAATAATGGCTTATAACGAAAGTACATTAAACCGTATCCAGGAATGGTTACACAGTAAAAACATTCCCTTCCAGGAGAAAAGAATGTTTAGTGGTGTCTGCATCATGGTGGATGACAAGATGTGTTGTGGCACACATATTGACAAAGCGAGTGATGAAGATTATCTGCTATGCCGGATTGGTGAACAAGTGTATGAAGATGCTTTGGAAAAAGAACATGTTTTGCCTATGACATTTACGGGCAAACCCATGAAGGGATATGTGTTTGTCACTTCGGAGGGATTTAAAACAAAAGAAACGCTAGGCTACTGGATGCAACACTGCCTGGATTTTAATCCTAAAGCTAAAAAAAGTAAAAAATAATGTGCCATTAATGCGTAAACCCTATATCGTATAGTTAAGGGGAAGGACCCTTGGAAATAATAAAATAAATTCTGTAGATTCAACCCCTTCAGGGTTGTGTTGAATCTTTGTTTGATACCCCGGGTTTCGCCCGGGGTAATGCATATTCAACCCTTTCAGGGTTGATAGACCTCCTTCCTTTAATTGAAGCCACTCACTTCCACCACAGGAAGATATTGTGCCAAAAATTTCCTAAACCGAAGCCTGTAGGGCTTCAATTTTAGTAGCCCCGGGTGCAACCCGGGAGATAAAAAAACCACATGATTAGCAACCCTGGAGGGGTTGAACTGGGGGAGAAGATCTCATAGGACTATAAATGAACGCGATTCTTAACTAAACGACATTGTATGTAAACCTAATGCACCAAAGAGGTAAGTTAGAAACAAAAAAAGCCCGACAAGATACAGTGTATCTGTCGGGCTATCCTCAGCGGTTGATCATTACCAGATAAACGGTAAGATAAATTCAGACAACAATCAATCGGCTGTGGTTACTGTTTAATCAACTGACCCCTAATTTCACCATTGGGGTAAGTTAGACTATGGATATTCACATAATAAAGACCTGCATTCAGATCGGCTTCCTGTGTGGAATCTAATGCCACACTAGTGAAATCAATAGGCGAAGCAGTACTTAATCCAAATAGGACTGGCCCATTTTCACCTGTTCCTCCTTTATGAATATGCGCTCCGGTAACGGCAGCAACATTGTGGGTGACATCAATATTGAACACTTTTGTAACCTTATTAAAAATCAGTGTAGCAGTTCCTGTTGCGGATGAATTATTGTTTGGAACTTCTTTGGACCCATTTAATGTAGCTTTGTATGTAACATTGGGATCATCATCCTTTTTGCAAGATGCCATACTCATAAGCAGTATCATTACAATGGATAAAATTGCACTTAATTTCATAATCATAGATTTTGTGATGTAAAAATAGATGTAAGGAATAATAACCCTTAGCCTGCAAAGGTACCCTGATTAAACATGAGCTTATTTATGAATAATTTTAAAATTATTGCAATATTCACAGGTTAAAATTGAAGGTTGCTTTAGGGCGCATTGGGTTTGTTCTGTAATTTGTTTATTCGGGTTGCGAAGAGCGGCAAGGTGTATCAGACGGTCACTCGGACGCCTCCACGGCCTTTGGTTAATTGAAAAATGAATATATTTGACATTAAATGCACAGTATTAATTTGACGCCATATGAAAATATTCGTTGAAACAACACGCTTTATTATGCGTGAACTTATGGATGAGGATGCTTTTGGCATGTATGCGCTGGATTCAGATCCCGAGGTACACAAATACCTTGGCAACAATCCCATCACGTCAATGCAGCAAGCTGAAGAAATAATAAACCATGTCAGACAGCAATACGCTGCAAACGGCATCGGACGATGGGCCGTAGTGGATAAAGTAAACGGTGAATTTATCGGCTGGTCCGGATTAAAATGGGAAACAAACCTACGATCTGGCAGCAGTTATTATGATTTAGGTTATCGCCTGCGTAAGGAATATTGGGGCCAGGGATTTGCAACGGAGTCAGCTCGTGAATCGCTGAAATATGGATTTAATTCCATGTCGTTGGAAGAAATAGGCGCCGCCGCACA
>JAGNXB010000045.1 GCA_017985675.1 Saprospiraceae bacterium | reverse complement strand
TTAAAAAGGAAACAAACGTGGCAACATCCACGTAGCGAGCAGCCACATCATTAAATTAAGCGGTGTGCCTACCCGAAGGAAGTCCGAAAATTTATAACGACCGGGTACAAGAATCATCGTATTGGTCTGGTAGCCCACAGGTGTCATAAAACTCAATGAGGCTGCAAAGGTTACGGCCATTAAAAAGGGTCTTGCACTCACACCCATCGACTCAGCTGCCACTATTGCAATGGGTGCGAGCAATGCCGCGGTGGCATTGTTGGACATCACATTGGTCAATAAAAAGGATAAAGCAAAAAAGAACGATAATACCACTTGGGGGCCATAGTCTCCAATGGATAGGGTAACATAATTGGAGAGTAGACTCGCAGCACCAGTTTTGTACAGGGCCACACCCATGGTAAGAATTCCGGCAAGCATAAAAAGCACCTTCCACTCAATGGCCTTATACGCCTCTTCGGGTTTGATCATACCTGAAACAACGAGCAGAATGGCACCCGCTGTCGCACTGAGGACTATGGACATGATATTCATCGCTGCCAGGATCATGACAAGGACTACAACGGCAAGAGTGAAGGCCATCCGTCCGGGATGGATCACTGGTTTTTCTGCTTCAGATAATAATAAAAGTCCTTTTGACTCTTTAAGCCGGCCCAGCGCTCGGGGATCGGAACGAACAAGGAGGATGTCCCCTTCGTTGAGAATAGTCCGGCCCAGACGATCGTGGATCACGCTTTTGCGACTGCGGATAGCGAGTACAGCTGCCCCCCTGTAAGTATCCCTAAACTGCAGGTCAGCCAGCGATTTACCCACAAACGGTGAATTGGGAATGACCAGCATTTCGAAAAGTTTTGCTCCGGTCGCTTCTTCCCCTAGATCCCCTTTCACGCTAATCCCCTGCCTGACAGCCAACGCCTTGAGCCGGGTAATATCACATCGCACCTTAAGGGTATCGCCGGCCCGGAGTTCGGTATAGGACATCGGGTAGTCCAGCGCGCCATCCTCCCTGATCAGTTGTAGAATCTCCAGGTCCAGTTCTTTGGTCAATGGCGAATCAGCAATCTGGAAGCCAACAGATTTGGCATTGGGCAACAATTTAATTTCAGCCAGATATTGGCTCATTTCAAAGCTCTCCTGCACCGGCTTATTAGACTTGCGGTCGGGCAATAACCATCGTCCAACAACGACCATATAGATGATTCCGGCAGCTAAAAACACCAATCCGGCTTGAGTCATTTCAAACATCCCAATAGGAGGGAGGCCATGATCCGTCATTATGCCGCTCACCAGGATGTTGGTGCTGGTTCCGATCAGCGTACAGATGCCGCCCAGTAAAGCACCAAAACTCAGCGGTATTAATAATTTGGAAGGACTGATATTTGCATCTCTGGCTACCTGGATGACTACCGGCATAAGTAACGCCACTACGGCAGTATCATTTATAAACGCACTCAATACGCCGGAAATTAGCATAATGGCCAACAAACACTGGGTCAGGCTTCGTTTGCCGGCATGGATGAGAAATGTACCCAGTTGATTGAGGACACCGGTTTTAAAAAGTGCAGCGCTGAGCACAAACATGGCGCCCACGGTCAATGTCGCCGGGTTGCTAAATCCTGCAAATCCTTCCGCAGGCGAAAGTATGCCCGTGAGCATAAATGCCACCATGACAAGAATAGCCACTGTATCCACTGAAAACCGGTTCCAAATAAATAGAACCATCGCCAGGAAGATAATGCTCAATGTGATGAGGATATCTGGTGTCATAAGGATACGCGCAATACGAACGTAAAGTAAGCATGGAATCGAACATTTGGGATATTCCGATGTCGATTAGCCTAAAAAGCGGCTTTGCAAGCTAACCGCTTAACATCGAATAACATTAGCCCCCCAGGCATAGCCGATGCCGGCTGCCATCATACACACCAGTTGGCCGGGCTTTAGCATACCACGCTGCATAGCCAGATGGAAGATGAGGATCTGATCCACCTGACCGATGTGTCCATAGTGATCCAGGTATAGCGTCTGGTCCATGGTAAGGCCCTGCTGGCTGACCATAAATTCAAACATGGATCGCTTGAAATGCAAGGCTGCCAGAAAATCCGGCTTGCCACCGGGCAGGCCAGACTTGATAAATGCCTGGCGTATGCACAGGTCCCAGTTGGCCATGGACACTTCATTTAATCGCGCCTTCATATGATCTTCATCAAACACACGCAAACTGTGATACGCCTCCGGGAGATTATCGGCGGTGATGGGGTGGGTCGTACCGCCATACTGGACACCCACATCCCTGGCCAGCGAACCATCGGTAATGATATGTGTGCCGAGAAGGACATGCTGCCCATGGCCGCTGCGGAGGATAATGGCTCCGGCACCCGCAGCCAGATTATACATAAAGGAAACGGCCGGATCGCGGTAATCAATAAAGTCACCATTGCGATAGCCACCTGCAATTAATACGGTTTTAATATCCGGATCGGCTATCATCATATCACGCGCTATTTTCATAGCGGCGACAGTGGTGCCACAGCGCTGCTGGAGGTCAATCGCCCACGCATTGACGGCACCGATTTGCTCCTGGATATAAATGCCCGAGGTTGTGAGCGGATATTCTTTCCATTCCTCGCCTATACAGAGAATAAGATCAATTTCTTTAGGATCCAGCCCGGTATGGCGCAGGGCATCTTGTGCTGCGCGCACGCCCATCTCCTGTGTGCCATCATCCAGGCCGGGAATAGATTTTTCTACGATCCCCAATTTATCTCGGATAGCTTCTTCCGACCAATGACCCAGTGTAGCTTTTGCTATTTCTGCAGCCGTAATCCTGCCGGAGGGAATATAAATACCGGTTCCCAGGATGCCGATGTTAGGAATTTTAGTCATTTTGTCTCCTTTCGGATTGTATTGGGTGTGAATATAGGCGGACTTGTCTTTACACACTTCAAATAGGATCTGCTGACAAATAGTCGAGTAGTGGTGTAAGCGATCAGTCAGGTGTAATGGCTCCTTCCCAAAAGAGGGTTTATTACTGTTCTATTACTGTTGTATTACTTTATCATTACTTTATCATTACTTTATCATTACTTTATCATTACTTTATCATTACTTTATCATTACTTTATCATTACTTTATCATAACAGTAGTAACGCAGAAAGAAGACTGGTTCTCTGGATATTTGCTTCTTAATATAAATATAAACTGCTTTTTTGAAAAATGCAAGTGCAATTTTAGGCAAAACACGCAAAAAGCGCCAAATCGCGCAAAAAGCGCTAAAACACGCAGAAATGCGCAAAAGGTGTTGTTTTTATGCAATTATCGGCAAAACGCGCAGACCAGGTACACTTTAGGAAACTTGGGAGATGACGCGGTCGTTATAGTAATGATATGGGTATTTTAATGCCGTTTTTGATGACCCTTTTATCTGAACCAGTTTCTTCAATTCCCAGATCTTTGATCAGTTGGAATTGGTTTGGACTGCTTTTGTGGCCCTTAACGATACTTCTTAAAAAAATATTCGAGCAGCTGTACCAATTTATTTAGTCCGTTTAACTTGTTAGATTATTACTTAATCAAAAGAAGCAGCTCTTTGATTTGACTGTCAGGAATATTTACCCTGTTGGATTTGTCGTATATGTAAAGCAAAAATACCGTATCTGCTGCAATATAAAAATGAGTAATTATCCTGGCTCCTCCAGATTTACCCTTTCCCTTTGAAGTAATTGCCAATCGTATCTTATAACAACTATTGCCTAGAGAGGTGCCCGAGGTGGGGTCAATAGAAAGCTGACGGCCCAATTCAGCCAGATCATTTATTAGGGAAGGATATTTTTTAATGAGCTTTTTAGCCTCTTTGCGGAATGGGGCTATGGTATCGACCTTATACCTCATTGAGAAATTTGCTTAATGATTTAGCCTTTTTTTTGCCCATTTTAATCTGGTTGACTTCCTCTATAGCCTTTTCCAACCCAGCCAATATTTCTGCCGCATCGGGTGTAAGCGGGGTAGCTTTTACATATTTCAAGCTATGGAGAAGCTCTATAATAAATGCGGCCTTATCATCCTTTATGTCTAGTAAAACCTTCATCAGTATAGAAATTTGTAGTTGGAAGTATAAAGATAGTGATTTAGCTGCTATTTGACAATACCAACCTGTCATGAAAGCCCTCGATCAAGCGAAGTCCTTTTTTCGAAAATTCCTATACATTTGATCTTGTGGGAAACATCACAACATTGGTAAATGAAGCAGCCCCGATAGGAGGAATGGGCGGAGCATTTGACCATACGTTTGAATATGATAATTTCAACCGTCTGACAGGTGGTGGCGGTTGGTGGCTGGAGAATGATGGTGACAATGCCTGGGATCTGGAAATGACTTATGGACCTATGCATCGGATCACAAGCAAAAAACAGGAACATACACTTGATGCCCTACCAGTAAATGAGAATACTTACGACCACGATTATAGTTATGGCGCATTCACGCCAAATGCACTGAGTGCAATAGCGATCAATGGCAATCAGGTTGAGAATTTACTCTACGATTTAAACGGTAATGTGACATACCATCATAAGGTGGCTGGCGAGAGCCGTCATATGGCGTGGGATGAAAGTAATCGATTGAAGGCTGTAAATATAGCCGGTGCGGCTATCCAGCACGCGGTATATGACGCCACTGGTGAGAGAGCACTGAAAGGGCACGGCACCGTGGTGTCGTTAGGGATGAATGGAAAAAAATACCAGTATGCTGCCCGTATGGGGAACTATGTGCGCTATGTGAGCGGTTATTCCGTTGTGGATCGCTATGGACAACTAAGCAAACACTACTATGCCGGATCGGAGCGGATAGCGAGCCGCCTGGCGGGGCCATCGACAGCTTTTGTGGATGCAGAAGATCTGGCGGGTGATCATGTGGATGCTTTGCCGGCGCTGCAACAAATGGATATTCGGATCCCTGTACAGGGCTGGGGCATCGGTTTGGGTCAGGGGTCTTTTGAAAATGTGCCCCTACCTGTTGATATTTGTGGAAATTACGAGGCAGGGTCGGAGGAGCACAAACAGTGTATATGTGAGCAAGAAGGAACTTGCCCGGATGTCATCTACTGGTACCATCCCGATCATCTGGGAAGCAGTACATTTCTCACAGACAGAGCTGGCCAGCCCTATCAATTTGTAATGTATCTCCCCTTCGGAGAGACCTTTGCTGAGCAGCGCGCTGCGGGTTTTGGTACGCCGTATTTATTTAATGCGAAGGAGCTGGATGAGGAGACTGGACTTTATTACTATGGAGCTCGATATTATGATCCGAGAGTGAGTATGTGGTGGGGTGTTGACCCGATGGCAGAGAAGTATCCTGAATATTCGCCCTACACATATACGCTGAATAATCCGGTTAGGTATATTGATCCTGACGGGAACAGACCATATGATGTAATTTTATCAGGTCCTCAAGCACTTCAAGCATTTAATGAATTAAAAGCAAGTTCATCATTAACTTTATCATTTGACAGTCAAACTGGTAAATTAGCAGCAACAGGAAAAGCAAATAATAAGGCGGATAAACAATTACTTAGAGCAATTAATGACAAAAATAGAATAGTAAATCTTATTACCACAAAGGCAAATATATATGATTCTAAAGATGGAGTAACTGATTTAGCCTTAACACCAGGAGGTTTTGAAGGAAGTATTGTTAATCCTGACGGCAAAGTTGTTGCAACTCAATTGGTGAATGTTGAAAATGCACGAATAGTTGCCACAATATTTAAGGAAAGTACCGGAGAGACACTACGCCATGAGATTAATGAAGCGTATATTGGAGCTAAACAGAATCCTGGTGGAGATTATAATAGTGCTTATGAATCAGCGCATAATGCAGCATTTAAATTGGATGGTAGTAAGGAAAATCACGATGCACTTGAAGTAAATTATAATAGGTCAAACAATACTCTAGAGATTCGTAAACCAGGTGATACTAAGTGGATAAGTTTAGGAAAAATTGAAAAGTAATAATTATGTTGTACCAGTATAAATTTGTTATACCATTCTTCATTGTATTCATAATAATGTATTCTACTACTTGCAGACAATTGAAAGATAGTGGATTTCAAGTAAACAGTATAGATAGCAACATTCTGCCTGGATATTATTACATTGAAATATTGAAGGATGGTGAAAATGCAATAATTTTATCTGAAGTGAATATTGCAACTTGTATTGAATCTGTTCAAACTGATAAAATTTATAATTTCCATTTAGAAAAGATTTATTCAACACCAAAAGTTAAAAATATTTCTTTCAGACTATATAAAAATGATGTATACATAGATGAAGATCTGGTATTTCCGAAAGACCAGAAAGTTTATATGAGTAAATCAATTGTTGGATTATGCATTAAAAGATGATAACCTACTTTGATGAGTATAATCCTTTTTAAAATGATTTTCATTTGAGTCTTCATATTAATGAAAAATTGATGATAGTTATTAATTCGATGAATTAATGCATGGAGGCTGTAGAATTCGATGCCAATGGCAATGTGGCAAGCCATAGCCAGTTGGCAGGTGGGAGCCGACGAATGGTTTGGGATGAGCTCACTTACCCCGTCACCTTCGCCTATGGCTTCGGCGACCAAAGGGGCGAATGTCCTGTGGACATTCGGTGAGCGAACCGAGCGCTCCCGCGCGAGGCTTACGAAATGCAAAATAGCATATCAACAAAAAGTGTACATTCGGTGAACGGATCGAACGCACTGCATGAAAATGGCAATAACACAATGATTAACGGCACCATCCGCGCCTTAGCCATGAACGGACAAAAATACGACTGGGCTGCTCGCATGGGGAACTATGTGCGCTATGTGAGCGGTTATTCCGTTGTGGATCGCTACGGACAACTAAGCAAACACTACTATGCCGGATCAGAGCGGATAGCGAGCCGCCTGGCAGGGCCATCGACAGCTTTTGTAGATGCAGAAGATCTGGAGGGTGATCATGTGGATGCTTTACCTGCATTGCAACAAATGGACATCCGGATCCCTGTACAGGGCTGGGGCATCGGTTTGGGTCAGGGGTCTTTTGAAAATGTACCTCTACCAGGAGATGAGTGTGATAATTATACTCCTGGGTCGGAAGAATACAAACAGTGTATATGTGAGCAGGATGGAACTTGCGAAGATGTCATCTACTGGTACCATCCCGATCATTTAGGTAGTTCTACTTTCTTGACAGACAGAGCTGGCCAACCCTATCAATTTGTGATGTACCTCCCTTTCGGAGAGACCTTTGCGGAGCAGCGTGCTGCGGGCTTTGGTACGCCGTATTTATTTAATGCGAAGGAGCTGGATGAGGAGACAGGATTATACTACTATGGTGCCAGGTATTACGACCCACGCATCAGTACATGGTGGGGTGTGGATCCGAAAGCAGCAGATGCTCCTAACTGGACGCCATACAGATACGCCTTTAATAATCCGATACGCATCATAGATCCTGATGGTCAATTTGAAACCAAATTCGGTGCGTGGCTTTATAATGCATCTCAAGGTTTTAAAGGAAAAGTACACAAGAGCCAGACAAGGCCCGGAGAGTATTATGTGGGAAGGCAAATAAAATCTTCTAACGAGGCCAGGTATGATATCAAGTGGAGTGGAAATTCAGAACGGCCGGGCGGAGGGTTAATTAATGCGCTGGACAAAACTCCGCAATTGGCTAAAACACTCAAGAAACATGTTTCCAATGTGCTACCCAGTCCGATAAGAGTGGAACGAAGTGGAGACTTCGGCGTGAATCGCGATGAATTTAATGGGGGTACTCAGTTTTCATTAAGTCATGGCCAAGGGGGTGGAACAGGTTATAGTCCTAATGCAGATGTTGGTCCAGCACTGGATGATTTAATCGGGGTTGCCGGGATTGGAAAGGCAAATGGAAATACGCTATCCTCTGCTGCTGATCAGATTCAATATGGTGCTGATATCTTACAAACAGTTGGATCGTTGCGTTCTGCATATGGTCAGGCTTCGGGCAATCAGTTTGCCGTAGATTCAATTTGTAACGGCGGTTGTGGCGGTAAGCCTCATTACGGTGTTTCATATAATACCTACAATAAATCTGGACAAGTAATTGAGACCAATAAATATCTTCCAAATGACAAGTAGATGTCGAAAAATTAATTTTATAATTGTTTTTTGTGTGCTGCTATTTGGAGCACAAGGATGTATTGAAGATGAAACGAGAATGGAATTGCAGTTCGAGAAATTTGGGAATGATTTTTCTATATACAGGCTCCATCCACCAAAAGGCGATGATTTTGCAATTATCGTAAATGAAGTTGGTAAAATTGATGAGTTTGGAATAGGTCGTCCTGGGCGAGTTCAAAGAGTATCAATCAATGATTCAACAGGAAATGTTCTGGCTATACAAACTTATAATCAAGCAGAAAAACTACATGGTAGATGTTATTATTTCTATAAGGAAAGTGGTTTTTTAGAAGGTGATTTTAATTATATTAATGGGGTCAAAGTGGGAAATGCAGTAATTTATCATGACTCAACGGCATTAGTGAAATCGACAATGTTGTACAATGATGAAGGACAACTTTATTTCAGAATTACCTATGATATTGATGGCAATATTATCTCGAAAGAAGGGAAAGATGGCAGTGAAATGAATAAATAGCTGACCAATGATTTTGTAAAGACTTGGATTCATAATATAAATACAAATTTCAGGTATCGGAAGAGGGCTGTATTTAATCCTGAATTCAGGCGGCAAACTCAACTTTAGTTTATTAAATACAAAATAGTAAGGCAGAAATTTCTACCTTTACGATGCCTCTGAAAGCAGGGGTGGACGTCTGATGGCGAAACCTGCACCGAACAACCTGCTGAATGGGCCACCCCCTACCGCTTCAATGCCAAGGAACTGGATGAGGAGACGGGACTGTACTACTATGTGAGCGAGCTTGTTCGAGACATAGAGATGTCTCGTGAGCGAGCGAAACGGAGCAGCTACCCCGCAGCGCAGCGAGGAGTGCATGCGGAGTGGTATTATGATCCGAGGGTTATATTTCTTGGCCCGAATGACGCCCTGACAAGATATTACTTATAATTCAAAGCTAATTTATTGTTTAACTAGAATTAGCTATCCTTCCAAATATCAATTTGCATTTTTGAGTAACAAGATACAAGCGTTATAATCGTTCCTGTGCTGTGAGAGGATGGCTTTTGCCATGTACGATGGCTATAATGATTACGAATGCATTGGGATCATCAACGTAGAAATGAATATTATATGGAAACCTTCTTGGGTGTGCTATCCTAATGTTTTTATATTTGACGGCAAATGCCAAAGGCGTTTTGAGTATCTGACTAATGACTTTTTCGATGGCTTTTGCAAACCTTATTTCTAATCCTTTGCTTTGTTCTCCATACCATTGTTTAGCTTGCCGAATATCAGTTAAAACTTCTTCAAAATAAAGCAGTCGATAAGTCATCATTGATTTAATTTTAGCTCATCCAGCAATTCATTTCCTGATTTTAATTTTTCAGGATTTTTTGCAATAGCATCTAATCTCAAATCTAATAGATCTTTTTCCCACTGTGGTAGATCATCCTTAATATCTTCAATATCGGGATAATTGCTTTTTATAATCAGCCAGTCTTTAATAGTGATAAATACCCCTGTGTCCTTCCCGTTGTTGTCTTGAATGATTTGTAGTTTCATTTTCGAAATTTTTCAAATGCTAATAGTCACTGAAATAATACTTAAGTTCACTTTGATTCACTTATTCACAACTAACCGATTACTGGTTGTGTAGTAAAACGCATCCATAATGGTTAGAAAAGGTTTTTTATTCAATACAGCACTATTTTTGCGAATATGAAGTAAGCACAATATCCATAGTAACAGGAAAACGCCACTCACCTCAGTGAAAAATCCAATCCTCCATGAACCTCACCATAACATACAAAAGTAATAATAAAGTTCATTAAAATTGGAAAAGCACAAAAGCGGGCTTCCTAAGTCACTTGCACCGGTTGAATGCCTACCCTGTGATGGTTGGTCACTGTATGACAATAGATGTAAGATCTGGAGGTGAGCTTCCATACCCCGCAGGGTGAGCTCATGTACCCCGAAGGGGGCGAATGTCCGGTGGACATTCGATGAGCGAACCGAGCGCCCCCGCGCGAGGCTTCCGAAATGCCCAAAGCACATCAACGAAAAGCCGACATTCGATGAGCGAACCGAGCGCCCCGCGCGAGGCTTCCGAAATGCCCAAAGCACATCAACGAAAAGCCGACATTCGATGAGCGAACCGAGCGCCCCCGCGCGAGGCTTCCGAAATGCCCATAGCACATCAACGAAAAGCCGACATTCGATGAGCGAACCGAGCGCTCCCGCGCGAGGCATCCGAAATGCCCATAGCACATCAACGAAAAGCCGACATTCGATGAGCGAACCGAGCGCCTCCGCGCAAGGCTTCCGAAATGCCCTATAGCAAATCACAAACAATTGGACATTCGGTGAGCGAACCGAGCGCCCCCGCGCGAGGCTTCCGAAATGCCCCGTAGCACATCAACAGAAAGAATCTGGAATCATAAATAGGGATGAGGGATGGGGGATGAGGAATGAATTGTTTGAAATATCGTAACAATCTGGAAGGAAGACGGATGACCTTGGACATTCGGAGAGCGAACCGAATGCCCCTGTTAATAGGAATGAGGGCTGAGGAATGAGGAATGATCTGGGTGTCCAGTGGACATTCGGTAAGCGAATCGAGGGCCCCTGCGCGAGGCTTACGAAATGCCATGACATGATTTATGAGTATTGTTTACTCATAAATATCTTTTCTATGCCCTAGATTAATGACATCAACTAGAAGGACATCATCAAAAATATCGTATATAATGCATTAATCTGCTACACGAATACGGTAGCCGTCTCTACCTTTTAGTTTTTTATAACCTGTGGGTTTTGGGTTATCGGCAAGATTGTAAATGGCATCCTTGATATGGGAATAATGCGGTTCGTTAATTTTTGCAAGAGCCTTGATCGCTCGTTTTTTTAAAGTTACATGATAAGCCATTACTTCGCTTTGCGTTTAGCTTCAATTATTTTAAAGGCATCATCAATTGGAATAGAAACTTCATTAGATTTTTTGGCTTCATCATATAGCCTTATATCTTCCAACTCTTCCAATTCTTCAAGCATCGCTTTATAATCCTTTATAGGCAGCACCACAGATATTTTTTTACCTTGCTTATCCGTTATAAATTGAACATGCTTTTTGGAAGCCATACTTTTGGAGGTCGTTTTCATCAGGCTGTTGTTTTTGACGTTTCTAATTAAAAGGAATCGAACATCGCATGCTTCGTTAAACGATGTGCTTCTATATAAAGTTCATACTTAAAATTTGAGCATCAGGATTTGGGGCTGAGCTCACGAACCCCGTCCCTACGTTAAGGCTTCGGCGATCAATGGAAGAGGTGAATGTCCAGTGGCTATTCGGTGAGCGAACCGAGGGCACCTTTTGATAGGAATGAGGGTTTGAGGGTTTGAGAGGGTTTGAGAAGGAGCTCACATGCCCCGTCACCTACGCTAAGGCTTCGGCGACCAATGGCACCTATTATTCCATTAATAACCCATTCCCGACCCATGTTTTTTTAACCATTTTTCCTGGGCCTTATAGTCGGGCATGACCTGCGCTACCAATGCCCAAAAGCGTGGGGAGTGATTCATTTCAATTAAATGGGCTAACTCGTGAATGATGACGTAATCCAGCACTTTCTGAGGTGCAAATAACAATCGGGTCGAAAGATTAATATTGTTTTTACTGGAGCAGGATCCCCAATTGGTGTGATTATATTTGAGGGAAACGTTGTTGATTTTTTTTCTAAAATGAGCCGCATTTAATTCATGTACACGCTTCGTGATCTCCGGCAAAAAATGAGCACCAATTAAACGACTCAGCAGGCTTTCAATCGCAGGGCCGAGTTGTTTTTCAGTTGCTTTTTCCGGGACATAAAATACAATGATTCTGTTTTGGGGATTTAATTTTCCAGTGACATTTGTTTTACCTGGTTCGCGTACAAATTGCAGGGTGTAATCCCGGTCATTTACCTGTAGCACTTCGCCATGATGATACATCTTCAGTCTGAACCGGCTGTATTTTTCGGGATGCCGTTCCAGTTGGCCGATCAGCCAGGCACGAAATCGTTGAATTTGCGCCTCCTGCTCCGTGGCGTCAAAATAACGGGATATACGCATGATAGCGCCCCCCTTGCCGATGGCAATCCTACTGTTGGCCCGGGCTTCCCGTATTACTGTGACAGGTACTGTAAAGTCGAAATGCTCCAGTGCAAATCGGGATTCCTCGGCTTGTTGGACCGGCTTTTTTCGCAGCGCGTCAAACAGACCCATGCAGGGAGTTTTTAGCCGTGTTGTTTTTCAAATTCGCGCATCACATCAACCAGTGCCTCCACATTATGCAGATCCAGCGCATTGTACATGCTGGCTCGGAATCCGCCTACCGAGCGGTGTCCTTTCAACCCAACTATTCCCGCTTTTTTGCATTCACCCAGGAAGGCCTCATTCAGTCCATCATCATGCAAGACAAATGTGGCATTCATCCAGGACCTGTCTGCCGTCACGGTGGTGCCGCGGAATAGGCCATTGCGGTCTATCTCAGCATACAGACAAGCCGCTTTAGCACGGTTGCGTGCTTCCATGGCGACCAGCCCACCTTGTGCTTTGATCCATCGCAGCGTGAGCATGCTGACATAAATCGGGAAAACAGGCGGTGTATTATACATCGATTCGCTCTTGATATGGGTGCGATAGTCCAGCATGGTCGGTATGTGCCGCTTGACCGTACCGAGCAGATCTTCCCGCACGATGACCATTGTCGCTCCCGCAGGACCCAGATTTTTCTGTGCGCCCGCATAGATCATCCCAAATTTTTCGATCGGTACCGGCCGGCTGAAAATGTCGGAAGACATATCACAGACAATGGGCACATTGGTTTCAGGCCACTGATGGTACTGGGTGCCAAAAATGGTATTATTCGATGTGATGTGCAGGTACTTGGCATCGGATGGCACCTCAAAATCCTTTGGGATATGGGTAAACTGTTCGGTCTCAGACGAGGCCACTACATTGATATTGCCATATGCTTTTCCTTCCTTGATGGCGTTGGTAGCCCAGGTGCCGGTATTGACATAGGCTGCCGTTTCATTGTCATTGAGCAGATTCATCGGCACCATAAAAAACTGACTGCTGGCGCCGCCACCCACAAATAAAATCTTGTAGTTGTCGGGCAGGCCCAAAATCTCCCTGGTCAGGGCAAAACATTCATCCATTACGGCCACAAAATCTGATCCCCGGTGGGAAACCTCCAGCAGCGAAAGCCCGCTGTTATTAAAATTCAAAACGGCTTCTGCGGCCTGTACAAAAACCTCACGTGGGAGGATGGCAGGTCCGGCTGAAAAATTGTGTTTTTGTGAAACGGCAACAGTGCTCATAGTGGATGTATATTTTTGCAAAGGTAAGTATTGCGTTTGGATACCCGGAGATGCAATATGAAGTGTAGGTTATGACTTTTCAGATCCATGCATTGACAGGCTCCTTTAGCGTGTTCAGTGTTTTATTTCCTTGTAGTCCTACCCTTTTTGTAACTTTCGCCTCATGAGGGTTTCAGCTCTGGTCGTATTCATCCAACTCATCATTTTGCAATTCTCCTATGCCCAACCGGCATGTGTGGAAAATAATTGCTGTTGTGGTGATCCCATAGAACTAGCGGTGCCAAGTGGTGATTTTGAGGACCCGCCATTTGCCAATCCGATCATCGTTTATTTTGGTGGCCAAAATTTTGGTGCATGGACGGTTATTGCCGGATCTGTTGATGTGCTTGGTCCCAATTATTCCAACTGGGCACTAGGGAATCCAAATGGGGCATCCCAGTTTATTGATCTTCACGGCAACACGCCCGGCACGATGGCTACCACCCTGAATGGATTGGTAGCCGGCTATACCTATACTTTGGTCTTGTGGTATGCTAAAAATGCCGGCGCTTCCACAGCCGATTGTCAGGTAGAAATTGCCAATGGAGCCTGGCTGGATGAAACTTTTACTGCGTCCAATAACGGAGCTGATGGCTGGCTTGAACGCTGTTTTGAATTTACAGCACAGGGCACTTCTGCCGAATTGCGCTTCACCGGGTCGGGCGGTGTTACCGCCGGAGGCGTTCTTTTGGACGATATTACCTTGTGGGGATGCCCGGCAGATACAGAAGATCCGGTGGTCCAGAATATACCCTCCACGCCGCTCGACCTGGAATGCAGCGATCCACTCCCTGCACCTGAAAATTTGATCGTAACGGATAATTGTCCGGGCAATATTAATATCGTTTTTACAGAGGATCAATCACCCCAGCCTTGTTTTTTTGACCTGTTGCGTACCTGGGAAGTCACCGATGGTTGTGGCAATACCATCACCCTGGAACAAGTCATTACCGTTCGTGATACGGAGCCGCCACTCTTACTTGCCGCTCCATCGGATTATATTACGGCTTGTGGCGGCGATTATCTGGCAGACTTTTACAATTGGATCCAGGATAATGGCGGCGGAACGGCTCAGGATAATTGTGAACAAAATGTGCAGTGGGATGCTGATTTTATCCAGGAGCCGGATGGCTTGTGTGGCGAAACACCGGTGACCTTTACAGTGACGGATGGCTGTGGCAATAGCCAAAGCGTAGAGGTATCTTTTATTATTGCAGATATTAATCCCCCCCAGCTCCTGACGCCTGCAGAGGATGTGACGATCTTTTGTGCAGCCAGTCCACTGGACAGTATCACCAACTGGTTAATCGTGAACGGAGGAGCTACGGCGACAGATCCTTGCGGTCCGGTCATCTGGAGTAATGATTTTAATGGGGATATCAATCCGCCTGTTATTCCCGTGATATTTACGGCTACCGATGCCTGCAATAATTCGTCCTCGAGTACCGCTTTCTTTTTTCAGGTGACCAGTTCAGATACCCTGTTTCAAACAGGTACAACCTGTGATCCCTTGCTAGCAGGGACAGATACGGTTAGTGTGAGTGTTGAAGGTTGCGAAACAGTGACCATCACCACGGTGACACTCATACCAGCGGATACCTTGCATCTATTTCAATATGTATGCGACCTACAGGCAGCCGGTAGTGATACGGTCTGGTTGACAAATCAGGCCGGATGTGATAGCCTGATTATTACGCAATCGGACTATGTGCCAGCCGATACCACTACACTCACCGCTTCAACATGTGATCCGGCCTTGGTGGGTACCTCTACCGTTGTATTGCAGGGATCTATCTGTGATAGTATCATTCTCACCATAACGAGTCTTTTGCCATCTGACAGTATATCACTGACGCTAAGTACTTGCGATTCACTGGCAGCCGGGACAGATACGCTATGGCTGACCAATCAGTGGGGATGTGATAGCACAGTGTATATCCAGACGATATATACCGGACAATTTATTGATCTCTCCACAGCAATCATCTGCGGCAACGGGGTTCCCTATTCGGATACGCTGGTGGTTACGGGGGGCACCTGTGACAGTCTGTTTGTTACCAATTATTTTTACAAAACACTGGACACCACCTATCTAATTGGAAGTACCTGTGACCCCAATTTGGCAGGTACGACGGTGTCAGTTGTGTTGGATGTAGCGGGCTGTGACAGCACCATCATCTCGACGGTCTTCTTATTGCCTGCCGATACGACTCATGTGATTGGAAAAGTATGCGATAGTTTGCAGGCTATCCATGATACATTGCTCCTCCAAAACCAGGCCGGCTGTGACAGTCTGGTCATGATTGACATCGCGTATGTCGGGATTGACACCCAGTATGTGCAACAGTTTTCCTGTGATTCGGCCCAGGTATCCACGGTGGTCCTTGTGTTGCCTGGACCGTTTTGTGATACAATACGTGTGGTGGAAACGCTGTGGTCTGCCTTCAGTATAAGTCGGGATACGATCTATTCCTGTGACCCCACAGGGCCCGCAACGGATACCCTCGTTTTTTCCAACTCATCGGGATGTGATAGCCTGTTGATTCAGCATTGGTATTATACATCGCTGGATGCCAGTGTACAAAGTGGGGATGAGACCTGTGACGGATTTGCTGATGGGTGGATTCAGGTGTTAAATGGTAGTGGTGGTCTTGCTCCGTATAGTTATCGGATTGGCAGCGGCTCCTTTCAGGGACAAGCGATGTTCTCCGGTTTGAGTTCGGGTGTGTACATCGTTGAAATGATGGATGGTCGTGGATGCACGCGTTTATTTAGTGGTGTGACTATAGCGGCCGGTGAGGTGCTGGTGGTGCAAGCCGGTATAGATCAGACCGTGGTGTCAGGCGCGTATGTTGATTTAGCTGTATCCGCCAACCTGCCGCTGGCCCTGATCGAATGGCAGGCTACGGACCCTTTAGTTTGTCCGTCATGCCCTCAGACCCAGCTTGGTCCAGTCAATGTAGATCAGACCGTCACAGTGCAGGTCATATCGGAGCAGGGTTGTGTGGGCAATGATGCGATGGGCGTAAAAATCAGCTTGCGGGGTGCTGTATATATTCCCAATAGTTTTTCGCCCAATGCGGATGGTATCAATGATATTTTTTCGGTGTATGGCAATACGCAAATTGCCGGGCTGCGTCGTTTGGCCGTGTATGACCGTTGGGGCAATGCAATCTACGACCGGCAGGATTTGCCCGTCAACGATCCTTCGGCGGGCTGGGATGGTTCGTTCCGCGATAAAAAGCTGGATCCTGGCGTTTACATTTATGTCATCGATGTTTTATTTATCGATGGCAGTAGCCGCTTGTACAAGGGTGATGTGACCTTGCTGCGGTAGGAGAAACCTGGCTGTAGATGTTGAAGTTTTGGGTCTAAGAGTTATAGACATTAATTATTAATAATAATTGCAATCCGAAGCCAGACATTTATCCCTATGCGGTTAGCATAAGATGTACAGTCGAATACGCTTTAGGCAACACCGTCTTAGATCGAAGTTCCGCTGCGTTGCACTTCGTTTGATGATTATATATTGGCAGTAGGCGTTTTATCTTTTATACACATATCAGTCATTTTTAAATACAATTTCTCTGTGTTTAAGACCCCATTCAACAATGTGTTTTATTAAATCTTTTATAGACTTGCCGTGTTCCGTGAGTCTGTAATCCACCACTATTGGAGTTTTTTGAATAATTTTTCTTTCTACTATTTTTATATCTTCCAAATAACGCAATTCCTTTGTTAGCGTTGAAGAGGTAATTCGGTATAACACTGTTTTTAGTTCATTAAAGCGTTTGGGATTGTCGCAAAGATGCGCAAGTATTTGTCCACGCCATTTACCGCCAACTATGTCCAGTACATCACCTACCACCTTGATTCCCTGCTGTTTATTCTTTACTTCCATGTGTATTTATTAAAGTAAGTATCTTAAAAACTACTTGTATTATTTTACTACTAAGTCGCAAATATATACCAAATGGATTACTTTTGCAACTTCAAATAATCTTATCCAAAAATGAAAAAAGTAATTTATAACCAATACGGAAATTTCGATGATTTGCAAATCAGTGAGATTGAAATGCCAAGCATTCAAGCAGACGAATTACTTATAAAAGTAAAAGCGGTAGCCATTAACCCTCTGGATTGGAAAAAATTAGAAGGTCAACTAAAAATCATTACGGGTAAAAAATTTCCTAAAGGCATTGCTTTCGATTTTTCCGGAGTAATCGACAAAGCGGGTAGCAACATAACAAATTTCGAAAGAGGGGATGAAGTTTTTGGAACTTTAGACGCCATGAAAGGTGAAGCTTTGGCTGAATATATTGTTGTAAAAAAAGAAACAATTTACAAAAAACCTGAAAATGTTTCTTTTGAAGTAGCTGCCGCCATTTTAACAGGAGGAACAACTGCTATCTATCTTTTGAATAAATCTAAAGTTAAAACGGGTGACTCCCTTTTAATTAATGGTGCAAGTGGTGGCGTGGGTATGATTGCCTTGCAATTGGCAAAAATAAAAGGTGTAAATGTTACCGCAGTTGCAAATGGCGATGGACTTAATTTTATAAAAAAATGGAATCCTGATAAAACTATTGATTACAAAAAAGAGAAGGTAACAAATATTCCGGAAAAGTACAACGCCATATTTGAATTAGCAGGAACTTTGCCGTTTAGCCAAGCGAAGCATTTGTTAAAGCCAAAGGGTACTTATGTAAGTACATTTCCCAATCCTGTAGATATGCTTAAAGCGTTTTTTAATAATTTGTTTACAGCAAAGAAAAATATTATTATTCAAGCGACCCCATCACAAGAAATTTTTGGAGAAATTAGCGAATGGTTGTCTAAAAACACAGTGGAAATGCCGATAGCCAAAACTTTTCCTATCGCCGAGTTTAAAGAAGCCTACCATTTTGCAAAAAAAGGAGGAGCTGTAGGCAAAGTAGTTTTTGCAATCCAATAATTAATATATAACGGGATGAAGGGTTAAGCAGCCAATGCATGTTTGGTTTGATTTATAGGGCGGCCATTAATATAATTCCAATATTGCTTGAAGGTTTTAGCGGCAATCTTAGAGGTGACTCTAATTTAAAAACCACTATAGCTTCGCATAGTTTAGTCGCAAATGGCATTCATCACAGTTTTGTGAAAAAACGACTTCTATTGACTTTCGCTTGATTCTTTTGTCGGGATCATCGACTTTAATGTCTTTTTGGTTTTTTCGAAAAGGCACTTCCTGACAAAGTCCCACCTCATCAAATAATCTGAGTTATGAAGCCTGGTGCAATTTTCGGCTTTGCGCGGGCGGGTTTCGGAGCATCCCGAAAGCTATCGGGATCAATCCAGCACTTATCCGACAATTTTTTGTAGGTGTTGTTATGCGTTTGTATTTTTTACCAAGGTCCATTTTGTGTAATATTTATAAATCTCTCATTTTCATAACGATATGCTCCACCATATCCCACAAACCAAAGTCGCTTCTGTTTGTCTTCATAAATTTGAAAAGTCAGCGGACCATAATTTCCTTCTTCTATTCGATATTCAGTGCGTTTATCACCACTTAATCTGTATATACTACGACCACAATTAAACCAAACATCACCCTTATAATCCACAATTATACTACCTGTTCCTTTACTTTCTTCAAAATGCTTTTCTGAATTATTGGTAAGGATATTCCCTTTGAGATGAAAAAGTCCTTTTGAAGTCGAAACCCAGAATCCACCTTTTTTGTCTTCAACTATTTTGCTTACAAAATTTGTTGGAATACCTACTTCGTCAGAAATACTCTTTAACTTTTTATTTGTATAGGAAAATAGACCTGCATTAGTACTTAGCCATATTGTCTTTTTACTATCTTCAAGTATACTATGAATCATTTTTGTACTTGATACGCCAACAGTTGTATCTATCTTCCCTTCAGGCAAGTCGAAATTAGTGAAATCTTGTCCATCAAATATACAAGTACCTTCTGTTGTCCCAATCCAAACATTACCATTGAAATCTGTCTCAATGCACCAAACATCATGGCTTATTAAGCCATCTGATTCGTAATAATTCGTCACCAACTCACCATCAATACTGCTAATACCTTCATCATGTCCAAACCAAATTATCCCCTCATTATCTTCTGCAATGTCTTTTATGGTGACACCTGTTCCAGATTCACTTTTAATACGATCAATATGAATTAATGAATCACCAGTTACTTTAAACGCACCATTTTGGGTGCCAAACCAAATGTTTCCCTTACTATCTTGAAATACAGTCCTTACAACGTCACTTATCTGATTATTAAAATTTGGAAATTGAATTGTTTCCTTTTCTTTTATTATGTTTTGTTTTTCACCATTATTCGCTTGGCCATAACAAGACGTTATAAACAAGCAGAACGCAATGCCTGTAAGTAATTTTATTCCGTAAAATGGCATTTTCTCTTTTTTCATTGGATTTCTATTTTATATGACGCATAACGTTTTGCCGCTACAAGAAGTTGGCGATTTTGGAGACGAAAACTGTCTGCCAGCACTGCACTTAATACGAAGCACAATGCTTCATTGAACCACTGAACCTTCAATTTTTTGAAGGTGCTGTGAGTGCCACGAATGGCAAACTCTGCATCAAATATAGCTAATTGATAGAATAGTAAAGAAGCTGAAATTAGCTTTAATTAGTTAAATGACCGACCGATCTCGAAGAGTGACTGAGCGATCCCTTTAGGGTCTCTAGCCATAGGCGACATCGAAGCGAATGAACATCGAAGCGGGTGGGCTGAGAAGGCCCGATATTGGGGTCAAGAGGGCAGCATGGCAGGTGCGAAGTATGATGTTGATCTGGTCTATACGTGTGATGGTTCCCATGATAATAATTTAGGTTATACCCTAAAGCTGGTATGATCAATCGTAGGTATCTACACTTCTCCAGGGGGCTCTATCCTCCGGAACGTTTTCCACATTTAGGGGGGTCAAACCTCCGGTACCAATGGGTCAAACCTTTTCTGAATCAGGGGTCAAGCCTATCGGAGTATACAACTACTAGTATAAATTGATACGATTTGATACGTTTAGATTTGATTATGATACGAAAAATGTCATTGTTTTCAGTACTTCGGTTGTCGTGCTGTGCGTTCGTCACTCCTTCATAGCTTCGGTCCTCTGTCATCTGTCCTCGGTCATCCGTCCTCCATCCAGATTGTTACGATATTTCAAACAATTCATTCCTCATCCCCCATCCCTCATCCCTATTTATGATTCCAGATTATTACGAAATTAATCCAGGACACTCGACGCTCCACTCTTGACGCTCCACTCTCGACGCTCGACTCTCCACTCCGTCCTCCGTCCTCCTTCATCTGTCCTCGGTCATCCGTCATCGGTCATCCGTCTTCGGACTCCCTTCCTTTCTGTCTACCTCTTTTATTTTAAATATTTGTCTAACCAATCCAATATATATCTATTCATTTCTTTGGTTCTTATTGGGTCAGTTGGTATATGTCCGGCAATAGGGAAAACGATAAATTTTGATTCTGTACCAATGTCTTGGAGGATTCTGAAATATTTATAGGATTGAGATATAGGAACTCTGTCGTCACCTGTGTTGGATAAAATCAATGTAGGTGTTTTTACATTTTCAGCATAGGTAATAGGTGAATTTCGTATCCAGTTTTCCTTTACCTTTTTATCGGTGAATGGCGATTTACCCTTGCCACTAGTAAACCTATTCCAACTCCCTATATCTGATTGAGTGTATTGGTCAAACCAGTCGGTTATTGCGGCACCAGCAATAGCACATCTCCAACCTTGGTAATTGCCAATTAGCCAAGTGGTCATAAATCCGCCATAAGACCAACCTGTAATAGCAATTTTTGTACTGTCAATGTAGTTACGCTTTTTGAGTTCTGTTAAACCTGTCATTACATCTCTACCGGGTCCTTCGCCCATATCTTCTGTTATTGCATCTGTAAATTCAAAACCCATATTATCGCTACCACGGTAGTTCGGTTGAAAAACAATATATCCATGTGCAGCCATTAATTGTGCAGATGTGTTGAAGAGTTCCTTAGATGTTGCCCTTGGTCCACCATGAGGCTCTACCACTAATGGGTATTTTGATGCAGGGTCAAAATCGGGGGGAAAAGTAAGAATACCGTTTGGTGTAAATTTATCAGATTTCCAAGTAAAGGTTTCTAGTTTTCCTAATGATATATTTCGTACTGCTGCATTAAAATTGCTTAGTTGTTTAGGAGTAGATTCTGGATTTGACATAAAGTAAAGTTCCGGGGGCGATTGTGGTGAACTCGCTATAAAAGCGATTTCATTTTTCTTTCCAATAGTGTACTGGTACCAATAACCACCTGCAATGCATAGGTTTTCAAGATTCAATTTCTTTGCAATGCCATCTAAAGGTTGTATCCATAACGAAACTGTATTAAAATCATTTGCTGCTACAAAAATAGCTTTGCTATCGGCACTCCATTCTGCTTTAAAGAAGCTACGGTCAATAGTAGAAGTTACATTTTTAACAGCACCTCCATTGGATGAAGTAATATAAATGTCAGAACCATGTGTAAAATTCTGTTGTGGAAATTGATAAGCTATTAACTTGCCATCTGGCGAAAAAAGAGGTTTCCTTTCTAAATTCCTATCATCATTTGCTACTTGGCTATTGGTAATTCTGTTAATCAATCCTGTTGCTACATCAACTACTTTAATATAACTAATTAGTTCTCCGGTATAGGGCGTTTCATTACTTTGAAATGTTATTTTTTTACCATCTGGTGACCAAGATAGAGGGGTTGAAGCAGTTACTGCATTGGTATTGTGTATCGTCCATGTGCCAAAAGTTAGCCGTTTAGATTCACCTCCACCCACTGGAATAAGCCATATATGCGATGGATTTGGCTTCACATTTAAAAACATACTATTATTTTTAATTTCGAAGGCATCGTAACCTTTTTCAACTTCTTTTTTGGTAGGTATTTCGTCTTCCTGCACAAAAGCAAAAGTTGTTGCATCAGGACTCCAAGAAAATTGTTGAACACCTGTTGGAGAATTGGTGATTTTCCTTGCGTCACCTCCATTTGTTGATAATACAAATATTTGCCCTTTACCTGTTGCATCAGCAGCAATAAAGGCAATTTCATTGCCTAAAGGCGACCATCTTGG
>JAGNXB010000095.1 GCA_017985675.1 Saprospiraceae bacterium | reverse complement strand
ACCAATTGCATTGATTTCACTTCCTGCAATATCCTCCGGCATTCCCGGAGGTCACTTACCCCATCTTTGGCGACAAGCAGGTGATGCCGCGATTCCTTGACGCTCAGCCCTAATGCCGTGCCGTGAGATGCAATAATAGCCAGCAGATTTTTGAAAGCGATGCTGTCATAAAATGGCGATTTAGGATTGGTAACAAAATAAGCCCGCAATTTTTGCTGCTTCAATACCAGCTTTTCAAAGCCCATTTCCTTGCAAATCCAACGCAGGCGCAACCCATCAAATAACTCCAATACCTGGTCCGGAAGTCGACCAAACCGATCCAACATCATTTCCCCATAGGCTTCCAGCGCCTCTTCGGTTTCGATGCTGTCCAACTCCGTATACAGATTGAGTCGCTCCTGAATGCTGGACACATAGGCATCCGGAATATGCATTTCCGCATCGGTATCAATGGTCACCTCCCGTACAAATATCCGGTGTACTTCATGTTCCTCCCTGAAGGTATCCGCAAAATCCTCTTCCTTCAATTCCTGAATCGCTTCATCAAGGATCCGCTGGAAGGTTTCGAAGCCGATCTCTGATATAAATCCGCTTTGCTCAGCGCCCAGCATATTGCCCGCCCCCCGGATATCCAGATCCTTCATTGCAATATGGAATCCACTGCCCAGATCGCTGAAATCTTCGATCGTCTTTATCCGCTTGCGGGCCTCCGGAGTGAGTACCGACAACGGCGGATGGATCAGGTAACAAAATGCCTTGGTATTGGACCGGCCCACCCTGCCGCGCAACTGGTGCAGGTCGCTCATGCCATACTGATGGGCATTGTTGATGATCATCGTATTGGCATTGGGGATATCCAGGCCCGTCTCGATGATATTTGTACTTACCAGTACATCATACTGGCCTTCAATAAATGCTGTCAGGGTTTTTTCCAGCGTATTTGCCTCCATCTGCCCATGCGCAAATGCGATCGACACATCAGGACATAACCGCTGCACCAGGCCTGCTACCTCCGCCAGGCTCTTCACTCGATTATGTACAAAAAACACCTGTCCGCCACGGTTCACTTCATACAATATGGCATCCCGGATGATTTGTTCACTGAATATCCGTGACTCCGTGTGTATCGGCTGCCGATTGGGCGGAGGTGTACGAATGATGGACATATCCCGGGCGGACATCAGCGAAAATTGCAATGTTCGCGGTATGGGTGTTGCGGTCAGGGTCAGGGTATCGACATTCACCCTCAGACTTCGAAGCCGCTCCTTGGAGGCTACCCCAAATTTTTGTTCTTCATCCACAATGAGCAGTCCCAGATCTTTAAAACCAATGTCTTTACCTAAAATGGCATGCGTGCCGATAATGACATCGATCTTGCCCTCTTTGAGATCGGCGAGGATCTGCTTTTTGTCGGCACTGCTGCGGAACCGGTTGATATAATCCACACGACAGCCAAAATCACCCAGTCGCTCGGAAAATGTCCGGTAATGCTGTAAGGCCAGAATGGTCGTTGGTACAAGTATGGCTACCTGTTTGCCGTTGACAGCGGCTTTAAATGCAGCGCGAACGGCAACCTCCGTTTTGCCAAATCCGACATCACCACACACGAGGCGGTCCATTGGATGTTCTTTCTCCATGTCCTCCTTCACCTGATTGGTGGCAGTAAACTGGTCGGGTGTATCCTCGTAAAGAAAAGATGCTTCAAGTTCGTTTTGGAGATAATTGTCAGGCGGATAGGCGAAACCCGGTGCAGCTCTGCGGCGGGCATACAAGGCGATGAGATCTCGGGCGATATCCTTGACCTTTTTCTTGGTTTTGGCTTTGAGGTTTTTCCAGGCCTCTGAGCCCAATTTGCTGAGCTGGGGCTCTGTACCATCTTTGCCTATGTAGCGCGCCAGTTTGTGCAGGGAGTTGATGCCTACATAAAGAATATCGTTGTTTTTGTAAATGATCCGGACGGATTCCTGCACATGGCCATTCACCTCTATTTTTTCCAGTCCCGAATACCGGCCCACACCGTGGTCAATATGCGTGACAAAATCACCCGGTGTCAGCTCGCGCAACATGCGGAGGTTGATCGCCTGATCGCGGGTAAATCCACGGCGCATTTTATACGCGTGGAAGCGGTTAAAAATTTGATGATCGGTATAACACAACAGCTTCAGTTCGGTATCGATGAATCCCTGATGGATGCCCTTTATGACCGGATGGAAAATGATGCTGGCTTCCAGTTCTTCGAAGATGGCATGAAAGCGCTCGACCTGGCGGGGATTATCGGTAAAGAGGTAAAAGGTATAGCCCTTTGAATTATGCTGTCGCAAATCCTGGATCAGCAGTTTGAAATTTTTATTAAAATTAGGTTGAGGTTTCCCCTTAAAATCCAGGGTCAAATCGGCTTTGTAAGATGGCGGTATTTTGCCTGTAAACACCATGTCAAAGCGGCCAATCCCTTCCAGGATATCTTTGGGCGGGACAAATGGTTTTTCACGAAAAAACCCTACCAGTTTTTCATCTTCGCCGGGCAACACATCGGGGGTATAAGCGATAGCTGCCTCGAATGCAGCCTGGCATCGATCGAGGATAAAACCGGGGTCTTCGAGCCAGATAACCGCATTTTCAGGAAGGATGTCAAAGAGGTCAGTTTTTTGTCGGGCATCATAACCGCGGTGGGCATCGGGGATGATATTGACCCGTTCCACCCGCTGGCGGGAAAGCTGGGTGAGGGGATCAAAGGTGCGGATGCTCTCGACTTCGATATCAAACAGTTCGACCCGATAAGGCCATTCGTTGCCGTAGGAAAAGATATCGACGATCCCCCCACGGATCGAAAACTGTCCGGGTTCAAAAACGAAATCGACTTTTTCAAAACCGTATTCGATCAGGATCTCGAGCACGAAGTCCATGTCGAGATTTTCTCCTTTTACAATGCTGATCCGGTTTTTCTGAAGGGCTTCGGGCTGGAGCACTTTTTCGATCAGCGCTTCGGGATAGGTGACGATAATCTCCGGAACGGTACCGGGCGTACTGATCTGGTTGACGACTTCGGTGCGCTGTAGCACCTGGTGACTGCTGATCTCTGCAAAATAGGCCGGGCGTTTAAAAGAGTCGGGCAACATACGTACCGGTCTGTCCTGCAGTAGGTTGTCAATTGTATTTTGAATATATGCGGCCTCTTCCTGGTCCCTTGCGATCCACAAGTTCAGTCGCGGTTGCTGGAGGTATGTTGAGAGCAGGACAAAGGATCCCTGCGCACCAGAGAGATTGGTGAGTGAAATTCGGCTGGCTTTTGGAGCGGCCAGTGCGTCGGCAAGTCGGCGCGTCCGCTCATCCTGTCTATACGTGTTGAGCAGAAGCTGCAATTGATCCACGGCGCAAAAATACATTGAAATAACCGTTTTGGAGGAATGGGTAATTTCCGGGACCTCCATCCATCCAGTGGTTTCCAATTTTAGTTAGAATTCCTATCTTTCAGCTTCCAATATTCAAACAACCAAGTCGTACCAATCAACACGGATCATGCTCAACACCTTTGCAAAACACCCCAAGGCGCTGCCCTATCTTTTTTTCTCAGAAATGTGGGAACGTTTCGGGTACTACCTGATGATAGGGATCTTCACGTTGTATCTCAAGGATGTCAAGGAGGGATTTGCTATGAACGAAGCGGAATCGGCTGACTTGTATGGGACGTTTATTGCACTGGTTTTTCTAACGCCCTTTCTTGGCGGATTGTTAGCAGACCGGTATCTCGGTTATCGCAAATCCATCATTGGAGGTGGGCTGCTAATGGGTATTGGTTATTGTCTGATGGGTATTCACAGCGTACCAATGTTGTATGTTGCAATGACGTTGGTCATTTTAGGAAATGGTTTTTTTAAGCCCAATATTTCAACCCTGTTAGGTAATGTGTATTCTACAGATGAACACCGCCACATGAAAGATGACGGGTACAATATCTTTTATATGGGGATTAATATTGGTGCCTTTATTTGCAATTTTTTTGGTGCTGCGCTGCAGATTATGCTCGGATGGAGCTGGGCATTTATGGCAGCTGGTGTAGGAATGTTTATCGGTATTATCATCTTTATGGCCGGCACCCGGCACTACAAAGATTTTGATGTTCGAAAAGAGGCACATGCCGGTGATATGCCTTTTATTAAAATAGTGTATCTGATCTTGTTGCCAAGTATCCTTGCCGGCGTACTGGGCTGGTTATTACCAGGCAATATGTTTGGCAGCGATAGCACAGATGCATTTATTCTGGCCTGTATTCCGGTCATTTATTTTTATTCCAATTTATACATCAAGGCAGACAGTCATGAAAAAAAACCGATCGGTGCTTTGTTAGCCATCTTTGTTGTAGTGATCATGTTTTGGGCTGTGTTCAAACAAAATGGCAGTGCATTAAATACCTGGGCTGACCGCTATACCGACCGTGAAGTATCCGGTACACAGGAAGCCTTATTTACCAACCTGAGTTTTGCAAAAGAAATCACCTATGCTCAGGATAGTGTTGAAAAATATGATGCCTATTTCCGTTTACAAAAAGAAAATGGCGTTGTCCAAAATGAATTTGGATATCCACTCTATTTTCGGAATATGCATCCGGACAAACGGCCTCAGGAAGGAAGTACCATCAGTGTCTGGTCCACCAATTTGAGTCAGTCCATCAATCCGGGATGGGTGATTATATTGACGCCATTAATTGTTGCGTTTTTCACCTGGTTGCGGCGCCGGAAAAAAGAACCAACAACCCCGACAAAAATAGCACTGGGATTATTCATTTCGGCCTTGAGTGCGCTGGTCATGTATGCTGCTGTAATGGCGGGCAGCAATGGGGCTGAGAAGGTAAGTGTGTGGTGGCTGGTTGCAAGTTATGGCGTCATTACGATTGGGGAATTATTTCTCAGTCCGATGGGCCTGTCGATTGTGTCCAAGCTGAGTCCGCCAAGGATTACAGCCTTGATGATGGGAGGCTGGTTTTTATCTACATCGATCGGCAACAAACTGAGTGGTGTACTAGCCAGCATGTGGGACACTTACGAGGACAAAGGGAATTTTTTCCTCCTTAACTTTTTACTATTAATCCTGGCCTTCTTATTTATGTTGGGCATATTAAGATGGTTGAACAGGATTTTTAATGCGCATATGCATTGAACCAATTCATGCATTAGGCTAATAACTTTTGGCTAAGTTTATTCCTCATCGCACCAGCGTCACATCGCCGCGCCTGACCACGTTTTTTCCCAGCCCCGGATCGTTAAAGGTGATCACATAAGCGTAGACCTCCATGGGTTGGGGTTCGCCTTTAGCAATACCATTCCAAATGGGATCCGTACTGGTTTCTTCGTACACCAGATTACCCCATCGGTTAAATATTTTCATCGTGATGAGTATGTCGCAATCCTTTACCAATTGAAAGACATCATTTACATCATCCCCGTTGGGCGTAAATAAATTGGGAATATCCAAATGGCAAGGCCCACAATAGACTGTTGTCAATAAAATACTATCCGTAACCATTTGACCACAACTGTCCGTCAGGGATAAAATATATATCCCTTCTTCCACTACAGGTCTGTCCAGATTAGGGTATCCATCGGACCATGTCCACATTGTCCCAACGGGTATTACCGGGGAGAGAAAATAGGTGGAATCCTGGCAAAAGGTGGTATCCGGACCCAAATTTAAAACCGGGGGTAGCAGGCTGTCTACTCGAATGAACGCCGTATCCACACGCCCACAATTGTTCACTACAATCAGCGCATAATTAATGCCCGTAGTGACCGGGCGCAAGAGATCTGGCCAGCCATCCGACCAATTAAAAATGGCATCGGCTGGTTCGACAATTACCTGGATCCAGGCGGTATCACCAGGGCACAAGATGGTGTCTGCAGGAAGAATAATATTCGTAGCAGGTAAGACGGTAAGCGTCAGACAAATGGTGCTGTCACATCCCGCCGGGGTAGTGACTGTCTGACAATAAGTACCCGACATATTTATTGTCTGACTGTAAAATACGATACTTTCTCCTGCACAAATAGTATCGGAGATTGAGGTGACCAGGCTATCCTTTATTTCGACACGGATACAGGTAATATCCAGACA
>JAGNXB010000094.1 GCA_017985675.1 Saprospiraceae bacterium | reverse complement strand
TGAATGAGTTGACGGAGTGGGTAAAACGGCCACAAGTGGGCGCCAACGGGCTGGTGTATGTCCGGTTTAATACCGACGGAACCATCAAATCGACGGTCGGCAAATTTTACAGCGACGATCAATTGCGGGAATGGGCGGACCAGTTTGGCGCCGGGCCTGGAGATATCCTTTTACTGCTCAGCGGCGAAACCGAAAAAACACGCAAACAACTCGGAGATTTGCGCCTGGAGCTGGGGCGCAGACTGGGTCTGATGACGGCAGGGGTCTACAAACCGCTGTGGGTGCTTGACTTCCCGCTTCTGGAATGGGACGATGATGCGCAACGGTTTTTTGCCATGCACCACCCCTTTACGTCACCCAAACCGGAGGACTTGCCCAAGATGGCCAGCAATGACCGTCAGACGTTGAAGGATCTCCGTGCGGATGCATATGACCTGGTCATAAACGGTTCGGAAATCGGCGGCGGATCTATCCGTATCCATGACCGGGAGCTGCAATCCAAAAACTTCTCTTTATTGGGCTTTACCCCGGAGCAGGCAGAGGCTCAATTTGGATTTTTACTGGGTGCTTTTGAATATGGGGCGCCCCCGCACGGTGGCATTGCGTTTGGTCTGGACCGCTTGTGTGCGGTAATGAACGGCCAGAGCAGCATCAGGGATTTCATCGCCTTTCCTAAAAACAATATGGGCAGGGATATGATGATCGATGCGCCGTCTGCTATTGAAAATACACAGTTGAACGAACTTGGATTGCGGGTGGAGAATCTGGCTGATCGGTAAGGGATTCGGTTATTGGGTTATTTGGTTATTGGGTTATTGGGTTATTGGGTTATTCAGTTATTCGTGGATTCGGTTATCAATGTCGTTTAGTTAAGGAAAAGGATCCTTGGAGATTATAAAATATTTTCAGTGAATTCAACCCCTTCAGGGTTGGGTTGAATCTTTGTTTGATACCCCGGGTTTCGCCCGGGGTAATGCATATTCAACCCTTTCAGGGTTGATAGACCTCCTAACTTTAATTGAATCCAATCACCTACATTATAGATAGATATTGGGCTAAAAATTTCCGAAACTGAAGCCTTAAGGGCTTCAATTTCAGTAGCCCCGGGTGCAACCCGGGGGATCAAAAACAAAAAACAGCAACCCTGAAGGGGTTGTACTGGGAGAAGATCTTATATGACTAAAAATGACCGAGATTCTTAACTAAACGACATTGATTCGGTTATTCGTGGATTCGGTTTTGAGGCTTAGTTTAGGGCTGTGCATTTATTGACGGCCAAAAAAAGATAACCAAAAAAGGCGTCCCTCTTTTAAATCCAGATGAGTGTACATCATCCGTGGGCGGGGGTTGTCATTCAGGTTTCTTTGCTTTTAGCTCATCCATTCGCACATTTCGCGGTATCTTGCAGGCTTGACCTTCCCCGATATGGATACACCGCGTAGAGGCCGCCCTGATCGCAAGCCATTGCGAAGCAAGAGTGGTGAAAGTGCCTCATTTAAACTGCCAAAAGCAACCAATCCGGATGCGTTGAGCTGGCCTATGCGCCTGAATAAATATGTTGCTGCATCCGGTATCTGTGCCCGCCGGGCAGCAGGAGATCTGGTCAAACTGGGCAAGGTAAAAGTCAATGGGATCGTAGAGCCCAACCCCGCTGTACTGGTGAGCCAAACAGATGTGATCGAATACGAAGGCAAAACGGTGCGACCCACGGAGAAGTTTGTGTACATCCTGCTCAATAAACCTAAAAATTATCTCTGTACTTCCTCCGACGACAGGGGGCGGCATTCCGTGCTGGAGTTGATACGGGATGTGGGCAAAGAGCGCCTCTATTCCGTCGGCCGCCTGGATCGCAATACCACTGGTTTGTTGATCCTTACCAATGATGGTGACCTGACGCAGCGGCTTGCGCATCCGAAAAATCAGGTGAGCAAAACCTACCTGATCGAGTTGGAAAGAAATGTAACCGAGAAGGACATGCAGCGGATCAGTGAAGGGCTCGAGTTGGAAGATGGTAAAGCCCAGGTCGACGGCGTGGCGTGGCTCGATCCGGAAAAGCGCAACCAGGTATGGATTGAACTCCATTCCGGCAAAAACCGCATTGTGCGTCGCATATTCGAAACCCTGGGATATGAGGTGATCCGGCTGGATCGTATCGGATATGCCGGTCTTACGAAAAAAGATCTGCCCCGTGGTCGATATCGGCATCTCACGGACAGAGAAGTAATCATGCTCCGGCATTTCACCGGGCGCAGCAAAGGGCTGGATATGGGAGAGCAAAAAAAAGAAAGTGACCCAAACTAATTTGAGGGTCCGGGTATTTACATGCCAAATCCACCTATGAGCAAGAAAGGGATTTCGTCAGCATCAGATCCGGCGTGGCTTGAAGTCATCGGTGCACGAGAACATAATCTGGACAATATTGATGTGCGTATCCCGCGCAACAGCCTGGTCGTGATCACCGGCTTGAGTGGAAGTGGCAAATCCAGCCTTGCCTTTGATACCATTTATGCCGAGGGCCAGCGTCGGTATATGGAAACCTTCTCCAGTTATGCCCGGCAATTTATCGGACACATGGAGCGGCCCGATGTGGAGCATATCAGCGGCCTGAGTCCGGTCATTGCTATCGAACAAAAAACTACTTCCCGGAATCCGCGCTCTACGGTGGGCACCGTCACCGAGATTTATGATTTTTTCCGATTGCTCTATGCGCGGATCGGCGAGGCGCACTCCCACGTGACCGGAAAAAAAATGGTTCGTTATAGTGAGGACCAGATCATCGAACACCTCCAGGAAGATTATGCGGGGAAAAAAATAATCATTCTGGCTCCCATCGTCCGGGGCCGTAAAGGGCATTATCGCGAATTATTCGAGCATACACGTAAGCAGGGATTCACCAAGGTCCGGGTGGATGAAGTCATCCTCGATTTGACACCGGGCTTACAGGTGGACCGCTATAAAACACATGATATAGAAGTCGTCATTGACCGTATTATTCCCGGTCCAGACAGGCTGGATCGATTGCGTCAATCCGTACGGCAGGCACTTCGGCTGGGTAATGGCTTGTTATTTATTGAGCTCAACAACAAAATAATTCCCTTTTCCAAAGACCTGATGGATCCGGAATCGGGTATTTCATATGAGGAACCATCGCCCAATACCTTTTCCTTTAATTCGCCTTATGGCTCTTGTCCGCGTTGTACCGGGCTGGGTCAGATTTATGAGGTGGACATGGCCAAGGTCATACCCGACAATACTAAAAGCATAAACGACGTCGGTATCGTGCCGCTCGGTGAGGTACGTGAAAACAGTACATTCACCCAACTCCGGGCCATTGCCAAGCGGTATAAATTTGGTTTTGCCACTCCGATCAATGAGATCCCTAAAGAAGCGCTGGATCTTATTCTTTATGGCGGGAAGGAAAGCCCGGCAGTGGTAAACAGCAATGCCAAAAACGATTTTAGCTATGATCTTGGCAAAGAAGGTCTGGTTCATATGCTTCAGCGATGGTATGTGGAAACGAGTTCAGAGACGATCCGCAAATGGGCCGAGGATTTTTTAACGCTGGCTACTTGTCCGGATTGTGGTGGCAGTCGGTTGCGCATTGAAGCGCGGCATTTTTATGTGGATGGCCAGCCTATTGCTGCATTGACCAAGATGGACATTAATGTCCTGCTGGATTGGATGACCGGTTTGGAAAAACGCTTGTCACCTCGGCAGGTGCAAATCGGACAGGAGGTGATCAAAGAAATCCGCTTGCGGCTGGCTTTTCTGAGTAAGGTAGGTCTGGACTACATCCATATGGACCGTCCGGCGCGCTCCCTGAGTGGCGGCGAATCGCAGCGTATCCGGCTGGCTACCCAAATCGGCTCCAAGCTTACCGGTATCACCTATATCCTCGATGAGCCCAGCATTGGATTGCACCAGCGGGATAATCAACGACTCATAGAAGCGCTAAAAGAACTTACGGCCATTGGCAACACGGTCATCGTGGTGGAACATGATAAAGATATCATGCTGGCCTCGGATTATATCCTGGACCTGGGACCGGGTGCTGGAAAGTATGGCGGGCGTGTGGTAGGCAAAGGCAAACCTAGTGCATTCCTCAAAGAACCGACTACTACGGCGGCCTATTTGAATGGCAAATTAAAAATCCCCGTGCCACAAACCCGGCGGCCGGGTAACGGCAAATTTTTAGAATTAATGGGAGCCTCTGGCAACAACCTGGCCAATGTTTCCATCCGTATTCCTTTGGGTACACTTACGTTGGTGACAGGCGTATCGGGCAGTGGGAAATCCACACTGATCAACGAGACATTGTATCCGATCCTGCGCAAACATTTTTACCGCAGCATTCAGGAGCCGATGCCTTACAAGCGGGTCAAAGGCTTGGGGCATTTGGACAAGGTCATCGAGATGGATCAGTCGCCTATAGGCCGTACCCCACGCTCCAATCCTGCCACCTATACGAATGTCTTTAATGACATCCGAAAACTGTTTTCGGATGTGCCTGAGGCAAAAATCAGGGGTTACAAACCGGGCCGATTCAGTTTCAATGTCAAAGGAGGGCGATGTGAAGTCTGCGAAGGTGCTGGCCGGAGGGTAATTGAAATGAACTTTCTGCCGGATGTGTTGGTGGATTGTGAACAATGTTTGGGTAGGAGATATAATCGCGAAACATTAGAAATACTTTACAAAGGCAAATCAATATCCGGCGTGCTGGATATGAGTGTCGCTGAGGCCGTTCTGTTTTTTGAAAACATCCCTACTATTCTGCGCAAAGTGCGGACCCTGGAAGAAGTTGGCCTGGGTTATATTACCCTGGGGCAACAGGCGACGACATTGTCAGGTGGTGAGGCCCAGCGCGTCAAACTCGCCGAGGAACTCAGCAAAAGAGATACGGGTCAAACGTTTTATATCCTGGATGAACCCACTACCGGATTGCATTTTGAGGATATCCAACATTTGATGCGCGTGTTAAATCAATTGGTGGACAAGGGGAACACGGTATTGGTCATTGAACATAACCTGGATGTGATCAAATGTGCAGACTATATTATTGATTTGGGTCCGGAAGGTGGAAAAGGCGGAGGACAACTATTATTTGAAGGTACACCTGAGGCGCTGGTACGCGAAAAACGGAGTTTCACGGGCCAGTTTTTGAAAGGAGAAATGAGCTAGAAATGAATAATGCTGCTATCTTTAGGAGCCTACAAAGAGTATAGATTCTGTTATGGTGTGGTTACGTTCAATTCGCAAACAGGTAAATAAGGTATTGTCGGCGCACCTCCGGCAACGGGTCCATTCTATAGATTATTTCAAAAAACACCCGCAGGAAGTGCAGGCCCGCTGGTGGCAGACGCTGATAGAAAATGGTCAGTGGACGAAGTATGGCAAACAGTTCCACTTTGGAGAAATCAGGAACTATAAGGAGTTTGCGGAACGGATACCTGTGGTAAACTATGAGGAGATCAAACCCTACATTCAACGCAGCATCTATGGCGAACGGGATGTCCTTTGGCCGGGTTTGACCCAATGGTTCGCAAAATCATCTGGTACGACGAGTGATAAATCAAAGTTTATCCCGGTCACAAAAGATAATCTGTATTCCTGCCATATTAAAGGGAGTTGGGATGCCCTTTCCCTTTATTATGACCAAAACCCGGACGCACAGCTTTTTGCGTACAAAAGTCTGATTATGGGCGGTAGTCTGAACCGATTTCAGGACTACCCTTCTTCCCGATTTGGAGATATTTCTGCGATCATGATTGAGCACATGCCTTTTATCGGCAAGCCCTTTTTTACACCCGATTTCCAGACTGCATTGATGGCTGATTGGGAGGTTAAGATAGAGCGTATGGCCCAGATCACGCTCAAGGAAAAAGATATGGTCATGATAGGTGGCGTGCCCACGTGGACCGTGCTTTTGATACGACGGATTTTGGAGTTGACCGGGGCCAAGGATATGACCGAAATCTGGCCCAACTTACAAGTGTATATTCATGGGGGTGTTAGTTTCACCCCATACAAAGAAGTTTTTGCGAGTTTTTTCCCGAAACAGATCGATTATCTCGAAGTGTATAATGCTACGGAGGGATATTTTGGAGCTCAGGAAAACTTAAGCCAACCCGATTTATTGTTGCTTCTGGACAATGGCATTTTTTATGAATTTCTGCCGATGG
>JAGNXB010000044.1 GCA_017985675.1 Saprospiraceae bacterium | reverse complement strand
TTTCATAATATTCCCCTTTTGTCAAGAGGTCCCTGCTAAATCCAATTAAATAAGTCAGCGGATTCCAGCGCACCACTTCTGCTAACCAACCCGATCCCACTTTGGCTGTGTAAACAACCGGCGTTAAAAACATAACCAGCTTCATTCCTTCATCGACAATGGTTGCAAAATCAACAGCGACAACACGAAAAACAGCGATCACCATCCCAATACTCAGTCCTAATAGAAGCAAAGGCAAGAGGGAAAATAGAAACAATAAAGCAGGCCACTTAAATTGAATACCAAAGGCCAGCAAGACGATTATATTTATCATCAATGGTACAATAAAATTGATCAGATGCTCTAACAATTTGCTGACTACAAGAACCTCACCCGGAAAATCCTTCATGATGAGTAGCCTGCCACTGCCTACCAGAACCTGGCTTACTGACCGATACAACTCCAGGAAAAATCCCCAGATAGATGTGCTCAGTAAAACATAAACCGGATATGGCACCTCCGAAGTATCGCCCGGATTTACAATCCCCGAGCTATGAAGTACCACCCAAACTGCAACAGCCATTAACGGAAGGATAAACATCCAGGCCATTCCTATAAAGGACTTCTTGTACGAACCCAAAAGAGATGTCTGGACAAGCTGCCAGATTAAAAACCGGTAGGCAACCAATCCACGAATTATCTGCCTGACTTGTTTTACCATAGACGAAACACTATCTCAACAAAACATCAAAAATATGCCTTTTGACAGCTTATCCTTTGGTTATACCCAAAACCCATGCCACACCCCGTTTAACAATATGTGTGGTCTAACTAGCCCGAAGACTACCCCAATTATTGTATGCACGATTATTTAAGCAAATGAACATCACCCTTGTACAACCTTACTGTACCATCAGTAAAAACCACCTCAGCATACCATACATACACCCCGGGATCCATTCTCTTCCCTTTATATTCACCATCCCAGCCTTGTGCACCATCAGCAGGAAAATCTTCTAACAAATAAAGGTCATTTCCCCAACGGTCAAAAACCGCAAACCGATTTACTCCCACCACATTTTGGCCACCATAAATAGTAAAGAGATCATTGATTCCATCATAGTCTGGTGAAAAGGAGTTTGGTATGTACACATACTTTGGGATCGTCACCTGAATGTCGATTTGGTCGTTCGCCTGGCAACCATTTTCATCTTCAACCAGCAATGATATGGTTTGGAGTTCATTGGGCTGTACGGCAAAGGATGTGCAACCTGAACAAAGCACTTCTAATCCTGATGTCCATTCCCATAATAAAATAGATCCCGATCCGCCATTTATTACCGGATTGATATTAACCAATTGGCCCTGCACTACAGACAAATCCAAACCAAGATCAAGGGTTAATTCCTGTGGCTCCTGTAAAAAAATCGTACTATCCCATGTGCATCCCAAATCATCAATTATCGTGAGCTGGTAGGTGCCTCCAGTCAGATTTGTAAAGCTACCTGGCATGTTCACTTGCTGACCACTAAGCGATCCAATATAAGGAGGGCTGCCACCGGCTATTTGAAAAATATCAAGGATGCCGTTACTTTCACCAAAACACAAAGGAGAAAAAGCCTCCACCTGACCAACATCCAATCCTCCTAAGTTGGTAACAAGGACCAAATCACGATTTGTACACCCATTTACTTGGTCAGTCACCACAAGCTCATATTCACCAGCACTAGCCGGCAAAACAAGCGATGTGTTTGTACTGCCCGTAATGAGGCCATTGGTAGTCGACCAAAGGTACGTGAGCGATCCTTGACCTATTGATGCCATACCATCCAGCGGCGGGAAAGGTTGACCACAAGCCACAGTAACATCCTGACCCGCATTGGCCATTGGCGCCAAAGTGTCTTGGATAACTACAATGAAACCAGTTGCGCTACAATTATTGGTTGTATTAAGTATAGTTAAAAAATAAGTTCCCGGTGCATTTACGCTCGGGGATAAAGTGGTCGCCCCCTGAAAAATTGCACCATCGGTCGTTGTCCATAATGCATTAAACTCAGCGCCTTCTGATGATCCTGTTGCGTCTAGTACAATATCTGTTGTAGAACATGTGAGACTAGGTGGACCTGCAATTTGTATAATGGGGATGTCCGCACTTTGACCCAGATATAAACTAATCGTATCTGCACATCCGGCCGAACTCTCCGTAACAGTGACCGCATACCATCCAGGCCCTTTAGTCAAGATGGGATTGATCGTTGTAGAACCCGAAAAAAGGCCTCCTGCAGTACTCCAATTATAAGAAAGATTAGCTGGTGCCGAGGCGGAAACTGTTATGGATATTATGGTATCCAGGCATGAAAAGACGCCGGAAGGGTTGGGTGAAATACCGGAAATCAATGGGGGCAGAACAAACCGAACCGGAACGGCATTTGAAAAATCAAGACAAACGTCTGCTGTATCTATCCCATCAATATTACCCGCATTTCCAACGACACCAATGAGGTAATAAAATTGCCCCGGAACCACAGGCAACCCCGGATAGGTAATTTTTTGATCTGAGAATTGCTTAATCCGGGTGAGTATAGGTTGGAGGGTATCCGAAACTAACCACCAGACTATCGTATCATTGCCATCCTGGTATGCACCAAAAACATTAAAATCCAGTGTATCATCCAGACATAAATTAATAGGACCACCTGTTATGAACCCGGCATCCGAAAGGCATTTACATTCAAAATTACCGCTCACCACAAAAGGCTTGCAGTCGTAAAAATCCGTCAATATGAAATTGTAATTCGTGCTGGTTTGAATGGGCGCACTAGTAAATATATTTCCATTCAAAATGCCACTTCCTCCGCTTACAACATAGGAAGTGGAATCACCACCTTGGATGACAAAGCTAATAGTGAATTCGCTATTGGTGCCATTACAATCAAATACAAATCCGGATGCGGTAGGACCGGTATTTACATAAAGGAAAAAGGTATCACTGATCGAGTTGGTGCAATATGAATCACTGAATTGAGAAAGAATCAGGGTGGTGTTCTGTGATGTTGGCAATGGAACCTGAAACGAATTCCCCGAAACCACTTGGGTTACAATTGGATTAACACCTATTTGATAAACCAATTCAAAGGGTGCCGTACCTTGAAGGGGTATAGATAACAAATAAGGATCTGATATGCACACCGTATCAGAAGCGGGCAATACATACATAGGTTTGTTACGCCATGTTACTGGGATCGCCTGACCAAGGGAGAGGCATATATCCGTGGTATCTATTGTACCTCCCAAATTATTCCCGGCTATGGATGCCACATAATAGGTCACCCCGTACTGCATTACGGCTGGATCAAACAGAAATACAGGCTGATCATTCCAGGCGATAATGTCTTCAAAAACAACCGGACTGGTTTGATATAAAATGTATTGCCGAAGATCATCTGGTTCTAAAAAACCGTCATTGGAAAAATTTAAAAACAAGGTATCGCCCGGGCATAAATTTGCACCTGGTTCCACCAACGACCCGGCATCGGTCATACAATCACAATTCGGCGTTGCCGACAAGGTAATAGTGTCACATCCAAAGGCATCCCATATTTGAAACGTATATCCCAGACCTGCGGGAATGGAATCTGAAATAAAATAGTTGCCATTTATATTCCCCGGATTGCCATTTACCTGCCAACTCAGAGAATCACCTGCCAATAATTCCAATTGAACGATGTACATATCATTCACACAGGTAATTTGAGGGTTTCCAAGGACAGGATTTTGCAAAGCAACAACAGAAACCGGACCACCGATTATTTCCGGACATCCTGCTGGCGTCTGATCGAAAAAATCAATTATTCTAATCTCCACATCCGAATGAATGGGCAAAAACGAGAGATAGGGGTTGAGATTGGTATCGAAAAAGAATGTATCCGTCCCGACCAAATAACTTACCTGGTAATTGCCTACTCCACCGAATAAAAAGGTTAGTTTCAAACTGTCTCCGACACATAAACTATCTGGTGCATCCATCCAAACAGAAGGGCTGGGCAGGAAATCCAACGTAAAGGATACCAAATCAAAGCAACCAGCCAAATTGGTTATTCGTACCCAATAGGTGCCTCCCGAATAAACAAAAGGGGGATTAATCGACGGGAAACCATCTTGGGCTTGTTGCGAATTACCGTGATATGTAATAGTATATTCTGATGTGTCCAATCCACTCAACTCAAGGATCTGGACATTCCGCAAATCAAAGCTATCCACTGCGCATTGCACAGGTGGTGGTATAACCTCAATAATCGGCGGATCCAATAGGACAACCAGGATGGTGGCTACATCAAAACAACCATGTTCGGTTGCTGCCCTTACCCAATACGTCCCACTAGTAGTGATAAAAGTATTCTGTAATGCATTTGACCCGGTCAAAGCCTCGGCCTGTGATAAATGATAGGTAAATGAAACCAGGGCAAGGCCTGATGCTTCAATAACATTGAGGAGGGTGAGTTCTACACCACCCGGAGCACACAAAGGCAATGACTGCTCTACAAGAATTTCCGGAAATTCCAATGTAATATCAACAGGTATGAGCTGGACACAACCATCTCCTGCTTCAACACGAATCCAATACGTACCGGATTGCCAAACCAAAGGCGGGACGCCCAGATCAGGAGTGCCTTGTTCGGCCGCTTGCTGACTAGGATGAAAGCTGATCATTTCACCCGGCTGAACATTTAAGAATTCAAGAAGCTCCAAATTAAATTCCTCGACGCAAAAAGCATCCGGATTGGTAACGCTTACCTCAGGTAGGGGTGTGACCTCTACAGTAATACATACTGTGTCGCTTTTTCCACAACCATTATCCGCATCGACACATACCTCGCCACTCTCCTCTCCCCAATTGATAATAATCGAAGAACCAGAGCCTCCCTGGCTCGCACCTGGAGGCAGATACCATGTATAAACCGTATTTGGTTCTGGAATGACACTGTAAACGACACCTTGTTCATTGGCACAAACTTCCAAATCATACAGTTCAAAAATGGGAGGCATTGGTGGCAGCACTTGCTCATTGCCGGGACAAACGATCTGGTTATTCCATGCGCCACCCGTACTTGCCGTAAATCCCATATATACTTCATTCGTACCTAGTGCACCCAATAAATCGTAGGATCCGGTTAAAACAAGTACCCCATCAAAATAAATTTCAATATTTCCAGCGCCATCCCAATTAAACTGGATGGTATGCTCCATATCATCTTCTATATTCCCCAGGTCGGAAGGCCCCAATATCGGCACCGCTACATCGCCATTAATATCCAAAGAAACGTGGTCACCTGGAATATCTCCAAACCCGGGACCATTATCATATGTATCAAATTCGATAATAACGGCGCTAGGAATACCTAATGCGCCTATTCCACCTCCACCCTCTCCGCAGCCAGGCGATGGGGCGAATACCAGGCAAATGCCATCCGCACCTGCATCACTGTCTCCAAAATATAACGTTGCCTGAATGCTTATGGGTCCGCTAAAATCAACGGGATCAGGATCCCAAACACAACCTTTTTGGCTGGCTCCCTCTTCTGTCAATTGATAGCATTCCTTACAATTAAGCGCTACTGGTGCAGCATTATTATATAAAATCCAATCCAAGGGTGGAAAAAAATTGGGATTAGGAACTGTTAATGTTCCGTGGCCAATGTTACACTGTCCTGGTCCGTAGGAAAGCAGGATAAAAATGAAGGCCACAGCAATGTTCAGATACTTCATCAAATAACATTCAGGTCCACAAAATAAAAAAAGTGACCGAAAAATTCATTCCGGTCACTTCAATTAAAATGTATAAACAAATTAATAATCAGTTCATCAAGTTGACATCACCCTTTATGGTAAGAATCCGCCCATCGATGAGGCGCACTTTAGCATAATACACAAACACGGCAGGATTCATAGTTTCCCCTTGATGGAGTCCATTCCAACCATACGTTTCATCATTTGGCTGGAAATTCTCCGCTTTAAAAACGCGCTCACCCCAACGTGTGAAAACCTCAAACAAATCAATTTGAGCTATGCCAAAATCACCGGCAAAAATCATTAACTTATCATTATTGCCATCATTATTATATGGTGAAAATGCCGTTGGCACAAAAATTTCCGGATCCTGCACAACGATTTTAAACTGGGTTTTCCCCTCACATCCAAATGTATCCACAACCGTAATAAAGTATGGTGTGGTGATGTAAGGGTTCCCAAAAACAACTAGACTATCTGTCCGGTCCAGGCCATATGCCGGATACCATGTAATGGAGTTCATTTGGGAAGGATCAATATTTAGCTGCGCTTCCAATCGAATATTTTCACCAAGCTTAATTGTAATCTCCGGTTCTACATGAACAAGGATCTGATTAACCTCAGGAATCTCAAAATCGTCTTTGATGAGGCAGCCTTTTGCATCCCGTACAATGATCTTATAGGCTCCGGAAGTCAAATTGCGGAATCGTGGATTGTACTGATACGTTTGACCGCCATTAATCGAATACTCATAAGGATATAATCCGCCAATGACATTATAAATTTCCAATGTGCCTGGATCATCAAAACAAATGGGGTCTGTCATTTTAATGGCGGCACTGGTCAGATAATCAGATCCGATGATCACTTCATCTATATCTGTGCAGCCATTTCTGGAATCAGTCACAACAAGATAATATGTACCTGCATTTTCAGTAAACGGTGTTTGTTGGTTTAAAAATGCAGCCGGACCTCCAATCACGGTATACCAGTCATAAGAATAAAACGTGCCTGTTGAGGATTTAGAACCATCTAATTTAACGGAATCTCCCAGACAATAAATCTCGCCTGGTTTGCCTGCATCTGCAATTGGAGCCAACTTATCTTCAACAATGACTACACTACCTGAACCGGTACATCCATTTGAAGAGTTGACAGAAGTAAGACTATATACTCCGGGTGCATTTACAATCGGCGTTACCGTGTTGGCACCGCTGAGAATATTCCCTCCGGTTGTGTTCCATTGGAAACTTACGTTGGAGTTGAAATCTGAATTGGATGCATCTAAAATAACCTGGTCAATGGTACATGTCAGCTTATCAGGATCTTCAATAATTACTGTTGGTTTTAGGAAATCGCCATTTACGAATGTGACACTTTGTGCCGTACATCCATTTAAATCGTCCGTAACGATGAGTGTATAAATGCCTGCTTTATCAATAAGTGGCGTTAATGTACCCGCACCATTTACGATATTACCATTTGTCGTGGTCCACTGGTATGAAAAGAAAGGGGCATTACTGGAAAGTGTACCATCCAATAAGGCTTGTGGCACCCCACAATTAATGTCAACCGGGGCTCCTGCAAATGAAATCGGAGGAATAGTATCAATAAGCACCTGAATACTTTGCGAGGTCTGGCAACCATTCGTGTTATTTACTACGGTCAACAAGTAGGTGCTGGCTGCATCAACTGTCGTATTTATTTGATTAGGATCTCCCGTAATGTTACCATTAAACGTAGTCCAACGGTGCGAAATATTAGGCCCTTCTGATGATCCAAAACCAATAAGTTCAACAGAATTATCCTTACATGTAAGCACACCGGAAACGCCCGTCACTGCAATCGGAGGAACCTTGTCTTCTAACACTGTAACCTGCTTTGAATCAACACATCCAGTGACCGTATTTGTAACTACTAAAGTATAGACACCTGGAGCATTGACATTTGGACTATTTGATGTGCCTCCACTTACGATGTTCCCTGGGTTTCCACTCCATTGGTAGGTTATTCCTATACCTGATTGTGAACCGGTTCCGTCTAAAGAAATGACAGGGTCTAAACAGGTAACTTTTAATGGTGGCGCAATATCAACAATAGGCAAGGCATTATCTGCTTCAACAGTTATATCCTGAGTAGAAATACAATTGTTATTGGCATTTAAAATTGTCAGGACATATACACCGCCGGCCCCAACTGTGGGCGTAAGTGAGTTCCCACCACTGAGTATAGTACCATTCGGGGTTGTCCATGTAGCCTGGAAGCCAGGTCCCGAACTTGACGAAGATGCATCCAACATGATTGATGTGTTGGAGCATGTAATTTTGCTAGCCGGATCGATAGTTATTTGGGGTGCATTTAAGTCAGGTGCAATGATCACATTGTCACTCGATGTGCAACCATTTGACTGGTCTGTAACCACAAGGACATATGTGCCGGGCAATCCTATTAAAGGTGTTAACGATGTAGCCCCGCTTATAATCTGGCCTGAAGTGGTTGCCCATTGGTAACTATACTGATTGCCTTGAGCGGAACCCAATCCATCCAATTGCAGGCTTGCCTGTCCACATGTAAGTGTATCAGGATTTCCAGCTGCAGCCAAAGGTGTGATGGTATCAGAAGGAATCAACACTGTAGTGGTAATGGTACAACTTGCATCATCTGTAACGGTAACCTGATAAGTCCCACCCATCAGTCCTAGAGGATTTTGGTTAGTACCACCTCCATTACTCCATAAAAAATTATATGGTGGCGTGCCACCTGTTACATTTAACTGAGCAGACCCAGCAGTTGGGTTGGCACAGGTAACGGGTGTTAAAGGGATGGCGACTGCAGTAGGCGCATCCGAGGCGATGATATTAAAATTAGCGTATGCCTCGCATCCTCTGCTATCGGTCACCGTTACATAGTTCAAACCAGCACCTAGATTTGTCGGATTCTGAGCCGTATTTCCATTACTCCATAAATAAGCATATGGCGTTTGTCCACCGCTGACAAACAAAACAACAGAACCTGTTGCACTGAAACATTCTGTACCCCCTGTCACATTTCCGCTTACAGTAATATCGGAAGGTGAAGAAATAATCACGCTATCCCTTTTAACACATCCCAAAGCATCTGTCACGGTTACATAATAGGTTCCAACACCAACTGGATCCAGTAAATCCGTTTCACCCCATCCATTGGACCAGAAAAAGGAATAGGGATCAAACAAACCCACGCCTATGGCCTGAATACTTCCATCGTTTATTCCTTGACACGATACGGGTTTTACATCATAAAATGCTTCCACCTTAACTTCTTCGACGATGGCAAAACCTTCAACTGTACCTTCGCAGATACTTGAGGAAACATCCGTCAAGGTTACGAATCCAGGTTTATAAATTTTGATTTTTATAGGTGTCGTAGTGATATTGGTAATTGTTGGCATTTGCTCGCCATCTACCGAATAATTAAGAGTCCAGGGCTGTGAGCCGGGAGGTTCAAAATGAACTGTAACTTCTACAAAAGCATTGGGATCACCCGCACATAAAAAGAGTACTTCTTCATCAAGTGTGGCAATGGGGCGTGGTATAACTGTAACGTTTGCATTGGCTACTTCCTCTTGCCCACATTGGTCCGTAACCGTTACGGTATACGTCGTATTTTGGCTAGGGAATACAGAAATATCAGGGACAATTTCTCCCGTTGTCCATAGGTACTCAAATCCGGGGACGCCACCTGATACAAGTGCATTTAGATCAACCTGCTCATTTTGGCAAACCGTGAAATCTTGAAGCTCTACGCCTAAGGGAGGGGTGTCAGCAATGAGTATCGTAATAAATGGATTTTCGCAGGAACATGGAAGTTCCAATGCCAATTGAATAGTTTCTACACCCTCAGCGATTAAGTCATAAAAGACATTTAATTGGAATTCAACACACTCTTCTCCGGCAGGAATAAAAAAAGAAGGGGGTAACGCTTCATAGTCTACACCCGGCGTAGCCGTACTGGAAGGGTCAACGGTGAATTCAAGGGTAACATCTAAATCCAGGTCACTCGGACTGGCTTTACAAATAGTAATTATTCCATCATTACAAGCTTCATAGACGAGGTTAGTACCCGTTGATGGAGCCTGAAAGGCCATGTCAGCTGTTCCCCCTGCATTGAAACTGTTACCCTCCAGGAAAACCGCAGAGTCAAAAATACCGTCGCCGGCATCTGCAACAACAAGCTTGATATGATAGGTTCCACAAACTTCTACATTCGCAACTGCTTGAAAGACTGAAGTCCAACCGTCATATTGCAAATCCTGACCACCAGTATTATCGACATAATATTGGGAAAAATTGAGGGAGCCCTGAGGTGGACCGCAGCCACCAGCACTGCCATTCGATCCAGGCACTCCTGGATTGACCGAGTTAATACCTACTGGTATAGCAAAACCTGGAATCCAGGCTAGGTTTTCTGCATTATTTGTAAAGCCACCACTTATTCCAGGGCCACTGATAAAAAATCCAAAAACGTCATTGAATATGGCACAAACATATTCCGGATATTCTTCAGAGGCAAAACAATAATTAAAGGTTATTTGAGGAAGCGTTGGTGCAAAGTCAAATTCAATACCCGTTGCATCAAAGGTGTTTTGACCGGAAATAAGGTTAAGATCCGGATCACCTGCCTCACCAAAACTATTTCCAGCGCCACCAGCATTGTTAGGCCCTATTGAGTTTGTAACATTTCCTGAAGCCATGATCACCCCTGACTCAATTCCTAAATCGCCTCCATCGCTGAATTCACCCAAACCCGCTGCATTGCCAATTGTTGACACACCTGAAACATCAAAACAACCTCCTCCAATAAAGACTTCCCGAATTAAAAAATCAGCGTCCGCATTCTGATTTACACTATACCTCGGTCCAGCTACCTTATCCGGCTTACAATTCATACAGAATGCTGAAAACCAGACATCCATATCGGAAAATAACTGTTCACATGCAACATCCAATACCACTGTCGCACACGCTTCTGTCGCTTTAAAGGTCATAGGATTGCCAACTCCAACAAGTGAATACGGCCCGTTTATAATCAGTACTTCATTGAGACACTGTTGAATTGGTAAGCCGTTCAGCATGAATCCATAAGTCATTCCTGGCGTCAAATTGCATAACTCAATGGAATTGAGACCAGAAGCTAATGTTACAGAGGTCCGGCAGGCATTCTGTTCCAGGGTAATCGGAATGATTTGATTTTGAGCAATCAACCGTTGCACGGGTAATAAAAACAAGAAAACTAGAGAAATCGCAAGGGTAAATAAAGGGCGCATATGGTTCGATCTAGATTAACAACGCGTTAAGTTACAACATTCTACACAATTCTATGTGCAGAAATAATGTGAAAAGTTACAATCAAGAGTTTAATTGGTGGTTGTTTGCTGCCTGAAAGAAGCTAATTTGCTAAGAAAATTTCACCTTTCCAGTGATAAGAGCTGCCATCCACTAATTCTGCTTCAAGTACAAACACATAAACCCCCGGATCCATCCATTTGCCTCCAGCTCTCCCATCCCATGCCGGAATGGCATTTGGCCCATTGTCCTTCCACATATAAATCATCCCACCCCAACGGTCATAAATGTCAAAACGATTAAAATTTCGGATGACATTGGCAGCAGGAAATGGTTGAAACACATCATTGATCCCATCGCCATTAGGCGAAAATGCAGTAGGCAAAAAGAGAAATTGGGGCACATCAAACTGGATAAACGTCTCTTCACAAATTGAACAGCCACCTACCAAATTCAAACACAACCGAAGCATACCATCACCAAGACCACTAACCTCCGTAACTGGACATTCGGGGCAGCTGAGTGTAAATGTACTTGCAGACCATAGATATTCTAGGACCAGGCTGTCCGGGAAGTCTAATTGGGGCTGGATGATTAGTGGATTGCTTCCCGTGCCAGACAGCCCGATGGGCAAGCTGAACCCCGGTTGGATTACACCGGGTATTGCGAAATCAACGATTGATGAACAGCCATTTACATCCGTCACCTTGATGGTATAATCACCTGGTACTAATCCTGAAAACAAGGGTCCCCCATTGCTGGTCGATCCATCAGGTTTTTCAAGCTCATAAAAAAATGGCGCCGTTCCAGATCCAATATTTGTGATTTCCATTTTTCCTGATGCCTCTTCACAAAAAGGCGGAGTAATGGCCCACTCGATACCAGCAACTACCGTTGAATTATTGAGAAGGATCATTGTGTCTGTGCTGGTACAAAAATTGGAGCTATTGCGAACCTGGAGCACATATCGACCTGCTTCACTTGCCGTTACGGCCAACTGATCAGCTGGAACCGGGTCCTGGCCATCCAGGTTTACCCACGAATAATTAAATAGCGGACCGCTGGACGAACCATTGCCTGATAGTCCTACTGATTGTTGGTTACAGGTAAGCATTACATCTGGTCCCGCTATTGCTACCGGGGAAATAGTATCTTGAGAGACAACAACAATCTGCGACGCACTGCATGAGCCTTTGTTCGACTGCACCTCCCACTCCAACAAATAGCTTCCGGGTTCTGTAATAAATATAGGCATCCCATTATTTGATGAACCAAGCACTGTGCCATAAGGATCGTACCATGTGTAGACTTGGTCACCACCTGAATAGCTAGCGGCCCCTTGCAAAATGACCTCAGTGGTCTGACAATTTAATATTTCTGGTGGTGTAAAAGTCAACCCAGGCACAACCACTTCAATGTCTACAATGATAAGCGAATCGCACCCCCTGTAATCTTGAAGTACAATCGTATCCTGCGCAGAGGCGGTAAAGTTTTGACCTCCGGCGACAATAAAGGCTCCACTACAAATCAAAGTATCAATGGTCGTGATTTGTTGGGGTTGATAGGTGATGGTCACTGTATCCGATACGGTACAATGTTGGCGCATTTCAATGTCATCAAGCGCAAAATCATTACCGGAATTCGACCCTGTCAAATTTCGAATACACACCTCTACACTCGTTTGCATTCCTGCTGTCCAGGACAAACTGCTTTTTTCCCAAACACAAGTAATTGGTCCGATCGCTAACGGTGATGATACATTTTGACCATCTATTCTAAATACTAATTGGGCCAGTTGATTTTCTGTCAGCGCAGCTCCCCAAAAGGAAAGTTCATATTCACCTCCTGCTTCGACATTTACATTTTGGCACCAGGCATCACGATTTGGTGATGTATTACCATTGGAAGCAAACATTCGACCAGTTCCAGAAGTATGATCCGTACAATCGCTAAAATCAGGTTGAAAATTTCCCGGATTGGTGACAATAGCATAAGTGCTCGGTGGCAATAATGTGAAAGGACTATGAAACAAATTGGACGAAAACCCAACATTCCCTGCACTGAAGTCTCCATTCTGGATAAGATTTGGTGACTGGATCGCTGCTGTTGCGATTAGTTGAACATCACTAAATGTCGCTACCATCACCGATGCCGAATCTATTAATGTTGCACCCACTGGCAATTGCCAGTCCAGTGTGATCACGTCCCATATCGATTCGGGCTGAATGACCAATACATTTTGAGGATCACACATGATGCGGTTTGGCCCCAAAGAAAAAGCAGCCAAACAGGAAGGGGTCTGGCCAAATAATACAGGGTTAACTGCAATTGCAATAACGGATACAAAAAAGAATCTATTCATCATTCAGGAAATCGAACATCTACACGTTGATATAATGCATTTTCTAAACCCCGAATCTCCATTGCCATCTTTAGCGGCCTTTCATCCCAATAAAAATGAAGGAGTCCAAAGTTTTTATCATTCACAGCTTGTCCAATGCGAAAACGGTTTGGACCTGCATCGCTGCTGGCTCGGGTATGAGTCATCCCGCTGGAAGTAAAATCAATGATATGACCGAAGTCATCTAATGCCATCGCTGAAATCTCTGCCATATGCCGATCACCACTCAAAAAAACAGTGCGTTTAGGATCGCATTTTACAAGCAACTCATAAAGTCTTTTTTTTGCGAAAGGAAAGTTTGACCATTTTTCAAAACGATGTTCATCTGCCAAGACCTGAATCCCGGAGCCTATTACATGTACATCCGCTTCGCTTTGACAAAGCTGCATTTCCAACCATTCCCATTGCTTTTCCCCGAGGATATCCAGCTCCTTTTGACCATCCTCATCCGAAGGGCATAATGGCACCGTTGGATCTTCCCTGAAATAGCGGCAATCCAACAGTATAAACTTTATTTTTTTGCCGGAAGGCCCAAAGACATACGATTGATATGCGCCTTCCTGCTGCAAGGTTGGGGCTATGTCCAGAAACTGAAAAAGCAGATTCCGACTTTGTTTTTTCATCGGATAACTACTTCCCGCATCATTTTCACCATAATCATGGTCATCCCAAATACCGATTACCGGAAATTGCTTAATGAATAATTGATAAACAGGGTGGTTTTTTCTTAGGTCATATTTTTCCTCCAATACACCCATATCCCGTGTATCACCATAAACAATATCTCCCAACCACACCCAAAGATCGGGTTTATTAGCAGCTACCCATCGCCACATCTCTTGAGGCTTGGATTCCATATTGCAGGAACCAAATGCTACGGTTGAAATCAATTGTTGTACCACTGGGATGTGATGCGATGTCAATCCATCCGGCTCTTGTGTGAAAAGGTTCAATGGTAACCCGAGGATCAACAAAGCTAAGCCCACAGGAACCATTTGCCAAAGACGTATTTCTTTCACCATATCCCAAACTTCTCCTTTGCCCAAGTGTCAAATATAGGTGTTTAGTTTGGGCCATTGGCTGATTGCCGATGCCGCTTTTTAATGAGTTTGAAAACTGGTATACCCAGAAGGCATAATAAAATACCCGCAATTGCTTGCTCTGGTTGATGATAAAGCGTAGAGAATAGAAACCAAAGCGATAATCCTATAAATAATATAGGCATGATGGGATAGAACGGGGTTTTATAAGTTAATACATCTATCCCTTCACGCCGGCGAAAAATAAATAATGCCATTGCTGCGAGAACCATAAATACCCAATCCATAAAGACAACATAGGTGATCAGGTTTTCAAATGTACTCCAGAATAAAAGCAGCATGATAGCCCATCCCGATTGGACAAAAATAGCGTTGTGCGGGGTCCGAAATCTGTGGTGAACCCTTGCAAGTGCGGGGAAAAATGTGCCGTTGGTGGCCATGGTGAAATAAATTCTAGGCGCACTGAGCGTATAAATACTAGCTGTTCCGAATGTGGACAAAATAATCAGAACAGCTATCCATTGGCCCCCATACGGTATAATACCATCCATCATATCCGCAGCTACTGCACTTGATGTGGCCATTTCTGCCGGACTCATAACCTGTAAATAAGCCCAATTTGCTGCTAAATAAGTAAGTGTAACAATCACAGTACCAAAAAACATCGCCCTTGGAATGGTATGTTGTGGGTTGATTGTTTCTCCCGCCAAATAGGAGGCATGGTGCCATCCGCCGTAAGACCAAAACACTCCGATCAAGGCCAAAGCAATCCCTCCTTTCCCAATAGCAGCAGAGCCATCTTGTGGCATTGGGATTGTTCCCATTGTCAAACCAAACCACAATCCGGCCAGAATGATCGCCGCAATACCAACTATCTTCAATACGGTCAAAAAGGAAGAAAATCCCGCCCCCGTTCGGACACCAACTATTTGGATAATAGTAATGATAGAAATAATAGCAACGGCAACCAACGTTATGCCGTGGGGCCCCAAAGGCACTAGGTAATTCAAATATCTTGCACAGGCTAACGCGAGCGCCGCAATCGCCCCGGATGTGATGACTGTAAGAATAATCCATCCATAAAGAAAAGCAATGAGGTCGCCATATGCCCTCCGTAAATATTGGTACACACCACCCTCTCCGGGAATACGATTTCCCAATTCGGCAAAGGTCAAAGATCCACTTAATGCCACTAATCCGCCAATGAACCAGGCGAGCATGATGCCTCCCGGAGTCGCTACTTTGCTGGCAATATCAGCAGGTGTCAGGAAGATACCAGAACCAATGCAGGCTCCAACCGCCACCATTGTCAGCGCAAACCCATTTAATTCCTTGCGTAGACCATTTGCTGCCAAGACTTAGAAATTAGAAGCTGTCTGACCGGATGATTATTTGCGTTTGTCCATTTGAGGCCGTTCATATTTACAGCAAGAATGCAAATCCTGGTAATCGGCATCATTTGCCCGGACGGAATCTGTATCATGCCCAACTTTAGCTAATGCCTTGTGAACAGCCTCAACCTCAACGAGCGACGGTTGATATTTAATGGTGATCATGGATTTTTCTTCTTCCCATACGGCTACAACTACACCCTTTATCGAGCGGGCGGCCCGTTCAATCCTATCCTTACACATACCGCAATTACCGTATACTCTGAATGAAGTGGTTTCAAGCGATTTGACTTTGGTAGAAATCTTTTTCTCACCGACCGTTTCCGTGTAGTCAAGTGCAGTTATGTTGCGTTCTGCAAGCATCTCTCGAATGACAGTTACGGAATAATTATCCTTTGATGGTACAGTAATCGACAATTTCCCATCAGCCAATTGAACATTCCTGATTTCCGGATGCCCTTCGAAAATCGAAAGGACCTCACTTTCAGAGATTAGATTTTTTGAATGGAGAGTTAGCGTATATGTTGTCGACTGAGCAAAAGCGAACCCTGAGCCGAGAAAAACCAATGACACGATTAAGAAGATGGATTTAATCATTAATTTAGGACTGTTAACGTTAAAAAGTAAACCAAGTTAGTACTATCTAAACAATTCAAGCTGAAAAGAAATCGGTATTATTACATTTTTAACAGCTTCTTATGGAATCAAGGGACACGTTGACCACTTTGCGAAACCATATTGATGATTTAGCGCTACAATCTGCATCATTAGACCCAACGAAAGAGGAATGGACCGAATGGGTTCAGGAAGCGATGAATTACACGATCAAATTCCTTGACACCACCCGGAATGGTCCAGCCTGGCGCCCCTATTCCGATAATATTAGGACCTATGAAGCGGCTTTTGAGTTTAGTGATTCGCCCGGTGATTTGAGGTCCATCCTGCAAACAACACAGCGGTGGATAGATCAGGATGGTCTTAATCCAGCTAGTGGCGGGCATCTGGGTTATATCCCGGGAGGGGGTGTACTTCCTGCTGCAATAGGTGATTTTATAGCTGCCGTGACGAATCGGTATGCAGGTATTGCCTTTGCCAACCCTGGGGCTGTGGCGCTGGAAAACTTCCTTATCCGATGGATGGCTGACCTCTTTTCATTTCCAAAATCCAGCGGAGGTACATTGACTTCAGGGGGATCCATTGCTAATCTGGTAGCAATTACAACGGCACGAGATGCAGCAGGACTCAGACCATCGCAGTACGAAAAGGCCGTTATCTATGGCTCTTCGCAGATGCATCACTGCCTGCACAAAGCCCTCCGGATTGCCGGTTTGGGTTATAGTATTTTGAGGGAGATCCCACTTGATGATCAGCACCGGATCAATCCCCAAGATCTGGAACGCACCATTGAAGAAGACCGACAACTTGGACTCCAACCATTTTTAATTATAGGCTCTGCCGGCACCACAGATACGGGCACTATAGATCCATTAGAACAATTAGCAGACATCGCTCAAAAAGAAAATGTCTGGTTTCATATTGATGCCGCTTATGGTGGATTTTTTTATTTGCTAGAGGACCAAAAGAGATCCTTGAAAGGAATGGAGCTGGCCGATTCATTGGTAATCGATCCACATAAAGGGCTTTTTCTCCCTTATGGAACAGGAGCTGTCCTCATTCGAGATATAGAGCTATTGGCTAAAAGCCATTATTATAAGGCGTCCTATATGCAGGACGCTGAGGTAGAGGGATTGGGCTACTCACCGGCTGACTTGTCGCCAGAGCTGACCAGACATTTCAGGGGCCTGCGGATGTTTTTTGCACTCAAAATGAATGGGCTGAATGCATACAAAGCATGCCTGAAAGAAAAGTTGTTGCTATGTAAGTATTTTCATGAATGTATACAGCTGATGGGTTTCCAAACGGGCCCTACTCCCCTGCTTTCCGTCACCTATTTTAGATACAATCCCAAAGGAGTCGATCCCGATATTGTAACGGAATGGCTCATCAAAGCCATCCATGCTGATGGCAGGCAGTTTTTGTCTTCCACTACACTGGATGGACACATCTGGATCCGTCTTGCCGTACTCAGCTTTAGAACCAAAATCCAGCATATAGACAGTGTTCTAATGATGATTAGGGCCTTGAAAACAAAAATGGATATCCAATTTGAGATCGCTCATGACTAGTAATCCGCGCTTAAAATCGTCCAAAAAATTCCTGGAACTTTCCCGCAAGACTGGTTTGGTATTAATGGCCTTCTGTTTGGCCGGCGTGATTTTAGTGTATCCTGGTCGTTTGCTTGCCCAAGAATCACATGGATTGCCCAGAATTGTTTTAAAAAACAAGATGGTTAAAGTTCCTTTCAGTTATGAAAATGGGTTCATTGTCATCAATGTGTTATTTCAAAATGTGTTACCCCTGAGGTTTATAATTGATACGGGAGCTGAGTATTCCATCTTAACCCAAAAGGAAATAAGCGATTTGCTCAAAATCCCTCATGACCGTGAATACAACTTTCTGGGTGCAGATCTTCAAACAGAAATAAAAGGTTTCCTGATCCGGAATATCGACCTGGAAATTCATGGTGTTCAATTGTTGTCAAGAGATATGCTGGTCACTTATGACGATTATTTTCGGATCAATTATTTTACAGGATCTCCAATTCATGGTATCATAGGAGCAGATATTCTCAGCCGATTTAGCCTCTCGGTGGATTTTCAAAAAAAAATGCTCACGTTTATAGACCCTGATCATTTCACTCCCCCGGCCGGATATGATGCCATCCCTGCAACGTTTATAAGGAATAAACCATACTTGACCCTATCCAGCCAAATTCATGAAAAAACACCCGCTGTCCCGCTGAAATATCTAATGGATACAGGTGCAGCATTGGGTGTACTGCTGCTGACAGATAGTCACCCTGCTATCCAATTACCAGATCAGACTGCTCATGGCGTGCTGGGAATTGGCCTGGGGGGATTCATTATGGGTGCAAAAGGTCGGATCCGAAGTATTAAAATTGGTGCACACGAATTATTGAATATAACGGGCAATTTCCAGGATTTAAGTAGTTATCCCGATACGAGTGTACTTCAGGGGAGGAAAGGTTTGATTGGCAATTTGTTCCTTGATCGGTTCGATATCATACTTGACTACCGGAGGAGTGTCCTCTATCTCAAGCCAAACCGAAATTTTGAAAATCCGTTCCCTGTTGACAGAAGTGGACTCTTCCTGTTAGCATCCGGTGCGGACCTGCATAGAGTAGTAGTTCAGGAATCCATACCCGGCTCACCAGCACACCTGGCAGATGTCAGACCTGGTGATATCATTCGCCGTTACAACGGGTGGCCCACCTCCTTATTTGGTCTGCAGGGCTTGAACAAACGAATGCGTATGGAGCCAGGCAAAAAAATACGATTGACACTCAGACGGGGACGAACTACGGTGCACCGCCGGTTTGTATTAAAGGACTACATCTAAAGACACACAGTTTATGTGAAATATGTAGCGGGAAACCTTTGATATATCGGAAATAGAAACTATCTTTGCAGCCGCTAAAAAAGAACCTAACATGTTTGCAATTGTCACTATCGCTGGTCAACAATTCAAAGTCGAGGAAGGGCAGGAGCTCTTCGTCCACCAGCTGGAGGCAGGAGAAGGAGAGAAAGTCTCTTTCGGAGAGGTTCATCTAACCGACCGTGATGGTCAGGTAAGCATGGGCAAGCCCTTCCTGTCGGGCGCAAAAGTAGAAGCCGTTGTACTTGGTCGCCAAAAAGGCGATAAAGTCGTGGTTTTCAAAAAGAAACGCCGCAAAGGCTATCGGGTTAAAAACGGGCATCGCCAAAGTTTTTCCAAGATCCGAATCGAATCCATTATTGCATAATTTGTTAAACACCAACAACCATGGCACATAAGAAAGGTGTAGGTAGTTCAGATAATGGTCGCGACAGTAAAAGTAAACGCCTTGGCGTAAAACTTTTTGGCGGTCAGTCCGCGCGCTCCGGAAATATTCTTGTCCGTCAGCGTGGCACTAAATTCCATCCTGGTGAAAACGTAGGCATGGGTAGAGATTACACCCTGTTTGCTTTGACAGACGGTACTGTACAATTTAAAACGGGTCGTAAGGATCGGACATTTATCAGCATTTTGCCAGCATTCGCAGAAGTAGCTGAATCTGTTGCAGATATAAAATCTACCAAACCTGCCGCTAAAAAGGCTACACCCATAGCTGATGCACCTGTAGAAATACAAGCATCCGTAGCCGCTGAATCGTCTGTCGAAGAATCTGCTGAGCCTAAGGCAAAAACAGGCGGTAAAGCTGCTAAATTGGATGATTTAAAAATAATCGAAGGAGTTGGTCCCAAAATTGAGCAACTGCTTAAGGATGGTGGCATTGACACTTGGGCAGCATTGGCAGCAGCTGATGTTGAACGCATCAAAGAAATCCTCAACGAAGCCGGTAGCCGCTACCAAATGCATGATCCAACTACCTGGCCAGCTCAAGCTCAAATGGCTGCGGATGGCAACTGGGACGAATTGGCTTCCTATCAGGATAACCTTAAAGGTGGCCGTCCCGAATAATCGGACTAACGATCTTCCTAGATATAAAACCGGAGTTCCAATAGGAGCTCCGGTTTTTTTTTATTTTAGATATTGATAGCCGACGCCCGCGATATCACTGTCAATGAAATCCAAACGTGTCGAATCCATCGTTGCTAGTCTGTTTAGATCAAAATGAAATACATCTTTTAGCCTTAGTTACTCAAAGGTTGTTATAAAGAGCAAGACTTGTGCCGATTGGAATGGGTATTACAATACCATCCGTAGCATTTATTTCTCTCCCACCAAGGCCCTGGCATTCATCCATTTGTTTAGAATATCCTCCAGGCTTAACGGCTTTTCATTCTCCCGCCATTTAAACCCAGCCAGTCGCAGTTGTTCGTGATTGACCTGAGACATAGGATACATAATCGATTTTGGGTCTTTTAAATAGTAAATGTCCTTTACTTGCCTGGTTTCGAACAACAAAACCATATCACTGCACTCCGACTTATTGACACCTATGTAAGCATTCTGGTCATCTATTGCATAATAGATAGTTTCTGCATTGCCATTCACAAACATGTCGTGTATGGTATTGTCCAGAAATGCAGCAGTTATATTCCTGCCTTTGATTTGATTGTAATAAATGGAATCCACCGTGTTTACAATAAATGCGTTCTTTAACAGATAAATAGAATCTATTTGCTGATTTTTTAACCTTAAGGCTATCGTATCCGCAGTAAACTGTGAAGTATCCGACCAAACCACCGGATCGTGGTAAAATGAAAAAAGTGAATCCTGTTCATTATAAACCAGAGAGTCACAAATCACCTGCAAATCACTTTTGTATAAAAAAACATTCGGATATGCGTAGATATAACGACTTGAATCCTGGCCCTGGCTTCGTTTTGAAATGATGACATCCGCGATCATATAGAGCGTATCCCCATCAATTACGTTCTCTAACATTGGAGGATTCCCCATTGCCTTAAAATATCCAAGGCTTCGTTGATATTCTGCAGAATCAGCACGAAGCACCATTTGGGCACTGGTATCCTGCATGATCACATTTCCCTTTACCTGGACCAAATCCGTGCTGTCGGTATTGTAAACCTGGTCTGCGGTTAATACCTGAGAGCCGTCCCGTAACTCCGATCGTCCAATGGTTTGGAACCGCTCCGTCTTTGTATTGTAGTCAATCCCATTGGCTTGAATGGTTTGTTTGCCATCTACTAGAAAGCCATTGCCCCGTATTAAAAAATCACCTGTCTTTTCTCGATACACTAAGGTATCTCCACGAGCCTGACGGTCCTGCTCTCTGTAGTCTGCCTGCCCTATCAACCGAATCTCCTGGGTATTATTGTTATAATAAATTTGATCGGCTGTGGCCTGCCTTGTCGAATCAGCAAACTGCGCGTTCTTTTCGAATAAACCATAACCTTCCGCCATACTATAATACCCACCTTCGCAATACAAGTCTGCCTTAGGTTGCTTAATCCTTGTCGGGCCTGTAAAATAAGCCCTATCTTCCCTCACATTGTAGGACATTGAATCTGCTTTCAATTTAAATTCAGGGCTCTGAATTTGTACCGAATCCTTAAAAAAAACCGATTGTAATCCGACATTATAATCTCCTCGAACGCTGTAAATTTTGGTCCCGGCATTGGTCAACCATGCCCCAGTTGCATAAGTAGCCACACGGGTACGGGTATCATATTGAAGCCGATCAGTCACCAATTGCTGATCTCCATTGAGAAGTAAAACCCGTCCAACCAGCCAGGCCATTCCTGACTGGCTGTCATAAGTCAGGGTATCTGCAAAAATAGTTAGTGAATCCCCCTGAACAATAGACGTGTTCCCAACGGCATCAACTTTTGCGCCAAATATATGAGCGGTGTCGCTGAATAAATAGGAACTGTCATGGCGCAATTTAACTTCCCCGCCAAGCCATTCCTGTCTACCGGTCGGCAGATCTTCGTAATAATAATTGTTGGAAAAAATGATATGAATCGTACGCTTTGGCGCACCCTGTTGCCCAAAAAGCGGTGTTAAAACAGCAACAAGCAATAAAAACAGAAAAAGGCGTAGTGTGATGTTCTTCATTGCTGTGTCATTAGTTTTCCCAATGCATCACCAACTAATGTACCGATAGCTATACCCATTCCACCCAAACGTACTGCAGCAAATATATTATTGCTTGTCTGTTCAATTATTGGCCTTTTTTGAGCTCCAATACCCAATGTACCGCTCCATGCATCCTCAAATCTCAAGCGTTTTTTCAGTTTGAAATGCTTGTGGACAAAATCATGAAGAAATCGTTCGATATCCGCCGTTTGACCTTCCACGGAAGTTGACTCCCGTTCAAGGTGAAGGTGCCGTGCCCCACCAATTAACAATCGATCATTAATTCGCCTGGCATAAACATACCCCTGATGATAATGCAAACATTTGTCCCAGACTAAGCCATTGACAGGCTCGGTTAGATAAACCTGATTGCGCGCAGGAAAAACCGCAAGGTGTGGGAAAAGTTTTTGCGTAAAACCATTAGTAGCTATGCCCACACGGTGACTTTCGAAGGCGATGTCTTTGTCCGTAGTTAAGGTGATGTAGGTTGGACTTTCGTCAATTGATCTCACCTCGACGCCATTAAATATGTGGACACCCAGGTCGCGTGCTATCTGGTCTAAGGCTAACATCATCCTACCCGGATGTAGCCGGCCTTCTTTGTTTATTGCTATGCATCCTGCGACATGCATAAAGCTGTTATCCCCTTTATTTTGAACACTAAACTGTTCAGGTATACCTGTAATTTCCTTGAAAAACGCATTTAAAAAGAATATGCCGTCGAGAACTGCTTCATAAATGAGAAGATCTGATTCTGCAAAAATTTCTTCTCCACCGCACCACGCCAACTCCATACGCTGATCACCCACCCTTTGGGCAAGTAACGCCAAGCCTTCCCAGCGCATTTTGACCAAATCTGCTATAGTATCGGCACCATGGGTTTGAATATCCGCCAACAATTCAGTAGGACTACCAAGACATGCAAATCCCGCATTCCGATAGCTGGCTCCATCGCCTCTCAAACCCTTTTCAAGCA
>JAGNXB010000008.1 GCA_017985675.1 Saprospiraceae bacterium | reverse complement strand
TACCCTGAGCATCCGTGTATTCCAGTCTCCAGGTAGCCTGATCCGTGAGGAAGGTTCCTCCACCCAGGGCTGGATCTTCAGTAAGTAACCGGTAAGTGCCATCCTTAGCAGCAAATGGATTAAATACCTTTACATTGATTGGACCAGCTCCGGGTTTGTATTTAATAGAACCATCAAATCCAGGTGAAAAAATCCAATCATACTGATCCGGTTGCAGGTCGAGGAAATTGCCTCCAGCACCTTTGCCATCCAGACGAGTTATGGTAAATCCGTCACCGTACGCACTATTAAAGGTTACATCTGTAATTGGGCGAGGCGTAACTTTATAAATTTTGACGTTTTTACGACCTTCCAAATATGATGTTCGTTGGCCTGATAATGGTTCGGAAGGTAAAAACTCCGCATAGTTGTTATATGCATAGGCAACCACTGTATAGTAGTAATCTCTGTGATTGATTAACTTCCGATCAGTTGTTTTGGCAAACAAATCCTGTGTAATCTCAAAAGTGTGGCGAACACCTTTATCCGCACCATCCACCATTAAGGTTGGAAGCCAGACTACCTCAGGGATACCTTCAAAACGGTTGTCTCTCCAGTTATAAATTTTACTTACCCCGTTTTGTACGTCAACCTGATAGGCTAGTTTTGCTTTGTCTGGATTATCCAATTCCGAAAGCGATACGTTAGGATTTGCCAGTTGGTAAATTTTATAACCTTCAAATCGATAAGTACGCTCTTCTTCAGGAAGGTTTGTTGGTGCACGTAGGTCTAACTCTTGGTAACTTTCAAACGCGTTATTGTTGAATTTTTTAGTAGAATCAGGTTCATTAGACAGTACAGCAATAACTGTTTCGTCCAGTTCGATCCAATCCATATCAGGTGCGTTTGGACCATCTGTTATTTTAAAACAATTGTCAAACAAGGCCTGAGCAATACCATCTGCAAAAAGCAGTCGATCAAGAGATGGACATGGGTATGATTCATCGGCAACAAAGACGGCACCAATAATCAATTCGTTGATTGTACCCGGTTTTAATTCAAATGGGCCGGAAGCCTGAAGCGTGCGTCGGTCACCAAAGTCCAATGCGGCTGTACACATGCTCCAACCATTTACATCAGAAGGCGATTCTGTAAAGGCATAATCAATATTATCTGTGCTGATTACATTGTAACCACTACCGCCATAAGAGAAAGGAGTACCATCCTTCCAGGAGCCAGACATATATCGATAGTATTGACGGAATTGATCCGGGTCAGTCATTGGATCTGGCCAGTTGCCCACGTCACCGTTATTGTAGTATGTAAACGATGACATTCCCAATTCAAAGAAAATCGGTTGGCCAATATCATCGAAGCCAACTATCGAATCTAAATCCAATGGGCCACGGAAGTAATCGACACCCAGAATGGGTACTTCATCGCAGTAGGTTGGTACACCACCAGTGCAGTTACAGTTAGGAAATCCATCTTGACTATCTTCGTTATACACGTACATCAGACTTTGGGCTGTGTCACAACCAATATAGTCATCTACATGGCACCCAAGATCCGGGTCGACCCACATCGCAAAATAAGTGCTATCCAAGGGCTGGAGTCCTCTATTGATCAATTTGTACCGTTGGAATGTCATGTCATTGACTTCGTCATTGGTCGCATAAGCAAACGCCTGCACCTGGACTTCCATACGCATTTGTTCGGGACTGCCTGTTTGGGTATGTGCGCCACCGGCATCATTGTAAATCCAGAAAATCATTTGATCGGGATAACGAGGATCATCTTCGCAACCGCGAATACCAATCCGAGGGTAATCGCCCTGAGCAGGATCATATTTACCGTCACGGTCTTCATCCCAAAAATCCGCTAAGCCTGCATTTTCATTATTAGGCAATTCGAAATTAAACTGGTCCTGAAAATAGGGATTGCCATATGCAGGCCAATAAAGAACATCCGACGGGATAGCACTGACATCGTCTAATCGATTTGTACCAGGGTCTTTGTTGACAAACCAATTTTGAATGTGTTTGTCAATATCCAATCCATTCACTTTGAAGTGACGATCCCATTGAAGGCAAATGGTATCATTGGTTGTTCCACCTGTTTCTTCGATCAATGGTCCAGGCCAGAAATCGTTACCAGTCTGGCGGTAGGTTTGACAGGCTACCTTAAGGTTGCCCCCATCATCCAGGCCACCCAACCAGACCGCTCCGGCAAAAATGGCGCTCACTTCGGTCTGACCGGAAGCCGGATCCACTTTGGGAACAATATAACGGCCATTGTTCAAATCCCACCAGACATCACCACCTCCGAGCAACCTTGCCCGAACGTTATTGATATCCATATCAATGGAAGACCTCGATTGGGCACAGTCTCCTTCTCTCAATGAAGCCATTTTCTTTTCAGTAAGGCTGGCTTTTTTGCCTTGTTTCGGATTGATATGCGCAAAAGCTGGCGCCATCAATGTTATCATCAACAATCCGAGCAAAAAGCGTTGTACATTTTTCATTACAGCTAATTTAAACAATGAACGATTAGAATTCAAAGATGGCACCTAAGAGTATTCTACGTGGAAGGTTAAAAAATCCTGGATTTACTAAAGCCCAGTTATAGGCATCCAGATAATATTGTGGATCACGACCTACGTCGACCAATGTTTGTATTGCAGAGCTTCCGAAAGTGGAAGCAAGGAAACCGGAGTCATCCGGTGAACCACTTGCAGAATAAACACCCAACGTATTCTGAATGTTGAGTACATTCTGTACGCGTAGGTAGGCATTCAACCAAAGTGGTCGTGGATTTTCAGCCGTTTTTGATGTCAGGTTAAAGCGTTTATCCACACGTAGGTCCAAATTGAAACGCCATGGAAGCCTGTTGCCATTGATCGTTCCTGCATTACCGGAACCACCAAATTCACTGGGAACCAGATTACGTGTATAAGGCCGCCCAGATACTGCAGTGGATTGTATGTTAATTCCAGCATCAGAAAAAATATCCCTGCCAAATAAGCGAGGACCATTATACTTCTTCCCGCTGCTATAGCGATAGTCCAAAATTACATTCAGGGTATGTCTTTCGTCATAGCTGAAAGGGAACAGTGTACGAATGTTCAATCCGCGATTAGTCAAACCATTTTGAGAGTTGGCATCAGATCCTGTGCCATCAGCAAACTGAAGCGTATAGTTGGCATTGACGGTAATATTACCCGTCCTGCGTAGATCATATTCAATAGAGAAGGCCTTTACCGTACCGAAGTCAATATTGCCATAAGTATCATATGCACTTACCGGAGCAGGTACATATAAAATCGTCCTGCGCTGAATCAAATCGCGTAATTCACGATAATAGGCTGACAGGCGCAAAGCCGATGAATTATTCAGTTTTTGCTGGAAACCAACCTCGTAAACAATGGTTTTTTCCGGCTGCAAATTTGGATTGTTTTGAGGCGTTCTTCCCTGATCTTCAAAATAGAAATATTGTAAAGGCGTCACAATCGTATTAGATGTAGGGCGACTTACAAGAACATCATAGTTGGCAAAGAAATTTGCTTCCTGAGAAATAGGGAAAGAGAAGGACAAACGAGGAACCCAAATCAACTTGGCCTTGTAATCTTCGAAGGATGTATTTGGATCATAGGTATTGGAACGGATATCGCGAATATTAGCATCCTGTTGCTGATAATAAGGTCTTGCCGTAGATGTTCCGTAAATAGAACGACCATCCGGAGCAGGAGCCCCGTTAGGGTAATACCATTGGTCATCCTTTCTATAAGCCTGCACATCTTTACCACCTTCTTGTGTCACATAAACTTTGTAATCCTCTCCAATATTGGAAGGGCGATCTGATTGCAAGACCTCCGAATAAAAGGCGTCCGCCGTGATAATATCATACAGAGAATATTGATCCTTTAGCACTTTTGTGTTGGCATCATATCGGTCGGCACGAAGTCCCACTCGGAAAATGATGTCCTTATAAGTAAACTTATCCTGCAACCACAAACCCAAATAGGTGGGTTGCCATGCCGCAACAGGAAACGTTCGCTGCCCATTAACATCTGTTTGGGAAAAAAAGTCATTAAAGGATACATTCCCACCCAACAAATTACCCAGATAATCATACCCATAATAATTCATGATATTGGGCTGATCCGTAAGCTCTCTTGACGAAAACAAGTCAAGCGACATATCACTTGGATCCAACATATCCACCTCAACATATTGGTTGAGCGGAACATTAAATCGTTCGCGCACGCGTTTGTAAAATTCACCTTCTACATCTGCAATCAATGGGTCATAAATAACTAAATTGACCGGAGTAAGTGAATCGGGTAATAATAATGTGTCTTGAATGACACCGATCGGGCTGAGCGAATCAAAACCAACAATGTGCTCATTGGCATAAAGTCCGGCAAGAACCCAAAGCCTGTTGGGATTAATTGTATAAAACCTGTTGTCCCGTTGCTCATACATGGCGCCAATAGAAAGGGTATGTCGACCTTTAGCAGAGCCCCCGGGAAGAAGATCAAAAGACATGCCTCCAGTAAAGGTGTAGATATTATTTGTCCCTTTTTGGAAGTTATTATAGACCGTATTTACATTATTGTAAAAACCGTAAATTGTACCAAGATTATCTGGAATAAATCCGTTTATAGCAGTATAAGCACCCGCATCCGTATTGTCAGCAGGCACTAAACTATTATATAAGGAAAGACCCGGATTGCGACTATTCGTAGGATCGTAACCCTGGAACTGACGGTTGTATCCGGTAAATCCATAATATGTGCCATTCGCCAATGTAAATCCATTTGGATCCCGCTGTGGTGTTGTAGTCCCAAATACAGGAACATATTCATAGTTGAATCTACCCAGGTGCCCATAATCCCACAGTTTTTCACCGTGAATCGGGTCCGAGGTGCCAAATTCATCATATTCCACTCCAAACTGCAGGTAGTAGGATGCATTTTGGATAACCGAGTTCGATGCACCTTCTCCAGCTCCTCGACCAAGGCGGTGGCGAAAACGTGCAATCAGTCTATACCGGTCTGTTTCGTTTGTCGGATTGCGGTTGTAGTTCAATAAACTCCAACCACCTGGCACCGCATTACTGTTTGGTGTAAATTGATCTCTGACCTGATTATAAGTACCCGTTACGGATAGATCAATCTCCTTGCTTAAACGAAAATCCAACTTGGAGGTAATGTCCAAACGTTCTTCCCGTTCGTTTGGGCGTGCTTTTTCCAGTGTGACATCCTGGTTCGTTAATTGCTCCGCAGTAGGAACAAGTACATTGGCGCTGCCAATAAATTGAACCGGGTTGAGTTTAAGATTATCAATGACAGATTGGCGGCCAACATAGGTGCCTGTCGCAGCAGGATTATCTTCTTCTATCCTGCGGTAACGACCAGATAGTCGGAATCCGAGCAATGATTCACCGTCCTTCCGTTTGATAATCGGCCCGGATATAAAGCCATTTATCAAGTTATAACCGAATGCATCCAGAAATTGGGATGTTTCCAATTCAACCTGACCAGAATAGCGTTTGCTGGCACCTTTGGTCGTAATGGAGATACCACCTCCGGTGATGTCCCCGATCTCCGCAGGAAATCCACCGGTGATTACTTGCAACTGGTCAATTTCGGTCTCTGGAGGAAGTGAGCCTGATACCCTGATGCCATCCAGGTAATAGTTGGTAGCACCGGCGCGGCTACCCCTCACGTTGATATCTTTCCCTTCATCTTGTGATGAAAGTCCGGCTGTAGTAGCGGCCAGGGCATTGATATTCTTTGTGGGCAGGTTGCGAATTTCATCACCTGTTTTGATACCACCCCTTGTCGTGTTATCCTGTTCGATAAGGGGCACACGATAGTCCGTGACCACGACCTCGTCCAGGTTTACACCAGAAGAAAGTTCAAAATTCAGGAAGTTGGTTCGACCCGCGAGCACAACAACACCAGCTACCCGTTGAGTCTGGAAACCGACGTAGGAAACTTCCACATCATATTTTCCAGGATCAACGTTGCCAAAGTTGTAATTCCCATCAAAGTCGGTCAACACGCCCGTGAGCAAGGAGCCATCTTTGTATATGCTGACTGTGCCGGAGATAACAGGTTCACCTGTATCATCCTTCACGTTACCAGCGAGGGAAGAGGCACCAGTTTGGGCCTCGAGGATGCTGAAAGTCAGCAGCAAAAACGTCAGCGAGGTAAAGAATCTCCTCATAATTCATCCAGATTTGAAGTTTGGTTTTATCAGACTGCCTGCAATGTTACAAAGATTTAACCTTGTCAAAAAACCCAATTCACATGAATGTCGTGAGTTTTACACTATCAGAGGCCTTCACTTTGCCTATTCTACAGGTTGATTGAATAATATTGTGTTGATATTCATTCATTTAAGTTAAAGGTCTGTTAATTTTTTAACCTCCAACTTTTTTTCATTCTGCCAGTCGGAAATTTTTTTCAACAAAACAGAAGCGATCCGTTCCAACGATTCGTAAGTCCATCCTGCCACATGGGGACTGAGGACGACATTGTCCATCGTGTAAAGGCGTGCATAGTCCGCCTTTTCTTCTACGGTCAATGTATCCGGATGTTCATTCTCAAAAACATCCAAACAAGCTCCACCAACATGACCTGCTTCCAGGGCAGCAATCAGATGCCGGGTATTTACCTGGTTACCTCTGGCTGTATTGATCAAAATCACACCTGGCCGACAGTTTTGAAGGACCGACTGATCAATATAGTGCCTGGTTTCAGGCGTTAATGGCAAATGGAGTGAAATGATATCTGCCTGGGCCATTACTTCTTCCTTTGAAGCCGAGGTTACCCATGGCAAATGCGTTTTCCAGCCATTTGCATATTTATCGTACCCCAGGATTTTAACCCCGCAGCCTTGCAACTTGGTCGCAAATGCACTCCCGGTATGCCCTACTCCGATAATTCCCACCGTCCTTCCTGCCAGTTCCCAGCCACGGTTCGATTCCCGGTGCCACAAGAATTTCCGTACCTGGCGATCGGCCTGAAGTAGGTGGTTGGCCAAACAGAGTAACATACCCAGAGCGTGCTCAGCCACTGCATTACAATTCCCTTCAGGTGCACTGAAAACCACTATCCCCTGGGCGGCTGCTGCTGGAAGGTCAATGATTTCAAGACCAGATCCAAGGCGAGCTACAAAGCGGAGTTGGTTAGCTGTGACCAACATGGATTTGTCAACCCGGATTTTGCTATTCATGACCAAACCCACGTAGGATCCGATGATTTCCCGAACTTCTGCCAGGGTAATCTCCGGCCGATCATCAACCTCAAAGCCCAAATCACGTAATCCATGTACCAAAAGAGGGTGTGTCCTGTCAGTGACCAGCACTTTTTCCTTCTGCATGCCCGAAGGTAAGGATTCAAACCCTTTATGCAAAAATAGGGTGCACCAGGATAGCGTTGTCGACAATTCGTTTAACCTGTGGTGACGGATGACAAACCCGGTCTCTCGATGTATCAGGCCACATATTGACGGCAATCCGACACTTACTTTCACAAAACGCCAAATTGCAACCCTGGCTCTATGAAAAAATCAGGATCTTTGTTGTCGTCAAAATCTCTGTTTTATGTCTTTCCGCACCCTAGACCCCAACGAACTTGCCGTAAAGGACCTCCATCAATACATTCTTGGAATTGTCTCGCCCAGACCCATTGCCTTTGCCTCTACCCTGGATACGGAGGGACGCCCCAATCTGGCTCCTTACAGCTTTTTTAATGCTTTCAGTTCTAATCCACCCATCCTTGTTTTTTCCTCAAATCGGAAAGTAAAAGACAACCAGACGAAGGATACGCTTCATAATATCCGTACCTCCGGAGAAGTCGTCATCAATGCCGTCAATTTTGCCATTATGCGCCAAATGGCCCTGGCTAGTATCGAATATCCATCGGATGTGGATGAATTTGCCAAAGCCGGACTCACCCCCCTTGCGTCGGATATCGTAAGGCCCTTCCGAGTCGCCGAATCACCGGCCCATATGGAATGTAAAGTGAAAGACATTATCACCCTGGGCGACAAGGGTGGAGCGGGCCATCTTATTATATGTGAAGTCGTTAAAATCCATGTCCGCTCCTCCGTATTGGACGATCAGGACCGCATCGATCCACAGCGTATCGATCTCGTTGGACGTATGGGCCGAGCCTTTTATGTTCGCGCAAGCGGTGCTGCTATCCACACCCTTTTTCAACCGATGGATGTAATGGGAATGGGTTTTGACCAGATGCCTCCGAGCATTCGCCATAGCGCTGTGCTAACAGGAAGTGAACTTGCCGAAATAGCCTCCCTTACCGCCTGGCCTGATCGTCAAGCGATTAACCATTTTGCCGAAATTCCTGAAATTGCGGCATTGATTGAATCAGATGAAGAAAATTTATTTGAGCGTTTACACCAAATGGCCAAACAAAAGCTGGCAGATGGATCGATAGAGGATGCGGCAGGTATACTCTTTTTGGCCGATCAATTGAGCCAGCCGAATTCGTAGGAGGGTTTGAGGTTTTGAGGTTTTGAGGTTTTGAGGAGTAAAGGAGTCGAGGTCACTCTTACCATTCACCCCTTACCTTTCACCCTTTACCTTTCACCCCTTTCTTACCAAAACATGACCCACAACCCGACCTTAATAGTCAAATTTACGCCAGGCTTTATGGCCTTCCTTGCGTTTTTTCCGTTTTTCGCGGAGTACAAAGGCGTATCCAAACGGGTTTTTATCATCCGATTCATGTGCTTCACGGGATACTTCTTCCCATTCGCTATCCCTCCACTCCGGGAAGTAGGCATCACCTTCAGGAGACGTATCTACCTCGGTAAGTAAGATTTGATCTAACATGGGCATCGCGGACGCATATATCTGAGCTCCGCCGATGATAAACACTTCTGTTTCTTCCTGACGGAACACCCACTCTAAAGCTGGTTCGAGACCCGGAAAGACAAATACACCATCAGGGACCTTCATTTCCGATCGACTAATGACCACATTCACCCGACCCGGCAGTGGACCATTAGGTAGTGCTTCCCAGGTTTTCCGACCCATAATAAGGTGATGACCCATTGTGGTCTTTTTAAAAAACCTTAAATCGGCCGGGAGATGCCAGGGCAGTTTGTTGTCTTTGCCGATTACTCTATTTTGGGCAACGGCGGCTATTGCAGTTATGATCATGTTTTATTGCTATCCATTTTGTACAACCGAAAGGACAAAGTTCCTTCTAATCCTGAAAACAACTTTTTTATTCTTCAAAAACGATGAGAATTTGACCCTTTTCAACGGGGGCTCCAGGCAGTGCATTTATGGATGCTACCCTTCCTGCCCCAGGTGATTTGATAATATTTTCCATTTTCATAGCCTCTAGTATAAGGATTGCTTCACCGGCGACAACCTCCTGTCCGGGACTAACCAATACTTCGCGAATAAGACCAGGCATTGGTGCTTTAATAAGGTTGGTCTGGTGGACCGCTTTTTTAGCCAGGCCGAGTTGTTGGACCAATACGTCATATGGGTCAGAAAGCTTCACGGTATGACGAAATCCGTCAATCTTGAGTACAAACCGCTTTTCCGCATAATCTTCAATCTCCACATCTACATGGTATGATTTGCCTTCGTGAATGAAGTGCCAGCGGCCGGGACCAGCAGGTCGAATATCCAGGGTCTCCAGTTCACCAACCGGAAACGGTAATTTCAAATGACCGTCTACGAGTGCTTCATATACTTTTGGTTCCATAGTGCAATTCTGATGGGGCGAAGATACAGCATGCATTGAAGACATAAGGACACAAATAAGTTCAATGAAACCGCAGACTTCTTTCACTAGTGGATGGGGATTGGAAAAGCCTGTCTATTTTTGCAAAATGACAACGACTATTCGATCTTTAGCCCTAGCCACCATTTTTGGGTTACCCCTTTTCCTCTTTGCCCAATCGAAAGAAGCTAACCTTCTGGGCCACTGGTTTGATCCGGCCTTATCCGGGTCGGCAGCTTATGATAATACGTACAACGAAGTGTGGGGTATTGCTGTCAACGGGCACGAGTATGGCATCATCGGCTCTACAGCCGGCACCCACTTTATTGACATCACTGACCCCACGATGCCCTGGGAAGCTTTTTTTGTACCTGGTGCAGCAACAGGGGCCTCCATCATCCACAGGGACTACCATGATTATGCCGGTTACCTTTATGCCGTATGTGATGAGGGTCAAAGCACGCTCCAAATAATGGATATCACCCATTTACCCGATTCGCTCCCTGTCGTATATGATTCAAAAGCTCGTTTTTCGCGTAGTCACAATATTTTCATTGACACCGCAAGTGCCCTCTTATATACCCTGGCAACTTCAGGAGGCGATAGCCCATATAGTGGGATGCGCGTTTATGACCTGGCAAATCCAATATCGCCAACACTAGTTGGATCATATAACACCTTTGGCAGTTTTTCCTTTGGTCATGTACATGATGCGTATGTACGCAATGACACGGCATTTCTCAATTGTGGTTATGACGGCTTCACTATGGTCGACTTCTCAGATCCTTATCAGCCGGTACCCTTGGGCACCTTGACCAGCTATCCCGGCAAAGGATATAATCATTCCGGTTGGCAAAGTGAAGACGGATCGTATTATTTCATGGCCGACGAAACACATGGCTCACCCTTAAAAGTACTGGATATAAAAGACCCCGAAAACATTAAGGTGGCTTCAATCTTTGAAGCGATACCTGGTGACCTGAAAAGCATTCCACACAACCTGCTCATCCGCGGTGATTATCTTTATGTATCTTATTATTACGATGGGCTTAGAGTATTTGATATTCATGATCCGGAAAATCCACCCTTACAGGTATTGCATTATTCCACATCCAGTGAACCAAAATTAAATAGCTATAAAGGTGCCTGGGGAGCATTTCCTTATTTACCCTCGGGCAACATTTTGATCTCAGATATGCAGGAGGGGCTCTTTGTTTTTGCTCCGGTTGAACCGTCTATTTCTGCCATTCCCAAAATACAAAATAACATAGCCTTCACCATATCACCCAATCCCGCAAGCCATCAAATCCAATTGAGCCATTTACCCATAGGTGGACCATTTGAAGCAAGGCTGCTGGATTTATGCGGCCGAATAGTTAACACCTGGCGACTTGCAGATGATCAACCCCACCAAATTCTGGATTTGCCTGCCGATCTTTCTACTGGCTTGTTTATACTTGAACTGAAGGGTGCTCATGGTGCTGTTGGGCAGACAATCCAAATCACACCCGGTGAATAGACCGCTCCTCTTTATATTATTAAGCTTAGTAACGGCTGCCACAAGAGGTACTGCTCAAAGCCCTGATAGCCTATACCGGGGAGATATCGTCAGGGATACAACCCCGGCTGTATTTGAGGAGCAACCCCCGGTACTGGATAGTTTACAGTTGCACACTTTTCCAGCTCTTGCACCATGGGAGGTATCAGATTTTGCCATCCCGACCCTGGATGACATGCGCCGTTACGATCCAATCGACCAACCGGAAGGACAAGAATATGCACGACTTCATAATCTAGGCACGGCAGCTAAAGCCATCACCCCACAATTGCCGGCGAACATTGGTTTTCAGGCAGGATTATATGCATTGTCCCCTTATTTGCTGGGGGCGGATAGTCTGCAATTCATACGATCAAAAAAGGCGTATAGTGATGTGTATTATTCACAGGGCCCCACCTCAGAGGATGGTCTGTTCAAAGGTAAATTTGCCCGCCGGTTTGGCAAGGGTACCGATTTTTTTATCGAGGCACTGCGCATTTATAATTTAGGTGAATACAGCCGCCTGGCCAATCATCATAGTTCATTGCGAACGGGCTTGCGTTATCAGGTGCCCAAAGGACGATATGCGGTCACATTCCTGCACGGCAATCATGTGCTGGATCAGCAGGAAAATGGTGGCATAATCACCGACACCCTCCTTGGCGATCCCAATTATCAGGAACGGTCAAACGTGCCTGTATGGCTTACGAATGCTTCTTTTCGGTATAGAGAAACGGATTATCAACTAACACAGGCTTTTGCTTTTCGTGGCAAAGTGGACAAGGATAGTTTAGGCCGATTTCTGGTTATGCACAAATTCCGCTGGCAGGATCGGCGCTTTAAGTACAGCGATACAGCGCCCCCCGGCGGGGGTACTTTTTATGGTGTTTTCCAATCGGACGACCGCGGCATCCGTCAATACACGACCCATACCACGTTATCTAATGTTGGCGAGCTTTTATTTTCCTGGAAAAACGCCCAAGGAGTGGGAATCAGCCTTCAAGCCGGGTTGGATCATCGGATCCACAACTGGTCTAATGAACTGAACAAAGGCACTGTCCACAATGTGATGCTCGTAGGGCGGACAAGGCTCCAATGGCGGGAAATCGCAGAAATTCAGGGTTCGCTACAAGCTGACCTGGGCGACCAGATTGGTTCGTTCAGAGCTGAATCAACAGCGGGTCTCCATCTGGGCCAATGGGCTCAGGTAAAAGCGGGCTTTGTATTAGCTAATCGCAGACCGGATTTATTTGAAGAGCAACTTGTCGTTTCCCAACAACAGATATATACCTACCAATGGGATCCTATTCAACAACAAAGCCTTTTTGGCGAATTATCCATCCCCAAAATAAAGCTTAAGGGTGGCGTTCATTTTGCGCTGTTGACAAATGCCCTTTATTTTGAAGCACCCGGTATACCGAATCAGATTGGTAGCACATTTGGGCAATCCCATCTTTGGGTTTCCCACCAATTGGATGTGGGCGTTTTCCATTTGAAACAGCGGGTGAGCTGGCAACAAAGCGGCGATACACGAGTACCCTTCCCTGCCTGGATTACCAGACATGATGTGTACTATGAGGGAATGTGGTTTCGCCGCAGTCTCCGCACACGTATCGGTTCTGAACTGCGCCTGATTAGCCCCTGGAATCCCTATGGTTATATGCCACTCCATGGCGTATTTTATGTTCAGCATACCCATGAAGAAAAATGGTACCCGCAGGTGGATGCTTATCTTTCCATGGAGCGCCTTGGCTTTCGGTTTTTTATTGAATTGGAAAACGCGGGGCAGATGATATTTGGATGGAAACAACCCGCTTCCAACGGGGAAAGTATTCCCCGGGTTTTTTCATCTGTGGATGGCTATCCGATGCCGGCAAATTGGTTGCGATTTGGTGTAGCTTTTACCTTTAGGAATTAAACCCAATTCATGCATTAGGTTTTATTATAAAATGAACATTAATTCCTTAATACTTGACATACAATATATTATGAAAATTAATTTGAATTCAAGGTGGGAAGAAATGAGTGCAAAAATATATGGGAAATGATCCTGGATTTATCTCATTGATTATTAGCCGTAAATTGCTTCGGCTACAGCTCATTTCTGCTTCATAATCAGTCACTTCCCCTCCTCACCATAGGAGGCTATGCCTTGTCGACGAAGTACCAGCTTATCGGGCACCAGAATTGATTGCCGAAATGGATCAAGGCCAAAAGAGACCTGCACGAGACAAGGCGTTTTGAATGAGAATAGTGTTTCCTATGCGAATGAAAAACAACGCAGTATCGTGCAGGTCTTCTTTGGCAAGAAAATCACAGATTTTCGATTGATCATTGAGGTGATTGATTGTGGTGCCCAACCAGAAATGACCTTCGCTCGAAGCCTAATGCATGGATTGGGTTAAAGATTAATGCCTAGGGGGGCAACCAAGCCTCACGCGGGCCTTAACCCTGGGTCGATCAGCTATTGGCTGGGAGCGAGCTGTTCGATGACGGTTTCCGAATAAACGCCCGCCGCCGCCAAGGCTTTGTCGGGTAAAAATACACCCATAATCGAATAACCATCTAAAAACAGGATCGCTCCATTATTAATTATTTGTTGGCGGGGAGTCACATTTGTCCGCTAAAACACATAATACGTGTATCTTAATTGTCTAAATCAGGAAATGCATTTTTCCTTCTTGACCCTTTCGTTTTTCTAACCTTCTAACCAGTTACTCTTATGCAAACATTTACGCTCTCTTCAATGGCATCCTTCGTTATGGCCGCCATGCTTATTTCATGCAGTCCGCCGCCACCCTGCAATCCATGCAATGATCCGGCACTTGTTGTTGTACCTGATGCCGATGCCACTGCACCGGTCGTCCAATGGGAAATATCACAAGCTGTGACGCATTCCGATGGGACGATGACGAGCTCCATAAGTATTGTCAGTGACCCTTCCGTGCCCGTGAATCTGAACTACGAGCAAAATGTCAGCACTACGGTATATGCCAATGCTACGGATGAAGAAAGTGGCGTTAAATGTATTTCCCTAAGTGGTGGTTTTGGTTTTTCATGCACCCAACCTGGTGGCATTGGTCTATTGGGTTCCGGCATCCTGGACAATCAGCGCGATTGTTCCGGATTGACGGTGTGCGGTCTGAAATCGATGCGATTACAACAGGATAACCTGGAACAATTTTTATCCGGATGCACGCCGCCAAAGGTCCTCGCTTCCGGCGACTTTGCCGTAGAAGTAGTTGTTGAAAACATGAAAGGCATAGTGGATACGGTTACGTTAACGCTTCACTTTGCGCCAGCTACATTGTAATTTATTTATTGATTAAAGCATGCATCCTCCCGGGCTGAACTGCTCTTGATGCATGCTTTTTTCCCTTTTCCTATTAGAAGAAACGGACAATCGTACGTCCAAAGATATCCCGACTCTTTCCTGCATTCCGGCTAGTCTGGCTATCTTTGCCGTTCGGGAGAGCCTATTTCTTTCCCGGAAAGGTATGATCTACGTTTTATTTATTTTAGGATTTGTGCTGTTGATTAAAGGAGCTGACTGGCTGGTCGATTCGGCTAGTCTCCTTGCTAATCGATATGGTGTATCGGATATGGTGGTTGGGTTGACCATCGTTTCTTTTGGTACATCGCTGCCTGAGCTTACGGTTAACCTGATGGCCAGTTTTGGGGGGAACACTGAAATTGCGGTTGGCAATATATTGGGTTCAAATATTGCCAACGTACTCCTCATTCTGGGCGCCTCCGCATTGGTCGCCAACCTGACAGTCAAGCGTCCTACGGTGCTTACAGAAATTCCATTCTCGCTGACTGCAGCACTCCTGGTAGGTTTTTTTGCCAATACAAACCTGTTTAATCCAACCGAAACATCATTAATATTCGACCGAAAAGAAGGCATCAGTGTGATGGTGTTTTTTTTTATGTTTTTGATTTATATTATTGACATGGCCAGATCAGATAAAAATAATTTGGATGTAGCTGAGCCTTTACCCAATAATACAAAACCCGTATTTCAGTTATCCCTTATTATGCTCGTAGGCATAATGGCCTTATTTCTTGGGGGTAAATGGGTGGTCGATGGCGCGGTGACTATTGCAGCCAATTTTGGCATGAGCCAATCCCTGATCGGACTCACTATAGTGGCTGTAGGTACCAGTTTGCCGGAATTAGTAACCTCTGTGGTCGCATCCTATAGGGGAAAATCAGATATTGCTGTGGGCAACGTGGTTGGGTCAAATATATTCAACCTTTTATGGGTACTGGGATTAAGTGCGACAATTCGCCCCTTGCCCTTTACCGCCAATTCCAATGCGGATGTATTGATGATTGTTTTCAGCAGTACACTCATCATCTTAGCACTTGTGGTGAGTAAAAAAATGGTCCTTACAAGAGTTACCGGCATCTTTTTCCTGGCACTTTATGTTGTATATACGATGTATCTGATAGGACGAGGATAAATGCACGTTTCAAACCATAAATACGACATGCTCTTCATCTTTTTGGATTAACCACTTACCACTCCATCGCTGTTTTATAAATAAATTGATATGACTTTCCCACCTAACGCAAATAATGAACTTCAGCAATTGGGTTATTTAAATATCGAACCTGATCCTACTCTGGATTTGGTTGCGGAGATCCAAAAGTTGAAAAAAGAAAAAAATGCGATTATTCTGGCGCATTATTATCAGGAAAGCGACATTCAGGATGTTGCAGACTACGTAGGAGATAGCTTGGGCTTATCGCAACAGGCGGCCTCCACTGAGGCGGATATTATCGTGTTTGCCGGTGTTCATTTTATGGCAGAGACGGCAAAGGTGCTATCCCCGCACAAAAAAGTGCTACTCCCCGACCTGAAAGCGGGATGCTCGCTCGCTGATTCTTGTCCACCGGATTTGTTTCGGAAGTTCAAGGAAAAATATCCGGACCATATCGTGGTTAGTTATATCAATTGCACTGCCGAAATCAAAACACTCACGGATATCTGCTGCACGTCTACCAATGCTGTCCATATCATCAATAGCATCCCAAAAGACCAGCCGATTATTTTCGCTCCGGACCGAAACCTTGGGGCTTACCTGATTAAAAAAACCGGTCGGGACCTGGTACTTTGGAATGGCACCTGTATGGTTCATGAAATTTTTTCCAACGAAAAAATTACCAAATTGATGGCTCGCCATCCCGAAGCCAAATTGATAGCCCATCCTGAATGTGAAGCTATTATCCTTGAAAAAGCCCATTATATCGGCTCCACCAGCGGCCTGTTAAAATACACCCAAACGGATCCTGCCGATACGTTTATCGTCGCCACCGAAACGGGGATTATCCACCAGATGCAGCTCAAATCGCCCAACAAAACCTTTATCCCTGCACCTCCGGATAATTTATGTGCCTGTAATGATTGTCCGCATATGAAGCGCAATACCCTGGAAAAGCTCTATACCTGTATGGTGCATGAGTTGCCTGAAATCCACCTGGAAGACTGGATTATCCGGGATGCCCGCGCTTCTATAGACCGGATGCTGGAAATATCTGCAAGGGCGGGATTGTAGTACATTATTGTTCATGGCCTTGATATCTATACCTTGCATATACCAAGGGTTGATCTAGATGCGTTAATGTTCCTACCTTTGCAGCCCGAAATATCATCCATGCGTTTTATTCTTGCCTTTTTATTACTTAGTCTATCTACCACAGGTGTTCGCGCTCAAATGGGCTATGAGGTGGGTGGCTTTATTGGCCTTGGTTGGTACTTTGGCGATCTCAACCCCAACTTTAACCTTGGCCATCCAGGTCCGGCGGTCGGAGCCATTGGCCGATACAATTTTAATGAGCGGCTCTGCATGGCATTGACGGCCAATTATACCTATGTGAAGGGCGACGATCAATGGTCTGACAATCCCTTTCAATTAGCCCGAAACCTCAACTTTGCTTCCAATGTCGTGGATCTCGGCGGGCGATTTGAGTTCAACTTCATGAAGTATAAACACGGCAGCCGTGATTATTGGTTTACGCCCTATGTTTTTGGGGGTCTTACTGTTTTTGGATTTACCCCCAAGACGCAATATCAGGGCCAGTGGTACAACCTTAGAGACCTGGGTACGGAAGGTCAGTTTACCGGAGAGGAATATTACGTTTTGCAACCGGCATTAAACTATGGCTTTGGCTTAAAGTTTGACCTCAGTTATGAATGGTCCATTAATATCGAAATTGACAGCCGATATATGTGGACAGATTATCTCGACGATGTTTCTACCACCTATGCGGACAAAGCAGAACTGGAAGCACTGCATGGGCCAATAGCTGTGGCACTCTCAGACCGCTCTATCCCCAACGATGAATATCCGCAAATCGGTCAGCCTGGCCGCCAACGCGGTGATAGCCGCAACAATGATGTCTATGCCATGGTGAAAGTAGGCCTGGTCTATTATTTTGGCGAGATTCGTTGCCCCGCTATTACCTATTAGCCGACATTCCTTTTGGTTTTTTTGTTTTTTTCAGGGCCATCCGGAACAAATCCTTGACTTCCCGTGTAGTTTTGCCAAAGCATATCTTACCCATCGAATTTCACTGAATATGAATCTGTTTTTTCTACTACTATTGACGAGTTTCACTGCCCCAGGTCCGGATGATCGCATTGCCGAAACCTTACTTCAAAATGGGCTTACCGGCAAGGACCAGTCCTTTTTAATTGTACTTCGCGAACAAGCAGATCTTTCGGTAGTCCGGAACATCCACGGCAAAGCGGCTAAAGGCCAACAGGCGTTTAATCTGCTGAAAACAAAAGCAGCTTCTACGCAGGGTCCTGTATTAAGCCTCCTGGCTGCAGAAAAAGCGTTGGCGCAGCCTTATTATGTGATTAATATGGTCCGCAGCTTTGGCAATCTGGAGCTGATACGGAAAGTGGCTGCGTTGCCCTCTGTAGCCTATATAGCGGCTGATTCACCCGTGCGTGTATCGGATTATCGCGAGGAGATGGAAAGCCCGCTCCGCGGATTTGCAGACCTTACCTGGGGCCTACAGAAAATCCAGGCGGATAGTGTCTGGGCCATGGGCTACACCGGACAGGATGTTGTCATTGGCGGTCAGGATACAGGCTATGAATGGGACCACCCTGCCCTCGTTGGCACCTATCGCGGAAATACAAACGGACAGGTAGACCACAATTACAACTGGCACGATGCCATCCATCAGTTAAATCCGATCAATGGCGACACCACTAATAATCCGCTAAACAATCCCTGTGGTCTGGACAGCCCGGTGCCTTGTGATGACAATAACCACGGGACGCATACCATGGGCACCATGGCAGGCCTCGATAGTGCCTTGCAGATCGGTGTGGCACCGGATGCCCGATGGATTGGCTGCCGAAATATGGAACGCGGCTGGGGCACCCCTTCAACGTATATTGAATGTTTTGAATGGTTTATAGCACCAACGGATCTGAGTAATAGTAACCCTGATCCCGCCAAAGCACCCCATGTGATTGCCAACTCCTGGGGATGCCCTGAAGTTGAAGGTTGTGATCCTTCCAATTTTGCCTTGATGGAAATGGTGGTCAATAATTTGAAAACGGCAGGGGTTGTAGTTGTTGTTTCAGCAGGAAACAGTGGATCAGGCTGTAGCAGCGTGAGCACACCTGCAGCTATATTTGAGAGCAGTTTTACCATAGGTGCCACACGCGATAATGATACGATAGCGAATTTCAGCAGTCGCGGACCGGTGCTTGTAGACGGCAGTGGCCGCATGAAACCCGATGTATCAGCGCCGGGTGTCAATGTACGTTCATCTATTCCCGGAGGCGGATATGCCAATTTTAGCGGAACCAGTATGGCTGGTCCGCATGTAGCAGGTGCCGTTGCACTCATCATCAGTGCCCGTCCGGATCTGGCCGGTGAGGTGGACGTCATCGAGGACCTGCTGAAAAATACAGCACGGATCATAGCGGCTGCAGATACCTGCGGCGGTGTGCCCGGCACAGAGACCCCCAACAATACGTACGGCTGGGGTCGGATTGATGTGTTTGAGGCGGTCAAACTGGCGTTAAAGCAGTTGTCAACCTCTACACCTTCCACTACCCTGGCTGCATCCGTTCTGCCCAATCCCTTCAACGATCTGTTGCAGATTACATGGCCTGGTATGGATGGCATTGGTACGTTTCAGCTTTATGATTTATCCGGCAGGATGGTCTTCGAGCAGCAGCTCACCCTGCAGGATGCGGTACCGGTGACCTTGAGTATGCCTACAATCCACCCCGGCTTTTACAGCTATCGGATTATTGCAGGCAACCAGCTGTCGAGTGGCAAATTGTTGCGATCCTGATGCGTATTGGGTGTCCCTTTTGAATCGACCGGTTTGATGAAAATCACTTGGGTGACGCTGCAAAAGACGTTATCTTTGCGCCATGCGACTGTACAATCTCATCAACAACGACGAACTTAAACAACGTCTGGAGCAATCCGCGGAACCCCGGATCACCCTCTCCTTTTATCGCTACGCCCATATTAAAAACCCTGCCTTTTTCCGGGATCACTTCTACTGGAGGCTTAGTCAGGAAGGCGTATTTGGACGCATTTATGTAGCCGCTGAAGGGGTGAATGGCCAGATATCTATTCCGGAATCTCGCCATGAAACCTTCAAGGTAGCGTTGGAAGAAATAGATTTTTTACAGGATCTGCGTCTCAATTATGCCATTGAAGATAACGGCAAGTCCTTTTACAAACTCAACATCAAGGTACGTTCCAAGATCGTTGCCGACGGACTTAACGATGAAACGTTTGATGTGACCAAAAGGGGGCAACATTTAAGTGCAAGGGCTTTTAATGCGCTGGTAAAACAACCGGATACGATCATCGTAGATATGCGCAATCACTACGAAAGTGAAGTCGGTCATTTTGAAGGCGCTATACTCCCGGAAGCGACCACTTTTCGTGAGGCCCTGCCTATGGTGAGAGACATGCTTGCCGATAAAAAAGATAAACCGGTGGTGATGTATTGCACGGGTGGTATTCGCTGTGAAAAAGCCAGTGCCTGGATGAAGCACAATGGCTTTGAGCAAGTGTACCAATTGGACGGGGGAATCATCGAATATGCCCGGCAGGCAAAACAGGAAGGATTAGAGAATCATTTTTTAGGCAAAAACTTTGTTTTTGACGAACGTTTAGGCGAGCGCATTTCGGAGACGGTCATTGCGCATTGCCACCAATGTGGTACGTTGGCCGATACCCATGTCAACTGTGCGAATGATGCCTGCCATCTTTTGTTTATCCAATGTCCGGCTTGTGCCGTAACGTACGAAAACTGTTGCTCTGAAAAATGTCGGGACTTTACGCATTTATCTGAGGAAGAACAACATCTTCTGCGCAAGACGGAGACGTTCAATGGCACCAAGTTTGGTAAGGGCCGCTATAGGGCACACAAGCCGGAAATGTCGCTTTAAAGGTACGTTCGTCTAATCCTGTGGTGATTTCATCCACCAATTATCCGGGTTCCCGCTAAAGCACATAGCTTTAGGCCAGCATTATGTCCATACTCGAAACCATCCGGCAGGCCTTTCGTGCCCTGCGATCCAACAAATTGCGCGCGTCGCTTACGATGATGATCATCGCATTCGGGATTATGGCCCTGGTGGGTATTCTGACCGCCATTGACAGCATTATATATTCCCTGAGTGATAATTTTTCGTCGCTGGGTGCCAACTCCTTTTCCATTCAGCCTAAGGCAACAGAAATCGGTGGCATGCGTGGTGGCCGCCGCATAAAAAAGGGGGACGAGATATCCTTTGACCAGGCAATGGCATTCAAAGAGCGATTTGATTTTCCTTCGCGCGTGTCGGTATCATTGCCCGGCAGTATGACGGTGGAGGTCAAATACGGCAGCGAAAAGACAAATCCGAATGTCACCTTTACCGGAGTAGATGAACACTATATTTTTGTCAATGGGTACGACCTGGAATCAGGGCGGAATTTTGTGGCCAACGAAATTGAAAGTAATTATCAAAGGGCCATTGTCGGGATGGATATTGTCAAATTATTATTTGACAATCAACCCGAAAAAGCGCTTGACCGTTCGATATATGTCGGGAGTCGAAAATACAAAATTATTGGCATCCTTAAGTCAAAAGGGTCAAGCCTCAATCAGGCGGGTGACCGGGTAGTATTAGCGCCTTTACAGTCGGTAAGGGAAGCCTTTGGCAGTGCGGATAAAAATTATGGGCTTACGGTAAATGTGTATCAGGCGTTGGATCTGGAGGGAGCTGAAGATGCCGCAGTGGGATTATTTCGCTCTATCCGAGGCCTTACACTGCATGAAGAAAATGATTTTGAAATATTCAAAAGTGATGGCTTAGTTTCCATAATAAAGGATAATACGGTCCAGTTGCGATTGGCCGCTATCGGCATAGGCATTATTACGTTGTTGGGGGCTGCAATCGGATTAATGAATATTATGCTTGTTTCGGTAGCGGAACGCACCCGTGAAATCGGGGTGATAAAAGCATTAGGTGCTAAAAACAAGGACATCCTGTATCAGTTTTTAACTGAAGCGATTATCATTTGTCAGTTGGGTGGATTGGTTGGTATTTTGTTAGGCATTTTTGCCGGCAATATTGTTTCTCTATTCGCGGGTAGTACATTTCTTATCCCCTGGGCATGGATGATATTGGGTATCACGATTTGTACGATCGTCGGACTTGTTGCCGGTATTTATCCGGCCGCCAAAGCAAGCCGACTGGACCCTATCGAGTCATTGCGTTATGAGTAATTGAAGGGTTTGAGTATGGAGGGTTTGAGGTTTTGAGGAAGGAGGGTTTGAGGAAGGAGTTGAGGTGTGGACAAATCCTTCGGTTTGAACCATGATTCATAGGATTAAAGGATTACCATGATTTAAAAATCCCTTAATCCATTAATCAAGTAAATCAGGGTGCAGAATGAAGAGGGCCTGTTAAAATCTAATATTTTTGGTCTCAAAGACCCCTGCCAAGCAAATTGTACTTCCCATATCACAAGTAAAGGTATCATGCGCACCAGCTCAAAAGCAATGGTGAAGAAGGTCTGTAAAGGGATTGGCTATTGATGACTTTAAATGCACAAAATATGTCACCCCCGCTGGGGGTTCAATCATTTTTCTTTCGTGTTTCTAGCATCATTTCACCCCCGCTGGGGGTTCTGTTATTTTAGTAAAGCACTATTCAAAACTAACATAAAAATCCCTGGAGGATTGGTGAACATTCGGTGAGCGAACCGAGCGCTCTCGCGCCATGCTTCAAAAATAATATATATAATTTTTAAATAAATTAATATTAGAATACTCAAATCCCCGGAGGGGATGAAATTATACTAGAAAAATAAAATAGAAATAATAAAACTCCCGGAGGGAGTGACATATTAGCAATTAACATTGATCCACTTCCTCTTCCCAATCAAATAAATACTTCGGATTGGGTATAAATCCATTTTCTTTGATCCATTCTGTGTACTCTGATTGAAAAGTAATCTTCCCATGATGGGATTCCTGATCTAAAATATATTGATAGGTCTTATCCAATAAACATTGCGACACTGAGAATGCACCATACCCTTCCTGCCATTGAAATTTACCGGGAACCCATTTCTTATCATTGATAAATTTCGAAGAATTATTCTTTATATCTCTTATAAGGTCTGAAAGAGTAATTCCTGGTTTTAAACCAACTAAAATATGTACATGATCTGTTACACCATTCACAATAATTGATTTTTGTCTTTTTCCTTCAACAATACCTGAAATGTATTTGAATACTTCTCGGCGCCAGGGTTTTTGCAGAATACGTTCCCGATATTTAACAGCAAAAACAATATGTATATAAATAATTGAATAGGTATCTGCCATTGTATGTTTTATTTAGTAAGATATTTTCCGCTCTGGGGTTCAATCAATTTGTAAATTCTTAGGTCATTTTTACAAAAAATAATCGACAAAATCCCCTACCGCACCAACGTCACATCCCCCTTATAAAGTCGCTCCGACCCATCCGCAAATACCACTTCAAAAAAATAAACATACACACCCGGATCCATAATTTTTCCTCGGAATAAACCATCCCATCCCTGACTCGGATCATTGATATTCAGGTCTTCTCTAAAATATAATGCATTGCCCCATCGGTCATAAATGGCGAGGTTGCGGACAAAACTTATGGATGCATTTCCATAAATCGTAAATAAATCATTTATGCCATCACCATTAGGTGAAAAACTATTGGGAATATACAAATCTTTAAGCTCTGGCTCCACACTTTGCAGGGTCAATTGTAAGGCATCATTACCGGGACAACCATCAACGCTTATTACTTGCACTGTCACTGTTTGTGCAGTGGTTATCGGACCCAATGTGGTGACCGGACAAGTGGCACAAGCCAGTGGATCGAATGCCGTCCACAGGATCTGATCGAGCAGTGCATTGGCTTGCACACTCAGGTCTATCATCGCACCCAAGACCGTCGTTTGATCCGGACCTATATCCACCTGCACCGTCTGCCCGGATTGGATGAGGCTGCCCGGAAAAGTGCGAATGCACCCCCTATCGTCCTGCACTGCTACCGTGTAGGTGCCTGGTGCCAGATCGTCAAAGATCGGATCAGACTGGCTATTGCCGCCATTGAGGCTGAAGGTGTAAGGTGCTAGTCCACCTGTCACTTGTTGCACCTCTATGATACCGTTGTGCTGCCCGGCACAGCGCTCGTGGTCGATGGTCAACGTGGCATCAAGCAAGGTGTACTCATACTGCCGGATATGCAGGCTATCGCAGCCGCTACTGGCGGTTAGGTAAGTTGTATCTGTAGCCGGGCCGGCTGGATCGCAGGAGTATATCGTCTCCGTGCTTTGGCTGAAGGGAGACCACTGGGTATTCGTCACTCGTACGGTATCGCAGTACATTCCTGATAGTAAACTGACAGTTGTGCCCACCTGCGCAGAGTCACAACTATAAACCTGTACATATTGGGTATCCACTCCCATGTACAGGATGGTCTGAATCACCGTGCTGTCGCAGCCGTACTGATTCACCAAAGTCAGAGTATCCTGGCTAGCCTGTGCGATGTCGCAGGTTGTACCGCTGATGTGGTTTGTATCCCGGGGCAGCAGGGATATTGTTGTGACAATGGTGCTGTCGCAGCCCGATTGATTCTGAAGAACCGTCGTAAATATTCCGGCCATAGCTGCGTCGCAGGTCGTGTCGGTCAACCAGGTGGAGTCCGGGGCCACATACTGGTAGTCGGTGATAAACAGGCTGTCGCATGGTCCACCACTGACAAACAATGTATCGGAAAAGTTTGATCCAGCACTACATATGATAATCGTTTGGTTCTCACTATGTGATGAGCTGAAAACAATTTCTCTGAAAAGGATACTATCGCAACCATTTTGGTTGACCAGGTAAACCGTGTCCATGCCAGCCAAAGAAGGATCACAAGTGGATAAGGACAAATAAGTTATATCTGATGGGGACAAAGTCACGGTAGTAATAATCAAGCTGTCACAACCCTGTTGATTTTGAAAATGCTCTTCGCTTATCCCAATCATTCCTGGATCGCAGGTGGAATATGTCTGGATTACAGTATCTGGAGCATATAATTCCAGAAATTGGCAAATAGTATCCGATACACCACATTCATTATAAGCAACCACACATATGGAATGCATTCCCGGTATAGCTGATAACACAATGATACTTGTATCCTGATCAGCTAAGAGGCTCAGACCTGATGAATAAATCCAGTTAAAACCAGTAGGGGCTACACCACCCCCTGATAGGACATTGAACTGGATCGGACTTCCCGTACATCTCGCGTTTGGCCCTGCCAAGGCAGGAAGAGCAGGTTCTTCGGCCAACTGGATTACCTCAATGCAAGCAACGTGTGAACAGGTTGCACCACCATTCACATGGAATACTTCCAGACAATAGTTGCCCGGCAAGGTGACCTGGACCGTTGGTCCGGTGTTCAAACCCTTGATCCCACCAGTAGGACCCGTCCATTCATATTGGGTGAGTCCGCCAGGACTGGGATTCAGGGGCGATAAACTGCCGTCGAGAAAGACACCAACGGTCGTATCACAACCCAAAAAATCAGGGGTTGTAATGATGGCCATTGGTTGGAGAATATTCAACGTAAGCTCAACGATGCTGTCACAGCCAAACTGATCATCACAAATAGTGGTGTACAAACCGCTTTGTGAAAACACATCGCCGCAAGTGGTCACCATTGCCGGTCCGCATACATCAATAGTCAGGCTGGTGATAGGGACTGCCGGATAATGGTTGATGGAACATGTCACAATACTATCACATCCCAGCCATGAGTTGAGTACCACTTCATATTCACCTGGATCTTGAAATTGTTCGCCTGCGCATGTTGCTGTTTCTCCGATGCAAACGAACACTTCTTCCTCCGATGGTTCCGGCAGCACCCAGCTCAACGCTATGCTATCCAGCATGCATTCGCCATTCAGACTATAGCGTACTGTATAGGTGCCGGGTTCATACGTAGCCGGAGGTAAAAGCAAAACATCAGCTGTTTCACCGGGAATAGCTGCGCCATTGAAATACCACTGAAATTCTCCGCCGGGTGGATCAGCCCAGGCAGATAACGACAAATCCCCGGCACATAAATCACCGGAGCTATCAATGTCCAATTCGCCGGATGCTATCAATTCGACAAGTCCGATGTCATCCAGGAAAAAATATGGGCTGCAAGGAGGATTCACATATTCCGGAGGAATATCACATGCCGCTCCAAAAATAATGGCATTAATATCCTGGGATGGTGTAAAGGAAATGGTAAGCAACCCCCATTGACTTTCAGGCACATAAATAACTGTTCCTAACTCAATCCAAGACCCATCCAAAGATGGCGGACAAGTCGTGCCATTCATATTAAATTTATTGCAGGAACTATTGCCATATACCGACATAAATATGGGTGGATATCCAGGCGGATTGGGGCATAACGGATATCCTTGTTGCTGGGACATTAATACAGGAGCAAAAGCAATTTGTATACTAAACTGATGCGGCACTCCGGCCTCCAGGGTACCATTCAGACAAGCCCCAATGTATTCCCTCCAATTATTTGCCGCAGATGCACCTGCAATTCCTTCTCCGCCGCTTGGAAATGGATACAGCCCCGCCTCATACACCGCAGCAAACATAAAATCACAGGTGTGCAAATAATCAGGTGTGGCTGTGGTCGGTGCCACCCAGGAAGTCAGACACTCCGTTACCTGACTAATAAAATCGGGGCAGCAATCCATTTGTTCAAAATCCGGATTGGGCACCTTGTACGTCACATCATTTTCTTCAACACCAATTCCTTCACATATGCATGCAGGATCATATAAATCAATCAGACCATTCCCATTGTCATCCACTCCATTGTCACAGACTTCCTGAGCAGTCATGGAAAACACTGCAAAGAGAAAAAATAAAGGAAAAACTGTCTGCTTAATCATTGCTTCCAATTATCGCATTGTAGTCACTTTAATCAATTCTAATTTTAAATGGAACAAGATAATAAATTTTTATCTTTCAAAAAGAATAAACCACTGACATTAAGTGAAAAACGAGGTTTTTTGACTGGCATTACACCTTCCATGCGTTAATTCGACGTTCAAAAAATTAAAAATGGGTACACCCCAATAGATAACAAACCTCCAGGTTTAATTATCGCCATCCTTCACATCGAAAACTACATTTAAATTGCCATTGCTTCCTGCATATAACTTTCCATTGCCTACTCTTACCGCGTTAAGCCCGCCAAACGCCTTTTTATCGCAGGGAGATGATGTAGGTATGATGTAGGTATGATGGGGGTATGGTGTAGGTATCAGCCGTTTATTGTCCATTAAAAAGTTGGTTTACATCCCGCCATGGTATGGTATCCATTTACACCATCTGTAATGTTTACGATCAAGTGTACAGGCTTCAATTTTCGACTGCCAGGCGTTTGCGGTGGTGACCTATAAGCGATACCCTTATGTAAAATCCATATTAATAAATCGCGGTTTAGTGGGCGCATTGGTTGAAATGGCCAGGTATCGGATGGCAATTATAGCTTGATGGCTACCTTTAACAGGAAACCACTTTTTATGAAAAATATAGTCCTCACTCTCCTGATCGTTACCTGGGCAACCTGGACCTTTGCGCAATCCCCACTTCTGCAGTCGGGACCTATGCTGGGGTATGCCGAAATGACAGAGGCCCTGATATGGGTACAAAGCACCGAACCAGCGGAAGTCTGGGCCGAATACACCCTGAAAAATCAACGTGTGCAGGGGCGGGAAACCAACCGGGTGATGACCCAAAAAACGAGTGGCTTCACCGCCAAACTCATAGCAGATGAATTATCACCCGGCCAGGAATATTCCTACCAGCTTTTTATCAACGGCATTCCCATTGACCTGCCCTACCCTACTACATTCCGCACCCAGTCACTATGGCAATGGCGGGAGAATCCCCCTGAATTCACCCTGGCCGCCGGCAGTTGCGCCTATGTGGGCGAAGAACAGTTTGACCGTCCGGGCAAACCCTATGGCGGCGAATACCAAATATTCACCACCATCGACAGCATGCAACCCGACCTTATGCTGTGGCTCGGTGACAATACTTATTTAAGGGAAGCGGACTGGAACTCCCGCTCAGGTATTTTCCATCGCTACACGCACACCCGCTCCCTGCCGGAATTACAGCCCCTCCTCGCATCGACAAATCACTATGCCATCTGGGACGATCATGACTACGGCCCCAACGACTCCGATCGCTCCTACATTCACAAGGACAAAACCAGGACGGCTTTTGAAGCTTTTTGGGGAAATCCCACTTTCGGACTACCTGGTCAGGAAGGCATTACGTCCTATTTTCAATGGGCGGATGTCGATTTTTTTCTATTGGACAACCGCTGGTTTCGAAGTCCCAATAACTGCGAAAGCTGCGAACCAACCATCCTCGGCGAGGCTCAATTAAACTGGCTGATAGAAGCGCTCGTCACCAGCAGAGCATCCTTTAAAATAGTAGCTATTGGCGGCCAGGTACTGAACCCCGCTCCGGTGTTTGAAAATTATGCCAACCGTTACAAAAAGGAAAGAGATCGCCTACTCCAACGCATCGAAAAAGAAAATATTCAGGGTGTCGTGTTTTTAAACGGAGACCGGCATCATACCGAACTCAGCCAGGTCACCAATGGCATGGGTAATGCCTTGTTTGACCTTACCGTTTCACCCCTGACATCCACGGCATCGCGCAATAATGGAAATGAAGGCAACCTACACCGGGTGGAAGGCACGTATGTCAATGAGCGGAATTTTGCCCTGCTCACCTTTAGCGGCAAACGCAATCAACGTTTGATGACTATCCGAACCTATAAAGGAACTGGTGAATTAATTTGGGAACGAATAATTGAGCAACCCGGGAGAAAATAATGGTTAAACCCAAATCTTGCATTAGGTTTGAAATAAAAAACAAAATAGCCTTCCCATTGTATTTAGATCTACCATTTATGTGAAGCAAATGCCATTTAACGTGGTAAAAAATCGTACTGTATTTTGTGAACCATTAAACATTGCATTTGTACTCATTATTGGCATTTCAGTTTGCTTCGGCTGCAGCTCATTTCTGCTTTATAATCAGGCACTTCCCCTCCTCGCCATAGGCGACTATGCCTCGTCGGCGAAGCACCAGATTATCGGGCACCAGAATTGACTGCCGAAATGGATCAAGGCCAAATGAGACCAAACGAGACAAGGCGTTTTGAATGAGGATAGCGTTTCCTATGCGAATGAAAAAGAACGCAGTATCGTGTAGGTCTCCTTTGGCAAGAAAATCACAGATTTTCGATTGATCATTGAGGTAGTTGATTGTGGTGCCCCACAATAAATGACCTTCGCGCGAAGCCTAATGCATGATTTGGGTTTATTTCTTCTCCACTTCCACCGTGAGCAGATAATCTGATTGCTGGGGAGGCGTGAGCGCATCAGGATAAGGATCCAGTGAAATAAATCGAAAATGATAACCCAGTGTATCGACGACGGTCCCACAGGTATCCGTGGCGGTATCACATAATCCCATGATCGTATAAGGAATAGAATGGCTATTTCCGCTGATCTCTGCCGACACAATCCCCTGTGCAAATCCCTGCCATACACAATCGATGTCCATTAATTCATTAATCGGGCACCGGCTGTCCTGTATTTCTCCTGACAACTGCATTTTTAAACCGGGTCCATTGGACCATTGATCATATTTTAATTCGAGCACCACAGGTAAATCTGATTTTTTGGAGCAAGACGCCAATATGACCACAAAAGAGGTCAGTAGGGCAAAAAAGGTCATTCGTAACATGTTAATTCATTTTAAAGGAATAAAAAATCAGCGGATGATACTGTTGATAACGTATCAAGGGCATAAATCGTTGGGGCCGGTAAAAAACAGTATTTTTAGACTTTGAAAAAATCATTCAAAATGATGTCCGCTTACGAACGTGCAGAGGAAGCAGCAGCCTGGCTCCGCCAACATCTACCCTATCTTCCCAAATATGGCTTGACCCTGGGAACGGGCGGTGGTAGCAGCCTCGATTTTATGAAAGAAACCTTGCGCATTCCCTACAGCGATATTCCACATTTCATCGCTCCCAGTGTGAAAAGCCACCAGGGATCGATCATCCTGGGAATGGTAGGGGACACCCCCATTGCGGTGCTCGCCGGGCGATCGCACTACTACGAAGGGCTCAGCATGCAGGAGATAGTCCATCCTGTGCGCACGCTGGGTCGATTGGGTTGTGCGGGCATGATCTTCACCAATGCAGCAGGCGGCCTCCATCCGGACCAGCAAGCCGGTGATCTGGTGCTCCTGCGGGACCATATTAACCTGATCCCCGACAACCCCCTCCGGGGACCGAATGACGAACGACTGGGGCCTCGATTCCCCGATATGTCGGATGCGTATGATGCGGCGTGGCGTCAACTGGGAATGAATGCCGCCAGCCGCATCCCTATGCGTTTATTGGAGGGCACGTATGTCAGCCTTCCCGGACCCAATATGGAAACACCGGCGGAATATACCTGGTTGCATCGCATTGGAGGTGATCTGGTCGGGATGTCTACTGTACCGGAAGTGATTGCAGCGCGGCATATGGGTATGAAAGTCGCCGGACTATCAGTGGTATCCAATGTCTGTTATCCGCCCGAACGTATCCAGGCTACCACAGTTGAAATGGTCATCGCTGCCGTAAGCGAGGCCCATGGCAGGCTGTATTTATTATTAAAGGAATGGATACCAACATTAAAATAAATAGTAATTATTCGATGAAAAGGCCTAAATCATACTTAGCTTCTATAAAATTAACCTGATGAAATACCATTTGTATAAAAATCCTTTAAGATCTCCATTTTAGATTAGTTGCTCATTCCTCATCCCTAACAATAGGCCTCAGTGAAATATACCTGGATATCTATAAATATAATTTATATATGGGTCCAAGTAGTTTTCAAAATCATTAATAAGCCAACCTGAAGGTTCTTGAAAGTGTGTTATTTCTCCCTGACATAAATCCTTGAACGAACCAAACATTAATTATATCATCATAGCTAGGTCTTTGTCAAACTATATTTTGGGTTAATAATGACTTCACCTGCGTAAATAACCATAGGTATACATCCTAAGTTTAATAAATAATGCTATAATTTGCATTGTCTTTATATGTTTATTCTTTGTAATTCATTAAATTTAAACTGGTTAAAATTACTATCAACGTTACTCCCACATCAGCGGCAATAGCGAAAACCAAATTGCTATAGCCAATAAAGGCAAGAGTAATGAAAATGAGTTTGACGGCTATTGCTCCAAAGGTGTTGAATTTTATTCTTTGCAAAGTTTTTTTACTTAAACGAATGAGAAAAGGAATAAGTGAAAGTTTGTCGTTCATAAGTGCAATATTTGCAGTTTCAATAGCTGTGTCACTTCCTGCTGCTCCCATTGCAATGCCTACAGTGGATTGCGCCAGTGCCGGTGCATCATTTATTCCATCGCCTACCATGGCAACTGTTCCAAATTGCTGTAAGAGTTCTTTAATTTTTTCAGCTTTATTTTCAGGTAGCATATTGCCAAATACTTTGCTTATGCCTACCTGTTGTGCTACATAGTTTGCAGCTTTCTCGTTGTCGCCTGTGAGCATAACAGGTTCAATACCGAGTGCTTCAATTTCTTCCAAAGCGGCTGCACTGTCAGGCTTTATTTCGTCCATTAGTCCGATAACTCCTGCTATCCCATTTCCAAAACTTACGACAACGCTTGTTTTACCTTGAGCGGAAAGCTGCTCAACAATTTTTTCAGCTTCGATGTCGGTGTGGTGATGTTCTTTAATGAAATCTAATTTACCTACAAAAATGGTTTCGTCTTCGCACACTAAACATTTTGCAATTGCACCTTTTCCCATAAAGCTTTTAAAGGATTCGGTTTTATGAGGTTCAAATCCTTCTTTTCGGCTTGCATCAACAATGGCTTGTGCCAATGGGTGCTCGCTGAATATTTCTGCTCCTGCGGTGCAAGCCAGAAGTTCTTCCCGGCTTGTTCCATTTAATGGAAGGACATCACTAACAACTGGATTTCCAAAGGTGATTGTTCGTGTTTTGTCTAAAGCAATGGCTTTGATATTTGCTATAGCCTCAATATATTTTCCTCCCTTTACCAATGCCCCTTTGGCTGATGCATTGCCAATGGCAGCATATATAGCAACAGGAGTTGATATAACCAGAGCACAGGGGCAAGCAATGACTAAAAGTGTGATTGCCTGTAAGAGCCATTGGTCAAAATCTAAATCAAGAACAAAAACTGGTACTACAAATAGCAATAGGGATAATGCTATCATAGTTGGTGTGTAGTACTTCGAAAATTGTTGAATAAATTTTTCCGTTTCACTTTTGTTGGCAGAAGCTTCAAAGGTGAGTCGAACAATTTTTGAAAAAGTGGTATCAATTGAAAGTTTGGTAGTTTCTATTTCTACAAAACCGTTTTTATTTAAGGTTCCTGCAAACAGGTTATCTCCAACATACTTGTCTTTTGGGATAGGCTCACCTGTAATGGCCGCTTCATCAACTGTTGTTTCCCCTGAAATAATCTTACCATCGAGCGGTATCATTTCACCAGGTTTCACCTGTATGATGGTGCCTACAGGGATTTTGTCGATCGGAACAAAATTCTCTTCAGTTTTAACAAACGCAGTCTTTGGTGCTTTGCTAACTAATTCATCTAAGGCAGATTTTGAATTTTCTATGCCAATATCTTCTAATCTTTCACCCAAGACATACAAAACTACTAAAACTGCTGCTTCGGGATATTCTCTCAGATAAAAAGCCCCGATAACTGCAATGAGCATGAGGAGATTAATATTACTGAATTGCAGTTTCGGAATGGCTTGTACGCCACTCCTCAAAACCTTATAGCCGATTGCAAGAATAAAGCCTGCGAAAATAAACGGTGCATAAGGCATGGGTATATTAATGCCAATTATGGATAAAACTTCTAATACAATAACTATGGTAATTGCAACAAGAAGAAAAATAAACTTTTTATCGTTAAATGGTAATTTCATGGTATTTTATATTTATTAGAATGGACAAGAGGATATAATTATGTAGACCTTTTTATGACATAGAAATGCATAATCAATCCTCTACCCATATATTTTTAATTATTGCGCATGTCCTTCATGATTTTCTTCCCCAGCTTTATGTTCATGATTTTCGCCTTTGTGATGGTCTTCTTCTCCTTCTTGATGTTTATGATCAGGCTCTCCTTCGTGATCATGATCACCTTCATGGTGTTCAGTTTTCTCCTTTACTTTGGAATCACCACATCCGGTCATTCCTAGAGTAAATACTCCTAAGAGCAGAATAATCATTTTTGTTTTTTTCATGTACTTTGATTTAATGTGTTTATAATTGAAATGATTTACTTTATCAATGTGCATGTCCTTCGCCTTTGTTGTTCATTTTAGCTAAGATAAAAAACGCTCCGTTCACTACTACCTTACTGTTTGCTGGTATTTCTTTCAATAAGGTAATTTCGCAGTAACCTATATCCGTTGTACCTTTTCGGACCGGTATTTTTTCAAATACTATTCCTTCTGCTTCGTTTGCGTGGCCAGTTTCTGAAGTTTTAACTGCGTGTTTATGAGTTCCTTCTTCTTCATGTTTATGTCCGAGCTCATCGTGTTTATCTTTTGCCCCCCCCTCATTATCGTGGTGCTCTTCTTCGCTATGAGCGTCAGTGACAATAAAAATATAGTCTTGTCCTTCATGGTTAACAAGGGCATTGACCGGTACAGCATTAACTGTAGCATTTTCTAAACTGACCAAGGCAGTAATACTCATTCCGTCAATCAACCCTTGTTTATCGCCTTTTACATTGGCATGAACGGCGACAGTTTTAGTATTGGGTTCAAAAGTGTTGCTGACGGCATAAACTTGAGCATCATACTCCTTGCCAGGATTGTTTGTAAGGGTAAAATGAATATTTTGTCCTACTCCCAGCTTAGGCAAATCTTTTTCATACACATATAAATCTAAATGCAGTTGATTGTTGTCTACAATGTCTGCTATGGGCTTATTCATGTCTACATAGCTTCCAAGATAGACATAAATATTACTTATTATTCCATCAATAGGACTTCTAACACTAATTACGGACTTTATATTATTACTCGTAAGTGAGGAGTGGTCAATCCCAAGCAATTCCAACTGTTTTCTAAGACTTGCCTTTTGAGCTTTTAAGGCGCTTAATTCACTCTCCGCCTCCTGAACATTTTTTGTCGACGTGGCATTCCCTTGTTGCAGTTCCTTTTGCCTATTGTACCCCAATTCTGCTAAAGATAGCTTTGATGAAATAGTTAAATATTCCTCCTGAATAATTATAAAATTAGTATTAGTTAATGTTGCCAGGACCTGCCCCCTGCGTACTCTATTCCCCTGCTGAATAGGAAGTGTATTTACAACACCACCAAATAATGATGTAACACTTGCCTGTTGATTATTGGGAACTCGTAAGAGACCGTTAAGCTTTAATGTTGCTGTAAGTTGCTTTTTTTCAATAATTCCGTACTCAATTCCGATGGTTTTGACTTGTTCATTGGTAAGGACTGCAGTATTCGTGTTTTCATGTTCATCATGGTTTTCTGTTTGTGCATCAGGTGCCTTTTCATTTTCATGAGCATGTCCCTCTTCTCCAGATTGAGAATGGCAAGCAGATAATATGAGAATTAGTACGATTACACTTAATGTGCTAATTGAATTGTTCATCATGATCATTTTTTCGTTTTTTGATCTAACTTTAACCAATTGTTTCATAATCCTAAATTTTAATTCTTGGTTAAATAAATAATTTGGATTGCAACCTGATTGAGTTGATCTACAGTTTCCAAATAAGCCAATTGTGCGTCTGCAGCTGTTTGCAAAGCGGTTAAATACTCAATGTAACCAATATCCCCACTACTGAATCCTATCGTTGCTGTACTGATAAGCGTTTCTGCATTAGGCAAAGCTACAGTATCAAAGTAATTATATTGCGAGATGAATTGACTGTATTGCTGAAATGCATTTTGTAGCTGAGATTGAACAGTCCGTCTTTCGCTTTCGGCCTCCCTTTGCAATGCCTGAGCTTTGTAATCCATTGACTCTAATTTTTTTGCATTGCTGAAATAAGTCAATGGAATGGAAACACCCAAATTGAATCCGTCAAAACGGTCCTTTGATCCATAAAACACATCTTTGCCATCTACTGTTTGTGTGCCGATTAAGGACTGATTGAAGTATCCCACTGTAAAATCGGGAAGATTTGAAGCAGCTTCTACTTTTTTACTTTGGTTTGCAATAACGGCTTGTTGATGCCGCAATTTAATCGATGGATTATTGGCAATTAATGAGGTATCCAAAGACAAAATCAATGAAATAGGTTGGAATTCTGCCTCCATCAAAATAGTAAATTGTTCGTTTTTATTCATCAAGGCCGCCAGGGAAATGTAAGCTGTTTTTATATCTCGTGTTGTCTGTTGCACCAAAAGCGATATCTGCCCCCTTTTATTTTCAGCAGTTGCTTTTTCCAACAAACCCGTTTCACCCGAATTATATCTTAATGCAGCTACACTTACAAAATTAGTATACAAACTATCCAAAGTCTGTAATTTGCTTTTCACGTGTTCTGCATATTGCAATTGGTAATACCAATAGTTTACCTGTGCCCTTATCTCATTTTCTGTCGCCTGTAACTGAATCTGACTTCCAAGCAGCTGTGCTTTATACAGGTTTGATTTGGCAGAAAAATAAGTTGGGAATGGAATCCTTTGAGATATCTGAAATGCCTTGTCCTGATTTATACTGTTGTACTGTCCGAATTGAAAATTAACATCTGTCTTCGGCAATTCAAATACCGATTTCTGCAAAATAGAAGAAGATTGAACATTCAGTCGTTGTGATTGAATTTCCAGGTTGTTTTGCAAAGCAATTGTAACTGCTTCATTCAGACTAATTGTATTCAGTGTATCGCTTTGTGCATTGGCCGCAGCAAATGAAAACAAGGCAAAAATAAAGATACTTATAGATTTCATTTTACGAGTAAGTCTAATTTTAGTTGAGAACAACTGGTAAAGTAAAGGCAATACAAACAAAGTAAGGAAGGTAGCCGTAAGCAAACCGCCAATTACAACAGTTGCTAAAGGTCGCTGTACTTCGGCTCCTGCACTTTGAGAAAGGGCCATAGGTAAAAAGCCTAATGATGCCACCATAGCTGTCATTAATACTGGTCGTAACCGGATTTTAGTTCCTTCTTTTATTCGTTCAACAATATCCGTCATTCCTTCTTTTTGCAGGTTGTTGAATGTTCCAATAAGGACAATACCATTAAGCACAGCAACACCAAAGAGTGCAATAAAACCCACACCTGCCGAAATACTAAAGGGCATATCCCGAATAATTAAGGCAAATACACCACCAATGGCTGCCATAGGAATTGCAGTAAAAATGAGTGTCGCTTGTTTTAAAGAAGAAAAAGTAAAGTAAAGCAGAAGAAAAATCAGTCCTAACGCAATTGGAACGGCAATCATCAGTCGTGCAGATGCCGCCCTTAGGTTTTCGAATGTTCCTCCATAGGTATAATAGTACCCTTCAGGCAGGTCTACATTTTTTGTGAGTTGTTTTTCAATGTCTTCTACTACGCTTTCTACATCTCTGTCTTTTACATTGAATCCAATAACGATTCTTCGTTTACCATCCTCACGGCTTATTTGTGCCGGCCCCAATTCCAATTTAATCTCTGCCAATTGAGATAATGGAATCTGAGCTCCATTTGAAGCAGGAACATATAAATGGCTTACGTCCTCAATGTTGTTGCGATGTGTACTGTCCAAACGAACTACCAAATCGAATCTTCGTTCGTTTTCATACACAACACCTGCTGTGCCACCTGCAAACGCCGTACTAATAACATGATTGATATCTTCAATAGAGATGCCGTAGGCCGCAATTTGGATTCGATTGTAACGGATAACAATTTGAGGTAGTCCAGCGACTCGTTCAACTGTGGGTTCCGTTGCTCCTTCAACGGTTTGAACAATTTGTGAAACTTTATTACCATAAGTCAGCAATGTATCCATATTTTCACCGAATATTTTAACTGCAACATCCTGTCGAATACCTGTCATTAACTCGTTGAAGCGCATTTGTATAGGCTGATTTTTTTCAAAAAATATTCCGGGAATTATTTCCAGTTTTTCCATCATTTCGTCAGCCAATTGTTCATAAGTAATATCCCTTTCCCATTCAGAAGGTTGTTTCAAAATAATCATCATGTCAGTCGCTTCAGGAGGCATAGGGTCGGTGGGCACTTCCGCAGCTCCGGTTTTACCTACCACCATTTTCACCTCTTCAAACTCTTTTAATATTCTGGATGCCTTCATAGAAGTTTCTAAACTTTGCGACAAAGAAGATCCTTGTGGAAGAATACAATGGAAAGCAAAATCTCCCTCTTGAAGCGTTGGTATAAACTCACCACCCATTCTGGAAAAGAGAAAAACCGATAGGGCAAATAGGGCAACTGTTATACCAATAACGATTGCTTTAAAGCGAATGGCTTTATCCAGCAATGGAGCATACATGTTCTGCAGACCGTTCATCATACGGTCACTAATAGTTAATTTGTGTGATTCCTTTTTGGAAAGAAACTGAGCGCACATCATAGGGATATACGTGAAAGAAAGAATTAATGCACCCAAAATGGCAAACGAAACGGTTTGAGCCATTGGCGTAAACATTTTACCTTCAATGCCTACCAGCGTAAGAATCGGAATGTAAACTATGAGAATAATTATCTCCCCAAATGCGGCGCTTTTACGAATTTTAGTTGCCGATTCAAGCACTTCCTTATCCATTTCCTTTTGGCTTAGCTTGCCAAAACCTTTCCGTAATCCCAAATGGTGCATTGTCGCTTCTACAATAATGACTGCACCGTCAACAATTAAACCAAAATCAATCGCCCCTAAACTCATCAGGTTGGCACTTACACCAAAAATATTCATCATGCCCAAAGCAAAAAGCATGGATAAAGGAATGGCAGAAGCCACAATTAACCCGGCTCGGAAATTTCCAAGAAAAACTACCAAAACAAAAATAACGATCAAAGCACCTTCTATCAGGTTTTTTTCTACTGTAGTTATGGCGCGGTTAACTAAATCAGTCCTATCCAAAAATGGTTCTACAACAACATCGGCCGGTAGAGATTTTTGAATGATTTTCATTTTATCTTTTACGCGGCTTACCACTTCTGCACTATTCTCCCCTTTCAACATCATGACAATGCCGCCAACAGCGTCCACCTGTCCATTGTATGTCATCGCACCATACCTAACTGCACTTCCATATCGGACTTCTGCGACATCCTTGATCAAGATAGGGATGCCCTTGGCGTTAGTTTTAACAACAATATTGTTGATGTCCTGGAAGGAGCCGACCAAACCTATTCCTCTGATAAAATAGGCATTGGGCTTTTTATCAATATAAGCACCTCCTGTATTTTCGTTATTCTTTTCGAGTGCATTAAATATATCTCTGATGGATACTTCCAAGGAGAATAGCCTGTCGGGATTCACGGCTACTTCATATTGTTTGAGTTCTCCACCAAAGCTGTTTACCTCAGCTATACCCGGAGTACCATACAATTGACGAGCTACGATCCAATCTTGCATGGTTCGCAGGTCCATAGCGGAATATTTCTGTTCACTTCCTTTTTTGGGGTGTATGATATATTGATATACCTCACCTAAGCCAGTACTAACCGGAGCTAATTCAGGTGATCCAATTCCTTTAGGAATATTGCTTTCAGCATCATCCAGTCGCTCATTTATCAATTGCCGGGCAAAGTAAATGTCTACCTTTTCGTCAAAAACAACCGTTATGACCGAAAGTCCAAAACGCGAAATACTCCGCATTTCTAATAGGTCCGGAAGATTGGCAATGCTTTGTTCAATAGGGAAGGTTACTAATTGTTCCACTTCCTGTCCAGCTAGTGTTGGACAAACCGTAATGATTTGTACCTGATTATTTGTGATGTCAGGCAATGCGTCTATCGGCAATCTACCAGCACTCCAAATACCCCAAATAATGAGCGCAAGGGTCATTATGGCTATTACCAACTTATTTTTTATGCTGGACGCAATAATTCTATCAATCATATGATTCAGTTTAATGAATAATTACAAGATCACTTGAGGGCGATTGCACTACAAGTAATTATGTTAAGTTCTACTCAAAGCAAAACTTTAGGAATTCATTAACTGATTTTAGGTGGTTGCCAGATCGACAAGTACACCTCTGAAACAAAAAAGGTCCCGAAAATTGGATAATCCTTTGCAACAAAAGGAATCAGGTTATATAATGTTGCAGGGACCAGGGTAGTGGAAATGGAATGTCCACAACATGCACAAACACAAAAAGGGGAGCAATTCCCCGTGTCGCTGTCGTGGTCTGAATGGCCTGTGGTGGCGGAACCTGAGTGATCAATACCCTCAAAATTACAGCCACCCATGTCAGTGCAAGGCACTAAGGCCAATACAACGAGGTATAAACTAAATATGAGGACAAAAGATTTCACTTTACAAAGGTAAGTATTATTAATTACAAAATGCAAGTTACTTCTTAAAAGATCCGATGGTGACTCATATGAATAAATTATACCTGTTAGCTATATCTACTTACTGGCAGGTTAGAGAAGTCATTAGAAACCATATGTATGCAATCTCTTAATCAGTTCTTGAAATGTCCGAACGCCCCGTTAAAAGTACACAATCGTCTAAGAGAACTCACTCTATATCCATTTGCAACATATTCCGTTGCTCTTCTTTCTTTTTGATACCAAATGAATACCGCACATTCACACCAAAACGTTGATTGTCACTATACCGTTCACCCACACTTTGAATCTGGCCCTGATCTAATGCAAATTGCACATTCATCGTCCGCAGGATATCCGTCGCATTCAGCGTGATGTTTAATCTTTTGTCAAAAAAGGTCTGATTTAATCCAACATTCAACTGGCCAAAGGTCTTTAAGGTATAAAATTGTTGTTGCCCGTTTAATACCATAAATCCGTTCATGGTCAGCTTGGTGGTTTTGCTCAGCGAAAGGGAATGAAACGTAAAAAATCGCCAGCTTCCCCGGGTAAAGGTCAGGGGGCTATTTTCATAAATGCCCTGGTATTCATTCAAATTATATTGCGCCCCTGCTACAAAAAAATAAGTACCCCCTGGTGGCAATGCACCTACGATACGAAAATAGGTCTCTACACTTTTGCCCACATTATCCAGCGTGCGCACAGCGACATTGTCAAACTGCGGATCCTGATAAATAACACTGGAAAAAATATCATTGGTGTAATTGCGCCCAATAGCAAAAATCGGCATTTCGTCAAAAGAAATATTTGCCTCATAATTATCGGTAAACTGGGGCTGAAGTCCGGGATTGCCCGTTTCATACAGATATTGATCAATGTATTTTACATAGGGATTGAGACTTTCATATCCGGGCCGGTTAATCGTGCGCCGATAAATGATATATCCCCGCAAGTCATAACCGGCGATTCTAAATAAACTTTTACTGATATACACATATGGAAATGGATCTACCCTATTGATCGTAAAGGTTGTGTCAGAAGGCACCCGTTGCCTGCCCTGCATATAGGTATGCTCAACCCGCACACCCGTTTTAATAATCACATCCCATGCCAACGTCTTGGATGCCTGTGCATAGGCCGCATTAATATTTTCGGTATATTTAAAGGTATTTGTGCGGAGTGGATCATTCATCCGGGTATTTCCCGACTGGATAAAATAATCGGCATCACTTGCATAGTGTTGCCATGCACTTTTTAAGCCCGTTTCCAATTTAAAACCCAGCGGCAGGCGCAAGGTAAGATCAGACTGGCCCTGCACAAAATGCCGCTCCTGATCTGTATCCCCATCGCCCTGAATCAACGCCATAAACGGGCTAAAAAAAGCGGATTGATAATCCTGTTGCAACCGATTCCTATTGTAATTATAACTCAAGCGGGTATCCCATTCCGAGCCCGTCGAATCGATGCGCCACAACAAACCAACATCATTATTCACACCCAGCATCCTGGAATTATTTTCAAGCAGATTTGTATTTTCCGAAAGGACTGTTTCCACACCATCCCGTATAAAATTTTCATTATTGCTGGTGGTCTCCTGCATGCTGCCATTTATTCGCCCATCATAACTCAGCTCCCATTGTTCATTTAATGCCCGACTCAGCCCAAAACCCACATACACCTGATGTGCCGGCACTCGTGTTGCCGCATCCTGCATAAGCGTTGAATCCATTGAAAAAAATCTCGTTGATGAAAGCGTTTCCAATGCATTCCGACGGTTATAATTTGTATTCAAATAATAGGATGTTTTATCATCGCTGTTATTCAAATTAAATCCAATAAATTGATTGCCATATGCGCCCTGATTCATCCCTGCATTAATTGAACCGGTACGACCAATGCGGACACCCTTTTTTAGCACCACGTTGACAATCCCGCCCGAACTGGCGGCATCGTATTTTGTCGAAGGCGTTCGCAGCACTTCTATTCGCTGGATACTATTGGGCGGCAGACTTCGAAGGATGGTCGCCATATCCTGCGCACTCATTTTTTGTTCCCTGCCATTAATATGTACTACGGCAGGGGTTGCGCTGTTTAAATAAATATTACCATCCTGATCGACAAATACGCCAGGTGATTTTTCGAGTATTTCCAACGAATTGGTACTCGTATTTGCCAGCGGCTCGGGATCAATAATCATTTTATCCTCCTCCTGGCGAATCAACGGCTTTCGGGCAGTGACCACTACTTCATCCAACGTCATACCCGTAGCTTCCAATCTGTAGACGATCCGGGGTTGGGCGGACTTGACCTGGATCGCTTTTTCCAGAGGTGTATAGCCGATGTATTGAATATTTACGAGGTACAACTCATTCGAGAGGCTGTCAAACACAGCTACGCCTATCTCGTCAGTAATCCGAAATATGCTTGTCGAATCTGACACACGGGTCATTAAGACGGTGGCACCGATGAGTGGCATTTTTTTGGTGTCCCTGACCAGTATTTCTAATTGCTGGCTGCGGGCCGTAAACGCCATACATACCAAAAGCCCCAAAAGTATATTTCGAATCATAATACGTCGTAAATCAGACCCTGAATAAAATTTCCTTCCACTAAACGGATTGAGGACAGTTTCATTGTCGTCCAAAGTGCATCCCAATACAAGGATATGTTCATCCGGCCAACAATGAATCCTTTTGAACAATCCAGAGTATCGCGCCTTTTCACCATCTTTGCCCCCGCAAAACGATAAACTATGGCCGGCGAAAAGATAATTTTTACCATGTCGGGAGTCACGAAGACTTACCCACCTGCAAAACAAGTACTCAAAAACATTTACCTCTCCTTTTTTTACGGCGCCAAAATAGGTGTGCTGGGACTAAATGGATCGGGCAAATCCACCCTGCTCAAAATCATCGCTGGACTGGAGACCAACTTTGAAGGCAAAGTGGTTTTTGACAAGGACTACAAAATGGGCTACCTCTCGCAGGAGCCGCAATTGGACGAAACGAAAACCGTGCGCCAGATCGTCGAAGAAGGCGTCCATCACATCGTAGCACTCCAACAGGAGTATGATGCGATCAACCTCCGGCTTGCCGAGCCAATGGATGGCGATGAGATGATGAAAGTGATCGAACGCCAGGGCGAAGTGATGGAAAAACTAGATCACTATAATGCCTGGGAACTGGATCACCGCCTCGAAGTCGCTATGGACGCCTTGCGCTGTCCGGAAGGCGATACGCCCATCAACATCCTCTCCGGGGGTGAACGACGCCGTGTGGCGCTCTGCCGCCTGCTGCTGAGCCAACCGGACATCCTGCTCCTGGACGAACCGACCAACCACCTGGACGCCGAGAGCGTACAATGGCTGGAGCAGTTCCTCCAACAATTTCCGGGTACCGTTATTGCCGTTACGCACGACCGGTATTTCCTGGACAATGTGGCCGGATGGATCCTCGAGCTCGACCGTGGCGAAGGTATTCCCTGGGAGGGAAATTACTCCTCCTGGCTCGAACAAAAGACCAAGCGTCTGGAAATGGAGGAACGCACCGAATCCAAGCGCCGCAAGACCCTGGAAAAAGAAATGGAGTGGATCAATATGTCGCCCAAAGCGCGTCAGGCTAAGGGTAAAGCCCGTCTGAACGCTTATGACAAACTGGCCAGTGAGGAAGTAAGGGACAAGGAAGCCAAGCTGGAGCTGTTTATTCCACCAGGTCCCCGTCTCGGTGACAATGTGATTGACATTGTTCATGTATCCAAAGCATTTGATGATCGGGTTCTTTTTGACGATCTTAACCTCAGTATTCCCAAAAACGCCGTAGTAGGCATCATCGGACCAAACGGTGTCGGAAAAACGACCCTGTTTAAGATGATTATGGGATTGGAAACGCCGGACAGCGGCCAGATCAAAATTGGTGAAACCGTGAAGGTGGCTTATGTAGATCAAAGCCATAAGGATCTATTGCCTGAAAAAACGGTTTTTGATGTAATCGGCGGTGGACAGGATATTCTGCTCGTAGGCAAAACAGAAATGAATGCACGGGCCTATCTGGGTCGATTTAATTTTACCGGCGGCGACCAGCAAAAGAAGATCGCCATGCTCTCCGGCGGAGAACGCAACCGCTTGCATTTGGCTATTACACTTAAGGAGGGTGGTAATGTATTGCTCCTCGACGAACCTACCAACGATATTGATATCAATACCCTCAGGGCATTGGAGGAAGCCATCGAAAATTTTGCAGGCTGCGTTATCGTGATTTCACACGACCGGTGGTTTATCGACCGTCTGGCTACACACATCCTCTCCTTTGAAGATGATGCGCAAGTGGTCTTTTATGAAGGCAACTACACCGAATACGAAAAGGCGAAACTGGAACGATTGGGCGACATCACCCCCCATCGTCCGCGTTTTAAAAACATGATTAAATAGCCAGCACCTGGTGGAGGATAGCCTGAGAGCGGGGCTCCTGAAAATGGGGCAAGTGCAGTCGATAATAATCCAGTAACCCGGTGAGGAGTTGACGGCGTTGGACGCTATGTAGCCCTGGCGGGATAATTGCCGTATCGAAAGGTTCCTGCAAGGGCTGGAGATGCATCGCCAGTTCCGGCAAGAGATAATGGGGGTGTGATGGGGGTGAGCCACAATAAATCCCATTCATCAAATCAAAAAACGGTGAGACATCGCTGTATTGCCCACCCGGCTGGAATCCCAGATGACTAGTGAGTAGCAAGAGTGCACGTAGCACAAATACGGGCAAATCTTCAGAACGTTGATCCAGTCGGGTAAATACGTTTTCGACAAAATCATAGAGATCCGGATTGTTTTCCGTTTGGGTAAGGGTATTGCGCAGGACTTCTACCAAAAAAACGCCGGAGGCAGAGCGCCGCATATCGGATGGCAGCTCTTGGTAGTAATACGCCGGAGACGCTTCCTTTAATCGTTTTAATGACGCTTTGTCCTGATGGTAGGCGACGATGTCGAGGATGGACATGACCTGAAATAAACTGGCCGGCATGCGGGAATGCGGCTTGCGTACGCCATTAAGGATATAAGATTGCATCCCCAGTTCGCGACTAAATATATCGACAATAAGGCTCGTATCCCCATACTTAAGATTGCGAAGCACAATACCTCTGGACTTGACCAACATGGTACAAAGATAGCAGGAGAGAAGGCCGTTAAGTGCAATATTCATTTACAGAAATAAACGTCCACCTTACATCTTGTATCGAAAAGAATCTATTAGTATCCCAATAGCCACCCGGTACAACACGGATTAACAAAACTTTAAACGTGAGCCGATAAATAGAGTGATTTCACAAATTAATTAAAGTTATTGTCGGGATTATCCATTCCGAAGCCATTGATAGTCAATGTCCTTTGCATTTCTTAACGTTTTGGATATTATCATCCTTTTTTTTAGGCTCTTCGTCGATCGGGCAACCTTTTGTCGATCAAATCCCGTCATTGGTCAAATTAGATTTTAAACCTGGAGCACGTTGACCTTAACTTTGCACCAGAAAGCAACACATAAAATCCTAAGAAATGAAACAAGTATTATTCCTGATCGCCTTAATGATGAATTTTTCATCCATTCTTTTGGCACACGGCCCTGAAACAAACTGCCGCCAATATGTCATACCCGGCGACTTTGCCTCTCAAAAAGCACGCATGGCTGCTGACCTGACTTCCAGCACCTGGACCTTGCAAACAAATCGTCTGGAAAACGCCAGTGGACAAATGATTTTCCACGATTTTGGCGTAGCGGATGAAATCATTACCTATGCTGATGGCAAGATGGCTTACGAGCGGATCAACTGGACCATTGAAGAATATAACGGCGCTGTTTTTTTGGTGGTAACACATGTTCAAAAACAAAAACAAACCAATTTATACCGCCTTACACCAACGTGCGCAGGCATTGACCTGACCGATGCCGCTTCACAGGAACGCATCCAGTTGCTCTATACAGGCACGAAACTGGCTGCTGTGCGCAATATGGCGCAATACCTGACTGGCGCATGGACTACAGAAACCTATCCCTTTGATATCGCCCAGACGATGGATGATTGTGGCACCTTCGAACCTATCCACGGCGCCTTCCTTCAATATGCATTTTGGGACAACGGTACCTTTGTAAAGGAATGGGGCAATGCAGGTGTTAGTTACCGGGAGGCAGGATATTGGGATATCACTGCTGACGGCGAGTATCTACTCATGCATGTAAACAACCAAAACAATGAGGAAGTACAACGTACCGACGTTGCCCGGATCAGTCAAATGGGGCATGGAACGGTTCAGATCAAGCAGGCCCTGGTTGATGGTCATCAAAATGATCAATTTTGTACTGGCGTTAAAACGTTTAGTTTAACACGTTGGGCACCGAAAGTTTAACCTGCTCTAATATAGCCTATAACAGAAAGGGTTGTTTGTCCGTGGACAAACAACCCTTTTTCCTTTCACATATAACATGAGTCATTAGATGGCTCATCTAAAGCAAACAGCCTGAAATTATTGGCAGGCTTTCATAAGCCTGAGACTTAAAAGGTTAATTGGAAGTTCTTGTAATAGATCCAGATCAACAATCCCAGAAAAAGTAATACGAAGAGGATGCCTCTCAGCACACATCCACCTTTCCAGCTATAATCTACTTGGTTACCCATGCGTAAGTGTTTTCATAGTGTCAATGACGTCGCAAAGAAAAGCTAAAAATTGGATATCAAAAAATCAAAGATGGCATAGTTGCGCTCAAGCGACGATTAGCGGCCAAATTTGCAATATTTTTGCCCCATACTGGTTATAGTTTTTGGTTCTAACCTCAGATATGCGCAATCAAACCTACCTTCTCTCCTTTTGGGTCCTTTTGGCTGGACCATCCTTTATAATGGCCCAAAGTAACAATCTGCCTATAGGTCAATGGCGAGCTGTACTGCCCTACAATACGGGATTGGCGGTGGCACAATCAAATGATCATGTGTATTACGCTACCCAGCAATCGTTATTGCAGGTGGATAAAACGGATCTATCACCCCGGTTCTTCAGTCGGGTAGATGGGCTGAGCGACAATGGAATCAGCAAGATGGCGTACAGTGCTGAGCTCAAAACCCTGGTGATTGGTTATGCCAGCGGAAATATAGATCTGCTCAACAGTGCGGGAGTAGTCAATATACCGGACATTGCCAACAACCTCAGCATAACCGGGGACAAAGGGATATATGACGTGTATTTATTGGAGGATAGCCTGGCTATAATCAGTTGTGGATTTGGCATTGTGCAGCTTGATCTGACCTCCAAACTATTTAAACGAACCGTTTTTACCGGGCTGAAAGTTTTTCAAACTACCCTGTTTGAAGGTGCCTGGTACGCAGCCACTGAAGATGGCTTATACCGCATGCCGACATCCGGTTTTTTTCAAAATTTTTTAGAATGGGAAAAGCTTGGAACTGGCGTAGGATTGCCGGATTCATATGTTTCCGCAGGTATTGCGTCCGCGCATCAAAAGCTCTATTTCGCCGTCAATGATACCCTCAAGAGCCTAAGTGGCAATAACCTGGAGACCGTCCTTTATAAAGCAAACCACAAAATTCGGTTTGTTGAAAGCCACCGCGATCATATTCTTGCCGGTTATTTACCCAAGGATGGTGGCGGAGGCACCTTATTCGTACAACCACCTACCGGACTCTACACCACCGTCAACGGAGATTGCATTGGTCGTATCACGGGTGCTGTGCTGGACCAGCAGGATCGGATCTGGCTTTCTGATGAGTGGCTCGCCTTCCGCAGGATAAATGCCAACGGTACAGCATGTGAAAAACTGACCTACAACAGCCCATTTGGATTTACAAGCTCCGAGATCCGCATTTTAGAAGATAGTGTTTACATCGCGAGTGGCACTATATCTGTAAATGGCAGTGGCACTGGAAACGGCAGCGGTATCTATGTGAATAAGGCGGGCGATTGGTTAAACTATAATTTCATCAACTATCCTCAACTCCAGGCCTGGGAAGCCAATGTGGACTACAATACAGTCGATGTAGACCCACGGGATGGCACCATCTACGCCGGATCCTATTACGGGGGATTACTGGAAATAAAAAATGGCCAATTAACCATTTTTCAGGACCAGAACAGTGCACTCCAAGGTGCGGTAGGCGATCTCTTGCGGGAACGGGTTGCTGGCTTGGTGCGCGACCAAAATGGGCACTTATGGATAGCGAATACCTCTGCTCCAGATCCACTGGTGCTATTCACTGCAGACCGGCAATGGGCGAGTTTCCGACCTACGGGCAATACCAATTTACTTAAAGGTATTGTCGATCAGCAAAATAACAAGTGGTTTATCCTGGGTTCGGGTGGTATCATGGTTTATAATGAAGGGAATGACTTGCTTTCGGCATTCGATGACAAGGTGCGGGTCTTTGATGCGGGCTCTGGCAATCTCCCTTCAGCTAAGGTTGTCAGCGTAGGATTAGATCTCGATGGAGCGGTGTGGGTGGGTACCGATGACGGTGTGGGCGTAATTCGATGTGGTGATGTTTTTAATACGAGTCTTTGCCGTGCCTCGCGGATTATTGTGACGCAGGAAGGTATTCCTGAGGCTTTATTAAATGATGAAGAAATAAGGGCTATCATGGTCGACGGCGCCAACCGCAAATGGCTGGGTACCCGCAATGGCTTGTTTGTTCAATCAGCTGATGGACTAACTGAGGTGGCGCGTTATTCAACAGATAATAGTCCGTTGCTGGACAAGCAAATCAATACACTGGCGTTCAATCCCAAAAACGGAGAGATGTGGGTCGGTACAGAAAAAGGCATAATGGTGTATCAAACGGATGCGCCTGTGGGTGGAGAAGTCCATGCAGAGGAGGTGTCTGTATATCCCAATCCGGTTCGCCCGGACTATAGGGGGCCGATCGCGATCAAGGGACTGCCCAGGGATGGAAACGTAAAAATTACGGACATCCGTGGCCGCCTTGTTTTTGAAACCACAGCCCTTGGTGGACAAGCCATATGGTATGGTGAGGACTACACCGGTCGGAGGGCCGCCAGTGGTGTGTATCTGGTCTTTTCGACATCAGAAGCGGTCGATTTTGGTACACCGGATAAAGCGGTGAGTAAAATCGTATTCCTGAATTAACACCCAATGCAAAATTGCGGGGCATGGTTATCCACATGTGCTCAAATGATGAATTTTTATTTAGTGATTTGGTCATTCCGGCAGGCCTTGGTATCTTTCCGCTGTTGTTCCAACATTATAAACGGAACCCCAGGATGTTAACCTTTAACTCAAAATACGTTTAGCTATGAGCCAACTTGATGAAAAAATCCAATTGTATGTAGAAAATGCGGCTGAGCTTGGTCTGTCCCTGAGCGAAGAATTGCTGACCGCTGTAACAAAAGGACTCGGCCCATCTATTTATTCTGCCGATGCTTCACTGGTGTCCGGTAGTGACCCGGATGAGCTGGAGCGTGTGAAGAAAAATTTCCTGATTGGCAAACTCGGCCTTGAGGATGGTCCTGCACTGGATGACGCCATTAATGAAGTTGTCGCAGCAATGGGCACAGGCAATCGCCAAAAACACCGCGCTATCTTCTACGCATTGCTTGTTCAAAAATTTGGAAAGGAGTCAGTTTACAATTAATTCCTCCTTTATTGCTGAAGAGCCGGTGCCACACAAAAACATGTGTTTGGCACCGGCTTTTTTGTTTGCATCCCATTTTTTTCAAAGGAGGGGTAATTATCTGGTTCTTGCCCACCGTGGAAAAATTATGAGTACTATTGCAACTAATGTGATTCATACCATGCGCATTTTATTGGTTGAGGATGAACAGGCGATCGCCAACTTTATCGCTGAGGGGTTGGAAGAAGAAGGATTTGCTGTCGATCAGGCATATAATGGCAAAGAAGGTCTTCAACTCGGATTGGACAACATCAACGACTATGATCTTATCCTGTTGGACTGGATGTTGCCGGGGCTAAGTGGCATCGAAATCTGTCGGGCATTGCGAAAGGTCAACAAAGACTTGCCCATTATTTTTTTAACGGCAAAGGATACGGTCGATGATGTGGTTTTTGGTCTTGAAACCGGAGCCAATGATTATATCCGCAAACCGTTTGCATTTGAAGAACTGCTGGCCAGAATGCGGGTTTTATTGCGCAAAGGCAATGATGACCAGACAGTTTTTAGCTATGGTCCCATTCGATTAGACACCTCCACCCATCGGGTACACCGTGATGATCTTGAAATAGAGCTCACCCAAAAGGAATTTGCGTTATTGGAAATGTTGTTACGCAACAAGGGCAAAGTATGCCGCCGGACACGCATTATCGACAAAATATGGGATATACATTTTGAGCATTCTACCTCCGTCATTGATGTTTATATCAATTTTCTTCGCAAAAAATTGGATATGCCTGGTGAGCCGTCATTTATTCAAACAATTCGCGGTGTGGGATATCGCATAAATGAGGATGCATGAATTTGCAATTCAGATCCCGGATCGCGCTCTTCACAGCTACAGCTGCTGCTATCACCATCGCATTGGTATTTGTAGTGGTTTACGGTGTTGTTTACTGGACGGCCTACAATCACTTAGACGAGGATATCCGACAGGAGAGTGAAGAGATATTCAGTAACCTGCGGTTGGAGGAGGATAAAATAATCATTGAATCTATGCCTGAATGGGAAGAAAAGGAACATCAGCAGGTGGAGGTAAATCCCACCTTTTTGCAAATAGTAGATAATCAAAAGGCGCTTGTGTTTCGGTCTCTAAATCTCGGTAAGGATATCCTGTTATTTAATCCAAATGTCCATAAAACAACCTTTTTTAATACACGGATTGGCGACAAACGCATTCGGCAGGGTCAATTTCCGATTACCAATGAAGACCAAAAAGTTATCGGTCAACTGACTATTGGCATTTCGCAAGAAGAATCAGCCCTCGTGTTGCACAACCTGAGGAATACCCTTGGAATTGCCTTCCCTTTATTACTTATTATTCTTTTTTTAGCCACCTCTGTCGCGGCTGCAAAAGGCATCGCACCCGTCCAACAATTGATTCGACATACAGCGGGTATTTCAGAGACAACCATAAATGCGCGGCTCCCCTTGCCTGAAAACAAAGATGAGATTTACCATCTGGCCACCACCATAAATGAGCTGCTCCAGCGGGTTGAAAGCGGCATGGTCCGAGAAAAACAATTTACTGCAGATGCTTCCCATGAAATTCGGACTCCTTTAACAGCAATCCGGGGCACACTGGAAGTACTCATTCGCAAACAACGCGAGCCCGCCATTTACGAAGAAAAAATTGGCAAAGTAATCCAAATCGTCGATCAACTTAAAGGAATGCTGGATCAATTATTCCAATTAGCACGACTTGAAAACGGTAGCATCCCGATTCGTAATTCCTCTATTTCCTTAATCGATATTATTAGGGCTTGTGTTGAAGAATACAGGCAGGAAATAACCAATAAAGATATTCATTTGGATTTGCAGATACCAGCAAATATCCACATCCAGTCGGACCCTACCCTATTACATTTAATTTTAATCAATTTAATAGGGAATGCGGTAAAATATGTGCAACCCAACGGGCACATTCAATGCAAGTGGCTCCCCCAACAATCCTGCCTGACCATTCACGATAATGGACCGGGCATACCCGCTGATCAAATAGCTTATATTTTCGATCGGTTTTATCGTGCCGATGCCTCTCGAAGCTCTACGATTCCGGGTGCAGGTCTGGGATTATCCATTGTAAAAAAACTGACCGATCTGCTGACTATTCGTGTTTTGGTTGAAAGCGTGGAGGGCCAGGGCTCCACTTTCATGCTCTACTTCCATTAAAACAGTGGTCCTCATTTTAAGGTAATTTTTAGAAAAGTCCAAGATCCCTTTAAGACGTGGGGGGCCACCTTTGTCCTATCGAAAACAAAAACGATAGTACAATGAAATCGCACGCAAATATCCTTCTCCTTTTTTTCGGACTGTTCTTCGTTTCATGTGAAACAACAAAAGAGGAAACCAATGGCCTGACAGCACCAGAAACGGCTGGTGCATCCCAAACTGAACAAGGCAACAGTTCATCCGGGACAACGGATCCTGATGAGACCAGCGCTGCTGTCGAGGCGACAATTACCAACCTGATGGCGGCTTATGCCGGCGAAACTACGGCCAGTGCAAAATATGCAGCCTATGCCCAAAAAGCTACCGCTGAGGGCCATCCCCGCCTTGCCTTACTTTTTAAAGCTACATCGCGATCAGAACGCATCCATGCAGACAACCACAGAGCCGTGTTGGAAGAGATGGGGAAAGACATTCCTGAAATCACCCCGCAATTCACTGTGGGCACTTCAAAAGAAAATCTCACTGATGCTATTGCCGGCGAATCTTATGAGATCGCAACGATGTATCCTGAATTTCTGACGGCAGCCAATACCGCAGATAATCAGTTGGCATTAGTCAGCTTTAATTATGCCTACAAAACGGAAATGAAACATAAGCCGCTTTATGAAAATGCGCTGGCCCTGCTTTTGGCAAATCAGTTAGAGACACTTCCGAACCAATATCTTATTTGCCCCACATGTGGAAACACCTATGATGGCATCGCACCCAAACGTTGCCGCATATCCATGACGGATGGGAATCGCTTTATTAAAATCACTGCTTAAAATAATCACTTTAAACCATTAATTATGAAAAATTTCATGCTTGTTTTTTTGATGATGTTAATTGGCATCCTGGCTGCCTCGGCCCAAGCCCCGACACCCACTACAGGCAGCCCTACCCCGGATAAAACCTGGGTGCTCAAAACGTATCCAAATGCCACTTCCAATAAATGGCATCGGGAAAAATCCGGCCAATATGAATTTGAATTTATGGATGGCACGAAAGAAACCAAAGTATGGTTTAATGCTGCCGGAGCGATCGTGAAAACAAAAATCGAAACAGACGATGACGATCGCAGCAAAGGAACAGCACGTCGGGAAAAAACCGATGATGATGACAACCCAGGAAGAAATTAAATAACAAATCATTGGGGAGGCATGGTGCGTCAAAAACCATGATTCCATGCCTCCTTTTTTCACCTTAAAAACAAACACAATGAACCAGGCACATTTGCATTTATTGCTAAACCACCTACCTATTTTAGGCACGTTGTTTGGTCTGCTCACCTTAGCAGCCGGCTTCACCCTTAAAAATGAAACAATCAAACGCACGGCACTTGGATTTTTTGTCTTTTCTGCGCTCTGCGCCATACCTGCTTATCTTACAGGTGAAGGGGCCGAGGAAGTAGTAGAAAAAATACCCGGTGCATCCAGCGAAACCCTTGTAGAAGCACACGAAGAATTGGCCAATATATTTTTATGGTTGACGGGTGCACTCGGGGTATTCTCCATTTTTACCTTTTTCGTCAATTATACCCAAAAAAAAGGTGGATCTTTACTGTATGCACTAACCTTCGTTTTGGGCCTGGGCACGATGGTCCTCGCACAACAGGTTGGGACATCCGGGGGTGAAATTCGGCACACCGAAATTCGAAGTAGCCAAACGAATCCTAACCTTGATCAAACTGTCAATGGGAATGGAGCAGAATCAGAAGAAGACGACGAATAATGTTAAGATTATGAAAGATCTACAAAAAGGGCAAATAACAGCAAGCCTTCAGACCGAAGTTGACGCTGCCTATCTTTATTCAAAAATAGCTACAGCTGAAAAAGATCCTGCTATAGCCCGGGTTTTTCAACATCTGGCTGAAATTGAACAAGGCCACGCGACGGGCATGCTGGAAAGCGTCAAGGCGCGTGGTCTGGTTATTTCTCTTCCAGATCCCTCCTGGCGGGCACACACACTCAACCGGATTGGCCGGATGTTCGGATATGATTATGTCATTAGTGTGATGGTCAATACCGAAAAAAGTATAACCAATGCGACTATTCGGGCAAAGGAGGCCGCCCAGGTGCCTGTGACCGGGACGGAAGGGTCACATGTCAAGATTCTTCAGGAATTGATACGCGGTCAGCAAGGCGCCACCGGCGAACAATTGTCGCGGGCGGAAGGTCGGCACAAAACGGTTGGGGGGAATGCCCTTCGTGCAGCTGTCCTGGGTGCAAATGATGGATTGGTATCCAACTTAAGCCTGGTGATGGGTGTCGCCGGCGCGACAGGCGGCAATCAGGAAATTCTGCTGGCGGGTTCGGCGGGATTATTGGCAGGAGCTCTTTCTATGGCATTGGGCGAATGGATTTCCGTAAAGAGTTCACAGGAACTTTATGAAAACCAAATGCAACTGGAAATGACCGAACTGGAAACCAATCCGGAAGGCGAACAAAAAGAATTAGCGCTGATTTACATGGCCAAAGGAATTCCAGAAGATCAGGCTCGGTCAATGGCTGCAGAACTCATGAAAGATAAAACCAAAGCACATGAGATGTTGGTGAAAGAAGAACTGGGCATTAATGCCGATGAATTAAAAGGATCTGCCATGGAAGCCGCAGTATCATCGTTTGTATTATTTGCGATTGGTGCTGTTATTCCGGTCATACCCTTTATGATTTGGTCAGGCATGCCGGCCATCGGCATTAGTGTAGCGGCAAGTAGTGTAGGACTGTTTTTAATTGGCGGAGCGATCACTTTATTCACTGGAAAAAGTCTTTTGTTTTCCGGGACCCGACAAGTTCTTTTTGGAATGGCCGCGGCCGCTATTACTTATGGTGTAGGAAAATTGATAGGTATTTCGATAGCGGGATAGTTGGGAGGGGAGGAGTGGAGGAGTGGAGGAGGCGTCAGAAAGTGGTTTGAGGAAGAATCTGGAATCCGGGAATCTGGAATCTGGAATTCTGACGGATGACCGAGGGCGGAGGACAGAAGACGGAGGACCCAGGCGTGGATCGACAACTACGACACCCATGACACCCACGACAACCATGACAACTCCGACTGCTTGGATTTCGCTGCAGTCGCTGTATGAAATATTATAGCTTCACCCGGTATACATCCATTTCATTTCGGGGAATCCGGGATACTTCAAAGCCACCTGATTCGGGGATTTCTTCAATGAGATCGAAGTGGGTGCAGGAATTATCGAGACCCTCAAAAATCAAGGTAAAGGTATGTGGCAGCCGAACCGGCATCCACATAGGATAACCGGTGATCTGCTCAAAATAGAGGAGTTGTTTTTTGATGCCATTCTCCTGCACCAAATACGTGGTGGGCCAGATGCGCACCAGCGTACCGTGCATATCCGGCATAGATTGCAACGTACAATGGACGATCGTTTGACGCTCCGTTTCGGGCAAGGTCTTCTCCTGTGAGATTACTATACTTGAGGGCTTTTCCAGTATATGAGCCATGACTAGTTACTTCAGAACAAACTTATGATATTATCACGAATTGCTCAAATTTAAGCTACAATCATCCCGGTAAATAGCCTAATAAATGCCATTTAATCTTTGCCCTTAATACGATTATTTTCTAGCAGAATAAATGGAATACCATTTTTAACCCACTTTTCCAGAATAGGATTGGGAGGCACCACCTCAAAGGTGAGTGAGCCCAGCATCAAATCATCATCTCCGTCATGGTCCACATCACCGGCATCCATGACCAGCCAGCGCCCTGCGTCTACTTGTGGAAATGTATGATATGAAAAGACATTGGAGCCTTTATTTTCCATGAAAATAAATCCAAGCTCCGGATGTTTTTCATAATCAGGGAAAAAAGAAATCAACGCTAAATCGGCATCACCATCCTTGTCAAAATCCCGGGCAGCTACACTGTATGCACCCGGCAAAGGCACAAAAGCAGCTTCTTTAAATATATAGGGTGCTTCCTGCTTATAGATCCGTAATCCGTGATACGCTTTTGTGAATGGAGGATAATCCGCATTATCCCCACAGGTGTACAAGATTTCTTCAACACCGTCGCCATCCACATCTTTTATATCAAAAAAAGAAGAGCCAAATGTCGACGGAAAACGAAGGATAGATTTTTCTTCAAATTTTCCTTCCCCCCTATTTATATACAACCAAATGCCCTCATCACCCTGGCCAAATAATCCATAAATATCCGGCAATCCATCACCATTTACATCCCGGATAATGGTCCGTATGGCACCGGATCTTTTTCGAAGGGGATATGCTTTAAACGCACCGCCAGGCAACTGTTTCCACCATGCCAACTGACCGGTCCATTTTCCAAATTCACTTATAATTAAATCCGGCAATCCATCGGCATCCAAATCGGCTTGCGAGGTATGCACCGGACGTTGCAATTTGTCAATCAGCACTTCTGGTTGCCTGCCGGGATTTAATGGCAATCGCAGGATCATCCCCAGGGCTGCATCCGTGGGAGAAAAAGAACCCATTATCGTCACCAAAAGATCATCGTCAGACTCAATAAGTGAAACGGCTCCTTCTCTGACTTTTGCTTTTACCTGATGCCGTAATTGGTTATCCAAAAAATGGATGGTCTGTGTATTGGCATCTCCCAAATAAACACCACCATTTTTCGCTATTTTCACCAGTGTCGAAGACGGTGGCGATAAAAATAAGGCAGGGAATTTAACATTAAACAACGACAGATTTTTTTCAACAACCGGAAATTGGGGTTCCGGTAATTTCAATGGCGCATTGGTCTGATAGAAGTATAGAATTTTGTCCCAATCTTCCAGACTAATCATAGGTTCCATCGGAAAAATGCCGGCATTTTCTACAGCCTTGGCTGCTGAGGAGTCTGTCTCAATTAATGATTGACGAATCGAATCACTGGGATAAATGCCTAAAAAATAACCCATTCGGGGCAGAATAAAATTATTCCACGTCGGTAGGTCGAGCAAGGAGGGATCGGGATAAAGATGACAAATTCCGCAATATTGTTTCGAAAGTGCTTCGCCGGGATGCGGATCAGGATTGGATGGAACACGATCCTGAAACGAGGGAAACGTAAACGTTATGGCTACGACAACTACTAAGACGATGATTTTTGACATATGCGAGAAATTAATACTTGCCTCCAACTGCACGACTGTTCCATTCAGGTCGGGTCTTAAATTGAGGCAAACGTTGGGGCGTAGACGTCATTGATGTAGTATCCGTCAGACTTTGCATAAATGTAATCATATCGCTGATTTCGGTTGGTGTTAATTCCAATGTGGCATCCGGAAGTGTTTGGTGCGGCACATCTAAACCAAGTCCAACACCGCCGCCTTTATTATAAAAATCCATTACTTCCTCCAGCGTGGTATACACACCATTATGCATATAGGGCGCCGTGAGCGCAATATTTCTAATTGATACAGTTTTAAAGGAACGCTCATAAAAATGCGCCACATCGTGGGGCAAACTATTGACTAATCGGCCCAAATCCTGATCCAACCTGGGGTTTAATGTATCTTTATTTTCCGGAACGCCCAGCACTTCGGATTCCGTTTCAGTATACAAAGGGGGCACCGTACCGTTGAATAAAGGTGCAAAATGGCATGTACCACAAGCCGCTTTTCCCATAAATAGATTAAATCCTCTTTTTACGGCAGGATCAATTATTTTTTCTTCATGACGCACATATTTATCAAAGGCACTATTCCAGCCCGTCAATGAAGAAACATAAGCAGATAAAGCCAGTGATATGGTTTCTTCGCTAATCAATTGTTGCGTTGCTTTGCCAAATGCATTTTGGAACATTTTAGTATACTCCTCACTTTGATTTAATTTGGATTCAATTATAAAAAAATCCGTTGCAAATTCATTTTCATCCAATACAACATGTTTCATTTGCCTGTTGAGAAAATTTTCACGCATATCTAAAAAATAATGCGTTGCATATACGCTGTGAACTAATGTAGGGGCATTGCGCAAGGTTTCTTTTTTTCCACTGAGTGCAAGACTCTTTGCCCGGCCATCTGTAAATGCCTTATCGGGATGGTGACAAGACGCACAGGACATTGAATTCGAAGTGGACAGCAAGGGATCATAAAACAGGACTTTACCCAGTTTTTCCATAGCCGCCGTATTCCCCTGATTGGTCATTTTATTATAATACGTTTTGTCCAGGATATCCGGAGAAAACAGATTTGTTGCACGTTGATTTAATGGACCGGGCACATACACGGTCTCTTCAATAAATTCAATATTTAAACGCGTTTGAGTTTCAGTAATTAGTGCCAATAATGGATTAATCACTGCTGTCAGATAATCCAATCGATCAAAATCATTAAACGATATTTCGCCTTTCAGTTTGCGATCATTTTGCTGCTCCAAAGCTATTAGGCGTGTTAACAAATCCGGTGCTTTCTCCTTCAGCATTTGTTCATAATGGAACATCGTTTTAAAGAGGACCTGGGTACTTTGTTGTGCCTCAATTATAGCCGCGCCCGATCCGGGTGTATCAAACCCTGTAAGTCCAAGCGTAAAAATTCTAATAACAGCTAATCGACTAGCTTCCATCACATGCCGATGTTGAATATCGATCCCTGATTGATAGCGTACCAGGTCTTGTACATTTTTATACAAGCTTTCGGCGAGTTGTAGAATTTCTTCTTTGTGGTCTTTTGGTAACTCATCAAATAACAACTCATCCAGCATTTGTAAACCTTCCGGTTCGAGGATGACTATTCCCGGAATTTTACGGTCGACACCAGGGAGCGGTGCTCCATTGATATACCTTTTGACGGCGTGAGGATCAAAATATTCCGCTAATAATTCAACCTTTTTGAAGGCCAATCTTGTTCTAGCGTGTTCCGATCTGGTTTGTTCGATCGTAGCTGTACCTGCGCTCCATTTCCTAACGGTAGTTAAATATAGCTCCACTGAACGTTCCCAGGATTTTAAGTCAGTATGGAATTCATTTTCAACGGCACTTAACACATCATGGTTGGGTGAGCCAGCGTCCGATGAAAAAAAAGAGGTGCCTAGTATTAAGCCCAAAAAACTCAGTATAAAAAAGAAAAAGATGCGCATTGTACAGCATTTAATTCGGAAAAACCGATGCGGCAGCCTCCTGTGGAGACTGCCGCCCGATAATAATAACTATGAAAGAAATGAAAACGTCCTTACTGAATAATAAGCTTGGTGATTTCACCTTCAGCAGATTGCACAAAATAAGTTCCAGGATTGATGCCAAATACATCAAACTGGTCCGTATTGCGGAATACACGCACACGCTGTCCACTTTCATTATAAAGTGCTGCATCCGTTACTTTATTCATGTGCACGCGGCGAGTCGTTGGATTCGGGTAAATTTGGAAACCACTGTTCTGATCGAACTCCGGATCCTGCAATCCTGTCACTGTGAGCTGGTCGAAACCATGTATTGCAAACGTCAACGAATGGTTGAATGGAAAAGCCAAATTAGAATTTGGGTGTTGGCAGTTCAATAAAAGCGATTTGCCATCAGGTGTCATCACTGCACCTGTAACTTCAGCACCACGTGGGGTTGCTGTAAGTCGAATCAGGTCATCGATGGTCGGATTGGTTTTTGCCAGATTCAATAGAAATGATTCGCAAATAGCGCTTGTCACACCGGCCGGCAAGCGTCCAAAAGAAGAACCATTAATATCTTCATCGATGATGAGAAAACTTTGGCCATCAATGGTAATCACATTTAATCCGTCAGGATTGGTAAAATGGGTACTTGGATAGTTAGCTTCATCCGGGCTAACACTTAATTCGGGTCCTCCTTCAAGAAGAACGCTTACCTCTTCTGTTGTAGGATCATACTTCAGCACACGGCCGTAATAATCGCGATAAGCTGCATCGGTTGCACCGGTAAGACCTTTTAGCAATGCACGTTGGGTATGATGTGGAGCCATAACACCGCCGGCATTTACACCGCCCGTAAATCCGTTCACCGGATTATCATTCCCCGTTTCTGTCATGTAGATCAATCCTGAAGCAGGGTCAATAGCCACCCATTCAAGACGGTTGTAAATCGATGCACCTTTGGCAAGTGCTTCCTGTGTAAAGTTCAACATACGGGTTGGGTCCGTGTTGTCAATTTCAATCCACTTATTACCGGACGCATCATGTTTGTAAACGTAGATTTTACCTTTTGTAAAATCGCCTGGTGCATCGGCCACAAATTTTACCCAAGGTGCAGGTGTTCCATCTACACCAAGATAAACGGTTTTGTTGTCTGCTGCTATGGTTCCACCCTCAAAACCCTGGCGACCCCAGTTGTATTGTTTGCGGATCGCTTTGGCTTCGCGTGGATCAATTTCCACCATCCAGTTGAAGTTTTCGTATTTTTTAACCGTTAGACCATCAAATCCGGCAATATCACTGGAGATGGTATAATCAGCAGTATCCCGTACACCCTGATTGGCCACAGCGCCAGGTGATTTAGGAAATGAACCACTGGATGTGGGTGCAGAATAGCCACCAGAGTTGATGGATGCATTGTTGGTGCGGAACCATTCTTCTGCCGTCCAGATACGACCGTCAACGATTGACGAAATACCGCCACAATTCATACCTGTTTCACCAACTGTATTCGCAAAATCTACGTTGAAAAATTTGCCGCTGCGGCCATCAGTCAGATCCTGATTTGCCACCACTAATTCACCGGTGACCGGGTCACGGTCTACGGCAAAAACGGTCATTCCGCCACCATCACCGATGCGATTATCCTGATAAATCATTTCATGATTTACAGAAACCCAGCCTAGGTGTTGACCGGTATTATCAGGCGTAAAGCCAATGAAATCGTGCCATTCCTTAGCAATAGCAATACCAGCTTCGTTGCCATAAGTTGGTGTTGTTTGAACCAGGTCATGTCCGCCAACAAAGAGCACTTGCATGGTCAGTGGAGATGGAGGTAACAATACAGTTGCAGGTTGGTATCCTGCTGGAATTTGAATCTCCTGGTCAAATAGTTCGTTTTGGGCATTGACCGTTAACATACCACCCAATAATAGGGTAAGAAGTAGAAGTTTTTGTTTCATAACAATCGTGAGTTTTGTTCGGTGGCAAAAGTCAGATTGTCATGTTACCCCAAAATGAAGAGGCGGTGAATTCCACTTAACACGAGTGCAAAAAGCCGTTAAGTTTTTGTTAGCTAAATGTAAAGACCACTGAACGTTGCGATAAATAGAATCCTAACTATCCAATCATATTAAGAATTTCCCGTGGGATGTCCAGCATCTTCATATCCACTTGGTTAGTAAAGACGTATCTTGGGAAATAATGCTTCTTCCCATTATGAATAAAATACAAGCTTTAATCCTGCTGGTTTGGTTATGCACTGGGGAGCTATACAGCCAGACCGACTGGGTGACAAAACAATATCAGGTAGACATCAGCAAGGACCTCCCTTATGGTGAGGCCCTGGATTTTGCCGGCACGATGCGTACCCTCTACCTTGATTTAGCCCAGCCAGTGAATGATACGCCACCGACCTGCGGTCGTCCACTGGTGATGATCATTCATGGCGGCGCATGGCTGGGTGGCGATAAAGGCGAAGGTTATCCTGCACAGTTGTTAAATGATTTTGCGGCCAGAGGGTATGTGGCTGCCTCCATCAACTATAGGCTGGGGATGTTCCAGACGGAGAAATTCATCAATTGCAATATATCCGTGCTACCGGGCAATCCCTGGAATTGTCTGAATGTGACAGATTCACTGGAATGGACCCGTGCCTGGTACCGCGCCGTACAGGATGGCAAAGGAGCCTTGCGCTATCTGGTTAGTCAGTCCGGCAATTTATCCATTGATCGGCGGAATGTGTATGTAATTGGTGAAAGTGCCGGTGCATTTACCGCACTGGGCGTTGTTTATCTCGATGATGGTGCAGAGAAGCCCGGCTCTTGTCAAACGATTTCTGATGTCCCCAAACCCAATAATTTGTATGAAACGCCCTGTATCGTCAATCCTGGTTTTGCAGTGGCTATTGACAGCATGGACCTGTCTCGCCCGGACCTGGGTGCTATTCATGGCAGCTTGCACCTGGATGCAGCACCGTATTCCATTAAAGCCTGCGGGGATATTTATGGTGGATTATTCACAGACTTATTTTCAATGAATCATTATGCAGAAATTCCGGCGCTGTATCTCTATCATCAGCCAGCGGATTTGATCGTCCCAATAAATTACCAACGTATACTCGCCGGCATCTCCGCCTGTGCATCAAGCCTGGGTGGTTGTCAGGCTATTTATGGCAGACCCCATTCCTCTGGTTCCGTGACCGTTGTGGCATTGCTGGACAGTTTGGATGCTGCGGGCAAACCAATTCCTGATTTCCAGTATGATCAATCGACGAACAATGCATCCTGCCTTGAGCAGGTATTAAATCCGGCACTTACAGGACACAGCCTGGATAATTATACGCTGCGAACAACATCCATGGCTACATTTTTTGCATCCCATATGGACCAGTCGTCGGATTGTTTGACGGCAACGAATAACGATTTTAATAATGGTACATCGGTCATTAAAATGTATCCCAATCCGGTGACGGATAAATTATTTTTGGAGAATGCATCGGAGGGGACAACTTATCGAATCATTGATCCCTTGGGCAAAGTGCTATTGACAGGGATATTAATTAACTCTTCTTTAGACGTTCAATTAATCCCGGCAGGAATCTATTATATCCAATTAATGAGAGGAAATCAATTGGTGACGAATGTGTTTATGAAAATAGGAAACTGAGGAGGTTTTGAGGGTTTGAGTAGGGAGGGTTTGAGGGTTTAAGGAGGTTTTGAGTATGGAGGTTTTGAGGGTTTGAGGAAGTTAGGAGTTGTTGTGTTATTGAGTTGTGGCGAATGGCGTACTTAGTTCTTTGTTCCAGGTTCTTTGTTTGAGACAACTGAATAGAAGACCGATGCATGAGGACGGAGGACCGAGGACCGAGGACGGAGGACCGAGGACGAAAAACCAAACGTGTATAGGGACTCGCCAATCCCCCAACCCGCATCTCGTAATCGGTAAGGGGTAAAGGGTAAGCAGTCAGGGGCCAAAAATTCACGCAACCCGCAACCCGCATCTCGTAATTGGTAAGGGGTAAAGGGTAAGCGGTCAGCGGCCAAAAATTCTCGCAACCCGCAACCCGCAAGCCTCGCAACCCGCATCTCGTAATTGGTAAGGGGTGAAGGGTAAGAGGTAAGGGGCCAATTCCAAATCAGCATCGCGTAACCCGCAACTTGCATCGCGCAACCCGCACCACGCAACCCGCATCACGCCCCCAATGCCTTAAATGCGTAATACACTAAAAATGCAGGCCAAACGAGGGCCTTAATAAATCCCAATACGCCCCCCATAAACGATGTCGATCCGGCAATAAAATAAATTGCGGCACCAATGAATCCAAGTCCGTAGACGGCTCCGGATGAGGCATTTTTTGAGACGTTATTTTGCATAATATTTGCAGTTAATGGTTACGTAATTATTCCACAATCTGAAGCTTTGCAAATTTAAGCATGATGCGCCGCTCAGGGCTATCGATCTCGGGAAAATAAATAGTGGCTACCCGATTATCGGTGCTGCCATCTACGGCCCGCACTTCACCCTTTCCAAATTTAAGGTGAAGGACGTGCATGCCGGCCTGGATGGCATTGGGCAGGCTGGGTCGGAACGTCGCCGGATCGATACGCAGCGCACTGGGCGCAGAAGTGACTGCCGGTTTGGGTCCTCCGACCACGCGTGCCCGTTGTGCAGTTGGAATGAGGGCGTCCTGTGCGATCCCGGTTTCTTCCAGATTTTCAATTTCTATTTCTTCCAGGAAGCGGCTTACTTCATTATGCCGCATCTGCCCATAACGGTACCGGCTCAGCGCATAGGTCAACCATAAATGGGCTTTGGCGCGGGTAATGGCTACATAAAACAACCGCCGTTCCTCATCGATATCATCCGGATTATTCATCGACATGAAAGATGGAAATAATTGCTCCTCCAATCCCACCAGGAAAATCGCTTCAAATTCCAATCCCTTGGCCGCATGCACCGACATCAGGGAAACATAATCTGTTCCACCTTTTTCATCATCCGCATCCGTGAGCAAGGCAATATTTTGAAGGTATGATGAGAGCGATTTGTCTCGCACTTCGCCCGTGTAAATCTCCTCATCACTTTCGGAAAACTCCTGGATACCATCCAGCAGTGCCTGTAAATTTTCCTTGCGACCTATACCCTCTACACTGGTATCAGAAGCATATTCATCATATAAACCAGAAGCTTTGGCGACCCACATGGCCAGATCGTAGGCATTGAGTGTCAGCAGTTTTTCTCTGAAGCCGGCAATCATTTCAATAAACCGGACAATCGGCTTGGATGATCTTGTGGTCGGGCCTACCTGGACCAGGGCATCCCATAAGGTAATTTGTTGGTCCGCAGCTACTTTTGCTAATCCTTCCATCGTGCTGTCGCCGATGCCGCGTTTGGGGAAATTAATGACCCGTTTTAGAGCTTCCTCATCCTTCGCATTAACAACAGTCCGCAAGTAGGCGATGAGATCTTTTACTTCCTTTCGCTGATAAAAGGATTGTCCGCCAAAAATTTTATAGGAAATATTATGCCGGCGCAGATGTTCTTCAAAAATACGCGACTGGGCATTGGTACGATATAAAATAGCGATTTCCTGATTGGATAAATGGTCTCTGTTTTTGAGCTCCATAATCTGATCAAGTACCCTGCGACCTTCTTCCGTATCATTTACGGCGCGGATAACTTTTATTTTTTGGCCGCCATCCTGATCGGTCCAGATCGTTTTTTTGATTTGACGTTTATTATATCCGATGACTTTATTGGCGGCATCGACAATATGTTTGGAGGAACGATAATTCTGCTCAAGCTTAAATGTTTTCAGGCCAATAAAATCCTGTTCAAAATTCAAAATATTATCGATCGTCGCGCCTCTAAATGCATAAATACTCTGTGCATCATCTCCTACCGCACAAATATTTCGTGGACTGCCATTATACAATGTCAACTTTTTGAGGATGCCATATTGCAAATAATTGGTATCCTGAAACTCGTCGACCAGCACATATTGGAATCGCTTTTGATACTTCTCTGCTATGTCTGGTCTTTCCTGAAGGAGCCGATAAAACTGCAACAATAAATCATCAAAATCAAGCGCACCCGCTTTGCGGCAACGGGAATAATATTCCGCATATATTTTATAGAAAAAGGGAATCCTATTGGCCTGGTCGCGATTCAAACTCTCGGCATCCTGTTCGTACATACGCGGCGTAATCAGATTGCTTTTTGCCGAAGAAATTCGGTTCCGAATGGCGTTTGCCTGGTACGCTTCTTTATCCAGATTCCACTCCCGGATGATCGCACCCACCAGACTTTTACTATCCTCCGTATCATAGATGGTAAAATCCTTGGGGTAGCCGATGTGCTCCGCTTCAAATCGAAGGATCCGTGAAAAAAGGGAGTGGAATGTACCCGCCCATACACGGGAGGCTTTTGATCCCGCCACTTTGGCTATCCGTTCCTTCATCTCCCTGGCAGCCTTGTTTGTAAAGGTAAGGGCAAGTATAGCTGAGGGATCAATGCCTTTATCCAGCAAGTGTGCAATGCGATAAGTTAACACGCGGGTTTTGCCCGAACCTGGCCCGGCAATAACCAAAACTGGTCCATCTGTTGTCGTTACCGCATCATGTTGAACGGTATTCAGCGTGTTCAAAAAATCTGACATGGGGCGAAGATACGACGTGCCGGGAGGTTTTGAGGGAGTAGGTTTTGAGAATGGAGGTTTTGAGGGTTTTAATCCGGATTCACAAATTCTCCTCCTCACTCCCCCTCCTCCCCTCCTCATCTCCTCCCCTCCTCCCCTCCCTTCAAAATTTTCCTTTATCAATAAAAAAGGACTATCTTTGCAGCGTTACTAAATAAACAAACATGGGCAGAGGTGATAAGCGCACTAAGCGCGGTAAAATCTGGAGGGGTTCTTTTGGGAATTCCCGTCCGAAGGCGAATAACCAGCCTGCTCCGGCAACACCGGTAGCGAAAGAAGATTAAACGTCTTTGTGCTTCGACAATGACAAGGCTCCCTATATGGGGGCCTTTTTTATTGCTGCTCTGCTCCACAGGTTATATATTTACCCCGTGAATACGCTAATATCCTTGCCCTTTCTTTTTTCTTTGTTTCTCCTGCTCACCACAAGGTGCCCGGAAACACCACCGGTTGATCCCGATTTACTAGGTCGCATGTATGCCAAACATCCTGAGATTCGCTATCCGGGTCTGGATGAAAGGCGATTTGCATACGCGGATATCATTAAAGCGATCGAAGCACTCAAAAATGTGCCTGGATTTGAAGTAGGGCTGGCAGGAAAATCAGTACAAGGGCGGGATATTCACGCTGTGCGATGGGGAAAAGGACCTGTAAAAATCTTATTATGGAGCCAGATGCACGGTGATGAGCCCACTGCTACGATGGCTTTGCTGGATCTTTGGAAAACACTTAAAGATAATTCGTCCCTGCCTGAGGCTAAAAACTGGTCAGAAAAAGTAAGCCTGTATTTCCTCCCACTTCTTAATCCGGATGGTGCGGTAGCCTATCAGCGGCGCAATGCGCTGGGTATCGATCTAAACAGGGATGCACTCAGACTTACCTCACCGGAATCTCGTATCCTCAACCACTGGCGGGATAGCCTGGATGCGGATTGGGGCTTTAACTTGCACGATCAACACCGCTATTACAGCGCAGGTTATACGAATCTAACTGCCGCAGTAGCCTTTCTTGCCCCACCTCCGGATTTAAATCGAAGCAACCCACCACATCGTCAGGATGCCATGAAACTTATTGGTTTGCTGGGCACTAAACTTGAAAAAATCATCCCGGGACAAATCTCTCGCTATAGTGATGCGTTTGAAAACAGGGCCTTTGGCGACAATTTTACCGCCAGAGGTACACGTACAGTTCTGATCGAAGCAGGCTGGCTAACGGGGGATAATGAAAAACAGACACTGCGCAGACTCTATTTTGCCACCCTTGTCGCATCGATTGAGGCCATAAGCACATCGACCTATCAAAAAATACCACTGGCTGATTACAACCGGCTACCTTTTAATCAAAATCGCTTGTTCGAACTCTTGATACGTGAGGCAACACTCGAAGATCGGGGGAACACCTATGTAATGGATATCGCTTTCAAAGCGGGGGAGTATGGTAGTGGTAAAAACTGGTACACCAAATCCACAATAGCTGATTTGGGAGACCTCAACCCACATAGTGCCCATCATGTCATTGATGGCAAAGGCCTGAAAGTGATCCCTGCTAAATCGTATTCCCATGTATTGACAGATATGGATGCGTTGCGTGAAACACCTGTTGTCCAGTTGATCCAGCAGGGATACGCCGTTTTTCGAATGAGCAATACACCTGTCCGAATGAAGTATTTGCCTATCCCTATAGCCATTCGACATCCCGATGATGATGCCTCCGAACCGATACTGCCAGATGCCAATCCCATCTTTTATCTTGCAGATATCCATGGTGTGCAAAAATACCTTGTTGTCAATGGCATAGCCTGGGATCTGAATGCATCGGAATGGCAAAAATCTCTTCAGGCATTCCTGACGGAAGGCTTGGACTAATAAGGTATGAAACCAAGGTCTTTTCCTATATTTACCACAAAATTACCCTTATGAAAATCAAAACATTATTGTTACTGGTCCTGGTCGGCTCTTTCATGCTCACCACGCCTTTTGTTGGACAGGCACAAGAGCCGGAGAATGAAATCAATTTAGATTTCAATCCGGAAATGTTTAAAATGAAAAAGAGTACCAGCCGTACGGGCATCACCGCTTATTGGGGATTCGGGCCGACGTTCGTCACTTCCAATGTTGAAGAAAATGGTGTTTATTATCCCGAGTTCAAACCATTTAGCTCCTGGAGTAATGACCTTGGCGTGATGTGGCATACACGCCTTGGTGGTCAGGAAAGTAAATTTAATTTGTTTTATGGTTTGCTTTGGCGCTATATTAATATTGAAACTAAAGAAGGTCGTCTGGAACTCGATGCAGATGATCAGCCCGTCTACAGCGAAATAGTAGACGTTAAAAATACGGAGTTAAATATTCACACGCTCTCAATCCCATTGTTATTTGAATACAAAAGCAAATTCAGTGTTGCTGCAGGCGGATTTTTGGCTTATCGCATCGGCAGTAGCAGTGAAGTTGATGGCAAAGTAAATGGCAATCGGTACGATACTAAATTGCGCGCTGATTTTGGACTCAACGATTTACTCTATGGTGTAACTGCGCAAATTGGTGCCAAGCGTGTTCGGTTGTATGCCAATTATTATCTCAACAATCTGTTTAAAGAAGATTCTCCATATGATTTCACCGTCATGAACATTGGAATTGCCTTTATGTAATTGCCAAAAATGATGTTACAAAAAAGCCTTTCATCTCACGATGAAAGGCTTTTTTGTTTTCGGAATCCAACTTAAAATTATTCCTTTACTGGAATTCGAACAACATAGGTTTTACCGGCTTTATTGGTCAATTTTGAAGCAACGAGCCACGGGTTATAAATTTTCAACTGCCGATAATTGGTACCGTTTTGGACAGCAAAATCACCCCAATTGGGAACTGGGCCACTTACCTTTACTTCTTTATAATTACTTAATTCGGGATAATAATCATCCTCCGTCAAATCATATCCAAAAGCGGACGGATTCTCCATCAACGTTTTTAATGCAACGATCCGGAAAAGATACCTTGACGTTTCACTGTTCAGATTGAGCTCTTCGTATGATTTTGCCCGTTGGACTCTAAGATCCCTTTCCAGACTCGGGCCACCCATATTATAAGCAGATGCGGCGAGATGCCAGGAACCAAATTTTTCTCTGTAAGACCGAAGATACTGGCACGCAGCACGTGTTGCCTTTTCCAAATGCAGGCGTTCATCTATTTCTCCATTGATTTCGAGATCAAACGCCTTTCCTGTGGGCTCCATAAATTGCCATATCCCTTTTGCACCTGCAGACGAGGTGCCATTGGCAAGCGCGCTTTCGGCAACGGCAAGATATTTTAGATCTTCCGGCAACCCTTCTTCCTTTAAAATTTTCTCTATGACCGGAAAATAACGCTTGGATCGTTTGATGCTGATCAGGGTATTGGCGTGCAAATAAGCATTCACCAATAACTCGCGTTCCAGCCGCTCCTTAATGTCAAATTGGTCGGTGCGTAAGTCTTCACCACCAAAAGAAAAGGGTCCATCCATAGGGATCGACAGGATTTTTTGCGGCAATAATAGTTTTGAAACGGGATCAGTTCCACTTGGAAATTCCGAGGTCAGGAACGAGGACCCTACCAGAGCCAGGCCCAGAAATAGGACGGCAAAGGACAATACAGCAAGCCAATGAATTCGCATATAGTTAGATTTGATAGGGATCATTTTAACGCACCCACGAGGGTCTGTGTTGCAAAGATGGCCAAACTTCTGGAGCTTAAAACGAATGTTGCCCATTGTGCTGCCGGCCTACCCAAAAATTTTTAGCCGCCAGATGCTTTATTTAAGACTAAAATTTACCAGAGACGAAACACAAAACAAGCGGAGAATGGTCTATTTCTTAAATGTAATATGCCAGATCCCACGCAAGTCTCCAATTTGATATCCGGTAGCCTTATCCTTTGGGTAGAAATGTTTAATTAGCTGAAGGTCCTCCATCCGGATGTCCTTTCCTGGAATACCATGGCATGAAAGGCATTGGGCCTGAACAAGGATTGGTGCAAAGTATTCAATAGTTTGTTGGTTGTCCATCGCCACTGGTCGTAGTGGATCATTCGGATCATTGCGTTTACTATAATCCTGCAAGATAGATGATTCCGTTTCTGACGCCCTATTATCGGGGTTCCTTGGTTTCAATGTGGCCCTCCGAATGTGGACATGGTGAAGAGCTGATAAACTGTCTGTCAAGGGATAAGCTGCCAGGTTGCAATATTTGATTGCTTCTTTTACGCCACCGTTTTGCATGACCGTCATCAGTTGGCCACTAAGCGCAGCGAACGATTCTGATTGAATAGATTTGCCCTTTTCTAACCAGGGTTCAGCATCAAAACTTCTGCTTATTCCCGATGATACGGAGGACTCAGAACAGGAGATCAATAAGGTCGCTACAAGGAGTAAGGATCCAAAAAAGACTTGAATTTTATACATTAGTACCATTTCTGTAAGAAAGAAAAACCGGAGAGAATAGCTTAGCTAATCCTCTCCGGTATAAAAATTTATTGGGTAGCACAATTCATCCACACGATATGTACGCTAAATCGCAGTGGCGAATCGGTCTATAAACCCATCATGCGCATATAGACCACGATTTATTTAAAGGGATCTTTTTGCAAGATAAAAATCCACCTTCTCGTAATCCTTGTTGGCAATACGATCGCTCATTTCATTCAGGGTCTTTGGGGGTGGGACAATGACTTTATCACCTTCTACCCAGTTGACCGGCATCGCACAGCTATTTTTATCAGCGGTTTGTAAAGCCACGAGCACACGCTGAATTTCGGCCATATTCCGTCCAATATTCAATGGGTAGTACATGATCAGGCGGATGATACCTTTGGGGTCAATAAAAAACACGGCCCGAACCGCTGCCGTACTGCTTGCTCCGGGATGTAACATGCCGTAAAGACTAGCTACATGCATGTCCAGATCCGCGATGATAGGAAATTCCATATACACCCCGGTCTTTTCATGGACATTATTTACCCAGGCCAGGTGTGAATGGATGGAATCAATGCTCAAACCAATCAATTTTGTCCCATGCGCATCAAACCAATTTTTATCCACTGCAAATGCAGATAATTCCGTTGTACATACGGGGGTAAAATCAGCGGGGTGCGAAAAGAGGATAACCCAGGAATCTTTGTTGTATTCACTGAATTTTAATTCACCAGTCGTGGTGGGGGCTACAAAATCAGGCGCTTGATCCCCAATTCGAGGCATGCTGAAGGTTTTTGTTGTGTCTTCCATTTTATACTTATTTAGTATTTTAAAAGGTTCCAACTTGCTTGCTTCTGACATTTGCAAGCTGGCTTTTTACGGAAGACCATGACCCGCCATTTATCGCTTCGATCCCTTTGCGATTGAGCATATCAGCAGCAATACCAGATCGTCTGCCTGTAGCACAACAAGTCACTATTGGTTTTCCATATTTTTTAAGTTTATTTAATTCCGATTCGATTCGATCCAAAGGAACATGCACAGACCCTGCTACATGTCCGCTGTTATACTCTGATAGTGTGCGCACGTCCAATACAATCGCTTTTTTTTCCAGCAGTTCCATCACTTGTTCGGAATTACCGCCGAATAATTTTTTCAAAAAGGCTAAAAACATAATGTAAGATTTAAGGATTAATTCAGGCGTGAACCTTCGTGAGGGTGATCATTTCCTCCAGCGCTCCTCCATTATATATGTCGCGAACACCCAGCCCATTTAAAAATGCAACGGCCTGGCCACTGCGCATTCCCGATCTGCAATAAAACACGATCGGCTTGTTTAAGTTTCGAAAGCGATCAATGTGGGCAGGAATCGTGCCCAGTGGGATATTTTCAGCACCCTGCACATGGCCAGATGCAAATTCAAAAGGTTCACGGACGTCCACGAGGAGGGGCGACTGTTCCTGGATTAAAAGTTGTAAATTCATAGTTTAGAGATATAGTTGATGAAGATGCAAAGGTAATCACTTGGCAGTCCGCCAGTCAGTGACGAGGGTCACAGGATACATCAAAAAATTTCGGGCTTGAAAACTAGTTCGAACGCGCCATATCCTCTGATCAGTCAATCATAGACAAATCATGTTCTCAGATCGCTATTCATATGGAGCAAGGATCAAAAAAGTTGGGCTGGTGAGCTCAAATAAGTGAAAAGGCATGTTACCCCAAATGGTTGATACTGCAAAATGTGAAAAAGCTAATTGTATTAAAACGACCCTTGCAGACGGGGTTAACACATAGTGTAAATCTACCTATATATAGGCATTTTACATATAATTCTTCGTTTTCTGACTGACGAATCACCGAATAAACCAAGCTCAGACTAAATAATCAGATACATAGACTTCTGTTTATCTGATCTTTGCAAGTGCTTAAATCTACATTTATATTATACGTAAATTATCCATTCAATATTTACATTGTATAGGGTATGCATGATAAAATTAATGCCTATAATTTTGTCATCACCAACGAACACCGAATTTATAACCCAAGAACTGAACGAAATGAGAAAACCACTACCCCTATCGCCGTAACCCAAAAACCGGCTTTTGTCCCTGCCGGTTCATTATCCTATTCCATAGGATATAAGGTGAAACCATTCTTTTTTTAATGCTGTGATTTCTTTCGACGCCTGTCTTAAGCGGTGACATCATTGTAATTTTTTTCCCATGAACAAGTCTGTGTCGGCGTGCCCGGCAGGGGCATGGTATGCGATATGTACTATGCCGCTCTTTGTATTTTGCTGGGCCTATTTTTCAACCTGGGCGTCCACATTCCAGCACCTCAGGACCAATGAACCGATACGCACGTCAGCGGCATCCATTGGTACATCTTTATTTTTTCCTGCCCATCCCACTGCAGCCTATTTCCCCTTTATAGTTCCGCCTGCACACTGCAGTAACGGAACAAGGACAGGGTGTGGAGCCTGTTTTATCCAAAAGGGCGTTCACTTCCCCGAACCTGCATCCTCGGCTACAAATTATGATCCCCATGAGCTGTGCCGAACCAGTTCCGAAACGAAGGACGTCCTTTCCCGCCTTCTCAGTGTGGGCTTCGCCCCTGTCCCTTTTTCCCTTTTTCTCGTCCGGCATCATCCATTTGTCAGCATTCAGCATGTCCATTCGCGACAGATGCTTGCTGACCGTATTTCTACAATCAGGTCACGTCAACTGCTGACTAAACTCCAGTTAACAACGATTTCTCCGACGTTGCAAATGGATCTGACATCTGATTTTTTTTATCAGCAATACAACCATTTTACCAGCCTTGGAAAAAGCCGGAGACCTAAACTCCACTACAGGTAAATAGACAAACGCATATGGTTTTGGGGTAAGCCAGGGGATGACAAAGGTCATTCACTGGCTTTTTTACTGCCAAAACCATAACTGACTTAAGGAATAAATAAGGTTCCGATTACCAGAATCTCATTTCCTCCTTATTCAAAATGGAATATAAACACCTGCTAAATATGTGAAGAAAAAATGAAGTGGCCCAAATAAATATATTCTTTAGAAAATGCTCCCTCCCATAAGAGCAGTTTGCTAAAATCACTTAAGCGTCATAATGAATAGCCGCATGATCTAATGAAAGAAGCAATAAATTTCATAGAATTATTTTTTATTATCCTTTGCGCCTGTTTGCTCCTTAATATTATTTAAGATGAAACTTTTTATTCTCCTATTTAATATACTAATGGACAAAATGCCTAAAGCAGAAATGACATGGAAAATATCAGCATTTGGCTTACCCTTAAGCTAAGGGATGCAAACTATAAGATATAGATCTGAACCGATCCGCTTCAAACTAAAAGGAGATACAGCATGCCGGTTTTTACGCCCTAAAAGGGAATGATACAAATCATCGTCCTGCATGATGGAACTCATATTTTTAAACAAGTAATGGGTCGACTTTTGCCACTATGCTGTCAAAGAGCAACAAGAAAGGTGTATATCTCTGATTAAGATATATGCGTTTTTCCAGCCGGGCGGTTCTAGTTTGAGCTTACCAGTCCCTGGCTTAAGGCAGCAGATTTTGCTTTCGTTCAATATGGAATTTTTAATGCTTATTATATACAGAAAGTAATTATGGGAAATCTAACTACGGCAATTCCGGATACCAAAGGTGGCGTTTCAAAGGATAATCCAAAAATTATAAATCAGGCTATTATTGAAATAGTCAGTGACTCTGGTGAAGGGGCGCAAAAATGTGGTCAAAGCCTTGGGGCTATTTCTGCGAAAATGGGAAATGGTGTATGGACAGTTGAGATCATTCCGGCGGAAATCCAACCTCCTGCCCGATCAAGAGAAGGAGCCTCGGGAATTCGTGTTAGGATCGGTTCCAGAAAAGTAACCAACATGGGCAATCATGCGGATTTGGTGGTAGCCTTAAATGAACAGGTGCTGTACGGACGCCTTACACAAGATGCTTATAAACCGGGAACCGTGTTGCTCATCGAAAATAAATGGGCCGACCATGAAATAGCGTCCATCCGGGACCAATATGCCCAAGCCATTGAGGAGTTTAAATCCAAAGGATTCGATGTTCGCGAAATACCTATGGAAACGGAATGTCTTAAATTGGTCATGGATGCCCAAAAGGGTAAAAACATGTGGGTGCTGGGGATGCTGAGCTACATATTCAGCAGGAGTATGGAAAAGTCAGAGGACCAGGTACGCCGGATTTTTAGAAAAAAATCAGAACGTGTTATTGATAGCAACCTTGGTTTGCTTCGCGCAGGATTTACATGGGCAATGGAAAATCTGGAGTTTCATTTTGAAATTCCGGCCATGGCGGTCAGCACCGAACAAGTCGTTATGAATGGCAATGAAGCTATTAGTTTCGGCACAATGGCTGCGGGAATTGAACTATGTTCGATGTATCCGATTACACCGGCCACTTCTGCATCCCATCATTTGGCAGAATATTTTGAACGAGCTGGTGGAATAGTACATCAGGCTGAAGACGAAATTGCTGCTATAGGATTTGCGATTGGTGCCTCCTATGCTGGGAAAACAGCAATAACCATTACCTCCGGACCCGGCTTGGCCTTGAAGACGGAGTTTATCGGATTGGCTGTCATGGCAGAAGTGCCCCTGGTCATTGTGAATGTTCAGCGTGGAGGACCCTCCACAGGCTTACCTACCAAAGTGGAGCAAAGTGATCTACTGGCAGTCCTGTATGGAGAAACCGGCGATGCGCCTAAAATAGTCCTTGCAGCAAGTACGATAGAAGAATGTTTTCATTTCGTCATACTGGCCCGCAAACTGGCCGAAGCCTTCCGCACGCCGGTAGTCCTGCTCACAGATGCCAATCTGGCAACCGGAGTCCAACCATTTCCAAGACCCCAGATCAATCCGGAATGGTTCTCATCTCCTATTGACCAAAGTCCATGGAAAGAAGGTGTCAGAGCCTTTGACTGGAGTGCAGAAACAGGGCTAAGCAAACGGCCAATACCTGGTCAAAAAGGCGGTATGTACACCCTTACCGGACTGGCACATGATGAAAACAGTAAGGTGGCCTATGAGCCCGAAATCAACCAGCGCAGTTCGGTAAACAGGAGCCGAAAATTAGCAGCATTCCAAAAATCGCTAAAACCTCCTGTTATTAATGGTGCCAGTCAAGGGGATTTGCTCCTTGTTGGATGGGGATCAACACTCGGCGCCATTGAAGAAGCTGTTGAACAGGCTCAGAGCATGGGAATGAACGTAAGTTCTGTTCATCTGCGGTTCTTGTCACCTATTGAACCCGGTCTTAAAGAAATTTTCAAACAATTTAAGAAGGTAATAACCGTAGAAATAAATTACAGTGACGCCCCCGGAGATCCAATGATTACACAAGAAAACCGGCGATATGCTCAACTTGCATGGTATCTGCGTGCCCATACACTAATTGATATTGATTGCTTTAGTAATGTCTATGGCCAGCCATTGAGTCCGGAAAAAGTATTCAATTTGATTAAACGTGAATTAACAATCAACTAAGTCCTTAGCACCATTTAAATTTAACATCATGTTTGGATTAAAAACAGACCTCTGTTCGATACCGCTACCCGATACATATTTTGCAGTAGATGATTACGCAAAAAGTACAGCACGCTGGTGCCCTGGTTGCGGAGGTCATTCCATTTTATCCTCTGTCCAAAAAGTATGCAGGGACAAACAGTACCCGCCGGAAAAAACCGTATTTGTTTCGGGTATAGGATGCAGCAGCCGTTTCCCACACTACATGGGAACTTATGGATTTCACGGATTGCATGGAAGGGCATTCCCGGTTGCGTCAGGAGTAAAGTTCAGGAGACCCGACTTGAACGTCTTTGTAGTTACCGGTGATGGTGATTGTTGTTCAATTGGTGCCGGTCATTGGGTCCATGCCATCCGGTATAATATGAAAATGGTAGTCCTACTTTTTGATAATGCCATTTACGGCCTCACCAAAAAACAAACATCGCCCACCAGTGCAATGGGAACGGTTTCCAATACGCACCCAAAGGGCTCCGTTCTGCCACCGATAAATCCATTACAGACAACACTGGGTATATCCAATGTATCCTTTGTTGCGCAAACAACAGACTGGCATCCGGCACATTTGTATGCAACTATACGGAAGGCTGTAGATCATCCAGGGTTGGCCTTTGTGCGCATCGTTCAGCGTTGCCCGATATTCATGAAGGACCTCTATGCAGATCAAGCTTCAGACCCTGATGCACTAGTACTGCTTACGCACGAAAAAGGTGTAATGTTGGATCCGGCAATAGCCAAAACGTTTAAACATACGATGGAGCATGATCCATCCAATATTAATAAGGCCCGTGAATATGCGGATATCAAGGATGGCATTCCGGTAGGTTTATTTTACCAGAATACTTCCAATCCAAATTATGATGATTATGGAGCGCACAACATAGGCATGTCTGTGGCTGAAAAAGCTGTGGCCATCAATGAGTTGTTAGATAATTATGTGATCTGAAATCTATTCAAATGAACCCGGAAAAAGAAATATCCTTCAAAGATTATTTCACGGAGAATCCCTTCGGTTCCGAAAATGAGGAGTCCCTCATAGAGGAAGTTTCTTTGGCTCCCCCCAGGAAAGAAGACCGCATACCTGCACTCGAGGAATTGCCTCTTGCAGATGATGCTGTAATCAGGCAATACCGGAAATCATTAAGTACATATTTTGTGACCGGCAACAAAACGAATTCGTCACTTCAAATCAATGCAGCACCTGTCATCCTGGCACCATTCTTACGTGGAGAAAATCCTGACACGGATTTCCCCATTCTGTTTGACGATCATACACAAGGGGTTAAGCCTTTACGCCAGGTTTTAAATGAAGTCTTTCGTAGCCTGTTCAGTGAAAGTGAGGCAAAAATATTATATGAAAACCTGCTTCGCATTGAAATCATGTTGCGGGAAGCCCTTTCGCCAGAAAATGATCATCCTGAATTCAGCACGCTTATTACAGAAGCGTTGCAATTGTTACAACATCTGGATGTACATGGCGAGGAAGGAGAAACATTTCGTGCGCAATGTAAAAAATTCCAGCATGAACTCAGCCAAATAAAAGCTGTTGTTATTGGATTCTCACAGCACACGACCTTTCAACTCCTGAATCTGCAGCTAAAGGCTAAACACCAACACAACCTGGGTTTTATAAAGGAATTAAACAAAGCCATAACGGGACTCAAAGAACTACTTTTATTACAGGAAGAGATTAATGAAAATAATTCGGGTGGAAATGAAGTAAAACATCAATTTGAATTTGCCCAGGATTTCATTTCCTTTGATAAAATAGTCCGGATGATGCCACCCAGTGCTAGTACAGGACTACCACCAGAGCGATTAAACCGTATCAAAGATTGTCTGCATACTTTGGAAGGCGCGCTATCCTTTTTTTCCAAAAATCGCAACCGCATTTATATCTCTGAAGCATTTGCTGCTGCTTATAATCTGGACAAACTTATTGACGAAGCGAAATTAAAAATAACAACCGAAAGTCCTTGTAAAATAGCCAGATCCTATTACAAGAGCGAAATGCCGGTATTTGTGCGTATCATAGCCGCTTTAAGACTGGCAGCATTGGAAATTGAAAATGCTTACCAAGACGAATTGCATGCACCGTATTTCGAAACCTTCAGTTTTTTAAATCTTAGCCCGTCAGACCTGATGTCCATTCCTGCCATAATTGTGGCAGAAAAAAGCACGCAGCTCATGCATGAGTCTGAAGATTTTTTAACATTACTTACGGAAAACATACCCGTAAAAGTCCTGGCTATAAATTGTCTCCGGGATTTTGAGATCATGGATGATGTTGCCGGGGATTCAACATTGAGGCAGGAACTGGCAGCATTAGCATTATCTCACAGAAATTGCTATATTTTTCAGGGTGCAACCGATACCCCGCAATTACTCAATCAGGCATTTGCGGATGGCCTTGTAGCGCCCTCCCCCACCTTGTGGAATATCCTGCTTCCCGATACAGCAACCAATCCAAACGGCCATGAATATCTTGCGTTGCATACGGCATTGGAGAGCCGATATTTCCCACGACTGATTTATAATATGGCGGCCGGAGAGCGATTTGGCAGCAGGATTGATATCACTTCAAATCCGTTGCCCGAGCAGCCCTTTGAAGTATTTTTTCAGGAAATAAAAACCCCCTCCGGCAAACAAATCGAAAAGTACTATTTGACCATGGCGGATTTTTTTGCACTTAATCCGATGCACATGGCTGTATTAGAAATTATTCCGCCTCCCTACCGCAACGAAGACCTTTTGCCACTTGCGTTGTATTTAAAGGAAGCACCTGATCATGTAATGGGTAAAATTCCTTTCATTTGGGTGGTTGATGAAAAAAATAAATTGCAGCAAGCGGCCATTCCACTTTCATGGCTAAGTCGATGTAAGGAACGTTTGGACAATTGGGAATTTATTCAGGAATTGGGTGGCGTAAACAGTTATCATGTGCAACGAGCGATCGAAGAGGCACGTGTACAATGGCAATTGGAAAAAGAAACAGATATAGCCCTAATTAAAGAGCAAGCAAATACGGAAGTCGAACTCATTCGCAAAGAAGAAGCGGGAAAGGCAATGGAGCGTCTGGTAAATTTTTTACTAGATATGGATCAAGCCATACCTGCGAATGTCTTTCAAAATAATGTCATTAAATCCACGGAAAATCCGGAAACCAGCGCGCCATCAGCTGTAAGTGATCCCGAACTAATTCCTGAGCAGGAACCAGAAATTTCCAGTGAAGCATGGGTGGAAACTTTTCGGTGCACCTCTTGCAATGACTGTACCGAACAATTGCCTGCCGTTTTTAAATATAATGCGGACAAACAGGCGTATGTACACAATCCCCGGGGAGGCACTTATGCAAAGCTGATTACCGTTGCTGAAAAATGTCCGGCCAAATGCATTCATCCCGGACTACCTCAACAACCGGATGAACCCGGAATGGCTGAACTCATAAAGCGCGCGGAGGCGCTCAATTAATCATGTTTGAGGTAGTCGCCATATCACTGATTATTCTGACCGGCCTGGGATTACTCTTCGCTACAATACTCGCTATCGCCTATAAAAAATTAAAGGTGTGGGAAGATCCAAGGATCGACCAGGTAGAAAGTATGCTACCAGGGGCCAATTGCGGTTCCTGCGGCGTACCGGGATGCCGGGCATTTGCTGAAGAGGTGGTGCAAAAAATATCCAGCCCGGGAAAATGCACGGTTAGTTCATCGGAAGGAATAGCAAAAATCGCAGCATTTCTCGGAGTGGAAGCAGGCGGCGGAGAAAAAATTGTCGCACGACTCCTTTGTGCGGGAGGAGCAAAAGAGTCTCCCAATCGGGTCGAATATACCGGCAATTTAAATACCTGCCGAGGCGCTGCACTTGTATCGGGAGGCTCCAAAGATTGTAGCTGGGGTTGTCTTGGCCTGGCTGACTGTGCCACAGCGTGTGATTTTGGTGCCATTCAAATGAGCGCCAATGCATTGCCCATAGTAGACATTGACAAATGTGTAGCCTGCAATGACTGTGTAGAAATCTGCCCAAAAGGATTATTTGTATTGATGCCTGTTCAGCATAAACTAATCGTCCAATGCAAGTCCCTATTGGAAGGGGATGAGGCCCTTACCCGTTGTTCGGTTGCATGCACAGCATGTGGCCGATGTGCAGCTGATGCGATGCCCGGTGTCATTGAAATGAAAAATAATCTGCCTGTCATCCAATATGCATTAAATGACCTGACATCTGCCCTTGCCACATCCAGATGTCCGACGGGTGCTATTGTGTGGCTGGAAGAGAAAAAACAATTTGACGAATATAAAAAAACAAAACTACCCGTTGGCAAGGTGGATATTCATGAACATGATGCAGATACTTATTATCAGTAAAGGATACCATGAAGGAACTTGAAAAATATCAACAGATCTGGTTAAAACTGGCCGCCTCCATCAGCGATGGTTTGACGATGAAAGGGGCTTTACCGCAGTCAGATAGCAATGTGCTTGGACGATCTGTCTCGATAGATGATTCGGGCAACCTGGCCGTTGTGGCAGGTATGTCCGCCACCGGATTACGTGCTACCGCCTGGTTAGAGGAAAAGCATTTTTCAGAAAATCTGACTACATTAAAGCAAGCCGTCCGCAACCTTCAACCGCTTGTTGCAGTTACCCGCCCGGCTTACGCCAATTCACTCGCCGGAACAGGTGCCTTTGTTTTGTTTGCATCGAATCCGCAGGAATTAATTGACTTTACCCTTATTTCGCACTATGCCTCTGAGCTTGCCCTCATCCCCGGTATAGTGATTTTTCATTTTGAAGATCAAGAAGCAGATCTCCGCTCTGCCCTGTTGCCGGATATCCAAAACGTACTGTCGTACCTGGGCGATCCCGAGGAGCGTATTCCTTCTCCAACTGCGGCGCAAAAAATACTCTTCGGAAATACCCGAAGGAGAATACCTCGTCCCTTTAACAATGATGTCCCCGTCCTTTACGGTACAACAAAATCAACTAAAGGGATAGCTTATGAAACGGCTGCACATCAGGCATATCTTTCGTCTCATGTTGGTCAGTTCCTTGAACAGGCATTTTATTCATTTGAAAAAATATTTGGTCGGCGGCACGAACCATTCCTCGCCAGACACACCCAAAATGCCCGGGTCCTTTTATGCTGCACCAATGAGGCTGTTTTTGAATCGTGCCAGGGATGGGGAAGTCATACGCAACCAGGCACTCTTTTATTAAAACAATTAGTGCCCTTTCCTGAAAAACTACATGCCCTCTCCTTAAAAGCGAACGCATATGCTATAGCAGAACAGTCAACCGAGGGCGGGTCGATAGTTTTTCCCACCGTTTTGGAAGCAATGGCGCAGCATTCCATTCCGGTATATAGTGCTCTGTTTGCAGAAATGCCTTCAACAGAAAGTCTGAAAGAATTTATTCTAAGGATTGAAACCAAAAAAATGGAGTCGGGCCCGCTTTGGCTTGATGTGCCCTTTTATAATGAACAATCTGTATTTCCTAAACAGCAGGTTTTAATGCAAGACCTCCAGAGGGCCTATCCACAATTAAAAAATCAAAGCGCGACACTTAAAAAATCAAGCATCGGATCAGAGACCAATTTGCCGGCACGGATACCTTTTGCGTTAAGAAAATATAAGGACCACGGTCCGGTTTATTCGCGGTTAGCCAATTTTTTTGACAACACCGCCTTCACGTATGAGACCGACTCCAAGGAGTGGATCTCCGATCCTTTTCAGGCTATGCCGGTAATGCCTCCGGCCGTTGCCGGTTTTGGTCAGGCAACGGCAAACAGATCTGATGTACCCGTAATTCATTCATCATCCTGCACCGGTTGCGGAAATTGTTTTATCCATTGCCCTCATTCGGCACTTCCCCCGCTGGTATTGGATATGGAAGGATTATTAAAGTCAGGTATTTTGCAGGCACAAGCTAAAGGCAATCAGATAACGCAACTTATTCCACACCTGAAAAGCGTAGTCCGATTTGCAAATCAGGCTATTGAAGCAATGCGCTCCGAAAGAAAAAAAAGCAAGCCATCCTTGGATGCGGCTCATGCTGATGTCCAGGACCTTACTTATTTCCTTCAGCCGGCAATCAGAGATTTTTTAAGCCAGTCCAAACTGGAAGGAGAAAAGTTGCAATTGGTGACCGCTGAACTAAACATGATTCTTGAAACCATCGGTGCATTTCAGGTTGTGGCTAATGATATCTTTTTTAATGACCACCATAAAAATCTATTTAGTCTTTCAATGGATCCGAATGCTTGCATAGGTTGTGGCATTTGCGCTGCCGTTTGCCCGGAAGGAGCCATAGAAATGAAATTTGAAACGCCCGCATTAAAAGATAAAAACAACGTTCAGTTTGGCATTTGGGAACAAATGACGGATACTTCAGGCGAAACGATCCGGCAATTGATAGAAAATCCGGAATACCCTTCCTTGGCTGCATTGTTGCTAAGCCGCAATTTTTATATGAGTCTTACCGGCGGCGGACATCAAAATGGCGCCTCGGCAAGAACAATGATTCATGTGGTCACTGCCGTTACGGAGGCCATGATCCAAAAAAAGTATAGCCTTTTAGTTCAACAGATAGATGAGCATCTGGAGCGACTTGCTGTAAACCTGAAAAAGCAGCTTAGTGATGCACTTCCGGATTTAAGTGACAATGGACTAATAGCTTCCCTGGAAAGTATCCATGAGTCCAATATAACCATGGAAGAATTATTGGAAAGGCATGCACACCATGGGCATCGCAAGCTCATGGACAAAGCCGTTTTGCTCCGGAAAATAGACGTCTCCAAAGAGCTTAATAATTTAAAGGAGCTTATCGTCTCCGGTCCGGGAGGGGTTGGCCGAGCCCGGTATGGTATCATAATGGATGCGTCACTTTCCGAATTGGCTACCTATCCATTGAATTGTTTTACGGTACCCGTTTTTTGTTTTGAGGGGTCCACTTTCGAAATGGCCCAAGGTCTTATCGTCGGACATTTAAGACATTTACTGGATAATATTAAAGTGCTTCGAAGAGCGGCCCTGGAAGCATCCAATAGCTACAATCCGGCCCTGCATGATCAGGAAATTGCCGCAATAACCTGGTCTGATCTCAATGAGATCGAAAAATCATGTATTCCACCATTGTTGCTCATTGGGCGCAACGAATTACTTCAAAACCAGGGCACACAGGCCCTGGCTGAATTGCTTAAAGATGATCTGCCTTTAAAAGTTATTCTCCTGGACGACAGCCCTTTTGCGACGTCCCATATGGGGCGTGATATGGGATATGACCATGCTGCACTATTACCCTTTATGGCCATGCATCATGTGCAACTTCTCCAGGGCTCACTTGCCCAACCCGAACATCTTGCCGAAGGACTTATTAGTGGATTGGGCAAATCCGGACCGGTTATCGCACGGTTGCTGGCGCCTGAAAGTGATCAGATTAATAAACAAATGTTACATGATCTGGCTTGTAATTGCCGGGCATTTATCCACTTTGATTACCGACCCGACCGGGTAGGCAGTATGGCCCTTACTAAATTGCATATTGATGTTAATCCATTTCCAGATGATGAATGGGTCACCCACACATTCAGTGCGGAGGAAACAGGTGAAAAAGGGCCATTAAACTATGAATTAACACCTGCTGATTGGATTTATGCCCAAACAAATGGGAAGACATTTTTCAAACAATGGCATGGTCCTCTGGACAATACCATACAGGTTGGTGAATATGTGCGGCTAAATAGTACCGACCGCCATGGCAAAATACCTGTCATTATGCGCAGGCAGCCGGAAGGTGGATTGGTCTGGTATGTTGTAGCCGAACCTATTATTCAGCTTACAGAAAAATCCAGAGTGGCGTGGCATTTTATGCGTGAAATAGCTGGTACCCTTACGGCATTTCCAGAGAAATTATATGCACGTGCAACGCAGGAGCTCAGTATAAAATATGAAGTGGAGAAACAACAACTTGTTGCGGATTATACGGAACGAATACATTCAATGGAAAAGGACCAGCTTGAAAAAATGCGAACCCAATTGAAATCAAAACTTTTGCAAATGGCTACTACACCCTCACCAAAATAATTAATAGACCTGACTATGTTTTCAATGGGCACTA
>JAGNXB010000093.1 GCA_017985675.1 Saprospiraceae bacterium | reverse complement strand
CCCGACGTGAGCGTCTGCCGGTTTTGAAAAAGTACCTGGAAAAAGTCCTTGCGGTCCATACACGTAGCTTTTAGAGCCTTAAATATACAAGGCTCGAGTCAGATTGTCTAATTGGAGGACAAAAAGGGGAGGAATTTTTGTGAAGGTTAACATTCGGGGGAGAATGCAGCCATAATAGATCAGCTAAAGCGACATGATGAATGATTCCGAGTATAATCCTTTGCTTGAAGCCTAATATAAACCTCTTCAACCAACTATTGTCGTGTCTCCTGGATTGCTAAGTTTCTAAACATCAATTGCGCAAGGCTCTGTCAAATCAATATTTTAACACTTACTTAACACATTAGAGCCAATTCTAGGATCAATTTAGATTAACTTTGTTTGAGCAGTGGATTGTAATTCCAAGTTTAAACCATGTTCCCTAACTATTTAAGAATATATGAAAATAGCCGCAATTGAACACATTTGCTTTCATTTATTAAGAATGCTATGGCCTCTTGCGGAATATTTCGTTAATTAAATGTTCATTCTGGGGCCCGGTATATCTGGGCCCCTTTTATAATTTGTGGCATATGAGAAATATACTTGTTTTATTTGTAACACTCTATTCCATTCCTTGTTTAAGTCAAAAAGAAAATCAGTTCTGGATATTTGGCCGTCGACCTCAGCCAGGAGCTGATACGACATATAGTAAGAATACTTTGGTTGATTTCTCTACGCTTCCCCCAAATGCTTACATACAGGAATCTACAATTGATATGTCTTGGTTTAATGCTTCTTTCTCTGATCCAACCAGTGGTGAATTACTTTTTTTATCTAATGGATTCCATATTTATAATGCTCAAGGAAATGTAATTGCAGGTTGTGATTCGATTAATTATGGTCAACTATGGGAAGATTATTATATTCAGAATTTAGGTTACCCTTCCATTGCAAGTGGTCATTTTGTACCGATATCAAATGATAGCATTTATTTTGTATATCAACATGTTGAGTTGCATTTGGTCGATACAATTCGTACGCACTACACAAAATATTGTCTACTCATCGAAAAAAATGATACGTTTAGTTGTTTAGAAAATGACATTATTATTTCTGATGGTGATTTTGCCCCACACAATGTGGTACGGCATGGCAATGGCATAGATTGGTGGTTGCTTGTTCCCCATCTTCGGCAGAATAAATTTAGCAAATTTTTGATCTCGTCTAAAGGTATTCATTGGAATGATGATCAATTCATTGGGATTGACACTTCTTTAGTTGAGGGTCATGGATTATCAAACTTTAGTTCTGATGGATCAAAATATGCCTACTACAATAATTTTTTAGGAACACAAATATTTGATTTTGACCGATGTACTGGCCAACTTAGTAATTCTTTCCATTTACAAAGCGATTATTATTTGCCCGGTACAAGTATCAGTTTTAGTCCTAATAGTCGATATTTATATGTGCCCCGATTTGAAGCCATTTTGCAATACGATATTTGGGCCAATGATATTGCCCTAAGTGTAGATACCGTTGCTGTATGGGATAAACATGGGACGATTGGAAATGGATTTATTGGCAATGGATTTTTTCAATGCGAAATGGGTCCAGATGATAAACTATATCTAAATGCGTGGAACGGAAATAATTGCCTATCTGTAATAAATCGTCCAGATCTTAGAGGTAAGGCTTGTGACGTACGCCAACACGGCATTGTTACTCCAGGACAAATTATTGGGGGCATGCCACGGTACATTAACTATCGGCTTAGTGTGCTTAAAGGAAGTGCCTGTGACCCGGATGTAGAATAACATTGGTCAAGATTTGAATTGTTCTTCACTTTTTAAGTTGTCAATGATGCGTAGCTACATACTATTTTTATTGATGGTTCTATTATGGTTACCCAGCTATGGCCAAAAGGATATCTGGTTATTTGGGTATCACGAATATAATGCGCCCTATTATGGCAATGCATCACTAAAACTTGATAAAAAATTTACGGGACAAGCTGTAGTCCAAAAGGATGATTATCTCCTTAATTTTGACCAAACCATGGCGACATGGGTAGATACATCCGGGCAGCTTTTGCTTTATACGAACGGTTGTGCTATTGCTGATGCTGCAGGGAATATCCTGACTGAAGAATTAAATCCAGGGGCCGAGCAACAAATTCTCTGTCCTGAATACGGATATACTGTAGAGGGAGGCGCTTTGTTTGTAGATGCACCAGGCTACCCTAATGATGTATTATTAATTCATAGTGGTATTAAAGAAGACAACGAAGCGATTCATATCAGGGATAAACTTTACCTGACACGACTACATAAAGAGGCTGATAGTTATCAAGTCTCCACTGTCAACGAATTACTCATCCAGGATCGATTGGAGCGATTTACGACCGTAAGGCATGGTAATGGCAGAGATTGGTGGATCATTTGTCCGGTATTTTTGTCTTCAAAGTGGTATATTATTCATCTGTTTCCAGGAGGTCATTCCACCCAAATCGTTCAGCTCAATGAATTGCCTTTTGATAAGATGATTTGTAGGCGAGGTACTCCAAATGTGCTTGTTTCGCCGTCAGGCAATCAAGTTGCCCGATGGAATAGTAGTTGTGCATTGCGGCTTTATGACTTTGATCGATGCACAGGTGATATCACTCCCACATTCAACCAAATCCCACCCCAAGCGGATGGCACCAAAGGATGGACTTTGCAACATTGGGGAGTAGGTTCACTGGCATACAGTGCTAATTCTCGATATGTATATGCTTCCAATCATACTACCATTTATAGACTGGATACACAAGCGGCAAGTCCCCAACTGGACACAGCATTTGTCATGCATGTCACCTGGGGCACTCCTTTTAATCAAATGTGCCTGGGCGCGGATGATAGGATATATATCAGCCAAATGGGCTCGGATACATTTATGCCATATATTATCTTTGCAGATGGTATTAATCCACAGTTACGTGTGAAGTGGTTGTCACTTGGTAATCTTTATCGGGGCACCATGCCCGTTTATGTCAATCGCAAGTTGGGCAGTCTGGATGATTCAATATGCGATTCCCTTTCGGTTGCTATCGATACAGAGGAACTATTAAATGAAGAACCTTCAGTTCGTTGTTACCCAAACCCCGCAAATGATTATTTATTTATAGATAATCAGGAGAATTATCCAATCCATTCCTATTCCCTATACAATAGTATTGGGGCAAAGGTCAAAGGAGTGGATGCGTTTAATCCAAAGCAGATACCCCTTTCTGATTTGCCCACAGGAACATACATGCTTGTCTTTAATGAAAATGACCGAAATAGCATTATCATGAAAGTGGTGATTTTACATTAATTCATCATAGAATCACGTAGTTATTATTCGGTCTCTTTGGTCCCTTATGATCGTACGGTCGCAACCAATTGCCCTTATTCAGGATTAAGCGTACCAATGTATACCACCATAGCCTTAGCTTATTTACCTTTAATAAATGCAATCCTATCCGCGCATACTTAAGTCGGTTTTAGTTTTGATCCTGTCGCTTCCCGGTTTTGGCATTGGCCGGGCACAATCGGCTTGTGAAGGTTTTGCGCATCTGTACCAGGCAGAAGCGTTGTATCGCTCAGGGGCGGTTCCGGATTCCGCCATATGGCATTACAAAAGTGCATTTGATCTGGGAATTACCGATATCAGCGCCGTCCTTGATGCCATCTCCTGTACGGCAGGGGCAAAAGACACCCTTTCCCTTGGTCGGTTTATGGCTTTTGGTATCCGACACGGGCTGGAACCGGAGGACTACCGCCGGCTGTGGGGTCACCTGGGCAAAGGACTTGATCTGGAGCGGCAACTGCAACACCTGGATACGCTTGCCTTGCGCAAAACACATCTTTCGACCCTCGATACCAGCTTGTTGGCCGAATTGGCCCTGCTAGCTGATCGCGATCAGGCTTGCCGCAGCGGAGATCATACCGACATCCAGGCCATGTGGCTTGCCGACAGCCTGAATGCCGCCGCACTGAAAACGATCGTACACCGACTGGGCCGGCTGCCCCACTACCAGGAAATCGGCTTAACGGGCAGTGAAGACCTTGGCATCCTATTTTACCATATGGACGGCCCGACCCTGACTTATTTTTTACCTTTTGTGCGGGACGCCATCCTCCAAAACGCATTTTTCGATGCACGCGTTATCCTCTACCAACTAGATCGGATAGGGATGAGCGAACAGCGGGTGTATACCCTTTCGCCCGAATTAGCCCTGCTCGACCTGGGGCCCAGGACGACATTGACAGGTGAATACGTCTGTCAGGGTTTTGGAGAATGGTTTCACGAACGGCATCCAGCGTCCAACCTATCCTATTTTGTGCCCATTGATCCATTGCTTTCCCTGGAAGAAGTCGACAGGGTACGGGCCTTGTTGTGCCTTGATACGTTGGATAATTATCTAGCCCGGCATCCCTGGCTCATCGTAGTCGATATCGATGCTTTTCGGCTCACGTTTTCACCCTGAAACGACGTTAGATCAGAGCCGGTGCGTTTTGCGACCGCGGCGCAAGATGTGCTGGATAGAATCCTGTGGCTCCGGATTGGATGGTCGGGGCTGCCAACCCGGAAATCGGGGGTCCGGTTTTTCGCCGGGATTGGGGAGGACCTGGATGGTTTTGCGCGGGCAGGAGATGATTTTCCCCTTGCTTTTCAGTTGGGCGGGTTCGAGAATAATTTCGCCGGCTTGTTCAGCTGCAAACAAATAGGACAAGCTGGCTTCACGTCGTACCACCCCATTTATGGACTGCATGGAGGAACTTTGCTGGGGACCGTTTACGAGGGTGAGCCCCTTAAATTCGGGTGGTACAAAACCGCTTAAATCGGCATTTTCAATGTTGTAGGTGATCTGTACCAGGTGACCGGCCAATAGGGTATCGGATGATGTATTTACCGTTAACCGAATCTCCTGTGCTGATAATGAGATGATGCAGAGCATTCCCGCAAGGCAGAAAAAAGTCCGTTTCATGGTATTCATTTTCGTTGCAAACATAACGCATGTGCGCCAAAAAGGATTATACCAAGGCCTTTCAATAAGGGTATGGGGGCTATCTTTGTGTCCAAATCCAAAACAATGCCTTCAGCTTACCTCGTAGATGGTGTCCGCACGCCGATTGGAAAATTTACCGGCATGTTATCCGGCGTTCGTGCCGATGACCTTGCGGCCCACGTAATCCGCGGACTTGTATCACGATACCCGCAGATTCCTATGGAGGCCTATGCCGATGTCATTTTAGGATGTGCCAATCAGGCCGGAGAAGACAACCGGAATGTGGCGCGTATGGCGCTGTTATTGGCTGGATTGCCTTACAGCGTTCCCGGGGAAACGGTCAATCGGCTATGCGCTTCGGGTATGTCTGCAGTAGTCCAGTCCTACAGGGCTATCCTCGCCGGTGAGGGCGATCTGTTTATCAGCGGGGGTGTCGAGCAAATGACCCGTGCGCCCTGGGTGATTTCCAAAACCTCTACGCCCTTTGGCAGGGATGCGGAAATGGTGGACAGCAGTTTTGGCTGGCGATTTGTCAATCCGCTCATGCGGGAAATGTACGGTACGGACGCGATGGGGGAAACGGCAGAAAACCTGGCGGACCTCTACACGATCAGCCGGGCCGACCAGGATAAATTTGCCTGCTGGTCACAGGAAAAAGCAGCCCGGGCCCAGCAAAACAATCGGTTTGCCGAGGAGATCCTGCCTTTGTCCATACCGCGTCGGAAGCAGGAGGACCTGATCCTGGATAAGGATGAATTTGTCAAGCCCGATACGACCATCGAAAAGCTGGCCGCTCTCAAGCCTGCCTTCCGCAAGGATGGCACCGTGACGGCGGGCAATGCGGCTGGCCTCAATGATGGCGCGGCGGCGGTACTGATCGCTTCCGACGCTGCGCTTGCGAAGTATGATCTTCAGCCGCTGGCGCGGATTGTGAGTTCGGGTGTGGCGGGCGTGGAGCCGAGGATCATGGGTATAGGTCCGGTTCCTGCTTCACAACTGGCCCTAAAACGTGCGGGACTCAGCATAGATCAGATGGACATCCTGGAGATCAATGAGGCGTTTGCCGCGCAGGTTTTGGCTTGCACGCGTCAGTTTGGATTAGCTGATGATGATTCCCGGATCAATCCCAACGGTGGCGCCATTGCGCTCGGTCATCCGCTGGGGATGACAGGTGCCCGCATCCTTCATTCTGCAGCCCTGGAGCTCAGGCACCGCGGTGGCCGGTATGCGCTGGTGACGATGTGTATCGGTGTGGGGCAGGGGTATGCTGTTGTGATAGAAAGGAGGGTTTGAGTTGGGAGGGGGAGTCGAGAGTGGAGGAGTTGAGGAGGGGAGGAGTTGAGGAGTTGAGGAGGTTTTGAGGATGAGCTCACGTACCCCGTAG
>JAGNXB010000043.1 GCA_017985675.1 Saprospiraceae bacterium | reverse complement strand
ATTTCTTTTATTATATTATTCCTTCTTTTATTATTGCCTTATTCCTTTACTTCAAGAAGGATAATCTGCATCCACTGGTGCTTGAATATTTGCCCATCCTGTTTTCATTTATTGGTTTTGTATTGGTACTGCGCGCATTTGGTGAGCGCAAATATCCTCGTCTCGCCTGGTTATTAATTATTATGAACCACTTTTGGATTGTGTTAGCCATTTTGTTTAATGAAGCGTTTGCATGGGAGCAAGTAGCTATTTATCTAAGTGGCGTGATTGGTGCTGGCATACTAGGTTTTCTGATTCTGGAACTTCTACACCGAAAGGAACGGGCCTATTTTAGTCTCAATAAATATTACGGTCATGCTTATGAATATCCAAGGATGGCCTTTGTCTTTCTACTCGCCTGCCTTGGTTTGATGGGGTTCCCGATCAGTCCAACGTTTATTGGCGAAGATTTAATTTTTGGACATATTCGCAATGATCAGTTTCTGTTAGCCTTTTTTAATGCCTTGGGTTTTATCATGGGAGGCATTGCATTAATTCGAATATACGCACGCTTGTTTTTGGGGCCTCATTGTAAGGCTTATCACGAAACTGCCCTTAGATCATCCTAACGCCGTTAAACGCAAACAAACAGCAATGACAGGCATTTTGCCATATCAATAATTCTTCAAATTAATCTAATTCAAAATGAACAAGCAGACTTTTATTAAAGATCTTCTGGCAGGACTCACGGTGAGTTTTGCTGCACTTTCTTTAGGTGCAGCATTTGGTACGCTCTCTGGTCGGGGTGCGTTTGCAGGTATGATTGGTGCGGCCATCATTCCTATTATTACATCGCTCTTCGGGGGCACACGTTTGCAAGCATCCGGGCCTACAGCGCCGATGACGGCTGTTTCTGCATTGTTGGTGGCCGGGGCTTACGAATCCTTTCCGGATAAGGTACATGCAGAGCAGTTTATTACATTCACCATGTTGTTGTTCGGATTACTGATGATTATATCAGGATTGTTGCGTTTTGGCAAACTAATTCAGTATGTCCCCAATGCCGTGACATTAGGGTTTATGAATGGTATTGCCTTATTAATTTGGGTAGACCAGGTTTCCAAAATATTTGGCATCCATCATATGCACCAAATTGAAGGGAGTTTGTGGATTAACATTGCTGTAGCAACGATTACATTGGTGCTTATATTTTTGCTCCCTACCATTATAAAAGCCATAGGCATCCATGAAAAGTATCATTCTTACATTTCAGCCATGTTATTAGCGATTATTGCGAGCACTGTTGCTTCAAATATGTTGGATTTGAAGATAGAGAGAGTGGCTTTGGGAGCCTCTGTTGATTCGTTCAGTCAATATTGGGGTATGATTAAAAGTTATTTTCCGAACCAAACAATGCTGACCAGGGAAAATTTCAATCTTGCGTTGCCCTTCGCACTGCAATTAACACTATTAGGTTATCTGGATAGTTTACTTACTTCATTAGTAATTGACCGGATGACCAATGAAAAAACCAAACGGAATAAGGAGCTTGTAGCACAAGGTGTTGCGAATGGGCTTAGTGGTTTATTTTTAGGAATACCAGGCGCACAGGCTACTATCCGAAGTGTATTATTGATTAAGGAGCAGGCTCAAACCCGATTGGCCGGCGTAATTCTGGGTTTATTTGTTTTAATCTGCATCATTTTTTTAAAGGACTATATTATGCTCATACCTGCAGCCGTTTTTACGGGTGTCTTACTCAAAGCAGGCTGGGATGTGCTTGATCGTGAATACACCCAGGCTTATTTTGAACGAGGGTGGATACGTTCAATTAACCGAAATTTTCAAATGTTTCTGATCTTATATACTACCGTTGTAACCGTATTATTTGATTTGAATATTGCCGTAGTGACGGCGACATTGTTGTTTTATATAGCACGGTATGTCTTTAAATCACAAAATCTGACCGATGTAGAAGATAACCTGGCGGACAACATTGAAGATGACTGGTTTCCTGAGGCTGGTGAATTAAAACAATAAGGTGTTTTTTAATTTTGTAGAGGGGCTTGTGAAAGGCAAGTGTCTAATCCCGATTGGACAACCCTCTGCATTATTTTTGTTGAACCCAAATCATGCATTAGGCTTCGCGCGAAGGTCATTTATGGTGGGGCACCACAATCAACTACATCAATGAGCAATCGAAAATCTGTGATTTTCTTGCCAAGGGAGACCTACACGATACTGCGTTCTTTTTCATTCGCATAGGAAACGCTATCCTCATTCAAAACGCCTTGTCTCGTTTGGTCTCCTTTGGCCTTGATCCATTTCGGCAGTCAATTCAGGTGCCCGATAATCAGGCGCTTCGCCGACAAGGAATAGTCGCCTATGGCGAGGAGGGGAAGTGCCTGATTATGAAGCAGAAATGAGCTGCAGCCGAAGCAAATTGAAAAATCAATACTAAGTACAAATGCAGTTTTTTGTACATCACAAAATGTCGTATGCATTTCTTACCACATTAAATGCCTTATCCTTCGCCTAAATGGTTGATTTATATACAATAGGAATACTTTTTTATTATTTACTTTCAAACCTAATGCAAGATTTGGGTTGAAACTCCTTCCCGATCTGTGGGTAGTTATTGTTCGTCTGATTCAGCTTAATATTGTACCGTTTCAGCCATTTTAGGCGGGCAAGATTCGGACAAATAATAGGACTATGTACTAAGTGGGCTATATTTGGAGCCAGCTACGCTGATCCTTTTGTGAATAGTTATAACCACTTTATTTCATGATTATGTTTGTTAAAATATCATCCGTTTTGGTGCTTGGTATAACATTACCCCTTTTGTTGCTAACCAACTGTACTAAAAATCATCTTCCTGAACCGCCTATTTGTTATCAATCCGACATAGAACCTATCATAATCAGCAATTGCACCCAAAGCGGTTGCCACAATGGTACCGATCAGGTAGCTGGTTATAATTTTTCGTCTTATGCTGGTATTTTGAAAGGTGTTACACCCGGTGATTATCGTGGCTCTGAACTTTATAAGGTCTTATTGATTCCGTTTGGTGAAAAGCGCATGCCTCAGTCTCCTTATGATTTGTTATCTGATCAGGAGATTGGTCTGATAGCACGTTGGATTGAAGAAGGAGCTATAAATTCCATTAATTGTCAGAGCGCATGTGATACAACAAATGTTGGCTTCGCATTGACTATTAAGCCTATCATTACAACCTATTGCACTGGTTGCCATAGTGGTAGTCAACCACAGGGGGATATCGATCTCAATTCATGGGCTAAGGTGAAACCTTTTGTGGACAGTGGCTCATTTTTGGGAAGCATTAAACATAACTCCTCTTACTCAGCCATGCCAAAAGATGGGAGTATGTTACCGGATTGTCAAATCAAACTTATTGAAAAGTGGGTCGCCGATGGCGCTCCAAATAATTAATTACAAACAGAATCATGATGAGCAGAATATTTACTGTATTGCTTTTGAGCTGTGGTTTTACCCTTTTGAACGCGCAGGAACCATCCATGCTTGATTTGTTAGGGGAAGATAAAAGTATAAACTATGCCGCGTATGCTTTTAAATCGCCCCGTGTGATCAATGGTCACAGTTTAGAGATGTTGCATGCCGGCGCATTGGATTTTAGAATCCTTCATCGCTTTGGTCGGCTGGATCAGGGTTTATATGATGTTTTTGGATTAGACAATGCGTCAATACGCCTTAGTTTTGATTATGGGATCACCTCAAATTTAACGGTTGGGTTTGGACGAACTAATCAAAAAAAGGAATTGGACGGATTTGTCAAGTACCGGATTCTTCGTCAATCTTCAGGTGCACGAAACATGCCGGTTACGCTTGTTTGGGTAAGTGGATTAACCCTAAATGGATTAAAAGATCCGTTCCCGGGCGAACAGACTACTACAAGCGATCGTCTTGCCTATTATCATCAGGTCATAGTGGGGCGAAAGATTTCAGACCGGTTTTCGCTTCAGTTAGTTCCTACTATTTTGCATAGGAATCTTACGCCCCAATCACTTGATCCAAATACACTTTTTGCAACGGGTTTAGGCATGCGATATAAGTTGAACAATCGTCTGGCTGTCCTTTTGGATTATACACATGTGTTTAATCGATTTCCGGGTTTAATCGTGCGCAATCCGCTTTCCCTGGGGGTAGATATTGAGACAGGTGGCCATGTATTCCAACTGCACTTTACGAACTCGGCTGGCTTGAATGAACGGGCTTATATGACGGACACAAACGGTTCGTGGTTGAGAGGTGAGATTCAATTTGGATTTAACTTGTCCCGGGTTTTTCAGGTGACGAAACAACAGGATAATTAAATAAGTAGGTGTTAAAATCCACGCATTAAATACCATCGGGCGCCCCATTCAATAGTGCTGACATATCGTTGTGTGTCCAGGTATACGTTTATTCGTTCCCCATTTTTTAATTCAATTTCCCATAAATATTTTTCCTCATCATCCGTTGCTTTGCGGTCTGCCCTTTCCGTGACCCGCTTGATTTCCAATAGTTCCTCAATCCATTTTGAACCACCATCTTCATAAAAGATACGTGTTTTAAAACGTACGAAATCAGCAATCCGCTCTTCAATGATCACCCCTGATTGTTCAAGCAGCACACTATCAGCAAGAAGGTCATCAATCGTCAGTTGAAGCGAATCGACCAGGCTCACTTCGCCTTTTTTGCGCTTCTTTTTATCCTTCATATTGCGGGCAATCTCTCTGCTAAAATGCAGGTAGGTACTATCATCAACGATGAGTCGCTGTTGTTTGCCTGTTGATTTATCCAATAACAGGAAGGGATGAATATCCTGGCCCCACAAACTGTCTACATGTGGTAAAAAGAGTTCTTTGCGATCGGTAAACCAATTTCCGTCAGATTGGTAATCGCGTTCTGACATGAGGGGAAGCCAAAATACCATTTCAGGCTCCTTGGGTGAGCGTTTAAAAATGACCGCGTCTGCTTGTCGGTTTTTATTGAGTATGACTTTCAGGTGGCCCTGGAGAGTAGGATTACGGGCATTCATCAGGTTGAGGATATATCCATATTCTGATGGATTAATGTTATTGATACTATATACACCTGCAATGTCGGGCCCTTCGACAAACAAATTATTTTGTGTGACACCAAACCGGTAATCGCCGGGGAGGAGTGCGGATTTACTCACCTTGGGGATTTCTAATTCGGCTGGCCGGAATTGCCAGCCCAGCAGATCAGTGGGATCATTAAACCGGCGGTCGCTGACATAGGTATAGGTATCCATTTGACTGGAGGCTAATCCGGTCACAGCTATGATTAAAAGGAATGTAAAGTGATAGCGCATGGCCCAAAGATAAGATACAACCCTTGGTGTTGCTATCCGAAGTGCATCTTTCGTTCTTATTGCCCAACCTCGTCCGATAAAATTTATTGACCAATCTGCATGAAAACCGTTGGGAGCTTATTATCTTGCCTGCCAACCAACTCAAATTTTTGCTTATGAAAGATGGTAAGTATATCGCTCTGGTAACCGGAGCGACCGGAGGATTAGGCACAGACATGTGCAAGATGCTGGCAGATGACGGCTATTTTGTTATTGCCAATTATCGTTCCGATAGTAAGGCAAAGGAATGGCTGGAAAAAATGCAAGCCGATGGATATTCCTTTGCTATGGCAAAGGCTGATGTGGCTGAATATCAAGAGGTCATTGATATGATTGCACAAATTGAAAAAGATCACGGCACAGTGGACATTTTGGTCAATAATGCGGGGATAACGAGGGATGGTGCTTTTCGGAAGATGACCTATGAAAACTGGGATATTGTCATGAAAACCAACCTTTACTCCTCTTTTAACTGTTGTCGGGCAGTGATTAATCAGATGCTGGAACAACAGTATGGACGGATTATCAATATCAGCTCAGTTAATGGTCAACGGGCGCAATTTGGTCAGGTCAATTATGCCGCTGCGAAAGCAGGTATGCACGGACTTACCAAAACGCTGGCTATAGAGGTAGCAAGTAAAGGTATCACTGTGAATACCATTTCTCCGGGTTATATCGGCACGGATATGGTCATGGCAGTTGCTCAGGAACATCGGGATAAAATTGTTGCAAATATTCCTGTGGGTCGTCTGGGCGGCACCTATGAGGTAGCCCATTTAGTTAGCTTTCTTGCCAGTAAGGAAGCAGCCTTTATAACAGGGGCTAATTATGCAATCAACGGAGGCCAGCACGTTTATTAGTGACGCCTTCCAACGCTTTCAGGTTTTCTTTGGCCTGGGCCTGATCAGGATCCAGGCTTAATGCCTTGAGATAAAATGCCCGTGCACCGGTGTAGTCTTGTTGCACCGCGCGTATATATCCTAAGTTAGTCAGTGAAAGCGGACGAGACGGATCTTCCAGCAATACCCAGCGGAAGATCCGTTCCGCTTCCTCTATTTTACCCAAAAGACCCTTGACAATACCTAGTTTTTCCTGAAAATCCAGATTAAATGGCGATTGGTTTGCCGCCCGGATCAGAAATCGTTCGGCTAGCCGATGTTTGGTGCTGTTCAGGTAAGCCTGGCCTATCCGGTAAGATGTCCAGTTATCCAAAGTGGCGGTATCCCGATTAGCGGCTAATGTTACAACACCGGTATTATCCCCCTTTGCAAAGAGCAGATGAACACGGACTGGAAATAACCGTTTGTCTGGATCCTTTGCCCGCTCCAACCAGTAGGCTGCCGAGTCCAGCATGGATGGATCCGGTATAAATTTATCGAATAAAGCAATGTACCCCTCTGCCATTTCTACAGGGGATGTGTTCGTTTTTGTCAACGATTGCAGACCCAAAAACTGTCCCTTTTGCGCTGAATTGATATTGGTTTTAGCAGGGGAATAGTCTTTACGAATAAAATGATCAGTAATACTGACATGAGGAATATCTATACTTGACGATCGGGGCATATGGCACCCGGCACAATCATCGGATTTCTCTTTTCGGGCCTGGGCCGGTGCACTGCATCCTTTACCTGCATGGCAGTTTTGGCAGGCCTTATTGTACTTTTCTTTTGCGGTATTGCCTACAGGGAAATGGGGGTGATGACAAGTGATGCAGGTCAGTTCCTCCGACTTAAGATAACATTTGCTTTGGCGCAGACGATCAGCCTGAGAGGCCATGATAAATCGTTCATCCGAATCGGTATATCGGGGCAGGAATACATTCATTACTTCTGATAAGGCCATGCCCGGCCGGAAATCAAAAAAGGTTTTACCCGGCTGTAAAACGGCTATTCCTTGCAAATGGCACCGCTGACAAATATCCGTTTGAAGATTTCTGGGCAATCGGCGTGGGTTAACAATTGTCCGGTCAGCCACTTTAGACGTATCGACCATTTTGCCGGACAACATGGCCTCAACATGCAGTTTGCCGGGTCCATGGCATCGTTCGCATGCTATGCCCTCCGGCATGGCTGAATATTTATTTTCAGACCCGGGCACGTGCTCCGGCAAATGGTTGTGGCAGGTAATACATTCTGTAGTCAGGATGCGGCTAAATCGGCTATTATTACCATCCTCATACCCCGGCGCCATATCCCAGCGGCCTTCTTGCGTATAAAATGTAATTGGGGCCTGGTACAAATAACCATTGCTTTGAATGATATGTGAATTGGTATGGTGACCAGAGCCTACAATAAAATCTATACGTTCAACCCGGTTATGAATGGTGTCCAGGCCATCCAAGCGGAATTCACGAATATACATGCTGCTGTCCCTCAAAAAAGGAAAATAAAAGAAATTGGAGATGCTGTCATAGACCAGGGAATGGTTGTCAAAAGCAGCGTTGCTTCGCCTGTGGTTCGCCATTCCAAAGGACCGGCCCATTCCTGTTTGGATGAAGGTCTCATATACGTTGGCATGGCACGAACGGCACGTCTCCATGCCGACATATTGCACACTGTCATGGAGGTTCAGAAAGGCAATATCTGATTGACTGGCTTTGGGTGTACATTCTCCAAGAGCCAGTATGGACAGGATGGATCCAATCAGGAATAGGGTAAATGTTCGTCCATTCATTCCGGCAAAGATAATCGCTGCAGAATGCTACGTGTTGGGGACTTTTGATATTTGTTGTGGTCCTGACAAATAACGTCGGGCAGCGCTGCGTGCAGACTAAGTGGTTGTGCCGGCTCTTCGCAAACGATCATTAATGGCTTTTCCAATGCCTTCCTCGGGCACTGGCTCCGCAAGGATAAGATCCATTCCCAATGCGTCCAATTCGTGCATGGCCGCATAGAGGTTTTTGGCTGCTGTTCTTGTTTGCCCATCGGGAGCAAGCAGGACTTGCGGACAATTCACTTTAAGTTTTGATTTAAATCGCAGCAGTGCCGTTCGCCCTTGTTTTAATTCAGGTGACTGTGGATCAACAGGTCCAAAGACCAGTTTGGTTTTTGGGGCATAGTGCATAGGAAGCATGCCCGGCGCTTGGGGTGTTTTTGCGCCCTGATAGGTATGGACAATGCCCAGGAAGGGCGCAAGATCTGAAGCGGTAATGGCGCCGGGTCGATAAATGACCCATCGTCCATTATCTCTGCCGAGGATCGTTGATTCCAGCCCAATCTCACAGTTACCGCCATCAAGAATATAAGGAATACGTCCTTCCAGTTGAGCTTGTACATGTTGGGCGCTCGTAGGACTAATCCGGGTAAATAAATTGGCACTTGGCGCAGCAAGCGGGAACCCACAGGCCTTTATCAGATCTCGGGCCATTTGGTGATCGGGCAGCCTGATGGCGATTCTGGGTAACCCGGCCGTAACCAGATCCGGTATACCTTTGGACCGTTCCAGCAAGAGGGTAAGTGGTCCTGGCCAAAAAAGAGCTATAAGTCGTTCAAGTTCATGGGGCCATTCCTTTACCAGTTCACGGGCTTGGTCTTTTTCCGCTACATGAACAATCAGGGGATTGTACAAAGGCCTTTCTTTAACTTCAAAGATATGCGCCACGACTTCAGGGTCGAGGGCATTTCCAGCAAGGCCGTAAACTGTTTCGGTTGGCATCCCGATGAGTTGGCCATCCCGCAGATAAGTGGCTGCGGCGTCAATAGAGGTTCCAATTTCTGTATTATAGGCCATGGCACAAAGGTAACAGTTGTGGTGAAGGTTTTGATATGGTCCAATATTTGTATGTGTTTTCCTGTGCATACCACGCCATTAAGAAGTAATAAGACCCAGATTTTGCTGGTGGAAGATAATCCTGCAGATGCCAGGCTGATCGAGATATATCTTCAGGAATCCGGTTTTGGCTATTGGGAAGTGCAGCGTGCAGAAACACTAAATCAGGCACTGGAGAAATTGACTAGTCAGGAGTATGCCATCGTACTGCTTGACCTGAGCCTGCCGGATGGCATGGGTATTGCGAATATCAGACAGATTAAACAGCGATTCCCTGAACAAAATATTGTTGTATTAACAGGATTTGATGAACGGGTATATGGCCTGGAAGCGGTGCGTGAAGGAGCTCAGGACTTTTTGGTTAAGGGCGACTATGATGAATCCTCATTGGCAAAAACACTGCGTTTTTTAATTGAGCGACAGGATTTTATCCGGCGACTGGAAGAAACGCAGAAAATTGCCCGAATTGGATCATGGGAATATCATCCGGCCAGTGGTGAATTGGTGCTCTCTGATCAGTTGTTGGTACTCACAGGCAGTGAAATGGATGGCGTAAATGAGGGGCGTCCCGGCCCGGAGTTCCGTCGTTTACTCGACAGGATTCACCGTATAGCCATGTCTGGTAGAGAGGTGAATCTGGACACGCGCATTCGGGTGCACAATAATGGCGAACGCTATTTTCATGTGCAATGCCGGCTAACACGTAATTCGGGAAATGTCGAAATTCTCCAGGGTATCCTCCAGGATGTAACCGAGCGATATGTCACCGAAGAAATGCGTAAATCAAGGGACCTGGCACGACAATCAACAAAGATCAGAGAACAATTTATTGCCAGTGTCAGCCATGAAATGCGTACGCCGATAAATGCGATAATGGGTTTGTCCCACTTGCTTATGGCAGATGATTTACCTCCTGAGAAAAAACAGATGGTTGAATCAATTAAGGGTGCATCGGATATTTTGCTTGGTATTGTTAATGATATATTGGATCTGTCGGCCATTCAGTCGGGAAATATTCAGTTCCGAATTGAGCCATTTTCACTTAGAGAAATGTGCCATAACCTCGAGCGCATATTATCAGGGAAAATGAATGATAAACATTTGGGTTGGAAAATGTGTATTGAGGAACAAATCCCGGATTATTTGCAAGGGGATAAACTGCGTTTCAGCCAAATCTTATTTAACCTATTGGGTAACGCGATTAAATTCACCCATCAGGGTCAGATAGGTATGTATATTGAATTGATTGATCGCAATAAAGAGCAAGTGCGATTGTTAATTCGTATAGAAGATACCGGAATCGGTATACCGGATGAAGCGCTACAGTATATATTTGAAGATTTTAACCGGGTGCGCGATCAACAGGTATATTATGAAGGGACGGGCCTTGGTCTCGCTATATCCAGACAATTGGTGGAATTTCAGGACGGAAAAATATGGGCGGAAAGTAAGTTGGGTATTGGCTCCACTTTTTTTGTTGAATTACCAGTAGGCATTGCAGGAGCGCTAAATCGTGACAGTGAACAGCAGGAATTTCTGCAAAAGGCAGGTGCTGCTTTTCATGGTGTTATCCTGCTGGTTGAAGACCACCAGATGAATCAGTTGGTTGCCCGCAAAACACTCGAAAGGCAATGGCCGTCAGCAACCATTCTCCTTGCAGAAAACGGGCAAGTTTGTTTGGAGATGATCGAAAGATATCATGTTGATATTATTTTAATGGATTTGCAAATGCCTGTTATGGACGGTTATGAGGCTACCATGCAAATTCGCCGACATGAGAATATGCGTATTCGGAATGTACCCATATTAGCTATGACAGCAAATGCTTTTGTCTCGCGTGATGAGCAGTTGAACCAAAAGGGATTTTCAGATTTTGTGTTGAAGCCCTTCGAACCTAACCATTTATTTGAACAGATTTTGCGGTATGCACCTTTAAAATCGATTGCGATATGAATGATCCTATATCCCTTTTTGACTTTTCTTATCTGGAGATTATGGCCGCCGGAGATCCTGCTATGCATGCAGAATTGATATCCATTTTAAGGGAACAGTTGCCAGAGGATCATCATGCCCTGGAGGAAGCCATAAGCTCTGGACAGCTCACCCAAATTTTTGAAGCCAGTCATCGATTGAAGAGTACACTTGCATTTACAGGCAATGAAGAAGCTATAGCCTGGAATAGCGAAATTGAAAAAAATGCCCGCTTAAATCATGATGTTGCCCGCTTCTCAGAGGCCTGGCAGTCCCTGCATAGCCGGTTAAAAACAATGGAAATCGTGTTACGGTCTATGCCGTAAGCACCTGCACGAACAAAAGGATTTGTCGGCAATCTGCAAAAGGATGCCTATGTTTGGGGCAAAGTCGGTAATTATGAGTAAAATATTGTTGTGCGAGGATGAAGATGTGATGATCACGGCCATCGAATTTCGCCTACAAAAAATCGGATGCCAGTCGGCAAAAGTGAAAACGTTTGAGGCAGGGGTGCAAGCGCTTGACATGGAAAAACCCGCCCTCGCCATAGTGAGTTTGACGCTTCCAGACAACGGAGGAATGAAGCTGCTGGAATGGATTCGCAATCAACCAGGGGCCTACTTGCCCGTGATTGTCATTTCTACCCTGGAGCAGGAAGACGATGTGATGGAAGCCTATAGCAAAGGCGCAGATGATTTTATTACAAAACCATTCAAACCCACCGAGCTGGTGCTGCGTGTAATGCACTTGCTGGATAAACACAACGTATAAATATGAAAGGGATCATTCTTGCAGGTGGTCAGGGTACCCGACTATACCCATTAACTCTCGCTGTCAGTAAACAACTGATGCCTGTCTATGACAAGCCCATGATTTATTATCCCTTATCTACGCTCATGGCAGCAGGGATAAAGGACATATTGATCATTTCGACACCGGAAGATTTACCCAACTTCAGGAAACTGCTGCGGGATGGCGACGATATCGGCGTCCGCTTTTCCTATGTCGAACAGATCGTGCCTAATGGTTTGGCTCAGGCATTTGTTTTAGGAAAAGATTTTATCGGTTCGGATAGCGTGTCTCTCATTTTAGGGGATAATATTTTTTATGGTGCAGGACTGGAGGAGAACCTTCGGGAGAGCGTTCATCCTGATGGTGGAATTGTTTTTGCCTATCAGGTAGCTGACCCGGAGCGTTACGGCGTAGTCACTTTTGACAACGATTTTAATGCACTTTCTATCGAGGAAAAACCCCAAAATCCCAAATCCAACTATGCTGTACCGGGCTTGTATTTTTATGATAATGAGGTGGTCACGATTGCAGAAAATTTAAAACCCAGTGCCCGCGGCGAATATGAAATTACTGATGTAAATCGCATCTATTTGGAGCGGGGCAAGCTCAAAGTCAGCGTACTCAGTCGGGGCACCGCCTGGTTGGATACAGGTACACATAAATCACTCATGCAGGCCGGACAATTTATCGAAGTCATTGAAGATCGCCAGGGCCTCAAAATAGGTTGTATTGAAGAAGTTGCCTGGCAAATGGGCTTCATTAATGATGAGCAATTGGAATCACTCGGACACCGCTACCTCAAAAGTGGGTATGGCGAATATTTATTAAATCTGTTGCGATAGCTTACTATGGAGTGGAGTGTAGGGGAGTGGAGTGTAGAGAGTGGAGTGCTTTAGTAATCACTGCAGCCCGCAACTCGCATCCAAATGTGTAGAAAGTAAAAAGGAAAAGGTAGAAAGTAGTAACCATCCACAACATGTTGTTGAATTTGGAATGGCTAACTAGGAAGTGGTTAAATGCTTTGGTTATTTGTTTATGCGTGTATTCGTTTATTCGGAAAACGTCCTCGAACAGCTCGCCCCCAGTACGAAGCTGACCGACCCGTAGGGGGAGCCTTTTTAGGTGGGATTCCGGATCCGCTGATTCCACCTCCGCCGAGTGCGTGCGAAACTTAAAAATCTCTTCCACGAACACCCGCCTAAAACAAGCTCAGGTCGGCGAAGTGGCGGAATCTAAAATCCGAAGCTTCGTCTAAAATTCACCACACCCTTTATTCAAAAAACAGCGAGCCTTTCGAGGACAGCGGTTTTTGGTTACTTTTTGCCAAGACAAAAAGTAACGAGCCCAGCCGGCGAATGAGGCGATGCCAGGCACGAAGGAAAACCATTTAGTCAACGGCCCGCCACCGGACACAGGGCCTAATCCCCAAGTGAGAGCGGTGTAAACAATGAAAACTCCTAAAAAAGCACTTTTATAAATACCTGATAATCAAAATGTAATAAAGTAGTTAGATAGGAGTAACCATCCACAACATGTTGTTGAATTTGCAAGAGCCAACTTGGAAGTGGCGGTGTTAAATGGTTATTCGTTTATGCGTGTATTCGGGAATATGTCCACCGGACATTCGCTCCTTCCTTTGGTCGCCGAAACCTAGGCGAAGGCAACTGGGTACGTGAACTCACCCTCAAACCCTCAAACCCCTGCCTGCAGCAGGCAGGCTCAAAACCTCCTTCCTATCAACAGGGGCGCTCGGTTCGCTCACCGAATGTCTGCATTTTGTTGATTTACTAAAGGCATTTCGTAAGCCTCGCGCAGGGGCGCTCGGTTCGCTCACCGAATGTGCTGCATCATGTTGATTTACTGAAGGCATTTCGTAAGCCTCGCGCGGAGCGCTCGGTTCGCTCACCGAATGTCCACTGGACATTCGCCCCCTTCGGGGTACGTGAGCTCACCCTGCGGGTACGTGAGCTCCTCGACTCCTCGACTCCTCCACTTATCTATAACTCAAACTTTATCCCCTGAGCCAACGGCAGATCCCGACCATAATTAATCGTATTCGTTTGGCGGCGCATGTAAGCTTTCCAGCTATCCGAACCACTTTCACGTCCGCCACCGGTTTCTTTCTCGCCGCCGAACGCACCACCAATTTCTGCACCGCTGGTACCGATGTTCACGTTGGCTATGCCGCAGTCGGAGCCGGCTGAGCTGAGAAACTGCTCTGCCTCCCGCATATCCATGGTCATAATAGCAGACGAAAGGCCTTGTGGCACTTCATTTTGGATGGCGATTGCTTCTTCAAGCGTCTCATAACGCATCAGATAAAGGATAGGGGCAAACGTCTCCTGATGGACGATAGGGAGGTCATGTTTGACCTCGGCTATGCAAGGGCGCACATAACAACCGGAGGTGTACTTGTCTCCTTCCAGTACCCCACCTTCTACGACAAACTGACCACCTTGTGTTTTTATGGCCTCAAGAGCACGCAAGTAGGTAGTAACAGCATCTTTATCAATGAGCGGACCCACATGCACGTCCGGATCCAGGGGGTTGCCGATATGCAATTGACCATACGCTTTGGCTAATTGTGTTTTGACGGAATCAAAGAGGCTGCTGTGCACGATTAACCGACGAGTACTGGTGCAGCGCTGGCCAGCCGTACCCACTGCGCCAAAAACCGCTCCGGTCAAAACCACCTTCAAATCAGCAGATGGTGTGACAATGATGGCATTGTTGCCACCAAGTTCTAGCAGGCTTCTTCCCAGTCGCTCCGAAACAGTTGCCCCCACAATTTTCCCCATACGTACACTGCCGGTAGCAGAAAGTAAGGGAATGCGATGGTCTTTGGTCAGGTATTCACCGACGATATAATCCCCGTTGATCAGACCAGAAATACCTTCTGGGAGATCATTTGCCTTGAGCACCTTGTTGAGTAAAAGTTGGCAGGCAACACCACAAAGCGGCGCCTTTTCGGAGGGTTTCCAGATGACGGTGTCACCACAGACCATGGCAATCATGGCATTCCATGACCACACGGCTACAGGGAAATTAAAGGCTGAAATGATACCAACAGGACCTAGGGGATGCCATTGTTCGTACATCCGGTGGTTGGGTCTTTCGCTATGCATGGTCAGCCCATAGAGCTGTCTGGACAAACCCACGGCAAAATCACAGATGTCAATCATCTCCTGTACTTCACCCCAACCTTCCTGGAGGCTTTTTCCCATCTCGTAGGATACCAGTCTGCCCAGTGCATCTTTATTTTCGCGCAAAACTTCGCCAAACTGACGCACTATTTCCCCTCTCCGTGGTGCGGGTATACTGCGCCAGATGGCAAATGCTTCAGCGGATTTGGTTATGACGTTTTCATATTCTTCTCGGGTCGTAATACTGACCGTACCAATCAGTTTGCCATCAACTGGAGAATAGGATTCGAGATATTTGCCGGAATTGGAGGCGGATTGACCGGTCCAGGTGCCTGGATTTTGGGGTGCCAGACCAAGTGCCTTGATAAATTGGAGATCCATGAAGTTTGTTTTGCGGCTGCAAAAATAGTCCGGATATCCGAAAAGGGCTATTGGTTCGTTTTAATAAGATGAGGAATGTTACATTCGTGCTTATGAGTTCCTTTGCTCAGTTCGCCAGGACAGGTGTCGTTACAGGTTCGCTGTTCCTTTTTCCGCTGTGGTTATTTGCTCAGCGCTTTGTGCCTGTCAACCTGGTCCCTAACCCGGGATTTGAGGTTTTTACGCAGCCACCGCAGGGGTGGTTTATGAGTGGACGGGATTTTTCAAAGACCGTCGATAAATGGTCATCGCCCACAGGGGCATCACCGGATGTTTATGGTCCGGGTGTGGTGGTTCCGGCAGGTTGGGAAGAAAAGGGTTTTGGGGTGGAAAAGCCTCGCAGTGGACAAGCCATGGCCGGGATTACGGTCTACGGATGTGGAGCCGGAAAGCCCCATTGCAGGGAGTATTTGCAGGTGCGACTCAATGAACCACTGGTCTACGGCCAAGTCTATGAGTTTTCATTTTGGGTGCGAAAACTGGCCAAGGCCGGTGCCATTGACCGCTTAGGTGTGGCGTTTTCCTACCATCTGGTAAGTGCAGCTACAACGACACTATTGCCCATCGAACCTGCCTGGGAATGCCGCAAGTTCATCGGATCATGGGTGGAACGCTGGCAAAAAATCACGGATACCATCCATGCTACAGGGGAGGAGCGCTACCTGCTCATCGGTAATTTCAGGCCTGATAGTCTTACGGTGTTTAAGCCAACCAAACGGGATCCATTGCCCTTTGCATATTATTATATCGACGAAGTCAGTCTGGTAAAAAAACCACCTATTCTTGTTGTGTCTGTGCAGCCGGATGACCTGGCGTTATTGAAGCCAAAAACGGGGATGCTCGTCCGGCTTCAAACCATACATTTTGATACCGATCAGTCGTCGATATTGCCTGAGTCGTTGGAAGAACTCGAAAAATTATTAAAATTAATGTTTCAATATCCCAAAATGGCCATTGAAATCATCGGTCATACGGATACCCAGGGAACGGATGAATATAACCTCGCTTTATCGGATAGACGTGCAACGACGGTTTATCATTTTTTAATCGAAAAAGGAATTGCCGCCGACCGGCTGAGTTGGAAAGGCCGGGGCGCGCGCCAGCCGGCGGCAACCAACAACTCCCCGGAAGGGAGAAGGATTAACAGGAGGGTGGAGTTTCTTATTCAACGTATGTGAGGATAGTGGCGGTTTACTGCTTGTGATAATCTGGAATCTGAAAATCTGGAATCTGGAATAGGCTGCGCGGGAACTAAAGTCTCGTTCGTTTCACACAGCGATCGTAAAACCTTAGCAGCGGACACAGAGGATTTTTGAAGATCTCTTGGCCTTTGCCGCATCCCGCACCCCCGCAACCCGCATCTACCCGTAACCCGCAACCCGCACAATAACACCTTCGTCTACTTCGTGGACTGATTCAGCATCCCGAAAGGATCATTTATCGAATTGCGTCCTGGTGCATCCGCAATCACCTTATCTTTAGCGCTGATGAAGACTTTTCTGCATATTCTACCTGCCAGTTTTCTGCAAGCTATATCCGAGTTGCGAACCAACATGACAAGGAGTGTGCTTTCCTTATTGGGAATTACGATTGGTATTTTCTGCATCATGTCGATCAAATCTGCCGTCGATAGTCTGGAAGGCAACATTCGGCAGAGTTTTGAAAAATTGGGTGATGATGTATTGTATGTAACCAAAACGCCCTGGAACGAGGATCCCATGGCCAATTGGTGGAAGTACATGCGACGACCAAACCCCACCTTTTCGGATTACAAGGCGATAAAAGATCATAGTTCAAATTCAGAATATGTAAGTTATTCTGTGTTTTTGGGCAGAAAACCGGTAAAATATGGATCCAATAGTGCAGATCGGGCCTATCTCGTAGCAGCTACAGAAGACTATGAGCGGGTGTTTAATGTGCAACTAAGTGAAGGACGATTTTACTCTCCGATTGAATATCAAACCGGGTCGATGGTGGCTGTTCTGGGGTCAGAGATTGCGGAGATATTATTTGCTGGTTTGGATCCGATCGGTAAGGAAATTCGCTTGCTTGGTCATCGGGTGAAGGTGATTGGTCTGATCGAGCCTTCTGGCAAAGATTTAATCAAAGTGATGGATTTTGACCGGGCTATTATGATCAGCTATCCCCTTGCCCGAAAGATCGCCAACGTCAGGGAGTCAGGTGATTATGGGGGCGGCATGGTAGCTGTCAAAGCCAGAAAAGGTTCAGATCTCGTCGAGGTAACGGATGAAGTGATTGGTGCGATGCGGATAGGCCGTCGCCTGTCTCCGCGAACGGAAAATAATTTTGCTGTCAACGAAATGTCGATCCTCTCCCAACTATTGGACAAGTTTTTTCAGGTCCTCAATATGGCTGGATTTGCCATTGGCATATTTGCCCTATTTGTAGGTATGTTCAGCGTCGCCAATATCATGTTTGTTTCTGTTAAGGAACGCACCAATCAAATTGGCATTAAAAAAGCGCTTGGCGCGCGGTCGTTTTTTATTTTGCTGGAGTTTTTAATTGAGGCAATCATTCTTTGTCTGGTAGGGGGCATTGCCGGCTTGGTACTGGTGCTTATCGTAATTAAAGTTATCGCGGCAGCCGCGAATTTCCCCATGACGCTTTCCTTTGAAAATGTAGCTATCGGAATCCTGGTATCGGCGGTCATTGGCATTCTTTCCGGACTCATACCTGCCATTCAAGCGGCCAGGATGGACCCTGTAGAGGCGATGAGAAGCTGATGGAGTAGGGAGGTTTTGAGGTTTTGAGAATGAGCTCATAGAGCCCGTCACCTTCGCTAAGGCTTCGGCGACCAAAGAATGGGCGAATCGCAGTGGATATTCTAAGTGCTTTGTTTCTAAGTTCTAGGTTCTAAATTCTAAGTTGAATCATTGTTTGCGTTTGGGTCAGTGTCCATTCTCTGTCAAAACACTAACCCCTAAACTTTTAAACCCTTCACCGAATAACCGCCCGCCGCCGCCAAGGCTTTGTCGGGTAAAAATAACCTCGACCTTAGAACTTACCCATATACGAATTATACACAGACGCCAATACAACCTGACCTACGGCTTTAATGGTGTTGGTATCTATAACCGAGATATCGTCGGAATGGGTGTGCCAGTGCGGACCAAAACCTGTGTTTGAGCCTAGTGGTTTATTAATTATATTTATTGTGGGGATGCGTGCATATTCGTTTATGAATTTATGGTCGTCCGTCACCGGGTGTTCCAAATCATTGACAAAAAACATCCCAAAGCCCATTCCCTGCGCAAGGCGCCACACTTTATCCAGGACCTGCGGGGCATACGACCGGGAGTATCCTTCACGGGCAAAACGCGGATTTTTTGCACCTACCATATCCAAATGGATTCCGAAGAGGGCCTTATAATTTTTAACATGGGTGTTTTTGCCCCAGTATTGGGCTCCCTGGCACCAGCTTAAGGGGTCATTGCCGGAGTCTATGCCCTGGTCCTCTGCATCAAAAAGTACGATATCCACGCCATAGTTTATTGGATTGGCTGCCAACTGACGGGCTACTTCTAACAAAACAGCGACACCGCTGCCGCCATCATCAGCACCCGGGATCGGTTCTCCCCGCCGTCCTGTTTCAGGGTCATAATCTGCCACTGCGCGTGTATCCCAGTGGGCGCTGAGCAGTATCCGCCGGGTTTGGTCAGGATTAAACTGAGCAATAATATTGGTGGCCTGAAATGTGCCTGATTTGTGTTTTTTTGCTTTGAACGTCTGTGGGATCACTGTAGCCCCGTAGCTTTCAAACTGTTGAACCAGCCAGTCCTTACAGGCTTCATGACCCGGGGAGCCCGGGTCGCGTGTACCAAACTGAATTTGTTTTTCTACAAAGCTGTACGCTGATGCGGCATCAAAGACGGGTATGGAAACGGCCACCGGTGGCTGCTCCGGCGTGACGGGCACTTCAGGTGTAACGGTTGGTTGGGGCTTCTCTTCCTTGCAGGAGGAGAAAAGCAACGCGATGGCAAAAAAAGCAACAAAAATGCGCATAGGTAAATCTTTACCGCAAAAGAACGGCAAAACCTTCAATTCCGTATGCCAGGAGGAAGATATCAGACAGCAATGTTCTCACCACGTTCGGGGGAGAAGCTCAAGGCATCCGGTGATTCCTCACCTTCTAATCTGGCCAGGCAGGCTTTTTGGTATTTGCGAACCTCCTGTAGCAGACCGGGCAATAGTTCCGGTGTTTTTTCCAGTTTGGTTTCCAGCAGGTTCCATTGATGGAGTGCCTGTTCAAACTGTTCCATCGATTTGAGAATTCGTGCTTTCAACATACGGCTCTGCCAATGTATGTCTTCAAGTGGCATACTGAAGGCTATCGCATTTTCGATGTCAGACAATGCCTGATCCCAGTCACCCTGGAGGAAGTTGCAACGGGAAATACGGTGCCAAAAAGCCGGGTTCTCCGGGTCGCGATCCTGGATCAGGTTAAGGTCAGTCAAGGCAGAAACAAGATCTTCACGGTCAATAGCCAAGTCGGCACGTGCCATCAATGCTTCCACGTGAACAGGATATTTGGCAATGACCTGATCCAGCAGATCCGCACGCCCCACAAGATCGGTGTCTTCCATAGCGTGGCGGTATAATAGCACCGCGGCTTTATCACTTACTGGTACAATGCGTTCTGTAACGCGATGGGCACCAAGGCGGATGGCCAGGACTTCTCCGCACAGCGCAAATTGGGCCAGCCAGTTTAATGCATCCAGACCATGTTTCCAGGTCCGGTCCATGACTTGTAAACTGATGGGTTTGAAAATGACATGTTCAGCATCTTCGGGGAAAAGATCCTCTATTTTCCATGGGAAATCCTCCTTGTAAAGATTGATGATCCGGGGCTCTAACTGCTTGACAATACGCAATACCACCTCCTTCGAACCGAAGTCGAACCTGCCTTTGAAGATAACTTTATTAGCCTGCATAGGGAGCTGGGTTGGGTTTGAAGAAGTCGTTTTGTTCCGGGTTGGAGGGTAAAGATATGATTTTCTGTAGTTTGTACGCTAATCTGGTGAAAAAGTTTGCAAGATTCTGCAAATTCATTACAGAATCCAACGTGTTAGGGGCCTCTAAACGCTTTTTATTGTAGCTTTGGTATAATGGATTAATCCTTTTCCCATAGAAGACACCGGCATCGTGTCACATCATCTGGTGGCATGTCCAAAAATCGTGCAGGTTTTTACATAAGTCGGCCAGTTAGTATAATTATATATGTTGTTCCGTCTAAATCAATAGGTATGAAAAATGTGTTCCTCTCTTTTTTTGTCGCCTGGTTCGTTTTAGCTGTAGGTCAAGCGCAGCCTTGCGACATTCCGCAAGCTTCTGAAGCTTGTGAGGATGCGCCTATTTTTTGCAATGTCATGGAGCTAAATGGGTATTGTATGACGATGTCTTCAAATGTATCGTACAACGGACCCTCACCCCTTTGCCCTAATGGAGGAGCGCCACATAACACCAGTTGGTTTGCTTTTTATGCCAGTTGCACCAGTTTCGAAATGACGGTGGAGCCATCCAATTGCGCTATCAACGATGGGATTCAAGTTGCCATTTATCAATATGGGATTGATAACCTTTGCTCAAATAGTTTTTCCTATCCGGACAATTATATCGTTTGTCAGGTTATTCCTTGTTTTACCACGACGGAAACCTTTATGGTTCAGCCGTTAGTTATAGGTCAGATTTATTATGTCCTTGTCGATGGCTGCTCGGCGGATGTATGTGAAGTTGTTTTTTCAATCAATACACCATGCGATAATCCCCCGGTAATAAATCCCTGGATCTCTCCGATTGAGGGTCCCTTGCAAACATGTACGGGTTCAACTACGACCTATGCCATCCCAAAACCGCTTGGAGCATTTAATTTGCACTGGTATTTGGATGGCAATCTCCTTGAATTGTATGGAGCTGAAGATTTAGATATCACCTGGTCTGCTGCGGGAACTTACGAACTATGTGTTTCGGCATCCAATCCTTGTGTGGAGGAAGTCGATGGTCCCGGGTTAACATGTGTTACCATAGTCGTCGAGGATATTATTCCCGTGGATCCACCGCCACTCATTGTTTGTGAGAAGGATAGTATGCAGTATCCATGTGGTATTTCTGAAATTCTTTTGAAATCAGTCCAGGGCTGCGACTCCATTGTGACACTTCGAGTCGAATGCATCCCAAATAGCACCAACCATCTGGGCGTCTTTCCCCTTTGTGCAGACGATAGTGTATACATCGAAGGGAACTACTATACCTGTGCAAAAGCGGGCCAATATGAAATGGTGTTCCAAAATCCCCTGCCCCCCTATTGCGACAGTATTATCCAATTCGAGGTGTCTTGTATTTCCGCTCAAATCAATGGTCCGCTTATATTGTCAAATTTGGATTCGGTCCTTGTGTTGGACGGGACTATTCAGGCACCGGGATATTCGGTCTATTATTCATGGTCAACCACGGGAGGTATCCTGCCGAACTCCACTCATCTGTCTGCGATTGAAGTGAGGGATACCGGGTTGTATTGTCTAAAAGTAGACGTGTATGCTGACACATTGCTTTATTGTAGTGATAGCACATGTGTCACCGTTTCCAGAGATGAATGCAATACCCCTGCAGCAACTGACAATTGTGAAAATGCACCGATACTTTGTACAATAAATATTTTGGATGGCTATTGTACCTCGATGGTACCTGAATTAACGTACAATGCACCGAATCCATTATGTGGAGCGGGAGGCAACCCACACAACCCACTTTGGTTTGCTTTTTATGCATCATGCGAAAGTTTGGAATTAAAAATAATTCCGACAAATTGTGTACCGGTTGGAGGACAGATTGGCATCCAGGCAGCTATTTATGGTTATAATAATAGTAACGGATTTTGTACAAATAGCAATCAAACGCCTGATGTTGAAGTAGCCTGTTTTAGTGCGCCTTGTTTTACGTCAACACAGTCTTTAATAGCTAACAATTTAATTATTGGGCAGATTTATTACATGGTTGTTGACGGTTGTGCAGGCAGTTATTGTGATATTGAAATTGAGGTCGAATCTGCCTGTAACGAGGGACCACAAATTGCAGATTGGTCGCAAAATATTACAGGGCCATTATCAGTCTGTGAAAATGCAACGGTTACATACCAAATGCCCCTGCCTGCTGCGGCCACGATGCTTTCCTGGTATCTGGATGGTACGCTTATTCATCAGGGTCCGGAAGATAAAATAGATGTGGATGTGCCCGCCAAGACTAGTTTTGAACTTTGTGTCGATGCCTCTAATTTATGTGTGGCGGAATCATCTGGTCCGGCAAAAAAATGCATACAAATTGAGGTGCTTCCGGAGGCAAAAAGTGTTGGACGTACTTATTATACCTGCAAAGGAAGTGCGGTACTTCATGAAGGGGTCTATTGGAGTTGCGAGGATGCAGGTACACAGCAAATAACCTTTCAGCAAAAGGCCACGCCTTATTGTGATAGTATTTATTCGTTTGAAATAATTTGTCTGGAAGCGGAATCAATTATTTCTCCTCCTGATAAACTTTTCCCTCAGGATTCTTTTGTTATCCTTGATGGAAATCAATCCATTATCATGCCACCTGGCGTGAATACTGAATTATTATGGGAAGCATTTAATGGAGGCATATTGTCAGGACCCATCGATCAGCCTTTCGCCAAGGCGCAAGCAGTGGGGCAATATTGTTTGACTGTTCGGGCCCTTTCACCAAATAAAGCTAAAGTGTGTTCTTCCACTGCCTGCGTAGATGTCATCGCGGGGCGAACGGCTGGCTTGAATAATAATGAAACTAAATCGGATTATCGCATTTGGCCCCAACCCGCCAGTGATAAAATCATGGTTGAATATTTTGGTCCGTCTCCACAAGGGGAACGTCATTTAATTGTCCAAAGCATTACAGGCTCCGAGGTAATTAGGAAAAAATGGTCAACTTCGGCAGAAGTGATGGAGCTTTCGGTTAGTCACCTGGCAGATGGCATTTATACGTTGCAAATCATGCAGGAAGATGGGCAAATGGCATTTATGGATAAAATTATAATTATTCAATAACCCATTTTATTCTTCCCTGATGGAGATTCATAGAATAAATGAATTCGATCCATCCAAACTTAAAATTCAAACGTCATGTTTAAAAAATCTCTTGTTACAATGCTGGTTTGTATTTTCATTTTCAGCATGAGTTGTTCGAATAACAACCAGGAAAGTGGTACAGATCCAACGGCGATGAAAGACACGGTTATCACTAAAACGTTGGATACCATCGTCACCTTTGACCCTGATACCTATGAAGAATCCGTGCAGATTATTGCAAATTACGACACCGTCATTGTAGATCGTAAAAAGGAATAAATCGAAGGGGTTATTTCGAAGGGGTTATTTCGTTGGTGCGTTATTTCGTTAATTCGAAGGGGTAGGAGGTTATTTCGTTATTGTGTTATTTCGACACCCACGACACCCATTTCCCGCTGCGGCCGCTGCGTGTAGGCTGGATTCGTTTTGAGAAATGGCAGAACCATTTAATTCCAGCGCAGTATTCTAATTCCTGCTGCAGGCAGGTTCAAACTCCCCAACTCTCAAACTTCTTGGTAAAATTTCCTAAAATGCCACCCCCGCCGGGGGTTTTAATGTGTTATTTATTTAATGCTAAAATCATGTCACCCCCGCTGGGGGTTAGATTGGTATATTACTAAATTAAGTAGGAAATACATTTACTGAACAAACAAACTCAGAACGGAGAACATAACATCGCGCCCCGCAACTCACGTGCCCCCCAACTCACGCAACCCGCAACTCGCGCACCCCGCAACTCGCGCACCCCGCAACCCGCAACCCGCACTTTTTCCAGGCGGATTATTCTTTGGTCTCTACGGCTTCCTTCTTTTTTGTAAGGATGGCTTGCTGAAAAACACCCACTTCAAACCAATTGACAACCGGGGTTGCTTCGATGCTGGGTTTGTCATCTATTGGTCCTCCGGTTTTATTTGGCGTCAGCGAGCCGCCGGTAATTTCAAAACGGATCTGGTCCCCTTCCTTGCTATACCGGGCCATCAGCATTTGATTGTCGACTTCAAACAGAC
>JAGNXB010000042.1 GCA_017985675.1 Saprospiraceae bacterium | reverse complement strand
AATGAATAGAAAAATCTAAAAAATTTTTGCCTTAAGTCGGGAAATCGACTTATCTCACTTTTTGAGGGGGTGGATGAGGGGGGGGGGGGGTAACTGATTCATTATTAATGATTTAAAGATTTACTATAATGCAATTTCAAAGTTAAAACCTGCTCTTAAAACCTTATACTACACTTTTCGTCTCCCTACAATTGTAAAGCTACTTTATTTTGGAGACAAATGCAAAATATTATTTGAAATAGCCTAAATTACGGATGACTGCTGCTGCTGAATGTATAAAAGGTGCTTAATTTAGATGTTTTGTTCATCTTTAATAAAATTAGAGAATACGATGCAAAGGAAAAATCTACTTTAGCCACCCAAACTACAATGTTTGGGTGAATCTATGTAGATGACGGCGAATTTTCGACTCTAAAGTCCCAATGTCTTTTAGTAGAAAAATTGTCGATTTTCATTCGAAATAAAAGGTCTCCCACTACGTTCACCTCCCTGCCTCTGTTTAGTCAGAAGGCAAGGGGTTGAATTCAGGGCAAATAAAAAGAGGTTTTTTTAGTCAAGATGGAGCCGAAGAAATACGCAATTATATTTAAACCCAATTAATGGACTGTGCTAATCGTGCAGCCAGGGCAACATGCCTTCACTCGCAAAAGAGCCGCATTCCGCAATGACATCTTCTCTTATTATCTGACGAATCGCCATTAGCAAAGGCATGTTCTCGCTTTGTATGTGCCTTTCATCAAGGCTGGCTATCGGTAGGATTCCTGACAAACTGCTCAATTTATAAAGGCCCGTAGCAATCATCAGATCTTTATGATCGTGCACTTTTTCTTGGATAGGTAATACCGATGCGTAGCTTGATAAAAGAAGCTCCAGTGTAGTGCCCGGCAATGCGCCCGTTGCCGGATGAGGACAGGATAAGACATCACCGTCCCACAACAAGAGATTGCCCGAACTGAAGCAGCAGAGCTGGTCGGCAGCATTCAACATCAGCGCCTCCGTGGCGCCATATGCCAGCGCTTCACGTGTAGCCATCATATTATCCACATAGGGAATGATCTTCCATTTAGAGGCTGCAGTGAGATGATTCCGTCTGGTAGTGGCAATAATCGCGTTTGAAGGTCCGCGTTGTTTACCAGGTAATGGGTCAATAAATGCACTGATCGTAGGCGCTATTCCTGGATTAGTTACTAAACCCCGGCCCCCGTCACCTGAAGATATAGTCAGACGTAAAACTCCGTTTTGGTTTTCTGAAGCTAGAAGGAGATCATTAAGTATCCCCTGCGCTCGATCAGGTGTCATGACCAGGGGTATCTGCAACCCGTCCAGACCGAGCTGTAGCCTGCTGATATGCCGATCGAGTTTCCATATCCGGCCATTGATAACAGCCATGGTTTCAAAAACCCCCTCGCCCAATAAAAATCCTCTGTTGAGCCCTGTTATGACCGGGGTTCCGGCGGGATGCAGCATCCCATTTATCCAGATTTTTTCAGGCATGCGTGGAGGCTTTGCGGTCGTTAAATGAATTGGCCAATCCAAGAAAATTACGCATCAGATTCATACCATGGGCTGTCAGGATTGATTCCGGGTGGAACTGTACGCCATATGTCGGATAGATGTGGTGCGCGACGCCCATATTGATACCGGATGCTGTCCAGGCTATACATTCCAGCGGATCAATAGCTGTCCCGATACCAGGCAAAACGAGACTATGATAACGGGCGGCTGGGAAAGGATCAGGTATACCCTCAAATAAGCGATGATCGCGGTGATACATTTCACTTGCCTGCCCATGCACCGGTGTTGGAGCCTGTAAGACTTCTATCCCAAATGCCGCACCGATACACTGGTGCCCCAGGCAAACACCCAGAATGGGTACAAGGGGCGCTACCTCACGGATCAACTGCACACAAAAACCCGCTTCATCAGGTGTACAAGGCCCCGGGGAGAGGACGATTGCCTCTGGCTGCAAGGCCATAACGTCGTCCAATAAAGGGTCATCATTGTATAATACCAGGGTTTTAGCTCCAAGTATTTCCAGGTAGTGTACCAGATTATACACAAAGGAATCGTAGTTGTCCACAACCAGGATCATAAGTCAAAGGATTTAAACAAGCGGTCTGCTTTGACGAGTGATTCCCGATATTCCTGTAAGGGGTCCGAAAGCCAGGTAATGCCTCCACCAGACTGAAAACTCGCTTTGTTGCCTTGAAACAGCACCGTTCGAATGGCGATATTGGTATCCATGTCGCCGTCAAACCCCCAATAACCGATAGCTCCACAGTAGATATGCCTCGGCAAACCTTCAATTTCACGAATGATTTCCATAGCGCGTTTTTTTGGAGCACCGGTGATAGACCCCCCGGGAAAACAGGCCTGGAAAATATCCAGACTGCCCTTACCCGGCTTTAATTGCCCACGAACAACCGAAACCAAATGATGCACATTGGCATACGATTCCAAACCACAAAGCACAGGGACCGTAACCGTGCCCGGCAAACAAACTTTTGAAAAGTCGTTCCGCAATAAGTCCACGATCATAATATTCTCTGCCCGGTCCTTTGCACTATTTTGCAAATCGTTAGCGAGACGATCATCCGTGGTGGGATCTACATCGCGAGGTCTGGTGCCTTTAATGGGCCGCGTTTCAGCCTGTCCGGACCGAACCTGCACAAACCGCTCAGGAGATGCAGAAGCAATAGCGATATCGTCGTAAGAAAGAAAGGCAGAAAATGGTGCCGGGTTAACTGAACGCAATTGGAAATAATAGGAAAGAGCCTGGAACGATGGAGGAAGTGAAGCCGTAAATCGCTGGGATATATTGGCTTGAAAAATATCACCGGCGACGATGTATTTACGGACCATTTCCACGGCCTCCTGATAGGTTTGTTCCGAAAAATTGGAGACCCAGGCATCCCGATTTATCATCGTATTTAATGAGGGAATTACTGCGTTTTTTTCAAGCCTCTCTTTAAAATAAATCAAACGCTCCTGAGCCCTTATTCGTCGCCCATTTTCCGACACCTCCGGAAATCCGGAACTGTATAACACACAACTCCGGGCTAAATGGTCATAGACCAGGATCACGTCATAAAAATGGACCCACATTTCCGGAACGGACCAATCCTCATCTGATGTGGGATTCCACTGAGGAATAAGGTCATTCATTTCATAACTCACGTAACCCATTGCTCCACCTCTAAATGGTGGCTGGCCTGGTTCCGTAGGCAATGACCATTGCGCCATCTGTTTTTTGAAGAACGTCCATGGGTCTTCATCAACGGGCATATCATTCCAGTACAACACGCCACCCTTGTAACAAAGGCTGCCAAAGGGATCAGCCGCTAAAAAAGAATATTGTCCCGAACCGGGCATTTGACGTGCACTATCCAATACGCTTAAATACGGCATGCCAGCCAGGGACAAGATGATATCGGGTATATCACATTGCTGCTCCAGCACATAGCAAATAGGAAAAGATTGGGCCTCTTTGTGCGTTTCCATCCGCGCCAAAATACGGTCAATTCGGGTTCTTTGATGTGATTACATATTTTGAGTGGATTGGTATGCCGGAAAACCTATACTTTTAGGGTATGTCCGGCATCGAGATACAGACCGATATGCGCCAGCGTGTGGAAGACCTGGAGCGCGAGCTTCATTTGAAGCAGCTTCAGATCAATCGTTTGTTGAATATCACGCAGGCGATTAATAACAACATCAAGTTTGAAGATCTCTTCAGGATGTATCAATCTTTTCTGAGTTGGGAAATGGGCATCACACGGATGGCCCTCTTTGTGCGCGACAAAGATGAAACGGATTGGGTATGTCCGGTATTTATTGGCCTTCAACAAAGCTTTATTGAAAACAATGGGAGTATAACCGGCCAACTGCATCAATTTTCACGCCTGACCAAACTCCACAATGAGGAGCATCCTTTTCTCCGGGAGTTTGATCTGGTCATACCTGTCATGCATAAAGAAACGGCCATCGCCTACACGTTCCTTGGACATCTGGATCAGGATAAGGACTTGTACAATAAGGTCCAATTCATCACGACGATTACCAATGTTGTCGCTGTAGCCCTGGAAAACAAACGTTTGTTTAAACGCCAGTTGGAGCAGGAACGACTGAAACGTGAAATGGAACTTGCCAGCGATATCCAGATGATGCTCGTGCCTGCCGTGCTTCCTGCCAGTGAGCTATTTGATCTGGCGAGTATATACAAACCTCAATTAGGTGTGGGGGGCGATTATTTTGATTTCATTTGCCATAGTCCGGATCGCCTGAGTTTTTGCGTTGCTGATATCTCCGGCAAAGGACTTGCTGCGGCGATGATCATGTCCAATTTTCAGGCCAATCTACATAGCCTGCTCATTCAGCATTTGCCAATCGATGAGCTCATTCGCCGACTGAATGAGGTGGTATATCGTATCACCAATGGCGCGCGTTTTATCACGTTATTTTATGCAGAATACAACACCCGTGACAAACAACTAAAGTACGTCAATGCCGGTCATGTGCCTTCACTTTTAGTTCGAAATGGAACCCTGAAATTGTTGGAGGCCGGATGTACAATACTGGGCAGCTTTCCGGAGCTTCCGGAATTGGAGGTCGGCACAGAAGATGTGCCTTCCGGATCCATGATCCTCAGTTACACAGACGGATTGACCGACCTGAAAAATGACAATGGCGACTTCCTGAATGAACAACTGCTTTATGATTTTACCAAGGGCAACTATCAACTTCCCCCTACAGAATTTAACCGGCAATTGATGGACCGGATGGAAATATTCAGAGGGCAACAACCCTTCCCCGATGATGTCACCGTGCTCACATGTAGCTTTAAATAACGGTTTTAATCCTCCTCATTAAACCAAACCACCCCAGAACGGTCAAAGGGGTATAAAGGAATCCGTATTACTTTGGAACGAACCTCATCAGAACAGGAAATTTTTGATCTATTCAGGGATCCTGTTCACAAAGAGGAAGGGTTTCGATTGCTGATGGAACGAATACAGCAACGGCTGTACAACATGGTCTATCGGATTACGGGCTCGCATGCTGACACGGACGATGTGCTTCAGGAAACCCTGGTTAAGGTGTATCTGAATGCCGATAAGTTCAACGGTAAAAGCAGCTTTTTTACCTGGATATACCGGATAGCCGTCAATGAGGCGCTTAATTTTTTGAAAAAAAGAAAACGGTTTGTGTCTCAGGATTTGAAAGGTGGCGAAGAATGGTTTGGAAATAATCACATGGGGGAAGACGGTCCTACAGGAACTGAAATTCAGGATCTGCTCCAAAAGGCTATCAACAAGTTGCCCGAAAAACAACAGTTAGTCTTTAATCTGCGGTATTTTGAAGAAATGAATTATCGGGAAATGTCGGAAATGTTGAGCACTTCAGAAGGTGCCTTAAAAGCATCATTTCATCATGCCGTCCGAAAAATTGAACAACAGCTATTCAAAAAATAAATGCATTTAAAATGCACATAAAAGAACGGTTATGAATAAAGAATTGCGCGATGAGCTGGAATCCATAAAAAGAGGACTATCGGAACAAATACCCAAATCCGATGTACCTGCTGTGCCCGAAGCCTATTTTCATAACCTTACGGTGAAGGTTATCCAACGAGGCAAAGAAGGCGCTTTGGATTCTGTGCAAAATAAAGAAAAAAGGCCACACTGGGAGCCGTGGTTTCTCAAAATCACCAGCCCGGCTTGGATGACTGCTTTTGGCATACTTGCCTTATTATTTGTTGTCTACAATGTGTGGTTTGTCGCACCACAACCAGAAAATGCTGATGACGCCTTATGGGCAGAAGTGCCCACTAATGAACTGGAAAGCTATATCGATCAGCATATTCATGACATGGATGAGGGGCTTTTAGTCCGCGTGCTTTCAGAAGAAGGACTAAAAAATGGACTGTTTCAGGATCTTGAAACGGAAGAACTGGAAGGCTACCTGTTAGATGGAAGCGAATTCCCGGACGAAGATCCTGATCAATTTGATATGTAATCTTTATTAATTTAATAAAATGCAAACCATGAATAAGTATTTGTTTTTTACGCTATTTTGCCTCATGGGCACAACACTTGCCTTTGCGCAGCCAGAAAAAAATAAAGACCGGAACCATGAGCGTATCGAGGCAATGAAAGTCGCCATGATTACCAAACAATTGGAACTGACGGTCGAAGAATCCCAAAAATTCTGGCCGATTTACAATGAATTAAATGCAAAGGAGCAGGAATTAAAAAAATCCTTGCGCCCTGAAAAACCACTCGCTGAATTGACCGAAAAGGAAGCAGAGGTGCAGTTGGACCGCCATATCACCCGGCTTGAAAAAGAGGCATCCTTACAAAAGGAATACCTGTTAAAAATGAAGCAGGTTTTACCCGCTAAAAAACTACTCAAATTAAACCAGGTAGAGGGCGAATTTAAAAAGCGCCTGATGAATGAAATGCGGGGACGTAAAGGCGAACCAAAAATGAAAAAAGCGCAATAGGGAAGTCCTCTTATAATTCGGAATCAGGTGCGACAGTAGGATTTGCGTTTTCACTCTCCGGTCGAATGAGAAGACGCTCAAAATCCTCCCAACTTCCGTCAAAGACATTAAGGTCTACATATCCACCGATGCCCCCTAATCGGGCCCGGTCGCCATATTGCCAGAATTGCCAGCGTTGGTCCTTCTCTAACAAGGGTTTGTCCTTACTATACCGGGCTATCCACAGTAAGTGATCGTTAAATGCAGATCCCAGATGTGTATTGTAAAACGTCTGATTGCTGTAAAGAATGGGCTTTACCCCATAATGGGCTTCGACCATGGTTAGCCACCCTCTGATCAGCGGTTCCATGTTATCCGATGCAACGCCATCAAGCACTTCTACATCCAGAACGGGAGGTAAATCACCGGGTTCCAGATGCACCGTTTTTATGAAATTGAGTACCTGATTTAAGACAGGAATATTGGGGCGAAAAAAATGATATGCCCCGCGTTTAATGCCTGTTTCCTGGGCCTTACACCAGTTATGTTCAAAGAGGGAATCAATAAGATCCTCACCTTCCGTTGCTTTTATAAAGGCAAAATGAATGTTTTGTTGGTTTAGCTGGGTCCAGTCAATCCGGGATTGATAATGACTGACATCTATGCCGTGGATGGCAAAGTCTGACCGGCGCTCGGTAATCCTTTCCCGACAGGCGGTTAAGGCAAGAATAACGTAAATACTTAAAAGCCCGGCTTTCAAATCGTTTTGGGTTGTCCTGCAAATATCCGGCCGTGTAAGCAGAAATAGTCGGACCATTCCTGTATTTAACGATGTTTGTCCCGTTGCATCTGTCAAAATAGCGCATGTTCTTAACAACACTACCAGTGTAAGCGCCCAATTATACATCAATCCACCTTAAAAATCCGACCTTTACGGCATGCCTGGACATCGCCAACTTTTTTTAAAACATCTCGCCCAAACCAGTGAAATGCCTTTGCAACTGGAAGTAACCAACGCCCATGGGGTGTGGCTTTATGGCCCTGATGATCGCACCTGGATAGACCTTATTTCAGGGATTGGGATGAGCCCATTAGGCCACACGCACCCGGCAGTGGTGCAAGCAGTGGAGGAACAGGTGCGAAAGTATATGCACGTTATGGTTTATGGCGAATACGTCCTTGCACCACAGGTCCAGTTGGTAACCGCACTTTGTGCGCATTTACCGGGCTCTTTAGACAATGTCTATCTGGTCAATTCCGGCTCTGAGGCGGTGGAGGGTGCCATGAAGCTGGCCAAACGGTTTACCGGCAGGTATGAAATATTAAGCTGTGCAAATGCGTATCATGGCAGCACCCAAGGCGCAATGAGTCTCATGAGTGATGGCTTTTTTACCGATGCTTACCGGCCATTATTGCCTGGAATAGGCCATATCCGCTTCAATAATTACGACGATCTGGATCGGATCACCACACGCACTGCCGGGGTCATTACCGAAACGGTTCAGGCTGAATCGGGCATCCACCCTCCGGATCCTGCCTGGCTACAAGCGTTGCGCCAACGTTGTACGGACCAGGGCGCGCTGCTCATGCTGGATGAAATTCAATGTGGTTATGGACGTACAGGACATCTTTGGGCCTTTGAGGCATTTGGTATTGTGCCCGATGTATTGATGTTGGGCAAAGGCATGGGCGGTGGAATGCCTATTGCCGCATTTGTCGCTCCACAACATATGATGCAAGTACTCAGTCACGATCCTGTATTAGGACATATCACCACATTCGGTGGTCACCCGGTCAGCAGTGCAGCTGCCCTGGCCACACTGACTACTTTATTGGATAGCACACTTATCGATCAGGTAAAAGCCAAATCCGATTTATTTGTGCAACTCCTGGCACCACATCCGGCTATCCAAGATATTCGCAGGGCAGGGCTTATGATGGCACTTGACCTGGGTGATGAGCTCAAAGTGCAACAAGTGATTCGCCATGCACTGGCGTTGGGGGTGGTAACGGATTGGTTTTTATTTGACACGAGGTCTATTCGCATATCGCCACCGCTTATCATCAGCGAAGTGGAAATCAGGGATGGATGTGCCCGCTTATGGCGTGCACTGGACAGCGTTTAATAGTCCTGATTAACCTTCCTGACCTTTTGTAAACACGCTTTCAGCCACCCGACCATGCACCTCCAACGGATACGAGATCAAATAGAAGCCTACAAAAAGGCACTACCCCAATCACCCAACAAACACGTTTGGGTTATCCAGGCTACCTTTCAAAAGCACTGGGACATTGAAGCAAGCGATTTGGGATCCATGTTTGATCAGAGCCTGAATAGCCCGGTAAACAGGAGGCTTTGGAGTCGTGAAAACTACCAGCCCAAGGCGGCGATGGCCCATTTTATCCAAATGGAACCCGAACAGGTCCGCCTGATGTTTCGGGATTTATTCAGAAATGAACTGGATGTACAGAACCGGATAAACCGGTTTATCTATTATGCCGATGAACTGCTGGATCAATATCGGGAACTACATCGGAAGCCCATCCTTGCAGGTCATGATCAAAACCATGAAGCCGTATGCCTTTATCTGGCTATGCGTTTCCCAAACCTGTATGCACCTTACCAGCATAAGAGTTTTATAGCGGCATTGCAGGACTTCAGTGTAAAGGAACTACCCGTCATTCCTGACCCCGAACGGTGGTTTAAGGTAGCCCGGACGCTGTATGGGCTGCTGACAAAAGATCCACAACTTATGGAAATCTATGCCCAATTTAGAACGGACTCCGGCATGTATCAGGACGAAACATTTCTCCTATCCTGGGACTTTGTCCAATTTGTGGCCAACGAAAATATTTAGATGATCCTTTTTAGCCATTAATTGTTCCAACCTGACAAGAGCACCACATTGAACTGGACCCATTTTTTGGAATTATTGGAAGCCCGAACAGCCCATCCCCTCCCCGGTGCCGATGCCCAATACAAAATGGCACATGTAGGGCGGGGTTTCCGTTCAGATCCACCTCCGACAGCCAGAGATGCCAGTGTGTTACTCCTTATTTATCCTTACATGGAAGAGGCGCATACCGTTTTTATCCAACGGACCGGTCATCTGGAAAGCGACCGGCATAAAGGGCAGATCAGTTTTCCGGGCGGCAAAAAAGAAGATTCCGACAATGACTTTTCGGAGAGTGCGCTGAGGGAAACAGAAGAGGAGATCGGCATTCCGCGATCCATGGTCCAATTAGTGCGGCCTATGACACCCCTATACATTCCCGTCAGCAATTTTTTGGTCCATCCCTTTCTGGGAATTGTTAGGGAGAAACCGGTCTTCATACCGCAACCCTCTGAAGTGGCTGACATTCTGGAAGTACCTCTGGCCCGATTTTTCAAGCCGGAATCCGTAAAAAAGACCGATATTTCGATCCATGAGGGATTAATCCTGCGAGATGTACCCTATTTTGATCTGGATGGTCGGGTGCTTTGGGGCGCAACGGCTATGATCATCAGTGAATTCCTTGAATGGTGGCAAATGGCACAGCCAAAGGACGAATCCCTATCTTTGTAAATCTGTTCTTCATGCATTGCATTCATGGCAGTTCGTCTTCCATTGCAGTGCTGTATTGCTAATTTCGTTTACTATGGAAAAAGTGGCTCCCTACCAGGCGCAAAACAAAATTCGAATTGTTACTGCCGCCTCCTTATTTGATGGTCACGATGCGGCCATCAATATCATGCGGCGCATCATGCAAAGCTCCGGTGCTGAGATCATCCATCTTGGGCACAACCGATCCGTGCAGGAGATCGTCGATGCCGCTATTCAGGAAGATGCACAAGGTATCGCTATCACGTCCTATCAGGGAGGACACAATGAGTATTTCAAATACATGCATGACCTGCTCAAGGAAAGAGGTGCAGGGCATATCAAGATTTTTGGCGGCGGCGGGGGTACAATTCTCCCTTCCGAGATTGATGAACTCCAGCGGCATGGGATTACCCGTATTTATTCTCCGGACGATGGCCGGCATCTCGGATTGCAAGGGATGATCAATGATGTGCTGCGCCAATGTGATTACCCCATCGGCCAACATCTGAATGGTGAGGTAGGCAAGTTGCACAAGGACCATCCGGGCGTTGTAGCCCGTTTGATTTCCGCCGTGGAAAACTATCCGGAAGAAAGTGCAGGCTGGCTCAAGGAGCTGGAGAAAAAAATTCCTGAAAAATCAGCGCCCATTTTAGGAATTACCGGCACCGGAGGCGCGGGCAAATCGAGCCTCGTCGATGAGATTGTCAGGCGGTTTTTGATCGATTTTAAAGATAAGTCGATAGCTATTCTGTCCGTCGATCCATCCAAACGCAAAACAGGCGGTGCATTATTAGGAGACCGCATCCGTATGAACGCGGTCAATAGCTCACGTGCATTTATGCGATCGCTGGCCACACGGCAAAGCAACCTGGCACTCAGTGCTTATGTGCAATCAGCTCTGACGGTATTAAAGGCTGCAAGTTATGATCTCATCATCCTCGAAACATCCGGTATTGGTCAATCCGACACCGAAATTGTAGACCATTCGGATGTGTCCCTTTATGTGATGACTCCTGAATATGGAGCGGCTACCCAGTTGGAAAAAATTGACATGCTCGATTTTGCGGACATTATCGCCATCAATAAATTTGACAAACGTGGTGCACTGGACGCGCTCCGGGATGTACGAAAGCAGTTTCAACGCAACCACCAGCGTTGGGATGAAGCGGTTGATGATATGCCGGTTATTGGCACGATCGCTTCGCAGTTTAATGATCCGGGGGCTAATCAACTTTACCGCAGGCTCATGGATATCGTGATGGAACGCACAGGTGCGGATTTACAATCCAACTTTCGTCCCGGTGAGGAAATGAGTGAAAAAATCTACATCATTCCCCCGCATCGTACCCGTTATTTATCCGAGATCTCGGAGAATAACCGCAGATACGATCAATGGGCGATTAAACAGGTGGGGATTGCCCGTCAATTATTTGGTTTAAAACAAGCAATCGCCCTTCTTGAGCCCAAAGCAGGGCTGGACCCGTCCTTATTGGAAACACTCCAAAAAACATACCGGGAAAAAGAGCAGGAACTCGACCCCTTCTGCTGGCAGATATTGCAGGATTGGGAAGGCCGAAAAGCTAACTATAGTGCGGATGAGTTTAAGTACACCGTACGTGGAAAGGAAATACGCGTACCGACGTACACTAAGTCGCTTTCACATACCCGCATCCCCAAGGTTATCCTCCCCAAATTTGAAGATTGGGGTGAGATTCTTCGCTGGAACCTGCAGGAGAATACCCCGGGTGATTTTCCCTATACAGCGGGGGTATTCCCGTTCAAGCGAAAAGAAGAAGATCCGACGCGGATGTTTGCGGGAGAAGGTGGGCCCGAGCGCACCAACCGCCGCTTTCACTACCTCTCCAGTGATATGCCAGCCAACCGGCTTTCAACGGCATTTGACTCTGTCACGCTGTATGGAGAAGACCCTGATCATCGCCCGGATATTTATGGCAAGATTGGCAATTCAGGCGTCAGTGTTTGCTCCCTGGATGATGCCAAAAAACTATACTCCGGTTTTGACCTTTGCGATCCACGCACGTCGGTCTCCATGACGATCAATGGCCCTGCAGCTACGATTTGCGCGTTTTTTATGAATGCGGCTATTGATCAGCAATGCGAGTTGTATATCAAAGCGCATAATCTGGAGCATCTGGTCGACCAGAAACTCAAAGCCCTATACGACGATCAGGGTTTGCCACGCCCTAGTTATGAAGGGCCATTGCCCGAGGGAAATAATGGGTTGGGACTGATGTTGTTAGGTATAACGGGCGACCAAATCCTGGAACCTGCTGTATATGAAACGCTGAAAACAAAAGCCCTTTCTTCTGTTCGAGGCACGGTGCAAGCCGATATCCTCAAAGAGGACCAGGCACAAAACACCTGTATCTTTTCCACGGAATTCAGCCTAAAGTTGATGGGTGATATGCAGGAATATTTTATCGGAAAGGATGTCAAAAACTTTTACTCTGTTTCCATTTCCGGTTACCACATTGCAGAGGCTGGTGCCAATCCTATTTCGCAATTAGCTTTTACCCTTTCCAATGGCTTTACGTTCGTTGAATACTACCTGTCGAGAGGCATGCACATTGATGATTTTGCCCCCAATCTTTCGTATTTCTTTTCTAACGGAGTAGATCCGGAATATGCCGTAATTGGTCGCGTAGCACGCAGGATCTGGGCCAAAGCAATGAAGGAAAAATATGGTGCTAATGACCGGTCCCAGAAGTTGAAATATCATATCCAGACCTCGGGCCGCAGTCTCCACGCTCAAGAGATTTCTTTTAATGATATCCGCACGACATTGCAGGCGCTCTATGCCATTTACGACAATTGTAATTCCTTGCATACCAACGCTTATGATGAGGCCATTACCACACCTACGGAGGAGAGTGTACGTCGGGCAGTTGCTATCCAAATGATTATTAATCACGAATTGGGTCTCGCAAAAAATGAAAATCCGCTCCAGGGATCCTTTATTATTGAAGAGCTGACCGATCTGGTAGAAGAAGCTGTATTATCAGAGTTTGACCGGATCACCGAACGCGGTGGTGTTTTGGGTGCGATGGAGACCATGTACCAGCGCAGCAAAATACAGGAAGAGAGTTTGTATTATGAGACCCTCAAACATACAGGTGAGTTTCCAATTATTGGTGTGAATACGTTCTTGTCAAAGGATGGTTCGCCCACGATTTTACCACAGGAAGTAATTCGATCCACCACAGAGGAAAAAGAGGTACAGATCACCAATCTCCAACGTATTCACAAGGCACAGCAAAAGGATGGACCACAAATCCTACTCACTTTGCAAAAGGCAGCTTTGCATAATGAAAATGTATTTGAGGCACTAGTAGAGGCTGTGAAGCGTTGTTCACTAGGCCAGATAACCCATGCGTTGTATGAAGTGGGTGGCCAGTATAGAAGGAATATGTAAGGACCCACCACCGTTTGATTATTTGAAGTATTCACTATGATTTATTTTTTTCACACGTTCATTTGGCGCATTGTCATCCTTTTGGGTCTGGTGATAATGGCCGTGTCCTGCGATAAAAAACCGGTGGACATACCACCTGATCCCCTATTGCTGGAAGGCGATGTCGAAATCGTTCGCAACGTGGTGATTTATTACAGTGATTCCATGCGGATCAAAGCAAGGGTGGAGGGTCCGAAACTGGTAAAATATCTCCAACGTGAAAATGAACGAGACGAATTTCCGGATGGGGTTCTCGTTACTTTTTTTGATGATTTGGGCAATCAGACGAGCAGCCTGAAAGCCAACTTTGGGGTACGCCAGCCACGAACAAAACAGATAAAAGCCATTGGCAATGTTATTTTTGACAATGTAGACGGGGAGGTACTCGAATCGGAAGAAATGATCTGGTCAGAAGAAGAGGACAAAGTATTTACCCGGAAATTTGTGATGATTACCACTCCTGATGAAAAGGTATGGGGTATGGGATTTGAAGCAAATCAGGCATTTACCCGACGTCGTATTTATGCACCCGAAGGCAGGGTAAGTATTGCCGCTCCACCGGAATAGTCTGGCTGTCCAAATACTTGGCATTAGCAGATTCTTGTATCTTGGTCCGGTGCGTATCGAAGGTAAAGGGCATCTGCCTGATTCAGTTGGATTTGGGCTTATTTTATGGTCCGACACCCCGCTTTCTGTGGAGGAAATCTCCCGGTTAGAAACAGACATAGGGGCTAAGGTTTTTAGTCTCAACCAATTATTTGGACTGGAATCGATCACCTTGACTACGGTTTACGATCGTTTTAAAGAGATTTTGTCCGGGCTGACTAAAAAGGAAAGCTCGGTGATGGCTGTAGACCTGCCCAGAGACTCCCCGTCCAATGTATTGGCTGCCATGTTGCTCCGTCGGTGGTTAAAAGGAATCCTCAAGCATAATCGCAAACTCATTCCGGGTCTTTATCTGCGTGAAAATCAGGAACGCATCATACGATTGGCAAAGCCTTTGTCACAGGATCTCATCGATGAGCTTAAAGGCTGGGATCAATTGCGGCGATATCTGCTTACCAAAATCAGGATGATGGATAGTGCCCTGGAGCTGCAATCCTTTTACCGCCAGCACACTAGTACTTCCGTCCAGGAGACCATCCCGGAGCCCTTTGATGAAACTCTGATTGCGCGTGAGATTGAGGCATTAGCGGCATCCCAGCGGGTGTGCAAACAAGCCACGTTTGAAGTGTGGCTGGCCAGAGCTGAGCAGATCCCTGTCACCATAAAAGAAATTGGGCGGCTTCGGGAGATAACCTTTCGCCAAATTCATGAAGGCACCGGCAAATCGCTGGACATTGATGAGTATGACCTCTATTATGATCAACTGATTATCTGGGATGCCCAGGCGAAACGCATTGCCGGTGGGTACCGGATTGGCCGGGGCGATCATATTTTTCAAACCTACGGTGCCCAGGGATTTTACATCCATAGTCTCTTCCGGATTAACGAAGGATTTTTTTCTATTTTTCCACAGTCGCTCGAACTAGGTCGATCCTACATTATATCCGAATATCAAAAAAAGCGTTTGCCGCTGTTTTTGCTTTGGAAAGGTATTTTGCAATTTTTATTGGCCAATCCCAAGTATCGTTATTTGTACGGTCCTGTAAGCATCAGCAGCCATTATTCGGATATTTCCCGCAGCCTGATAATTTATTTTGTGCGTAAGCACTTTTATGATAAACGGCTTTCCAAGTTTTTAAAACCACGGAAAAAATTCAAGTATCCGGTCAATAAAAAAACGCTGGAACTTCTTACCAGTAGTTTTGACGGAGATTTGGACAAATTAAGCGGGCTTATTGAGGATATCGAACCGGATCACTTTCGAATTCCGGTGCTCTTGCGGCAGTATGTACGGCAAAATGCCAAGTTCATTTCGTTTAATATCGATCCCAATTTCTCCGACGCGCTGGATGGGTTTATTATCCTCGACCTCCAGGAACTGCCCAGGGAAACCTTGGATTCATTACAAAAAGAGCAGGCACCCGACAGTTAGCCATATCCACCCTGTATCCAATGGTAAATCACGGAACAATTTAAGAAATTAGTGCCAGAATCCTTATCTTGGGTATCTTTGCGCCCGGTTTGTAAACGTCTAACCGAATGCCAAAAGACTCCACTATTCGCTCCGTACTGATTATCGGTTCAGGGCCCATCATCATCGGCCAGGCTTGTGAATTTGATTATTCAGGAAGCCAGGCCTCCCGCTCCCTCCGCGAAGAAGGCGTTGAGGTCATCCTCATTAATAGCAATCCTGCCACCATAATGACTGATCCCGTTACTGCGGATCATATCTACCTCCTTCCGCTTACCGTGGAGAGTCTGGTGCAGATCTGTGAAAAACACCAAATTGATGCTGTACTACCTACTATGGGTGGTCAAACTGCACTCAACCTGGCTATCGAAGCAGATAAACAGGGCGTTTGGGAACGCTTTGGGATTCGCATGGTTGGTGTGGATGTCGATGCGATTGAGTTGGCCGAAAATAGAGAGGCCTTTCGACAATTGGTCGTGCGGTTGGGCATGGGCGTAGCCCCTTCTTTTATCGCCAATTCCTTTTTGGAAGGAATGGAAGCCGCGCAGAAGATCGGATTTCCTCTTGTCATCCGGCCATCTTATACCCTTGGTGGCTCTGGTGGCGGTTTTGTCCATCGAATGGAAGAATTTGATGAAGCGCTGCGACGCGGCTTAAATGCTTCTCCTACTCATGAAGTTTTAGTGGAAAAGGCGGTACTGGGTTGGAAAGAATTTGAACTTGAACTTTTACGGGACCACAACGATAATGTCGTTATTATCTGCACGGTGGAAAACCTGGACCCAATGGGTATACATACTGGCGACAGTATAACTGTTGCTCCGGCTATGACCCTCTCGGATACGGCCTACCAGCATATGCGCAATTGTGCGATGAAACTGATGCGTTCACTAGGTAATTTTTCGGGTGGCTGTAATGTGCAGTTTGCCCAAAATCCCGAAAACGAAGATCTGATCGTCGTAGAGATCAACCCAAGGGTTTCCCGCTCTTCGGCATTAGCCAGTAAGGCGACAGGTTACCCCATTGCGAAGATTGCCGCCAAATTGGCTATTGGCTATTCACTTGATGAGCTAAAAAATCATATTACCAAAACAACCTCCGCCTTTTTTGAGCCCAGTCTTGATTATGTCATTGTGAAGATGCCGCGCTGGAACTTTGAAAAATTTCACGGTGCCAATGATTTACTGGGATTGCAAATGAAGTCCGTCGGAGAGGTGATGGCCATTGGCCGCAACTTCCTGGAGGCATTACAGAAGGCCTGCCAAAGTCAGGAAGAGAGCCGGATGGGACTGGGTGCGGATAAAAAGGAATGGATCCGCACGGAAGATATCCTTGAGCGGCTCCAGCATGCCAGTGCTGACCGTATTTACCGGGTCAAGGACGCGTTGCGCCTGGGTGTGCCTGTCAACTCCGTCCAGAAATTAACACATATCGATTCGTGGTTCCTGCACCAGATCAAACGTCTTGTAGAATATGAAAAACAGTTGGAACGGTATAATGTACCGGAAGATATTCCCGTTGAATTTTTACGCGAGCTCAAACAAGTAGGCTATTCGGATGCGCAAATAGCCTGGCTGATGCGCATTGATGAAAAATTTGTCCGCGATTACCGGTATAAGATGAATCTGCGTCGAACCTATAAGATGGTAGATACTTGTGCTGCAGAATTTGAAGCTAAAACACCCTACTATTACTCCACGTTTGACGAAGAGAATGAAAGTATTCCCTCCGACAAAAAGAAAATTATCGTGCTTGGCTCAGGCCCGAATCGCATAGGTCAGGGCATTGAATTTGACTACTGTTGCGTGCATGGTCTGCTTGCCATCAAAGAGGCTGGATATGAGGCCATCATGATCAACTGCAACCCGGAGACCGTATCCACTGATTTCAATGTAGCCGACAAACTCTATTTTGAACCGGTCTTCTGGGAGCATATTGAAGAGATTATTGCCCTGGAGAAACCGGTAGGTGTTATTGTACAGCTCGGTGGGCAAACAGCCCTTAAACTCGCAGAGCAATTTCACAAAGCTGGCATTCCGATCATAGGCACCGATTACCTCAACATGGACCTGGCAGAAGACAGGGGAGCTTTCTCGGATCTACTCAAAGCCGAGGGTGTGCCCTATCCGGAGTATGGCGTTTCTGAAACGGTAGAAGAAGCCCTTGCCATAGCCAAAAGGGTGGGTTATCCAGTGCTTGTAAGGCCTAGTTATGTGCTGGGTGGACAGCGGATGAAAATTGTCATCAACGACCAGGAATTAGAGCAATCTGTCCTGAACATCTTCAAACATATGCCCGATAATCGGGTATTGATCGATCAATTCCTCGAACGGGCAAAAGAAGCCGAGATAGATGCTATCTGCGATGGCGATGATGTGCACATTATGGGTGTAATGGAGCATATTGAGCCCGCTGGAATTCACTCGGGAGATAGTAGTGCCATGTTGCCAACATACAGTCTCAAGGAGGAAACAGTCCAGACGATGATCGAATATACAAAGAGGATGGCCAAGGCATTAAATATCCTCGGGTTGATTAATATCCAGTTTGCTATTGCGACTGACAAGGCTACTGGTGCAGAAAAGGTCTATGTCATTGAGGCCAACCCACGTGCTTCCCGGACAACACCGTTTATCGCGAAGGCATACAAAGTACCTTATCTGAATATCGCCACCCAGGTCATGATGGGCACCAAAAAATTGAAGGATTTTGTCATTGAAAAAAAGCTGGATGGATATGCGATAAAAGTGCCCGTATTCAGCTTTGACAAATTCCCGAATGTGGATAAGCGCCTCGGGCCAGAAATGAAATCCACTGGTGAAATGATTTATTTTATCAAGGATTTGAAGGATCCGTATTTCAGGGAATTGGAAAGAAATCGGTCTATGTTTTTGTATAATTGATGATCCAATTTTACAAAGCAATTATTTTTAGGATTGGTTGGAATATAAGCCTGGGTATTAGTACAAATGGTATGTTGGCTTGGTCCTATGCCACATTATTTATAACCAATTACACTGAACTAATTCCCATTCGCGCTGCAAGGATCCGTGCATTATGCAAAGGATCAAATTTTGGAAAAAGTACAGCAGTCCTTTTTTCTACATCCTCCGCTGTAAAAACTTGCTGAGCACAAGACATAACGGCCGATTGAAAAGCGGACGGACCATCAGTAATGTTTACTAATTCTTCCAATCCTGTACCACTCACCATCATTGGATTGGCCACAATATGTCTGCCCAGGAACAAACTATTCAGGAGTTTTATTTTTAATCCGGTATCCTGAAACGTCGGCAATACAATAACCTGCGCATCCTGCATATGCCGCGTTAACAGCGACTCATCGGGACTACTTATGATTTGTATATTCGAATAGCCGGCAGCAGCTTTCACCAGGCTGGCCTTTGGATTTTTTCCGGCAATAATCAGTGGATAATCCAACGCTGAAAACACCTCCCTGATTAAATAATTAGCTGCTTTATGATTTTCAGCTACGGATAAATTGCCATGATACAGCGCATATTTTCCAATGCCTGGTAAACTTTTAACGTACGAATGCGGATGGAAAGCAGGCAATAAAATAACCCTTTCCCCATATTTTTTTTTCAGCACTTTTTCATCATCCAGACTAATTGCCGCTATACCCTGAGCATGGTCCAAAATGGGTTCATATTTATTTAATCGGGCCGCTTCCACATGAAAAAATGCGCGGCGCAATGGATTGTTTTCCTGCCCGGCCAATTGTTGGTAATAGTGATGTTCGATATTATGCATGCGCACCATCTTCATCCGGTTTTTTAATCCCGGATGCGGGAGCAGAGCGGTTGTATGCAGGCCTTCAAAAAGAATCGGGGCATCATCCAGGAGCAAGTTCCGGAGCAGATCGGGATGTTGCCGCGAAGCCACGATATAAGGCAGTCGCATGTGGAGCAGATCCCGGTACACCGGACGGTGATAATAATGGACCTCCTCGCACCAGCTCAGTAGTTCGGGCGCGACAGGCTTTCTATATTGAAAACAATGAAGCACAATGTGAATGCCCAGTGCATGCAGTGCCCGGATGCGGAAATGGATATCAATCACACCACCATAGTCAGGCGGATAGGGAATATCGAAAGCAATTATATGAAGGCGTACCGGTAACATTGGCCCGATAAAGGTAAACTGTTTTATGTGTCATACACACCTTTCCTCTGGCAGTTGAAGACCTCAAAATGAGCCGCTACAGTTTGCGTATCTTTGACCCCAGAATCTAAAGGCTCTGGAAACATACAAGGGGCGTTTCCTCCACTATCCATCCAGGTTCAACGTATACTTATGATCGTTTTGTTTTTCAATGATTTTAATTTGCCCCTCACCAACCCGGTGCTCATTTTTACATTGATTCTGTTTATCATCCTGTTTGCCCCCATTATCCTCAATAAACTGAAGATTCCCCATTTGATAGGGTTGATCATTGCCGGGGCGATAATTGGACCATTTGGATTAAATCTGATGCTTCGTGATAGCAGTATTATTTTATTCGGAACCGTGGGTTTGCTGTATATTATGTTCACAGCGGGCTTGGAAATTGATTTGAATGACTTCAAAAAGAACAGTTCAAAGAGTCTGGTTTTTGGCCTGTATACCTTTATTATTCCGATGACTTTAGGTACCGTTACCGGACTATACATTCTTCATTTTAGTTGGCAGACGTCTCTATTGTTGGCAAGTATGTTCGCCTCACATACCTTGATTGCCTATCCTATTATATCCAAATTGGGTATTGTAAAAAATAGAGCAGTTAGCATCGCCGTAGGCGGTACATTGATCACAGATACCCTTGCCTTGCTTGTGCTGGCTGTCATTGTTGGCATGGTCAAGGGGGAGATAAATAATGAATTCTGGATCCGACTAAGCATTTCGGTCCTCGTTTTTGGACTGACGATCATGTTTGGGTTCCCCATTATTGGACGTTGGTTTTTTAAAAATTATGAGGACCGGATTTCCCAATACATTTTTGTGCTGGGCATGGTTTTTCTAGCTGCATTTTTAGCCGAAGCCGCGGGAATAGAAGCAATTATTGGTGCCTTTTTGGCAGGTCTGGCCCTTAATCGGCTTATTCCCTCCACTTCGCCACTCATGAACCGTATTGAATTTGTAGGAAATGCGCTGTTTATTCCTTTTTTGCTCATTGGTGTGGGTATGTTGGTTGATTATAGAGCATTTTTTAAAGATTTTGAGACGATTAAGGTTGCCTTAATCATGACGTTTGTGGCTACGCTGGCCAAGTTCCTGGCGTCGTGGTTTACCCAAAAAACGTACAAATTGACCAGAGATGAGCGACGGGTTATTTTCGGTTTGAGCAACTCCCGTGCAGCTGGAACATTAGCTGTTGTTTTGGTTGGATACAATATCATTTTGGGTGAAACGGCAGATGGAGAAGCTATTCGCCTATTAAATGAATCTGTACTGAACGGATCAATCCTTATGATTTTAGTGACATGCACCCTGGCTTCCTTTGTCGCTCAGGAGGGCGCACAGAATATTGCACTATCGGAAGCATCAGGCGAACAAGTGGCTAATGAAGATAATAAAGAACGAATCCTGCTTCCTATTAATGACATAGAGACCACGGACGAGATGGTCAACCTAAGTATCACCCTCAAATCCAAACGCAGCAAGGAAGGACTGTATAGCCTCAACGTCATTGAGAGTGATGCCATGGATGGCACAACGGAGAAAAAAGCCCGTAAAATATTGGATAGGGCAGCGGTTATCGCCTCTGCAACAGATAACCACATTGAAGGTCTGCTCCGATATGATCTGAATATTATCAATGCCATACTTAATGTTGTCAAAGAACAAAAAATCACTGATCTGATATTAGGACTTAGCAGGGACAAAGAAATCTCCAAAACCTTCCTGGGCAGTCTGACAGAGGGCATACTTTCCAAAAGCAATACGACCACCCTTATTTACAAATCCTTCCAGCCCCTTTCCACCATCAAGCGGCATTTGATCGTCGTGCCTGATCGAGCGGAGCGGGAAATAGGGTTTATGTCCTGGATTTCAAAAATTTGGAACATGGCTACGAATACTGGTTCCAAACTTGTGTTTTACGGCACATCAAATACCTTGGAAATTATTCAATCCATCCAGTCCCGCCACCCTGTTGAAGCTTCCTTTCAAATATTAGATGACTGGAAGGATTTTCTCATTCTGGCCAAGGATATTAAAAAAGACGACAACCTCATCATCGTGATGAGTCGCCGCGACCATCCTTCTTATAATTCGACGATGCAAAAGGTGCCCGGCTATCTCGACAAGTATTTTCAGGGCACCAATTTCCTGCTCATTTACCCTATCCAGTTGGGCATCTCCGATGACACCAATTTTGACCTGAAAAACCCTTCCATGCTGGAGTCGCTCGATCGACTGGACGACATTGGGAAAACAATCGCCAGTATCTTCCGCAAGAAGTAAGGAGAATAAGTGTTATGTGGTTATTCGTTTATGCGTGGATTCGTTTATGCGTGGATTCGGTAGCCGTACTCGAATGAACACTGGACATTGCCCCATCTTTGGTCACCGAAACCATGGCGAAGGTGACGGGGCACATGCGATAACCCACGTCTCGCTCCAGATTCCAGATTTAATGTCATTTAGTTAAGGAAAAGGATCTTTGAAGGCTATTAGATATATTCAGTTAATTCAACCCCTTCAGGGTTGGTTGATTCTTTACTTGAAACCCCGGGTTTCACCCGGGGTAATCCATATTCAACCCTTTCAGGGTTGATAGGCCTTTTTTCTATAAATGAATCCAATTACTTATATCACAGGTAGATAATGGTCTGAAAATTTCCAAATCTGAAGCCTGAAGGGCTTCAACTTCAGTAGCCCCGGGTGCAACCCGGGGATGGAAAAAAACAAAAATCAGCAACCCTGAAGGGGTTGAACTGGGGTAAAAGATCTTATGTGACTATTAAGGAACGAGATTCTTAATCAAACGACATTGATTCCAGATTATTCCGTGAATCCCTCAAACCCTCAAACCCTCCCAACTCAAAACCTCCCTACTCCTTCCCAACTCCTCCCCTCACATCGTAGAATCGCTAATAATAATCTTGGATTTTCCTTGAATTAACGCGACTTTTACCCATTCAATCAAACCAAACATGCAGTATAAATCAGAACTCGGACCAGAAGATAGAGGTGTAAAACTCTTCCATGATCCCATCCTCAATAAAGGTACCGCCTTCACCGAAGAAGAAAGAGAGCAGCTCGGACTCAGAGGCCTGTTGCCGCCACGCATTATGTCCCAGGAGCTCCAGGCCAAACGAGTCCTTGAGAACCTCCGCCTCAAACCCAATGATCTGGAACGCTATATTTTCATGGTAAGCCTTCAGGATCGCAATGAACACCTCTTTTATCGCACCGTGGTAGACCATCTGGAGGAGATCATGCCGATTATTTACACCCCCACTGTCGGTAAGGCCTGCCAGTCCTACGGCCACTTGTTCCGACGTTCCCGGGGGCTGTATATCTCGATAGAGGACAAGGGCCGCATCCATGAAATACTGCACAACTGGCCCTATGAAGATGTCCGAGTCATTGTGGTCACGGATGGTGAACGCATCCTCGGCCTGGGCGATCTCGGCATTGATGGCATGGGTATTCCCATCGGCAAACTATCGCTTTATACCGCTTGTGCCGGTATCCATCCGGCGCAATGTTTGCCGATCACGATTGACGTCGGCACAAACAATACGCATTTGCTGGCGGATGACCTCTACATGGGCCTCAAACATCCACGCATACAGGGTGAGGCGTACAATGCGTTGCTCGAAGAGTTTGTCATGGCTTGTCAGGATGTTTTCCCCAATGTGCTTATTCAGTTGGAAGACTTTGCCACCACCAATGCATTTCATTTACTACAGACGTATCGCGATCGGGTCTGTCTGTTTAATGACGATATTCAGGGAACAGCCAGTGTTGCCTTGGCAGGCGTTTACTCCGCCCTGCGGCTCACTGGGAAATCATTGAAAGAACAGCGGTTTTTGTTTTTTGGTGCAGGCGAAGCAGGAACAGGTATTGCCGATATTTTAGCAGAAGCCCTTACGGAAGAAGGTCTGGACATAGCCGAAGCCCGGCAACATTGCTGGCTGGTCGACTCCAATGGATTGGTATGCCAATCCAGGCAAAACCTTGCCCCACACAAAAAACCGTATGCGCATGATTGCCCTCCGGCAGCTACGCTTTTGGAAGCCATCGAACAAATACGCCCCACAGCGCTTATCGGCGTTTCCGGTCAGGGTGGTCGATTTACGAAAGAGGTCATCGAGGCCATGAGCGCCCTGCAAGAACGGCCAATCATTTTTGCCTTATCCAACCCTACCGACAATTCGGAATGCACCGCCGAGCAAGCCTATTTCTGGAGCAAAGGCAAGGCGATCTTTGCGTCCGGAAGCCCTTTCCCAAGCGTGAAGTTTGAAGACAAGCTCTTCAAGCCCGGTCAGGGCAACAATGTCTATATTTTCCCGGGTATTGGTCTTGGCGTTACTTATAGCCACGCGACAAGGGTCACCAATCGCATGTTTCTGGAAGCCGCTCGCATCGTAGCTGATGCGGTGACAGAAGAGGATTGGGCTGCCGGACAAATATATCCTTCCCTGCGCCGCATCCGCGAGGTGAGCATCCGTATTGCCGCTGCCGTCAGCAGGGAAGCTGTACGTGCCGGCTTGAGCAAAAAAGTCCTTTCTGATCACCTCGAGGAGGACATTCGTCAGGCTATTTACGACCCTGCATACCCTATTTATGTTTGAATGGGAATGGTGTCTGAATCACGGATTTCCCGGATTAAAGGATGACACGGATTTTTGTAGACTGTAGAAAGGGGTTTAAAAGTTTAATGTTTAAAGGTTTAGGAGCGACGCTAACGCAAACGCTGACAATGAACTTTGGACACCAAACAAAGAACCTAGAACAAAGAATCCCTATCCTTTCACGTCTTTGCGCCTTAGCGGTTAATTTCCCTTGTGTAGAAAGTAGAAGGTAGAAGGTAGAAAGACGTAGAAGGTTGAACTGTAGAATTGTAGAACTGAAAACTGTAGAACCTAGAACAAAGAATTCAG
>JAGNXB010000001.1 GCA_017985675.1 Saprospiraceae bacterium | reverse complement strand
GTAAACTCAGGTGCTGTATAAATACAACCCGCCGCATCCTGGACAGTAAGGGTATAATCGCCATCACCCAGTCCACTGAACTGCGGATTAGGAGTGAAAGGACCACCATTGAGACTATATAGAAAATCAGGAGTACCACCCGTTACGGCGGTGACGATGAGACTTCCATCCTGGCGGCCAAAACACCTTGGATCATTACTTTGAACATCAATTCCCGTTGGTAGGTTCTGATTTTCATCGACTACCACCGTTGTAGTAGCTGAACAACCATTCAGCGTATTGGTAACAATAAGGGTATATGTTCCCGTTGTTGAAATAGCCGGAACGGAGGCAGTATTTGCCACAAAATTATTTGGACCGGACCAGGCATATGCTATGCCGGCACCTGTGCTAGACCCAGTAGATGCGAGTGTAGTTGTCAGATTGGTACAGTCGATAATGTTAGAGGAACTCGCAACAGCGGTAGGGAAAGCTTTGTCTTCAGTAACAAGTGAAGTAGCCTGACTTGTGCAGCCATTGGGCGCCGTAAGGGTAAGGATATAATTACCTGGCACAGTCACCTGTGGTGCAGGCGTTTGGCTGGTAAAGACACCCGGGCCTGTCCAGGAATAAAGTACTCCTGGGGTGGTGGAAGAACCCGAGATAACCAGCGTAGGAGCGAGGCAAGTAAGTTCACCAGCAGTAACCGCGATATCGGGCTGACCAAAATCGGGTGTTACCGTAGCTTGAGCCTGGCCAGTACAGCCGTTAATTGTATTCGTAACAATGATGGTGTAAACACCCGATTGAGCAGCATTGAGTGTTGTGGTAGAGCCGGCAATAGGATTGTTATCCAAAAACCATTGGACTGAAATATTGGTATTTGGATTGGAAATACCCGCCAGCGACAATGACGGTTGGTTGCAGTCAATCGTACCTCCTGAAAGTTGAACCACAGGGTCCACTTTGTCTTCAGTTACATTGATAGAAGCTGTGTTAGTACATCCATTGACTGGATCCGTAATGGTAACGGCATAAGTACCAGGTAACGCTACCGCAGGATCTTCAATGTTTTGGTTGCCAGCATTGATATCGGGACCCGTCCAGGCATAAGTAACTGTTGTGCCCGGACTAGCTTGAATAGTCGTTCCTGGTGAAGTACAAGTCAATGCGGTAGCTGTAAGCGGCGGAAGCGCTGGTTGTGTAGTGTTTTGGCCAACGGGAACAATTGCAGAAGTAGCACAGCCATTAGTTGTATTGGTAACCAAAACGGTCCAGTTGCCGGATTGGTTAACATTGATCGACGGAGTTGCACCGGATGGCACACTTGAAGGCGAAGTCCATTGATAAGTAACACCTGTAGCTGGAGCGGAAAGAACGGAAATGTCCACATTGGGATCATAACAATTGATCAGGTTGCCTGTGGGCGTGAGAACAGGATGAATAGTATCAATGGTGACTGTTGTGAATTCGGTGACCGTACATCCATTGGCCGGATTGGTAATGGTGACCGTATAAGTTCCATTGACAGTGATGGTGTTAGAGGCTGAGCTGCTGGTAAACCCAGGTCCGCTCCAGTTGTAGGTTACACCTGATGTTGTACTTGATGCAATGATTTGTACATCAGTATTTGTGCAGGTCAAAGGACCATCGTTGATTGCACTAGTGCCCTGAGGCAAATCAGGTGATGCCAGGACGGTAGCCTGGTCAGAAGCGGTGCAACCATTATAACCTGTAAGCACTAAGGTATAAACGCCTGCTGCTGCGACGGCAGGTGAAGGACCAGCGGGTAAAGGACTTCCACCCGGAGTAAACCATTGGTAAATCACACCAGGTGTTGAGGAACTGGCACTAAGGTTGACCGTGGAAGCACTGCAATCAATTGTGCCACCGGCAACAGCAGTAATCACTGGAGGCACAAGGTCTTCGCCGATCGAAATGTCAGTTGTATTCGAACAACCATTAAGCGGATTAGTGACAACCAAACTGTAAGTGCCCGATGAAGTGACCGCTACAGTGGCCATATTTCCAAGGACCTGTCCTGTGCTGTTGGTCCATACATAGGAAACAGGAACGCTCGAACTACCTGTAAGAACGATACTTGTGACTGTGCAATTAATGGTGTCGTCAGAACTGGAGATGGCGATAGAAGGAATATCCGCATCGAGAATAGCCTCAGCAGTAGTTGTTCGCGTGCAACCATTTAAACCAGTGACTAAAAGGGTATAAATGCCTGGAACTGAAACATTGATTACAGGTGTGTTGCCGGCATTATTACCGCCAAACGTCCACTGGAATGTAGCGCCCGGAGTAGCCGAACTACCGGTAAGTGTAGCCGTAGTTTTGATACAATCCATAGAGTCACCCAAAGCCTGAGCATCCGGCTGAACAGTGTTCTCAGGCACAAAGATGGTTGTGTCATTTGAGCATCCGTTGCTTGGATTGAAGACCGTAAGTGTATAATTGCCTGAAGCAGAGGCGACAGTATCCTTTTGAGCGCTATATGGATTGCCACCGAAAGACCATGAATAAACAGGATTTGGAATATTGGTTCCACCGATGAGCGGCGGATTAGTCAAATTACAAGTCAAGGTATCGGTAGAGGCTGTAGGAAGGGGTAGTGTAGTGTCCAGATATACAATAGCATTGGCACTGTCTTTACAACCATTGACCGGATTGGTGACAATAAGTGTAAAGGTTCCTGCGCCCGGTGCCTGGACAGTGGGATTTGCTCCGATAGATACGCCCGCGCTGTTAATCCAGTTATACGTTACACCAGGTGTATTAGAAGACCCTGTCAAATTTACAGTGGGATCATAACAAGTGATTGAGTCGCCCATTGCCGTTACATCTGGTTGGGCAGTATCTTCGGTTACTACAACAATCGCTGTACTGGCACATCCTGTATTATCTGTTACTACAAATTGATGTGCACCGGGTACCCCAGTAGTTGTTATATTATTGGTGCTGATTAAATTACCTCCAGGTCCAAACCATTGAAAGGTAACATTGGGCGTGATGGAATTCCCCGTTAATGTGACTGTTGGATTTAAACAAGTAATTATACCACTAACACTTGCGCTTACATTTGGCACATTTACCTGCGGGACAATAACACAAATAGAATCTTCACAACTGTTGGATCCATCTGGCGCAATAATTTCAATAGAAAGGCAATATTTTCCTGGTTCAAACACCGTCATAGTAGCTTCATCTGATGGACTGCCTAAGACTCCTCCTTGGGAGGCTGACCATTGGTAGTTTATGATAGCACCTATTGGACCTAAAACGACTGAGTTACCGCCATCCAAAAGCACTTGAGTGATATCACAACCTATCGCATCCGGAGGAAAAATATACGGCTCGACATATAAAGGTTCTATAACAAATCGTATGGTTGAGTCACAGTTTGGCACTTCCATTTTCGTAATGGTGATTTCATTTTCTCCCTGTTGGTCGTAGCTCCATGAAGCCCCTCCCACATTGATTATGTCCGCTGGACATAAATAGAAGGTCCCAAGGTCGGCTTCGACATGAGGGTCAGGAATTATGGTAATTTCTACAATTGAATCACAGTCCTGAGCAGTCTTGAGCGTAACTTCGTGAGTTCCCGGAGGGTAATCAATACCAGCATACGGATAAGTGTCATCTTCACAAATGGTTACATCCGGTGGATTCGAAGGTGTTATGTCATAAACATTTATGGTTATACAAGTTGGAGCTGGGTTGTCTGATTCGAAAACACATTGATTAGAGGCATCTACACATAATTCATAGGTGCCTGCTGCAGTCCAGGTGATTGAAACGCTATTATCTGGTCCGTCTTGGATAAGATTTCCATCCAGATACCACCAAAATTCAATAGCACCAATAGGGGGCTGGACAGTGTAAATAGATGTTGCTCCGGTACAAATATTTAAAGGTCCTTGTATCGGTTGTGGCCAAGGGTCTATGGAAGGTTCGCCACATGGACCATTCAGAATAATTTCCAGATCACAGTAGGAACCGGCACAGCCATCAATCATGAAATAGTATATCTGGCCTATTGTTAGATTATTGGCTATAAGGTTTTGGGGAGAAGAAAAACATGGTGCACTAATGCAGGCAACCTCCACATCAGGTGTTTGGTTGCTCGATGGGCAAATGCCATCGCCCCCATAACCGTAGATTGCGGCTTGAATACCCAACTGTCCTTGTACAGGAGTACAATTCGTTGGAATCAATGAAATGTTGAGGCTGGTACAGCCCGCATAGAAGGCGAACCACAAAGGATTGTGGGGTGATCCTCCTTGTGCACATAAAGGGTTCGGAGCATTGAAAGTGAGATTTGGGCTCATGGAGGTACAATAGCCGTTGATATCATCTATTGCACAGAGTATAGGTGCATTTTCACAATTATCTGTGGACGGTGGAATGTCACACTGTGCTAAAAGGCTTGAAAAATGAAAAAGGGAAAATGCCCCTAATAGCAGCATAATACGAGTCATATCGGCAAAAGTATTAGGTTGTACCATGTGAATGTTGATTTGGAGTAAGATAAGCACACATTCGAGCCATAGATAGCGAAAATGAAATAAACGCTGCTTAGCTCTGGCTTAGCATTGGCATATATTTTACATTGATCTAAATTGACAAGTGTTGTACAAGTTTCAAGTAAGCTCAATTTGCAAACTTACCACTTACAATTGATGTCAAAAACATATGCAAGTTAATACTAATAGCAAAACTCTTCTAATTGAAGGTTAAATTAGTTAGGAAGATCCTCATTAATCAATCTATTTAGTTCAATTCTCCCTAACTAGAAGAGCAAGGGCTTGAAATGCATCCTAATTGCCAATAAATGAGCCACAAAGTGCTCTTTAGAAGCGGTATATCACAACGAGCTATTTGCCCATCCAATTAAGCAAAATCTTATTTTAACCCCACTTCACTTGATGAATAAAAACCAAATATTTAATGGTCCAATACAGGTGTATTGGATACTAATTGGTTGATTTATAATGAAATATCTTATCTTTACGAAGTGGGTGCTTGTTTAGCTGATTTTTGTAATTCCCTCACTAAGATCCTTTGAAATGGATGCACGCGTGACCCGCACGAATGTTTTCTGGTCAATTTCCAGTGTTACAATCTGGTCTTCGATTTTCACAATTCGGCCTAACATGCCTGCTGTGGTGACGACTTCCTGCCCTTTATCGAGCTGGTCAAGAAACGTTTGTTGCAATTTTTGTCTTTTGGCTTGTGGTCGGATAAAGAAAAAATACATCACTCCTACTAATAAAATTAGCGGGCCAAATTGAACAAGAAAATTAGAATCCATGATATTGGTTGGTTAAGATTTTGAATGGACCTTCCCTTTGAGGCTAAGTACCGTTTGGGAGGGAATCGTGTTTGAATAGACCGTAATCGTTTTTATTTGATCGCCTGGTTTGCCAGTGGTGTTAAACTTGGCGACAATCTTGTTTTTTTCTCCTGGAGCAACTAATTCGCGTGGGATTTCAGGCACTGTGCAACCACACGACGACTTCGCTTCATAAATGATGAGGCCAACTTTGCCAGTATTGGTAAAGTGAAAGGCATGTTCTACAATATCACCTTCTTTAACAGTTCCAAAATCAAAAGTGGTTTCATCAAATGTGATCTGGGCTAGCTCCGAAGTGTCTGGTTTTCCTTCCTGATCTAAAGGTATGCGAACGATTGATGCCGGGCTATTAGGATCTTCGGTAGGAAGTTTTTGATCTGATGAAGCATTATCGCCTTGCTTGCAGCCTGAATGCAACATTAAAAGGATAACAACTAGTATTTTACTATTGCAATACATAAACACAAAGGTAATCCATTGTTTGAAATGATAACCTCCCTTGATCAATATAGGATATATACACCACATTGGGTATCGTAGCCCCTTTGAAATTATTTAAATAATTGTATATCAATATTATACATGTTGGGTAATTGTGATATATAATTAGGATTTTCGCCTTCTAATGTGCCAAATTAATTGAGCAACTTGTCATCACAACCTTAAAGACCCTATTTGGAGATGTTCGATTAAAGTACCTTCGCAAGTAGTAAAATCCATCCATAATGTTTCGCAGTCTACTTTATACTTGCTGTTTAGGTATGATGTGTACCCAACTTGCTAGCCAGGTGGTCAATCCTGAGGCGGGATCGCTGAATTTTCCAGACTTGCCTCAGTTTACATATGGTCAGGGTCTCGGTATTACTTCACCGGATAGTTTATTTCAGCTCAATATTCGATTCAGAATGCAAAACCGGATATCATTTAATTATGATGATGGGGACGTTTCTGCAGTAGAAGGCAGGGTCAGACGAGTGCGATTGCGTTTTGATGGGTTTGTTTATACCCCGCGTATAAGATATAGCCTCCAATTATCCTTTGCCAATGAAGATATTGGTGATTTTGTAGGGTCGATTCCGAATTTGCTTCGAGATGGGATGCTTTATTACCAAATCTCTCCTTCCTGGACGTTGGGGATGGGTCAAACTAAATTGCCTGGCAACCGCGAACGTGTCAATTCTTCTGGGGACCTCCAGTTATGTGACCGTTCTTCTGTAAACAATATTTTTAATATTGATAGGGACTTCGGTGCACAGGTGTTTCATCAAAGACGTTTGATTGGTTCAGCATATTATGCCTTTAAGGGCGCAATCTCATCTGGCGAGGGCCGCAATTGGGTATCCTCTACAGGACATTATTTGGCCTATACGATTAGAAGTGAAATTTTGCCATTTGGTGAATTTTCTAACCGAGGTGACTACTTTCAAGGTGATCTTTTGCGGGAACCACATCCCCGCCTTTCGCTTGGATTTACTTATAGTTATAACCATGGCGCACTGCGGGCATTTGGCCAGAGGGGAGAACTCCTTTATGGACGGCGTAACATAAAGAACTTCTTTGCGGATATCTTATTTAAATATAAAGGATGGGCAATATCATCTGAATTTGCCAATCGTCGGACAAATGATCCTGTCACTTTGTCCACCGATGATCCCTCTAAAATAGCTTTTGTATTCAATGGTCAGGGTTTTGTTGTTCAGACCAGCTACTTGTTTAGTAATAATTATGAAGTAGTGGCCAGATATTCAGGTGTGAAGGCAGACCGAATGATCCATTTCTATGTGCCTAAACAAAGTGATGGTTACACGCTTGGATTTAATAAGTACTTGCGCGGGCATCGGCTAAAAGCTCAGGTTGATGCAACTTGGTTTGATAATTACTTTACTCAAGGACCGAATCCTTCCGAGAAATTTTGGCAATTCAGATTTCAGGTCGAACTAGGGATTTAACCATTTCACTTTACAAAAACCAAATGAGTGAGAAAGACTAATCGTCCTGTTTTCCTTTGGGGAATGATGGGAGCAGGAAAAACCACAGCAGGCAACTATTTGAAGGACACCTTTGGCTTGAATGTTTTTGATTTGGATGCATTTATTGAGAATAAAGCAGGTAATACTATTCCCGAACTTTTTAAGATTCACGGGGAAATCCGTTTTAGAGAGATGGAAGCGTTAGCACTTCAGGAATTGTGTCACGCCCATTCTCCCTATGTCATAGTTACAGGAGGAGGTACGCCTTGTTTTCATCAAAATGATGAATGGATGTCCAAAAATGGCTTGACAATATTTATTGATTGTCCTATTTCATTGCTTACTCAGCGCATTACAAGTGATCACAAACATCGTCCTTTGCTTAATAATCTGGGAGATTCTAACCTGGAAGAACAACTTGTCTTTTTGTTGAAGTCCCGAAGAAACCATTATGAAAAGGCGCATTATACAGTAAAAGTGGTGGAAGCCAACGCATGGATGCCTACGATCGCAGGGCTAATTTTGGCCTTATGATATAAGAATTTGTAACAAAAAATGTCCGTATAATATTTAATATCAAGCATATACGTATAAATTATCATATATTCATATGTCACAAATTGTTCATTGTTGGGGTTGATTTTTTGTTCCTTAAAACCTTTATTTGTACTTCTATACTCCCATGAACAGCAATTTGCTCACCCAAAAGCCAGGCATATGCTGTTGTTCCCTATTATTATTAAATGCACCGATGAAGTAGCTTTTGAAGAATGCATACAAGCTACCCATGCCGTATTAGCCGCTTGTACGCCCAAAAAAAGGGAAAGGATTGTATTTGTCCTTTTGGATCCCCCTCAGCCTCTTCTTCGGATTGTAGAACAAGTCCGTAATTCAGGTTTTAACCCTCATTACAAAATCTGTCAAAAAGGTGATTACAATAGCTTGCATGATTTAAGTAAGGAGGCCGTGGGTTGGATTCATGATGGTCGCATTGAATTCGCCTGGGCAATGGATCAGGTGTGTAAAAAAGGAAAAATCTTAATCAATTTTGGTGGAAGGTTGGTTGGCGGAGACATTAGTGGTCATTGGTATCATGAAATCAATGAGGTTCATTCCTTTGACCGGCAAGCGATTTTGACAGCAAAGCTCCTGGATTTTATTGAAGATCCCGCAGCACTCCAATGCATGCGACACAACGCGCAGGTTCATTATAATCGTTATTGCAATCACATTACGCGTATAAATCTGCTCAAAGCCATGTACGTTGATAAATCAGGTGGTTCCAGAATTTCTGCCTGAACAACTTTGTGATATTGGCCACAAAGGAAGAGAAGGTAATCGTCTACCTTTGCGTTCTTAAATAAAGGATTATGGCAGGCGAAATACTCAAAACAGTCATTATTGGTTCAGGACCGGCGGGATACACTGCGGCGATATATGCAGCAAGAGCAGGGCTGTCGCCTGTATTATATACAGGTGCAGAGCCTGGCGGACAGTTGATGATTACCACTGATGTTGAAAACTATCCTGGTTTTCCAGATGGCGTATTGGGACCAGAGATGATGGAGCTTTTCAAAAAACAAGCTGAACGTTTTGGTACAGTAGTTCATTACGAACTGATATCCAAAGTCGACTTTTCTGGACCTATTCACAAGATATACACTGAATCTGGAGAGGAGATTCTCGCCCATACAGTGATCATCTCCACTGGAGCTAGTGCGAAGTGGCTTGGTTTAGACAGTGAAAAACGTCTTGCAAATAAGGGCGTTTCTGCATGTGCAGTGTGTGATGGATTTTTCTTTAGGGGAATGGAAGTTGCCGTCGTTGGTGCAGGCGACACGGCTGCTGAAGAGGCGACTTACCTGGCAAAATTATGTCCAAAGGTACACCTGCTTGTACGCAGAGATGAAATGCGCGCTAGTAAAATAATGCAAGAGCGCGTTGAACGTACACCAAATATTGAAGTCCATTGGAATACGGAGACGCTCGAAATTTTGGGTGATGAAGAGGTGGATGGCGCACGCATCATCAATAAAGTAACGGGAGTCGAATCGACAATTAACGTGAAAGGTTTTTTTGTGGCTATTGGACACAAACCCAATACAGATATGTTTAGTGATTGGTTGGATTTGGATGACACAGGATACCTCATACCCCAGCCAGGAACATCCAAAACCAAAATTGCCGGAGTTTTTGTATCAGGAGATGCGCAGGATAAAGTTTATCGACAGGCTGTCACAGCAGCCGGCAGTGGTTGTATGGCTGCATTAGATGCAGAGCGGTACCTGGTTTCACAGGGGATTGAATAAGAGCTTATTTAATGATGATTGTATTCAGTTCTTGTTGGGCAACTTGGTTTCTCATTCGTTGAAGCTCTTGTTGGAATTTCAGATAATGTTCCAATTTTACATCATCTTTAGCTTCATAGGCTTCCTTTATCTGTTGTGCATTTGTCTTGCACATATTGTCCAATTTTTTTAAATGAAATCGGAATAAGGCTAATTGAGCATCTCTGGCAAAATTAAGATCGGGGAGAGGTTGGTTATGGAGCACGATGTTCCATCTTTTTTCCCAGTTGTCGGAATAATGATACTCTGGCTGCATGAATTGCATAGCAAATTCCCGCACAGTGTCCACTTCGTGGTGAAGAAAGAAGTCAGAAGAGATAACTTGATTATTCAGGTGAGCTGCTTTGATGACCAATAAAAATTCCCGAATAGCCGGTGCAGCAATTTCTTGAATAATATCTTCATCCAACTGATTCAGCAGGTAATCTGCCACACCGATTAACATTTCACCAACCTGAATTTTTTTATCACCACCTGTAACCAGAATCCTGACAATGTCAAGTTCTTGGGCAAATTCAGCCGAGACTAAATGTTCCCCGCTTTTCCTTTGACTGTCATCATCTGGTGTAGCGAATGTTTCCCCTTCCTGGGTTGATGTAGGTATGTTTTTTTTATCTTTTTCTAGTGTTTGAGCAAGAAGTTTATTAATCTCCTGGATTAACATAGCTTCAGAAACGGCTAAGCGTTCCGCGCAAACCTTTGTGTATTGAGCTCTTTTTAACTGGTCGGGCACTTTGGCTATAGACCCTACAATTTCCCTGATCAGTTTAGCCTTTGCAATGGGGTCTGCTTTGGATTCATCAAGTAACATGTGTGTTTTGAACAGGATGAAATCTTGATTATTTACTTCAACATATTTCAGGAAGGCTTCCCTGCCTTGTGAGGTAAGGAAAGAATCGGGATCCTGCCCTGGTGGTAGTACTACGATTCGGACATTGATGTCCTGCTCCAGGACTAGCTCTAATCCTCGCAAAGCCGCATTCAATCCTGCCGCATCCCCATCATACAGGATGGTGAGGTTATTTGTAAAACGTTTGATGAGCCGGATTTGCTCGATGGTCAATGCCGTACCGGATGAAGCAACTACATTATCAATTCCCTCCTGTGCCAGTGACAGGACATCGGTATAACCTTCCACCAAGATGCAGCTATCTTCCTTCCGGATGGCCTGACGAGCAAAAAACAATCCATAGAGCACATTGGATTTGTGGTAAATTGCTGTTTCGGGTGAATTTATATACTTGGGGCCCTGTACTTTCCCCATGATCCGACCAGCAAAAGCAACTGGCTTGCCACTCAAGCTATGGATGGTGAACATCACCCTATCCCTGAAAAAGTCTCTGTTCTGATGATTTATCAAACCTGCTTGCTGAAGGATCTCCGGACGAAATCCTTCCTGGACAGCATGGATTGAAAGGCTACTCCCATTTTGAGGGGCATAACCAAGATCAAATTTGCGGATAATAGCCTCTCGAAACCCACGTTGCTTAAAGTAGGAGAGACCTATACTTTTGCCTTCGTCAGTTTCCCATAATTGCTTTCCAAAAAAATCACGCGCATATTGGGCAGCCACGGATAATTGATCCTTAAGAATTTCTTCAGGATCATCTACCCGCCGTTCCGCCGTCTCTTCAATTTCAATCTGATACTTTGAAGCCAGGTATCTCAGTGCTTCGGGATAGGAGAAGCTTTCATGTTCTTTGAGAAAACCGATGGCATCTCCGCCACGTCCACATCCAAAACATTTAAAAAGGTTTTTACCGGGAGAAACAGTAAATGAAGGCGTCTTTTCCTGGTGAAATGGGCACAAACCGAGCATGTTGACACCTCGTCTACGTAGGTTGACAAAATCGCCAACTACTTCCTCAATACGCGTAGCATCAAGGATCTTTTCAATGGTAGCCTTTGTAATCACTGGTCAAATGTACAATATCAAGTCTGATCGCCCCCAATTACGCTAAAATGCCAAGGAAATGTTAAGATTCAAAGCGCACAAACTAATTCACAAGATGTACTGTTCTAGTCTAAGCTTAGGGTGTTTTCATAGTGTGAAGGATGTTGATTTCCCAATCGGCATCCTTCTTTTTATTTAGTCAGTTCTGGAATGCCCAACACGTCAGCCATAGAAAAGATACCTTTTTTTCCCCTTATCCAATGTGCCGCCTTTAAGGCACCTGAAGCAAATCCTGACCGGGACTGCGCCTCATGGATGAGTTGAATTTTATCCGTTTTACCGTGCCATGTTACTACATGTGTACCGGGCACTTCATCCTCACGGATTGAAGCAATAGGTATTGATTGATTAGTGGCAACTGCCAGATCTAATTGCCATCGTGACCAGGCGCCTCCAGATTGATCGATTATGCTGTTTGCCAACGTAATAGCTGTCCCACTAGGTTTATCTTTTTTATGAATATGGTGTGTTTCTGAGAGGGAAGGGGCGTAACCCTCAATACCTGCCATCAGCTTGCTGGCATAGCTGTTCAGTGCAAAAAAGAGGTTTACACCTATACTGAAATTACTGGCATAAAGAAAACCAACATTGTTGTCTTGTGCTGCTTTAACAGCCATAGGTATGGATTCTAGCCAGCCTGTTGTACCCGAAACGACTGTAGTGCCAGCATCCAAGGCACGAAGTACGTTACTTAGCGCTGCATCGGGCTGGCTAAATTCGATGACAACATCCACTTGATTAAAGTCTTGCTGTTTCAAGTAGCCTGAAGCGTTGCTGTCGGCAACCCACATAATATGGTCACCCTGATCGAGTGCAATAGCTTCAACAGCCTTGCCCATTTTCCCGTAACCCAGGATGCCTATCCTAATGGGTGTTATTGTTTTACTATCCATATGAGTTGGTGACGGTGTTAATGATTTAATAGCTGATTGAGTGTAGACACTACAAATTCCATTTCTTCGAAAGTGTTTTCAGGCGCAAATGAAAAGCGCACCGTTTGAAAACCTTCAGGTATGGGTAGATGGCTGAGCACATGGGAGGCTTGTGCAACACCCGAACTGCATGCACTTCCTCCAGAGGCACTGATGCCCGCTATATCCAAATGCAATAAAAGGAGTTCTGTACGAAGACGTGGAGGGAAGTTGACACTTAGAATTTTAGCAGAACAACCTGAAGCGGATTCTCCATTAAAGGTGACATCTTCAATAGCTTTTTGAATACCATCCTTTAACACAGACTTTAGTTTAACTAATTTCTCCATTCGACTATCAGCCGTTTCTTGAGTGAGCTGTATAGCTTGCCCTAGTCCGTGAATACCAAGAATATTTTCTGTTCCTGCACGCATGTTTCGTTCCTGCGAGCCACCATACAGGAAAGGCAGGATAGTATGGCCAGACCTCAAAAAAACAAAGCCGGATCCTTTTGGACCGTAAAATTTGTGTGCTGATCCGGTGATGAAATCGACAGGTAGTGTTTCGAGGTGGATAGCTTGAAAACCAATTGACTGAACAGTATCACTATGGAATAATGCACCATGTAGCTCGCATAATTGGCCTATTTGCTCTAAATCATGGATGGCTCCAGTCTCGTTATTCACATGCATCAGCGACACCAGCGTTGAGGGCGCATTCTTTTGCCCTAATAAGGCAGCCAGGCTTTCCATATCAACTAGCCCAGTGGGGTCCAATGGGAGGTATACTACCTCAATGGGATATTGGCTGGAGAGGTATGCAAGACTATGCAACACACAATGGTGTTCAACAGGAGAGGTTAATACGCGTTTGATACCAAGATCCCTAATCGCACCGATCAGGACCATATTATTGGATTCGGTACCACAGGAGGTAAAAAATATCTCGCCCAGAGAAGCACCTAAAGATTTAGCAACGATTCGTCTCGATTCCTCAATGATGGTTCGGGCAAATCTTCCTTCGGCATGCGTTGAGGATGGATTTCCAAAACCTTCTTTCTGAATCTGTGCCATAGCATCCCACACCTTTGGATGGATGGGAGTGGTAGCCGCGTTGTCCAGATATATTCGCTGTCTCATTATAAAGGCGTTATTGGCTGGAATAACCAGCTATTGACCAACTCGTCTTCAAATGAGCGTTCGTTGAGATGGACAAATTCATTTGTCGAGGGAATGTAGACATAGTCTTTTGCCAAATCGGCGTGGTTGCGGGCTACATATTCAAGAGCATCAGCAATTTTAAATACTTCTTCATAGGTCATGATAGGATGTAACGATAGCCTGATCCATCCTGCCTTCGAAAGGAGTAGTCCTTCATCAATGTCATGAGTGATAGCATGGCTGACTTCCTGAGAGATCTCCAAAAGATAATGGCCATATGTACCGGCACAGGAGCAACCTCCACGGACTTGTATACCAAAGCGATCATTTAATAATTTGACCGCCAGGTTGAAATGTAAATCATCAATATAAAAGGAAATGACAGGCAACCTGTCCCGATGCTGTGGTGCCAGAATATGCAAATTCGGTATGGCTTCCATTCGATTCCATAGTGCATCGAGCAGTTCTTTCTCTCTTTTTTGGATGAGGGTGACATCCATTTCTTCCTTGAGTTTTATTGCTAAAGCGACTCTGATCGTCTGTAAAAAAGGAGGCGTGCCGCCATCTTCCCTATCTTCTATTGTATTAATATAGCTTCGTTCACCCCAGGGATTTGTCCATTTAACAGTGCCGCCTCCGGGGTGATCCGGAATTTCATTATGATATAGGTCAGGCTTAAACAAGAGGATGCCAGAGGCGCCCGGTCCGCCGAGAAACTTGTGCGGAGAAAAGTATATGGCATCCAAATGTTCCAAAGGATCATCAGGGCGCATGTTAATGGCTATATATGGCGCAGAACATGCAAAATCGACAAAACAAAGTCCATCGGCCTCGTGAATGATTCGAGCGATTTGGTGGTAAGGTGTTTTTATGCCCGTAACATTACTACATGAGGTTACAGCAGCTATTTTGACTTTCCTATCATGAAATGACGCAAGTTGATCTCTAAATGCATCTGCATCCATTAGGCCTTCCGTTGTCTGTGGTATGATTACCACATCAGCAATAGTTTCAATCCAGGAAGTTTGGTTCGAATGATGTTCCATATGGGAAACAAAAACAACGGGTCGTTCCTCCAAAGGAATGTTGACTTGCTGATGATATCGTTCATGTATGCGTAGGCCCAGGATACGTTGAAATTTATTTACTGCTCCGGTCATTCCGGATCCAGTAGGTATGAGCACATCTTGCACATCCGCACCAACATGTTTTTTGATGATCTGGCGGGCAGCATGGTAAGCCTTCGTCATTGAGTTGCCCGTAAGCGTAGTCTCTGTATGTGTATTGCCAAGATATGGCCCTAAATCATAAGCTATTCGATCTTCAATTGGTTTGTACAAACGACCACTGGCTGTCCAGTCTGCATAAATCATTTCCATTTCGCCATAAGGCGTAATGAATTTGAGTTCAACACCAATCGTATTTCTCCGGAATCGTGCAAAATGGTTTTGCAGGTTTATGTCAGTGGAATTGATCATAGCTTGTGGGGAATCCTCAACGACTTGATACATGATTAAAATAGTTAAACCTTTAATTATTGATTAACAACATGTTGGATTAGATTGGTAATGGTTTGAGCAATGTGCTCAGCCCTTGTACTATCTGTGCCTTCAGCATAGATGCGAATTATAGGCTCGGTATTACTTTTTCGTAAGTGAAACCATCCTTCTGGCAGATCAACTTTCAATCCATCTACTTCATTTATTTCGAACAACTTGTATTCCTCTTTTACAGCATCCATAATTCGAAGCCAATCCTCATCTGTAGGGAGATCGACTTTATGTTTTGCCATGGCGTAGGAAGGGTAAGTCTCCTTTAATTCACTTAATGTTTGGTTCGTTTGGGCCAATAGTGACAATATCATGGCAACGCCAGCTATGGCGTCTCTGCCGTAATGCAATTCCGGCAAAATCACACCTCCATTTCCTTCACCACCTATTGTAGCATTAACATCTTTCATTTTCTGGACAACATGTACTTCCCCAACTGCCGAAGCATAACATGTTTGTTCATAGCGCTTTGCTAAATCTTTCAAGGCTCGGGAAGAAGAAAGATTATGGACTACTGGGCCCGGATTTTGCTGTAGAACTAAGTCAGCAGCCGCAACAAGCGTATATTCTTCTCCAAACCAGGATCCATCTTCAGCTACAAGTGCTAATCTATCCACATCTGGGTCAACGGCTATTCCCAGGTCGGCCTTCTGATCCTGTACAGCGAGGCGCAGATCGTGAAGATGTTCAGGTAAAGGTTCGGGATTGTGGGCAAATATTCCTGTGACATCCTGATTAATCATTGAAAAAGTTACGCCTAGTGCCTTAAGGAGTTTAGGAATTGCAATTGCACCACTGGAATTTACGGGGTCTACAACTACATGAAATTTCTTTAGACGGATACCTTCAACGTCAATATAAGGCAGATTGAGTACGGCATTTACATGGTAATCGATATAGTCTCCGGCAAGATAATGTTTGCCCAAATCGTCGACCTGGGCAAATTCAATAACATTGGCATCGGCAATCCGCAAGAGCCTGTTTCCTTCATCAGCAGAAATGAACTCCCCTTTGCTATTCAGAAGTTTTAGAGCGTTCCAATGTTTTGGGTTGTGGCTTGCAGTCAAAATAATACCTCCGCCTGCTTTTTCTGCCGGAACTGCCATTTCGATAGTAGGGGTTGTGGTAAGTCCAAGATCAATTACATCTAACCCCATTGCCAGCAATGTATTTAAGACAAGTCCTTGAACCATCGGTCCGGAGATACGACCGTCTCTGCCTAGAACGATACGAGTTGACAATCCTTCTTCTTTTATCATGGAGGCAAATGCAGCAGCAAAACGGACTACTGCCTCTGGAGTTAGATTGTTGCCAGTTGTACCTCCAATTGTCCCCCGAATACCTGAAACAGAAGCAATAAGTGTCATAATTGAAATTTGAATGTAAAACTACCAAAAACCAGCATGTCATCTTCAGTGTGGCATCGCAGGAATGTTACCTTTGTGTGTTGGATTGTCTGGATATGAATGAAGAGTGGTTTTCACATTGGTTTGATTCGCCCTATTATCACACCTTGTATCATCAACGCAATGATGATGACGCGAGAAATTTTATCGATAATTTAGTAGCATATTTGAAGCCAGAGCCCGGGGCACCTATCTTGGATCTTGCGTGTGGAAGGGGACGCCATGCCTTATACTTATCTAAGCTTGGCTTTAATGTTACCGGTTTGGATTTTTCAATGAGTAACATTGATTTTGCAAGTCAGTTGGAAAGTGACCATTTATCATTTTTTCAGCATGATATGCGCCTGCCGTATCGGATAAATTACTACCAGTATATCTTCAACTTCTTTACTTCCTTTGGTTACTTTGATCGTTTTGAAGAACATTTGAGTTCACTGGAGAATATTTATCAAGGACTAAAGCCGGGTGGGGTATTCGTGCTTGATTTTATGAACAGTCATTTGGAGAGAGAGCGACTAGTTGAGGATGAACAACGTGTTGTAGATGGCTTGATCTTTAACATTCAACGTTGGATGGATGAAGAGCACATTTTCAAAACGATTTGTTTTCAGGTAGAGGACAAATCCTATGTCTTTAGGGAAAAAGTCCGATCCTTTCGAATGGAAGAATTGGAGGATATGCTAAAAGCTATTGGTTTTGAGCGGATGCTATTTTTTGGCAATTATAAAATGGATCCATTTGTTGTTGAACATTCAGAACGGCTGATTTTGCTAGCCCACAAACCAAACCTAACACTAGCGTGATCGAATTTCTACTGTCCCTTGATCTCAAGTTATTTTTGGCCATCCACTTGGGCGGACAAAATGAACTTTTTGATTTCTTGGCACCCTTGTTTCGAAACAAGGTTTTCTGGGCACCTCTATATCTTTTTATTTTGTCCATGGTATGGTTTAATGCCAGACCTTATTTTTGGTACATTGTCCTGGGCGGGGTCTCCTTGGTAGCAGTCACTGACACCGTAAGTAGTAAAGTTATCAAGCCGGCAGTGGAAAGAGTTCGGCCCTGTAATGATCAATCTGTTCAACTTCATATTCGGCCTATTGTGGATTGTGGATCTGGATATAGCTTCACTTCTTCGCATGCTACAAACCATTTTGGCTTGGCTTGTTTTTTTGTTGGTGTACTGGGAATAATCCAGCGCAGATTTTTATGGGTTTGGTGGGTATGGGCTTCTGCGATCTCCTTGAGCCAGGTTTATGTTGGCGTCCATTATCCAGGTGATATCATAGGTGGAGCTCTTATGGGCCTACTTTTGGGTTTTTTGTGGGTAAGAGGTTACCAAAGATTCACTAAATTACTAAAAGTGGACAAAGAATGAATATTTCTGAGTACTTGATTTTGGCCGCCTCTGCAATGATTGGAGGCACATTAGCCTTCATATGGAAGGAATACAAGCGGGAATGGATTGGTATTATTCTGGCATTTGCGGGATCATTTATTCTGGGGATCATTGCTACTCATCTCTTGCCGGGCATTTTTGGCGCTGAGTCATCAAGCCGCTCAGGTCTATTTTTATTAGCTGGTTTTATGTTGCAACTATTTTTTTCTAATATTTCTCATGGAGCCGAACATGGCCATTTTCATAAGGAACATGCTGATAAACGGCAGTTTTACATTATATTTTTTGGATTATGTTTACATGCTTTAGTTGAAGGATTGCCATTATCAGGTTACAGTGAATTTGATATGCATGGCCATCATGGACATGATCATGAGCCGTTATTCAACCATTTGATGGCGGGAGTAGCGTTTCATAAATTGCCCGAAGCATACGTGCTAGCGCTATTAATGCGGTTAAACCAGGTAAGAGGATGGAAATTTTGGATAGTCATTGTTGCTTTCGCGGGTATGACCCCTTTAGGAGCTCTATTAGGCAAGTATTTTATTCTGGATGTGGAAGTGCTTCGTTGGACAATGGCATTTGTGGTCGGTTCATTGTTGCACATATCGACTACCATCTTGTTTGAATCCGAACAGAAAGGTCATCATCACATATCCTGGCAAAAAGTAACTGCTATTGCAATTGGCATCTTGCTTGCATTATTGACAACTTAAAAAATTCGTTCCTTATATGCCCTATAAACAAGATGGACGGGTAAACCCATTACATTGGCATAGGTGCCTTCAAGTTGCGTTATTTTGCACAATCCAATCCATTCCTGTACACCATAAGCTCCCGCTTTGTCAAAAGGGCTATGTGTATCAATATACCATTCAATCTCTTCGGTTGTAATGGTTGCCATGGTTACTTTGGTCTTCGCTAGATCACTCCAGATGACATGTTCACGGGCCATACAAATCGCAGTTATAACTTCATGTGTTCGCCCCTGAAGCTTCTCGATAATTTGGATCGCATGTTGCCTGTCAGTGGGCTTGCCGTAAATGATACCGTCAAGAATGACAACTGAATCAGCTGTCAGTATAATTTCATCCTCACGTGCAAGATGCAAAGAGGCCTGCATTTTTTGTGCCGCCAGGAAGGGAGCAACATCATCTGGAGCTAATGTGGGCGGATAGACTTCTTCAATGTCGATGTGTTGGACACGATATGAAAAACCCGCCTGATCCAAAAGTTGACGGCGTCGAGGGGAGCCAGAAGCCAGAAGGAGAGGGGCATATTGCCATGTATGCATTAGATTTTATTTCTTGCAGCGAAGATGCATGATAATTTTCAAAGTGCTAACCAGGCCGTGAGCAGACCGCAGGCAAGAATGCCTTTGGAGATGGTGCTAATCGTTTTAAAATCTGATGATGTAGAAGCCGTTTTAGTTTTCAGGACCAAGCCAGCCTGGGCAATGGCAATCACAAAGAGTAGGATTTTTGAACTTATTTCGGTGAATATTAAAACACTAGCCATACCTGTTACCAGGCAATTAAAGAGGCCTGCCGCTATTGCAAGTTTTTTAGCTTTATGAATACCTCGATGAACGGCGAATGTTTTAATTCCAGCAAGACGATCACCTGGCTCGTCTTCAAGATCCTTTACCAACTCACGGAAAAAACTGGTGAAAAAGGCAAAAACAGCAAATCCTAGAAAAAGATATATCAGATATAACTCGTTAGCTGCTCGTAGTCTTTGTATAAGTTGGCCCTCAGGCAGCAAGAGGGTTAGAGGAACCAGGGCGGAGAGCAGCGCAATAAACAGATTACCTATAAATCCAGATCCTTTTAGCTTTTTGGTATAAAAATATAAGCTTATCCAAAAAACAGGGTAGAGCAGTGACCATTTCCAATTGCCGACTATGATTGCAGTAACTACCGTTGTCATGGCTCCAATTGCTGTGAGAATCCAAATAAATTTTACAGCAACCAGTTGGGAAAAGGGATGTGGAATCCATTGTTTCTCCGGTTTGTTACATGCATCAGTCTTTTGGTCTTCCAGATCGTTGATCACATAACCCGCTGCCATAACACAGAGCATGGATATTACAAAAAAGATATAAGCTGCTCCGCTTAGTGTTAAATGGATATGGAATCGATGGGCGGAATGAAGTAGTTTGATGTGGAAAACAAGCAAACAGAAGCCGGTAATAACCAAATTAGGCCATCGAATCAACCTTAAAAACGACAGAGTATTTGATGTTACGGAAAGGGCCATCTTGCTTGGATGCGCATTGTTTTTTCTATCACATCCCTTACGCACCCTTGGCCACCATTTTTTGAGGAAATGTACTTTGATACATTAATGATAGCCGGATCTGCATCTGCGGGACAAGCTGGAAGACCTACTTTTTCCATCACGGCCAGATCGGGCAAATCGTCACCCATGTATAAGATACCATCAGGATTACAAGGATGTGTTTGCAGGTAAGCTTCTAATTGGGGAAGTTTATCCGTGCTCCCTGAGTAGATGGATTGAATACCAAGCAATCGCAATCGGTGTTCAACTCCTGCAGAAGACCCGCCTGTGATAATTGCTATGTTATAGCCATTTTGGATTGCCAATTTCATAGCAAATCCATCCCGGGTATGCATACGTCTTAAAAAAGTCCCTTCCTCAGTGATGAGAATACTTCCATCCGTGAGTACACCATCAACATCAAATATGAAGGTTTGAATCTTTGAAAATGACTGAAGAGTTGACATGATTAACGATTATTGTCTCGCCATTCATAAACCCATTTAGCTTGTATCTGCTCCAAATGGCCTTCAGTGGATTCCTCACGTTTTCCTGTAAATCGAGGTACTTCAAGTATCCATTCCAACAAGTCAGTAAAACGAATCCGATAGATTTTGGACTCATTGAATTCAGCACCAAATCGTTCATATAGTGCCATTGCAATGTCTTCATGATCTGACCAGCTGATCGGTAGATCCTCTATATCGTTAAAAGCCATTTCTTTAGTTCAAAGTTGAGGGATTGGAAAGTTTCTAGAGCAGCAGTCTGACATCTGCAAAGCTACATCGCTACACCAAAAAGAATATAAAAGTAGCATAGATAAAGATAAAAATTACCAATATTTAGCATTATATCAATGACTAATGTTCATGGCCAATAATTCGCGTTTGGTCGGGAATGGTAACTACAATATTCGCCTGGTCGTCTAAGACAATACATTGGCAGCCCAGTCTTGATTCCAGTCTTGGGTTGATTGCTCTGTCTATGAAGTCTTCTTCTTTATCGGAGATTTCTTCCAGGAATACTTCACCGGATTCAACATATAAGTGACAAGTGCTACATGCGCATACTCCGCCACAATTATGATTGAGATGGATATTGTTTTCTTCTGTTACCTCCAACAAGGAATACCCGGATGAAACGTTTTCAATGGTAACAGGCTGAATGGAGGAATCCTCAAATTGAAATATAATCTTCGCCATAGGGTTAACATGCTAGCCTCCAAACAGCACTACGAAGAATTTGTTCACCACGTTTTGCGCATAAAAAAAACCCCCCTCTGCAGAACAGAGAGAGGCCATCCCAAAAACCAATTAATCACGGCTCACTCAAAGTGGCCAATATCTTGGTACCGCACGTATGGGTACGTACGGGGACTGGTCTATCTAGTTCGGCAAATTACATGGATGGCACCGCGTACGCAAGAATTTGGCGCGGTAAGCAAAACATGTTCATGGGATTATAATTTGCCGCTGTTGTCATCTTTAAAGTTATCGGTTTAAGAGATGAAAACAGATAAAAATGTTGGGATTATAATTTGTGGTTCTGTTTATCAACAATACCGCTGCAAATGTAGGGGTATTGGTTTATACCATTTCTACCACTATTTAGTTAATTATCATATTGCTAATCCCTGCAATGTGTTGCACGGTAACATCCACCATTTTACGGTTATCATCGGAATGACATGATTCATATTTTATTTGATTATATTCAAATAAAATACGAATCATGTCGGTATTGCTTTAGAATGTACTACTCCGGTAGTCAAAGTCTTAAAACAGACCAGAGATCTCTCCATCATCGCTGATATCAATAGCTTCTGCTGCAGGAGTCGGTGGTAATCCAGGCATCCTCATCATTTCTCCCGTTATAGGAACAAGGAATCCTGCCCCTGCGGCTATTTCAATTTCACGAACTGTAATTGTAAATCCACTAGGACGGCCTATAAGGTCTGGATTGTCTGACAAAGACTTTTGAGTCTTTGCCATACAAATAGGTAAATGACTAAGCCCTAATTTTTCTATCTGGGTTATAGAAGAACGTGCAGCCGGGGTATAATCGACATCAGCAGCCCCATAAATCCTCGTTGCAATCGTATGGATTTTGTCTTGCACGGGGGAGTTCCAATCATAGATTGGTGTGAATTTTTCGGGTCCACGGGGTAAAGCTTCTATAACGGCTTCAGCAATAGCTTCAGCACCACGTCCTCCATCTGCCCAGGCGGTAACTGTTTCAGCTCTAATCCCTAGCGCTGCACAGCGTTCCTTTACAACTTGTATTTCCTCATCGGTATCTGTAGGGAAGCGGTTAATAGCCACAACACCCGGAACCCCAAATTGGGCAATATTTTCAAGATGTTTTTCCATGTTGGGCAGTCCGCGTTCGACGGCTGCTGGATCAGGTTCTGTCAACGTTTTTAGCGATGCACCACCATGATACTTTAAAGCACGGATAGTAGCAACAAGAACGACAGTCTTGGGGCTCAATCCAGAGTAGCCACATTTAATATCAAAAAACTTTTCGGCGCCAAGGTCAGCCCCAAAGCCCGCTTCAGTTACCACATAATCGCTTAAGGATAGTCCCATTCGCGTGGCGATGACCGTATTAGTGCCCTGGGCAATATTTGCAAAAGGTCCGCCATGAATAATTGCTGGCGTGCCCTCTAATGTCTGAACCAAGTTGGGTTGAATGGCATCTTTCATCAGTGCCGCCATAGCTCCGTTGGCCTTAAGGTCTCTGGCAAATATGGGCTTTTTATCATGTGTAAAGCCAATAAAAATATTGCCCATCCGTTCCTTCAAATTACTCAAATTATCTGAAAGACAAAGGATGGCCATGATCTCTGACGCAGCCGTGATATCAAAACCTGTCTCTCGGGGAACGCCCATCGAAGAACCGCCAAGCCCTACGATAATCTTTCTAAGCGAGCGATCATTCATATCCATCACTCGCTTCCACAAAATCGTCCTTGGGTCGAGTCCAAGGGTTTTGGACTTAGATTGAAGATTATTGTCAATCAAGGCAGATAATAGGTTATGCGCCTTTTCAACAGCCGCAAAATCACCCGTAAAGTGGAGATTAATATCCTCCATCGGAAGTACCTGAGAATACCCACCACCCGTTGCGCCGCCTTTGATGCCGAATACAGGCCCTAGAGAAGGTTCGCGAAGCACAACTGTGGTCTTTTTACCTAATCGGTTCATGCCTTGGGTCAAACCAATAGACATAGTGGTTTTGCCTTCACCTGCTGGGGTAGGAGAGATCGCAGTAACCAGAATCAAATTTTTTCGGGCTATATCCTCCTTTCGAATGTATGTGAGAGGGATTTTAGCTTTGTACCTGCCGTACAATTGCAAATCTTCATCAGCAATTCCTAGCTGTTCACTAATTTCCTGGATTGGTCGCAATTTAATTTTGCGTGCAATTTCGATATCACTGGCCATAACGCTATTGGTATTTTCCCCAAAGAAAAGAAGAATTCCCTTTGGAAAAGATATCCGACCTAAAATATTTAAGACTTTGGCCAGCCCAAAATCTTATAGGTGTAACCGTTCTTTACGCCCTAGCAAAATTTCTTCTGATTCTTTCCGGTCGGGATCAGGCACACAGCAGTCGACAGGACAAACAGCAGCACATTGTGGCTCTTCATGGAAACCAACACATTCAGTACATTTATCGGGAACGATATAGTAGTATTCGTCAGAAAAAGGTTTCTGTCGGGCTTCCGCATTTAGCTTTCGCCCACCCTCGAGCGTGTAGACGCCTGTTATAGTGGTACCATCCACGATAGCCCATTCTACCCCGCCTTCATAAATGGCATTATTGGGACACTCTGGCTCACAAGCTCCGCAATTAATGCATTCATCCGTTATAATTATGGCCATACTTTTTTTTTCAATAAATAGAAACACAAAGTTAGGCGTTCGGGTTCTCTTACACTATTCTGAAGATAGGAAATATTTGGATATGTATTTAGACTCAGAGCTTCCATGCAAGTCTTAACGTAAGATTTCTTGGAGCCTCCATCTGTGCTGGCCGCATTGTATAGGCTTGATTTAAGGCATTTTTAAGAATTATCCAAGCTTCCAATTTTGGATGGAGTTCAAATCCAGCACGAAAGTCTAACACATGAAATCCAGAATTATTCCCAGTTCTAAAATTAAGAACACCGGGGATAAGATTAAATATGGCATCAATCGCTTCCATATGACTATTGAATTGGTAAGAAGCGCCTAAAGTGAACCAGTTGGATAAAGGCAATTCAATGTCTGCCTTTACAGAATGCCGAAAACGATACTTTAATACATTATAATTGGCACTTGACGTAGCCATTTCTCGTTCACCAAATACCTTATACTTAGGTTGGATATAGGTATATCCGACCATCATGGAGAGGGGTTTGTTATATATCATGCCTTCGCCTGACCATGCCACTTCTAAGCCTCTAATGACCGTGTTTCCGATATTCTGACTTTGAAATTTTGGCAAAATAACCATTGTAAATTCCATCATATCCTGGTACTCACTCCAAAATCCTGCAATGTCTATGAACCCATTCCATGAACCCATTTTTATCCCTTGTTTCAGTCCAAGTTCTGCGCTCCATCCCGTTTCAGATCGAAGTTGAAGGTTGGGAATCACCTGGAAACCACCAAATACCGTTCGAATGTATTTTTCAGCAATAGTTGGAAAGCGGTATCCCTGCCCCCAGGATGCCCTCAAAAATGTAAAAGAACTCAATTGCGCATTCAAGCCAAGTCTGAAAATGGGTTTTGTCTCTTTGTTGGCTTCCTGAGGCACAAACTCACCAGCAATACTATCCGGGGTCAAGATGGCATTGTGTTCCAAGCGCACCCCACCGGTAAGTGTCAACCACTCAAAAGCCTTTTTTTCAAGCTGTAGATAGGCGGCCATATTGCGTGAACTGAACGTAGTGTCGCTATACAATTCAGCATTGATGGCACTGTAAGTCGCTAGTCCACCAGCAGTCAGGACAAGTTCCCAAGCGGAAAGATTCTTTTGGAACTGGTATTCCCCGTAATAGAGTGAGGAATTATTGGATTGATTCAGATTGTTGTCGTTATTAATTTGGTATATCCGTCCGAGCAATTTATGCTGGCTTCCTGTCCTGTCATAATAGTTTATGTACGGATCGATAAAAAATCTGACTTTTTTACTTTGGGAATTGTTGTTTGCTCCGCCTCCCATATATGCGCCATTTGTATCATTGCCCCATAAAAAGAAGGACTGGCTGCGACCTGTGTTGAAATTGCTATTGATGCCTACTGCCAAACGGTCGGTCAACCGATAACGCAGGCCAAGCGTTATGCGGCCTTGTTCATCATATGCGTCCTGAACAACTGACCTGGTGTTCACATAAAACATGCTACTGGTCAGATCTAGCTTACCAAATTTTTGGCGATGGGCCATATTTACGCCATAAGTAGATGGACTATTTGACCACCATCGGGCAGACTTGTCTTTTGGTGTCAGGTAGGCTGTGTAAAAACTGGCAACTTTAGTCACCGGTGTTGATTTGGCAAAAGCAGTTCGCACATTCACAATGCCATTAAGAGCTGACGAGCCATATAAAGCTGAGGCGGCACCTTTAAGGACTTCTATTTGTTCCAGGTTTTCGATAGGAAGATCTCCCCAATTGGGGAATCCGGCATCGGATTGCAACGCGGGAATATCATCAACTAAAAGCATTACTCTCGAACCAGCCCCATACGAAAAGCCGGAGCCGCCCCGGATATTTGCTTGTCCGTCTATCATATTCACACCCGGTATCCGGTCCAAAGCTTCATCAATGCTAATGGCATTCACATGTTCCACGAATCTGGGTTTGATGATATCCAGACTAACCGTCGTTTCACCAAGAGGGCGTTCATATCGACCACTTGTAACAGTGGCCGTTTCCAACATCAAAGCAGATGGGATAAGTTCTGCATTAAGCACTAAATAGACGCCGCTCTCAATAGTAATGTCCAGCGTAAGCTGTTCATAACCGACATAAGAAACTTGAACACTGTAAATTCCGGGTAACAAATCTAAGGAGTAACCTCCGTCATAATTAGTGATAGATGCTATACCTCCAGCCAGGATAGTCGCTCCAGTTAAGCGTTCGCCAGTTTTCTGATCAATGACAGTGCCGGAAATACCTGATGTAGACTGTGCCGCGAGTTCAACAGGTAACCATAGAAATAGCAATATTAGAAGTTGAAATATTCTCATTTGATGGGGGTTGACTTGTCAAATATAGAATTTTCCATTATCCCGGCAATTAAAGTAGCTCTTGGGTAAATTAAAACTCCTTCCTATCTTACGACAAAATTCAACACATGCGGACACAACTACTTCTCATTTCTATGCTTATTGCTTGTTTTTCGGCTCGGTCCTCCGCACAGTCATGTGTACCAGATCCACTGGTTGCCGATTCAGCAGGATTTGTTTTTCCGGCACCTTATCATCCAGTGAACAGCCCGGAAGGGGGTATAGACCAGCCGGCCTGCATTGATCAATATTTCGAATTTGTATGGACGATTCAGGTTCCTGAAGATGTTACCATTTTTGGTTTTTCGGTCCAACTGGAATACCTCAAACTGGAAACTGCCGGAGCGGTCACCAATTTGCCGGATGGTATTAATTATGTGTGTAATCCACCGAATTGCCAATTTAATGTTAACGAGCCAGGATGTGTCTTACTTTATGGGACACCTACCTCCGGCAACGCACCTGGTGTTTATGATTTGGGCTTTACAGGTTCTTTGAAAACAGTATCAGGTGGAGTTCTACCTGTTTCCTTCCCTGATGCAAACCTCTATCCCGGCAACTATTATCTAAACCTTTTACCCGCAAACGATCCTGGTTGTATATCAGGTACAGGAAACCTGATCCAAGGCATTAACCAGCACCAATTTGTACCGAACCCTGTCCTGGATTGGGCTACTTTTGAAATTTTAAGTACTACTCACCTTTCCGGTCAATTAATGATGGTTGATTTGACAGGCCGATCATGTAAAAGCGTGATCGTTGAAATCGAACCAGGGCAAAACAGTATTTCAATGGATTTGTCGGATCTGTCGCCCGGTTTTTGGATATACCGCTTCGTTACACATGAAGGCCAAGAGGTTACAGGTACCTTTGTCAAGCACTCATGGTAGGCTGAGTAGTTGTAACCGACTTTTTTTGTTCAATGGTATTAGAATGCCTATGCCAGCAGCTGGCCCTAAAGGGGACTGTACTTGTGTTGGCGTCCATCTAATTGAAAGGTTATCTGTAACGTCAAAATCCTGGAGATGGGCATCAACGTATGCTTCGGCGATTTGGACTACATAAGCCAATGTTAGGAAGATGTAGGCTTCTTCCATGCTTTTACGTGTTTCGTCTCGTGCATTTTTTAATACAAAAGCAGGCAAGTTAAGATTAGAGAACTCATGAAGTTCCCCGTTCAATTCATTATTATATGCTGTTTTATAGCGACGATACTGTTTTTGGTTTTCAATAGTCAGGTAAGCCAAGCCTCCAATCACGGCATACACAATCGGAACTTTCCAGTATCTGCGATTATAGATTTGCCCTCCGCCGGGAACAATTGCAAATAGGGCTGCTAATTGGGGATCAGGGAGAAATAGCTTTTTTATGCTAGTTTCTTGCTTTGAAGAATCTATAGGCTGCGCTGGTGCAGGCAGACTATAAAAAGCAATTACGAAAACCAGCGTTTGTATACTGATTTTTAATAGCTTAAAGATGGAGAACTTCCAGCAGACGGTGCAAATCTTCTTCATCGTTGTATGGGATAACTATTCGACCAGTTCCTGAATTTTTATGCTCTAATAGGACTTTGGCGCTAAAATGCTTATTCAACTGGGTTTCAATCTCTCGTAGACCTGGTGTTAGCTTATGTTTGTCTTTTTCCGTTGAAGATGTAGATCTGCCCTGATTCTGGTCCCGTAAATAGTTTTCTAATTGTCTTACCGACCAAGTTTTATCTAAGGTTTCTCGAAATGCATGACGCTGTAATAACAAATCGGATACTCCTGCAAGTGCTCGGGCATGCCCCATGCTGATACGGGCTTGCCGAATGGCATCCTGGATGTCTGGTGCCAGGCGAAGGAGGCGGGTGTAATTTGTAATGGTACTGCGATCTTTCCCAATCCGACCCGAAAGGGCATCATGGGTTAGGGCACATTCATCCAGTAAACGCTGGTAGGATATCCCTATTTCTATTGCATTTAAATCGCTGCGTTGAATATTTTCAACGAGTGCCATCTCCAACATTTCCTGATCACCAGCCGTACGTATATAAGCCGGGATCTGCGTCAAACCTGCTAGCTTTGATGCTCTGTATCGGCGTTCACCACTGATTAATTGATATTTATCCTTCTCGAGAACGCGCACGGTAATGGGCTGAATAATGCCCAGTGTTCGGATGGAAGTAGCTAACTCTTCTAAGCTCGCATCATCCCAGTCCTGACGTGGTTGAAAGGGATTGGGCTCAATTGAGGCTACAGGTATTTCAGATACCTCACTACTCAGTTGCTTTTGGGCATCTGCTCTTTCTTCCGGGTTTTCAGCTGATTCAGCAGTAGATAAGAGCGCTCTGATGCCCTTACCGATTTCTTTTTTTCGCGTTTTTTTATCGATCATAGTCATTTTACACTTTTGCCGAAGTGGCATTTCTGGTCCAAGTCAGATTATTGGTCAAAAATTCATTGGCCAAATTGATAAAATTTTGAGATCCGGCACAGGCCGCATCGTATAAGATAACGGGCTGGTGCATACTTGGGGCTTCTCCTACCCGGCTATTTCTATGGATGATAGTTTTGAAAATGCGATCAGTTGCATGGGATTGCACTTCTTCCACCACGATATTTGCAAGGCGAAGTCTTCTGTCATACATCGAAAGTAAAATCCCTTCAATCTCAAGTCGTGGATTGAGTCCTGCCTTAACCAGGTTTATTGTGTTTTTTAATTTGCTCAGCCCTTCAAATGCAAAAATTTCACACTGCACAGGGATTAATACACTATCTGCGGCTGAAAGGGCATTGATTGTGATCAAGCCTAATGAAGGCAAACAATCAATAATGATGAAATCATATTCATCGCGAATCTCATTTAAAATATCACGTAATCTATACTCCCTGTTTGACATCCCAGAAAGCTCAATTTCAGCGCCTACCAAATCAATATGCGCAGGTAAAAGATCGAGAAAGGGTGTTTCAGTAGTAACGATTGCTTCCCGTGCAGGATGCTCATTGATAAGGCAGTCATAAAGATGTACATCATCATCAGAAATGACAATGCCTACTCCCGAGGTAGCATTTGCCTGGGGATCCGCGTCTACCAGTAGGACGCGATGTTCTAAAACAGCCAACGTGGCGGCTAAATTAATAGCAGTTGTTGTCTTTCCGACCCCACCTTTTTGATTGGCGATGGCTACAATCTTTCCCATGAAATATAGATTATAAAGAAATCGTTTCTCCGATTTTAGGCAGAAACAGGTTTTTTCCAGATGTTGAAAAGGCATCTACTGCCTTTTGATGATCAAGCTTGATATAGCCAAAGGTGTCATAGTGGCAACCAATAATTGTATCACATTGTATGAATTGAGCCGCAAGTACCGCATCTGCAATGCCCATTGTAAAGTTGTCTCCAATGGGAAGAACAGCAAAATCAAGTGGCGGGCACATCGCTGGAATAAGTTTCATATCCATTGTCAATGCGGTGTCCCCAGCAAAATAACAGCAACCCTCATCATTCCACATCACAAATCCACCCGGATTCCCCCCATAGGTACCATCAGGAAAAACACTAGAATGCAGAGCAATAACGGATTTTAAGCTTCCGAAGGGAAAGAGAGCCATACCACCCAGGTTCATTGGGTGGCCCGTTAAACCTCGGGTTTCATAATAAGTGACAATTTCGAAATTGCTGATTATCTTAGCATTGGTGCGTTGGGCTATTCGCTCAACATCTCCAATGTGATCTCCATGCGCATGCGTTAATAAAATGAAATCAGCCAAAATATCGTCTGCTGAAATCGTAGTGTTTAGCGGATTGTCGGTAATGAACGGATCAATGAGCAGGTTGTATCCTTGGCTTTTAAGGCCGAGACATCCATGTCCATAGTAAGTTAGATCCATTGTACATTAATTTGGACTGCAAAGATAGGTAAATCAGACCGTAGGGTTAGTGAACAAGTAGGAGCATTAATTCATTTTCAGGTGGAACGATTGTTATGATTACAGTAATTTCTGGTACAAACCGAATAAATAGCCAAACTAAAGTCTTGTCGAACTATGCGGCCGCTGTTCTAAAGAAGACGACACCACAGGAGGTACATGTACTTGATTTGTGTCAATTGAATGGCGATATTCTCATTCGGGAGGGATATACCGAAGTTGATCAAACCCCGCTGGTAATAAGCATTCAAGATGACTTGATTATACCAGCACTAGGTTTTTATTTCGTAATACCTGAATATAATGGCAGTTTTCCCGGAATCTTGAAGTACTTCTTGGATGCCTGCTCTGTTCGAAATGGTCGAGCATCCTTTTTTGGAAAAAAAGCAGCCATTTTAGGTCTGTCATCTGGCCGTGCAGGCAATTTAAGGGGATTAGATCATTTAACCTCAATTTTGCATTATCTCAACATTCACGTCATGCCTAATCGGCTGCCTGTCAGCAAGATAGCTGGACTTATTGCCGGTGATGAATTAGCTGACCCTGATTCGCGTTACCTCATACAGTCGCACATCGAAGATTTTATTGAATTTTGCCATTGAATTGATGAAGAATATCCTACAACCAGAAGTTTTGGTAACAGACCTTGGACTAGTTCCTTTTGCCAAAGCCTGGGAATTACAAACACATATACACCAAGGACTCATCGAACGCAAGCGACAAGTGTCTAAAGATGAATCTGTCCAATCTAACGCCATTCATCGATTCCTCCTTTGTGAGCATATGCCTGTATTTACCCTGGGAAAATCTGGAAGTGAAGACAATCTTAAAATCAGTGCCGAGGATCGGGAAGAAACTGGATTTGAATATTTCAAAATCAATCGTGGTGGAGATATTACGTATCATGGTCCTGGCCAGATTGTGGGTTATCCCATTTTAGATCTAGAAGCATTTTATTGTGATGTTCACCGTTATGTCCGCGAGTTGGAAGAAGTCATCATTTTGGTTTTGAAAGACTATGGGCTTAGTGGTATCCGGGTTCCGGGTTATACAGGTGTATGGTTAGGTGCTTCGAATGGGCGACAAACACGGAAGATATGTGCGATTGGCGTTCACATTAGCAGATGGGTCACTCTACATGGCTTTGCGTTTAATGTAAATACAAATTTAGCTCATTTTCAGCATATTATACCCTGTGGTATAAAGGATAACGATAAGGAGGTGACATCTCTACAACGTGAATTAAATGCCCTTTTGGACTTAGATGAAGTTAAGGATGCAGTGGTTAGACATTTTGGAGAAGTATTTGGATGCATGACGTTATCAGACAATAAATTGATATGTTAAAGGATTTGCGCAATCTAAAAATGACCGATTTTTCAGTTGCAATGGTTCCAGTTGAACCGGAAATCTCTGACCAGCCTTGGTCTTGGGACTGTTACCTTATCAATCTAAAAGATGAACCTGTCAACGACGTTTTGATTACTACGAAAGGTTATAGTCAAACGGACGACAATGAGCGTCGATCCTCAACATTGAGATACTACTACACGCAAATTGGTCCAAAGGAGGCAGTTTTGCTGGAGATCATTCAACCTGAACTTGTGTCGTTGACCAATGAGTTTTGGATCAGTTTTTCACTGGGAGGTTATATGTTTGATCGAAAATTTCTGTTTGTCGAAGGCAGTCTTGATCCGGCTTATTTAACATTGGTGCCTGTATTGAACAAGCAAGGGGTAATGATCGTTTAGTGACCGAATCTACCCTTATGACACCAAAAAAAGTTTCTGACTCCAAAACAACGATGACCCAAATGGTCATGCCAAATGATACAAATCCATTGGGAAATCTGATGGGTGGTAATCTGTTGCGTTGGATGGACATTGCAGCAGGTATATGCGCAGGCAAACACAGTGCGTGTTATGTGGTCACTGCTTCCGTGGACCATGTTTCATTTACACGTCCCATTCATATGGGTGAAGTTGTAACTATGGTGGCATCTGTTACACGTTCCTTTTCCACGAGTATGGAAATTTATGTTGAAGTATTTTCAACAGACATTAAGGGAGGGAACACAAAAAGGTGTAATCATGCCTATTATACTTTTGTGGCGTTAGATGACCAACGCCAAAAACCTGTCCCAGTTCCGCCTGTTTTGCCTTTGACAGCTGAAGAAGAAAAAATGTTTGCTGATGCACAAACCAGAAGGGAGATACGTCTTATGCTGAGCGGGCGTGCCAAACCACAACAAGCTGAAGAAATAAAAAACTATTTTAACAATATGGTGGAGTAAACACTCCCCATCCATCAGTTTGTTTAATGATTCAATGTTTCTGGATAATGTCGTCTTGGCATAAACCTCTTTGTGGTATTGCTGTTTACCTTCCAAAGCATAATTATGACGGCTGATGGTCTATCAACGCTCCCGATTCTCGCGCAAATGCGGACAAACAAACATCGGTCTGTTGAGGATGCTTCGATGGTTGGCCCAATCTTACTTGTTTTTTTAAGGCATTTTGGTTGTACATTTTGTAGGGAAGCGCTGCATGACCTATCTCTTAAAAAGGAGGCTTATGAAAAGGAAGGCGTTCATCTCCTTTTTGTACATATGGCAGATAGTCGGGATGCGGATTCCTATTTTGCTAAATATAATATTGATGACCCGGAATATGTGTCTGATGAACATTGTCGGTTTTATGCTGCCATGGGTCTGGGGAAAGGTACATTTTCGCAGCTTTTTGGACTTCAGGTTATGATTAGAGGTGTGCAAGCTGGTCTTGTTCACGGCCGGAGTTTAGGAAGGCAATTTGGGGACGGGTTCCAAATGCCGGGTATTTTTTTAGTACAGAATGGCATCGTTAGAGATAAGTTTATTCACCGATTCGCCTCTGATCGCCCAGATTATGACGAATTAATCTCCTGTTGTATTATCAACTGATCATGCGCGGCTGGCTTTTTACCAAATTCATACCTCACGCTTCAGATGGCGATCCATTCCAAAAGTTGCTGAAGCTTTTCCAGGAAGTCCTCCTGTATACATCAGGAGATGTAACAGAAGCATTAAGTTGGATGAATGAAATAGACAATAGACATGGTATTACTTCACCTGAATACGGAATGGCTGACTTTATTCAGGATTTATTGGATAAAGGGTTTTTGAAAGTTAATGAAGGAAAGGGACCAGGCGTCATTCCAAGTGCAAAAATGGAAATGCATCTAAGGAGAAATGCTCTCAAGGACATTTTTAAAGATTTGAATAAGGCTAGCCCTGGAAAACACGATACCCGGTTTCATGGTGCTGGGGATGAACGTCAGCCTGAAACAAGACCATTTGAATATGGCGACGCCCTGGAAAATATAGCTGCAACAGCATCTTTGCGGAATGCCCAAATTCGATTTGGTGTAGATAATTTTCAATTGATCCAGGAGGATCTGGAAGTGCATGAGACCAGCTTTCAGGCTCAGACCAGTACTGTCCTCATGATTGATATTTCACATTCCATGATTCTATATGGTGAAGACCGGATCACACCAGCTAAAAAGGTAGCGATGGCATTGGCTGAATTGATTACTACCAGATATCCGAAGGATACCTTGGATATTATTGTTTTTGGGAATGATGCCTGGCAAGTGACGATAAAGGAACTGCCATACCTAGAGGTAGGACCATATCACACCAACACCGTTGCAGGTTTGGAACTCGCTATGGACATCCTTAGAAAACGTCGTAATCCCAATAAACAGATTTTTATGATTACGGACGGCAAACCCACTTGTATTAAAAAGGGTAACAAGTATTATCAAAATAGCTTTGGTTTGGATAGGCAGATAATTCGCCGAACCCTTAATCTTGCCATGGCAGCCCGAAAGGTTCGCATCCCTATCACTACGTTTATGATAGCTAATGATCCTTATCTCATACGATTTGTGGAACAGTTCACAAAGGCCAATGCGGGGAAAGCTTTTTATGCCAATCTGGATGGTTTGGGTGCATTTGTTTTTAAGGATTACAAAGAAAACAAAGGACGAAGACAATAAGAGACACACGCTTTGACGCTTATAAAGCGTTTGTTAGTTCGTCCTGATAAAGTAATTCCGTTCAACATGAGATTCTTTTTAGTACTTATCCTTTTCATATATGGTGGGTGTGTTGTTCCAAAACGTGGATTGTCATCATTGTCATCCGACCACAATCTTCACCCAACACTTTTGGCATTGGAAGATTCCATTCGTCATTATGCAACGATAATGCATTCATCTGATGCCATGTCTGAACGGGTGGAAGCTTCCCAGAGCGTCAAATTTTTTGTAGAGAAAGCATTGGCCAATAGAGATTCCTGGGACTTTCCATTTGATCGAATTTCAGAAATTTCTGTGCAATTGGCACCGGACAATGCATTCAGGATTTTTACTTGGCAACTGTTTGTTGATAAGGGGCGATTTCAACACTTCGGTTACCTTCAGATGAATGGAAAGGAATCCAAAGTTTATCCGCTCATCAATCGCTCTCCCACAATTTTGCATCCTGAAAGCCATACCAGCGGCACGGATGAATGGTATGGCGCTTTGTATTATCGTATTTTTCCCTTTAGAAGTGAGGGTGAAAAATACTGGTTGCTCTTTGGATTTGATAGTTTTAGTGCTCAAGCAAATCGGAAGCTCATTGATGTTGTTTATTTTGATGAGCAACTGAGGCCACAGTTTGGGGCACCTGTTTTTCACTACTTGGATACAACCGGGGCAATTGTTCAGAAAAAAAATCGCCTACTTTTAGAGTATGCGGCAGCGTCTAAAATCGTTCTAAACTATGATGAGCACCTGGAAATGATCCTTTTTGACCATTTAATGCCCTTTTCAGACGACCGCAAGGGGACGGGGCTTCGTTATATACCTGATGGCACCTACGAGGGTTTCAAACTTAAAAAAGGCCAATGGATCCATGTTGAAAAAGTGTTTAACAAAACAATGGATGAGGCACCTGTTGACTTTCCTGTTCTTGATGGGAGACGAGACCGGGATCTTTTTGGTAAAGAACGACGATAATGGCATCAAATAAATGTTGTTTCGAAGGTTTAGTTTTCCCGGGAAGCCTAGTTGGTATTTTTTTTTTGTTGAATGTGATGGAGGGTGAACCGACACTAGTGGATTCGGTCGCCTCTAAGTGAAAGCGTTGCAATCATTGAAGCTTCATATTCTAGGTAGTCTTTCCATCGCCTATCAACTATAGTAGGATCTCCGTACAATTTAGCCAGATCCAAAAAAAGCCGGTAATGTCCGGCCTCAGCAATCATGAACTTTCTGTAAAATGATCGAAGTGGTACTTCTGGTATGTGGAGCGAAAGCAGTCTGAATCGTTCACAACTTCTGGCTTCAATTAGGGCACAGGTAAGCAACTTTTCTATGAGTTGATGAGTTCCACTCCCACCTTTTTGTTGGAATGCCAATAATTTATTGACATATTCATCTTTTCGCTGCTGCCCTAACACCAAATCCCTTTTGGCCATCTCCTGAAGGACAAGTCTAAAATGGCCCCATTCTTCAGTGACGATCGGTGCAAGTTCCTCTACCATCTGTTGTTTGTCCGGAAAGCGTTGAATGAGGGAGATGCAAGCTGTTGCCGCTTTTAATTCGCAGTAGGCATGATCTGTAAGTATATCTTCAAGGCTTATGGTTGTAAGATCAACCCATCTTGGATCAGTAGGGAGTTGAAGACCAAGGACTGTTTTGCTAGTAAACTTTTCCATTACGTTCGCAATTATACTCATGTAAAGATAATTGAGGCAAAGAGGAATCAAATTAATTTGTTCTGGAATGCGATACAGCAAATAAGACAGATCAAACGTTATAAGGCTGTAACTTTGTGACCAAGGTGAACTTAGGAAGAATATGAAGGAGGAATCAAAAAAAATTGAATTAATTCCTGAATTTTCATTGTCTGATTCAAACCGGGAGGCCATATCTCAATTGTTAATTGCCAGCTTTCCGGCTTATCCAAAAGACAGGATTTTTTATCCGCAACCGCCCCACTTTAGGTTGTTGCATTGGTATAATCAACAGTTGACTGGACACTTGGCTGGTATTATTCGGGCTATTCGTGTAGGTGGTCAATCACTTTCAATATACGGATTGGCGGATCTTTGCACGGATCAGGACTGGTCAGGCACCCGGATAGCTAATTCACTCATTGGACAAGTTGAATTGTTAGCCCAAAAAAATGCCATTCCTTTTTTGATGACGATGGCATCATCACCTGAGTTTTATGAAAAAGCTGGTTTTCAATTGATCGATACCCGTTGCAAATGGTTAGCGTTTATGGATGGTAATAGCCTTGGCCTCTTCCAACGCAACCCTCCTTCCGGGCTGATGGTCAAATCCACAAGTACGTTTACCTGGCCATCTGGTGAAGTGGATCTTATGGGACCGTTGTTTTAACATTTGCATTATATTTGGCGGCATTTATTATTTTCCTATGAAGAATACCCAGATTTATATTAAAGAAAATCAGGATCGTTTTTTGGCTGAATTGCTTGATCTACTGCGCATTCCGTCCATTAGTGCAGATCCTAAATTTAAAAAAGAGGTAAGTGTCACAGCGGAATCTGTTGCAGCTCACTTGAAGCAGGCAGGAGTGCCAAAGGTGACTGTTTTTCAAACAGACGGCCATCCAATCGTATATGGTGAATATCTACACGATAAAAAATTACCAATCATCTTGGTTTATGGCCACTATGATGTCCAACCGCCGGATCCTTTAAACCTTTGGGAGTCCCCCCCGTTTGAACCAGTCATCAAAAAAACGAAAGCCCATCCCATGGGTGCAATTTTTGCAAGAGGATCCAGCGATGATAAAGGGCAAATGTTTATGCACATCAAGGCCTTTGAAGCCATGGTGAAGAGCAAGGAGCTACCTTGTAACGTTAAATTTATGATTGAAGGTGAGGAAGAAGTTGGATCTGTCCACTTGGGCAAATTCTGTAAAGACAACAAAAAAATGTTGGAATGTGACATGATTCTTGTCTCAGACACATCCATATTAGATAACAAAACACCTTCAATCACAACAGGTTTACGTGGCCTTTCTTACCTCGAAGTAGAAGTAACTGGTCCGGACAGGGACTTGCATTCGGGAGTTTATGGTGGTGCTGTTGCCAATCCTGTCAATATACTCTGCGATATGATTTCATCTTTACATGACAAAAAAAGGAGGATTACTATCCCCGGATTTTATGATGATGTTGAAGAGGTTAAGCGCGATGAGCGCAAGGAAATGAATAAAGCACCGTATGATGAAAAGCTTTACAAAAAACAACTGAGTGTCAAAGATCTCGTTGGTGAAAAAGGTTTTACCACACTTGAGCGTACCAGTATCCGACCAGCACTCGATGTTAATGGGATTTGGGGTGGATATATTGGAGAGGGGGCCAAAACCGTATTACCTTCAAAAGCTTCAGCTAAGATTAGTATGCGGTTGGTTCCCAATCAGGACCCGGTCAAAATTACCAAGCTTTTTAAAAAATATTTTGAACATATTGCCCCAGCTTCCGTCAAGGTCAAAGTGACCCCGCATCATGGTGGTCAGCCAGCCGTTACACCTACCGATTCAATGGAATACAAGGCGGCAGAATGGGCTATGAATCAGACTTTTGGCAAAGCGCCTATTCCATTAAGAAGTGGAGGTTCTATTCCAATTGTAGCCCTTTTCGAAGAGGTGCTTAAAGCAAAAACCGTACTCCTCGGTTTTGGCCTGAATAGTGATGCTATACACTCTCCAAATGAACATTTTGGATTGTTTAACTTTTATAAGGGCGTTGAAACAATACCTTATTTTTATCACCGTTATGCAGAATTAAAAAAATCATGAAAATTTCTAAACTCGCCATGTTATCCCTGATCGTTTTGATGGGATGCCTCTGGTTTCCTTCAAACTCGCTAATTGCACAAAAAATGGATTCATTAAGTTACAGTCTTGGTGTACTTGTTGGTAGTAACCTTCAAAGCCAGGGATTTGAGAATATTGACCCGCAGGCCTTATCAGAAGGCGTCGCTGCAGTCATAAACAAGAGTACCCCTAAAGTGGATGTAGCCACTGCAAATCAGATTGTCCAATCCTATATGGAAAATAAGGAAAAAAGTAAGTTTGGAGAAGCCGTCGCTCAATCAGAAGTTTTTTTCAAAGAAAATGCTAAAAAACCTGGAATTGTAGCGCTTCCAAGTGGCCTACAATACGAAGTACTCAAAACAGGTAGTGGTGCAAGTCCAAAATTGACCGATAAAGTGACGACACATTACCACGGCACCCTTTTGAATGGGGAGGTTTTTGATAGTTCCGTTGAAAGAGGCGAGCCAGCATCATTCCCAGTGAATGGCGTTATTGCTGGTTGGACCGAAGCGTTACAACTAATGAAAATTGGCGACAAATGGCGTCTTTACGTACCTTCCGATCTGGCCTATGGATCAAGAGGAGCTGGTGCCAAAATCAAACCATTTACGCCACTCATTTTTGAAGTGGAATTATTGCAGATCAACTGATCTAAAGAGGTTCCTTTAAAACTTACAGGCTGCGTTTCCTACGAAATGCAGCCTGTTTTGTTAGTGTTTTGTATGCTGTGGTATTTGATACTATTCGAAATGCTTGCGTTACGAGGCAATGAATCCATTGATGTCTTTTTACTTTTTAGTAAAATGGCATATTTGTCACCTTGCGACAAATCAGCACAAAGATCCCTCAAATCCATCCTGACCGACTTACTTTGGATGGCGAAAAGATAATCCGTACAGTTGGGATACCTGACGCCATCAGGATTAAGTACCTTTAATGTTTAATTGAATTCATCAGATTATGGCTATTGTGGTAGATGCGCTCACGAAATTGTACGGTTCCCAACGAGCGGTTGATGCCATTTCCTTTGAGGCCAAAGACAAGGAAATATTGGGTTTCCTGGGCCCAAATGGTGCTGGTAAGTCAACCACAATGAAGTTGCTGACAGGTTATTTGGAGCCTGACAGTGGAAAAGCAAGTATACAAGGGCTTGATGTCGTAGCAGAGGCGGAAGCCTGCCGAAAACAAATAGGCTACCTCCCTGAACATAATCCACTATATCTTGATATGTACATTCGTGAATATCTGGAGTGGGTGGCTCGATTTTATAAGCTTACTGCTATTAGAAGCCGAGTTCAGGATATGATTGGTATGATTGGTCTAAGTCGGGAGCAACATAAAAAAATAGGTCAGTTGTCAAAAGGATTTCGGCAACGTGTTGGCCTGGCGCAAGCACTTATCCATGATCCGGAAGTATTGATATTGGATGAACCTACTGCAGGTTTGGACCCCAATCAGTTAAATGAAATTCGGAATTTGATTAAAACCCTCGGTCAGAATAAGACTATTATTTTTTCTACCCACATCATGCAAGAAGTTGCAGCACTATGTGATAGGGTCGTCATCATCCATAGAGGAAAAATAGTTGCCAATGGACCAGTTGAGGAATTGGAGCAACAATTGAGTGGTTCTCAACAGCTTATTGTTAGGACGACCATAGCCAATGATGGGTTAGCCTTCCGGAAAATTCCGGGTGTGCTCCAGTGCAATGTGCAGGAGGAGGGCAAGTTGTTTCGGATTGTTGTAAAAGGTGATAAAGATGTTCGTTCTGAAGTATTTCAAACTGCTGTGAAAGCAGGGTTAGTGTTAACAGAACTCCGTTTGGAAGCAAGAGGTGTCGAGGAAGTTTTTAAAGAATTAACCAAGGACAAAAAGTGATAAAACTTCTGCTTAGCCTGTTATTATGTAATGGTGTAATGTCATGTTTTGCTCAAAAACGTATGACTGTGTCATACCCCGACGGCATTTATACTGATGGCGCTTCATTTTTACTAGGAAAACCTGAGGCCCGGATAGAAGATTATGTGCAGGATTGGTTTGTCAGTAATGAGGATGATTATGGCCGTTTTGTTTTGAAGGAAAATGCAAAACAAATCGCGCCACTTCCTAAAGTGGTTTGCGTGCAAGGGGATTGTTACATCCATGATCCTAATCGAAGTGATTCGGCCATTCTTTATTTAGCCAAACTAGTTGATATCGGGTCTCTATGCCTCTATAAACAGCATTTAGTCATAACCGAATGGTTGCCTATGAAAGTCTACAATCCAGTTAGTGGAAGGCCTTACATGGAAGGACGGATTCCCAATCAACATAGTTACTTGCAATGGTTTATGTGGCGACCATCCGATGGTGGTATCCGGCAATTGGATAGACAATCATACTACGAATGGACTGGCTTTGAAAATGAAGGTGTAACCAGAGAGCAAGACATGATCCAGGGAGTCCGTTTGTTCAATCAAATTCATCCTATCGAAACCGTTGAATCAAAGAATAATTGAATATGTATATCGTTTATATTAAGGAAATTAGGTCATTTTTTTCATCGCTCATTGGATACATGGCACTGGGCGTCTTTTTTCTAATGCTAGGTTTAATGACATGGGTTTTTCCTGATTACAGCATCCTTGAATATGGATATGCGAGTCTGGATTCTTTTTTTGAGTTAGCGCCGTTCGTATTTCTATTTTTAATCCCGGCGGTCACAATGCGCGCTTTTGCAGAGGAATGGCAAACGGGCACATATGAACTATTGGTAACCAAACCGGTGTCCTTGGCCCAAATTGTCGGTGGAAAGTTTTTGGCTTCATGGACATTGGTCATTCTCGCTCTCTTGCCAACGGTTTTGTATTGGTATACTGTACATATTTTAGGCTCTCCCGTTGGTAACGTGGATTTTGGTGCAACATTGGGATCATATTTAGGATTGTTTTTATTGGGTGGTGTTTTTGTGGCCATAGGGCTATTTAGTTCCGCATTGACAGCTAATCAGATTGTGGCCTTTTTGCTAGGGGCATTGTTATGTTTCCTGCTTTTTTGGGGATTTTTATACATAAGCAAGGTGCCATTGTTTGTAGGAAGGGTAGATGATCTGATCCAGCAGCTTGGCATAAATTATCATTATTTATCCATAAGTAGAGGAGTAGTAGATAGTCGAGATGTTATTTATTATCTGTCTATCATCATTGCATTTTTGATGCTAACCGGATATGTCATCCAACGTAAAAAAGGCTGAGCCATGATGAACAAAACTTTTTTGTCCTGGAATCGGAGATTCTCACTTATCCTGGTGTTGGGAATTCTCTTAGCTGTAAACATTGTTTCCCAATATCTTTATTTCACTATCGATCTCACAGAAGACCAACGGTACACCTTAACTACATCGACCGTCAAATTACTTGAAGAAATCGATGGACCCGTGTATGCTGAAGTCCTTCTAGGAGGGAGTTTTCCTGCAGGTTTCAAAAGGCTCCAACGTTCTACTAAGGAGTTGTTGGATGATTTTCGGGGCAAAGCGGGATTGATTGATTATGCTTTCAAGGATCCAAATGTTGGATCAGCCGAACAAATTCAAGCCTTGCGAAAGGATCTGGGTGAACAAGGAGTGTTTCCAACGAATTTAAGAATCAAAGAAAGTGGTGAAACAGTTGAAAAGCTCATCTATCCTTATGTAATATTCTCCTACGCTGGCCGAAGTGTAGCCGTCAATCTTCTTGAATCCGAAATGCCTGGTGTTTCACCTGAAATCATCTTAAATAATAGCATTTCCTTATTAGAATATAAGTTAGCAAGTGCCATTCAGCGATTAATTCGCGAAGAAAAACCAAATATTGTTTTTCTGAAAGGTCATGGTGAACTTAGTCCGGAGCAAACGGCTGACTTAAGGAGGGAGATTAGACCATATTACAGCTTTTCGTTCCTTGATCTGGATAGTGTATTCCGAATTAACCCAGCTGTCGATCTTTTAGTCGTTGCAAAACCACAAGGGCCTTTTAGTGAACCTGATAAGTTCAAGATTGACCAGTTTGTAATGCAAGGGGGGAAGTTGATGTGGCTCCTTGATGCTTTAAATGTAAATCTGGATAGTATGCGTAGTCGGCCAGCATACTTTCCATTAGAATATGATTTGAACCTGGATGACTTGTTGTTTAAATATGGTGCCAGGATCCAAAAGAACCTTGTGTTGGACATGGAGTGCAGTGGCATCCCAATGCAGGTTGGTATTGTTGGCGGCAATCCTCAATATGATCTATTGCCTTGGTACTATCACCCAGCTGTAATCTCCAGATCCAACCATCCAATTGTCAAGAATTTGAACAGGATTCAGTTTGATTTTCCTGCATCGATTGACACGATTAAAACTAAGACCGATATATCCAAGTCAATCCTGCTGACGTCATCGGATTATTCACGGCTTCAATTTCCACCAGTTCAGTTAAATTTTGATATTCTTCGATATGAAGCTGACCCTGAAAAATTTAATAAAGGCAATCAGACCTTAGCTGTTTTGTTGGAGGGGCAGTTTCCTTCAAACTATGAAAACCGCGTGCCCCAAGCTTTCCTTGATTCAATCAGTGCTTTGGGTGGAACATTTAAGGCTTTAAGTGAACCTTCAGCAATGATTATTGCATCGGATGGGGACCTGATGCGCAATCCCTACAATGCAGAGTCTCAGGAGGCCAAGCCCCTGGGATATAACATTTATGATCGCAGGCAGTATGCCAATAAAGAACTAATGTTGAACATGATAGAGTACCTTTTGGATAAAAATGGATTGATAGAAGCCCGGTCCAGGGACGTCAAATTGAGGTTATTGGATAAAGTAAGGGTTGAAAAAGAGAAATTATCATGGCAACTCATTAATTTACTTGGACCATTAGTCTTTTTACTGATGACTGGTTTGGTTTTCCATTTTTGGAGACGTCATCGTTATGCTGTAAAAATTGAAAAGCTATGAAGCGTAATCTCTTGTTGTTACTGGCCTTAACCGTATTGGTTGCTTTATCCTGGTGGTTTTACCAAAATGGTCAAAAAGGCTCTACCCTTTCAGATTACGAAGGTGCATTTGCCATAGAAGATACCAGCATAATCGCAAAGATTGTGGTTCAAGACCGTAAGGGTGGCAGACTCCAACTCGAAAGACAGCCCAACCATTGGCTAGTAAACAGCCGCTTTCGTGCCGAACCAAGGATTATGAAAGAAATGCTGGAGACGGTTAGTCAATTGGAGGTTAAATTCATACCCCCGGCATCGATGGTTCCCAATATTATTAAAAGTCTGGCCTCTCTTGGTAAACGAGTTGATATTTACGACAATAAAGGAAAGACTTTAAAGACCTACTATGTTGGCGGTGTAACTCCAGATGGTACAGGTACTTTTTGTATGATGGAGGGTTCCAATCAACCCTTTGTTGTTTCTATGAAATACTTCCATGGATCTGTTGCAGTTCGATTTTTTCTAGATGAAAAAGATTGGAAAGCCCGAAATCTATTTCCTCTGGGCGATCAGGAAATTGTTCGGTACTCTTTGGAATATCCTAAGCAGCGAGAAAAATCATTTACGATTACTCAAACAGAGGCGGGATATAATGTTGAGCCTTTTTATGATTTGACAGCTCGAAATCCAGGAAAATTGGATGAAGACATCATTCGAACCTATCTTAGTGATATCAAAAAGCTAAAAGTAGAAGGCTTTATGAATGACCATCCGGATAGAGACTCTCTTGCCAATCAATTACCTTTTTGTATAATTACATTAGAAACGCAAGATACGGCCACCTTGATTGTCGCGTTTCATCCTATGTTAACTTCTGATCGGAAAGGAAATGTAATGACCGACAGAGAAGGTAAATTGTTACCCATTGAACGTTACCATGTAAGCTCAAATTGGGGCGACTTGATGATGGCACAAAACGAACCCTTTTTAAAGCTCTTTGCCACTTACAACCTCTTTTTTAGATAAATAACTGTTATGTTATTCTGGCTAATACATATATGTCTTTGTTTAAATTGCCCCCCAAACTGGGGTTTCTTTGGTCATCGACAAATTAACCGGCACGCTGTCTATATTATGCCACCACCACTAAACCAGTTTTTTAAAAAACACATTGCTTATCTGGAAGAACATAGTGTTGATGCAGACAAACGGCGATATGCATTACCTCAAGAATACAAACGGCATTATATTGACCTTGATCACCATGAAGCAACTTTAGGGTGTGATTTGTCAGATGATTTGCACGCGGAAATACGAAACCAGCTCCTTATTAAAGTTATTCAAAAGTCTGGTGATACGACAACCCTGCTTCTTAATGATGATCTAGGCGAATTTAAAACAGGACAGGATGATCCATGCGGATGGAAAAAATCTGACGTTCAAGGGTTGTTGGACACTTTAATGGCTGCGGAGCCCTATGAAGAGGTCTGGATTGCCGATCCGAATGCCTTTAAGCATTTTGTCAATACCTGTGGTAAACATCCAGACTGGCAATCTCTCATCATTGAGGATCAATTTTCAATTCATGGCATTCTTCCATATTGGCTTGTTATCATGCAAAGACGGCTCACGAATGCTTTTTTAGCCAAGGATGTGTCTCTCGTCATGAAACTAGCAGCAGATATAGGCCATTATATTGGCGATGCCCATGTGCCGTTGCATACGACCCGAAACTACAATGGGCAACTCACAGGCCAACAAGGTATACATGGATTCTGGGAGAGCAGGATTCCAGAGCTTTTTTACGAAGAATGGGAATTGGTAACAGGATCAGCAGTTTATATCCCTGATTTTAAAGCTAATGTGTGGAAAATAGTACGAGAAAGTTTTAATCTGGTTGGCAAAGTACTGAACCTAGAAGCTGAGGTAAGAAAGAATATGCCTGAAGACCAGGTTATGTGTTTTGAAGATCGTAATGCGTTGAACATGCTTAGCTATTGTCCAGGGTTTGCAAAAGCCTATGCCACCGCAATGGATGGAATGGTTGAAGAGCGATTCAAATCAGCAATCCATACGATTGGCAGTGCGTGGTACACGGCATGGGTTGATGCTGGGCAGCCTTCGTTGTGGGAGGTGGAGGAGCCAATGAAACCCGCCGTACCTGAAGAAAACAGTACTCCTGCTGTACAGCCATTTGGCAGACCGCATGATAATTAATTAGAGACATTTAAATAGGCTCAAAGGGACTTTAATCACTAATGAAGATCCCTGGTGCGGGTATCATCTTTTTTATTCAGAACGCGTCTAAAAAATCATTATTAGTCGTGATGTAAAGTACTTTTGTGCCATGGATAACAAGTGGATAAATATCTCAATACGGGGGTTGGCCATGGGTATGGCAGAAGTTGTCCCTGGCGTATCAGGGGGAACCATTGCCTTTATTACAGGAATCTATGAAGAACTGCTCATTAGCATAAAAGCATTTCATCCCAGGTTATTTAAAACTTTCAGGGACGAAGGCTTAGCCAAGGTATGGCAGGAAATACATGGATCCTTTTTGGTTGCCTTATTATTTGGAATGGCGGTGGGTTTAGTCATCGGTGTTTTTGGTATATCCTGGTTAATCGAACATGAGCCCAAGGCGATTTGGTCTTTTTTCTTTGGACTAATCATTGCATCTGCGGCCTGGGTGGCAAAAAGTTCTGATACATGGTATCTTAAGGAATGGATAGGTTTCCTGGTCGCGACGATAATTGCTTTTAGTGTCACTGTCATTAGCCCAGCCTCTGGAATTGAGGATTTATGGTTTGTATTTATTTCGGGTATCATTGCCATTTCTGCAATGTTGTTACCGGGGATATCGGGTAGCTTTTTACTGCTATTGATGGGAATGTACACATTCATCATTAGTAACGTAAAAGAAGTGTTGCGATCATTTCAACTAGAGCATTTGATTGTTGTCGGTACTTTTGCATTGGGCTGTTTGATTGGACTCGCAGGAGCTGCACGAGCACTAACTTGGGTTTTCCAACACTTTCGCAATTTAGCACTTGCCATTCTGACCGGCTTCATGTTAGGATCATTAAACAGGCTGTGGCCCTGGAAAATTGTAGAATCTTTCAGGCTCAATTCGCAGGGTGAAGAGGTGCCTTTAGTTGAGCGCAGCATTTTGCCAACTTCTTATGCCGGTGATCCACAAATTCTAACAGTCATACTTTGCGCATTAGCTGGATTTATGTTGGTCTGGCTTTTGGGCAAGCTTTCTCCAAAAGCAGAGGATACTTCTGGGTTATGAAAAAAAGATTGGGTTTGATAGGATTTCCAATCGAGCACTCTTTCTCGCCATCCTTTTTCCGTAATAAATTTGAACTTGAAGGTTTGTGTGACTGGACCTATGATTTGTTTCCGTTACCGTCTATTGCCTTGTTGCCCTCATTTTTAAAAGAATGTAGCCATCTGGTGGGTTTTAATGTCACCATTCCCCATAAACAAAGTATCCTGCCATATCTGGATCATATTCATCATGATGCGTTTACTGTTGGCGCTGTCAATACAGTTAGTATTTCCGACCGCGGGCTTATAGGCTACAATACCGATATTAATTCATTTTATGAAGTGTTGACGGGCTTGAAAGATATTGGCAGAGTGCAAAGAGCGCTTGTATTAGGTACCGGTGGGGCTTCAAAGGCGGTATGTTTTGTGTTATCCAAGTTGGGCATTCACTGGAGCAGTGTTTCACGTTCTTATAGCCACGGTCAGTTTACCTACGCCGATCTTACCAAGCCTATTATGAGCGACCATAACCTGATTATCCAGACCACTCCTTTAGGTATGTACCCTCATGTAGATACCTTCCCTCACATTCCTTATGATGCGATAAACGATCGACATATATTAGTTGATTTGATCTATAATCCGGAAGAAACCATCTTCCTCCGCGAAGGGAAAAAACGTGGAGCATCTACATGTAATGGTTTGGAGATGTTGTACCTTCAGGCCGAAAAATCATGGCAAATCTGGACCAATCCGAATGAAAACCAATACTGAATTATTAACATCAACCCTTCCTGAAATGCCTGATTTTCAGGACACACAAATTGCTTTTTCCCACCTGACCAATAAGGAAATTTCTTCATCATCATGGTTGTTTCGATTGATGAACAAACCCTTCCTGGTTAAAGTCGGTGCTCCTATAGGCCTTTGGACCGTCAAATGGAATTTTCCATTTGCCCGGATGATCGTAGAGCGTACTATTTTTCGTCAGTTTGTAGGTGGGTCCAGTTTGCTCAATACCATACCTACAATTCAAAAACTGGCGAAGCTCCAGACACTTACCATTCTTGATTATGGCGTGGAAGCAAGAGAATCCGAGGAAGACCTTAATCGGACGTTAAGAGAAAATTTGCGTGCAATCGAATTTGCAGCAGACCACCCTAATGTGCCAGTAGTTAGTACCAAGATTTCCGGACTGGCTAGTAATGCACTCCTGGAAAAAGTGCAGCGTGGCGATGCCCTAAACGATGTTGAAGAAGAAAACTATCGTTCAGTTATCAAGCGTGTCGAGGCAATAGCTTACACCGCATTTGAAAAAGGGGTTTCTGTGTTTTTTGATGCCGAAGAATCATGGATTCAAGACCCAATAGACCATATGGTCAATGCTATGATGAGACGATACAACAAGGAACGGGTAGTTATTTACAACACCTACCAAATGTATCGACATGATCGGCTAAAATTTCTCATGCAAAACGCAACAGAGGCAGCTGCTGAAGGCTGGATGCTGGGGGCTAAAATCGTCAGGGGTGCTTACATGGAAAAGGAGCGTGAAAGGGCAAAACAAAAGGGTTATGCTTCACCGATTTACCCGGACAAACAGTCCACTGATGATGCATATAACAAGGCATTACGGTTTCTAATCGAAAATTATGAACGGATCGGTTCTTGCAATGCCTCTCACAATGCGGAAAGCAATCAACTTATGGCTCAATGGATTGATGAGTTAAAAATTAATAGAAATCATCCTCACTTGAATTTCTCCCAGCTTTATGGCATGAGCGATAATATTACCTTTAATCTGGCCGCATCTGGTTACAATGTGGCCAAGTATGTGCCCTATGGACGAGTTGAAGAAGTCATTCCTTACCTTATACGACGAGCTCAGGAAAACACTTCGGTTACAGGTGAAATGTCCCGGGAGTTAGAATTAATTTCAAAGGAACAAGCACGAAGGAAAGTATAGGATTTGGATGCTGGCCACAGGCAATACTTTATTTGATTGACCTTAATTTAGGAATTCGTATACGCCGGCTATACCTTGGCCGCCGCCTACACATGCTGTGACAATACCATATTTGCCCTGACGTCTACGCAATTCGTTTATAAGCTGAGTGCTCAATTTGGCTCCTGTGCAACCAAGAGGATGTCCCAATGCAATAGCTCCACCATTTACGTTGACAATAGATTGGTCGATATTTAATTCGCGCATAACAGCTAAAGCTTGAACGGCAAATGCTTCATTTAATTCAATCAGTTCAATATCATTTAACGAAAGATTAGCTTGTTTGAGGGCTTTTGGTATGGCTGCGCATGGACCAATCCCCATGTATAAAGGATCAACGCCGGCTACGGAGCAACTAACCAATCTGGCTATTGGTGTCAAGCCAAGTGATTTGACCAAATCCTCCGACATGACAAGGGTGAATGCTGCACCATCGGATGTTTGGGAAGAGTTGCCCGCTGTTGCTACGCCATCCTTGGCAAACGCAGGTTTTAAGCTGGATAGGCCCTCTATAGTTGTATCCCTTCTGACACCTTCATCGACTTTGGCAGTGAAAGTGCGTTCTTTCCGTTTGTCCTTCTCCACCCAAACTTCAGTAACATCAATAGGGATAATTTCCTCGTCAAACTTGCCTGAATCAATTGCAGCAGCCGCGAGTTGGTGGGATCGCAATGAGAAGAGATCACAGTCCTCGCGCGACACGCCATATTTTTTTGCTACCGCTTCAGCGGTTAGTCCCATACTGACGACATAATCAGGTGTGTTTTTTGCGACGTTGTAATTCGGGGCTAGTTTATACCCCGTCATTGGGATCATGCTCATACTTTCGGCACCACCTGCTATGTAACAGGAGCCCATTCCAGCACGAATTTTTGCCACAGCAATCGAGATCGTTTCAAGCCCGGAGGCACAATACCGATTAATTGTTATCCCTGGTACTTCTTTACCCAGAGCCAGTAATGCGATTTGACGCCCAGTTTGTAGACCTTGTTCTCCTTCTGGGTTGGCACAGCCCACGAGGATATCATCAACCATGGACGGTGTTAAGCCTTCCGTGTCTTCGACCAGTTTTCTAATGACAGCTGCTGCCAATTCATCAGACCGGTAGTTTTTAAAAAAACCTCTGCCTGCTTTGCCTACGGCTGTCCGGTATGCTTTGACTATATATGCGTCCATATCTCAATCTTGGATTTGTTAGTGAAAGAACTTTAATTCCTAAAGGTGTTTAATTGCGCAACGGTTTGCCTGTTTGTAACATGTGCTGGATCCTTTCCAATGTTTTTTGTTCTCCGCACAAGCTTAGGAAAGCCTCTCGTTCGATATCTAACAAATATTGTTCAGAGACCTGTTGTCGTCCACTTAGATCGCCCCCACAAAGTACCCAGGCTACTTTTTGGGCAATGTTTATATCATGTTCACTTGCCCATTTACCCAGTTTGAGTTCATTGGCAGCGGTGTATAAGACGGCAATTCCTGGTTTGCCCAGGACACTAATATCTTTTCTGGGAATAGGTTGGACGTATTGTTCAGTTAATACAAGTACCTTTTCTTTTGCTTTGCGAATATTATGTTCCGCATTCAATACAACGCTGTCTTTATGCCGTTGCAAATAACCTAAATCATAGGCTTCATATGCGGAGGTCGCAACAGCTGCAGTTGCAATAGTTTTGAAATGATCGATGAGGATATTCACTTCTACATCACCAGGCCTGTAAGCATCAGATATTCTTACTGCAAATTCCTTTGTCCCTCCCCCGCCTGGAATAAGACCTACACCCACCTCTACCAAGCCAATATAGCTCTCAGCAGCTATGATAGTTGCGTCACAGTGCATGATCGTCTCACATCCGCCACCAAAAACATATCCCTGGGTAGCTGCCACAACAGGAATGGCGGAATACCGGCAACGCATTGTTGTCTGTTGGAATAAATTCACGGCCATATTCAGTTCGTCCCATTCCTGCTGATAAGCCAACATGGCAATCATCATCAAGTTGGCTCCCACCGTAAAATTTTGAGCATGATTACCAATGACCAGGCCTTTCCAGTTGCCTTCTTCCGCTATTCTAATGGATTCATTCAAACCACGTAAAATACCTTCACCTATAGCGTTCATCTTACTTCGAAACTCGAGACAGAGCACACCATCGCCAATATCATGAAGAACGATTTCATCATTTTTATATACGGGCTCCTGCGGGCGCAAATAATCCAGGTGAATGGTTAACTCTTGTCCGGGAATCGGAACATAACCTTTTTGAACGGGGGAATAGCACCGTTTAGACCCGTTTTCAATTTTATAAAACGAATTGTGACTATTATGTATCATTACTTCTATCCAATCGGGAAGGACTTCTCCTGCTTCACGCGCCATTCGAGCTCCCTCTGCTACCCCTATTATGTCCCAATACTCAAAAGGGCCAACTTCCCAGGCAAATCCTGCCTTTAGGGCATCATCAATGGGGTAGGGGAGTTCAGCTATTTCAGGAATCCTATTGGAGGCATATGCAAAAAGCCCCAGCAAGGATCTTTTTATGAGCTGAGCCCCGGCATCTTCTAATTGGAAAAATAGCCGGATACGTTTGTTCAGTTCCTCAAAAGGTTTAGTTGTGTCCAGACTAGGAACAACATCCTTTGTCCCTGCTTCATATTCAAGGGTTTTTAGGTTTAACGTGTGGTATATTGTTCGGCCTTTTTCATCCTTTTTACCCGTATTTTTATAAAAACCTTGCCCGCTTTTGTTCCCTAAAAATCCCTGATCAAGCAAATGTTGTAAATAGGCAGGGATTTTAAAGGAGGCAGCCTTTTCATCCAAAGGACAATGATCCCTGATACCGTTTATAACATGCGCTGCCGTGTCATGACCAACAAGATCGCCTAGTCTGAAGGTCCCTGTCTTTGGTCTGCCAATGGCCGGCCCCGTAAGTTTGTCAACAGTTTCAATAGATAAATTTAGTTCTTCTGCCAACTGATAAATGTTTGCCATGGCATAAACACCAATTCGATTGGCAATAAATGCAGGTGTATCTTTCGCCAGGACTGTTTTTTTGCCCAAAAAGACTTCTCCAAAGTAAAGTAAAAAATCAATAACACCCTGGCTTGTCTCGCCAGTGGGAATTATTTCCAATAATCTCAAGTACCGTGGTGGATTAAAAAAATGTGTTCCGCAAAAGTGCCTCTTGAAATCATCAGTTCTGTTCTGAATCATTAAATGAATTGGAATGCCTGAGGTATTGCTGGTGATGAGGGTACCTGGTTTCCGAAATTTTTCAACGCGATCAAAAAGTTTTGTTTTAATGTCTAAACGTTCCACAATGACTTCAATGATCCAGTCACAGGAAGCGATGGCATCAAGATCATCCTCAAAATTCCCTGTTGTGATACGATTTGAGTAAGCGGCTTTGAAAAGAGGAGATGGCTTACTTTTAATCGTTTGTAACAAAAGTTGATTGACTTGCCTGTTCCGCGCATTAGGACTTTTTGATTCTTTTTCGTCCAACCCTGGGGTTGGTAAGTCTAGTAATATAACCTCAAGGCCGGCATTAGCGAGGTGGCATGCAATGCCCGAGCCCATGATTCCGGCACCCAATACTGCTACTTTACGAATTCTTCTCATGACGATAAATTTAGCGAATATTCGCTGGCACGAAAGTACATATTTTGAATAAATTGGACAACTTTCAGGAAGTTATGTGCAAGATGCTGAAAAATCCTAGATGTGTTCATAATTTGGCGCTTTATAAATCGTTCAAAGAATCCAAATCACATCCTATGTTGCTTCCTCTTTTCTTTTTATTACAAGCTGAGCTTGAACAGCCTGAAGTCAAATCTCAGAGTTTTGCTGACATTTTGTTTTCAGGAGGGCCTATTGGCGTTGCCATTGTAGGTCTTCAGGTCATAATGTCTTTCATTGCCGTTTTCATTTTTATAGAACGGTACTCCAGCATTTCAAAAGCAGGTAAGATTGATGAGAACTTTATGAATAACATTCGAATGAGTGTTTCCTCAGGCAACATCAAAGCTGCTCAGTCACTTTGTGCCGCCACAGATTCCCCAATCAGCCGCATGGTTGAAAAAGGTCTCATGAGAATAGGTAAGCCCTTGCGCGACATCGATGCTGCTATTGAAAATGTCGGTAACCTAGAGGTGTTCAAATTGGAGAAAAATCTTTCAACTTTGGCAAGTATTGCTGGTGCGGCACCTATGTTAGGATTTCTCGGGACTGTTACCGGGATGATCATTGCTTTTTATCAAATGGCAGCAGAACAAAATGTTACACCCGATGCCCTCGCAGGCGGGATTTACCAGGCTTTGATTACAACAGCGTTTGGACTTGTAGTCGGTCTCTTTGCCTTGATTGGATATAACCTTTTGGTTGCCTCTGTGGAAAAAGTCATCTTTAAGATGGAGCGCTCCACAATGGAATTTATGGATCTACTACAGGAACCTTCCTGATCAGCTATGGGATTAAAAAAAAGGAGTAAGGCTCAGGCAGAATTCAGCATGTCTTCGCTAACAGATATTATCTTTCTGTTACTGGTCTTTTTTATGTTGACGGCCACCTTTGTCAATGTCAAGAAGTTAGAATTACCTGAATCAAACAACAAAACCGTTGCACCAAGTTCACTCAGTGTATCTATCCGTAAAGAAGGTGTTTATTACGTAAATGGAAGGGAGGTTAAGGATTCAGGATTAAAAGGCTCAATAAATGAGGTGACCACCCGAATCAATGATCCCGACAAAACCACTATTACAATCATTGCCGAAAAAGGGGTTCCCTTCAATTATGTAATGAAAGTACTCTCGGTAGCTAGTGAGCTTAAGCTTAAGGCTATTCTTGCGACACAACCCATTGCCAAACGCAGAAATGACTAAGTTATGTCCTTAAAACGCAAAAGTCGCACGAGTAGTGAGTTTAGTATGTCCTCCATGACGGATATCATTTTCCTCTTGTTGCTGTTTTTTATGCTTACATCAAATATTGTAGCTCCGAATGCCCTGAACCTAAAGTTACCAGGTAAATCAAATGCACCCGCTACTTCAAAAGATGATTTACCTGATATTGTCATCGATCAGGAAGGGACTTTTTACTTTTCTGGACGCAAAATGGACACACCGGGATTGGAACGAGAAATGGCCTCTTTGGCCAGACGGAAGGGCAAAGGATTTTCAATCCTCCTTTCTCCGGATAAAAAGACCCCCGTAGAACACGTTGTTGTAGTGATGGACATTGCCTTACGTTATGACGCAAATGCGATTCTGGCTAGTGGGGATTGAACCAATCCTTTATTTATTTGTAGCTTATATAGACCGGGAATGCCAAGGTTTACGTTACAAGAAGTATAACCGAGTTTGAATAATTGAAATGTTGAAGCTCTAGATTTTTATGCTTTCTAGTTCTACTTGCGTTTAAATAAATCTTATGAAACCGATCGACATCACTCCGGAAGAACAATCCAACCGCCGTCGTGGAATGATAATCAGTTTCATTGCCCATGCTGTAATCATTTTACTTGCTCTTTTGCCTTTTTTGCAGTATCCGGAACCTCCTCCCGGACAAGAGGGGGTATTGATTAGTTTCGGGGAGCTTGATGTGGGAGAGGGTGAAGATAGGCCTGATGTCCAACAAGAAGATCCCGAAGTACAGCCTTCAGCACCCGCTGCACAGCCTGAGCGTGAATCAACACCGCGTACAACGCCATCACAAACAAAAATTATAACGGCAGATGATGCAGAAACTAAATTAAAAAAGCAGCGTCAGGAAGCTGAGACGAAAGTCAAAATTCAGCAACAACAGCAGCAAGCGGCTGAAGACGCCAGAAAGAAAGCTGCCGAAGAAGCAGCGCAGAAGGCTGCAGCAGCAGAAGCTCAAAAAAAGGCGGAATACGACAAAACTAAAAAACAATATGGTGATTTTTTTGGGGGAAAGGGAAAAGGCGAAACCGGAAAACCCGGGAATCAAGGTGACCCCAAAGGAGATCCCGATGCTAAAAAGCTCGATGGGATGAGTAAAGGAACAGGCGTTGTTGGTGATGGTCTGAGTAATAGGGGCGTCCGAAAGGCTACTGACATTACAGATAAGTCTCAGAAGACCGGTCGGGTTGTGGTGTATGTATGTGTAGATCGTCGAGGAAATGTGGTCAGAGCGGATTATACACAAAGAGGCTCCACAACTTCTGACCCACAACTTATAGAATTAGCCAAACGCAATGCAAAAGCCTACCTGTTTACAGATTCTCAACTTGACGAACAATGCGGAACCATAACCTACGATTTTAAGGTCAAGTAGTCGTATTTTTTACTATTTCATCATATCCAAGTATCCATCTTTGGCAAAGTCCACAGCGCATTTTACTTACAAGGAGACGCTGGAGTACATGTATGCCCGGCTACCTATGTTTCAGCGAATTGGGGCAAAAGCTTATAAAAAGGATCTTACAAATACTCAAGCCTTACTTGCGGCATTGGGTAATCCACAAAACCAGTTTCAAAGTATTCATATCGCAGGAACTAATGGGAAAGGGAGTCTTACCCATATGCTGGGTGCTTTATTTGTATCGCATGGCTATAAGACAGGATTGTATACCTCTCCGCATTACAAGGACTTTAGGGAAAGGATTAAGATAGGCAACACGTATATTCGGAGAAAGGATGTAGTTGAGTTCATTCAAACAAAAAGACATTTAATAGAACAGATTGAACCTTCTTTTTTTGAATTGACGGTTGCGATGGCGTTCTGGTATTTTGCAAAAGAGGACATTGATTTTGCCATTATTGAAACAGGTCTTGGTGGAAGATTGGATTCAACAAATGTGATTCATCCTATACTCTCGCTCATTACCAATATAGGTTTTGACCACTTGGACATACTCGGTCACACATTGAGCGAAATCGCCACTGAAAAGGCAGGCATCATTAAAAATTCAGTACCGGTAGTGATTGGAGAAGCATTAGCGGAAACAAGGTCTGTATTTGAAGGTATAGCAATGCAACGCAATGCACCCATTCGCTTTGCTGAGGACCATTATCAATTCGTTCATGAAGCCCATGATTGGGACCAATCAAATTTAACTGTTTCTAAGAATGGTTTATCCTATAGAATTCAAAGTGATTTGGCAGGGCCCTATCAGTCCAAAAACTTGATCACTTTTTTGGCGGCGATTGATGTGTTATATGAAAATTCTATCCTTAAAAATGATATTCAGAAACAAAATTTTGCATTGATGAATGTGCGTTCCCTGACCAATTTTATTGGACGATGGACCATTATTGGATTGGAACCTATGATTCTCTGTGACAGCGCACACAACAAAGATGGTCTGGCAATGCTTTTTAAAGCGTTGGGTCAAAAGTCATTTGAGAAAATTCATATTGTATTTGGTGTGGTACAGGATAAGGATCTGAATGGTGTATTACCACTTTTTCCCACTGAAGCTACCTACTATTTTGCTAAAGCTAATGTACCCAGGGGTTTGGATGCTAAAGCATTACGAGATTTGTGTGACCCTTTGGGTATGATTGGAAGTCCATATACAACCGTAAAAAATGCATTAAATGCGGCAAAAAGGCGAGCCTCCACACAAGACCTTATCCTTGTATGTGGGAGTATATTTGTCGTTGCGGAGGTTTTGTAACAGATTGAGAATGAGGTAGGGAAGAAAAAGACTAATCAAAAATTCTTCCATTCCGATGAATGAGTGTGGAGCTTGCTTGTTGAGTACCTGTCAACACGATATCTTGAATATTTACATGTGGCGGCTGATTGATCATGTAGTAGATCGCTTCAGCAACATCACTTGCCTTTAGTGGATTAAAATCATTGTAGATGCTAGCTCGATCCTTGTCGCCATCAAAACGGTTCAATGCAAATTCAGTATCTTCAACATGGCCAGGACTTACTTGTCCTACCCGAATATTATAAGCAACGAGATCCTGTCTAATGCTTTTTGTCAAAGCATCCACTGCGAATTTAGTTGCACAGTATACATTCCCGTTCGGATATGTTTCTTTGCCGGCAGTAGAACAAATGTTAATAATATGACCCTTATTTCTTTCTACCATTCCAGGTGTAACAGCACGGGTGATATACAGCAAGCCTTTGATATTTGTGTCTATCATTGTATCCCAATCGGAGACCTTGCCTTCTTGAATCGGTGCTAATCCTTTCGCCAAACCAGCATTATTGATTAGTATATCGATCGAAGACCACTCTATAGGTAATGCCTTTATTAATTGCCTGGCAACGGCTTCTTGACGAATATCAAATGTGATAGGAAATATCGTGGCATGATACATTTGCTCCAACTCTGCCTGCAATGCCGATAGTCGATCTTCTCTACGACCGGTAAGAATGAGCCTATGACCTTTTGAAGCAAACAATCGTGCAGTAGCCCTTCCAATCCCTGATGTGGCGCCCGTTATAAGTACAGTCAGTATAGTTGCTGGTTTCACTACAGCCGGTGATGTAGGGGTCTCGCTTTCGATGAGCGTTGCTAATTCTTCAGTGATCTGAGCTGATTCTGAAGCAATATGTTCATGCCGATCTTCAACCAAAGAATCGGATGAACCTTCCTTGTAATAACGTATCGCTTTAATCCGGTTGCCTGTTTGGAAATAGAGTTCTGCTAATTTGGATTTTATGAGTTCATTTTCAGGACTTAGTTTCAGCGCTTTTTTTAAGACTTTGATGGCTTTTTTAGGGTTTTCACTTTCTGCCAACGCTAAACCATAAGATAGCCAAATGTCGGATCGCTCCGGAAGCCATTTTCTCGCTTTGTTTAAGTGATCGACTACTGCTTCCGTAACGCCAAGTTCTTCAGTAATGAGTTGAGCCAACGCGAAATGAGCCTGGCCATATTCGGGATCATTTTCCAAAGCCTTTTCATAGTAGCGTTTAGCCAGTTTCAATTCTTTGTAGTCCTGAGATAATTGGCCCAACAGAAAAAAGGCTTTTGCGTTGTTAGGATCAAGTCTTAAAACCTCCTCAAGATGACCAGTAGTTTCGTTAAAGGCGGCTTCATCCTGAGATAAAATAGTTGCTAATTCTAATCTTACCAGGATATTATCCGGATCATTCTGAAGGATTCGGCGCAGCCCTACAGCATCTCTTGTAGGTAAAAGTACAATCTCACCACCCGGTTTCAAATCCACTTCATTATCTTCAAAATCATCGTCGTCGAAGCGATCGTTTGAAGCAGGCTTTTCATCATGGGTCGATCTTGATTCTGAGAACTCCTCCATTTCAAGCCCGTTTTTGTAGGCTATCAACTTTGAAAGTAAGTCCTTTTCAGGAGTAGGGGAGTATGAACCATTATTCAGGTTAAGTGAATTGCCATCGAGCTCAGGTATCTCACGATCGTCGCGGGTAGCGTCAACCAATGGATTATCTTTATTTGTGAACTTGGCCATTTCCTCCGTGATTCTTTCCTCAATTACGTGGTCATCATCCGGATAAGGAAAGGTATCCTTGTACGTTTGATGTAAACTTATATTCCCGCTTTTACGGAAGAAAAGTTCAAATTGATTCGCGGAAAAGGCTTCCCAGGAATATGAATTGTGTTCACGAAAATATTCAATGAGGTCGCCTATTTCAAATGCAACCTTACGAGTCCATTTTAATTCTGTTTCTGTTACGGTAGTATTACTTGAAGAATCAGCTTGTAACTTACGCAAATTAAGGTACTTATCCTGCCAATAATTAATATATTGTAATATTTGTCCTACTCTATCTAGTCGGGTTGGAACAGGAGATTGTCCCTCTTGTGTCATACCCTCTGTTAGTACAATTATTTGGATGGAGGTTTCATTTTTCGCCTTAAGTGCAGTAAGAAGTTGATAGACACAAGCGGGCGTCTTTAAAAAGTTGTCACTCACCATCAATAAAAGTGGTTGACTGATTGACTGTAGTCTGTCAGCAAAAGTTTCATCCTCAGCCAGGTCATCATCACAGACCAAAGAAAAGGTAAATCCGGCATGTACCAGATCCCTAGTAAGGGTGGCTGCCAGGGAATAATTGACCTGGTGAAATAAAACTAAGAAATGTTGATTGTTCATGGTCATCTATTTCCTGGTTGCCAGCTATTGCGAGGCACTCAGGAGGTGTACAAAGTTATTGAATTCACTGGTGAATTGCTGGTATTTCGAAGTTGCAGGGCCATCAAAACCGGTATGAATTCGGACAATTTTATGGTCTTTATTTAGGAAAATCATTGTAGGGTAGGCCTTTATATCTTTAAGAAAAGGCAAATGTGACCCCGCTTCTTTTTTATCAAAATATCCTCCTAAGACCAACTTATATGGCAAATCCAACTTCATAGCATAGCGTTTAATATGTGTTTGTGCTTTTTCTGAGTCACGATACCGCTCAAATGCTATTCCAACGACGGCTACTTCGCTCGAAGGATTGGATTCGATATACTGTTTAAGGAACAAGGACTCATCCAAACAATTTGGACACCAGGTACCCAATATTTGAATAATCATTGGCTTACCATGGTAAGCTGAGTCAGATGTACTAAGTAGCTGCCCGTTGATATCCGGAAAACTGAAAACAACTGTTTCATCCTGATTAGTGGGTATGGTTAGGCTATCTGGATTGGCTAACGAATAGGTATCATCTTTTTTTCCTTCCCAGTAACCTAAGTAGTGTGACCCGGAGCGAAAAATGCCATTGATGGTATAATCTTCCTGAATTTTTCCTTCAAAAAGGTATGCGTGTGCCCCGTCAAAACTGGATAGGTATATTTTATTAGCCTGGATGCTCCCTTCAAGGAATCTAAAGTCTCCAGTCTCGGTTCTAAACGTCCCGGAAAGATGATTTTTGGTCTGCTTAAATTCAGCTATGGCCGGATAGGCATCCTTTGTGCCAGGTTCAAATTGTACTGCCCAGTTACCTGTAAGATCTAATTTTGGTTGTTTAGTCAAAGGTGTAAACCGATGCGCTTCACCAAAACGAGCTTCAAACGGCACCCGATAGTTCTCCTTATAATTTACGACCCAATACCCTTGCATTACGCCAGATTCACAAACAGCCTCAAGGTAACTGTCCATCAAAGGAAAATGGACTACCAATGTATCCTTAGCAGTCCTACGGTCCAACCCGTAATGTATATCCTCTAAGATAATCCGTTCCGTACCGTTAATGATGACAATTTTAAAACTGTCTGTGGAGGTGTAATTGACTTCAAAATGAAATGGCAATTCTCCAGATGTAACCTCCTCAAAGGTTACCGCTGATTTTTTTTGTTGCTCACCACTGCCTCCAAGCCTTGATGATTGGGCTTGATCAAGCTTTAACACACCCCGCCATAGTCCTGGAGCCAATTTAGCATGAGGTTCTTCAATCACCAGGCAGGAAGTTTGTGAAAGTAAAAATAAGCTGAAGAGTAATGGAAATGTGCGCATGAATCAGTTTTCCTCAAAGTAACATCTACTTATAAGATTCGTTATGATTTTTCTCCAACAAAATGATCTTCCTTCTGCTTGAACAGGATATTAAAGGAAGTCAGCGATCCATAAATTTTTGTTATATATTGCTGTAGATTAACCTTTTCCTCATCTTTCAATGCGCTACTATTTATCCGTTGCTCCATTACCCTTAGGCGATCACGAGTCATGACAATCTTGTGAAAAAAGTCTTCGATGGGCATTTCTTTGTCCTTAAGTCCTTGTTCGCCCGGACGAAGTATAAGTGTACCATTTAGCCATTTGTCACCTAGCTTTACGATTTCTGAAATTTCACCCCATGTCTTGAGAATTTTCATCAACGAGCGTTCTGCCTCATTGAACGTAACCGATTCTTCAGCAGGGATGTGGTCTATAATTTCCCAAGCATTATATTCTTTACCCACTTGTTTGACGCCATATTGAATAAAACATACATCATAGGCTACAAGGTGAAGCCTGGTGACGACACCTTGACCATAGGCTGGGTGATTGACCCGACTACCTATACCCAGTAAGTTTTCATTATTGTTCATTGTCCTTTTTTTTAGCATAGGGCAAAATCCGTTCCAATCATATTAAATATAATTTTAATTTAAATTAAATTTAATGTGAATTTTTAACTTGCCCCTAAACCAAACCCCAAGCTTAGATTAGGCTCCTGCAACATTGATGTATGACTTGATGTTTACCGGGCTATGTACCTTTGCACTATCTTAAAAACGTATGAGTAAACACGGTCGAGTGCTGGTAGCTATGAGTGGGGGTATAGATTCCACCGTTACTGCAATGATGTTGCATGAAGAGGGATATGAGGTAATCGGAATCACCATGAAAACATGGGACTATGCATCATCGGGCGGTAGCCGGAAAGAAACGGGATGCTGTAGCCTTGACTCCATTAATGATGCCCGTTTAGTTGCTGTTAAGATGGGTTTTCATCATTTTATTGTGGATATCCGTGAGGAATTTGGGGATTATGTTATTGATAATTTTGTAGATGAGTATCTCGCTGGTAGGACACCTAATCCATGCGTTTTATGTAATACCCACATCAAATGGAGTGCATTACTAAAACGTGCTGACGCGTTGGATTGTGCCTTTATTGCTACCGGACATTATGCCAGGACCGGCCAACAAGGCGATCGATTATTTGTACGGAAAGCGATAGATCTAAATAAGGACCAAAGTTATGTATTGTGGGGTTTGTCCCAGGCATGTCTGTCCAGAAGCCAATTTCCTCTGGGCCCCTATCGTAAACCCGAAGTGCGGCAGATGGCTGCTGACTGGGGATTTACAGAGCTATCCAAGAAGGCTGAAAGTTATGAAATCTGCTTTGTGCCGGATAACGATTATAGAGGCTTTTTAAAACGGCGTGTAGACGGTCTTGAAAAAGCCGTTCAAGGCGGATCATTTGTGGATCAGATGGGCAATGTCATTGGTACACATGAAGGATATCCATTTTATACTATTGGTCAGCGGAAGGGATTAGGCACTGCCTTCGGAAAGCCAATGTTTGTAACCGAGATTCGTCCAGATACCAACACGGTAGTTTTAGGGGAATTAGATGCCTTGATTAGGAACAGTATCCATGTTGGTGGCATAAATTTGATGAAATATGATAATTTATTTACTCCAAGAGAAGTTGTGACCCAGATTAGGTATAATGATCCCGGAGCTTTAAGTGAAGTCACCCAGAAATCGGAAGACCAGGTAGAAGTATCCTTTCATGCCAATGTCAGAGGTGTAGCTCCAGGACAGTCTGCCGTATTTTACGAAGACGCAGATGTAGTAGGAGGGGGAATAATCTATGGAAGCAAAAGACGTGACGACCATGTTTAGAAAATCTTTAATCCTTTCTGTAATAAGCATAATGTTGTTCTTTTCTTGTCGTCCGGACACTTTAATCGAACCAACAGATGTGGAAAATGGATCTGATTTTTTTCCATTCGCTTTACATAAATCCTGGCTTTGGGAAGTCGATTCAATTATTTATGACCCCATCGGCAGTAATCAACCGATCGATACCATAAAAGCTTATATAAGAGAAACTGTAACGGATACCTTTAGTACCCCTACCGGTTTAGCATGGGTGATGGAACGTTATTCGAGTCGCGACTCAGTACAAGGCTGGATTTATTCTAAAACATTTACAGTCACCCCTCAGGTGGATAAGCTATTGTGGAATGAAGACAATCTAATCCTAATTAAAGCACTTCATCCAATTTATTCCGGCTTGACTTGGGATGGAACGGCATTTTTTGATCCCTTGATCAGAATACCCATTGCAGGTGAATTAATGCAACCGTTCAAAGGCTGGGCCTTTTTAGTTTTGGGCAAAGGTGATTCGCTGATGGTAGATAACAAACATTGGACAGACGTACTTTCCATTAGACAGGCAGATAGTGAAAATCTGTTGGAACGCCGCTTAAGTGTTGAATTTTATCAGCGTGGTGTTGGATTGGTTTATCGGAAAATGGAAATACTTGATACACAATGTAATGGTAATCCTGCTGCTTGTGAGGGTATTCCATGGTCTTTGAAGGCGGAGAAAGGATATATCCTGGAGCAACATCTTATATCTTATCAATAATTGAACAATGCCTGAACCCATACAAATAGGCAAATTGGGTAAACCCCATGGACTGAAAGGCGAGATTCATGTCATCCCAACAAATGACGCTTACCTTGATTTTCTGGATGAAGGGGTGTATGTCTTAGTTCGTGGACTTCCATATCTCATCCGATCAGTCAGAGAAGCGGGTGGGGTAGTCATTGGTCTGGAAGGCTTGCCTGATCGCACGGCGGTAGAAGGTTTAAGGGGATTGCCAGTTGCGATGGCTTATTCAGAAGAATTGGCTAAGATTGAAGACAAAAACCCATTTGAAGAATGGATAGGTTTTTTTGTAGAGGATCAGCATACTCAAATCAAGTATGGTCCCATAGTAGATATAATAGAGCTGCCCACCCAATTAACAGCGGTAATTGAACAAGACAAAAAGGAGATTCTCATCCCATTACATCAAGATTTGATTCTTTCTATGGATATGAAAAAACGAATTATTTTTATGAATTTGCCGGATGGATTGGTAGATCTTTACCTCTGAATTCCAGGCTGTTTTGAAGTGGGAATGCCCATTTTTCTATAATAATCTTTAGAAGGTCACAAAAAAAGGTGGCCAGAAATCATTCTGACCACCTTTGTGATAGACTTATTAGATTATTCCTTATTTGAAGATCAGTTTTTGCACGACTGAACCTTCATCAAAACGAATTAAGCTGATATAACGACCGGTCGGTAAGTTTCCGCGCTCCACTGAAACAACATTGGAATTGAGGCCTGGAATAACTTTGTGCAGACGTCCCATTTCATCATAAAGTAATACCTCCCGAATTGGAGAACCACTTTGTGTTTCGATGTAGATCACTTCATATCCAGGATTAGGATATACCTTAAGACCGACAGCACTTTCTGATATAATATTGATACCAGTGATTTTTTCGATACACTCATTGAACTCAAGTACAAAACAAGCCCTGGGAGCATAAAATTGCACAATAGTATCAATATAGTTACGAGCAAAATCACCATCTTGAAGGCAAGGATCTGCAGGGTTTACACCGGCAAAACTCGTCCATTCCCAAGGCGACACGGTAGTAGGAATGCCAGGGCTACCTGGTTTGTCGGGCATATTGAAAGGATATAGCCCTGCGTAAGGCTCCTGGAACTCGGCAGGTGATGCAGCAAAAGCAGCAGCTTGTTCTGCCTCTAAAGCGAAAGAAACACCAGCATTCACCATTGCATCTTGATTACCATATTCCTCGTGTAATTTCTGAAGCAGGTAACTACCCTGAGCCAGTATAACTTGAAGATTAGTACCCGGTACATTAACAATACCTTCGCCATAAGGGGCAAAGTTATCAGTTGGAACAGCATAAGAAATTAATGGCGATTGTCCAGGTGCTGCCCAAGCTGTATCTGCTGTAGCACCTCCTGTATTCACTGCAAGGGCATATTCAGAATCATATCCAACGTGATTAGGATAACACAACGTGTCACCATCAGCAGGGTTTATCCCTACTGAAGTTCCATAAATATCACCATTTATTCCTTCAATAACCATTGGAATAGGGTTTGTAGCTGGATTAGCATCATGGTCATAAATGAATTTACCATTGGATGCTAGTGGGATTTTTAGATAATTATCCAATGTACCCATCGTTAAGGTTAAATAACCTCCGGTGCCTTGTCCCCAAACCACTATTTTATCCGTATCAACATTGTATGGATTACTTAGCTCTGCTACTGATTTGCGGAAAAAACGAATGGCAGTACGTGCATCCTGTACACCACGGTAAGCGGCATTGATAATTCCAAAACGACGAGCAACATCAGTTGCAGCAAGTGGATTCCACCCTAGTCTGTAATCAACAGAGGCTACGACATAGCCCATTTTTGCAAGGCGTGTACATATTTCTACTGCTGCAGAATCGGTCCGTTCACCACCGCAAGATCCATTAAAACCTAGGGTGGAAGGATTAGCCGGATCTCTGAAAGGTAAAAAGTTGCCGGTATGAAAATACAAAACTAAAGGACGTGCAGTTTCTGTATCACCAACAGGTTCATAAAGATCAAGTTTTAATGCTTCGGGAATAGCTTGACCAAATGCGCTGTAATACAGTACTGTTGCATTTACGCCATAAGTAATACCTGGTTGTACAGATACATCGGTAAATACCTCATCGAGGTATCGGGTCTGTGCGGAAACAATCCACGACGTAAGCAATAAAAAAACTAAAGGGTAAAGACGCTTCATGATTTGGAATTTTGGTTTAAAATGAATTGAGAAGAATTATTTAAGATCGTAAAGAAACGAAATATACGCTAATCGGCCTATCCGTGGTCCTCCATACGTTTGAAAATTCTGATTGCCAAACATTCTGGCAACTATAGAATCGCCATCAGGATTTGGTCGCGATAAGGGAGTGAATCCAAACAGATTGGAAGCACCAACCTTAAGCGTTGTACCCCACCTAGGGTAGGAAATATTCCATTGAACATCCATCATATCATAGGATGGGATGAAACCAGTGAATTGGGGGGATCCTTCGAAAAGGAATCCCTGCACCCATTTATAATTGATACTGTAGCCGGTCCGGTAGTTCCGACTTAGTTTTAAATCCCTGGCAGAAAAGCTGAGATTAAACTTGTTCTCAGGGGTATTAAAGGCGGGTATAATAGGATCATTGGGATCGGTTTTCAATAATCGATTCCAACTATAGTTTCCGCTAACCATATAGTTGGAATGAAAATAATAGTTTAGGCCGATATTGAATCCATGTGTTAAAACTTGATTTTGGGAATTAGCCGAAACCCGATAAACTTGCAGTTGACTTAGATTGACCTGGCTGTTTGTTACTGGGACTGTCAGGCCAATATTATACCCAATAAAATCGTCATATATGTTAAAATAATATCCAGCATCAATGTAGAACTTTTCGAAAAGCGTCGTCCGGTATCCGATTTCAAATGTTTTCACTCGTTCCGGACGAATCGGGGGTGCGTTGAAATATACAAATGAGTCAACCTGAACGGCTGTAGGATTATCGATGGCGTTTCTAAATGATTCCAATGTAATTAAGCTATCAAAGCCATTTAGATTACCGACTAAAAGCGCAGGGCCAACATTTAGACGTAGATATTGATCAGTAAGTGTTGGATTCCTAATAGCTGAACTGAAAGATAAACGAAGGTAATTGTCCCTTGCAGGGTTATAAACAGCTGAAACAGCAGGAGTAAACAGCCAGTTAAAATTTTGATTTTTATCAGCTCGCAGTGTAAGCGAAGTATGAAGCTTGCTGTCCATGAATTTTTTTTCAACACCGCCGTAGAATCCCACCTCCTGATTAGTAATTCTATTGTAGTAACTTCTTAGGATCTCGCCCTGGTCATTTTTTTCTTCTACCAGCGTATCGTTAAAGATAGTGCCTTCTGAATAAGGACGGTACAATCGATAGTTAGCGCCAACAGTTATTTTGTCAAACCAAAAAGGTTCTATTTGATATTGACCATGAGCATGATACAATGCAGATTTGTCAAAAAACAAGGTGCCACCCTGGTCGCCCGACTTAGTTGATCTGATCCGGTCAAATTCAGCCTTAAACCTAGCCGATCCCGGCTCAAAAAAATCCTCAGACTGAACATTGGGAAGATTTGATTTTAAGTTTGCAAAGGCCTGAGCTAACATATGCCATTCAGATAATGAATCAGCATAATTAATAAACCATTGATTTGCAGCATTATAATCAAAAGTGCTTACAACTTGTCCAGTTTGAGGATCAAAAGTGGAAATAAGCTTCGGATAACCTAACTGGTTGGTCATCCTGGTGGAAAACTTGCCAATACTCGTCCAATAATTGCGGTAATCATCTCTAAATTCAATATCTGATTTAGCGGATTCCTGGAGTTTTAATGCAGTAAAATATGGATCATAGGAATCGCCTGCATCCTCTTGGGTTGCATATAGTCTAAGGAAATACTTATCTTTCTTCTGTAGCTCAATCCGATTTTGTAAAAAGAGGATGTTTTTTAGGCTAAATCGGTTATCGCCCTGGTAAACTGTTGTGCCAGATCCAAAACTGCTGGAGAGAATTAACTCAGGTGAATTGAAATCCTGCGAGGGGATCAGACGAATGTGCACTGCCGCGTTCGCTTTAATATTTCTTGTATTGTAGTCGACTAAATCACTTTCCTTGTAACCTTTTCTAAAAAAACCACCTAAAGGATAGGTAATATCCCATGGGCTAGCACCTGAATAGTCCATGAATGCCTTATATTCATCACCATATACATTTACTGCATCATAGCCTCCAGGATTACTCAAATCATAATCAGTGCCATTTACGGGTTCATAATTATCGGCTTCCCAATCATAAGCCCTGAGATAAAAAAAGTTTAGCTTATAACCTACTACAGGATCCCCCTCACGATTTTTAAAAACTTGTGCCCACCGAATTGCGGATTCAAATAGTTGTCTTTCTCCAGCTTTGACCTGAGCACTAAGCCCTTCAAAGAAAAATGGACTTTTTGTTTCCATGCTTATGACGCCATTAAAAGCGTTGGGTCCAAAAAAAGGACCACTTGCACCTGCGATTAGTTCAACCCTTTTGACATCTAACTCACTCGATCCCAAAAAATTACCCAATGAAAAATTCAGTCCTGGTGCCTGATTGTCTACACCATCAATGATTTGAAGTGATCTGACTGGGCTGGTGCTATTAAAGCCACGCATGTTAATGACTTTAAATCCCAGGCTTGCTGCCGTCAGGTCTACACCCTTCAATGCTCCAAGTCCATCGTAGAAGTTATCCGAAGGTGTTTCTTTGATAGCTAAGAGGTCCAGTGATTCCACTGTAAGTGCGCTCTCCTTTTGTTTGTCTGAGATCCGATGGCCGCGCACTTGAACAGACTCTAGGGTTATGCCCGCTTCCTGCAAGACTACCTTTAGTTCGCGCGTGGATTTTTCTACTGGTACCTCCAGTGATTCAAAACCCAAATAATTGATCTCCAAAATAGCTGGGAATTGGGCCACATCAAACTTAAAGTTGCCATCAAAATCAGTGGTGACTCCATTCGTTGTTCCTTTTTCAACAACGCTGGCACCTATTAATACCTCACCATCGGCGGCCCCACGAACAGAGCCAGAAACCGAGAATTGGGCGTGTATTGTATGGAATAGCCCTAAGAAACCAAAAGCTAAGACGTAGTTTTTCAATTGCATACCAAATTATCTTAAGATAAAAGTACGCAACAAGATAAACTATCTTTCCTTTTCCTGGTATTTAATTGTTGTTTCAGAATTTTACTACTGGCAGCCTAAATCCACCTTTGAGGTTGGATCATTATTAGGGATACACGAGCCTGAAAGCACATGAATTGGTTGATAGCGATGTAATTGTGGGTCTCTGAGACCAAAAGTAAGAAACGCGGTGAGGTCATCTATTTGTGCTGCAGTTAGATGTTGTGGAACAAATAAAGAAGAGAGTTGGGCATCAGAGACTGTTGGATTCTCTTTTATCGCCCGATTTTTATATTCCACCACCTGCCGCAAGGAGTTGAAACTCGCACCGTGTCCATAATGTGGGCTATCCTTTAAATTGTATAACTGGGGTACTTTGAAGTGGTAATTATCCTCCGGGCGTTTGGTGAAACCTCCTCTTCCCAGATTTTCAGTGTTTTGAGGATTCGTTTTAAATGCCCCTGTTTGCCACAAATCCTTCATTCCCAATCCATAAAATGCCATACTATTTAGTGCTGGACCTGTATGGCAGCTATTACAATTGGCGTCCTTGAAAAAAACGATAGCGCCTCTTTTTTCTTTATCACTCATAGCATTGTAATGACCCTTTAGCCATAACTGGAAAGGAGCTTTTGTAGCAAGCAATGTTCTTTCATAAGCTGCTATAGCTAAGCCTGCATACTCTTTAGTAAAAAGTGAATCGTCTGGTACACCTGGAAATGCATCTTGAAACAACATAGTGTATCCCAATTGGTCAGCCCAAGCCTTATTCAAATTTTGTCGATGAACCGTAAGACCTGCTATAGCCTGGGTCTCTGTCCCCTCATAACCCAGGAGATTGGTCACTTTGGGTGTGCCATATTCCCACGATGATTCAGTTCCCTCATTTAGATGGGTAGCGCCAAATTGCCCATTCCACAAAATATTCGTTTGAAAACCAATATTTAATGCCGAAGGCGTACGAATAGGTTGGACATCCAGATCTTCTACATCAAAGAGTAGGCTGATGTTGCGTGCTTCGCCATTTATACCAAATCCGGTTCCGCCTTCCCCAATGCCCTGGTTTTTACATGCTTGAAAACCTGCTGATGCAAAATGACAGGATGCGCAAGAATAAGTTTGGAAGGCAATATTATTATGTGGTTCAATTCCCAATGCTGTTTCATGAAACAGCAATTTGCCCAATTGTACTTTTGCAGTTGTTAAAGGGTTTTTAGGATCCTGAGGGATATTGGCAAAATCATCTGATTCAGGAAGTTGAAAGAAAGATTTTCCCATGCCTTGGGCTGCCTGATCCAGGACGGTTTCAAGACGTTCGTCCAAAACGTCAGATGTAGAATCCTTCTGACAGGCTGAGAATACAATTAAGGAAAGAAGCATTCCGGCAAAATAGCGTTTCATGCAAGTGGTATTTAAAGATTCATAACAGCAAAAATCCTGCCTGTATGGGGAAAAAATTAAAAATGTTCATAGCTTCGGTATATAAACTAATTGATTGTCATTAATTTATATATACTATTGTTTTTAGTAGTGACGATTTGGATGGGATAAATGCCCGGATAAACATCGGGCACACGGAGTGAATGAATGCCAATATTATCAGATAGATCCTCCTTGAAAATGACCCGCCCCATCATATCATACCATATTATTGTTTGTGGCATAGATTGGGAAGAAGTCCATTCTAGAAATAGGGTGCCAGAAGAAGGGTTTGGAAATAATTTTAAAGTTTCCTCATTTAATTCTGGAATACTAGACACTTCCTGAAATTGGCCCCGGCCTAATGCATATTCCCCTGGTTGGAGATCGTTTATTAATATTTCACCTTTACCATCAGTAGGGACAAACTTTAACAGGTTATAACTGGGGTACTTTTGCCAAACGGCAGTTGCATTGGGTCTAAATAGGAGCAGCAAACTATCCTCATTCACACCAGCAAGATCAGAATCCAAAAATGCATTGGAAGCCTGAGCATCATAATACAACCTGCCCTGTGCTTTAAACCCCAGCGGGAATAATCCGGAAACAACCCAGAAATTTGTACTTGAGATCTTTAATTGAGGTTGGTCGATGACTGGATCGGGTGCAATCCAATGATGGTCGATGCGGACCAGAGCGCTGTCTGATATATTTTGAACATTAACCCGAAATTTAACAAAAGGATAGATGTTATTACCCGTGGAAGTGAGTATCCGCTGGTAATCCAACCGAGCCTGATTTAATAGGTACCGCTCATTCAAGGCAATATGTACTGGTTCGAAGGGGACAATGACGGAATGAACACTGAAGAGATCTCCGGCCTGGACAGTTGTATAATATACTTGCCAGTCCGAACTGTAAAAACTGACTTCTATCGGGACATTAACATGATAAGAAGTAGTGGCCCTGATGCCCTGTTTAAGGGTAAATTGAACATGCTGACCTTCTGGAACTGGAGTACTCTGCCATGAATGTATTTTGAAGGATGAAAAGCCCGGGTTAAAAATCCAAGCATCAAAAAATGGACCTGCATCTATGCCTGTAACCTGAGTGAGGTGATCCCGGTATGTCTCCGCATCGATTGCATTATAAGCAAAATCATTTAAAATAGCCATCTGGCCTGTCCGAAAAAGACTATCACCAAGGTAGCCACGTAAATTATGCAGGACAGAAGCGCCTTTTAAGTAAGTATGTCTGCCGTAAATATTGGCAAAGGGGATCCCGGAAAGGGGCAGAAAGTCGCCGTCCTCCTGATGCACAGTAGTAAGGACTACTTCATGGTTACTCTTAACCGTATTTACAAATGCTTCTCGCCCATCAGACCATTCATCAAGGAGGTGTGCACAATACTCTGCATTACCTTCTTTAATCCACATATCGGTAGGTTCTCGCAATGTGGTAATGTTTCCCCACCAATGGTGACCCAATTCGTGAGTCATTAAGGGTACATTACCATTTCCATTGTTTAGCGAGCTTTCAGGAAATGCTACATTCGTTGGATGTTCCATTGCTCCTGCTGTTGTAAGAACATAGCCGACTCTGGACCATGGATAGGGGCCATACCAATGTTCTATCGCATCAATAGCATCCCCTAATCGAGCAAAACCCGATATCATCTCATTAATGTTGTTTGGTCGTCCCAATAACTCGATAGGGACATCCCCATATATACCAGTATGTGTATCCCTGTGCGCCACGTAATTCGAAACGGCAACATTAGTTAGGTAGGTGGGCAGCAGTTGTTCCATTCGATAATGCCGCCAAAAACTATCCTGTCCAACCACTGTTTCACTTACGAAATCGCCAATTGCGTAGCCTTTTCGTCCTGCTGAACTGAGTACATGGATATCATACGTCGCTCTTTCAACAAAATTATCAAAACAAGGATACCATACTCTTCCAAAATTGGGTGGATTACTGGAAATGCCAATCCCGAGATTATAGGCGTACCCCCCCTCAAAATAAAATCCGCCCCATATCGGATCCCTTAGTGGCTTACCCCCGTAATGCACGGTAATGGCAAGCGTATCATTCGGATTGTATGCGTTTGGCAGATAAACAAACAAATATGGGTCTTGATGATCGAATGTCAAAAGTTGGCCTTGAAAAAGGACAGAATCAACTTTCAATTTAGCCAAGTCAAAAAGAAGAGTGTCGATATTGTCTATCTTGGGTGTTAACATTACTGTTGTCACTCCCTTTAGTACACCACCAAAATCCGTGACATCCAAATGAATGTCATAATGCAAAATATTGACACTGTCACTTCGTGCGATAGATGCTCGGGTAATGGCCATATTGATTGGATCCGGCTCTTCCACACGCATTTCATGATCATGAAGATGACAACCGTAAGGCTGAGCTGTAGCTGAAGCAATAACTATCAACCAAGTAATCAAAAATAGGGTACACCGTCTGGATAACATTTCGATCATTACCATTGAGTTTATTCTTCTTCGTCTGAAATAGGTGGTGGGGGAGAGATCATCGGCAAAGAAACCCATTTTTCCTCCTCTTTACTGATTGCCCCAATGCCTAAAAACCCCCCGGAGGATCGGGAAATGTGCCATGCAAAAGACTTAAGCGAATCGTATAAGACATTAGCCGTGGAAATATCCAACTTTTCAAGGATACCGTTTATTGGCAGGAGCTCAGCCGTAATTTGCTCCTGTAGTGCAGTTAACTCAGTAGGATAACTATCTGTCAATGTGTTTAAAGTCGTCTCGAAATCTGTTTCCAAATTTTCATAAAGTCCTTCTAAGACCTCTGGATGTTTAAAAGCACGTATTTGAACAAGCTTTTTGGCCCAATCTCTTTCATTTTGATCAAAATCACCATCTGCACTGCCAACCAGGATGGCAATACGTGGCAATGCCCCTAAGAGAAGGGCGATATCTGATTCGTTTAATTGCTCAAATAATGTTTTATTCATGTAGCTAAGTTTGCATCAAAGGTAAACGTTTTAACCTTTTTGTCGGAAGGCTTTAAGATCAAATCTTGCGTGATCCAGGCTATTAAAAATGAAATTGATTAGAAGTGCTTGGCAGAGCTTTTTGTAAAATGAGGTAATTTTGAAAACTTAGTTGAAAACTTTCATACGAATTACGGATTCCAAGCAGTGCTATTAACTTCGCAGTCCAACACCGCCTTTCCTAACAAATAAAGATCGCCCATTGAGTAAATCCCAATTGACACCAGGTCAGACTAAAGAAACGCCGCTGATGCAACAATATCTCCGGCTAAAAGCTAAATACAGGGATGCAATCTTGTTATTTCGGGTTGGCGATTTTTATGAAACGTTTGGTGAAGATGCCATTAAGACAGCTGAAGCAACCGGGATAGTGCTTACACGACGCAATAATGGCGGTTCGGATATTGAACTTGCCGGGTTCCCGTACCATGCGATGGATGTGTATATGCCCAAATTGGTCAGAGCGGGCTTGAGAGTGGCCGTTTGCGAGCAATTGGAAAAGCCGAGTAAGGATAAAAAAATTGTTCGCAGAGGTGTTACAGAAGTTATTACACCTGGTGTAACCACTGATGACAAATTACTGGACCAACGGACAAATAACTACCTGGCTGCAGTCTTTGCTGGAAAACAAGACAAGATCGGTACAGCGTTTGTCGACATTTCAACTGGCGAATTTTTGGCTGTTGAGTCCACCCGGGCTCATCTCTCCAAGCTTATGCAACAGTATCAGCCCAAGGAAGTGCTCATTCCAAAGAGTCAGGAACAGCTCTTTCATCAACAATTTGGCACAAGATTTAACACTTATAATTTGGAAGAATGGGTGTTTACAGATGAATACGCACAGGAAAAATTACTTCGTCAGTTTTCTGTTACTTCGTTGAAAGGTTTTGGTCTTCACGAGCTTGTGTATGGCCAAATAGCAGCTGGAGCAATTTTGCATTATCTTTCCAGTACTGAAAATGACCGGCTTGCACATATTCGCACGATCAGCAGAATTCATCAGGAGAACCATGTTTGGTTGGATCAATTTACTGTTAGGAATTTGGAGCTTGTCCATTCACCTTTTCCACAAGGCAAAAGTTTGCTTCAGGTTCTTGATGATAGTGTGACAGCCATGGGAGCGCGGTTGATGCGGCATTGGATCCAGATGCCCCTTCTTGACATTAATCGTATTAAAGCCAGACAGAGCCTTATACATATGTTCCAACATGATCAGGATCTGGCTGATCGACTGACAGGTTTTTTAAAGGAGATTGGTGATTTGGAACGGTTACTTGCAAGAGCTGTAGTGGGCAAGATAAGCCCCAGAGAATTTAATCAACTAGCCCGGGCGTTAGAGCTAACACAACGTATTAAGGAACTCCTCCATAAAGTAAACTTGCACGCATGTCAGTCCATTTGTCAACAATTAGAACCCTGTGAAAATTTGGCTCAAAAGATTCGTCAAACTATCCAAACAGATCCACCTGCTACCATTTTAAAAGGGGATGTAATTTGTGATGGTCTTGATGATTTGCTGGACGAACACCGATATATCATACGGAATAGCAAGGAAATATTGGTGGAGTTACAAGTAGCTGAGGCGCAACAGACAGGAATTGCCAATTTGAAAGTGGGCTACAACAGTGTTTTTGGTTACTACCTTGAGGTAACTAATAAATATAAAAACCTAAATATGATTCCTGCCCATTGGGTGAGGAAACAGTCAACCAGTAACTCAGAACGCTATGTCACTGACGAATTAAAAAAATTGGAGGAACGAATACTCGGAGCAGAAGAAAAAGCGGCAAGCCAGGAGCTGGCACTTTATGAAGCTCTAATCCAGTATGTGCATGAATTTCTGGAGCCGATTCAACAAAATGCCAGTGTTTTGGCTCGTCTTGATGTTTTGTTAGGTTTTGCAAGACTAGCTACCCGAAGAAATTACGTTTGTCCTGAAATTGATGAAGACTACGGAATCTTTATCAAGGATGGCAGACATCCAGTCATTGAAGCGCAAATGCCTCCTGGTGAGTTTTATATCCCCAACGATATTTATCTCAACCCTGATGATCACCAGATATTAATGATTACAGGTCCTAATATGGCAGGTAAGTCAGCCTTATTGCGTCAAACAGCTCTTATTTGTCTCATGGCCCAAATGGGTAGTTTTGTTCCCGCCGCTTCAGCCAAACTTGGACTTATTGATAAAATATTTACTCGAGTAGGGGCCTCTGACAGTATATCATCTGGCGAATCAACATTCATGGTAGAGATGAATGAGACCGCTTCCATCATGAATAATATATCTGATCGCAGCCTGATTTTGTTAGATGAAATCGGACGTGGAACGGCCACTTATGATGGCATCTCCATTGCTTGGGCCATTGCAGAATACTTACACGAGAATGGCAAAGCAAGACCTAAATCACTTTTTGCTACTCATTACCATGAATTAAATTCTTTGACCGAAGAATTTCCAAGGATCAGAAATTTTCATGTTGCAACTAAGGAATCGGGTAATAAAGTGCTTTTTTTGCGCAAACTTCTACCAGGGGGTATCGAACATAGCTTTGGTATACATGTAGCACAGATGGCAGGCATGCCCGTTTCTATTGTTCAACGAGCAACGGAGATACTTCATCATCTTGAAGCAAAAAATGAAGGTAAGCAGCATGATGGACATACCATCACACAGTCAAAATCCGTGCAGTTAAGCTTTTTTGATACTGTTGACCCCACAATGCAAGATATTCGAAAGGCACTTTCAGATTTGGAATTGAATCAAATGACACCTATTGAGTGTATGTTAAAACTCCAGGAATTAAAACATAAATTGCAAGCAGAGGGCTAATTACAAGCTATTTCGACAAAAAAGTATTATGAAGAGGAATGGAGGAGAAAACTTAACGAGGTGGCATACCACCTTTTAATGGCCCTCCGGGCCCCATCAAACGTTGCATGTTGTTGCCTTTGCTCATGGTGTGCATGAATTTTCGCATTTCATCAAATTGTTTGATGAATTGATTGACATCATGAATCTTCATACCACATCCTTTTGCGATGCGCATTTTGCGACTCATGTCTAAGATCTCAGGATTGCCTCTTTCCTTAGGCGTCATCGAGAATATGATTGCTTCAACCTTGTTAAAAGCTTTATCATCGATATCCAGATTTCGTGTCATTTTCGACATGCCCGGGATCATATTCATCAATGATTTAATATCTCCCATTTTACGAATCTGAGCGATCTGACTGAGAAAATCATTAAAATCAAATTTGTTTTTTTTGATTTTCTTTTCTAACCGTTTAGCTTCTTCTTCATCAAATTGCTCCTGTGCTTTTTCTACCAAGGTGACTATGTCGCCCATGCCAAGGATACGCTGTGCCATCCTATCAGGGAAAAATACATCGAGGGTATCCATCTTTTCGCCCATGCTGACGAATTTGATAGGCTTACCAACAGTATATTTAATGGAAAGCGATGCACCACCACGGGTATCGCCATCCATTTTCGTCAACACGACGCCATCGAAATTGATCCGTTCATTGAAGGTCTGGGCTGTGTTTACAGCGTCCTGACCAGTCATTGCATCTACAACAAACAGTGTCTCTGAAGGCTCAATAGCCGCTTTGACACGTTCGATTTCGTTCATCATTTCTTCATCAACAGCCAGGCGACCTGCTGTATCAATGATCACAACGTCCTTTCCAGTTCGCTTGGCTTCGGCAATAGCCCTACGTGCAATTCCTACCGGATCCTTATCTTCAATATCAGCAAAAACAGGGACATTGATCTGTTCACCTAGTACCTGCAATTGGGTTATTGCCGCTGGGCGGTATACATCACAAGCTACAAGCAAAGGGTGTTTTCCCCGTTTGGTTTTAAGGTAGTAGGCCAGTTTTCCCGAAAAAGTCGTCTTTCCACTTCCCTGCAATCCTGATATTAAAATGACTGCAGGTGAACCTTTTATATTGATACCAACAGATTGTCCGCCCATTAAGTCAATCAATTCGTCCATGACGATTTTGACCATTAATTCACCGGGCTTCACTGCTTTGAGGACGTTTTCTGTGCCTAAAGCTTTGTCTTTAATCTTATCAGTAAATTCTTTGGCTATCTTATAGTTAACATCTGCAGCGACAAGTGCACGCCTAATTTCCTTGACGGACTCAGCGATGTTAATTTCCGTTAATCGACCCTCACCTTTAATACCTTTAAGTGCAAGTTCTAGTTTGTCTGACAGATTTTCAAACATGGGTTCGTTACAATTTTAATGGAAAGCGCAAAACTACAAATTCTTCAGGCCTTTTAACGGAATCATCCCGAGTGAATAAAAAGAACCTGGCTCAAACCTAATCTCCTTGTCTATGTTTAGTAGACCATGGAGCAAAATACAAACCCACCAGCCATCACAACACTGGGCCAACTGAGAGCAAGCGGATATGAGCCCAGATCAGTAAAGACCGAACTTCGGATGAATTTACTTCAGGCACTTAATCATGGTGTTTCCGTTTTCAAAGGCATTTATGGGTTTGAAGAAACGGTCATACCAGATATAGAACGTGCAATCCTTTCTCGCCATCATATATTGCTCCTTGGATTACGAGGGCAAGCTAAAACTAAAATTGCCCGGCTGTTAGTTCGGCTACTTGATGAATGGATACCTATCCTTCATTCCTCCGAATTGCCTGAAGACCCCATGAACCCTATTACAGTTAGTTCTAAGGAGCTCATTGCAAAGATGGGCGACAATACACCCATAGGATGGTTGCATCGGGATGATCGTTATGTTGAAAAACTCGCTACACCCGACGTCAGCATCGCTGATCTTATTGGCGATGTTGACCCGATAAAAGCAGCCAACCTAAAACTGTCTTATTCAGACGAACAGGTCATCCACTTTGGCCTTGTACCACGTGCGCATCGAGGCATATTTGTCATAAATGAATTACCGGATTTACAACCTCGCATTCAAGTGGCATTGTTTAATATTTTACAGGAAGGGGATATCCAAATTCGAGGTTTCAAAAAGCGATTACATCTTGATATTGAATTTGTCTTTACGGCAAATCCTGAAGATTACACAAATAGAGGTAGTATAATCACCCCGCTGAAAGACAGAATTGACTCCCAGATATTAACACACTATCCGACTGATACGGCGGTCAGTCAACGTATTACACGTCAGGAAGCGCGATTGGCTTTCGAACAAATGGAAGCTATTCATGTGCCTTCAATCATTCATGAGATCCTTGACCAAGTGGCCTTTGAAGCACGTGAAAGCGATTTTGTCGATCAGAAAAGTGGTGTCTCCGCACGATTAAATATTTCCGCTTATGAAAACCTGGTTAGTGCTGTAGAACGTAGGATGATCCTTAATAAAGAATCAAAAGGGGTAGCACGCTTGAATGACTTTTGGGCAATTGTACCTGCAATCACTGGAAAAGTGGAACTGGTATACGAAGGAGAACAGGAGGGGGCTTACCAGGTAGCCCTGACCTTGATACATGATGCAGTAAAAACTGTTTTCCTCCGATATTTTCCCAATCCAGAGCAAAAGAGGTCAACCAAGGATAAAAATCCTTTTGGCGATATAACAGCATGGTTTGCGGGTGGGAATGAGATTTCTTTCCTCTCAAATGAATCTGAAGCAGTATACATATCTAAATTAAATCAAGTCTCCGGTCTGAAAACTGTCGTACAATCGAAGTTTGACGATGTTTCCGAATTGAATGCATATTTAGAGTTAGTTTTGCACGGACTGGCTGAATTTCAAGTTATTAGTAAAGAACTGATTGGCCAAAGTGCCCATTTTAGAGACGATCTTGCGGGCGCTTTGGGTGATCTTGATTCAAATGAAAATGATAACTAATGTCGTGAGTTGTCTAATTGCGAATTAACTCAAAGTGAAGGCCACCAAGCGCTTGATATCCGGCCAATATTTCCGAACTTTGCACATTATCTAGAAGTTACTGATTATGCTAAATATTCTTAGAGGGGTACTCTTTATATGTCTATTTGCCCCTTTCTTTGCCTCTGCACAAAATGGTGTAATTCGTGGGACATTACTTGATGAGGGTTCAGGAGATCCAATTTCTTTTGCCACGCTGCGGCTAAAGGGTACTGATGTAGGTGTAAATACTGATCTTGATGGCATCTTCGCTATTACCGGGCTTGATGCCGGATCATACACCCTTCAAGTTTCTTATCTCGGCTATGATTCATTGGAGCTGACAGTAACGTTAAAAAAGGGTGAGATACTCTCAAAGCGAATTCTTTTAAAAGAATCCAGTATCCAATTGGCGACAATTGATGTATCCGGTGCACGGGAAGCTTCTCGTACTGAGGTACAGGTATCAAAAATGATGGTGACACCTAAACAAATTAAATCGCTGCCGTCTACTGGGGGTGCATCGGATATCGCTCAGTACCTTCCAGTTTTACCAGGCATAGTTTTTACAGGTGATCAGGGAGGGCAATTATACATTCGTGGTGGTTCTCCCGTTCAGAATAAAATATTGTTAGATGGAATGACGATTTATAATCCTTTCCACTCCATTGGTCTATTCTCGGTTTTTGAGACAGAGGCGGTCAGAAATATTGATGTAATGACTGGCGGGTTTTCTGCTGAATATGGTGGTCGTGTTAGTGCAATTGTAGATATCACTACGCGTGAAGGCAATATGAAGCGGTTTGGAGGCACAGTTGGTGTCAATCCTTTTCAAACCAATATTTTGCTTGAAGGGCCTTTGAAAAAATTAAAAGAAGATAGTCCTACAAGCGCTTCATTTCTTATCACAGGTAAAAGAGGATACCTCGATCAAACAAGTAAATTCCTTTATCCTAATGCAGGTAATGATAGTATAGGTTTACCGTTTACTTATTCTGACCTGTATGGCAAAGTGACATTTATGGCAGGTAGCGCCAGCCGAATCAGCTTGTTCGGTTTTAATTTTGAAGACTATGTCGATTATGGTAATGCTGCAAAATTAGATTGGCAAAACCGGGGCGGTGGGATGCGGCTTTCAGTGGTACCAGGTAACTCCAATGCCGTCATTGGAGCCCAAATAAGCTTGACAGATTATAAAATCAGACTTCAACAATCTGACGAAAAGCCAAGAAATAGCCGGGTATCCGCTTTTAATATTGCATTGGATTTTACCTTTTTTGGCTTAAACAATGAGATCAAGTACGGTTTTGATATCCATGGGTTCAATACAGATTTTGCTTTCACCAACTTTCTCGATAACAAAATCCAACAGGAGAGCTTCAACACTGATATTGCCGGGTTTTTTAAGTACAAACAAAAGTGGGGAAACCTGATTTTTGAACCCTCCTTTCGTTTCATCTATTATTCCTCCCTCAATGATGTGGAACTTGAGCCCCGTCTGGGTCTGAAGTATAGTTTGACAGATGCGATTCGTTTCAAATTAGCTGGAGGTTTTTATAGTCAAAACCTTATTAGCTCTGTAAATGAACTAGATGTGGTAAACCTGTTTGTCGGCTTCCTTTCTGGTCCCGATGAAGCTTTTAACAAACCAGGGAGCGCTGTACCATCGGACCATCGTCTCCAAAAGGCCTATCACATTATTAGTGGTGTAGAATTGGATCTTAGCAAACAGATAACCATAAATATAGAGCCCTACTTTAAACGATTCACACAGCTCGTATCCCTAAACAGGAACAAACTGGTTCCCTCAGATCCAAATTATCAGGCAGAAACTGGTGATGCATACGGAATAGATTTTTCTATAAATTATACAGTAAACAGTTTCACTTTTTGGGGAACTTATTCTCTGGCGAAAGTAACTCGGGATGATGGGGAGCAGGTATATCCACCTATATTCGATCGCAGGCACAATGTAAATGCGTTGATCACCTATGCATTTGGGAAGGAAAAATCTTGGGAAAGTGCTATTCGATGGAATTTTGGCAGTGGATTTCCATTCACTTTGACCCAGGGTTTTTACACGAATTACAATCTTTCGGATGGCATAAATTCCGACATCCTCACAGAAAATGGCGAACTGGGAATCCTATATGATGGCAAACGAAATGCAGGTCGATTACCTAGTTATCACCGCATGGACATTTCTTTGAAAAAAACATGGAAATTCACTAAGTTTAGTCATCTAGAGGCTATTGCCAGTGTGACTAATCTATACAACCGGAATAACATATTTTTCTTTGACCGCGTAGAATACACGCGCGTGGATCAATTGCCAACTATACCAAGTATTGGTCTCAACTTAAAATTCTAAACTATGCAATTTCGAGTTCAACTAGTCCTTGCAATATTGTTAATTGTTACCTCAATGAGCTCTTCTCATGCCCAGGAAAGCAAGTATGAGTTACCACGCGGTTTGACAGAAGAAGAAAAACTACTCCTTCCAAATTATAAAGCGCCAGATGTTTCTTCTTATAGTATTCCATTATCTTCAGTTAGGGGGGCATCATTTCGCACTATGGCCGAGTGGGAGGAAATCCAATCAGTAGTGATCACTTGGACCAGTTTTCAAGCTATTCTTGCAGAAATTGTTCGTAACCTTCAAAAGGAATGTAATGTAATTATAGTCTGTAACAATGAAACGACTGTAAAAAATTATCTAAATGGAAAAGGTGTTGATTGGACTGAAAATGTCTCTTTTCTAGTGACCCCTTTCAATTCTATTTGGGTAAGGGATTATGGTCCAAATCCGGTTTACCTGAATGATATTGACTCCTTGTTTTTAGTGGACTGGATATATAACAGACCGCGCCCAAATGATGACAAAGTACCCATCGCCGTAGGAACTGCTATGGGATTACCTGTTATTTCAACCTCAGTCGCTCCTAATGATCTGGTACATACTGGCGGGAATTTTATGAGTGATGGTCTAGGCAGAGGTTTTTCTTCTAATCTCGTTTTGGAAGAAAATGGTCCAAATAATACCTACGGTACAAGTAATCATGATGAGGCTGCAATTGACAATCTGATGAACACGTATATGGGGATTGCGCCATACGTCAAAATGGAAAATCTTCCCTTTGATGGAATTCATCATATTGACATGCATATGAAAATGCTTGATGAACAAACCCTTTTGGTTGGAGAATACCCTACAGGGGTGGCAGATGGGCCTCAAATTGAAGCTAATCTCCAGTATGTATTAAACAACTTCACAACCTCAGCTGGCACACCTTTCAGAGTTATTCGCATCCCAATGCCACCTGATGCCACTGGAAAATTTCCTAATACTGGAGGGCAATACAGGACATATACTAATTCACTGATTGCGAACAAAACCATCATAGTACCTACGTACGATCTGAAATATGACTCCACGGCTTTGCGTATCTATAGAGAAGCTATGCCTGGTTATCATATAGTCGGGATAGATTGCAATGCCATAATTCCATCAAGTGGTGCACTACATTGCATAACCAAAGAAGTTGGAGTGAATGATCCTTTGCGCATAGTACATTTTCCGATTGACGGGACAATCTTGAATGAACAGGGAGCAACTGTTGATGCCTTGATCCAACACAGGGAAGGCATTGATGAGGCTATCCTTTATTACTCTACCGATACGTTAGTTGGATATATTGCTTCAAATATGGTTCAATCTCCGGGCACTGATTTTTGGACGGGTGTCATTCCGTTTCTTGAACCTCAAGCTGAGGTCTTCTATTATATCGAAGCAACAGCAGCTAATGCAAAGACATTACGTAGACCCATTACTGCACCTTGGGGCTATTGGACTTTTAAAATGGCAGAAGGTCCTTCCAGCGTAGATTTATCTTTAAAAAGTTTAGTCTCATGGGAGTCAGCATTTCCTAACCCTGCTTCGGCTATAACATGTATCCCTGTGCAATTTGCATCCTATACCGGACCAGTGACTATCGAACTAATGGATACATGGGGTAGGGTATTTCCAGTTTATGAGGGTGCAGTTTCTGGTGGTGAGCGTAAATATTTTTTTAATGCTAACGCTTATCCTTCGGGTGTTTATCTAATTCGTTTACGCACAATATCCGGCCAACTTTCACAAACGATGATCATTCAACCTTGATAAATTTGGTTATATTGGTCCTTCTTACCGTGATTGCATAGGTATCTATGTAATCTGGTGTCCTCTTTTTGTTGCTACTTAGTTATTTGTGGCTAGAGGGAGTAGACTTTACGGACTTATTATGCATAAGTCTAACTTGTATTTACCTACTTTATTAGGCTGAAAACAAGGTGCTGCGACAAATCAAAACACGTTTCCTCATTAGCTCCAGGACTATCGCTTTGGATCAGAATATTTATAGAATGGCAATCTATTGGTCTGATCTAATAAGTAATTCAGTTTATCTATGATAATGTGATTCACCAGTTAAAATTTTTGATTAGTTAGCCCTATCAGGTCTTTCACTTGCAATGTTGGATATGGAAAAATAATGCAGCAATTCAATGTATTGAGGGTTAATGGCCAACATTTGAACAAAATATTTACTTCTGGATTGCTAATATTTGCCTAAACCAGGTCACTAATTCCTCGCGTTCTTCAGGAGATAGTTTCGCTTCAGGGTGTAGCCATGTATAATTATTGACAGGCATGTTTTCTTTTTCCACCTCTTCTATGCACTCTTCCAATTTGTGCACTCTTTTTTCCAAACTTAAAGATTGAAAGGTGGAAAAATTTAAGTGTTTTCGACCATCACGAATGTGATTCCGAACTAAAATACCCGGTGGATTAAATTGTGCATACCAAGGCAGTATACTTTCGTACGAATGACAATCGTAACAAGCCGCTTTAAGTTGTTTTGGGGCGTTGGGATGGACAGATAAAATATCGCTTCCAGATTCAACATTAGCAGGCACAGTTATGTCTGGCCTGTAAAACTGTAATGCTAAGAGTATAATAGCCAGTGCTAAAAGCGATTTTTTTACCATTTCTTTAACAATTCAATTGTTCCAATTCCCGTTTAACCTTTGCTCCAAAGTATTAACGAACGAGGGTGACATCGCCTCTTAATGTTATTAGCGATCCATCATCAAATCGAAGTGTTATGAGGTAGGCATACACATCTGATGGCAGTTCCTGCCCATCAAATTTGCCATCCCAACCCTCTGCTGGGTTATCATTGTCATATACCATTTTGCCCCATCTGGAAAATACTTTGAAGTCAGTTATGGTTAACCCGGGATCAAGCAGAATCGTAAAGTAATCATTTGTATCGTCGTTATTTGGTGTGAAAAGATTAGCCAATTTATAGGACGGAATAGTTACAGTGTATGTTTCAGAACCGATATTTTCACAACCTGCAGGAGTTGTAATTTCTACTGTTATTTCAAAAGGCGGGCCGGATGCAGTTGTTTCCAAAACATTTCCATTCGTGCCAGATGCTACATTGCCATTTATTTTCCATACATATACAGATCCTGCAGGAGGTACAGGCATTATATTGGCAGTGACTGTAAGTGGTGTCCCCAAAACAAATGTATCTTGATCTGGTGAAATCAGCAGTTCGATATCAAGGGGAACATCCACTGTAACCTGGAAGATTGCTGTATCAGCAAAACAATCATTCGGCGTGGTATAAATTACTGAATACTGACTAGTAACTGGAGGATTAACTGTGATAGTTGGACTTGTTTCCTGGTTTGGTGACCAAAGATAGTCCCCTCCAACTGGAAGACCAGTAGCTGTTAAAAGAACAGATTCACCAAAACAAATCGCATTGCTTGGTGCAGCTATAGTTACGGTTGGGGGGACGATTAGTGCAACAGGAACCTCTCCAGTACGCTCGCACCCATCAAGGGTTGCTGTAACATAATAGATTGCATTGGACATTGGTGTTACAGTTGGGTTCGGATCTGTGGATGTCCCGAAAAGTGGATCTGAGCTGGTCCAGAAATAAGTGGTTGTTGGTCCGGCACCTGGATTCAAATTGCCCGATTCCCCTTGACATAATACTAGTGATTGTGGCAGATTAAGCACAGGTACTGGTACATTCACAGCTACACCGCCTTGTTTGTTGCAGCCCTTTTCTTCGCCCATGACTTGATAGAAAGTTGTCGTAGAGCCTGTTATGATAGGATCAGGACATTCTGTGCAACTTAAACCATTAGGAGGCGTCCACATAATATTCTCTATACTATCGTTCAGAATTTCAACTTGCATTGTTTCACCCGGACAAAGCGTAATAACATCTGCAGAAAGCATAAGCCCTAAAGGAATCACTTCTATTGATACTTCCTGGTTTTCAACACAGGCATTGTTTGTTGTCTGCCTTATGTATGTGAAGGACTCCCTGGCAGTCAAAACAATGTTGAGGTTACTGTCAGCTGTGAGGAAAGCACTATTGTTAGGAGCCCAAAGATGTTCGATATCTGGGTAGTCTTGGTTGAGGTAACTTTGGGAAATAAAGGTGATGATCTCTCCTTCACAATAAATTGGTCGGTCAACGAATTTGGTTATTGTCAACTCAGGTAGCGAATCGACCTGAACCCAAATCGAATCAATGACCGTACATGGTCCGGTAGACATTTGTGAGTAGGCCCAGAAAGCAGTATTTCCATATGCCAGGGCTGCATTGCCCGATTGGATTAGTTTAGTCGAATCCGCTGGAAGCCAAGTGAGTATACCCCCTGGAGTAAAGTTAGCATTCAATATAATGCTATCACCAAGACATAAGTAAACAGTATCTGGTTGAACTATGGACACGTCTGCCGGTAACACAGTTACCTCAGTTTGTACGGAATATGAGCAGAAACCTGATTGACTTGTTGCTACCAATTTGTAGGTGGTGGTAACGGATGGCGTGGCAATTGGACCGGAAACTAAACTATCATCAAGTGTTTCAGCTGGCGTCCAGGTGTATGTAGTTGAAGTAAATAGAATGTCGTTGGCCAATTTTATACTTGTCCCTTCACAAATTGTTACGTCGGGTATCACTAATGGAAAGTTAAACGGATCGACGTTGAAGAGTATCGTATCCTTTGCCTCGCAACCGGTTAGGTTTGCCGTGACGACATAAAATGTACTGAATGTTGGACTGGCATTTACAATAGCCTTATTGGAGGGATTCAGTCCAAAAGTGGGGCTCCAGGTAATTGATCCCTGACCATTTAAGTTGTTGTTTGCGACGAGGGTTACCAGATCACCTTGACAAATATTTTGTGGTGAGCTGTTTTGAATTTCTATTTGAGGATTCACTTCTAATAAGTAGACCGAATCTACTGCGGTACAAATACCTAGTTGACCGGTAACCTTAATCCACATACTCATTGGAGGAGTTGCCAAAGTACTGGCTGCTGTGGGATCATTAAAAATGGAAACAGGTTCCCAAAAGAAATCTAGAGCTCCTGTTGCATTCAGCGCAACACTTGTTCCAGGACAAAAGAAAGTAGTATCCTGACCACCATTTACAGTGATTTTTAGCTCATCGCGAATAATAATGGTGAAAACAGCAAATATGACAGACCCACAGCCAAAATCATTGCTTAAGGTTATTGTAATGGTTTCATCACCTTCAGCTACATTGTCACTCAAAGGAATAATTGGAAAACTTAAAGTAGTTTCTCCAGGTTGAAAGGTAACAATGGAAGGCAAAGATAACGCATAATCTACACCTAGCGTAGCAGATCCACCAATAGCAACATTATAGGATATGGGATTTTCTAGTGGGCTATTCAAAGTAATAACAAGTTCATCCGGATTATTGGTACAGTCTTCAACTAGGTAGTCAACACCATTTTTGAAATTCATACCAATAGCCGGTGCGCCACCTTTAATCTCGGAAATGAAAACACCGGAATCGTAGGAGCTGTCACCTCTATCCGCAATAGCCAGTTTTAAATGATAAGTATTACATGGTGTAACATCGTACCTAGCGGTTAGACTTTTTTTCTTACCCAACGAATCAGAAGTTAACCCGTCATATTGGATGCTAGTGCTGTTGTTGTTATTTCTATAGTACTGCCAATTGTCTTGATAGTTTACACTATTAATCTCTACAGGTGCACCACTAGGTAGAATGGCCATATTGTCCTGGTTATTGATCTGGGGAATACCTGTAATGCCAGGACCGGAAATCAGAAAAGCAAAAATATCATTGAAATCGTCTCCTACAAACTCCGGATATTCTTCTGAACCAAAAATGTATTCAAATGAAATTTCATTGGTATTGGCATAGACATCTAATTCCAGAATGCAAGCATCATAAGAAGGGAGCGAATTGCCTGATAATGTGGAAAGAATATCTAGATCCGAATCTCCTGGTTTTCCGTTGCCAATCCCAGCAGAAGTTTGATTGTTAGGGCCTAAAGAGAGTAATGCATTTCCTGTTGTGAGAATAATGCCTTTGTTTAGCCCAAGGTCAGTTTGATCCCCATTAAAAAACAAACCGCTGGCACCATCTGCGCAGATAAGGGTATCATATGTAACTATCGCCTGGGTACTTGTAAGATTCAGGAGAACCTCATTCTCAGTAAATGAGCTTTGAACTAAAGGCTGGGTATAGGTTTTACAAGGAACAGGCGAACATTTCCACTCCGCTAAAAATCCTTCAAATTCCTCTGTTCCATTGGAAGTAAATCGTATGGTGATACAACCACTTGTAGCGGTAAATCGCTTACAAACTCCACCCCATGATTCTTGGAATAAGCCAAAACCGCCAACAATCGTACCCACTTGCGGACTGTTTACATCAGGTCCGTCATACACTGTTATGATGTCTTGATTAAAATCAAGATTGTAATAGATGAAATTGAGATCAATGCAAGCTGAAGGAAATTCCGGGCAAATTGTAAATGTGTAGGTCTCGTTTGGGCCATAATTGCCATCTTCTCCACCTGAGTCAACAACTAAGCCATCACAATCCTTTGAAAATCCTTCAATAATATTAGTAATAGGCGACTTTTTTTCAATACAAAGCTTGAATGTTCCGGCATTTGTTGTGTTCACCTCTGGAAAATCAGAGATGCGTAACCAATAAACAGCACTTGGGGTCAATCCGGAAAGACTGAATTTCAGGATATTGTCTCCTGTATTATTAGCTTTATAGCAGCCAAAAAAGAACAACGAACCAGGCGCACAGTCACCTCGATATACGGCGACCTGTGGATTGGTCAAAGGATTGGAAGTGCCATCACTTTCGCCTATAATTGAGATGGAATAGTCCAAAATGGTATCGCTTGCAATAAATGATACCCAAACATCACGTTGAACTGTTCCTGCATCCCAGCATGGGGGGATGTTATTCGGTCCAATATCGGATGGTGTAGCACCTATATTTGAAAAATAAGTGTCCTCACAATAGGGTGCTTTACCCAGATCAATTGCAGTTAAACAATCATCATTTGCAGGTTGGGAGAGCGCTGAGAAAGCAGTAAAAAGGAACAGTACAGGTATCCAAAGTTTCATTGGTAGTAGTTTGCAAGCGACTAAGATAATGACTTTTATTATCCCTGGAGGCTATTAAAGTTATCAAGATATGACAAAGCGTTTACAACTGATTCAAATGCAAGTGTCAAGGAGGTTGCGAATCTTCTCTGGCGAGTAAAATATGGATTTATCGCCCCATTCTGACTGGATATAATTTAAAATGTTGGCAATTTCCACTTCACTTAAATTTTTATTAGCTGCCATTGGTTGATTATAGATCTTTCCGTTCACTTCAAGAGGTCCAGCTATGCCAAATTTAATGATACAGGGTAATCTTGTGGGGTAGAGGGTAAGATAATCTGCTTCTTTTAAAGGTGGAATCACGCCAGCAAGTCCGGTGCCATCTTCCATATGACATGATGCACATTGTGATTTGTACAACAGCTTTCCTTGAGGGTAGGGCGACAAACACCCTACAAGGAATAAAAACGCAGCGAGGAAACTAGGGTTCCTCATTCAGCAGGCATTCTATGTCTAACATAAACTGATCTACTGCCGCTGGATCTGTGCCATCACAGAAGGAGCGAACTTTTCGTTCCGAATCCACCAAAATGATACGGCCACTATGGTCAAATCCACCAGGTGCATTCCCATCTTTGATTGCTATGGAAAAATAGGCATCGGCTATGCCGTAAATTGCTTCTTCATCGCCGGTCACGAAATGCCATTTTGTTGTTTCTACACCCATGCTCTTACTAAAGGATTTTAATCGAGGTATTGTATCATGTTTAATATCAATGGTATGAGACAATAGTTTGAATCGGGGCTCGGTTTTAAATCGGTCATGAATGCGCAACATCTCTTTTTTAACTTTGGGACAAATGGTTGGACAAGAGATAAAGAAAAAATCAGCGACATATATCCCCGCCTTAAACGTTTCAGGCGTTATAAGGATGCTGTCCTGATTGACAAATACAAAATCCGGGATGGTGTGGAAGATGGTATCACCGTCCATAATGTCCTTATTTCCTAATACAGGAAGTGTTTGACAACCTTCTTGCTGATTGCAAGCTGTTAAAACAAGGAAAGGTGCCAATATAATGAGTAGGATACTTTTCATTCTTTGAGTAGATCTTCAGCATGTGAAAGTGATTTTTTCATAGACTCGCTTACTTGTTGTATGGTTTCCTTTTGATTTTCCAGGTATTTAAGTGCCTCATCAGATGGGATCTCTGGTTTTTTATATTGATTCATCCAATCCCACATGCCATCTTCTGCAATCTTAAGATCTCGAATTGCATCTCTAAATGTGGCCATTTGGGTAGAGTCGATTCCCATACTTTTCTCTTCCAAGAGCGTGCGTTTCTTTTTCATGTCCACCATTAGTGGCATCACTTCATCATGAAGAACCATAATCTCCCGGTCCATCGCTTCAATATCTTTCCCTCCTGAACAAGATGTAAATCCTAAAAGAAAGAGGATTGACAGCCAACTAGCCAAAGTATTCATTTGCTATATTGTTTACCATACAAAGGTAGTAGAAATGCCAGAAGCGACTAAAAGATCAAGTCGAAAGAAATCCTGTTTTAATCAGCTATTCGTTAGGTATTTAGCGGTTAGATACAACCACATGGTATATAATCTTGTTAAAAGCGCAAACGATGACTATGGAATCCAGAGCATTATTGTGGTTCAGGCAAGATCTTCGTTTACATGATAACGAAGCGCTTTGGGATGCACTCAATCATGCTGAAAAAGTGATTCCAGTCTATGTTTTTGACGAACGATTGTATGGCGGAAAAACCAGGTATGGCTTTCCAAAAATAGATCATCATCGGCGGCTTTTCATAATGCAATCCGTTTTGAACCTTAAGAAAAATCTACAAGACAAAGGCTCAAACCTTATCATTCGAATCGGAAAACCAGAGGAGGAGTTATTTGAATTGGCACGCCATCTGAAAGTTAGCTGGATCTGTTGTAATCGGGAACGGACTGCTGAAGAAGTCAATGTACAGGAGACCCTTGAAAAAAAGCTTTGGACTATCGGATTGGAGATTCGGTACAATAGAGGAAAGATGCTCTATTATACGCAGGACCTGCCATTCCCGATTTACCATACGCCTGAAACATTTACACAATATAAAAAAGAAGTGGACAGAATAGTGCCTATTCGAACACCATTACCTACACCTCAACATATTCCCTGGATATCCGAGCCCGTTGATCCAGGCAAATTACCTGATCTGGGTATAAATAACACGGACAGCGCCCATATTGATATAGAAAATCAGCTATTCAAAGGAGGCGAGGATAAAGCTTTAGAGCGGCTTAACTATTTCTTTTGGCAAACGGATGGGCTTAGTCACTATAAACACACTCGGAATGACTTATTAGGGTCGGATTACTCTTCAAGATTTTCTCCGTGGCTTGCCCAAGGGTGTTTGTCTCCAAAGCGTATTTACCATGAGCTAAAATGCTTTGAGTCAGAACATGGAGCCAGTGAACACACTTACGCCTTTTATCTTGAGCTGCTATGGCGTGATTATTTCAGATTAAATGGAAAAAAGTATGGGAATGCGCTATTCCTGAAAGGAGGACTCAAAGGTAAGCCAAACAAGATACTGAAGGATGATTTAGAGCTATTTAAAAGCTGGGCGACAGGATTGACAGGGATTCCCATGATTGATGCAAACATGAATGAATTAAACCAAACCGGGTTCATGTCTAACAGAGGACGTCAACTAGTAGCGAGTTTTTTAGTAAAGGATTTGGAGATAAACTGGCAAATGGGAGCCGAGTATTTTGAATCTAAACTGATCGATTATGATCCGTGTAGTAATTGGGGAAACTGGAATTATATCGCTGGTGTAGGCAATGACCCCAGGGAGGATAGGTATTTCAATATTCTCACCCAATCTAAAAGATACGATCCTGAAGGTCTTTATGTCCGTCGATGGTTACCTCAATTAGCTCATTTGCCATCATCAATTGTTCATTGTCCGGATGGGATGAATGACATTGACCAACAAAAATATGGCCTTGTTTTGGGTGTTGATTATCCCTTGCCGCAAATAAATACAGAGAGGTGGATAGTGTAAATTAGCCCTGTTTTCTTTATTTGGAATACCATAAACAACAGTTCAAGCATACCAATAGTTGAACTTGCTCGTTGATATGACGTAACTTTGCAACATGATATTTAAAGTCTATCCATCTTGTCTATTTGTGTGTATTATCACGCTGATATTAGGAATGCCATCGACAAGTGTTGGTCAAGACAGGCACTTTTCACAATTTTATGCTTCGCCATTAACAATGAACCCTGCCTTGACGGGTGCTTTTAGTGGTCGATTTCGCATTGCAGGTATATACCGAGACCAATGGCGGGCTGCGTTGGAGCGTCCATTTACAACTATTTCTACAGCATTAGATTTTAGATTCAGGGTGCCCCAAGCTAGTCAATACCAAGACGCCTTTGGTGTTGGATTAATCTTCTACAAGGATGAAGTAAGGAATTTTGACTTTACATCCAATGAGATCAATATCAGTGCAGCCTATCATAAAGCATTGAATTTCAAAAACACACAATATTTAAGTGCAGCTTTCCAAGGTGGCATTGCACAGCGAAACATCAACTTTAACAATCTAAGTTTTCAGGACCAATTCAATCAAAAGGACGGATACACTTTTCCTACGGCTGAAGCGCTGCCAGGGAATAATATCACTTTTGGCGATCTGGCAGCAGGTGTGAATTATAGTTGGGTGTATCGTCGAAATGCGTTATTTCAAATTGGTGCAGCCATGCACCATCTCACAGAGCCAGGACTATCTTTTTTTCCGGAAGATCAAGGTGGAACGAGTAAATTGTACAGGAGATACCAAATACATGGGTCGATGGTTATTCCCATGGGTGGAAATAGCTATCTCTCGCCCAGGCTTCATTATTTACAACAAGGGCCACACCGGGAGATAAATACCGGTGCAAATGTTCGTTTTCTTACCAATGATTATTCAGGAGTTGCACTTCATACCGGGGGATGGGCGCGAATTGTAGGAGATGTACAACGTTCGGTCGTTGCGGAATCAGCGACGTTGTTTGTAGGTATCGAATATGTAGGAATGCTGCTAGGAATGAGTTATGATCTCGGGATTTCAGAAATCAATAACTTGGGTTACCGACGGGGAGCATTTGAAATTAGTCTGGGTTTCGTTGGTGAATTTGAAGACAACGTAGTGCAGTGTCCCACCTTTTAAAAAAGACCCGAAAATTTGGCTATTTAGAGGGATTGTTTAGTTGTTTGTTTCTTGTTTTATAGGAATGAAACTTACCATTTCCAAGCCGTATCCTTCTAGTCCAATTCGCTTAATTGGAGAATCACTTAACAAGGCTAGTCGTGTAATCCTCTGATCGCGAATGATCTGTGCGCCAACGCCATAATCCCGTCGATCCATTTTATTCGTCAAAGAAGCATCCAGGCCGCTTAACTGCTGCAGCTTTTCGATAAGATTAAGCTGCTTGTCCTGGTGGTGCATGATGACTAAGAGACCTTTATCCTGCTTTCGAAAGATTTCCAGGATATAGTTGAATATATCTGATTGAGAAGGATCCAGAATTTGGTTAATTTCTGCGTAGGAAAGTGCAGATTGTACTCTTACTGGCACTATATCATTATCTTCCCAATGGCCATACCGAATGGCTAGATGTAAATCGCCTGTGGTGATCTGAGAGTATGCGGTAAAGGTGAGCATACCGATAGGGGAGAGGTGGGTTGTTGTATATTCACGCAATATGAGTTTCTCTCTTTCAAGACGGTATGCTACAAGATCAGCGATAGAAATAATCTTCAAACTAAACTTTTCTGCGATAGCAATCAATTGGGGCAATCTAGCCATTGTACCATCCTCGTTCAGTATTTCAACCAACACACCTGCTGGAAAAAATCCGCTTAGCCTTGCTAAATCAATGGCAGCTTCTGTATGACCCGTCCTTCGAAGCACACCTCCTGTTTTAGCTCGAAGCGGAAAGATGTGCCCCGGACGTGCAAAATCATCGCCCGTGAATGCCGGGTTAGTTAATGCTCGTATGCCCGTAGCCCTGTCATAGGCTGATATGCCTGTAGAACATCCATGCCCGATCAGATCAACCGAAACAGTAAAAGCTGTTTCATGTAATGCCGTATTTCGGTTTACCATTAAATCCAGCCCCAATTCATCAGCCCGATGTTCATCAATCGGAGCACATATCAACCCACGACCATGGGTGGCCATGAAATTTATGATTTCCGGAGTCACTGTTTCTGCAGCACAAATAAAGTCACCTTCATTTTCTCTGTCTTCGTCATCAACAACTATTATAACCTGTCCGGATTTGAAGGCATCTAATGCATCCTCAATCGAGTTCAGTTGGATCATCTTCGTGGTATTACTCATCATTGTACAAGGTGGGTTTAAAGCCATTTTCTAAGAGTAGGTCAACACTTTCTGACCAGCTATAGTTATTATGGACAAAGATATGCCCTGCAAGGGCAATTTGGTCTCTGAAATCCTGATCCTGCAGTAGTTTCAGAATTTGATCCGCCACCTCAAACGGTGAATTACCTATTAGTACCTCCACATTTTCCGTTGCGGATATAGCTTTATTGACATGCCTACTAGTCACTACTGGAAGTTTCATTGCCATTGCTTCCAAAATTTTATTTTGCATGCCAGCCCCTTGAAAAAGAGGTGCCACAAAAATCTTTGCTAAAGTATAAGCCTCCCGAATATCCGGCAGCCAACCCTGAATTGTAATTTTTTCGTTCTCAAAAGCTAAAATTCCGGCGGATGGCCTGGCACCTGCTATAAGGACCTTTGCATTGGGAAATTTTTTCCAAACAAGTGGCATTATTTCCTTGATTAATAGCTTGACAGCTTGCACATTCGGGAAATACCCCAGGTTCCCCACAAATAAAACGTCATAGCTGGGTTGCTTTTCACTGGTCGGTGTAAAATAATCCAAATCAATGCCATTGGGAACGATAATAGCTGGCCAATTATGTCCAGGATCAACCAATTGGCGATCTCGTTCGCTTATGAATATTTGTTGGCTTGTGAATCCTGGTATAGTTTGTTCATATCGACCCAAAAGCCATGCTTCGAATAAGTATAAGGGCTTGACGATCAAACTCGACAATTTAGCTTTTTGTAGGGCAATACTAGCAAAGGCATCCATGACATCAATGACTTTGACGCCTTCTACAGCTTTTAAGTATTCCCCAATTCGAGCAAGTTGACCATAGACCAAATCTGGTTTAATCTCTTTGTGTATTTTCCAAAATGCTTGGACGGCATTCCAATTCGTAAAATAAGATACAGATAAAGGCAATCCTTTGACCAGACCCCAAACAAGATTGAAAGGTAGTTTCCAAAAGGGAAGTTGGTGTATGATATAGGATGGGCATATTTTTTTTAATTCAGCTTCATCTGATGGAGAAACCTTTGAATGAGTCAAAGTAAAAACGGTGACATCATGGTGTATAGCCAGATAACGTATCTGTTGATACAGTCGCAGTTTGTCCCCCTTTTCTAATGGCCAGGGAAAACGAGGCGCTATTACCAAGATCTTCATTCAGGGATAAATGTACCCAATGCCACTATTTTGGCATGAGTTCTAAGCGTGATTGCGCATATTTTTGGAGAACATGTAGTGCAATCTTGCGATTGTCAAAATGGTTGGAGGCAAAAATTGCAGCCTGTTTTCCAATTCGGTTAGCAAAATCAGGATCCTTTAAACAGAGCGATATGCATTGGGCAAAATCTTCGGCTTTATCAGCTAGTAGAATCTCTTCACCCTGCCGGGCCTCAATGCCTTCCATTCCTATTGTCGTAGTAATTACTGTTTTGCCCAAAAAGAGTCCTTCAAGAATTTTGACCCGCATACCACTACCTGAAAGTAAGGGTACAATTAAAATCTGATGGTCGTTGATGAATTTAATAGCACTACGCACTTCGCCTAGGAATTCAACACCAGGTATGGATTTCTTTTTATAGCTAGAAGGAGTATTTCTACCGGCTATCTTAAGCCTTGCATTGGGGTGAATTGTTCTTACCAATGGCCATACGGATTCAAGAAACCAATTCAACCCTTCCAAATTAGGCATCCAATCTAACGATCCAATGAAACAAATGCCTTCAGCGTCATTTAGTCGCTCTTTGGTAGATTGCTGATATTGTTGAACATCCATGCCAATTGGCGCAACAATGCTTTTACCACGATATCCCATCTTTTGGAAATAGCTTAAATCACGCTGTGTCATGGTGATTAATATATCAACGAGCTGCAGTTGGTGTCTCTCGTATAACTCTAACTTTTGAGCTAAATGCCCCAAGTACCATCTTTTGAGCCCTGGTTTGTGGTTTTCGGCCATCCTTTTCCAGATTTCATGCTCTACATTGTGCGTTCTCAAAGAAATCAATGCTTTGGAATGTTTCCTGATTACTGGAATATATGGGGCCAAATAAAGTGTCTCCAATTGGACGATATCGAACTGTTCCTCTTCTAAGATATGGATAAGCATTTTTGTAAATGCAGGACAAACAAAACGAGAGATATTATATGATCCCTCTCTGAAAAGATGAAGAAACGCATCGAAAGGTTTTACACGATTGTCTATCTCAGTGTAAAAAATATCCTTGTAATGATCAAATGTGTCCGGAAGTTGATTGGTGTCAAAATAGTGTTTTACCGTATTCATCGTAAGCAAGGAGATCTCGCAACCTAAGTCCCTCATCGCCCTACTCATATGCGTAACAGCAATGGATTCCCCATCTTTTAGTGGGTATGGGAACTTTTTACACAGTTGTAATATCTTCATACACGAATGAACAGCAACGAGTGCAAATTAAAGGAGTTTTAGCAAATAATTATAAAAACTCCTTGAGTTGACCAACAGGATACAAAACTACTAAATTATTCTGCTCCGGAAATCTCCAGTAACTACCAAGTATTAAGTTGTAGCTCATAGGAAGAATGTTGCTATATGGTGCAGGTTTTGGATGAAAGACTGTAATTTCACATCGTGATTCATGCTAATAATATAACCAAATCGTTTGGAAGCCTCTCCGTTTTGAAAGGTGTTCAACTCCACATTGCCAAGTCCGAGATAGCAGCACTGGTGGGTAAATCTGGATCGGGGAAAAGCACACTATTGCATATACTTGGCACTTTGGATTCGCCTGACACAGGTGAAATAACCATTAATGGTCAAGAAACAAACCGCCTTAGAGGGAAACAATTGAGCCAGTTTAGGAATCAATCTATTGGATTCATCTTCCAATTTCACCATTTGCTTCCCGAATTTAATGCGATTGAAAATGTGATGATGCCCGGACTGATCAGGGGTCAATCAGAAAAAGTGTGTAGGGAAAGAGCTTCTGACCTATTAGCTTATCTAGGCTTAAAGGATCGTATACTTCATAAACCAGGGCAACTTTCAGGCGGCGAACAACAACGGGTAGCGGTTGCGCGTGCCTTATTGAATAGTCCAGCTGTAATTCTTGCAGATGAGCCTACCGGAAACCTGGATAGTGTCAACTCCCAAGAAATGCACGAGCTCTTTTTGAGACTCCGTGATGATTTTGGGCATACCTTTTTGATAGCTACACATAGTGCAGAGTTAGCCGCAATATGCGATCGAAAATTTGAAATGGCTGATGGCCAAATTTCGTGATGCATATGTCAAATGGTGTACTGACCGCAAGAATCAGTTTAGACCTGCGCATCACAATGCATGAATGACGTCATATTGTGTGAGAATATGGACTTGGCCTGTCTGATCTTTACACAAAATAGCGGGCACATTTTTGTCTAACAATCGGTTCAATCTTTTTAGCGGAGTATCCATTTCTACCCATGGGAATGGGTCTGACATGACTTCGTCTATTTTTTTGTCACCATTCGCAATTGGATTCTCCAACAAAAGGTTTAAAACCAGCGATTCAGTTATAGATCCTATAATTTGATCTCCTTTAGTGACAGGAAGCTGGGACAAATCATGATCTTTCATGAGTTTGAAAGCTTCACGCAAGGACATAGAGGATTCGATACTTATAAATTCCTTTTTTTCCTTCCTTCGTATGAGGTCGTTTACCGTCATGTCATCCTGAAGGAATCCCCTTTCCCGCATCCAATCATCATTATAGATTTTGCCTACATACCGACTGCCATGATCATGTACGATAACAACGACTATATCATCTGCTGATAACTGACCTGCGAGTTGAAGCAGCGCTCCAACTGCACTTCCAGCGGAATAACCAAGCAACATCCCTTCCTCCCTGGCTAAACGACGCGCAACAATGGCGGCATCTTTATCGCTCACTTTTTCAAAGTGGTCAATGAGTGAAAAATCTACATTTTGGGGTAAAATATCCTCACCTATACCTTCAGTTATATAGGGATAAATCTCTTTTGGATCAAATTCTCCTGTCTCGTGATATTTTTTAAAAACGGAACCGTAAGTATCGACACCCCATATTTTGATGGCAGGGTTTTTTTCCTTTAGGTAACGAGCCGTACCTGATATGGTACCTCCCGTTCCAACCCCAACGATCAAATGAGTGATCCGTCCATCTGTCTGATCCCAAATTTCAGGACCAGTAGATTCATAATGCGCTTCACGATTCGATAAGTTATCGTATTGATTACACCAAAATGAATTGGGTATTTCCTTACTAAGTCGTTCAGCAACGGCATAGTAGGATCTCTTATCACTAGGTTCTACGTTTGTTGGACATACGATGACTTCTGCTCCAAGGGCTTTGAGAAGATCAACTTTTTCCTTAGACTGCTTGTCAGTTGTAGTGAAAATGCAGCGGTAACCTTTAACTATTCCAGCTAATGCAAGACCCATGCCGGTGTTTCCAGAGGTACATTCAATGATCGTCCCGCCGGGTTTAAGTCGCCCATCCTTCTCCGCATCTTCAATCATCTTTACCGCCATTCTATCCTTGATGGAATGTCCCGGATTAAATGTTTCCATTTTTATCAGACACAAGCAAGGTACCCCGTCATTTACTCTTTGGAGTTGTACCATCGGTGTATTGCCAATAGTTTCGAGAATATTCCGACAGTATTTCATATGTTAAGATATTTCAATCGTATAAAAAATCGATGATCCTTTACGCCGAGCATTCGGGATACGGCGTTACTAGTAACAACAACAGTACCAGGTGGATAGGTGCCCGGAGGGATGCGACCTATGACCCGAGCAAAGACAATTCGGTTATTTAGCGGGTTCTTTAGAGCTACCGGACTATTTAAAGCGGAACCGTTGTGCAGCACCACAAGTTCATCGTCCGGGTTGTCGGCAAGAATCCGTGTGCCATACCCTTGATCCTGGAGTTCATCACCTGTTTTCCTGCCTTGCATATATTGACTTCTGAGTCGATGGCTTTTAATCCATAGGGGATGGCCGGAAAATTGACGAATACTGTCTGGAATCCCTTTTGTGCTCAACCAACCTACAAAAAGCTTATTGCCTGGCTGGATATTTTCTTCCTTTAGATTATTGAATTGTTTCATCTGCTCTACAGGCAAGCCAAAGTATCGTTGACTGATTTGATAGAGTGTTTCACCTTTTTGAACGGTATAATATAATGGGGCTCCCTTCCAACGAGCATAATTTGGATAACGAAAAGGCAAAATGGCCTTTTTGGGTACAGGAATAAAGAGGGTATCTTTTATTCCGGGCATTTGGACCTTGTACTGTCTGTTGTAATAGAGAAGTTCCTCAAGCTCCAGTCCATAAAATCTGGATACGCCATATAATGTTTGACCTTGAGCTACTGTATGTTTAATAAACAATCGACCAGATTCCCGGCCAATTTGCAAGGTGTCCTTAAACGTCAAATAATTATCCCTGGTACCCGTCTGGCCAGACAATGATTCGCTGGAGCTTAAATGAAAGAGAATTATAATACCTAAAAAACGGAAGGTCATGGGGTGAAACAGATTTAGTGCAAAATTATAAAAGCCTGTGGACTATGGGTTACATTTGTTAAACGAAATAAAACAGTGAAGAATATTGCAGGTATCATACCGGCCCGTTGGGCATCGACCAGGTTTCCCGGAAAACCATTGGCGCTTTTAAAAGGACAACCCGTGATTTTGCATGTTTGGGAACGATGTATTCTTTCAGGTCTTGATCGGGTGATCATCGCAACAGATGATGCTCGAATCGAAAAAGTCTGTAGAGATGCAGGTGCAGAAGTTGTCAATACGGATCCCGCATTACCAAGTGGCACTGATCGATGTGCCGCTGTGGCTCGCGAATTAAATGAACCTTTTATACTTAACATTCAGGGTGATGAGCCTTTCATTGATCCAGTAGCTATCCAGCAATTGGGTCAATTAATCCGGGGCGAAAGTGCACCGCCTATTGCTACCTTGATTCGATTGGAAAGGAATTCAGATGCACTTGCATCTCCGAATGTGGTAAAGGTGGTCAAAAATAATGCTGACCTAGCGATGTATTTTAGTCGACAATGGCTTCCATTTCAGCGAGATTACGACATTTCTGATTGGACCAGTCATCAAGATTATTATGTACATGTGGGCATGTATGGATTTGAAAAACAAACGCTATTGGCCCTTTCGTCCTTACCCATATCCAAGCTTGAACAGGCTGAACAACTCGAACAACTACGTTGGCTGGAGAATGGATATCAGATTAAGATTGGACTTACATCCTATATTTCTATTGGTATCGATACCCCCCAAGATCTGGTCCATGCCGAAGCAAATTGGGATGCTTATAACAATTTGCCAGAAAACCCATGAGGTAACAACATGGAGACAGAATCAAAAATCCAAATTGGGCCTTCCATCCCTTGAAGGATAAGCCGGATTGACTCCCCATTTATCCTTTCCTGCTCAAAAAGCAATTGCCTGCACTGCCCGCAAGGGGTAGCAGGAATGTTTACGATTTGATTCGCACTCCTTACAGTTATAGCCATGCCTTTCATTATCTGACCAGGAAACTGGGTTTTTACTGCGGCGATCGTTGTCTGTTCTGCACAAAGACATACGGGGTATGAAGCATTTTCAATGTTAAATCCGGTTATAATTTGACCAGATTCCATAACAATAGCAGCGCCTACCTTAAAATTTGAATAAGGTGAATAACTGTGGCCTACTGCCATTCGGGCACACTCCAGTAAAGCAAGATCTGGTTCTGACAGTAAACCAGAATGTTCGATGACTTGATAATCCGTTCTAAAATTCATATTCGCAAGATGGGCTTATAGGTAAAGATGCCCTTTTTTACGATAATTTTGTGGCTTGGTTTGATATCATGAAAAAGATACTAGTTCTAGGTGCCGGTCGATCGGCAACAACGTTGCTTCATTTTCTAAATAAACATGCCCCTCTTGAACAGTGGCATGTAACCGTGGCAGATGCTGATCAACAGACATTAATTGCAAAGTTGAAGTATTATGAAAACATCATAGGCAAAGCACTTGATGTACAAAATGTTTCAGCGAGAGCCGATCTTGTTAAGAGTCATGATTTTGTCATTTCTCTACTTCCATGGACGCTACATATTTTGGTAGCCAAAGATTGTCTGGATTTAAACAAACATCTGATTACTGCTTCATACGTTACGCCTGAAATCCATGAAATAGCCGCTGCAGCAAAAAAGAAGGGTTTGTTTTTTATGGGTGAACTAGGCTTGGATCCCGGAATAGATCATATGTCAGCTCTGCAATTATTGAACAAGATTCAAAAATCAGGTGGGCAAATAAACTCCTTTCACTCCTATGCCGGAGGTTTGATTGCTGCAGAAAGTGATACAAACCCCTGGCATTATAAAATTACATGGAACCCAAGGAATGTTGTTCTCGCTGGTCAAGGGACTGCCCAATATTTGGAAAAGGGCCATCCCGTTTTTCAACCTTACAATCAATTGTTTGCCAATGCACGCCCAATTGATATTGGAGGCAAGGATCATTATGAGGTTTACGCTAACCGAGATTCCCTTAAGTACAGGGATTTGTATGGGTTACATGATATCCCCTCTATCATGCGTGGTACTGTCCGGTATCGGGGGTTTTCCAAGGCTTGGGATGCACTTATACGCCTGGGACTAACGGATAGCACTTCTCCGTTGCATGTGAATGATGGATTTACTTGGGCTGAGCTTATTCGAGCTATTCTACCCGGGGCAAATGATTTAGGGCTTAAAGATCGATGCCTCCAGTTTTTGGATTTGGCCAAAAGTGATCCTATTTCGCATCAATTGGACTGGTTGGGTATTTTTTCTGACGAACCAATAGGACGTTCAGGGCAGACTCCGGCTGATTATTTATTGGCCCTGATCGAACGCAAATGGAAGCTTATACCTGGGGATAAGGACTTAGTGGTCATGGAACACCGGATTCAATATACAATAGCCGGGAAGGAACTAGAATGCAGATCCAGTTTGGAGCATACTGGGCAGGATGATAACTATACGGCGATGGCTGATTTAGTAGGGCTGCCCTTGGGGATGTGTGCAAGGCTATTTTTGCGTGGCCAGTTGCCATTGCCAAAAGAACCCTTACCTTTTGAGGAAGATATTTACACGCCGATCATGCGGGATTTGGGTATAGAGGGCGTGCATTTTAATGAATCAGTTTACACCAGGAATGATAAGGAGGATTGGGAGTTGATAACTGACTCCAAAGGCTAGAATGTTATCTTATGAGCGCACCTGGTCTAAATTTAAAAACATTACAAGTAGGCCAGGTATACCAATTCGGACTGATCATACGCCAGGTCATGACGATTCTTGTAGCTATTGTTTTAGCCAAATCATCTCTTTCCATTCAAGCGATTGGCCAATATGAGCAGTTGCTTTTATTGGGTTATGGTTTCACATCCTTTTGGATTGACAGTTTGTCTCGTGGTTTTTTGAAGGTGTATCATGATTTGTCAGCAGGAGAAGGTAGCGTTTTTACTAGACAGGCCAATGCATTCCTGCTATGGATCACATTGAGCACAGGTGTTTTAAGTATCTTGATTCTTTACTTATTGAGTCAAGTATTCCCCGGTGAGGGATTTAGGGCTGATCTATGGATGATTTTTGCGAGTTATATCTTTCTTTTTCAATTAAGTGCGCTAACGGAGGTTGTTTTATTGGTTAGAGGTAAAACTTTGCAGTTACTTGTTTGGATCTTTTTTTCTGTTTCGGGATTGGTGTTTGGCTTTTTACTGCCCATCTGGATCAGTGGTAAGCTATTGACGGGACTTTACGGTTTGATCCTTTTTGGATTAGGTCGTTTTATCTGGTATGCCTATGAATGCCAACCCTTTGTTCGCATTCGTTGGGCATCGGATGTATTAAAGAAATGGCTTAGACTTAGCGGTCCTTTAGTTGTATATAGTTTAATCGGTGGAGCGGTGATTCTCGTTGATGGTATCCTGATAACCTATTGGTTTAATGATCCGTCCGTTTTTGCCATATATCGATATGGCGCTCGTGAACTGCCTTTTGCATTGGTCATTGCATCTGGACTTGAGATGACTGCATTGGGGCGTAACAATTTAGGTGCTAACTATTTGCGAGGTTTGACAAAAAAGATGCTGTATTGGTCTTTTCCTGTAGCTATATGCTTAATGTTTGGTTCGGAATGGCTATTTAGCAACATTTTTAGTAGCAACTTTTCCAATAGTGCCATCATATTTAAAATATATCTATTTATATTGGTCAGTAGGTTTGTACTCACCTCTCCTTTGTTAACAGCTCGAGGCGCTACGAAGAGCATTTTATATGTAGGAATAGTGGAGTTGGGGATCAACTTATGCCTGAGCTTTATTTTTGTACAAATCTGGGGTATTGAGGGTATTGCATGGGCAACTGTTATTGCATTTAGTTTTGAAAAATTGGCTCATCTATTCTTGTTGGAAAAAAAATGGGGAGTTCCAGCAAAAGAAATTGTTCCCATACCATTAATAGTATTGTATAGTATATTGTTAATCATATGCTTTTGGGTGACCACTTGAATCTAACATTACTTTTGTCAGACAGATACCTATGATCGTTTATCTTTGGGAAAAAACACCACTATGGTTCTTCTTGATGGAAAGAGCTTATCGGTTACGATTAAGCAAGAGATTAATCTACAGGTCCGGGAAATCCTGGAAAAAGGAGAACGTCCTCCCCATTTGGTTGCAATTCTGGTTGGGGATAACCCTGCCAGTCAGGCTTACGTAGGAAATAAAGTAAAGTCATGCGAGGAAGTTGGATTCAGATCTACCTTAATCCGAAAAGGCGCCGATCTCAGTGAAGCAGCGTTGTTGGAAATTGTTGAAGACCTAAACAATGATCCTGAAGTCGATGGGTTCATTGTCCAATTGCCATTGCCTAAACACATAAATGAGGAACGGATAACCCTGGCCATTGATCCTCGTAAAGATGTGGACGGATTTCATCCATTAAATTTTGGCAGGATGGCGCAGGGTTTATCCTGTTATTTGCCGGCCACACCTTATGGTGTGTTGCTCTTGCTGGAACGATATGGTATTCCTACTAGTGGTAAGCATGTTGTTATTGTGGGAAGAAGCAACATTGTTGGCACACCCTTAAGTATACTATTATCCAGAAAGGGCAAGGTCGGTGATGCAACAGTTACATTGGCACACAGTCGTACAAAGGATTTACAGGCTGAAACGATCAGGGCGGATATTCTAGTGGCCGCTATAGGCATGCCGATGTTTGTTACTGCTGACATGGTCAAAGAAGGAGCCGTTATCATCGATGTGGGTATCAACAGAATAGAGGCCCTGGAGCGTAAATCTGGTTTTAGATTGGTAGGGGATGTCGATTATGATAATATAGCTCCAAAATGTAGTGCAATTACACCAGTACCAGGCGGCGTCGGACCTATGACTGTAACCGCGTTAATGCTCAACACACTCAAGGCAAGAAACGGGGAAATCAAGTACTAATATGGCTTGGATACGTGTACTGTTTACGATACCGGAGGGAGGTCATGATATTGCTTTAGCCATGCTTTCCGAATATCCCTTTTCTGCTTATGCCGAGGAAGATGGTGGACTAGCAGGTTATATAGAAGAAAAGGATTGGACAATTGCCCTTCGTGAAGCACTTTTAGTTCAAAATGGCGAATATTGGAAGGACTTCAGTGACCATCAAATGCCTGATGTCAATTGGAATAAACAATGGGAGACCAATTTTGAACCGGTAATAATACCTCCATTTTGTGGCATTCGGGCACTCTTCCATCCTGAGATTCAAAATGTACAATATGAAATTGTAATCCAACCAGAAATGGCCTTTGGGACCGGTCATCATGCCACCACACAGCTGATGATTGAAGGTATGTCCACGATGGATTTCGTAGGAAAAAAGGTGCTGGATTTTGGTTCAGGCACTGCTGTATTAGCAATTTTAGCCGCGCGAATGGGAGCGCATACAGCTGACGCAATCGAAATTGAAGGGCCTGCATGTGAAAGCTCACGACTGAATGTGGAACGGAATCATGTAGAGGGGACTGTCCATGTTATCGAAGGCGATGTAACGTTGATTCCCAGAAAAGACTATGATATTTTACTAGCGAACATTAACCGCAATGTATTAATACACGATCTTCCAACGTTGGATACGCATCTTGGGGAAAGTGCCAAAATTGGTTTAAGTGGTTTTTTAGATCGGGATATTGCTGATCTGACCAAGAGTGGAACGACATTGGGGTGGGAACTAACGAATAAGACCCAATTGGCTGATTGGGTTTCTTTATGGTGGACAAAAACCAGCAAATAATGAAGTTAAGATATGCTTTTTTACTTCTTTTAGTCTTTATCATCGGGATCGACAACAATCTGCACGCTCAGCAACCCGCATTCACAAGTGACCCGAGCTCATTTGTAAAAGAATTGGAAACCTTTCTCAAGGCATCAGGAAAAAAAGAATTGGATGATCTGTTCAAAGATTTTGAAAAAAGGGTCAAGCAGGGCGTGATCACCCCGGACCAACTTCTTCTGCTTCATGAACAAGCTGTTTTGATGCGTGAAACAGGGATGACGGCCAGTCCCTACTTTGAGTCCTGGCTTTCAGTGATGGATGGCATTATAAAAGGTGGAATATCAGCGGATCGATTTGCGGAATGGTTGAATGTGTATACGGAGGAGCTGAAGAGTATTGAAAAGCGAAAGTTGAAACCTGTGAAGGATTTTCTCGAATTTTCGGAAGGTTTTTTTACAAAAAGTGCACTTCGATATTCTTCGTCAGGTGTTTCATGGTATGCAGATCCGCGGAAAGGACGATTTGGAAGAGACACCCAAGGTCTGGTCTTGATTTTCGACCCGGTAGAACTTATGGCTCAGCGAAAGTTGGATTCTATTGTCATTCAAAACACCACGGGGCGCTATTATCCAGCTTTATCAACCTGGCAAGGCCAGGGTGGCCTAATAAATTGGAGTCGCTTTGATAACACTGAAATTAAGGCAAACCTTAAAGCCTATTCAATAGATTTTACACAAAGTATTTATACTGCAGATAATGTTGAACTTACATATCCTCTACTTTTTGGCGACCGTCAAATTCAAGGTCAATTGACCGATAAATTGGTTGTGAGAAATCAGGCCGTAGAAGGATCATACCCAAAGTTTGAATCATATGAGAAAATTATTGAGATCGCAAACATAGGAGGAGGAGTAAAGTACAAAGGTGGTTTTAGATTGGAAGGGACATCCATCTATGGTTTTGCTGGTGAAGAGAACCAGGCCTTAATAACGCTGACCCGGCCTGACGGAAGACTTCAGTTCAAGGCTACTTCTGACCTTTTTACAATCAAAAGGGAAGAACAGGTTACCGGCTCCCGAGTAGAAACAACCATTTATTTTGGTGATGACAGCTTGTTCCATCAGTCCGTTGATTTTAGGTTTGAAATTGACAAACGGATCATGCGTTTGAATCGATCTAACCGCGCCAGTGATAAAGCACCTTACTATTCATCTATGCACAAGTTCGATTTCGATGTGGATGGTGTAACATGGTATTTAGACAGAGACACGATAAAGCTTGGAGAAAGAAGTATTGCAGGAACGAAGGGCAAGGATGAAATGCAGGTGATATCTGAGGATTTTTTTAATGATAATGACTATCGGAAGATTCAGAACATTTCTGATGTGAATCCGTTGAGCCTGTTTAAAAAACATGTGGATGAAACGGGGCAACGTACGTTTTCAGCAAGCACGCTTGCCTATTTGATCAATCCGGATTTTTCAGTAGAAAACATACAAACATTGTTGTTCGATCTGGTGCAGCGAGGTTTTATATTCTATGACTTTGAAAAAAATTTGGTTGAGATCAAGCCCAAACTTGACCATTACGTTCTCTCCTCTCAAAACAAGCGAGATCATGACTTTTTGAATGTCATGTCCACGACTCGTCAGGACAATGGCGTGCTATCGCTGAAGGATTCAACGATAACTTTAAATGGTGTCCCCTTTGTAGAGTTTTCACAACCCCAACAAGTAGCGGTTTTGCCAGAAAATCAACGAATCACTGTAGGAAAAAACAGGGATATTGATTTTTCAGGGAAGGTTTTTGCTGGTACCTCGGTTATACAAGGCAACGCCATGTTTTTTAAGTATCCGAAGTTTAATATCCGGATGGATACCATCAAGACATTCGATCTTTTCATTCCTACAGGATTGGTCGATAGTTTGGAAAAGCCCATTTCCCTGGCAATTGATTCCCGGATTGAAAATTTTGCTGGGGTACTTCAAATTGACGCGCCTGAGAATAAGTCAGGTAAAAAGGATATCCCTCTATTTCCCTCCATACAAAGTACAACTAAATCTTATGTGTATTATGATCGTCCAGATATCCAGGATGGGGTCTATTTGCGCGATTCGTTTTACTTTCAAATTGATCCGTTTACTTTTAATAGCCTGGATAAATTTACAGGAGACGCACTGAAATTTAGAGGCCGGTTAGTTTCGGATAGTATTTTCCCTACAATTGAAGAAACAGTATATCTCATGCCAGACAGTTCGTTAGGTTTTGTCCATAAGACGCCTGCATCTGGCTTGGGCACCTATGTAGATCGAGGCAAATACACGGGCGAGATAAGCCTGAGTAATATTGGGCTTGAAGGCAAAGGATTGATCCAATATCTTCGGGCCAAAGCCTTTTCTGAAGACGTAATATTTCGGCCCGAACAAATGACCGGTTCTGCCCAGCAATTTGACATTACCGAAGACAGAAAGGGACCGATTTATATGCCTAAGGTTGAAGGAAGCAACGTTTTGATTAACTGGAGACCCTATCAAGATTCCATGTATGTGACTACCCAAGACAAAGCCTTTGACTTCTATCCGGAAAAGACCCATACGCTTACAGGAATGCTCATTTTAACCCCTGACGGGCTAAGAGGTAGGGGTACATTTGATTGGGACAAGGGATTTATGGAATCCCAATTGCTGGCCTTTGGAGCCCATGATGTTACCTCGGATACCTTGGACCTTAAAATCAGAGCACTGGGATCAACTGACCTTGCATTTGATACCAGAAATGTAAATGGCATTGCAGATTTTGATAAACAGATAGGTAAGTTTCGAGCCAATTCAGAAAATCTGAGTACTGTGATGCCTTACAATCGTTATCAGACGTCGATGAATGAATTTGAATGGGATATGGAAAAAGAATCCATCACATTTAAATCGGATCCGGGCAAGATGGCCGAATTTTTATGTACCGATCCGGTACAAGACTCCCTGCAATATCAAGGAAAAACAGCGTTTTATGATTTAAAGACTAATTTGCTTCGCATAGGAGGTGTTCCTCAAATATTTTCGGCGGATGCATGGATTTATCCCGGAGATGGCAATATCGAGGTAAAGGCAGGTGGTGTAATTACAACACTTCAAAATGCTAAAATCATTGCCGATACTTCGAATAAATACCATGTCATAAACAGGGCTACTGTAGACATATTTGGTCGTAGACATTATGAAGCAAAAGGCTTTTACGAATATAATGTTGGTATCCATCAACAAGAAATTGCATTTGACAGCATTACCGGTTATCCTGTCAGAAAAGGTGAATTTTCTGAAAAAAGGTCTGTTACGCGAGCGCAAGGCGTAGTAACAGAAGATAACCAGTTTTTTGTTGATCACAAAACCCGGTTTCAGGGTACCATCGTGTTAGAGGCTGATTCACCCGAATTGCGTTTTGATGGGTTTGCTTTTCTGGATGCAGATCGACTCAATCAAAAAGGTTGGTTCTCCATTGATAGTAAGGCGGACAAAAAAAATCTGGTCCTTCGGTATAATCGATCACGAAATCTTGACGGCGAGTTAGTTAAAACAGGTTTTTTTATTAATAAAAGTACCTCAATTCTATACCCCACTGTCATGACGATGCCTTTTTTGCGGAAGGACAGACCCCTCATCGAAGCTGAAGGCATGTTCCGTTATGACTTGCCAGCAGACAGTTATTATTTTGGCGACTCCTCCAAAGTAGTTGGAACTGGTCGACGAGGAAGCTTGGTTGTTTTTAGCAATAAAACGGGATCAATCTATGGAGAGGGTAAATTATCATTTGGTTCAGGTCTTGATATGGTCAAAATAGATGCAGCCGGTACTATAAATTCTCCTTTCAATGTACCAGACTCCCTCTATTACGGTGAAGGTGTCCCCCCACCCAAGGTCACTATTGAAGCAATGGCCGGACTTGAATTATTACTGCCTGAGGCACTTATGAAGGTGATGGTCAATGATATGAATCGGGCATTTGATGGTACGTTTATTGATTATTTGTCTGACCCATTTTATGAGAGGTATCTCTCTGAATTTATACCCGACGATGCCAAGTATGCTGAAGTGACCAACATAATGAAAAATAGGGCCCTGGCTCTCCCTGAAGAGTTCAAAAAATACCCTTTTTTCCTGCCTAAAGTATCCCTTGTATGGAATCCGGATTTGCAATCATTTGTAAGTGATGGAGATAAGCTTGCGATGACCAGTATAAATGGCGAAGTGGTGAACAGGTATGTTTCTGGTCATCTGGAGATTCGCATGCCTTCAAATGAAGATGATCGTTTGTATATTTATCTCAAATCCGGCTCAGAATTTTTCTACTTCTTTGGTTACCGGGGTGGGATTACCAGCATTACATCGAATAATCCTGAGTTTATGGATGCCGCGGCCAAATTGAAGGCAAAAGAACTGGTTATCAAACTTCCAGGTGACAAAGTTTATGAAATTCAGTTTGTCGGACCTGAGACGGCAGAACTTTGGCTTCGGAGAATTCAATCTCCAGGGAAATAAGAGCTTTGGGGTTTAAAACATTATTTATTAATAATATTTTAATGTTTTTCATCTGAAATCACATATTGGCACAATGTTCGATATATAGTTGTTGTGCGTTTGTAGTTTACCTGAAGGGACCGCTCGTTACCGGGCGGTCTTTTCTTTTATGCATAAATAATTGAATATCAATAAGAAAAGAGCTTTCAATTTTGCTTCCCATCTTCAACTAGCACAATGATGACTTTTTATACCATATACTCTATAAGTCACTTTGTAAATTATAAATAAATTTATATCAATAAAATATTTATCTATTCCATCATATTGGCATAGTTCTAGATATGTAAAGATGTGCGTTTGTAGTTTACCTGAAGGGACCGCTCGTTACCGGGCGGTCTTTTCTTTTGCTATTTAGTTCACTTACGTGATCCCACCCATATCGAACGGGTTCAAAATGCTACCTTTGCGGCGGTTTTTAACAAACGGTAAAGAACGCATGGATCGCAACACTTGGAATTCAATCATTGGCTTTACGTTGATCTTTGTGATCATATTTGTTTGGGCTAAGCTCAATAGTCCTACTCCGGAAGAACTCCAACAACAGAAGCTCCAAAAGGATAGTACAGATCAAGTTTTAAAAGCGCCATTACCACTTGCAAACCCACCAAGTCAAATTTCAGCAGGTGATACCCTGGTTTCCCTTACAGGTGACTCCGCCTTGTTGGCCCAGCGTAAGGACGAATACGGTCCATTTGCAATGGCTTCATTAGGTGAAGAGAAAGAGTTTACACTGGAAAATGAAAAAATCAAGCTGGTTTTCACCAATAAAGGTGGTCGGATAAAAAGTGTCTTACTTAAGAATTTCAAGAAAGTCACCCACGAAATTGGAGCAGAAACAGATCAATTCGTGCCTCTCCATCTGATGCAGGATGAAAAAAACAGGTTTGACTATTTACTATCACTGCAGGGAAGGCAATTTCGCACTGGAGACTTTTTCTTTGAGACCGTCGAATCAGATAATCGGTTGGTGTTTATTCTCAAAGGCGAAGGTGGCAAAGTATTCAAACAAGAATATACCCTGGAGGATTCGGATTACACGCTCTCCTACGTCCTCACTCAGCAAGGATTTGATTTCAATGCAATTCCATTGACGCTAGAGTGGAAAAACTATTTAGATCGGATTGAAAAAAATTACGACTACGAAAAGATCTTTTCTACGGTCTATTACAAACCTGCAGAAAGTTCGCCTGACTATTGTTCATGTAGAGAGTCTGATCAGGAAATTCTCGATAAGCCCATCAAATGGGTATCACACTCTAATCAATTTTTCAACAGTACGCTAATAGCTGAACAGCCCTTTTTATCTGGGGAGATGCGTACAGAAATGCCTGAAGTTGAAGCGCCACATTTAAAGTTGGCATACAGTAAATTGGTATTTCCACCTATTGCCAATGGCACTCCTTATGCCATGAAATTGTTTGTTGGGCCAAATGAATACGCCAGTTTGCGAGCATTTGGAGAAAATGTTGAAGATATCATTCCATTTGGTTGGAGCTTTTTTGGGACAGTCAACCGACATGTGATTCGTCCTGTCTTTACGTTTTTGAGCAGTTTTGATCTGAATAAAGGTATTGTTATCCTTTTGCTTACCCTTTTGGTAAAGATGGTACTTTATCCTTTGACTTACAAAATGCTAAAGTCACAAGCTAAAATGGCAGCGCTAAAGCCCAAAATGGCACATCTTAAAGAAAAATTTAAAGATGATGCGCAGCAGATGCAGATTGAAACAATGAAGATTTATCGAGAGTTTGGGGTTAATCCATTAGGCGGATGTCTCCCAATGGTGCTTCAGATGCCTATATGGATAGCATTATATCGATTTTTTCCTGCTTCTATCGAATTCAGACAAGAAGGCTTCCTTTGGGCAGATGATTTGTCTTCCTATGACGCATTTGTGCAACTTTCGTACAACATACCCTTTTATGGTGACCATATAAGCCTTTTCACTTTGATATGGGTGATAACAACCATCATTTATACTTATTACAGTACCAAGGATATGGACATGTCTATCAATCCGGCTATGAAATATGTGCAATATTTCATGCCAGTGATGTTCCTCTTCTGGTTTAATAACTATGCTTCTGGTCTTACAGCCTATATGTGTATCAGTAATATTCTGAATATTGGTCAAACACTGGTTACTAAGAACTATATCATAAACCATGAAAAAATAAAGGCTCAACTGGAGATAAACAAATTGAAGCCCAAGAAAAAAAGTTCTTTCCAGGAAAGGTTAGAAACGGCTTTGAAAGAACAACAGAAAAAGCAGCAGGACAGGACACCACAAGGAAAAAAGGGGCTTAAATAATCAACGTTATTTCAACAACAAATGGGATCGATGAGAGCTGACAAGTATGCACTTCGTGGCGTTTCTTCTGGCAAGGAAGAGGTCCATGCAGCAATCAAAGGGCTTGATCAAGGCCTTTTCCCCACAGCTTTTTGCAAAATTTTGCCAGATATAGCTGGTGGCGATACAGCGTTTTGTAATGTGATGCACGCAGATACTGCCGGCACTAAAACAAGTCTGGCTTATCTTTATTGGAAAGAAACAGGCGACGTTTCTGTTTGGGATGGCATAGCCCAAGATGCACTTGTAATGAATCTTGATGATATGGCCTGTGTAGGATGTACTACAAATATTCTTGTATCATCAACCATTGCAAGAAACAAACATTTGATAAGTGGGGAGGTCATCGCTAGGTTAATTCAATGGCTGGATGGGTTTACCCAAAAAATGAAGAGCTGGGATATAGATATTTATACAGCTGGTGGAGAGACAGCCGATGTAGGGGATATCATACGTACGATTGATGTGGGCTATAGCACTTTTGGCAGACTACCCAGGAGTCAAGTACTCGTCAATGATATTCGGCCTGGTTTGGTGATAGTCGGATTTGCATCTTATGGCCAATCTGTCTATGAACAAACGTATAATAGCGGAATAGGTAGTAATGGATTGACTTCCGCTCGACATGATGTCTTAGCTCGTTCGTATGCCCAAATATATCCTGAAAGCTATGCGCCCCAAACACCAGACCAAGTTGTATACTCCGGTCAATATAATTTGACCGATACGGTAGCATTCGACGAAGGCCAATTTACAGTAGGCCAATTATTGCTCTCGCCTACACGGACTTACCTGCCATTGATTGCAAAATTGGTAAAAGAGTCGGGTCAAGGGATTAAAGGACTAATCCATTGTACTGGTGGCGGCCAAACAAAAGTGGGTAAATTCATAGGTGAAGGTAAAGTCGTAAAATCTAATCTTTTACCTATACCTCCTGTCTTTCGTCTTATTCAAAGGGAGAGTAAAGCGGATTATAAAGAAATGTTTCAAGTGTTTAATATGGGCCAAAGGCTTGAATGTTACTGTTTACCTGAAGTAGTAGAGGACATTCTGCAAATCGCTAAAGCGATGAACATTGATGCACAAATAACTGGTGAAGTAATTCCAGCCAACTCCCCTTCAGTTGAAATTCACTTTGAAGGTCTGCATTACAACTATGGAGAATAGCCCCCGTTGATCGGATCATTATCCTTTGTTTTTTAGCTTTAGTTTTAGTATTGAGGATGGACACCCGTATATATTTCCGGTTTCAGTTGGCGAAGTTCTTCCTTGACCGTATTGGTGATATCCAGGTTATCAATAAAATAGTTTAAAGTTTCTCGGGTTAATTTGCTTTGACCGCGAGTTAATGTTTTTAGTGCATTATAAGGATCCGGATAGCGTTCTCTGCGCAGAATTGTTTGGATAGGTTCTGCAAGAACAGACCAATTGACCTCTAGATCCCTTGCAATTTGGTCATCATTCAAGATAAGCTTTGAAAGCCCTTTCCGAATAGATTGGAGTGCAATCAAGCTATGCGCATAAGGCATACCTATATTTCGTAGGACTGTGGAGTCTGTCAAATCGCGCTGCAATCGGGAAATTGGTAATTTTTCAGCTAAGAAACCACATAAGGCATTTGCAATGCCGAGATTTCCTTCTGCGTTTTCAAAATCTATCGGGTTGACCTTATGGGGCATGGCAGAAGATCCTACTTCATCTTTTACAACAAGTTGCCTAAAATAATCCATTGATATATAAGCCCATATATCCCTGCACATGTCAATGAAAATAGTATTTATCCTGGACAAGGATTGAAAATGAGCTGCCAACATATCATAATGTTCGATCTGGGTTGTAAACTGGGAACGTTCAAGTCCCAGAGACTTGCAGAAAGTGTCCGAAAATTGTGGCCAATTAATATTAGGATAGGCTACATGATGCGCATTAAAGTTACCTGTCGCTCCTCCAAATTTAGCAGCATATGGAATGGCTTCGAATAGTACTTTTTGTTTCTCCAGTCGTTCTACAAACACCATCATTTCTTTACCCAAAAGAGTGGGGGAGGCCGGTTGTCCATGTGTCCTTGCCAACATAGGCACGTCCTTCCAGGTGGTGGCCAATATCTTTAAATCAGTTATTATAGCTTGGATTTCTGGCAACAAAACAGATGTTGCTGCTTCCTTTAGTGATAAGGGGATTGCCGTATTGTTAATATCTTGAGAGGTCAATCCGAAATGAATAAATTCGATGTGCTCTCCTAACCCTCGATCCGTAAGTGCGTTCCTTAAAAAATATTCAACCGCCTTTACATCATGGTTCGTTTTACGCTCGATCTCCTTGATTTTCAACGCGTCAGCCTCAGTGAACATAGTCCAAATATCTGTAAGACTTTGAAGGACACTATCTGGAATGTCAAGTATGTCTATACTCGCAAGAGCCTGGAAATAAACGATTTCTACTCTAACCCGGTACTGGATAAGTGCAAATTCTGAAAAATAAGGTTGTAATTGACGTGTTTTATCGGCATATCGGCCATCAACAGGAGAAATAGCATGTAACATAACAAAGATATTATTGCACGGCTAAGGTACAGTAACATGGTTACTGTTAGTCAGTGAGCATTATTTAAACTTGCTCATTAAATGGATCCGGGGCACATGATTATACTACAAAAAAAGCCCCCCGGCATTACCGGGAGGCCTTATTTTTAGAAGCGAGGACTTATTACATCATACCACCCATTCCACCCGGAGGCATTCCATGTCCAGCAGGCTCCTTAGGTTCGGGCAAATCATTGATCACACATTCTGTAGTTAGAACCATGCCTGCAATAGACGAAGCATTTTCAAGAGCGATCCTGGTTACTTTCAATGGGTCGATCACACCTGCCTTTTTGAGGTCCTCATACTCCTCAGTACGTGCGTTGAAGCCGTATGAGCCCTTCTTTTCGCGGATGTTCATCAAAACAACGGATCCTTCGACACCTGCATTTTCTGCAATAATGCGTACTGGAGCTTCCAATGCACGTTTGACGATAGCAACACCTGTCTTTTCGTCTTCATTGATGGCATTTACATTGTCCAGACCGTCTATTGCACGAACGAGTGCTACACCACCGCCAACAACGATACCTTCTTCAACGGCTGCACGTGTGGCAGCAAGCGCATCATCAACACGGTCTTTTTTCTCCTTCATCTCCACTTCGGTCATAGCACCAACATAAAGCACAGCAACACCACCTGCTAACTTAGCAAGACGTTCCTGTAGCTTTTCGCGATCATAGTCAGATGTAGTTGATTCGATCTGCTGTTTGATCTGGTTGATGCGGGATTTAATGGCATCATCCTCACCTCTTCCGTTTACTACTGTAGTATTATCCTTATCTATACTAATCTTTTCAGCACTGCCCAGGTGAGTTAGTTCAGTATTTTCCAGTTTATAACCTTGTTCTTCGGATATTACAGTACCGCCAGTGAGTGTAGCTATATCCTCAAGCATAGCTTTACGACGATCCCCAAATCCAGGAGCTTTAACTGCAACGATTTTAAGTCCAGCACGCAGACGATTCACAACCAATACACCAAGTGCCTGGCTATCAATATCTTCAGCGATTATCAACAATGGACGTCCTGCACCTACTACCTTTTCAAGGATAGGCAGGATATCTTGCATATTGCTGATCTTTTTGTCATGAATTAAAATAAGGGGATTATCGTATTCCGCTGTCATATTCTCCGCGTTGGTAACGAAATATGGAGAGAGATAACCTCTATCAAACTGCATACCCATTACTTCTTCGACATAGGTATTCGTTCCTTTAGCTTCTTCGACCGTAATTACGCCATCTTTAGTAACCCGCTTCATTGCATCAGCAATCAAATGCCCAATCTCTTCGTCATTGTTGGCAGAAATTGCAGCCACCTGCTGGATTTTTTTCAGATCGGTTCCGATTACCTCACTGTGCTCTTTCAAATGAGCAACTACTGCAGTTACTGCTTTGTCCATACCGCGCTTAAGATCCATAGGATTAGCTCCAGCAGCTACACTTTTTAAGCCGGCAGTAACCATAGCTTGTGCAAGAACGGTTGCAGTTGTCGTACCGTCACCAGCAGCATCAGCTGTTTTGGATGCAACCTCTTTAACCATCTGGGCACCCATATTTTCAATAGGATCGGATAATTCGATCTCTTTCGCTACAGTAACACCATCCTTCGTAATAGAGGGTGCGCCAAAACTTTTCTGGATGATGACATTTCGCCCTTTCGGACCAAGAGTAACCTTTACTGCATTAGAAAGGGCATCAATCCCGGCTTTCAGTTTTTCCCGGGCATCGGTATCAAATGTGATTTGCTTAGCCATTGAGTAGTGTGTTTGTTTGAATTAGAAAATAATTAAAGAACAACCAAAATGTCGTCTTCACGCATGATCAGATAATCCTGACCTTCATAATTTAATTCCTGACCGGCATATTTACCGTAAAGAACTATGTCGCCAACAGTGACAGTCATTAGGTTACCATCTTTACCCGGTCCAACTGCTATTACTTCCCCACGTTGTGGTTTTTCCTTAGCGGTGTCGGGGATGATAATCCCGCCCTTGGTTTTCTCCTCTGCAGGTGCTGGCTTAACCACCACGCGATCGTTAATCGGCTTCATATAAGTTTACAATTTGGTTAAAGAAATTATTTGTTGATACTTGAAGCCATCACACAATGTGCCAACGTGGATATACTGCCAAATTAGCAGAAATTGCTGCCAATGGAGAATGGTTGAATTGTCAAATTGTCATAAAGGAGAATGGATGAAAAGGAAAAGCCTGACAAACTATGTCAGGCTTTTCCTTTATAAAGTCCTTAGTGGGGTCGTATTTAAAAATTATTGGCTCAAGAGAACCTCTTGAGAACCATTGCCAACGACTAATGAGGTAATGACACAAAGAATCAACAAGGAGGCAGCTAATATCCAAGTTGCTTTTTCTATAAAGTCAGCAGATCTGGATGCACCTAACATTTGATTGGTTGCAGCACCTCCAAAAGTTGAGTCTACTCCTCCGCCTTTAGGATTTTGAATAAGGATAGCGCCAATAAGGAGTAAGCTAATTAGGACGATCAGGATAGTGAGTAGATTGATCATATCTGCTTTCTTTTGATTTTTGCGATTTGAGCGGCAAAGGTAGACTTTTTTTCCGGAAACAACAAAATTAGCCGTTCATACATTGCTAAGGCCTGTTCATGATGTCCCTGTCTTGCAAGCAATGCTGCAAGTGTTTCTGTGGCTATTTCATTGCTCTTTTTGACACTTGCCTTTGCAAGAAGTTTTGCTTCCTTTCTTTTTTTCTTTTTTTTCTTCGACCCAGTTGAATCCTTTTTTTCAGTGTGTGTATCACCAATGATTGTTTCATCTTTAGGTGTCACATCAACCAAGGATGCCGGGATTTCGGGACTGTCCTGGAGGATCGTAGCACTTGTTGCTGTAAATTTAAATTGTTCAAGCCACTGGATAAACCCTGTCTTAATGGGTGATTGGGCTGAAACATTTTGGCCAAATGCACTCTGGTTGAGGGACTTATTTATTTTATCCAAGAGAGGCATTTTGGGTGGGGGGCTGCTCTTTTCACGTTCCGACATATCCATGGCATTCTGTTGTTCCTTGATATAGTCTTCTGAAAAATGGGCTAATAAACGATCTTCCAGGCCTGCCAATTCATCTTCATACTCCTCGATTTCTTCTATCGCTGTTTCAGGTTTTACATATTTAGGTAGTAAAAGTAATCGTTCGGCACGAAGATTTGGCTTTTCTGTCGATGCTGTACCTATCATCGTCTTTTGCGTCTCCAATCCTTTGTCCAATTCCAAATTAGGTAAAATCGGCCCAAGTCCTAATTGTAAAAATAATGCTTTACGATCAGGAACGTCCAAAGCTTCAGGATTGAGTCCCGATTTGTTTTTGTGCTGAGTTGATGTAGCTTTCAAACCCAGGATATAACGCATATTTGCCTGATATGGATAACGTTCACAGACATCTCGCAGGTCATTCTGTTGAATGCCTGACAAGGATAGCAATCCTGAGATACAATGTTGAAACCAGACTTTATCCATAATCGGCTAAGAGCCGCTAAATTAGCATTTTCTGCGAAAGCAATGTAAGAAGTTCATCCTATAATGTGGAGATTCAAGCGTTAACTACTGTAAATCTGTTCATTAATTCCTCATTTCACCGATCACCAGTCTGTAAATGCCGCGTTAAAAATGTACTCCGTCAACAAAGTTGTTATGCCTGGAAGGATCTGAGTCTGTGCTTCCAATAAGTTTTGTTGGGCATCAAAATTATCAAATTGCGAGAATTTTTTTGTCCAATTAGCTTTCGGATCCAAATGGTTAGTATAGGTCACTTCAACTGTTACTTCAAGCCTGTTGAAGGCAGTAGTTGCTCCTGCTATAGGCGCTACAGCGGATACGGAAAACCCAATGACTTTTCCTGAAAATTCAATATCCGGAGCTGTTTCATTCCATTTTAGCCGCGATTCATTTCTAATTTTATCTTTTAGGGCCTCCGTAAACGTAATGTTATAATTGGGGAGTTGCAAGTCACTGATATCTTCAAAATTTTTAATGTAAAAATTTTTCGCCCCCTCTGGAATTGAAATGCCTTTGAAATTGTAACATTGCCAGTGTGGCATCAGGAGCAAACATGCCAATAACAATTTCAGGACTCCTGAAATATTAATATGAGGTGGATTGTAGATTTGTTCAGTTGAGGTCATATTGTTTGATCTTTCGGTACAATGTCCGTTCGGATATGCCTAGCTCGTCCGCTGCATCCTTACGTCGCCCTCGGTGTTTTTGTAGAGATTTCCTGATAAGGTCTTTTTCCATTCCTTCAATACGAAGACTCTCATCCAACACTTCCAGGCTATCATGCTTTAAGGTGGGGGTATCTACTATATACGGACGATGTGTTTGAAGATCACCGGAATCAAAACTGTGTTGTTCAGCTAGATTTGATTCATAATATCCGGGCCTGTAGTTTGACAGATCCTGTTCTCGGTTGGATGGCGACTGTAAAGCCAAAAACGGTCTAGGGTCAGCTACTTGCAAATCATTGGACCTAATCAACTCAAAAACCAACTTTTTAAGATCTGAAATATCATTTTTCATATCAAAAAGTAGTTTATAGAGAATTTCACGTTCTTGCATTGTAGTGGCTCCATCAGTCTGATCCTGTAAGGCAATTGCAGGTAAATGTCGTTGAAACAAATGAGGCAAGAGATGTTCGAGATCAACCCGATCTATACTCTTCTTTTCAGAAAGTACAGAAAGTTGCTCTGCAACATTTTTTAGTTCGCGAACATTACCCGGCCAGTAATAGCTACCTAATATTTGTTTGGATTCATCGTCCAATTGGATTGACGGTGATCTGTATTTTTCAGCGAAATCTACACTAAACTTCCTGAATAACAGCATGATATCTTCTTTTCGATCACGCAATGCTGGAATGATGATCGGAACCGTGTTTAACCGGTAATACAAATCATCCCTAAACTTTCCCTTCCGTATCCGATCACGAAGGTCAACGTTTGTAGCCGCTACGACCCGTACATCCGTTTTCATGATTTGACTGGATCCGACGCGTATGAATTCCCCACTTTCAAGTACCCTAAGTAGAAATGACTGTGTATCCAAAGGCATTTCAGCAATCTCATCCAGGAAAATAGTGCCTCCATTAACTGTTTCAAAGTATCCTTTTCGATCACCTGTAGCTCCTGTGAAAGCACCTTTTTCATGCCCGAATAGCTCACTGTTGATCGTACCTTCAGGTATGGCCCCACAATTTATTGCAATGAAAGGATTATGCTTCCTGGGACTGAGGTTGTGGATGATTTTTGAAAACACTTCCTTTCCGACTCCGGATTCACCAGTGATTAACACGGTCAGATCTGTTGGCGCAACACGTCTTGCCGTATCCAATGCTTGTTCCAGTAGAGCTGACTGGGTAATCACGCCGAAGCGTTGTTTGATAGCTTGCAATTCCTTCATGGTAAAGCATCAAATTATTTCGCCTTGCAACGTCCCAGACGTAACAGACAATACAAGGACTAAAACATAATCTCCCGGTTTTATTGTCGGCTTTTTGGCAAAAACAATCATTTTATTTTGAGAATTTCTGCCTTTGAACGCGTTTGCATCCCGTTTTGAATCACCCTCAATTAAAACTTCAAAAGTTTTTCCAATATCCTTTAAATTGTCCCTATATGAGAGTTCGGTTTGCAGCTTGATTATTTCGTTAAGTCGGTGTTTTTTCACTTCATCAGGTACGTCATCAGCATACTTGCGAGCAGCAAGCGTCCCGGGTCGCTCAGAATAGGCAAACATATAGGATATTATATATTCAGCATATTCCATCATGCGAAGCGTATCCTGGTGTTCCTCTTCTGTTTCACCGCAGAATCCTGTAATGATATCTGCCGATAGTGCACAATCCGGAATGATTTTTCGGATTGCATCTACACGCTCACGATACCAAGCTGCATCATAAGTACGATTCATCCGGTCCAAAATTCGGCTATTCCCAGATTGGACTGGTAGGTGAATATACTTGCAAATATTTGGGTACGCTGCAATAGTATGAAGCACTTCGTCGGTAATATCTTTAGGATGTGATGTCGAAAATCGAACTCTAAGATCAGGGGCAACTTGAGCAACCATCTCCAACAAACCAGCAAATAACAACATCTCTCCTGATTCAGGATGTTGCCATTTATAGGAATCTACGTTTTGACCTAGCAATGTTACTTCCCTGTATCCCCTAGTATGCAGGTCATGTGCCTCAGCAATGATGCTGTAAGGATCCCGGCTGCGTTCTCGACCTCGGGTAAATGGTACAACACAAAACGAACACATATTATCGCATCCTCTCATGATGGAAATAAAGGCGGTTACACCATTTTGATCCAATCGGACCGGACTGATATCTGCATACGTTTCTTCCCGGGATAGGTAGACGTTTATGCCCTTTTCCCCATCGCTGACCAAACCGATAAGCCGGGGAAGATCACGGTATGCATCGGGACCTGCAACCAGGTCAACTAATTTTTCTTCTTCGAGCAACCTTGACTTTAAACGCTCGGCCATGCATCCCAGGATACCTATTTGTACGCTTGGTTTGGTCCGCTTGATTTTATTAAACTGACGCAATCTTCTCCGAATTGTCTCTTCAGCCTTTTCGCGGATAGAACAAGTATTCAAAAAAATCAGCTCAGCCTTGTGTACGTCACGAGTTGCTGAATAACCATTTTCGTTTAAAATTGAAGCCACAATCTCTGTGTCACTAAAGTTCATGGAACAACCATAACTTTCAATGTAGTAAAGGCCTTTTGAAGATCTGGGTAGCGTAAATTCGGCATAATAGGATTCACCTTGTCGGTTTTCATCCACCACCTTTACCCCCTCACCATTTATAAAATTAATCATGAATAGTTCTTGTATCCTTAAGACGCACAAAGATAAGCCGTTTTTATTCTTGTGCCATTTTGGCAGTTTTTACATGGCCAATATCTATATATATAAATAATTGGAATATTATTTGTGGTGAACTATTGTCAATTGCAATTAACCATGAATCCCAACAAACTAATTGCCTTCCTTTTTTTAATTTTTTTGGTTCCACCAGCCTTCGCACAATATTGGGAGGCTGGTATGTCTGGTGGGGTCTCCAAGTATAGGGGCGACATTGATACCCGGCATATTGGTATTGACCAATATCAGGAAGCTTATGGTGTTTTTGCAAGGTATAATTTGTCACCCTGGATTAGCGCTAAGGCATTTGTAAACAAAGCGGTACTGTTGGGATCCGATAAATGGGTGTCAAACCATAAGTTTCCCGAACAAATGCGGAATTTGAATTTTCGAACGGACCTCATCGAATTGGGTATTAGCTATGAATTTAACCTAACTGGGTTTGATATTCTGGATAATAAACCGGTAAGTCCATATGTATTTGCAGGGTTATTGGGATTTTATTATAATCCTCAGACGCGTTTCCAGGATCAATGGATTGACCTTCAGCCACTTGGCACAGAGGGGCAAATGATGTACGCAGATGAAGGTTATCATCGTTACAATCTAGCCATTCCCTTTGGCATGGGTTTTCGTTTTGGAATAGGAAAACGTATTGGTATAGGCCTGGAGTTGGGTGCTCGTAAAACGTTTTCTGACTACTTGGACGATGTCAGTGGTGCCTATCCGGATATGGAAGCACTAGCTTCATTAAATCCTATGGCAGCACGGCTATCTTATAGGGCTGATGAGTATTCAAGTCTGCCACACCCTAACCTTGAAGGCAAGATGAGAGGAAATCCATCAACTATGGATTGGTATTATGTATCAACGCTTTCAATGAGCATTCGATTAGGCCCTCTTTCAACAATGGAATTTGATCATAAAATGAAACCATTTTATGAGTAAAATGGTAGGTTTTCCTGATCTGAATTAAGGGGGCATATCCTTATCAATCGATTTTAATTAGCGCAATGTTTGAAAATAGGCACCTTACCCGGTAGTTGGTGTATTTTTGGTGCGTTACATGCTTAGTCCATACGATATACTGAAAGAAAACTGGGGATATACCCAGTTCCGTCCGGGCCAGGAAGCGGTCATTACATCAGTACTTCACAAAAAGGACACCTTAGCATTGTTACCCACAGGAGCAGGGAAGTCACTATGTTACCAAGTGCCGGCCTTGTTAGGGCAGGGCATGACACTTGTAATTTCACCCTTGATCGCGCTAATGAAAGATCAAGTGGATAATCTAAAAAAGCGGGGTATTATAGCGGAAGCTATATATGCGGGAATGCCTTATAACCAAATGGATCGCATTTTAGACAATGCCGTTTTGGGAGGTATAAAGCTGCTCTATTTGTCGCCAGAGCGATTACATACCGACCTGGCAGAGGCTCGAATCAGGCAAATGAACATAGATTTGATAGCCGTCGATGAGGCCCATTGTATTTCTCAATGGGGTTATGATTTCAGACCGGCTTATCTGGAGATCGCAACCATCAGAGAATGGCACCCTAATGTTCCTATCCTGGCGTTGACTGCAACAGCCATACCTGAAGTGGTTCAGGATATCCAGAAAAAACTTGGATTTAAAAACGGTCAGGTGATTAAAACCACCTTCAAAAGACCGAATCTGGGTTTTATCGTTGAAAATCGATTTGACAAAGAACTGGCCATGTTGAGTTGGCTCAAGGAAGGCAAAGGATCAGGCATCGTCTACGTTAGAAGTAGAAAAAAGACTCAAGAATATGCCCGTTTTTTGTCCGAGAGAGGGATTGAGGCGCACGCCTTTCATGCAGGGCTTGATTCGGATATTCGCAATCAACGTCAGGAGCATTGGCAAAAGGGCGCATTTCCTGTTATGGTCGCTACGAATGCTTTTGGAATGGGTATTGACAAAGCAGACGTGCGCACCGTAGTCCATATGGATCTACCAGATAGTTTGGAAGCCTATTATCAAGAAGCGGGTAGAGCAGGCAGAGACGGCTTATTCGCTAAGGCTATTTTGCTTGCAGGTGAGCATGATTTTGACCGACTTGAAAAGCAAATGGAAGATTCCTTTCCACCTCTTTCAGAAGTACGGCAAGTGTATCGGGCACTAGGAAGTTTTTACCAACTAGCATATGGCTCCGGCCAAGGACAATCGTTTGATTTTGATCTATACGCTTTTTGTCTACGTTTTTCCTTTAAATTACTTCCAACATTAAGTGCAATCAAAATTTTAGAAGAATCGGGTTGGATTTCAATGTCAGAGTCCTTTTATCATCCTGCAACAATGATGATAAAGGTTACGCCTGAAGAATTGTACGCCTTCCAAATGAAGAGTCAAAAAGTTGATTTATTTTTAAAACAAGTATTGCGAACACATCAAGGACTGTTTCAACACCATGTCCTCATACAAGAAGATGAGATAGCCAGACACTTGGACTCAAACGGTACAGAGGTTGAACGTATGTTGGTATTTCTCGAACAATCAGGATTGATTATCTATAATCCTAAAAAAGACAAACCACAATTGACATTTAGTGAGATGCGAGTCGATGCGGATAACCTTATGTTTGACAATGAAATGTTAGCCTTTCGCAAAAAAAGACGCAAAGACAGGTTACTTTCCATCGGCCAGTATCTCAATACGCCACAATGCAGGCAGTTGATGTTTATGGCATACTTTGGAGAAGAAGCACATGAGGGCTGCGGACTTTGTGATAATTGCCAAAAGGTAAAAGGTGCAGTATTAGGTAACCGCGACCGGAAACGACTGGAAGACCAATTACGCCAATTGTTGACCCAGGAAGAATCACTAAAGATCGATTTGATCCGCACATATTTTCAAAGGGAAGAGTTAATCATGGTCCGGCAAATCTTACAACACTGGAGTGATGAAGGTGTCGTGCATGAATCTTATGGTAAAATCTACTTTGGTTCATGAAGCAATGGATTTGCTGTGTTACGAATGATCTTGTTCATGATAGGAGGATGCATCGGATATGTCATTCCCTCCAACGTGCTGGTTTTGCCGTCACATTAATCGGCCGTGGGTATGCAGATTCGCCACCACTTATTGATCGTTCGTTTCACCAAATCCGAATGCATCACTATTTTCGACGTGGAAAACTCTTCTATATTGAGTATCAAATCAGGCTATTATTTCATTTATTCTTTAGCCCGGCATATGGTTTTTGTGCTATTGATTTGGATACTATTCTCCCCGTTACCATTGTGGGTTGGTTGCGCCAAAAAAAGCGGGTTTATGATGCACATGAATGGTTTACTGAAGTTCCTGAATTGGAAGGAAGAAACTTAGAAAAACGGATTTGGGAACTAATTGGTTTTGGCTGTGTCCCCCAAATGAATGCAGTTTATACTGTCGGACCGGCATTGGCCAAACGATTAAGTGAAACATATGATCGCCAGGTGGACGTAGTGCGTAATGTGCCCTATGAACGTAATATTACTGATTTAAAACCTGCCATTGATAAAAAAACACTCTTTTATCAGGGGGCTCTAAATATGGGTAGGGGATTGGAAGAAGTAATGCAAGCACTTACTCAACTACCAGATTATACCTTGGTCTTGGCAGGTGAAGGTGATCTTTCAGAGATGCTTCGAAAAATGGCAACGGATTTGGGTATCACTAATCGTGTTCGCTTTCTTGGTTGGATTGCGCCAGAGGATCTTCCAGGATGGACTATTGAGGCAAGCATAGGTTTAAATCTATTGCACGCTGAAAGCAAAAGTTATTATTATTCTCTGGCCAACAAGGCCTTTGATTACATCCAAGCGCTATTGCCAGCCATTCATATGGATTTTCCGGAATATAAGGCGCTCGCAGAACAAGGGGCTATTGGCGTCTTGATTCAAAATCTGGAAATAGAAACAATTTGTAGTGGAATAAGAAAATTGGAGGATAGGGCTAATTATTCCTCATGCCAACAACAACTAGCAGAACTACGCCAGACTTCAACGTGGGAAAGAGAAGAAGTCAAATTACTTAACATTTACCGGGGACTCTGATCAACCGAATGTTCATTTACAAAAGCTAAAATCCTTCGGATGGTTCGTTTTCGGATTTCTTTTGTTTTGGCTCGATCCGTAATATTCATTGCGTATTGGACCTTGAGGTGAACTGCATCTTTATAGATATGGATGATTTTAAGCTTGAACGAATCAAATTCAATATAAGGTTTGAATTCTTCCATGGATTGGGATAAGGCTAATTCCAAATCATCAATGGTTTTAAAATTCGCGTAGTTCAGTTCGAAATCGATAATTGTTTTTCTTACAGGGCTTTTTGAATAGTTAATGATGTCATTCATAATAAATTTGTGATTTGGTACATAGACCAAATCATCATCATCGTTTAGCAAAGCGGTTTTATTGATGCCGATATCGACAATTTTACCGGTATGGTCGCCGATTTTGATCAAATCATCGATAACCACCTCCTTTGAAAACGCGATAAACATCCCACTAATAATATCTACAATGTAATCCCTGGAGATAATTGCCAATGCTGCGGCAACAATAGAGAGGGAAGTAAATAGCTCCCTTGGGTTTAGGCCAAAATAAGCAGTAATCGTCACTATGCTACTACTTAAAACCAACAATAGATAGATATTATTTAGACCAAGCGTGATGTTGTCGTGCTGTTTTGAGGCTAGCTCCATTCGTTTGCGATAAAAATATTTCAGCAGATCATTGAGTATATCCAGCGCGACAATAAATGTTAGAAATTTAATCGTGATGATAAGCACAGAATAATAGGGCCCAAGGAACTCAAAGAGCCAATACCTGATTGTCAAAAGGTAAAGCATGGCCAAAACGAATATACCTTTCGTTAAAATTGCCAACACTCTGGATCGAAAAGCAAGCATGTGTTATCGTTCAGTCAAATCGAAATAGCAATCAGTACAAAGGTCCGAGTGCCCATATCTATGTCAGGGTAGGATTGCCAACGGGCGAACCCAAACTGCCTCTGCTTCAATGGGCAAAGGAATGCAAATTAATTGGAACATCTTATTTTCGGGTAATTTATTAAGGTTTCGCAAATTTTCGATAAGTACCTTATCCGCACCCAGAACCAAATGGTGGATGGGGTAGGGGGCTCTGTCAGGTGAAGGCATGTCCATACCAATTCCTTTTATTGAAGATGCGGCGAGCCATTGACCTAGTTCAACAGTAAATTGGGGATGGTCTGAATAATATAAGGGTGTATCATAGGTTGATTCCCATCCCGTTTTAAAAATCAAAAAATCAATTTCCAGACTAAATAAGTTAGTATCGATACAATCCAACCCAATTATTTTTTGGTCTGCACAGGGAATAATCCATGCATTACCCATCCATAGAGTTAGACCAAGTGTTTGGATTGATCCCCCATTTATAAAAAAATGGGACGGAGCATCAATATGAGTTCCTGTATGGAAATTAACATGCCACTCACTAAGCGCGTATCCATTAGAGTCAACAGAAGAAAGTTGATTTACAATTAAGCCCGGATCGCCTGGATAAACGGACGTATTAGGTCCTATGGGATGAGCTAGATCTATAATTTTGTCAGGAACTGGGCGAATTAAAAAAGGCATAATCTGGTAATCTATAAACAAAAAAAGGGCAACCCGAATACCGAGCTGCCCTTTATACTGATAAATGGTGAATTACTTCGCAGGAATCACTTCAGCAACAACAGTTTGATACTGTGTTTGTTGAGCAGCTACAGCTGATTTAGTAGCTTCAAGTTGCTCCTTCCATGTAGTCAACTGAGCACTAGCTTCAGTTGCAGTCGTAGTCAATTCTGCAACTTTAGCAGCTACGTCACCTTCCAGTTTGCCAGCAGCCAAACCTTCTTTCAGTGCATTCACTTCAGCAGCTTTTTCTGTCCAAGTAGCAACGAAGTTGCCAATCTCTGCAGAAATAGAAGCGTAAGATGCACCTGCATTTTGGAAAGAAGCATAAGCTTCAGTCACCAAGTTTTTCTTGTCTTCTTTTACCTTTGCCATAGCGTCTTCAGCTACAACCAAACCAGCAAGGTTTTGTTGGAAAGAAGCTTGCTCAGCTTGTACTGTACCAGCAAACTCTGTAACCTGGTTTGTAGTTTCATCCCACTGAGTAGCGAGTGTTTCAATACCAGCACGGTGCTTTTCAACACTGTTACAAGCAACGAGGAATACCAGAGGCAAAGCGATTGCAAAAAGATTTTTCATAAGTATGAGGTTTTTTATAATGATGATGCAAAGTTACATGGGATGTGCCCACCTGCCTTACCTCCTTTATCAAACGATTTGTTAATCACCTTCCTATGCGCTACAAGGCCCTTTCCATCAGATGTTTTATCATTAGTTTGTCTCTGATTATTCCATGTTCGTTACCGATTGCATGGACCCAGGCGCCAATATCCAGATCAGATACCTTAAGAGGGATGCTTTCATCGGTAAGGAATTGTTTTGATGTTAAGTTCTATGATCTCCAAGTCAGGATAGATCCAGCTGAAAAATGGATAAGCGGTAGTAATCGAATTGTGTTTGGCATCCTCGAAGAAACGAATATTATTCAGGTGGACCTGTTTGATAACCTTTTGATTCAATCCATCAAGGATGAGCGAGGAAGAAATCTAAAATTTGAAAGAGATCACGGGGCTACCTATATAAAATTGAAGCAAAAAAAGAAGCCTGGAGATATGGGCGAAGTTTATATACAATACGAAGGTCAGCCACATGTAGCTAAAAATCCACCTTGGGAAGGTGGTGTGACCTGGCAAAAAGATAAACACGGCAAGCCTTGGATTGTGGTATCATGCCAAGGATTAGGTGCCAGTGTTTGGTGGCCAAATAAAGATCATCAGTCTGATGAACCTGATAGTATGGCTATTAATATAACTGTTCCCACCGGACTACAAGCGATCTCCAATGGAAGATTGAAGAGTACCATTGCTGATTCAGAGGGCTGGACTACGTTCTGTTGGTTTGTGCAGAATCCCATCAATAATTATAATGTGACCTTTAATATTGGTGATTATAGCCATTTTAATGATTGGTATGTGAACGAAAACGGTGATTCACTATCTCTGGATTATTATGTGATGCCTGAAAATTTGTCAAAAGCCCGAGCTCAGTTTATGCAGGTGCTACCTATGCTCTCATGTTTTGAAAACCACTTCGGGTTATATCCTTTTTATGAGGATGGCTATAAATTAGTAGAAACTCCTTATCTCGGTATGGAACACCAATCTGCAATTGCCTATGGAAATCATTACGAAAACGGTTATCGTGGATCTGCTTCCAGCCAGGAAGGACTGTGGTTTGATTACATCATAATCCATGAGACTGCGCATGAGTGGTTTGGCAATAGTGTAACATCCCTTGACATTGCAGACATGTGGATTCACGAATCATTTGGAACTTACATGGAATCTGTTTATGTAGAATGTTTGTATGGGTACGATGCTGCATGCCGCTATATGACAGGTTTAAAACAAAGTGTACAGTTTGACAAACCCATTGTTGGTACATACAATGTTAATAAGCCAGGTTCCCGCGATATGTATCCTAAAGGTGCTTTGATGTTGCACACGCTGAGACATGTAGTTGCTAATGATGAAAAATGGTGGGCTGGAATGAAACTATTAGCTTTAACATATAGACATCAAAACGTTGATTATAAGGATATTACTGAATTTATATCTAATTATTTTGAACTAAACTTATCTGCTTTTTTTACGCAATACCTAAACAGGACTGCAATTCCAAAATTACAAATCCGCTGGAAGGAAAGGAATGGAGGAGGAGAATTACAGTATCGGTGGATTACTGACATTCACACCTTTACCATGCCAGTAGTAGTTGGTATTGATGGAAGAGAGGTGCGTTTGGATGCAACAAATGCCTGGAAAGCAATGCATTTAGCTCAGGAGAATCAACCTGAAGTCAAGGTGAACATTAATTGGTTTGTATTATTGGAATACCAACAAAAATAAAAACTATTTAGCAGCTACTTTGGAATGCTGTTGATAGCTCTAAACCACCCATTCTTACTATTCAACAATAATGTGCCCGGGGCGGGACTCGAACCCGCACGGCCGTACTGGCCAAAGGATTTTAAGTCCTTCGTGTCTACCATTCCACCACCTGGGCGCTTAGCAAAGATAGTTGATTCCCGTATTCAGCAGGTATGAACCTGTCAACTTAAAACAAACCTAATGAATTCCATCTAGCTTAAATGATTCATAATCAGGGATGTCATGGTAAAAAAGACATACTTCGTGTTCGAAGTTTTCTTAATAACCGTAATATTTCAAAAACGGTGAATGCAAATAAACGATGCGCTTTAGCAAAAAAGGCCTCTGGAATTCCAGAAGCCTTAGTGAGCGAAAGACGGGATTCGAACCCGCGACCCCAACCTTGGCAAGGTTGTGCTCTACCAGCTGAGCTACTTTCGCAAGATTGAAAACAGCTTTCTGCTTTCGGACGGCAAATATACAAACACCTTCTGAAATTGTGCAATAGCTCATCACTTTTTTATGGCAGATAATTCTAATCTTCGTTTTAGAAAGAAGTAAGTTTCATATTGACTTCTCAGTGGTTTATCCCCGGTTTCAGGTCTGAAGTGATTGCTCTGATTTTTGTCAATCACTCTTGCCTTCACATTGTCATTCCATTGAATTTCAAAGATATCGATTACTTTTTGACATAAATCTGGATTGTAGATAGGAAAAGCTGTTTCAATCCTATAATGGAGGTTTCTAGTCATCCAATCCGCAGACGAAAGGAAGACAACAGGGTCACCATTATTATGAAAAATATGGATACGGGAATGTTCCAGGAAGCGATCTACAATACTTATCACTTCAATATTTGCACTGTAGAGATTATCTCCGGGGATCAAACAACAGATACCTCTGGCAATAATCCGGATTTTGACTCCCGCCATGGAAGCTTTATACAGCAGGTCGATAAAATCCGGATCCTGAATGGAATTTAACTTGAGACAAATTGAAGCCGGTAACCCACGTCTGGCGTTATCCATTTCATTTTCGATAAGTTGGGTTAACTCTTCCACAAGGTTAAATTGGCCAACTAATAAATGTTCAAATGATCGTTCTGGCAATTGGACGGTTTCCAAAAACGTAAAGATGCGGGCAACTTCGGTAGATATCCGTTCATCTGCTGTGAACAAACCAATGTCAGAATAGATTCTAACTGTCCCTTCATGGAAGTTTCCAGTGCTCAGATAGGTATAAAAATGAGGTTTGTTATCTTCCAAGCGCTGAACCAATGCAAGTTTAGCATGTACCTTCAAACCGGGAAAACTGTAATTAACCTTTACGCCATGTCGTTCCAATTCTTCGCCCCATGAAAGATTTGCTGCCTCATCAAATCTTGCTTTAACCTCAATAAATACAGCAACTTCCTTTCCATTGGCAACAGCTAGTTTCAACGCATTCATTATCCGTGATTGTGAACCAACACGGTATTGTACCAACTTTATGTGCGTCACAGCGGGGTCTGTAGCTGCACCTTCAAAAAAACGTATAACTGACTCAAAAGAATGATAAGGAGGATTTATGAGCCTATCTTTAAATCGGATTTGTTGGAAAAAATCTAGATCACCCTCCAAAACATCAAATCGCAAGGGCGGTAATGATGGTACTTGTAAGTGAGTCATCCCAAAATCAGGAAAACGGAAAAAATCCATATTATTGTGATACCTGCCTTCAGGGAAAAGATCGATTGTTTCCAGTTCGAACATTTCTCGCAAAAACAATAAAGTATCAGCATCCATTTCGCGATCATATACCAACCTCGATGCGGGGCCTATATTCCTCTTTGTTAAGCTTTTGCGAATCTTATCGATAAGATCACCTGAAAACTCATCGTCTATATACAACTCAGCATCCCTTGTTAATTTGATAGAATAACAGTCCACCACCGTATATCCAGGGAACAGGGAAGGAATACTTCTCCGCACCACATCATCAATCATGATCAGAAATTTGTGCTCTCCCTGATCAGGTAGTTGAATAAACCTTGGAAGATGGTCTGACGGGACTTTTATAATTGCGTAGGCTCTGGATTCTTCGTGTTTATCCAAATCATGCAAAACCACAATAAGGTATAATGCCGCATTGCTTAGAAAAGGTCGAATCTTCTTTTTTACTAACAAAACAGGCTGCACAAAAGGCAACATGTGATTGTTAAAATACTGGTCGATAAATTCTTCCTGATCTTGATTGAGTTCAGTCTGTCTCAAGAAGTGGATGTGATGCCGCTTTAAGGCAGGGATAAGTTCATCACTGAACAATCGGGTATACCTTTCCTGTTGCGCATTTACAATAGATCGGATCTGCCGCATCAACAGTTTTGGATCATATTCAAGTTTAGCTTTGGTCTTTTTACCCACCCGCAAGAGATTGCGTTGGTTGGCCACTCTTACCCGGAAAAATTCGTCCAGATTATTGGAATATATAGCCATGAATTTTATCCGCTCCAATAGCGGATTGTTTGAATTGTCAGCCTCCTGGAGGACTCGCTCATTGAAGGATAACCAACTGATATCCCTATGAATAAAGCGATTATCAGGAAGCTTCGAAGATGCTCTTCTGTGTTGTTTCATAGTTAAGAATATCTTTGATCTTCGGGATGTTGAATGAATCTGTTTGGTTAAAAATGCGGGAAACAGTCCTGGCCAAATCTGGCGCTGCTTTATTCACGGGTTCATGGCAAAAAAATGCGACCCATTCAAGTCCCTTTTCGTACCAGTCATGTAACCGCTCACGCCACTGGTTTAATCGACAGGTATCAATCGAAGGATCTCCACTCGCAACAAATCGGATAAATGCCTGATTAGATAATACGCGCATGTGCAAAAGGTCGCGACGACCTGCTACATCAGTTATTACCAGACCAACACCTTTGCTTTGCATTAGGTCCATTATTGGCTCGTCGTCTAACCATTCTCGATCCCTGAACTCTACAAATAATTTGTGTTCTGCTGGCCATCTCGAAATGAATGATGCCAATTCATTGGTTCTGGCACCACCAAAGTAAGGAGGTAATTGTAGAAAACTGGCTTGAACACGATTACCTAAATGGGAGAGCATTTCAATATAGGTATGAAACGCATCATCCATAGTGCCGAAGTTAGAACGGTGACTAATCAAACGCCACACTTTAGGAAAAAATCTAAAATCATCCGGTGTTTCCACGATCCATTTTTTTAAGACCTTTTCGCTTGGGATACCGTAAAAAGTGCTATTCAACTCCACACAATTAAAGGACCTGGCATATGATGAAAGGAAAGACGTGGACTTTGTACCACGAGGATAGATGTTGGCCAACCATTCTTTTTCTCCCCATCCGGTCAATCCCACATAAATCGTACGATGAATGATTTGTTCGTCACTAAAAGTAAACTTGTTGGCAGGATTGTCTTCCGGCATCAGGAATGAAACATCCGTTAATTGATCTATTCGTCCAAACTCCATAAATCCAACCAATAAAATTAAAGGCTTTCCGGCTACTTCAATGTTAATTTTTTCTAACTGGTGAGTAAACCTATAGGATGGCTACCTTTAGTATTGTCTACTTTTGAAATAAAATCGCAAGTTTCATGCAAATCAGAACTAAAATTATAGCAGGAAATTGGAAGATGTACAAAACGGTGCGGGAAGCTTTAAACTGGGTCGATGGCTTTGTGGATATCATGCATCAATCTTCGAATGCTGAAATCGCTTTGTTTGCCCCATCTACATCCCTCCATTGCCTGGCCAACCGCTTGTCAACAACTCGCATCCATCTAGGTGCACAAAATTTGCATGAAGCAGAATGGGGTCCATATACAGGTGAAATATCGGGCCATATGCTCCAGGATGTAGGTGCGGAGTGGGTACTCATTGGACATTCGGAACGACGACAGCACGCTTTTGAATCAAATGATCTGCTTAGAAGGAAAATTAAGACCGCATTCACCTGCAACCTAAAACCAATTTATTGTATTGGTGAAACACATCAGGAACGTTTGGCAGGCGATCATTACAATCGTATTGCTACCCAATTAGATGAGGCATTACAGGATTGTTCAGAAAAGGAAATACTTTCTTTGATCATCGCTTATGAACCTGTTTGGGCTATAGGAACCGGAGAAACAGCAACTGTAGACGATGCCGCTTCAATGCATCAATTTGTGAGAGCGCATATGGCCAAGATGTATTCGACCCCAATTGCAGAAAGCATACCTATCTTGTATGGTGGATCTGTTAAACCAAATAATGCCGCTGAATTGTTTTCATGTCCGGATATTGATGGAGGACTAATAGGTGGTGCCAGTCTTGATTATACTTCATTTGCTGCCATTGTCTCTGCAATCTGATTCCTAAAATATGGATGAAGAATTTCAGCACTACATCGATTCATAATCGGCGATTGTTATACCAATCTTGAATTTGGTTAACCGGTTTTCGTAACCGACTTCCATATTCATGGTGTAACCAAGCTGCTATTGCGCCGGCTGCTTTCGCGGTGGGTTCTCTTTGAGCCGTTATCATATCAGGTCGAAAGTGATCTTCAATAAAGTGTGTATCATAATTGCCCTGCTCAAAAAGTGGATGTTGCATAATAAAGTACCCAAAGGCCAGATTATTGGGCAATCCTTCAATATCGTAATTAAGAATGGCTTCCTTCATTTTCTGGATTGCCTCCGCTCTGTTTTTGCCATAAGTAATTAATTTTGAAAGCATAGGGTCGTAATAAATGGGAACCTCCATGCCTTCTTCAAATCCGCTGTCAACCCTAATCCCAATTCCTGCGGGCTCCTGGTAGCGATCTAATGTACCTGTACCAGGTAAAAATTGATTTTCCGGATCCTCTGCATAAACGCGTAGTTCGATTGCATGGCCTTGGATCTTTAATTCATCCTGTCGGAAGGGAAGTGGTTCTCCTCGTGCTATCCGGATTTGCCATTCAACAAGATCCAACCCGGTGATATGTTCAGTAACGGGGTGCTCTACCTGCAACCTCGTATTCATCTCCAGAAAGTAGAAGTTTTTATCTTCATCCATCAGGAATTCTACAGTTCCGGCATTTGTATAACTGCAAGCAATTGCGACCCTGACGGCAGCTTCACCAATGGCCTTTCTTACTGATTCGTCAATAAATGGCGAGGGGGCTTCCTCCACCACTTTTTGATGCCGCCGCTGAATGGAACATTCCCGCTCAAATAGGTATAAAGTGTTTCCATAATGATCGGCCATCACCTGTACCTCAATATGATGTGGTGACTGGATATATTTTTCAATAAAGACTGAACCATCACCAAATGAAGACAAAGCTTCACTACTTGCTCTGGCCAACTGTGAAGCTAGATCTTCAGACTTATACACTATGCGCATGCCTTTACCACCCCCACCTGCCGAAGCTTTTAAAAGGATGGGATAGCCAATTTGTTTGGCAATGGGTTCTGCTTCAAGGGCATCCTTTATTGCTGCTGGACTACCTGGAACCATTGGAATATTATATGGGATCACGGTATTCTTTGCAGCTAGCTTATTGCCCATTACGTTAATCGCATGGGGGCTGGGTCCAATGAAGATCATTCCAGCATCACTAATCGCTTGAGCAAATACCGCTTGTTCGCTTAAAAAACCGTATCCTGGATGGATAGCATCTGCTTTAGACGCTTTAGCAATTTCAAGTATTTTATCTACACGCAAATAAGATTCATTGGCAGGAGAGGGCCCTAAATGCCATGCTTCATCCGCAAACCGAACATGCGGGGCATCTCTGTCCGCATCGCTGTATACCGCAATCGTAGCAATGCCCATCTTTTTAGCAGTACGCATGATACGAATTGCAATTTCCCCCCTGTTAGCTACTAAAATCCTTTTCATTCCACAAAATAAAGACCATTTATACTTCTATCACGCTCAAATTTAAGGATTAAATCATGCATTTGCTTGAGCCCAAATAAAACCCCTTATTTTCGCCAAAACATCTGACCCTAATGGAAAGCCAAGTTCCACTGTGGAGCCCACAGCCAAAACAAATAGAAAACAGTAATATCAAAGCATTTATGCGTTGGCTTGATGTTTCTAAAGCGCTCAAGTTTAGTACTTATTCAGAACTGTGGACATGGTCGGTAGAGGAGCCTGCGGCGTTTTGGGAAGCGCTATGGGAATTTGCGCCCATAAAAAGCTATACACCATATGATACAGTCCTGGATAAGACTGCAATGCCTGGAGCCCAGTGGTTCAAAGGGGCCACCTTGAATTACGCTGAGCACCTCTGCATTGGTGCAGTGCCAAACCAACCAGCGATTATATTCCAATCAGAACGAGAACCTTTGACAGAAATTAGTTGGGATTCCATAAAAAAAGAAGCAAAAGCAATGCAGCATTGTTTCGCTGAACATGGCATTTCCCAAGGTGACCGCGTTGTTGCTTTTTTACCAAATATTCCACATGCAACGGTTTCATTTCTTGCAACTGCGTCTTCAGGATGTATATGGAGCTCTTGTAGTCCGGATTTTGGAGCGGTTAGTGTTGTAGAGCGATTTGCACAAATAGAGCCAAAGGTGCTCATAACTGTTGATGGGTATACCTACAATGGCAAATCCTTTGATAAATCAGAAATCGTCCGTGAGATTATCACATCATTACCCACATTAGAATTGATTATTTTCATTCCTTATTTGGATAATGAATCAACTGTGTCCGCAAATCTGCCTGTTGTTTTATGGGGGGACATGTTAAAGAACTCAAGAGAAGGGGATATCCAATTCAAGCCGGTTCCCTTTGAATCACCCATTTGGATCTTATATTCTTCTGGCACAACAGGCAAACCAAAAGCAATTACACATTCCCATGGTGGAGTTTTACTTGAGCACTACAAATATCATTGGTTTCATAATGATGTAAAGCCAGGTGAAAGATACTTTTGGTTTAGTACGACGGGTTGGATGATGTGGAATTTTGTGCAGGCTTCTTTTTTGGCGGGGGCTACTATTGTATTGTATGATGGCAGTCCCACATTTCCTGATTTTGGTACATTATGGAAGCTAGCTGAACAAGCAAAAATCAACCATTTCGGTACCTCAGCACCCTACATACTGGCATGTCTTAAACAGGGCATCAATCCATCTGATTCATATCACTTATCTCAATTACGGTCAATCAGCTCTACTGGATCTCCTTTGCCACCGGAAGGCTTCAGGTGGATCTATGACCATGTTGGAAAACAAATATGGTTGATTTCAATGAGTGGTGGAACGGATGTTTGTACCGCTTTTGTCGGTGGCTGTCCGTTATTGCCCGTATATGAAGGAGAGATACAAGCTCGCGGCCTTGGTTGTGCATTGTATGCCTATGATGATTATGGGACTGAAGTCATTGATGAATTGGGCGAAATGGTGATTACAAAACCAATGCCATCAATGCCTGTATATTTCTGGAATGACCCTGAAGGCATTAGGTATTACGAAAGTTATTTTGATGTTTATCCTGGTATTTGGCGACACGGTGACTTTATTCGAATAACCCATAGAGGCGGCATAATAATTTATGGACGATCAGACGCTACGCTCAACAGGCATGGAATAAGGATTGGTACGGCTGAAATTTATCGAGCTGTCGACCAGGTTGAGGGTGTAAAGGATAGCTTGATTGTAAACATTGAACTAGAAGATGGCAGACATTTTATGCCATTATTCATCGTGATGATGGAAAACTGGAAGTATGATGAACAGGTCAAACAGGCTATCAATAACATACTCAAGGTAACCTATTCTCCACGTCACGTGCCCGATGAAATCATTTTATGTTTAGACATCCCCTATACGATCAGTGGAAAAAAATTGGAAGCGCCAATAAAAAAATTAATGATGGGAATCGCCATGGACAAAGCTGCAAGCAAGGATGCTCTCCGGAATCCAGAGGCAATGGACTTCTTTGAACAATATGCCCACACCTTTAGAATCAAAGAAGGACTAGCTACTTAAAACCTAAATAACAACCCTCCGATCACATTGATCCCAAAGGTAGGGTAACGCTCCCAACGTTCCCGCTTGTTGTTTGTCAAATTATTGATCTGCAACCACAAACCAAATTTTTCAAGTAATTGATAATGGCCTATAAAGCTTATATCTAATAAGCCGCCCAACCTATCCGATTCTTCTTGGGCTGTTTTAAAAGGCACTCCATTAGCCAGGTAAGCATCTCCTCTGAGCATCAACTTATCCTCCATTAAATTATAACGTAGACCGAAACTCGCTTCTAATCCTGGAAGATGCCAAGCTTTTGCTTCATTTTCTAAACTATAAAAATTTTGAAGCAGCGTACCAGAAACTTCAAGGCCTTCCCAAATTTCTATCCCTGCACTACCGGAGATATAGATCAAGCCGCCAGTGTCATATAAGACTTCAAATCGTCTTGTGTCCATGCTATCTGGTAAAAAAAGTGCCAGATCATTTATACGTTTATATCCAACCTGGGCTTGGTAGTTCCACCCGCTTGAAGCGCCCTTAAATCCGCCATAGATGTCATGGTACACGCTTGATTTTGGTTCATATTGAGAAGCTATAAATGGATTATAAGTGCTGAGATTATCAAAGCTGTTTTGATAATAATCTCCTTTCCACCCTGCATAAACACCAAAGGCATTACCTGCTAGACTTAAGAGAAATTCTAGGTCAGGCAACACGCGAAAAGATTCTTTAACAGTTATCAGGTTCAATCCACCTTTAATTCTAAAAATGTCTCCATGAAATGTGAATGAAGGACGGATGTAAAAATTATTCAATCGTTTGTCTAAAGTATCCTGAAACCCACTGTAATCATTGCCGATTTGCAGTCGCAGGGGATGTGAATCCGCAAACCATTTGATCAGCTGTAGGTCTATATCAATACCTGTTTCTGTCGCGTCAAAGAAATCATTTAGCGCATAAAACTTCGTAGACAACCGGTAATCCAGTCCCAGGTTATTTGAGTAAGTATTATAGGCGGCGGCGCCTAAATGAAAGCGATTAAACCGTTGTTTGGATTCCTCCTTGGTGAAAGATGTATCTGAATGATTATACCCATAGAAGGATACCAAATTCTGAACGAACCCAATTTCGCCCTCCACACTGAATTTATCTGGGATATGATAGTTACCATCTAATATAAGCCCAGTGTACGCAAACTTCTGATTTTCAATCTGCTTATTGTTGGCAGAGTGATGATTAAACCCTATGTGCGCATCAAAACGGTCCTCATTTTTGAAGTAATAGCCGGCTTCAATGAGTGGACCAGCTGGCAACCCATATCCGGCTTTTAGAAAACCTGCATATTGTTCTGGGAGTTTTTCTCTGCGCAAAGCCAATGGGCGGAGCTTTGGAGGATCGTAAGCCAAACTAACCGGACGAGTGTCAATGACATAATTTTGGCGAATGATAGACGTGTCAACATCTAATATTGCTGGTGTTAGCACCACTTTCGTCGCATCAGCTAATCGGGCATCGAAGCTCTTAATGACTTCAACCTGTTCCGTAGGAAGTCCACTAGTTTGAGCTAATAGTTGTCCGATGTAAACAAGGAAGAATAGAAAAAAAGAATATTTCATAACGAATAATTCATGGATAGTGGAGGAGGTGCATTGACTTAATCTTCTTGCATTTCAAGAAGATTATTGTTAAGAGGCTTTGAGATTCGATTACTTTTTCCTTCAAGTACAACGATGTACTCCAATTTTTCCTGCGCTGTTTTGCGAAGATCTGTGTCCCCCTGATAGTTTTCCAAAAGCCCTTCAAGAGCAGCACGTGCGTTGAATAAATCGTTCTCCTCAACAAATATGTCGGATAACAATAAGATACATTTGGCTACCCAATAGTCCTGGCCAGGGATCTTTTGATTGGATTGAAGACACCAACTTTTGGATTCCTCTAATTGCCTTTTTTTGAAATAAACATCAGCTATTAGATAATGCGCCTCTCCTGCGAGTTCATTATCTAATTTTTGAAGTACAATTTGGAAGTCATTCAATGCCAGGTCATACTTCTTTTGGTCATAATTTACTTTACCCTGGTAAAACCTTGCTTGGCCAATTTGTGTATCAGCTGCCTGCGTATTGCGAATGACTTTATCTGCATACACAATAACTTCATCCGGTTGATTTGAGCGGTAAGCACTCCTCAGCGCGCCTAACTGAGCATCAAAGCGAGCGGATTCATTGGAAGCTGATTTTTCGAGCAATTGATAAAAACGAAACGCTTCTTTATAATTCAACTCATGGTTGTAAGCTATCAAGGCCGCTTTTCCAAGGGCATCCTCATAAAACCTGCTTGGCCCTTTTTTGATTACCTCAGTATAATCATTCAAGGCTTTGGTATACTGCTTTTCAACACTGTAACATTCGCCCCGCCTGTAAAATGCCTGCAATGTGTGTAAGCCATTCGGGAACTTTTGCAAATATTGTGAATACGCCTGGATTGCTTTTTCATAGTTGCCTTCAAGATATTGATTATCTGCAGCTTTGAAATTTAAAGAATCTCTTGAAGCATCCGACAAATTATACCCACTTTTTTCGAGAATGGCGAAATATTCCTCTGGACTGGACAAATCTCGAACATAAATTTCCTCCAATGCACCAATTGCGGCTAGTCGTTCATCAGGATCAGGGTTACTATCCAACACTTGGCGATAATATCGGATAGCATCTTGCAGATCACCCTGGTTGTAACTAATCAGACCTAATTTGAGTCGAGCGGCATTTACTAAATCAGAACGGGTAGCATAATCCTGAATAAGTCGTTTGAATGGCTTAATAGCCTCCAGCATTTGTCCAAGATCCATGGCTGTGCTACCCATTTCATACAATGCATCGTCTGCATAATCTGAATTGGGGAAATCGCTTACCAGTTGCTCTAACTCTACTATTTTATCATAAGGTTTGTTTTGCAAACCTAAAATAAGAGCCTTTTGAAACCGCGCGTAATGAAAACCTGTATATCGATTATTGATAGCCTCATTGTAGTATCCGAGAGCATCCACATACTTGTTGAGTTTAAAATAGCAGTCACCTGTTCGAATAATAGCATCACCCAGTATGGTGTTCTTTATGGTGGGGTTAAATGTTTTGTGTGCATCCCGTTTCAAGCCAGCGACGCAATCCTGGAAATAAGTAGCAGCCAGGTTATGTTTGTTGGTTTTCAGTAAGTTGTACCCCTGAATATAGTTGGCCATTGGCAGAGAAGCCTCGGAAGGCAGGTCTTTTAAAGATTTTGCCAGCGTAAAGTATTTGTTAATTTCAGAGGTACTTTCACTATATGACTTCAATTGGTGATAAACATCGGCTAGTAAATATGCTGCTAAAGTTTGAGTCCTGTTGTCAACACTGGTAGACATCGACTTTTTCAAATACGGTATAGACTCTTTTATCAATCCCTCTTGAACTAACTTAGATGCCTTTAGATAGTGCACTTTTTGGTAGGCTTCCTTCAATTGGGGTGTCTTCAAATTTGCTTTGCTGAGGTAATCAAGGGCAAAGTCAACATCTTGGGTTTTGACTAGGACCTCACCAAGTAACTTTTGGGCTTCCGCATAAAAAGGTGATTTTTCACCAATCCCATTTAATGCCTGTACAGCTTCCCTGTCAGCCCTTAACTCATAGGAGAGTTTAGCAAATTGGAAAAGCGCACTTTCCGCAACTTGAGGAGAATAGGTCATCCGGGAGGCTTGCATGAATGCATTCCTGGCTGGAATTTTCTGCCCGGTTTGAATATAAGCATCGCCCAGCACAAATAAGGCTTGCTGCCCCATTGCATCTTCCTGCCGGATTAGAGGTTCCAAATTTTTAATAGCCTCAGTATATGCACCTGATTGATATTGAGCATAACCTAGCTGGTAAAAATCTGCTGCTAGCATTGATCCACTTCGCTCAGCATAATATGTCAAGTGGGGAAGTGCTGATTTGTAATCTCCCTTTTCAAAGTATGCCCGTCCAATTAGTTGTTCAATTTCAGTTTGGTTTTCTACCCTTACATTAACTTTCTTGGCATTATAAGCAATCAATTCGTCATATTTAGATTGGGCAAAAAGGATTTGAGAGATTATATAAGGAATATATGGAGCATACTTGTCCGAGTTTTCAACTCTTCGGAATGAAGTAAGCGCATCCTCATACTTCCCATCAAAAAACAAGGTCATGCCATAATAATAGTTGGCAGGATAGAAGTAATCGTGGTTGCCATCCTTTATTTGGCCGAAGGTATTCCTTGCTTTTGAAAAATCTTTTTGGATAAAATAGCTGTACCCTTTTTTAAAAACAGTCTCCGTGCGACTTGATTCACTTAAGCCCGCGGTATTTACCAAGTCATAAAAATGCACAGCCTGGGCATATTCTCTAATGTTAAAATAATAATGAGCAGCTTCTAGCAGTGCTTGATTGCCCATCGGGTCAGGTGAAGTACTGCGTGCAAATTCGAGAATTTTCCTTTCTGCGAGAGGATCTCCCGCACGAATGGATGATTGACTTACAAAGAGACCTGCACGTTCACGGTTAATCTGACTGACGTGATCCTGAATTGGTCTTTGCTGATCCAGAAAAACTGTAAATACACGTTGAGCTTCCTGGAAAAGTCCAAGATCCATTTTTTCCTGACCGTCTTTCAAAAGCACACTTGTCTCAGTATAAACTGTTGTACGTTGACCAAAGAGATGGTGTACTCCTACGCAAAGAAAAAGTAGTAGAATAATTAGAAAACGATACATGGATCAGGGATTGTGGTCATTAAAAACGCAAATGGCAGATCTACATCCAAATGCTGTTGCAAAAATAGAAAAAATATTATAATTATTTATAATATTATGATATTCAATAATATACGAGTTACTGATTTAAAAGTAAACCCTAAGTTATCCTGAAACATTGGCAGAAAATTTGCACCGAATTGGATATGCAATTATCCTTCAGGCATATTCTCACTGTTTATGGCATATGCTTGTTGTCGACTATTGTGGCAGCTCAGTCTACAGATCTTGCAAAACTGCAGGCTTTGTTGGGTAACTCAAGGACGGACACAGGTAGCGTTCGGGTAATGATTCAACTTTCTGATCACTTTACAGAAAACGATTCGGATACGGCGCTTTATTATGCCAAAAGTGCATTAGAGAAGAGTAAACAGATAGATTGGCTCCAAGGCGAAGCTGAAGCTTGTTATCAAACGGGACTCATTTATAGGGAGAAAAATGATTTAGTTCAGGCAAAGGTTTATCTAAGAATGGCCCTAAATGGTTTTACCGCTACGACGGACCATTCGGGTGCGGCGAATAGTTTGCGCCGATTGGCCTTTATAGCAAATCAAGAAGGAGACTATGATTTAGCGGAACGTTATTATAAAACTGCCTTGTCTGAGGTGGACTTAGTTAAAAATGAAGAACTGAAAGCAAAAATACTGTCAGGTATTTCAGGATTATACCGCTTAAAAGGTGAGTATGACTTATCCGTATCATTTGGGTTAAAAGCTATGCGGATACAAGAAAAACTGAATGACTTAGAGGGCCTCCCGTTTACAATGGATCGTTTGGGGGTCGTATTTAAGCTTCAGGAAGATTACCCTAAGGCGCTCTATTATTATCAAAAGTCCTATGAGATACGACGGGCTAATAAGGCAAGTAAACTCAAGGATTTGGGTTATTCATGTATGGTAATTGGCGAAACATACATAGCAATGGATAGTCTGGATGCCGCTGTGTTTAAGTTGGAAGAAGCTAAAAAACACTATACTAAAGCCAATAATCTTGAAGGCTTAGCATATGCACAGAATCAACTAGCTGATATTCATATTCGGAAGGGTAACTTTGACCTTGCACTACATCAGCTGAAGGAAGCCATATCAATTTTTCAAGAGATTGGAAACCCTAGAGGCCGCTTGAATAGCCTTTACAGTTTGACATTGCTTTTTTTGTCGCAAAAAAAACAAGTCCGGGCGCTTCCTTATGCTTCCGAATTTTACGAGATTGCTGATCAAATTGGAAGCCAAAACCATCGGACTAATGCTCGTTTTTTTATGTATCAAATCGCTTTGGCTCAAAAAGACTATAAAAAAGCACTTCACTTTCACGAACAATACCTGGCGGTCAAGGATAGTTTGTGGAATGAAACAAAAGGAGCAGAAATTGCCCGTCTAGAATCACGTAACTCCTTGGATATTAAGGAAAGTGAAAATAGACTTTTAAGCCATCAGAAGACGCTAACTGAAGAAAAATTGAAGCAACAGCGGTATTTGATAGTGGCATTGTTAGGCTGTATCTTATTCATATTGGTAGGCATATCTTTATTAATTCACATGAATCGGGCTAAAAAACGACATGTTGAAGAGTTGGAAACAAAAAATAAATCAATCGAAGAACAACAATGTGCCTTAAAAATAGCTGAAGAGCATCTTAGAGCCATGAATGAAAACCTGGAAGAAATTGTCTTGTTGCGGACGGATGAACTAAGACGTTCCAATGCCAAATTGGAACGATTTGCTGATTTGGCTTCCCACGATTTAAAGCAGCCACTACGCACGATCAGAGGATTTACACAACTTTTAGAAAGAGATTTACAGAAAAAAGGCCTAATCAATGATCGGTTAGAAGAATACCTCCAATATATAACGGGCGGCGTATCATACATGAACCAACTGATAGACAACATTTTAAGATTTGGAAAGTATGCAAATTCTGACGGGAATATTTTTGTTGATGTGAACCTAAAGGATGTAATGGTGCAGGTACAACAAAATCTCAGACTCCAAATCCAGGCTTCACGTGCTGAAATTGTCATCGAAGTTCCAGAAATAACGATAAAGGCTGTGCGGATAAAAATTGAACAATTGTTCCAAAATTTGTTATCGAACGCTATAAAATACAGGGAAATAGACAGGCCGCTCCGGATTGCAATTCAGGTGGAGGAGCAAAATGATATGGTTCAGATCCGATTTACAGATAATGGAAAAGGGATACTTGAAACTGATCAAAAAATGTTATTCAAGATCTTTAATGCTGGCTCCCGTGAGAAGCAATCCAGCCCCAAAGGAATCGGTTTGACCATCTGTAAAAAAATTGCAGAACAACATGGCGGTGAAATATGGGTCACATCCAAACAAAATGAAGGTTCAACATTTCATGTAACACTCTCTAAAACTGTAAACCAACATCAAAACGAAGCTGCGGCTTAAATTTTAACTGAATTGAAGAATTGTATCTTCGATAATATTGCATGCAGTATCCATATCTTCATCATCAATTACCAATGGAGGAGCAAAACGAATGATATTACCATGGGTTGGTTTTGCAAGTATCCCTTTTTTGCTTAGTGAAATGCAGATCTCCCAAGCTTTCAAACCCTCAGGCTCATCGTTAACTACTAAGGCATTTAGTAATCCTTTTCCCCTTACACGGTCAACTAAGTCCGTTTGCGAAGCTAGATTTTGCATTCTACTTCGAAAAAATTGCCCAAGTACTTCAGCACGTTCTGCTAAATTTTCATCGATTACGACCTGCAGTGCCTCCTGAGCAACAGCACATGCTAACGGGTTACCGCCAAATGTCGAACCATGTTCTCCTGGTCGAATGGTGAGCATTACTTCATCGCTGGTCAATACAGCAGAGACAGGCATTACACCCCCTGATAATGCTTTACCTAAAACAAGTATGTCCGGTTTGACCTCCTCATGATCGCAAGCCAATCGTTTACCTGTGCGTGCAATGCCAGTCTGGACTTCATCTGCAATCATTAAAACATTTGCTCTTGAGCAACGTTCACGAACCGCCTTTAAATAACCAGCCTCAGGGACAACAACCCCCGCTTCACCCTGAATGGGTTCTACCATAAATCCAGCAACATTTGGATTTAGAAGAGCCTTGTCTAAGGCCTCCAAATCATTATATGGAATACAGTGAAATCCAGGCATAAAAGGGCCAAACCCATTTCGGGATAATGGATCAGTACTTGCCGAAATAGCAGCCAAAGTCCTACCCCAAAAATTACCCTCTGCAAATAAGACTATCGCTTCATTTTGTGGAATGCCCTTTACGTCGTATCCCCATCGGCGACAAAGTTTGACCGCAGCCTCACAAGCTTCAACTCCGCTGTTGGCAGGTAAAAGTCGATCGAACCCAAAATATTCGGTTGCGAATGCTTCAAAAGGTCCAAGCCTGTCATTGTAGAAAGCCCTTGACGTAAGCGTCAGACGGTGAGCCTGATCCATCATGGCCTTAATAATACGCGGGTGGCAATGACCTTGATTAACAGCTGAATATGCCGATAGAAAGTCAAAGTAACGCTTACCGTCTACATCCCAAACAAATGCACCCTTACCTCGCTCCAAAACCACAGGTAATGGATGGTAATTATGGGCACCATATTGATCCTCCAGTTGAATGAAATCCTGTGATTTTGTCGAAGCAATTATCATAAGACTCGTTTTTATAAAATTGTTTCAACCGGCTGAAAATCAAGTCCAAATGCTTCAGCGACGCCCGCATAAACGACCTTGCCATCTACCACATTAAGACCTTTACGTAAGGACAAATTTTCATTACAAGCTTGTTTCCATCCTAGATTAGCTAATTGGATAGCATAGGGTAAGGTTGCGTTGGTTAAAGCAATTGTAGAAGTATAGGGCACCGCACCAGGCATATTAGCAACACAATAGTGTACCACTTCATCGATTATATAAATAGGGTCGTCGTGGGTTGTGGGCTTGGTTGTCTCAAAGCAACCACCCTGATCTACAGCCACATCAACCATCACTGTCCCAGGACGCATTTCCTTCAACATATCACGTCGAATTAGAGAAGGAGCTTTTGCACCGGGAATCAAAACAGCTCCGACAATCAGATCGCTTTGGCGAATCTCTTGAATAATATTGTATTCATTGGAGTATTGAGTAATAACATTGGCAGGCATCACATCGGAAAGGTAGCGCAAACGCGGTAAACTAACATCCATTATGGTAACAATTGATCCTAATCCTGCAGCCATCTTAGCCGCCTGAGTACCTACAACTCCACCACCAAGTACTAATACTTTCGCAGGAGGTACCCCCGGTACGCCACCGAGCAGGATACCCCTTCCTTGAACAGGTTTTTCCAGATATTTAGCACCTTCCTGTATGGCCATCCGACCGGCAACTTCTGACATAGGAACTAAAAGTGGCAAGCTACGATCAGGCAACTCAACGGTCTCATAAGCCAAACAAACGGCTTTGCTCTGAATCATTGCCTTAGTTAATGGCTCGTAGGACGCAAAGTGAAAGTAGGTAAAGACCAATTGTCCTTCACGGATAAGTGGATACTCTGATGCAATGGGTTCCTTTACCTTAATGATCATTTCTGCAATACCATAAACCTCCTCAATAGTAGGTAAGATTACAGCACCTGCACCTATGTAAACCTCGTCAGCAAATCCGGAACTAAACCCTGCGGTGGATTGTACATATACCTTGTGCCCACGTTTGGTCAGCTCAAGTGCGCCTGCCGGGGTAAGGGCAACACGATTTTCATTACTCTTGATTTCCTTTGGTACGCCAATGATCATTGTTCGAATATTTGATTTTAATAAGACCGCGAAGTTAATACCCTTGGTTCTATTAACCACTTCAATGGCCGCATATTAAGTAAATAAAAAAAGCCCGTGACGTTTCACGAGCTTCTTTAATAGACGAAGGGTTACTAAACCCAAAACTTACACATTATGAAAATATGCAATATTTATGCCAACATATTAAAATATTATATCATTTAAAAACATATCCTCGGGTTCATATGCTATGATTCCCTTGGCTACTGCTTCCCTATACATACTGGCAATTGCCATGCGACCATCTATTCCCAGATTTTCAGAAAAATGATTCACATACAAGGTGATATGTTGATTCCTTACATCTGGATCCATCTCTTGAGCATGCAACGCAACATAAGCAGCCGAACGGTCTGGATTTTGATGAGCGTAACGAACTGATGCGGCAAGTGATGTGTTGATTTCCAGCTTTAATTTCATGGGCAAATCTCTACGAACAGCAATACCACCCAATGGTATGGGTGATCCTGTTGACTTTTCCCAGAATGCACCCAAATCTTCAATAAGTTTTAAACCTTTAGCAGCATATGTAAATCGATTCTCATGGATGATGACACCGGCATCCACAGTACCTGACAGAATAGCTTCCTCAATTTGATAGAAAGGCATGAAAACTTTGTCAGTAATGTTGGGAAATGCCAGATTGAGTAAAAAATGGGCAGTCGTCAATTTACCGGGAATAGCAACTTTGGAATGAACAAAATCTGTAAGCTCCATATTTTGTTTTGAAATCAACAGGGGCCCACAGCCAAATCCCAAAGCGCTTCCTGAATCCAATAGTTGGTACTTCCCTGAGGCATAAGCATATGCGTGATAGGATAACTTTGTTACAGGATACAATCCTAACAAAGCATGTTCGTTGAGTGATTCAACATCTTCCAAATGCGGCTGCCATTGTACCTTTGGTCCTTCCACCAGGCCAGAAAGCATGGCATGAAATATAAAGGTATCATTTGGGCAAGGTGAAAAACCGATTGCCAGTTGCATGAATAAGCGTTTGATTATGAAAAAAATGTCGGTTTCTCCACAAATTGTGTACGAAGATAATCACCTGCTTGCCTTAAACAAACCAAATGGAATGCTGGTTCATGCAGATATTACGGGCGATAGAACGCTTGAAGAATGGGGGAAGTCGTATTTAAAAAGTCAATATGACAAACCTGGAAATGTTTTTTTAACGCCTTGCCATCGATTGGACAGGCCAGTAAGTGGAGTTTGTCTATTTGCACGCACCAGCAAGGCGCTTTCACGGGTACAGGAACTATTCAGAAACCGGGAAATTAAAAAAACCTATTACGCTATTGTAACTAACCGTCCCGAACCATTAAAAGGTGACTTAACTCATTTTATTGACAAACAGGGCCAAGGCCAACCTGTAAAAGTACTACCAGGGGTAAGCCGGCGACATCCGGATGCTAAAAAAGCGGAACTTTCATACGAACTCATAGCTGAAATGGATCATCTAATATTGCTCCGTGTCAATCCAGATACGGGTCGACCTCACCAAATCAGAGCGCAATTGGCTGCAGCAGGATGGCCAATAAGATGCGATTTAAAGTATGGTTCTGCAATAAAACCTGATTTTGACGGAATATATCTACACAGCTATTCCTTAGAATTTATTCATCCGGTCAAGCAGGAAATGGTTAAAATCACTGGCGACCTTCCCAGAGATCCTGTTTGGAACAGGTTTTCGCAGTTTATGGGTGAATAACCTACTGTCACTACTCTTGATTATTCTTTCTAACGTAAGGTAAGAACACGTTTAATATGAAGTAAAGAGAAGTTCAAGTATAATTAAACCTTAAGGCTAAGCAGTTAAATATAACTATCGGGCTTTAGGGTGTTGTAGAGATAGATCATCATTTAATTATCCTTTGCAACATCACGAGTCTTTAAAGAGTGGTAATTTTTCCTTTGAAACAGACCCCTTATCCACCTTTTATTAAATACTGTATCAAAGCATTAGAAACACAAAAGGCCGCCCGATGGGTGGCCTTTATTGTGCTGGCGGAGGAGGAGGGATTCGAACCCCCGATGGACTTTCGCCCACGTCGGTTTTCAAGACCGATGCATTCAACCACTCTGCCACTCCTCCCGGAGCGGCTGCAAAGGTACATATCCCATTTGATTTATGAAACGTAGGTTTCTAATTTTATGAAGTCTCTTACAAGAATACTGTTGCGAGTGAAATGGATACAGTTGGATTTTTTAAGTTCATTGAGGACAAGTGTAACCGTTTGGCGAGAAGTTCCTGTAATGCTCGCAATATCCTGTTGTGTCAGTCCATGTTTGAGGTAAAATTCATATCCAACCTTTCGGCCTCGCTCAAGGACTGTGTTTTTCAAAAATTCGATAATTCGGGTACGGGCATCTTTGTGGATCAGGTCTTCAGCTCTATGTTCAGCATGCCTCAATCGTTTACCGAATGCCTGCATGATCAGCATATGTAATTGCAGGTTATGAATCATAGCCTGTAACATTACATCTGCATCCAAGGCCAATAGTTTGGTGTCCTCTGCCATGGTCATTGCAAATCCTTCCCGCAAATCTTCGCCCATCAGGCTGAGTTCGCCAAACAGTGCAAGGGGATGCAAAATGTCTCTGACACTTTCTTTGTGTTCATCAGAGTATACGCCTATTTTTACACTTCCGGCCAGAAGAAAAAATACTTCACTGGATTGATCCCCTGGCACATACAGGTATTGAAATTTCGATTTTATAAGGACTTTTGATTGCGTCGCAATTTCTTTCAGGACAGTATCGGTCAATGTGTTGAAAAATGGAAATTGTCTGAGTGCTGAGATTCTTTCTTGCGTATCCATGGCTGCTTATTTAATAGTTAGACCCTGAAAATTGCTGGCACCCCTATCCTCAATTATAATTTTGTTATTTAATTGTTAACAACAAGCTACTTTGTCTCAGTGGTATTTGTTGGCAATGGTTCTTCTTTGCAGGAAACGATCCAATTATTCATTGATAATCAAATCAATATATATTATACATATTTGCAATAACAACAACTAAACGTTTGATGCTATCATCTGTTAGAATAACGGCAAAATTGCTTATTCAAGCCATCATAGGATAGGAAATTCAAACAGAAGTAGTTTTTACACTCCAGGGCACGGAAAGCAATCTTTGAAGATTTACATGTTTCCTAATCATTTCTTCCGCAAGATTGACTTTCCAAGGCGTTCTGGTATTAATTTTAACTTCTATTCGATTGATTTTTACTGCTGAGCCGTAGGTGTCATACAAGGTGCTTACCACCGGAATACGATGACTGAGAATGTAATCTTCAATATCCTGTGGAATGTCAACTTCAGACGCCTGTGTGCCATCGCCAGTTATTATAATGCCTGAAAGGGGGCATTTAGGATTATTCAATATATCGTGAATCCCCATTACTTTCCGGAGGGTATCCGGCATACGATTGCTGCTGGAAACCAATAGTATATTACTCATGGCTCCTATTTCATTCACATCGAGTAAAGAACCCGCAATGGTGTTTTCTACCCTGTTGTCCATTGCATCCGGATTATACAAAACCTCACCTTTTACTGCATGGGAAATCGTATCCATAATAGGGTTTGCCAAACTTTTATCATAAGGCAGATAGCCCAAAATAGGTGGACCCTTAGAACCTAACTTACGCTCAAGGTAGCTTTTTATCTTCGTGAGTTTGTCAGGTTGTACCTTATTGATAATATATCCTGCAATAGGTACACCTTCCTGATTAAATAAGGCTGAACTCATCACAATTTCATCGATTGTACTACCTATACCTCCTTCGACGATCAAAATAACCTCAGCATTCAGTAGACGAGCAACGGCAGCATTTGAAAGGTCTACCACACTACCGACACCTGGATGGCCGGTCCCTTCATAAATAACTGCTTCATATTGGCTTTCCAATACTGATGATGCATGTAATATCCTTTCCCTATAATTGTATTTTTCAGGATGATCTATAAAATCTGTAGTTGCACCGGGACCAAGGATCACAGGACTATGAATCGTTGAATCCAGATTAAAATCCATACTCTGAGCAAAAAGAACGGCATCTTTATCTGCATAATCGTTTCTCCAACCTAATGCCTTTTGACCCACTGGTTTGCAGTAACCCACATGGAATCCCTGACTTTTGAAAGCTTTGACTAAACCTAGTGTTGAGGTTGTTTTTCCCACATGTTGACTGGTCGCTGCTACGTAGTATTTGATCATTTCTTAAAAATTCCGGTTCAATCCTGTAAAATTGTGTCCAATTTGTACTTTTTTCGCACTAAACAACATTGCAATATAGCATTGTAAGATAAATTAACCTATTTTTAACCGTTGTTTTTTAATATAAAACTCCAAAACATCCATTTTGTATGAAAACACTCTTACGATTCAGTTTAGTTTTTGTTTTAGCCATGTGCATTCAGACCGCCCGGGCAGTTCTTCCTAATGGTAGCCCAGCAGTTGACTTTACTGTCACTGATCTTAACGGCCAGGATTGGAACCTTTTTGATCTTCTTGATGAAGGTTATGTAGTCTACCTTGAATTTTCGGCTACATGGTGTGGGCCATGCTGGAATTATCACAATGGCAACCATCTAAAAAATCTTTGGGATCAGAAAGGACCTAATGGTACTGATGAAGTCTTTGTCATTTTTATTGAGGCAGACCCGTCAACCAATACAGCATGTCTTTATGGCCCCACAGGTTGTGTGGGAGGCACTCAGGGCAACTGGGTAAATGGGACCAACTTCCCAATTACAGATTTAACATGGGCGAACGCAAGTATTGCTTCAAATTACCAAATAACTTATTATCCAACGATTTATTCCATCTGTCCAGTTTCAAGGAAGGTATATGAAGCAGGACAACGTTCGACAGATGGTCATTATGAGTATGTTTCCAGCTGTGCTATGACAACCTACTTACTAAATAGTATCACGGATGTTAGCTGCAATGGAGAAAATGATGGTGGCGTAGACATATCTCCAGTAAATGGAACCGCACCATACCAATATACATGGAGTAACAATCAGGGCACCCAAGACCTTACAAATGTTCCTGCCGGAACCTATTCCTGTGAGATTAAAGAAAAAAATGGCATTTCAGTTGAAACAGCAGATTTCGTTATTGATCAACCGGATGCTATAAATGTGAATAATGATGGCATAACAAAAGAGACTTGTCCAGGATATGGTGATGGGTCCATTGACATATCAGCTGACGGCGGCTCTGGTGGATTCTCCTATTTATGGAGCAACGGTGACACAAGTGAAGACATAACTGATCTTTCTGCCGGCACTTACTCTGTTGTTGTAACTGATGCAAGCGGGTGCTTCGAAGAAAGAGATTATGTTGTTAATGTAAATCCTTTACCCGTCGCTAATGCAGGGGTTGATGGAGCTGTTACTTGTAAAGACCCCCAATTTACAATTGACGGGACGCTTTCAGAAAACTTTGGAGCTCATTACCAGTGGACAACCGTAAATGGTCATATTGTTTCCGGAGCAAACACACTCACTCCTGTTGTTGATCAACCTGGAGATTATGTTTTGCTAGTTACATTTTTTGCTACAGGATGTTTTTCATCGGATGAAACAAATGTAGATGAGGATAAGGTAAAACCATTTACAGATGCAGGTGAAGATAAAATGCTTGACTGTGTCCTTACGCAAGATACCCTAAATGGCATAAACAGCCAACAGGGAAATGGTTTTACTTTTCTATGGACAACGCAAGACGGTAATATTTTAAGTGGAGCAAGTACTCCAACACCTATCGTTGATGAAGCTGGCACTTATGAACTTGCTGTTTCAAATATAGGTAATGGTTGTGTTGGTCGCGATACTGCCTTAGTAACGATCAATCCAAACTTCATGCATCCAACGGGTGATTACTCCTTTGTTGCAACTAATCTTTTGGTAGAATTTACCAGTATTGTTTCAGGCAACCCATCAACTTATGCATGGAGTTTTGGAGATGGCAATACTTCCTCTGCTCAAAATCCTACAAATAATTATGTTAACGAGGGAGAATATGAGGTCTGCCTTATCGTTACGAATGCTTGTGGTTCTGACACAACTTGTTCAAATGTTGTTGTTCAAGCAGGTTCCATCTCTGTTTCAGTTTCAGCAGTTACACTGTCCACTTGTAACCATGGTTCTAATGGAGGGATTGAGATTACTGTCTCTGGAGGTGCTCCAGGTTACACATATAGTTGGAGCAGCGGACAGAACACTCAAAATTTGGCAGAAATTCCTCCTGGCACTTATAGCGTGACGGTTACGGATTCGAACAATGAAGTGACTGTATTAAAAGATATTGTTGTAGGATACCAATTCCTGGTTAATATTGATGAAGCGATTATCTCGGCTATTCCTTGTTTTGGTGGATCGAATGGTGCTATTGCACTGAATACATCCTCCTCTGGAGGAAGTCTAAATTTTGTATGGTCACACGATTCACTTCTTAACAATAGTGTAGCGAATAATCTTATTGCTGGCTCCTACTCTGTGGTGACAACTGATCCAAATGGTTGCACCGATGCGATGACAATCAATCTTACTCAACCTGATTTACTACAAGCTGCGCTGACAGTTATTAATGCCCAGCCTGGCAAAAATAATGGTAGTGCAAGTGCTATTCCAGCTGGTGGTACAGCTCCTTATACTTTCTCCTGGAGTAATGGTGGACAAGGCGAGACTATCCAAAACTTGTCTCCTGGTGAATATCAGGTGACTTTGACCGATGTCAATAATTGTTCATGGGTTGAAGAATTCCGTGTAGATGAGATTTCAGGGGTACAAACGATTACTTCCTTGACATCCTGGTCAGTATCTCCAAATCCAGCTACCACATCAGTACTTGTTGAGTTGCGTTTTGCCCAAACGGAAAATATTCAGATTCGAATAATGAATATTCTTGGCAACGAAGTTTACTTCAAACAAGCTTCAGGTCAAGTATTCAAGGAGTGGCTTCCATTGGGTCAATTACCATCTGGTAATTACTTATTGGATATTCGTACTAATGATGGAAGAATGGTTCAACGACTGATCATTCAGTAAAATTTAGGTAACCACCTTTAACGATTAAGGCCCCTGTGTACCACAGGGGCCTTTTTTTTGTCAAATTAAACCATGTTGTTTCAACGTAAGAAATCTACTTTTTCCTAAAAGGTTTATTCCTTAATTCCGAGTAAGCCTAATAAAAAGGCATACTCCATGGCTGTTTCCTTGTGTCTTTGAAATCTCCCACTAGCTCCCCCGTGGCCCGTCTCCATATTACAAAAGAAAAGCAATGGATTGGCATCTGTTTTATATACCCGTAGTTTAGCGACCCATTTCGCTGGCTCCCAGTATTGGACCTGGCTATCATGTAACCCTGTGGTAACCAGCATAGCTGGATAGTCCTTCCTTGCCACATTATCATATGGGGAGTAAGACTTCATGTACTCATAAAAGACTGGGTCAATGGGATTGCCCCATTCATCAAATTCGCCGGTGGTCAATGGAATGGATGTGTCTAACATAGTTGTAACAACATCTACAAAAGGAACGGCTGCAATTACCCCACGCCACAAATCGGGCCGCATATTGATCACTGCCCCGATTAAAAGTCCACCAGCACTTCCGCCCAGTGCAAATAAATTTTGAGGATTTGTATAGTTTTTATCAATGAGGTATTGAGCACAATCAATAAAGTCAGTAAACGTGTTTTTTTTGTTAAGTAACTTGCCCTCTTCATACCATATTCGGCCCATCTCTTCTCCACCTCTGATGTGTGCAATGGCAAAAGTAAAGCCTCTGTCCAGGAGACTCAACCTAGGTGAACTGAAATAAGGCTCTATGCTAAAACCATAGGAACCATAACCATAAAGTAAAAGGGGCTGTTGCCCATTTTGTAAAAACCCCTTTTTATATACCAGTGAAATAGGAATTTTTGAGCCATCAGATGATAAAGCAAAATGACGTTCAGAGACGTAATGTTCTTTGTCGAAAACTCCTACAACTTCTTCTTGTTTCAAAAGTTTAAGTGTCCTTGCTCCCATGGCATACTCAAATGTAGAATTAGGGGTAGTGGGAGAAGTGTAGCCAATTCTCATAACCTCAGCATCTAAATCAGGATTTATACCTGCACTAGCCACATATGCTTCTTCCCCAAATTCAATGTAGTGGTCATTCCCACCGTCCCACTGGCGAACCCGGAGGGTGTTGATACCATTTATGCGTTCTTCAAGCACCATGAAATGTTTAAACAGTGTTAGCCCTTCAAATAATACATCCGGTCTGTTGGGTATGATAGTTTTCCAATGGGTCATGTCTGGGTGACTGACCGGTGTTGAAACGAGTTGGAAATTTTTGGCTTGCCAATTTGTCCTAATATAAAAGTGATCATGGTAGTGATCGACAGTATATTCAAGATCCCTCATTCGGGACTGCACCAGTTGGAAAGGTTCATCGGGTGTGTCTGCCCGAACAAATCTAAACTCAGACGATACCGTTTGATGCGAACCGATCATCAGAAATTCTTTGGAACGGGTCTTATATATATAGGTGTTAAAAGTCTCATCCTCCTCATGATAAACAAGTACATCTTTGTCCGGGGAAGTTCCAAGTTTGTGTTTAAAGACTTTAAAAGCCCTAAGTGTTTCATCCTTGGTTGTGTAAAATACAGTCAGATTGTCATTTGCCCATACAGGTTGCCCTGTTGTCCCCGGAATACACTCTTCGAGAATTTCACCCGTGATTAAATTCCTAAATCTGATAGAATAAATCCTTCGGCTAACTGTGTCTTCTCCATACGCCAACCATTCATTATTTTTACTGACTGAAAGACTTTGAACATGATAGTAGGCATACGATTGGGCCAACCGGTTCACATCCAACAAGATTTCATCCACAGCATTTAGGTCATCTTTTCTCCTAAGATATACAGGGTATTCATGGCCTTCAGTTAATTGGGTCAGATACCAGTATCCATTTTGCTTATATGGAACAGACATATCTGTTTGTTTGATCCTGCCTACTATCTCATTAAAAAGCTTATCCTCCAGAGGTTTGAGTGAAGCCATGACTTGCTCCCTGTATTCATTTTCTGCATCCAGGTAGGCAATGACTTCCGGATCATTTCGGTCATTGAGCCAGAAATAAGGATCAATACGTTGATCGCCATGGATTTCTAAAACCTTAGAACGAATAGGTGCCTTAGGCGCGTTCATATCAAGTAAAAAATTTTTCATAAATCCTACAATTGGGAGCATAACAATCAGAAATAATGATTGTTATATTGCAATAAAATATTAATATGAAATGTGGGGCTACATTCGGTCATCTCTCAGACTGCAACGAATTGTTATTTGATCAGTAACATCACATTTTCAATACGATCACATGCTTCCATCAAATCACTTTCCGAAGCGGCATAAGAAATTCGTATACACTTTGGAGCACCAAAGGCTCCCCCTGAAACCAATGCCACAAAGGCATGGTCAAGCAATAAATCAGTAAAATCATCTGCATTACGAATAATCCCATCCGGGCCTGTTTTTCCAAAAAAGGTAGAGATATCCGGGAACAAGTAAAAGGCGCCTTCAGGAATATTCACCAACCAACCTTCCATTTTGGATAAGCGATTAGCTAACAAATCACGGCGTTTTTTAAACTGGTCCCTCATGGCATTAGTAGCCTCAAGACTACTATTTAGTGCATGTGCCCCAGCAACTTGCCCAAACGAATTTGCTCCAGAAGTAAACTGACCTTGGATTTTGCTGCATGCAGAAGCAATCCATTGCGGGGCGCCCATATAACCAAGACGCCATCCTGTCATAGCGAAACCTTTTGCAAATCCATTCACCGTCACCGTCCGATCCTGCATGTGGGGGATAGATCCGATTGAGAAGTGGTTGCCAGTAAAATTGATATACTCGTAGATTTCATCACTGACCACTATTATTTGTGGATGATCTTTTAGCACTTCAGCTAATGCTTCGAGCTCGTTTTGACTGTAAACTGCTCCTGTGGGGTTGCAGGGTGATGAAAACAAAACCATTCGAGTACGACGGTTCAGCGCAGCCAGAAGCTGACCCGGTGTCACTTTGAAATCTTGATTTATACCAGCCGATAAAAATATCGGTTCCGCACCTGTCAGTCGGATCATTTCGTAATATGAGACCCAATAGGGGGTAAATACAATAACTTCATCACCTTCCTCTAATAAAGCCAACATGACATTTGCCAAAGATTGTTTTGCCCCATTGGACACCACAATCTGATTGCTGGTGAACGATAAATGATTATCTCTTTGGAACTTGTCTCTAATAGCATCACGCAAAACCTGCAAACCCGGAACGGGGGTATATTTGGTAAATCCGTCATCCAGCGCTTTTACCGCTGCATCACGAATGTGTTTAGGTGTTTCAAAATCAGGTTCGCCAAGACTAAGATTAATGACTTTATGACCAAGAGCACTCAGCTCTCTAGCTTTTTGGGCCATCTTGAGTGTTTCTGATTCGCCCATCCGAACCACTCTTTGGGCGAGTCTTCCTTCTATAATTGTATGATCTTCCACAGCTGCTTGTATTCAAAGTGTAAATGTAAGGACTTAGGGCATGGAAGAAAGAATTCCTATCTTGTCGCCTTTTAGAAAGCCCTTATAAAGATCTTCTAAAGATAGATAAGTTGGCTTGTTCATCTTTTAGTTTTAGAAACACTGTTATGCAATCTTGGTCCGTGGGCATACTATGTTATAACGAGGAGGGCTCATTACGTACCGTTTTTGGAAAGGTGCTTCATCTCTTCCACACCTGGGAACTCAACAATTGGGAGATCTTGCTTGTAGATGATGGAAGTAAGGACAAAACCCCAGAAATAATCCAAGCACTTGCTGCTACGGATTCTCGAGTTAAACCAATATACCATAACACTAATTTGGGCATAGGCGAAGGAATAAGAAGTATCTATTTTAATGCAAGCCACGAGAATGTCGTATTTATTCCCGGCGATGGCCAGTTTGACATTCAGGAACTAATTCCATATAAAGAAGTGGATCAAAAAACTTTTCTTTCTTTCTACAGGCAAGAGAATCAGACATACAGTGCCTTTCGAAATATACTATCATGGATGAATAAGCTTTTTAACCAACTTGTATTGGGTTTAAAATTGCGCGATGTAAATTGGGTTAAAGTTTACAAATCATCAGTACTCAAACAGATTGACTTGCGTTTACACAGCTCAGCCATTGAAAGTGAAATTTGTGCAAAGCTTAATGTACTTGGCATCCGCTGCACAGAGATAAAATCCACCTATTTACCCCGCACACATGGTTCAAGCAAAGGCGCATCATTTAAAAGTATTTTATTGGTAATCAAAGACTTATTTAAGTTATTTATTGCCGTAAGTGCTTTTCGACTTAACAAACACAAATATTTTTCCCTATGATAAAAGTGGCAATTATTGGCTTTGGATATTGGGGGCCAAATCTTGTTCGTAATTTCAACCTGACACCTGATTGTTCGGTAACCTGGGTACTTGATTTGGATAAGTCCAGATTAGAAAAAGTACAAAACCTGTATCCTCAAATAAAAACTACGACCGATTATACGGATATCCTTACAGATCTTGCTGTTGACGCTGTTATTATTGCCACCCCTGTTCACACCCATTTTCAATTGGCAAAGCAGGCATTTGCTGCAGGGAAGCATGTCCTGTTGGAAAAACCTATGTGTTCATCCCGCAACGAAGCAGAACAACTAATAGAACTGGCAACATCTGCTAACAAGATTTTGATGGTTGATCACACTTATCTATACACACCCTCTGTGCGATTTATCAAGGATTATCTTGATCAAGGATCACTTGGGCAACTACAATATCTTGATAGCACCCGAATCAATCTTGGCCTTTTTCAAACCGATGTTAATGTACTTTGGGACCTCGCGCCGCATGACATATCCATCTGCCGTCATCTATTTCAGGAAAAACCACTGGGCGTCCAGGCCGTAGGAGTTAGTCATACAGACAACAAACTTGAAAATATAGCCTATCTGACCTTATTTTATCCGGATAATCGAATAGCCCATTTTAATTGTTCCTGGGTTTCACCAGTTAAAATCCGGCAAATGCTAGTTGGTGGTGACGAAAAAATGATTGTGTTTAACGATCTCGAAACAACGGAAAAGATTAAAATTTATGATAAAGGCTACACTATCCTTCCTCAATCAGACAGAGATAGGATATTAGTAGACTATCGAACTGGTGATATTTTGATTCCAAAGATCCCTCAATATGAAGCATTAGCTCAAATGGCCTTGGATTTTAGGGATGCCATCATAAAGGGTACTCATCCAGTATCCGATTATCTTAGCGGGTTAGAAGTTGTCGAAATCCTTGAAGCCGCCGATAAATCGTTGAGTGAAAGAGGCAAAGAAATTCATTTATAGCAGGATATACTTATGGAAATCATTAATGTTGATTCAGCGCGACAAAACTTAAAAAATGTGCGTGTTGGAAAGGAGGTGAGAATTTTTGATTTTGTAAACGCCTATGGATGCAGCATAGGTGATGGATCAAAAATCGGCGCTTTTGTAGAGATCCAAAAAGGGGCCTCGATAGGCAAAAACTCAAAAATCTCCAGCCATACCTTCATCTGCGAAGGGGTGTCAATAGGAGATGGCGTTTTTGTAGGACATAATGTCTCCTTTATTAATGATATTTATCCTCGAGCTGCTAATCCGGATGGCAGTCTTCAAACAGAAGCTGACTGGCACTGTGTCGAAACCATTATTGAAAATGGTGTATCGATTGGGACAAGCGCTACAATCATGGGTGGTGTACGAATAGGTGCTGGTGCAATGATTGGAGCCGGTAGTGTAGTGACTAAAGACGTCCCTGAAAAAGCTATTGTGGCAGGTAACCCTGCCCGAATCATAAGAATCATTGAAGAATAACTAAACAAATGGAAACAATACCTTTTTTAGATTTACACAGACAATACTTGGGAATAGCGGATGAAGTAAAGGCCGGATGGGACAAAGTATTGGAAAAAACTGCCTTTGCGGGCGGTCCTTTTGTAACCGAATTTGAGCATGATTTCGCAGTATATTGTCAAACAAATTTTGCTGCAGGGCTAAATACGGGAACCAGTGCCTTACATCTAGCCATGTTAGCGTTGGGAATAGGGCCTGGTGATGAGGTCATATTACCTGGTAACACTTTTATTGCCACGGCTTGGGGTATTTCCTATTGCGGAGCAATACCGGTATTTGTAGATTGTGATGAATATTGGAATATTGACCCGGAAGCTGTTGAAGCTGCTATTACAACAAGGACCAAAGCAATTGCTGCGGTTCATTTGTATGGCCAACCTTGCAAGTTGGATGTGCTGAAAGCCATTGCTCAAAAAAATCATATCTATCTTATTGAAGATGCCGCTCAAGCACATGGTGCCCGGTATTTAGGAAAGCGAGTGGGGGGACATGGCGACATTGCCGCTTTCAGCTTTTATCCTGGCAAAAACCTGGGTGCTTATGGTGAAGGTGGAGGTGTTACTACGGATGATAAATCCCTCATCGATCATATCTACCGTCTCCGAAATCATGGAGCAGACAAGCGTTATTACCACGAAGAACTCGGGTTCAATATGCGTATGGATGGTTTGCAAGCTGTGGTCCTAAAAGTAAAATTGCAATATCTCGACAATTGGAATAACAAGCGAAAAGAAATTGCAAATCGCTACATCACTGAAATTTCGAACGAACACATTAGGTTACCAAAAGTGTTGCCTGAAAGTGAACCAGTTTGGCATTTATTTGTCGTCACCGCTTCGGAACGAGATAATCTCATAGGCCATTTGGACAAATCTGGAATACAGTCTGCACTCCACTATCCGGTACCTTGTCATCTTCAAAATGCTTACGCTCATTTGAATTATCATAAAGGTCAATTGCCAAAGAGTGAGTATCTGGCGACACATTGCGTTTCACTCCCAATGTTTGCTGAGTTGACCACACAAGAGGTTGATCGAATAATTGAGTCTGTAAATTCCTATAAAAAGTAATTCACTGTGGCCACATCCAAACCAAATCCAATCAAACCTCGAAAGGCACCTCCTAAAACGGCTCCTCCAGCCGGTATTGGTTGGTTAGCATTTTGGCCTATGGATAATTATTTTTTGGGAAGTCAGAAACTAAAATGGTCCTTCTGGACCCTGGCTGGCCTCATGTTTATCTGGATGCAATGGTCTGCCCAAGGCACTGGCATCAATGGTGATGATAAAATGCAAAATGAGTACGAACAAGCGCTCATCAATTGGTATGATACAGGTGGCAAGGATACAACAGCACTTAATCTACCCAAAACAAAAATGCATTACTATGGTGGATTTTTTGAAGTGACCAGTGGATTTACTAACCGATTGCTTGGATTTACTTCACCTGATCAAGAAGGTTACCATAAAGTAAGACACAGTTTTACAGCTTTATTTGGGTGGGGAGCCCTTTTATTTATTGGACTTACCGCTGGTTTATTAGCGGGCTGGGAAGCAGCCATTATAGCCATTCTATTTGGATTTTTGTCGCCGCGTTTGACTGGTCATGGTGTGATGAATCCAAAAGATATACCTTTTGCTACAGGTTATATTATGACTATATTTTTCCTTTTTGCCTGGCTCCGGTCCATGCCCAGACCAAATTGGAATGTATTGATTGGCTTAGCAGTTGGTCTTGGCATGGCCCTTGGCGTAAGGGCGGGTGGTTTGATTTTAGTTGCCATTTTTGGACTCTTTGCTGTCCTTCATTTTATAGGCCAGTATGGTTTGAGTGGTTTTAGCAAGGAAGGAAGGAAGCTCAAGCAGTATCTGATTTATGGATTAGTTCCAGTGTCATTGGGTTTGATTATTACTATTTTATTCTGGCCATTTGCCATGCAGTCTCCTTACAAAAACATCCTGGAATCACTCGCCGAACTATCCAATTATGGGGTAAATATCAGATTGTTATTTAATGGAGATATGGTATTTGCACAAAGTCTGCCTTGGGATTATTTACCAAGATGGGTTCTTGTAACCGTTCCCTTATTCATCCTTCTTGGATGGATCTTCGGTCTTGGATTAATCGGACAAATGTGGAAACGAATCGGATCCATTCCGATCCTCTTACTGGGTTTTGCTTTTCTGTTTCCTTTTGTCTATGTCATTTACAAACAATCAACTTTATATGATGGGTGGCGGCATTTGATTTTTCCATACACTGTGGGAGTTGTGCTTGCTGCATTGGGAGTATATACCCTTGCCACTTTAAAACCTGACTTTAGGTGGTTAAAGCCTGCTATACTAGGGATAGTAGGTTTACTTGCTTTGGATCCAGCACTTCACTTGATAAAAAACCCTTTTATTTCATACGTTTATTTCAATCCAATCGAAGGCGGGGTGAAAGGTGCGCTTGGAGAATACGAGACAGACTATTGGGGTGTTTCCGTCAAACAAGGCATTGAATGGCTGGAATCTGAAGGTCTTATTGGAAAGGATATTCCTAATGATGTGACACTAGCCTCTAATTTTGGATATCAACTGGATAAATATTGCCGTAAATACGATGGCACCGTTAAAACGGTCTATGTAAGGTACCGCCAACGACATGATGCACCCTGGGATTACGGACTATTTTTGTCTCGATTTACGGATGGATCCTATATCCGTCAGGGTAGTTGGCCTCCTCCAAATACGATCCATACCATCGACGTGAATGGAACACCGGTTTTGGCCATTGTAAAAAATGCTGATCAAGCAGCGTATGAAGGTGTCAATGCGCAAAAGCAAAACAGATTTGATGAAGCCATACCGCTATTGGAGCGGACCGTAACGAATGTACCAAAGGATGAAGTAGCTTGGGGAGCACTAGCATTTAGTTACCTGAATACGAATCAATTAGATAAGTGTAAGGCTGCTCTTGATAAAATATTGGAAATTGATCCGGATAATATCACAGCTTACAATTATTACGGTTTATTCTATTTGAATAAAAATGAGATTGATCCTGCCATCAAAGCATTTGAAAAAGCTATTGAACTACAGGACAACAACTTCTTCGCTTATTACTACCTGGCAAATTTGGAGTTACAGCGGCAAAATCTTACTAATGCATTGGATTATGGTAAGTTAGCTGTAACGCACAATCCCCAATTCAAGGGAGCTTACGAATTAGTTGCGAATATCTATCGAGCCATGGGTGATGGTCGGAATGCAGATGCCTATAGCAATGCAGCAGCTCAGTTGAAATAAATTATCATGAAAGAAAAGTTAGCTTTACTTAGAACCAAAAGACAAACCGCACTTTTAGGTGGAGGCGAGGATCGAATAAGCAAACAACATGAGAAAGGCAAACTTACAGCTAGAGAAAGAATCCATTTCCTGGTTGATGAGGGTTCTTTTGAAGAGATTGGAATGTTTGTCACACACCGGTCTGTTGAGTTTGGGATGGATCGACAAAAGATCTACGGTGATGGTGTCATAACAGGATATGGCACTATACATGGGCGATTGGTTTATGTATTTGCGCAGGATTTTACCGTATTTGGAGGCTCCCTCTCTGAAACACATGCGGAGAAAATCTGTAAAATCATGGATTTAGCGATGAAAAATGGTGCACCACTCATTGGCCTAAATGATAGTGGTGGGGCTAGAATTCAGGAAGGGGTTAATTCGCTAGGTGGCTACGCCGATATTTTCTACAGAAATGTGCGGTCTTCAGGTGTCATACCACAAATCTCAGCTATAATGGGGCCTTGTGCAGGGGGCGCCGTTTATTCACCGGCTATGACTGATTTTATCATTATGGTTGAGGAGAGCTCATATATGTTTGTTACTGGTCCAAGCGTAGTGAAAACAGTAACGAATGAAAGTGTAAGTAGTGAAGAACTTGGTGGTGCATTGGCACACGCCTCAAAAAGTGGGGTCACCCACCTTACCGCCGAGAATGATATCCACTGTTTGGAATCCATTAAAAAATTGTTGTCCTATATTCCTCAAAACTGTGAAGAAAAGGTACCTGATTTGCCTTTTGTGCTTGAGGATGAAAAACGACCTGTTCTTGAAGAAATTATACCTGAAAACCCAAATCAACCTTATGACATGAGAGATGTCATCAAAGGAATAATGGATGACCAATCATTTTTTGAGGTGCAGGAACAATATGCAGACAATATAGTAATTGGATTTGCCCGTTTAGGGGGTAAAAGCGTTGGTATTGTGGGTAATCAACCTGCTAGTCTGGCGGGAGTCTTAGATGTCAAAAGCTCCAAAAAAGCTGCTCGTTTTGTGCGCTTCTGTGATTGTTTTAATATTCCATTACTTGTTCTTGTCGATGTACCCGGATTCCTGCCTGGTACAGACCAGGAATGGAATGCTATTATAACTAACGGAGCTAAATTGCTCTATGCGTTTAGTGAAGCTTCCGTGCCTAGAATAACACTTATTACGCGAAAAGCATATGGTGGGGCATATGATGTTATGAATTCAAAGCATATAGGAGCAGACCTCAACTTTGCATGGCCCTCAGCAGAGATTGCCGTCATGGGCGCTAAAGGTGCGATTGAAATCATTTTCAAAAAAGAGATCGACGAAGCAACGGACAAGGGCGCAAAATTGATCGAGATGGAAACAGCATACAATACAACTTTTGCGAATCCCTATAAGGCAGCGAATCGCGGTTTCATTGACGAAGTCATTGAGCCTGTAGACACACGTAGGAAACTAATCAAAGGCTTCAAAATGCTCGAGAATAAAGTAGATGTGTTGCCACGTAAAAAGCATGGCAACATTCCACTTTGAACGACATGTTTAATTTCCTAGAAATACTTTAAATGTTTCCAATCTGTTATCCGTCTTGATTTGGACGAAATAAATTCCGGTTAGTGTATTTTCAGGACTTGTAAAAATCACCAAATCCTGTGCATTTTCCACCTGCCTTGAGCCCAATATCCTGCCCGTAAGATCTACTACTTGGATATCTTGAATAGTTGCCCAATTACCAGAAGGTGCAAAAATGTACTGGTGTGAATTGATGGTTATTCCAATTGGATTTATGCGCAAAGATTTACCCTGTACTTCGACGTCTTCATTTTGTTTTTGTTTGTCCTTTCCTGTATAAGCATATGCGTAAGCAGGCTGGTAAAGAAGACAATTGGGTGGGAAAAAATAGATATCAGCACAACAGTCTGGTGCATCATTTATGCATACTTTGACTTTATCTTTTGAATTTCCGCTTGGCATGAAATCCGGGATAGTGAGCGGCAAATTGGCTAGCAGATGATATCCATGAAATTCACCATTTAACCAAAGATCAAAATAATCATTCCCTGGTTGCTGATAACCAAAATTTATAATAATCTGATAGGTAGAGTCCGTAGTACATTCACCAACCTCTACTTCCAATTCAAGAATTTTACATTCTTCTTCCTGACAACAAACTTTGCCCAATTCAAAAACTTTTTCACAATCCAAAAATTCTTTGTCCTGAATAAGAAATTCATATTCAGTAGAACAATTGGCATCTAAGGGCCCAATGACTATTGGTAAATCAGCATAGTTATATTCGCCGTAAACGATACCATTTCCTTTGACTTTGAAACCATTTGAACCAGGATTGATTGGAAGAAAGTTAATGTGCACATAGAATATTTCCTCTCCATCACATTCATACTCCACACTTAGTTCTTTAATCATGCAATCATTATTGCCTTCGCATTCAGGAGATTCAAACTCTTTAATCGCACAACACTCATTATGTTCACTATCACAAATCTTTATCCAGTCATTGTTTCCACCTGATTTTGGAAAATTTGGAATGAACAAAGGCAATGCGTAAGGATAAATACCAAAGTAAGCCCCATTAGCATACACCTTAAAGCTATCACTCTGGCCAGGTGTAAATTGAAAATTCACCCACATTTTATAGGTGCCATCTTCATTGCAATCCCCAACATCTATTCCTAATTCGCTTATTTGACATTCCGACTCTTCACAGCACTTCTTTCCTAATTCAAATACTTCAAAACAATCAGCATTCTCTATATCCTTTACTACAAACTCCCATTCTTTTTTACAATCTCCAGCCAAAGGGCCGATTGTAATGGGTAAATCACTGTACTGGAACTCGCCGTGATTCATTCCATTGCCTAAGACTTTGAATGCGTCACCTGTAGGGTTTTCAACCATAAAATCGATTTCAACAAAGAAAAATCCATCCTCATTGCATTCTCCGGCTTCAACAATGAGTTCTTTAATGTCACATTCTTCATTGTTTCCACATTCTTTAGATAAAAATTCATGTATTTTACAACAGAACGGATTATCGTTGTCACAAATCTTGATCCAATCATGGCTATTTCCACTTTTGGGAAAGTCGACAATTGTGATGGGTAGATCCGCATATTGGTAGTTATCAAAGTAACTTCCGTTGACCCAAAGGTCAAAAAGAGCACTCTGGACATTGACATATTGAAAATTAAGCGTCAATTCATAAGTTGAATCAGAAGTACATTCTCCTTTTTCAATCTGAACCTCTGAAATGCTACAATCATTTGGCTGTTCACATTCTTTCGTATCAAATTCTTTAGTGCGACAACAATTTTCATTGTCATTGTCACACACCTCAATCCAATCGTTGTTATTTCCACTTTTCGGAAAATTGGGTATGGTAAGAGGTAATTGATTATAAAAATAATATCCAAAAAACTGCCCATTAGCCCACAAATCAAAACCATCACCACCTACATTTACATATTGGAAATTGATGGTTAACGTATACGTAGTATCAGATGTACAATCACCCTTTTCAACAACAAGATTATAAATCTCACACGCTGAAGTGTTTGGCTTCGCAATACTATAACCATAGCCAGTCATTGTAAAGAAAAAAACCAAAAAGAAGAAACTTAAAGTGATTGTTGTCTTTTTCATATTTTTAGGGGTCTTGAATATTGATTACTAGAACCATCATCAGGCCTAAACGCTGCTTATCTTTGTAAAATGTTAGCACTTATTCTTAAGGGTAAAGAGAATGTACCTGCGATAGAAGATATTGATTTACCTCCTCCCGCGGAGGGATGGGTGGCTATTCAATTAAGAGCCGCTTCGATAAACCATCGGGATATATGGATCCAAAAAGGACTTTATGCAGGTCTTACCTATCCAATTATACCCGGCAGTGACGGAGCTGGATTTCTGGATAATCAGCCTGTAATCATCAATCCTGGCATGGAATGGGGGGATGATGAGCGATTTCAAAGCGCCGATTTCAAAATTTTGGGCATGCCTGACAATGGAACATTTAGCCAATGTGTCCATGTTCCTCAAAACCAGGTATATCCTATGCCTCCCCATCTTAGCTTTGAAGAGGCCACTGCTATACCCCTGGCCGGTGTGACAGCCTACCGTGCCTTATTCACCCAAGGCCAATTAAAATCTGCTGAACGCGTTCTTATTACAGGAATTGGAGGAGGTGTTGCGCTATGGGCATTTCAATTTGCACTTGCCATCGGTGCTGAAGTTTGGGTAAGTTCTAGTAGTGATGAAAAATTAGCTCTGTCAAAACGAATGGGTGCTGCCGGTAGTTTTAATTATAAGGAGATTCAATGGACTGATGCGGCGAAAAAAGCTGGCGGATTTGATCTTGTTATTGATGGAGCAAGTGGTCCCGCACTTTCAGATTATATCAAACTTGCAAAGCCAGGTGGTCGTATTGTGCTGTATGGTGGCACTGTGGGGCCTACAGGTCCATTGGTTCCTCAAATTATTTTCTGGAAACAACTCCAAATCATCGGTTCAACAATGGGCAGTAAACAAGATTTTGAGCTAATGCTTGCTTTCATTAACCAACATCAACTTGCACCCAACATCGATAAAGTCTATCCATTGAATGAGGGGGCCAGAGCCTTTCAACGAATGGCACAAGGAGCTCAATTTGGGAAAATCATCCTCCAGATTCCAGCATGATCCGCATTGGTTTACTTTCCGATACCCACGGATATATGGGCGCAGAAATAATTGAAATAGCCAAAACTTGTAATGAAATTTGGCATGCTGGAGACATTGGCAATATGCAAGTGATTCAGGATCTTGAAAACATTGCACCCGTAAGAGCAGTATATGGAAATATAGATGGGGGACAACTACGACGACAATACCCGGAAAATGCCTTTTTCACTATTGAACAAACTACTGTGTTGATGACACATATAGGAGGATACCCCGGGAGATATAATAGTAGAATAAAATCTGAAATCCTGAATTTTAAACCTGATCTGGTAATCTGCGGACATTCGCATATTTTAAAAGTAATGCGGGATCAAAAGATGAAACATTTGCACATGAATCCAGGCGCAGCAGGCAACCATGGGTTTCATGTTATGCGTACCATGCTCACTTTTTCAATCCATCAAGGTAAAATCCTTGAGTTGTCGGCTGTCGAATTTGGAAAACGTGGCCAATTATAATACAGACAGGGCCTGATCGAAGTCTTGTATTAAGGCACTACTGGCCTCAATCCCTACAGAAACACGTATTAAACCTTCAGTTATGCCTTGTGTGGTTCTTACTGATGGGTTGATTTTTATGTGGGAGCTTGATGCAGGATGTAAAATTAATGTGTCCACATCGCCAAGTGTAGGAGCAATACTGGCAATGCGAAGTTTATTCATCACGGCGAGTGCACCAGATCGATCAGCTCCTACATCAAAACTCAGCATTCCCCCAAAATCATTCATTTGTTTTTTTGCGATGAGGTGACTTTTATGCGATGTCAATCCCGGGTAATTCACTTGAGTCACTTTAGGATGCATTTCCAGCCATGAAGCCAATTTTGTAGCATTCAAACAATGCCGTTCCATTCTCAACGGCAATGTCCGGATACCATTTGCAACCATCCAGGCATCAAATGGATTGCAAGTAGCACCAGTTAGTTTCAGGACCTGCCAAACCTGATTTAGCATAATTGTTTTATCAAGACCAATGATGGCTCCCGCTATACCTGTGCCATGACCATTCAAATATTTGGTCGTCGAATGGATAACAAAGTCACAACCTTTAGATAGTGGACGCTGAAGATATGGCGTGCAAAAGGTGTTGTCTACTACGGTTTTACATCCATGTTCCCTCGCTAAAACACTTAAGTTTTCCAGGTCGAGACAATTCAAGGTTGGATTGGTGGGACTTTCGAGGTACAATACACGTATTTCCGGATCTGTGATTAATAATGATCGTACATACTCCAAATTATCCAGATTCTCAAAAATCGGGATGATACCCAAGCCTCTCATTACTTTTTCAAAGAGCTCAGTTGTTCCCCCATATAAGTTTGCCTGAGTTAACACTTTCCCCCCCTTCGGCATCAATCCCAGCAGTAGAACATGGATGGCTGCCATACCAGAACTGGTTAACAACGCCGTAGCTTCTTGAGCCAAGCCAAAACCTTCCAAGGCCGCTAATCGATTTGCAACGGCATCAATGGTTGGGTTTCCGTATCGGCTATAAACATAACCAGGGGTTTTCCCTTCGAAGATTTCTATACTATCTTCAACTCGTTCAAAAGCAAAAGAGGAGCTCAGATATAAGGGCAACTGCTGTGTAGAGTTGCTATGTGGTACATCAAGTTTTTGGACACAAAGGGTGTTGAAATCACTTTTCATAAGGACGGGTGTAACTTTAGGGCCGAAAAATATAAAAAGAAGTTGAAGGAACCAGATGATATTAGACCTGACCTGGAAGAGGCGGACGAATTTTATGAAGAATTTGAGATTAGAGTTGATCCTGGTCAGGGCTTACTTCGTATTGACAAATTTTTGACAGACAGACTGGAGCGGGCTACAAGGAATAAGATTCAAAATGCCATAAAGTCTGGGGCCGTCTTGGTCAATGACCTAAAGATCAAAGCCAATTATCGCATTAAACCCAGGGATGCCATTAAAGTTGTGTTACCTCGGACGCTTGAGGGATTGGGGAAGGTTATTGCTCAGGATTTGCCCCTTGACATTCTATATGAAGATGACACGCTCTTGATAGTAAATAAAAAAGCTGGCATGGTGGTACATCCAGGTATCAGCAATTTTGATGGCACTCTTGTTAATGCGCTGGCGTATCACTTCCAGCATCACGAACTTCCTGTCATGCCAGGCGCTATAGTCGATCGACCAGGATTGGTACATCGTATTGACAAAGACACTTCAGGATTGCTCGTAATTGCAAAAACGGAATATGCTATGAGCCACTTGGCGCGACAGTTTTTTGATCATAGCATTAGCCGGAAATACCTTGCTTTAGTGTGGGGCGAGCCGGATCCCCATTCTGGAACAGTAAATGTACCTGTCGGCAAACACACTAAAATCAAACAGAAACAAGACGTTTTTCCCGATGGTGATGGAGGCAAACATGCAATTACTCATTACCGGCTTTTGAAATCGTTTTATTATGTTAGTCTATTGGAATGTCAATTAGAAACTGGTCGGACCCATCAGATCCGTGTTCACATGAAATATTTGGGGCATCCGCTTTTTAATGATGCCAAATACGGAGGTGATAAAATTATCAAAGGCACTGTTTATTCGAAGTATAAACACTTTGTGCAGAAAGCATTTGAAGTTTTACCTCGACAAGCACTTCATGCATCTACGTTAGGGTTTATTCATCCTTCGACTGAACAATTTGTTCATTTTGAGAGCCCCTTACCAGCCGATTTCAAGAATGTCCTGGAACTATGGAATGGATTTATTGAAGAAAAAAATACAAACAGTTAAGGCATATGTTGTCATTAAAGGAGCGGATAGAACTTTTAGTCCAACTGGGCGAATACCTTGAAAGAGAGGAACCTGCCTTGACAGATATCATGCTCAAATCAAGCCATCAAAATGGTTGGTTTACTATTCAAAACTATCGCAAGGCTTTACAACAAATACGAGAAAATTTCCTTAAGAAAGGGCTTTTGACAGATTGGGCTGTTTTATATTCAATTCCCATTTACCAACATCATATTCAGACAATCGGCTTGGTAATGGCTGGCAATATCCCTTTAGTAGGCTTTCATGATTTGCTTAGTGTGGTTTTGTCCGGTCACAAGGCATTGATCAAACTGTCTGACAAAGATTCTCTCTTAATGCCACATTTGTTGGATTGGATGGTTTCCCAGGTCCCACAATTTGCAAATAGTTGGGAAATTACAGACCGGCTGCATGGCCTGGATGCGGTCATCGCAACGGGTAGTAACAACTCTGCCCGGTATTTTAATGCCTATTTTGGAAAGTATCCTCACCTCATCAGAGCCAATAGAAGTGGCATTGCTGTACTAAATGGAAGTGAATTGCCCGAAGATCTTCACCAGCTTGGAGAGGATATTTTCTCCTATTTTGGATTAGGCTGCCGGAATGTTTCAAAGATATATGTTCCTCATGGTTATGATTTTGTTCCCCTTTTGAGCGCATTAGATAAGTACAAATGGATTATGGACCACCATAAATACTGCAATAATTATGAATACCAGTACGCCATACTATTATTAAATAAGGTCGATTTTTATCAAGGGGAAACGGTCTTGCTAGTAGAAAATGAATCTTATAATTCACCAGTAGGAACAATAAACTACCAGTTTTATGATTCAGATACAGCCTTACAGTCAAGTCTTGAATCCAATCGGTCCTCCATTCAATGCCTCATTGCCAAAGTATCCATCCCAGGTTGGGAAACTTTAAAACCTGGTTCCTCGCAGTGTCCGTCCCTAACGGATTATGCTGATGGCGCAGATACCATGGCTTTTTTACAATCTCTATCCAATGAATAAAGCGGAAAAATGTCAGGATATTGTCCATATACTCGAAAAGCTCTTTCCTGAAACACCCATTCCATTGAAGCATGAAGACAATTTTTCTTTGCTGGTGGCCGTACTGCTATCTGCCCAGTGTACAGATGAAAGAGTAAATCAAATCACGCCACTCCTCTGGGCAAAAGCTAAGACGCCAGCAGAAATTGTAAAACTTACAGCCACGCAAATTGAAGACATCATTCGCCCCTGTGGCTTAGCACCTGCCAAATCCAAAGCCATCCACCGACTTTCTGAAATCCTCCTTGAAAAGTATGATGGTCATGTGCCCAATGAAATTCATGCCTTGGAATCTTTACCTGGCGTAGGACATAAAACTGCCTCAGTTGTAATGAGTCAAGCCTTCGGCGCACCTGCATTTCCAGTCGACACGCACATCCATCGTCTTGCATACCGATGGGGACTTTCCAACGGAAAAAACGTGGTTCAAACTGAATCTGATCTCAAACGGCTTTTTCCTGAATCACTTTGGAATAAGTTACATCTTCAGATTATATTTTTTGGAAGGTCCTACTGTCCAGCTAGAGGCCACAATCCCTATGTATGTCCAATTTGTTCAATGCATGGTCGTAAATCATTATTCAAAGATTTTGATGGTGAAAGCACAAAAAAAGTGTATAAATCTTCTACCAAGCCTAAAAAGGATAATTGATCAAAAGATTAAGAAAGTTCAGTTCAGGTTTCTTAGCCCAGTATGAGCCATTGACTTGGTAGGGGTAGCGCAATTTGGCTCCTACATCATATACTATTACAAAAAAATTAAAATTGAGTCGGATTCCTGCACCACCAGCAAGGGCCCATTCCTTGTGCATATCACGAAGGCCGCCACCTGGTTGTTCATCTGTCTCTTTAAGTGTCCATACATTACCCGCATCGAAAAAGATAGCGCCTTCAAGTATCCAGAATATCTTTTGCCTCCATTCAATATTTGCTTCGAGCCGTAAATCTCCTCTTTGAAAATAGGGTGGCCGATCCTTATTTATATTTCTATAACTTCCCGGGCCCAGCTGACCATTGAGCCATCCGCGCATGCTGGAGGGTCCGCCTACGGCAAATTGCTTGAGATATGGACTAGATGGACTATCTGCCAATGGTACGATTAATCCGCCACCTATGCGTGTTACGCCAACCCGACCGCCGCCAAAGTTTCGGGCATATGTCCATTGACCTTCTCCTCGAAGATATTTAGCAAATCGAATATCCCCCGCCTTCCAAAAAGGAGTGTTTGGGTCAAAAATTCGGGCCATGCTATTCAATCCAAGAATCTCAAGGCCGGATTGTTCAAATCCCCCCCTGAAACCCCAGGTTTCGCCATACCGATTGGGTGGGGCATTATAGACGCCGTTGATACTTCTAAATAAGAATCCGGTTAAAAACTGATTCTGAAAAGCCAACTCCGAACCTTCTGGGGCACTGTCCTTGAACCCATCTTTGAGGATATTGCGGTAATAATCTGCTTGAAAATGATCCAAGGTTACTTTTAATGAAGGCGTCGGGTTGTATTCAAACCCATAATTTACATTCATATATTGGGTTTCCCAGAAATTCAACAGATTATTGTAGGTAAAACTTACTGAGGCCTGGCTACGTGCATCATCCCATAATTGGGGATACCATTTGGACAGTTTAGACTTTTCCCAAACCCAGAAATAATCCTCGAAAAACGGAAATTGAAATTTCATTTTTGCATTCCCGTTAAGCGCATTGACTTGAAGTGGATCCAAATTGGTCTCAACACTCGGTTCCAATGTAAATTCCATTCGAATTGCCCTTCTGAAGAGATTTCTGGAACTGACCGAACTGCTTAAAGCCAGCCCAAGCACATTGGAGTTGTCACCAACAGCAGTAGTATTATTTGCCTCTGCACCTAATTCGATAGCACTACGGTTGGCAGGAGTTAACTGGATGTCCAGGTTCACGCTCTTGCCTGATGTATCTTGTTGGGATCTGATGTTTACAAAACGATACACGCCCAGCATAGAAAGTCTTCGGTTCGTGCGGGTAAATCTTGACTCTTTATATAGAGAATCCGGCTTAAGATCCATTGCACGGAAGAGGACATCCGGGTTGATAAAGGGTTTCTTCTTTTCATCCTGAATATGAATCCCTTGGTAAATTGTGTCATATCCCATGGGTTGGTTATCCTTTAATGCAGTCTGGACAAGAACATCACCGATAGTTAATGACGTTGAGGTTTTTTTATCTGCAGAGGAAAGAAGTTCTATATAAACATTGACAATATGTTGGGCCGTATCCTCTGAGGCAACCTGGAAAGGTGAAATTTGATTGGGATAAAAAAAAGCATACCCGTTATTTCTTAGGAAATCCGTTATCCGATTCACTTCCTTGCTGTAAGTTTCACTTTTAATGATCATTCCCGGCCTTAGTGAACTGCGTTTATTCAATTCTGGCAACCACTGATTCAACGAAGGGTCAGCTGACCGTATATCAGCAGTTTTTATACGAATGGCATGTCCGGGGCTAAGTGTATATGTTACTGTAGCAACTGGATGCACAGCGTCTATTTTAACGTCATAGGTGCCCGTTGCCTGAAAATAGCCTTGATTTTTAAGGTAAATGAGCATATTTTCAAGATTGTCATCGAGCATATTTGCCTCGAGATAAACCGGCTTTTCAGCCAGATTAGATTCCAGGAATCTTCTATAACGATTGTCTTTATTTGCCTTTTTATTTCGATAGTGAATCCAAAGATACGTTCGAAATAAACCTAAGACTTTGGTGTTTGGAGCTTGCTCGATCAAATTCTGGAGCTGGATAGCAATCGGTTTAGCTGGTTCTTCATTGGTTTCAACTGTAACGACAACTTTGTTTTTTACAACCAACTTTTGACTTTCGGGTACGTATTTGTAAACACTACAGCCGCTGGCCAATAATGTCAGGAGAAATAAAAACATGGCTGGATATATATATCGCCGGCCGGAAGTACCATATATTAGCGGAAATGCTAGTTGCTTCATGCTGTCACAGAATCAAATAAAACTACTTCGGGCTCTGAGCACCAGGAAGCATAGACAAATGTATCATAAATTCATAGCAGAAGGCGAAAAGATCCTGCGGGAAGCTATAATGGAGTGTCCAGATCTCATTGAAATGATTGTCATTCAAGAAGGGCTTCCGCCCATTAAGGATCTTCGATTTCCAGATCACATACCGGTTTATTATCTAAAGCAGCCTGAGTTTGATAAAATCAGCCAGTTAACAAACACCCCCGGAATCCTGTGCATAATCCGGATGCCCGATTGGAACCAAGCATTGTCCCTCAAAAAACGATGGCTCATTTATCTCGATGGTATACGTGACCCGGGAAATCTGGGAACAATCCTGCGAACAGCCGACTGGTTTGGTTTCCAAACTATTCTTTTAAGCTCCGATTCAGTAGAGTGGAGCAATCCTAAAGTGATTCAATCGGCAATGGGTTCTATTTTTAGAACAACTTGTTTTTATGGTACACTAGAGGAATTCATAACTCAAAGACCAGGCATCAAGGTTTTTGCCGCGGATATGAATGGAACAGATATCACTTCATTCCAGCCGCCTGATGAAGGTATTTTAGTTCTGGGTAGTGAATCCCGTGGTATATCTGCAGCCACAAAGCTACTATCAACACCTATTACTATTACGAAAAATTCCCGCAGCAGAGCCGAATCCTTGAATGTGGCTATTGCTGCAGGAATCCTATTTTTAAAAATACAAAATTCTTTATTACAATAATTTAAGCAGCTCTGCTTCAAGAATGCCTCGTGTCTCAATTACTGCAATCTTACCCTCTTTATCAATGAGGAAGGTTTTGGGTATCGAGGATACGCCATAGGTTCGGGCTGGTTCTGCATCCCATTTTTTCAAATCACTCACGTGGTATTTCCAAGTAAGGTTATCCTTTTCAATAGCCTGGACCCATTGCTGTTTGGTCCGTTCCTTCCTTTCTTCAATCAGTTTCTGATCGCCACCCAATTTGGCAAGTGTCCGCTCATCCATTCCATCAAGCGAAACACTAAAAACAGTAAACCCTTTCTCTTTATATTTATTATAAATCGCAACTACATTGGGATTTTCCATACGACAAGGACCGCACCAGCTTGCCCAAAAATCTAAAAGCACCACTTTACCTTTCAAATCGGAAAGCTTGTAAATCGTTCCATCCGGACCTGGCAGTACGATGTCCGGAGCCGGATCACCCACTTTAACTGGGCCAGCTGTCAATACTCTCGATTCCGTCTTCTCCACTTTTGCAACATATATGGCATATTGCTTGGTATATGGCGAATCAGGATAAGCCTTATTCATCCGCTTAAAAATATTCTGGTGCATGGCCAGATAAGTCGGGTCGTTTCGAAAAATCATTTGCGCCATATGCATCGCGACAAGCGGATGTTTAACTCCTTCCACAGCAGCTTTGGTGTCAGCTTCAGAACCAGATGTATTATTGATAAGGTTTTTTAATGTTGAAATATATTCCTCTGCAACAGCAGAACCTGAAGCCTCGACCATAAATTTATCCATTGTAGCAAGAGGGCCATTTATCTTTAGCTGACGCTCATCGCCTTCAAGTGCAAAAAATATGACCTTCTCGCCAATACGCAGGCGATATATCCCTTGCCCAAAAGGTTCTTCCGATTCCAAATCAAAGGTACCTTCAGTACTGACAGTTCCTTTTTGCAAGACTTTTGAGCTTCCATCCGGTTGAATTTGGTCTAGAAAAACGGTAAGGTTTTCTGCACCGCTAATCTCACCCGAAATCAGATGTTTCCCGCCCAACTGTTGGCACGAAATGACTGACGTAACAAAAAGAATGGCTAATAAAATGCTTGATTTCAAATAAGACATAGTATTGTTATATTTTAACGTACTTAGTTCAGAACGAATTATGATTGGATCGCATCAGGAATTCCTTTGATTTCTCCTAAGAACGAATATTTGACGAAAACGTTTCCCTAAGCGTTGAAATTCAGTGTTATTGATTCTCTTCAACAAGTGAGGAAGCATCCATCCGGAGTCCAATTACCTGGTGATGTGTCTCATACCAGGTACCTATCTCCCCAAACGATTCGCCATCAATTAACATTTCCCCGGAAGTTACTTCACCTAGATGAGTACTGAATAAATTCCATTCTTTAATGAATTGGTAAAAGGACTCGGCATTTTCAGGTTGTATGCTCACCACATACCGACTTTGACTTTCGCCAAATAAAAATGCGTCTTTTCTGATGTTGTTATCTGTTGAAATGGCAAATCCCATATCTGATGCCATGGCCGATTCAGTTAAGTTAGTAAACAAACCGCCGTCAGATACATCATGTACTGATTGAACGATCCCCATGCGAAGGAGCGCTTGTATTGCTTTTTGGTAATGAACCTCTTCATCAAGCTCAATAGTTGGACAAGGTGAGATATCACGTTTGATCACCCAGCGCATATATTCTGATGATCCAAGGTCTTCTCTGCAAGGACCGATTAGAAATAAAGCATCTCCGACGGACTTGAAGCCAAGTGTCATAAAATGGGCAGGATCATCCATGATCCCAAGCATCCCTATGGTCGGAGTGGGAAATACAGGATCTGTTTTGTCTTTTAAAACTGTTTGATTGTAAAAACTTACATTTCCTCCTGTTATAGGTGTTTCCAATTTCCTACACGCTTCTCCCATCCCCTTGATAGCCATTACAAATTGCCAGTATACCTCCGTATTATAGGGGTTTCCAAAATTTAGACAATTGGTTATTGCCACTGGCTCTCCACCAGCACAAACAATATTTCGGGCTGCTTCGCACACAGCAATCATGGCTCCTTTATAAGGATCTGCATATACATAAGCAGGATTACAGTCTGTAGTTAACACCAACGATTTCTCGGTGCCTTTTACACGAACTACCGCAGCATCCGATTGCACATTTGTTGTTCTGGTATTGGTCCGGACAGTATTGTCATACTGCTCATAGATCCATCGTTTTGATGCGAGATTGGGGCTGGTCCATAGCTTACGTGCAGCATCAAGATAATCCTTAGGCTGGGGAATAGATGAAATATCAAATGTTTGTAACCCAATAAAGTAGGTGGGCTCCGAGAAGGAACGCTCATAAACGGGTGCACCTCCACCCAAAACAAGCGAATGTGCATCCACGTCGGCAACCAGATCGCCATGGAAATAGTACTGTAGCCTGCCTGTGTCAGTTACTTCTCCAATTAACGCACATTCCAGGTCCCATTTATCAAAAATTCGCGTTAGCTCCTCCTCACGTCCTTTTTTACATACCACTAACATGCGCTCCTGGCTTTCTGAAAGCAGAATTTCAAAAGGCTGCATGTTGGATTGCCGGGTAGGCACTTTGTCTAACCAAATGATCATCCCGGTTTCTGACTTGGCACTCATTTCACTCGTCGAGCAGGTAATGCCCGCTGCGCCCATATCCTGCATGCCCACGACAACGCCTGATGCAATAACTTCCAGCGTGGCCTCCAAAAGTAATTTCTCCTGGAATGGATCACCTACCTGGACTGCAGGTAAATCTTCCGCACTATCTTCCGTCAGGTCAGCACTTGCAAACGTAGCACCATGTATGCCATCCTTTCCCGTTGCAGATCCTACGATGAAAACCGGATTACCCGGCCCATCAGCGCATGCTGAAATGGTCTCGCCAATGCGGACAATACCTGCAGACATTGCATTTACAAGGATATTTTGATTATAACAGGGATTAAAAAAAACTTCACCACCTACCGTTGGCACACCAAAACAATTTCCATAATCTCCAATACCTTTTACCACTCCCCTTATTAGATGCCGGGTATGCGGTTCATCAAGATCGCCGAAGCGCAATGAATTTAAAGCAGCTATTGGCCGTGCTCCCATCGTAAAAATATCGCGGTGTATACCACCAACACCAGTTGCCGCTCCCTGATAAGGCTCAATTGCCGATGGGTGATTATGCGATTCAATCTTAAATGCACATGCAAGGCCATCACCAATATCGACCAACCCTGCATTTTCTTCTCCCGCTCCTACCAACAACCGCTTCCCCTCACGTGGCAGTGTTTTGAGGTATTTGATGCTGTTTTTATATGAACAATGTTCTGACCACATGACCGAATATATGCTCAGCTCGGTGAAGTTGGGTACCCGACCTAATATTTCACAGATCTTATCGTACTCTTCAGGTAGCAATCCAAGCGAACGTGCAATTTCAAGCGATGATGGGGGTTGTTGGTATGGCATGTAGACTATTTGGCGCAAAAGTACACCACCTGATTAAATCAAAAGTCCGTAAGGTTAAATAAAGACTGTTCGAACCAGACAAGGTGGTCATTCAATATCCTAAATGAGCATATTCAAACCAAGGAAGATAATGAGGTATATCCATAGGAAGTCAAGAAAGTGCCAATAGATGGATAGCAACTGAAGAGCACGCTTTTTGTCCGGGTCAGAAAAGTACACCAAAACCGACACAGGTTCCTTCAATCTATTGTAAGCAGACCAAACAAACTTGAATAGAAAAGGTATCCCACCAATAACATGGAGGAAATGCAAGATGGACAAAGCATAAACATAAGATGTGGAAAGGTCAGAATGAATATATAACTGCTCAGTATATAATTGCTGCCATGCCCGCCATTGGAGTGCTAAAAAAGCAACAGACAATCCCAGGGTAATTAATAAAAACCTTTGGTATTTGTCTGTTTCATCCATTTGGTAAGCCCTTTTGGCCAAAATGAGCGTATAACTACTAAACAAAAGAATTAGCGTATTGAAAAAAAACAACCCTGGAAGTTGGATTGCTGGAATATGATGTTGCACTCGGGTGTAGATATAGGCTCCTGACAAGGACAGAAATATCATAGACAAACCTGCTAAGAGGAGCACCAACATGATGTAATGAGGATGAAATCTAGAATGGCTATCGTCCATAAACGTATAGAAGTATTTTTAGCTAACAATACCAGTATTTTATTGTTTTACCATCATCTCAAAAGGATATGTGTTTCATGTTATTACTCAAAATGTTCCTACCGGACAAAACCGGCTTTCAAATCAGTAGGGTAGTGGAAGCAACAACTATCTTTGTTTGACAACTCAATTCTTCTGGTCATGACCAATCCATCGATACATATTTACATACTGGCCGTTTTCTTCTTTTCCGGCAAACTTACTGCCCAAACCAAACTGGAACCGTTTAATTGCCCGGTCATGTGGTATGACCGTCAGTTGGAACACGCGTTTACGGGTGGATTGAATGGACCACAATTTAATGAAGCGGATCTCAATAATGATGGCGTACCTGATCTTGTCGTTTTCGACAGAGCTGGTGACATTATACTGCCTTATTTGCGACTACCGGATGGAAATAGTTGGAAGTTGGAATTAGCGCCAGATTATGCTTCATACTTTCCAATTTATAGAGATTGGGGGGTGATGCGGGATTATAACGGTGACGGCGTTGTTGATATCTTTACCTATAATAACAGAGGCATACCTGGTTTCAAAGCGTACAAGGGCCGATTTCAAAATGATACATTAACGTTTGACCCATATCTGGTATCGGGCAATCCCGAGAATTATTTTTTATTCACCTTGCCTAATGGCACTAAGACTAACATCTACATTGCCTATGATGATATTCCTGCCATTGATGATATAGATGGAGATGGGGACTTAGACCTTTTAACCTTTGATTCTGGGGGAGGAAATGTTCATTTATATAAAAACCAATCTATTGAAAAAGGATTTGGGCTGGATAGCCTTACTTTTTATCAGGAAGATCTTTGTTGGGGAAAATTTTATGAAAGTGGAACAAGTGAAATAATCAAATTAAGTGCGTCATCCAATTCATGTGCCCAAAGTCTGACTAATGATGGACCTTCCGCCCAAATTAGGCATGCAGGCAGTACATTGTTATCCATTGATACGAATAATGATGGGCTCAAAGACCTGCTAATTGGAGATGTTTCCTTCTCAAACATTAACAAACTTACAAATGGAGGCACTCCAAACAATGCCTGGATGATAGCCCAGGATACATTTTGGCCCAAAGAGGACATTGCCGTGCAAATGCCTCTTTTTCCTGCTGCATACGCTGTGGATTTGGATTTTGATGGTTTAAAAGATATAGTCGTTGCTCCAAACATGGAATCTGGAGGGCTCGATACTTCGAATGTGTGGTTTTATAAAAATATGGGTACAAATGCCTATCCAGATTTTAATCTGACCAGTAAATCTGTCCTTGTAGGTGACATGTTGGATGTTGGTTCCGGTGCCCGACCCGCATTTATGGATGTGAATGGCGATGGGCTTTTAGATATGATTGTCGGAAATGCAGGCTACTTCACACCAGGTATCAACCTAAAAACTTCACTCAATCTCTTCTTAAATGTTGGTACCCCTGGGACGCCATCTTTTTACTTAGAAAATACTGATTATTTGTCGTTAAGTCCATTGTCTTACAATAATATTTTGAATTTAACTCCCACAACCGGTGATTTGGATAGTGATGGCGATGTAGACCTACTTATTGGCCATAATAATGGCACTTTATTCTATTTTGAAAACATTGCAGGTGCAGGTAGCATACCTAAATTTGCTCCGTACATACCCAATTATCAAGGATTAAGCTCTGGATCATATTCTGTACCTCAGATAGTAGATGTCAATGGAGATGGTCTGATGGACATTTTATTAGGCGCTAAAGTCGGGAATATAAAATACTATCAAAATGTGGGATCCATCGGCAATCCGGTTTTTAATATTTCAGTAAACACACCACCCAATGTTGATTTTTATGGCCAAATTGATATGCGCGTCCAGTCTTTCCTGTCAGGCCATGCTTCTCCCTGGATATATCCTGTTGGAAATGGCTTCGAAATGGTGGTAGGGTCGAATGCTGGGCATGTTCGTCGATATGCGGTAGATCCTTCCAACCCATCCGCAAAATTCCCTGTCCTTGATTCATTATACACCGGTTACAGGGATGGTTTTGAAACAAACCCCGTGATGGTAGACCTGGATAATGATGGTTTATTGGAAATCGTAATTGGAAATTTACGTGGCGGCTTGACAGCTTACAAAACGGGAAAAGCGGTCGTTTCTTCAGTAAAAAACCAGACAGAAAACAGGCTAAGTTTTTCTGCTCGGTATAACAGCAACACCAAACAGTTCATTTTCACATTGGATGACCCGCTCGCATCTGAATGCCAGATTGAAATTAGTGATATGATGGGCCGGATCATTGGAATCCATGACATGCTAAAAGGCATTGAAGAGTGGCCTGCAAACCATATACCATTAGGGGTATTTATCATTAGAGCGTGGAGCAATGGGCGTCAACAAGTGACTAAAGTGCCTGTAGTTGGTCATTAGTGTTATGTTAAGACTATTCTTCTAAGTTATTAGTCCGTTATTAGTCCGTTATTAGTCCGTTATTAGTCCGTTATTAGTCCGTTATTAGTCCGTTATTAGTCCGTTATTAGTCCGTTTGCCCCAGATTAACCCCACTGTCTGCATTAAGTCCCTTAAACACTCATCAATAGCTAAAAGGTTGTTCTTTAATCTTACGCTATATTATCGGTAGATGGTCCAACATAGTTTCGGGTTGCATTACTCACTAAGGCCGAACATCGTGGTATAGTTTTATTCGGCTAATCTGGAGTCAAGAAGTCTAAAGCTAAACACGTTTATTACAAGATTACCTATCACCGAAAAGCAAACTACCAATCCGAACCATTGTGCTACCACATTCCAACGCCAAGGTATAATCAGAAGACATTCCCATGGACAGTTCACGAAACGCATCATTGGATTCAAACTTCTGTTCCTTCAATTGATCGAAGAGGTGCCTTAATTGCTTAAATTCCTCTACAATTTGTTCTATGTCATCAGTATATGTAGCCATACCCATCACGCCTGATGGCAAAGTATGGGGATAATCGTTTTCAAAATCTAGTTGGTGGATCCACGCGTAGTCTTTGGGATCGATACCAAATTTGCTTTCCTCACGGGCGACATGGAATTGGAAAAGGAAAGGAATAATCCGACCTGCCTTAGCAGCTTCCTTTTCGATTTCATCTAGTAGTTTGCGACTATCAACCGTATGAATCATTGAAATGAATGGGATAATGTATTTCACCTTGTTTGATTGAAGGTGCCCGATTAAATGCCACTGAATACCTTCAGGAAGAAGTGGGGCTTTAGATAAAAGTTCCTGCACTTTGTTTTCACCAAACTCTCTTAGACCCTGTTCATACAATTTCAGAATATCCTCTACAGGGTGCGTTTTTGAAACAGCAATCAACCTGGCTCCTGCTGATTCTATTTGCTTTCTTAGTGAGATGACGTCGTTCATTTGGACTCTAAATTTTAAACTCCAAAGGTAGATTTGTTTTCTATGTTGGTCCTATAAAAGACAAAGGCCAGTCCGATTGGGACTGGCCTTTGAACGTTAACGACAACTTTATGGCATATACTTAATTGAATATATACCGCAGTCCTAGACGCATTTTCCAACGGGATGCGTTGTCAGAGATATTTAAAGCATCTTTATCCACATTATCACCACCACGGTAGTTAAAACGAGGCGTCGTGCCATCAGTTTCGAATCCAGCAAGTTCGTAGAGGTAATAGTTATTGAAGTCGCCTGGTATTGAATACCTGACGCCCCATTCCTTATTGAGCAAATTAGCTAGATTAAATACATCCCAGCTAATCTGGAATTTGTGGTTTTTACCTCCAACATTGACACCGAAATCCTGACGAAGTGACAAGTCAAGGAATGAAGTATACGGCATCCAGTTTGAATTTTTATCCGCATACTGACCACGATTTTCACTGAGGTAAGGATCATTTTCAATGAAGTTATTCAGATTTTCCCATTGTTCTTCAGCAGAAATGGTAACATTATTCACTGTGTAAGGTACAAGATTGATTTCAGAGGCATCAGCTGGCACCCATACCAACGCGCGATTAGAACTTGTACTTCCAAGGTCGTTGTTAATATTACGTGCACTGTTACCGCCGATCACGTAGGAGTATGGGCTGCCCGTCATTCCATCATAAAACAATGTAAGTGTGGTAGCCACATTTTTGTCACGTGTCCAGTTTTGTCTGTAGCTCAATGAAGAAATGACACGATGCCCAAGGGCAAAATCAGACCGACCCAAAACTGGGGCATTTCGGCCATCACGCTGCGTCATTTGGCCACGCCACTGGGAGGAGTTTTGGGAAGAAGTACCTTCGTTTACAGCTTGTGCATCACCATACGAATAAGCTAATGTGGCATTAAGACCAAAATTGAACTTTTTTGCAAATGCGGCTGTCAGGGTGTAGGTATAACCTTCATTTGTATTAGAACCCACATAGACGGACGTATACTTAGTGTCAATTGCCTTACGTGTATAAACAATACGATCATCCGGAGTATTGGTCCAATTGTTCTTAACGATTGGTTCCGAATTGACGTTAGTATAAAGCACATTATTGAGGGTTTTTGAATAAAGGCCTTCAAATGTTGCTGTGATTCCACCAGGTAATTCAGTATCAAATGCCAAATTAGTACGGAAAATCTGTGGATATTTGAAATCCTTTGTGAAGATGTTGATATCACCTGATGGCAAGGAGAAGTTGGGGTGTTTGTACTGATCATTTACATCAGGGTTGAATGTGATAGGCACACCAGCGTTTGTTTCATCAACACGTCCCAGCGTCAGACCATTGTTGTTGTACATTGCTCCCGGCCAAACAAAAGGAATGCGACTGGTGAATACGCCTAAACCACCACGCAGGACGTTCTTTTTATCACCATTGATATCAAAATTGAAACCAAGCCGTGGAGACACCATGATTTGGCCATCTGGGGCTTTACCTGCTTCGATGTCGTTTGCAATAGCATATGCCGCTTGCATTTTGGGTAAGGCCGTCTCATTAAAATAGGTATCCTCAACAGGATCAATTGTCAGAATAGGCACATCCACACGGACACCTCCAGTCAGGGTAAACTTAGGGGAAATCGCCCATTCGTCCTGCAAATAAAAACCAAGCTGGATTGCTTTGAAGTCAGCAGCAGCAGCAGAACCATCACCAGTCAAATTATCAACCAATGAATAAGCTCGGTCATATTCTTTGGCAGTAGCACCGGATGTAAATGCATCTATACTGGTGTAACGATAGGTTCCATAATTCTGTCCTATAAATAGATTGTAGATATCATAAAACTCGTTATGTGTACCAATTGTAATGGTATGTGCACCACGGTATAGTTTAAAGTTGTCCGTAATGGTGAAAATCGATTGTTCAAGTCCATTGGCGGTTGAAAACTCCTCTGAACCAATTCGGATCAATTTAGATGGTCCATCTTCAATAATAAGGAAAGGAAAGTCACCTCCGATAGGGTCTCTATCATCATTTACTGTGGTGTAACCGAGGATCAGATTATTGGACATCTTATCGCCAAACCGGCTATTTAACTCTAAAGCGGTTGAATTGGTCGTACTTGGGAAGAAAATCCCATTGTTCGAAAAATTGATAGTGTTTGGAGAGCTCACAGAGCGATCTAATTGCTCCGCTTTAGTGTAGTTGTGACGCAGCGTAAGACGGTGGTTTCGATTGATATTGAAATCCAGTTTACCGAACAATTTTAAACCATCCAATTCATCGGAAACACTTCCAAATGTACCCGGATCATATTCGTAGTTTTCATTAAGGAAAGTACGAAGTTCTTCTAACTCTTGCTGGCTTGAGTTGCCCGTGTAGGTAGCAAAATCAAAAGGCGCAGGTGTTTCGTCTTTTTGAATCTCTGCATTGACAAAAAAGAAAAGCCTGTCGCGAATGATAGGACCTCCCAGAGAAGCGCCGTAAGTACTTTTTGTGAATTCAGCCACTTTCGAGGCAGGACTTCCCGTGCGATTAGTAAGGGTTTTGTTGGTTTCGCCAATCAAATTTTCATTTTGCATGAAGTAGTAAGCAGTGCCCTCCAAATTGTTGGTACCTGATTTTGTCACTGCGTTGATGCCACCACCGGCAAAACCACCCAAGGCAACATCATAAGGAGATAATACAACTTGAATCTGATCAATAATATCAATAGAAAATGGGGAAATACCCGTCTGCCCACCGTTGGTACCTGAAGAGGAAAGACCAAAAACGTCGTTGTTTACCGCACCGTCAATATAAATGGCATTGTAGCGGTTATTGGTGCCGGCAAATGCTGTTCCGTCACCATAGCCACCGGCTTGTGGTGTAAGCTTCACATAATCATCAAGGTCCCGATTCAAGGTAGGCATAGCTTCAATGGCCTCAGTTGATATTTGGGTACTAGCCCCTGATGACTGGCCTGCCGTTCCAGCCTTTCCGATGATTTCAATGGTCATTAATTCAGTAGCAGACTCATCCAGTTTGAAATCTAATGTCCTTGATTCACCTAGTCGTAGATTTACTCCTTCAAGGACAACTTCGCCGTATCCGGTGTAAGTCACTGAAATGCGATAAGGTCCACCCACACGGAGATTAGCCATACGATAGTAGCCATTGACATTGGACACCGTGCCATAAGATGTGCCGGATGGTTCATGTAGAGCTACAACTGTAGCTCCTATCAATAACTCTCCAGCCTGATCAATGATTTGACCATTAAGGGAAGCCGTTGTTGTGCCCTGAGCAATGGCACTTTCGGTAAATGCGCCTAGTGCAAGCACTAACATCAAAAGTCTTAGTAAAGGGTTTCTCATTGTACGTTGGTTTTAGTAAGAGACTTTAATTAAGCAAAGGTAACTAGGGAATGTTAAGAGAATCTTAATTTCTGGTTCCATTTCCGCAGCTATAAATTTTCGGTATGACCACTTAAGATTTTTGTGCACATTAATCACTTATATAATTTACAAATCATTGAATGACTAAGCTTTATGATACAACATGCATACACTAAATGTGGATAACTTAACAGCCAAACAATTATTGACTGATCAATTCTAAGATTTAATTTAAAAGAGTTATCTTAGTCTTTAGTGTTTTACTAATAGACCCCTTAACATGAATGAAACAGAACTATACATCCACGGTTTTTCGGAGGCCGAACAGCAACGTCTGATTGAACAAAACGAAGTGTTGGCGCCGTATATCTATGCTAAATCAGACTATTCGACAAATAAACATCTACTTGAGATCGGCTGTGGGGTAGGGGCCCAAATGATGACCTTATTGAATCGATATCCAAATCTTCATATCACGGGTATGGAATCAAGCCCCAAGCAATTGGCACGAGCCCAAATAAACCTGGATCATTTCCCTTCATTTAAAAACAGGTATACCTTGATGGAAGGGGATGCTTCTTTTATTTCGCCAAAACTCAGCTCTGCACCTGATGCAGCTCTTATCGTTTGGGTGTTGGAACATGTACAAAATCCTTTAGAACTCCTGAAGCATATCAAAAATTGGCTTCCAGCACACTGTCCACTCTTCATTACTGAGGTGTTTCATTCCAGTTTTAATATCTGGCCTCAACTTCCCGGAATCATGCCTTATTGGGAAGATACACTGAGATGTCAACGAAGGCTAGGTGGCGACCCCGATATTGGTTTACAATTGGGCAATCTCCTTGAAGATGCCGGATTTCACTCAATCTTGACCTGGCCACATGTGTTTTATCTAGACAATCAGAAACCAATTGAGCGTGATATGCTACTTAATTATTGGCTTGATCTGATGCGAAGTGCATTTCATGCAACGATGGCTGCAGGTGAAACAACCCTGGAAAGATGGCAAGTGGCGGAGCATAGTATGCAGCAACTGATTTCAATGAAAGAAACCGTATTCTACTATTCCTTTATTCAAGCTACTGCAATTGTTTGAGTTAGCTAAAACAATCCGTATATTTCTGTATTGACACGTTCTATTATATTACCTAAATCTTGTTTATTGTTTTTGAAATCAACATCATCAACAGGAATAACTAATAATCGCCCGTTTTTGTACCCTTCTATCCATTTTTCATACTTGGCATTCAAGCGTTTGAGATAATCCAAACTCATATTGCCTTCATACTCCCGACCACGGTTATGTATATGGCTGACCAGGGTAGGGATGCTGGCTTTGAGGTATATCAACAAATCAGGTGGCTTAATTTGAGCCGTCATCAATTCAAAGAGGCTAAGGTAATTCCGAAAATCCCTAGTGCTCATCAATCCCATTTCATGAAGGTTGGGGGCGAAAATATAAGCATCCTCATAAATGGTGCGGTCTTGGATGACCGTTTTTTCGCCCTGATGAATGTGCAATATCTGTTCAAAACGATGGTGTAAAAAATAGATCTGGAGGTTAAAGGACCACCGATGCATATCCATGTAGAAGTCATTTAGGTAAGGGTTATTGTCCGTTGATTCAAAATGAACATCCCACCCAAAATGGCGCGAAAGTGATTCGGAGAGTGTAGTTTTCCCGGAGCCAATATTCCCGGCTACCGCTACATGTTTGATGCCGGTTTGTGTCATCATACCGTTGATTGAAGAAATTATCGGCTAAGGTACCTCATTGCTTAGATTCTTGCTTACCCCGGGGCGGGTAATTGGCAAGACTAAATAAACTCATCTATTTCTGAAACACTTTCAACCGCTCCAAAGGACAGCTGATCTAAAATTAATGTCCATCAATGAAGTTCTTGCGATCTTGTAGCCTTAATTTATATGCTATTTATTAGATCGGATGAAAGGTGCATTAATTACAGTAAACGACCTGAGGAAGTTATACAAAATGGGTACTGAGACCATCTATGCGCTGAATGGCGTTAATATGACCGTCTTTCCTAATGAGTACATGGCTCTAATGGGGCCCTCCGGTTCAGGCAAATCCACCCTGATGAACCTCTTAGGTTGTCTGGATACGCCTACTTCTGGCATTTATGAATTAAATGGTACCAATGTGGCTGAGCTGGAAGATGACGATCTGGCCGATATCCGAAATAAGGAAATTGGTTTTGTATTCCAAACCTTCAACTTACTACCTCGGCTTACTGCTCAAGAAAATGTTGCTCTTCCGTTAGTCTATGCCGGATTGGGACGCACCGAACGAATGGCTAGAGCTGCAGAAGTGCTTGCACAAGTCGGACTTGGGGACCGTATTACACACCGACCAAATGAACTCTCAGGTGGACAACGTCAGCGGGTAGCTATTGCCCGGGCTATGGTAAATCGCCCATCCATCATACTTGCTGATGAACCAACTGGAAATTTGGATTCCAAAACATCTTATGAAATCATGGATCTCTTTGACATCCTTCATGCTGAAGGAAATACAATAATCATTGTAACCCATGAACCTGATATTGCTGATCGTACTAATCGTATCGTCAAACTGATTGATGGTATTATATCAACGGATACTATTATAAAACATGAATAATCATGGCTTTTAAAATTTATACCAAAACCGGCGACAAAGGTGAAACTGGCTTGTTTGGTGGAAAACGAATCCCTAAGGATGACCTGCGCATAGAAGCTTATGGTACAATTGATGAACTCAATGCCATCATTGGTGGCCTTGCTGATGTTATTGCGGACCATTCAATAACATCCTTTTTACGATTGATACAGGCTGATCTATTTGTCATCGGTTCACATTTGGCTAAGGACCCGGAAAAAGACCTTCAACTTCCGGCACTTCCTGGTTTCCGGATTCAACAATTTGAACAAGCCATGGATGATTGGGATGAAAAGTTACCACCGTTAAAAAATTTCATTTTGCCAGGAGGCCATCCTACTATTTCTTCTGCCCACTTAGCAAGATGTGTTTGCCGGCGTGCGGAAAGGCGCATCGTCAGCCTGGATAGAGTTTCTAGTCAGGATCCAACGATTATCCAATATCTGAATAGATTATCTGACTACTTATTTACACTTTCCCGGGAAGTAGCCCGCCAACTAGATGTTGAAGAAATCAAATGGATGCCATAAGGAAGGAGGTTATTTGACCTTTTTGTCGCACTGGTATGGACAATGTCTACAACCACTTTTACAGCATTTACCTCTTTTTTTTAAAAACATTGCCGTAAAAACTGTTTTTCCCTCTTCAATATAATAGTCTTCTCCCTTTTTTAGGATATCTTTATCGGTGCCTAATATATTTTTATTTAATACTTTACGCATACTTATAATTTAAATATACTCGAGATTTGAGACAGGTGTTGACTAGTCCACTGCAATACCCTTAACATTGCACTATGATATTGCAAATGAATCAAATGTGTTGCTGTTGTATCCCTCTTGCGATGGAATGGTAATTACATATGTGAAATAAAACAAAAATGGCCATTCCACACCGGGGTGGCCTTTTTTTATGGTCCAAATTAAAGTATAAACAAATGAATATAAAGGTTATTAGTTCAGTTTACACCTGCTGTTGTTGTTGTCAATCAACATCCTCAACGCTGTAAGTTAACCTTTATACTTCCTCTTTTTCCTAATGAACACAAGGGCCATTCAGCAAACGAATGGCCCTTTTTAATACCAACATATGGAAACGATCCTACAAAATCCGGTTATTAAATTCTCCACTTCCATTACAAAAAAGTTATTCAATGTTGGGAAACTTATAGGTAATACACCAATGCATCGTTTTAACTCCCTTTCATCAAAAACGGGTGTCGTTATCTATGCTAAACTAGAATGGCATCAATTGGGAGGGAGTGTAAAAGCACGTGCTGCATTCCGAATCATTGAACAAGCAATTACTACTGGCGAACTATCTAAAGACAAACGATTACTAGATGCATCAAGTGGCAATACCGGTATTGCTTTTGGTGCCATAGCCGCTTCATTAGGTATTCCGGTAACCCTTTGTCTTCCAGAAAATGCATCCAAAGAGCGGAAATCCATTCTAAAAGCATTGGGAGTTGACGTGATACTAACGGACCCCTTCTCAGGTACGGATGGCGCACAGGAGATGGCAGCAGGTATATACTTGGAGCACCCGGGCAAATATTTCTATGCCAATCAATACGCCAATAATGACAACTGGAAATCTCACTATTTAGGAACGTCCAGAGAAATATTTCGGCAAACAGGTGGTGAAGTCTCTCATTTTGTTTGTGGCCTTGGAACGACAGGATCATTTATTGGTACCGGAAGATATTTAAAAGAGATGAAACAGAGTATCCATCTGCTGGCCTTACAACCTGATGGCCCAATGCATGGATTAGAGGGTTGGAAAGATTTGGAAACGGCAAAAGTGCCTGCCATTTATGATTCCCATTTGGCGAATGACATCTCGCACGTATCAACAGAGGAAGCTTATGACCTCATCCGATTTGTAGCCCGCCATGAGGGGTTGTTGCTCAGTCCTTCTGCTGCTGCCAACCTTGCAGGAGCCACTCGATTAGCAGCTTCACTACAATCTGGATCAATAGTCACTTTACTACCTGATAACGCCGACAAGTACGGTGATCTTCTTGCATCTCTCAATCTATAAGTATGCAGATCAGAATTCAAAAACACGTTCTCAACGGTATTTTCAAACATGGTTTGAAGGATTTTCCTGATGAATGCTGCGGTTTTTTGTTTGGGGTAGATGAAGGCGAACGAATAGCTCAATCCTGGAGCCCGGTCCACAATGACAAAACCGGCGATAAAAGGAGACGTTTTCTTATTCATCCGCTGGATTATATCCGAGCAGAGCAACATGCGCTCCAAACTAACACCCAATTGTTGGGCGTTTATCATTCGCACCCATTGCACCCTGCTGTAGCCTCTGAACATGATTTGGCTCAGGCAATGCCCTTCTTTTCCTATGTCATTATTTCCGTCTTTCCAAAAGTGGTCAAAGAAATCAGAAGTTGGCGACTGGATGAAGACAACCATCAATTTTTTGAAGAAACTGTTAACCATTAAAATAAACCTAATATGCCTACCATTTTCATACCCACACCGTTGCGAAAATTTGCAGGGAACCAGTCATCCATTACTGTTTCAGCATCGAGCGTAGATAAAGCACTTGGTGCGCTCATTGACCTTTATCCGGATCTAGGGAAACATCTCAAGGATAAGGATGAAAAGATCAGGTCCTTTGTCAGAATTTATGTTGGCGACAACGACTATCTTGACCTCCAGGGCGGTGAAACAACGGTTGATGAAACAACCGTGATTAGTATAGTACCTGCGATAGCTGGTGGAATATCAACACTTAATACCAACAGCAATGCGAAAAACTGATACCATTTCGCTAAATGCGGCTGAATATGCGAGGTATTCCCGTCATATTCTGATCCCAGAGTTTGGATTGGAAGCTCAATTGAAACTTAAAGCATCCAAAGTTCTTGTCATAGGTGCCGGAGGTCTTGGAAGTCCTGTCTTGCTTTACCTAGCAGCGGCTGGTGTCGGACATATAGGGATAGTAGATTTCGATCAGGTCGATGACAGCAATTTGCAGCGGCAAGTGCTATTTACCACAGAGGACGTAGGTCTGTCGAAAGCAGAACAGGCGAAAGCCAGGATTCTAAAACTCAATCCATTTATCCAGGTCACTGTACATCCCACCCGGCTGGATCGTAGTAATGCGAGAGAGATTATCCGAGATTACGATGTTGTAGCCGACGGTACGGACAATTTCCCAACAAGGTACCTTGTCAACGATGCTTGTGTGCTTGAAAATAAGGTAAATGTATATGCATCGATCTTCCAATTTGAAGGCCAGGTCTCTGTATTCAACTATCCTGTTTCTTCCACAGAACGCGGGCCAAATTATCGGGATTTATTTCCTGAACCACCGCCACCGGGACTTGTGCCGAGTTGTTCAGAGGGTGGTGTTTTAGGTGTACTGCCTGGTATCATTGGCAGTATGCAGGCTTTGGAAGTGATTAAAGTCATCACCGATGTAGGCGAACCACTGGCAGGACGTATTTTTCTCTTTGATGCGGCAACATTCCAGACTAGAACGCTGAATGTTCGCAAACAGGCAAACACCAGCATAACGGAATTGATTGATTACCAGATATTTTGTGGAATCAACATTTTAGAGGACGATGTAGCTGAGATTACTGTTGAAGAATTTGTCGAGCTAAAAACTTCGGGGATTCCCTATCAACTTATAGATGTTCGGGAGTTGTATGAATTTGAAATTGCTCAAATGGGAGGAGAACTGATTCCATTAGGAGACATTACCACACAAAGTGACCGTATTCAAAGGGATCGCAAAGTAATTGTTCAATGTCGAAGTGGGGTCCGAAGTGCAAAAGCAATCCGATTGCTTCAGGAACAGGGACAATTTTCAAATCTGGTCAACCTTAAGGGTGGAATTTTGGAATACGCACGAAAAATTGACCCTTCACTTGCCGTTTATTAGTATCTCAATTAGGCAAATAATGGTTATAACAATCCTGGCACATGACGTGTGTCAGGATTTTCTATTCCGCTGAAATGAGCATATAGGAGACTAAACAATCTGGAGAACGAGGGTAGTTTTAGGTTTAGTTATGAGGTACCAACCACCAAATAGAAGTAAACCATAAAACAGATCTCCAGAAACGGTACCTCCGAAAAAAGGAATTCCAGCTGCATAACAAGCCACTAGTCCACTAAAGTCGTTGGTATAAAGACTCGTCGCGGATGCCCAACTCGTAAAATTCGTAACAAGGAAAAACACTATAGCACCTAAAAATGAAAGGGAGGCGATGCGCAATGGCTGCCATTGTCGAATACCTAATCGGCCTAGCAGAAAAATAAGGACAAAGGCCAACAAAACACCGCCCTGGCTAAACCAGGCAAATCCATCATTGTATTGACTGTAGACCAAATTATTCAAAAAAAGGTCACTTATCCATAAAGCAACAAAAGGAATCAACCAGGAAAACTTAAACCGCTGAAAAACTGCCCCCGCAAACAGTGCCATTCCACCTAAAGGTGTAAAATTGTGAGGATGGGGTAGAAGTCTGGAAAATGCAGCTGCAAATACCATCACAACAGCTACAATAAAGAGGTTTGATCGGAGAATCTTACTGTTCATAGACACAAATTTAGCGTATATCCGGAAATTAACTCCAGGTTACATAATTTCACACCCAAACTACGTCAAATATGTTTTTTCAGGCAGCAAGAAAAGGTACCAACGAATGGTGGATGTACCTGGTTGGAATAATAGCAGTTGGATTTGGGTACCTTCTGGGTCAAATTCCCCTATTCGTAGTGATTGCTGTTGCCGCGGCCGGCTTAGAAAATACCGCTTCACTGGAGGAATTTGCAGCTACGCTTGATTTCAATGCAATGGGAATTGATCCTAATTTGGGTTTCCTGCTAGCCTTGATGATGTTTGTTTTTGCCACATTGGCTTTGTTTCTGGTGATTAAATATCTGCACAATCGTGATTTTACAACCTTGATTAATAATTTAGGAGCAATCCGCTGGTCTCGTTTTTTTTATGGGTTGGGTGTTTGGATGATGCTTGGTATAATCTATGAACTCTTCAATTACTTTCTATATCCCGAATCGTATACGTTCCAATTTTCCCTTCAAGGGTTTATACCTCTATTGATCATTTCTCTGCTTTTTATACCCATTCAAGCCAGTTTTGAAGAGCTATTCGTCCGTGGTTACCTCATGCAAGGCTTAGGTTTAGCTACAAATTCCCGTTTAGTCGCAATTTTATTAACCAGCGCTGTTTTTGCTGGATTGCATCTCATGAATCCGGAGATTGATAAGTTTGGTTTATCCACAATGGTCATATACTATATGGTCGTTGCTGTCTTTCTCGCGGTAATTACTTTATTGGATGATGGTTTGGAGCTGGCTATGGGCATTCACACCGCCACTAATTTATTTGGTTCACTTTTTGTCACATTCGAAGGAAGTGCTTTACAAACCCAGGCACTATTTCGATTGGCCGAGCCAAATGCATTAGCTATGCTTATGGCAACAATTTTTTCGGCAATCCTGTTTATGATACTTGCTTCTCGCAGGTTCAAATGGCAGAATTGGCAAAAAATTTACGGGCCGGTATCCCATTCCTCCGCGATTACAATATTAGATGAAGACAGCTCAAAGTTCATTTAAAACTTTCCTACCATTGCGGTATTCCTTTTTTTTTATAGCCTTTCTGAGTTCATTAACCCTACATGCCCAAAACCGTGGTTATTGGCAACAGCGCATTTATTGCCAAATGGAAATTGACTTTGATGTTGAGGCTCATCAATATGAAGGAAGCCAGCGGCTCGTCTTCATGAATAACTCACCAGATACGCTCACGAGGATGTTTTACCACCTCTACTTTAATGCATTCCAGTCTGATAGTGAGATGTTCAATTGGACCAGCCAATTACCAGATCCGGATCTCAGGATACTCAATAAATTATCAGCTATCAAACCATCCGATGAGGGGTTTTTGAAAGTCAAAAAACTCACCCAAAACGGGCAACCAGTTTACTTCAAGGAAAATCGCACCATTTTGGAAGTGAACCTAATCGAACCGATTCCACCGGGCCAAAGTGCTGTGATTGATATGACATTCCACGGTCAGGTTCCTATCCAGACTCGGCGTTCTGGAAGGTACAACGCAGAAGGAATCGCTTATTCCATGGCCCAATGGTACCCAAAAGTTTGTAATTATGACAAACAAGGATGGCATGCTAATCCTTATGTCCAAAGGGAGTTTTATGGTGTATGGGGAGACTACGATGTGCGGATCCACATAGACAAATCATTTATTTTAGCGGGGTCGGGATATATTCAGAATCCTCAAGAAGTGCAATCAGGTTATGAAAATCCAGATATACCCGTGGTAACGTCACCTGGAAGGAAAAAGACATGGCATTTCCTCGCTCCCAACGTCCATGATTTTACCTGGTCAGCAGATCCCAATTACACCCATACCAAGCACACCATGCAAGATGGCACTGTTTTCCATTTTCTTTACAAGGAAACAAAGGAGAATAAGGAAGCATGGACAGCCCTTCCAGAATATATGGACCAGGCTTTGTTACACATCAACAAACTTTATGGGAAATATCCATACAAACAATACACGATAGCTCAGGGTGGTGATGGCGGAATGGAATATCCTATGTTGACACTTATTACAGGTAATCGGCCTTTACGAAGCCTGGTTGGCGTATCGGTGCATGAACTAATGCATATGTGGTATCAAATGGTGCTTGGAAGTAATGAATTGCTCTATTCCTGGATGGATGAAGGATTTACCAATTATTCAACCAGTGAGATTATGGCCCAAATCTTTCCGGGAGAGGATAAAAACACGACCCAAAGGAGCAACTACCTCGGCTATTTTGGGTTAGTCGCTTCAGGTGTGGAGGAACCTTTAAGTACCCATGCTGACCATTATAGATCAAATTTTGCTTATGGTGCAGCGGCTTACAATAAAGGTGCCGTTTTCCTCAACCAACTTGGGTACATTCTGGGTAAAGAAACACTTGATCTCTTACTTCTTGATTATTACACGCAATGGCAATTTAAACATCCTACCGCCCTAGACTTCATCAGAGTTGCTGAAAAAAGATCTGACATTGAATTGGATTGGTATTATGAATACTGGATAAATTCAACAAAAACCATTGATTATAGCATTGATTCTGCATGGATTCAACAAGGTAATTTATATGTTTTGCTCAGCCAAGAGAGCGCCATGCCTATGCCGATTGACATAGCCATTTTGTATGAAGAAGGCAACGTCTTAAGGGTTCATATTCCTTTGGATCTAATGCGTGGTTTTAAGCGAAAAGATGCTTTCTTTGCTTTGGATTATGTAGCGCCAGATTGGCCCTGGACGTCTAAGAACTATACATTAGTGGTTCCAGGACCGTGGCCTGAAGGAACAACAACAATTGCTATTGATCCCAGTCGACGAATGGCTGACATCCAAACGTCCAACAATGTATACAAAATAGATTTACAAGGAAGCTGAAACAACCATTATTACAAATCGGCAATAAAGTCAGATAATTTTGCAACAGCTCTAGCCCTGTGGCTGATTTGTTGTTTTATGTAAGGCGGAAGTTGGGCAAAGGAATGGTCGTATCCTTGCGGGATAAAAATAGGGTCATATCCGAAGCCACCTTCACCCTCTAATTTATATGCAATACTACCGTATACATGTCCTTCAAAGGTAATGAGTTTTTTATCAAGCCACATCGCAATTACCGTATGAAATTGAGCCCTGCGGTGCTTTGTATCACCCAAGGCTTCGAGTAATTTCGACATATTTTCATCTGGAGTGGCTGAAACGCCTGCATATCTTGCTGTATAAACACCTGGCGCTCCGCCTAGAAACGCCACCTCCAAACCTGTATCTTCCGCGAAGCAATCCACCCCAAAGGTTGAATGGATGAAACTAGCCTTTTCAACGGCATTATCATGAAGTGTCATCCCTGTTTCAGGTAGGTCAGCTTCAATGCCTTGGTCCTTTAAAGACCGGATCTGCCATCTTGCACCAAGGATTTGTTGTACCTCCGCTATCTTGTGGCCGTTGTTTGTGGCAAAAAGCAGACTTCTCATTTTTTTAGATTCCATTAGCTACCATTGCCCAAAAGCTGATTTGAACGCATGCCAAAAGGCACCTTTATGGTTGGCATCACTTTTCTCCAGCAAACCAGGTGCATCAGTCCTTAATAAAAACGTACCATCTAAATGAACAGGGATATGTATAGGCAGCGCAGATTGCAATCCTAATATCTCTGGTGATATTCCACACAAAATCAGCTTATTGAAACCAAAATCATGAATAAGTTGATGATAGAAATACCGGTGAAGAGGTACAATCGATAAAACATGGCATTTGTCTGCCATTGCATAGCCCAATCGATCCAACATCTTTGAAAATAAGATAATTGTTAACTGATGATCCTCCGATTGGGGAATTAGTATGAGTACTTCCTTCGAATCGGAAGGAACTTCATAAGCAGGAATCCTTGAGATAGGATCGTAAACGGTTTCAAGAAAGTCCATAAATTACAATATCTTCATTTTCAATGAATTTGAACCAATTTATTGGTAAAAATCATTAATAATACATACTAAACGCCTGTAACACTCGATAAAATTAGCTAACTTTACAGAAACTAAACCAAATGAAGTATCCAATTAGAGTAACGAAGACGACCGCATCACGTCTGGATACTGTTGACTTCAGCAATATTCCTTTTGGCAGGGTCTTTTCTGACCACATGTTCACAGCTGATTATAAAGACGGCGAGTGGAGTAACTTTCAGATTCTCCCATTTGCCCCCTTTATGATACATCCCGCATGTATGGGTCTTCACTATGGGCAATCCATTTTTGAAGGAATGAAAGCCTCCAGAACAGAAGACGGGACTCCTTTTCTCTTTCGACCTGAAAAGCATGCAAAGAGACTGAATATTTCGGCAGCAAGGATGTGTATGCCGGATTTTCCAGAAGATCTTTTTTTATATGCCATTCAAAAGCTGGTACAATTGGATCAGGAATGGATTCCAAAAGATGAAGGTAGTGCTTTATACATCCGACCCCTTATGTTTGCCAACGGTGAATTCTTCGGTGTTCGCCCAAGTGACACCTATAAAATGATCATTTTCACAGGTCCCGTGGGTCCATATTATCCTAAACCTGTGTCCCTTATTGCAGAGGAAAAGTATGTGCGCGCGGCAATGGGCGGAGCAGGCGAAGCGAAAGCCGCCGGAAATTATGGTGCTGCTTTACTACCTGCTAAACTAGCCCAGGAGCAAGGTTATGACCAGGTTTTATGGTTAGATGCAAAGGAATTTAAGTTCACGCAGGAGGTAGGTACAATGAATATTTTCTTTGTGATCGATGGAAAGATTATGACTCCCGCTACCTTAGGCACTATTTTAAAAGGCATTACCAGAGAAAGTATTCTTGAAATGCTAAGAGATAAAGGATACGAAATTGAAGAACGACGTATAAGCATCGATGAAATTGTTGATGCTTATAAAGCTGGTAAACTGGAAGAAGCATTCGGATCTGGAACGGCTGCGGTTGTTTCCCACGTTGACAAAATCAAATATGGCGACTTAGTGATGCAGTTACCCGCCTTAGAAGATCGTCATATTGGCGAGATGATCAAGACAGAAATAAACGGCATGCGTTCTGGCCGATTACCAGATAAATATAATTGGTTGGTACCTATAAGAGAAGAAGCCCTTGTATGACCCAATTCTTCCGGCGAAAAAGGTCAGTAACTTCGGTTGCTGACCTTTTTTTTATCTTGGTTTTGCCAGAGCTTATAAAAACTTGATCAAAAAGCTGGCACTGTAGGTTTGTTATCCAAAATTGTTTCGAGTTGTTGTAACACTTCAACAGTTAGTAAAGGCATTACCTCTATTGATGTAAGTGTTTCAACCAACTGCTCCTCTTTGCTAGCTCCAAGGATCACGGATGTGACATTTGGATTAACCAGGCACCATGCAATGCCTAAACGAGGTAAACTAACATCCAAATTATCCGCTAGTTGTGAAATGGCGACAACTTTTTGTATCCGTTCGGGTGTAAGATTACGTTCCTTGAGCCATTCCATCCCTTCGATACTCAATCGGGTATTGGGTGGGTATTTATCCAGATATTTCCTTGTCAATAACCCACTGGCCAGGGGTGACCAAATCGTTGTACCCATTCCAATTCCTCTGAAAATTGGAAGAAATTCCACCTCCATTTTATCCCTATGTAACATATTGTACTGTGGCTGTTCCACAGTAGGTCCAATCAACTGGTACTCTTTAGCTACCATATGTGCTTCCATGATCTGTTGAGCAGACCATTCCGATGTTCCCCAGTAAAAGATTTTACCCTGGGAAATCAAATGGTTCATAGCCCATACGGTTTCAGCAATAGGAGTATTGGGATCAGGACGATGGCAATAAAACAAATCCAGATATTCCACCTGTAGTCGCTTCAAAGCGGCATCACAAGCTTCAAATACGTGTTTCCGGCTTAGTCCTGTCTGATTAGGCAACTTTCCACCATCACCAAAAAAAACTTTTGACGAAACTACATAGGTACTGCGATCCCAATTCAATTTTTTCAGGATTTTCCCCATGACGATTTCGGATTGTCCGCGGGCATATATTTCTGCATTATCAAAAAAGTTCACTCCACGCTCGTAAGCAATTGCCATCAATCGCTCGGCAACGACATCTTCAATTTGTTTTCCAAATGTCAGCCAACTTCCAAGGGACAAAGCGCTCAGCTGCAGCCCTGTTTTGCCCATGTATCTATATTCCATAATTATTGTTTGAGATTGGTGTATTTTATAATTTTGAATCCAGAGTAATTTACCCAAATAAACGGATTAGCTTTACAATAACAATTCACCCATGGAAGTTCACCCAGATCTTAAAAATGCAATCAAAGCATGGGAGATTGCCTGGCAAGAAATCCATAACCACATTTCATCTCTTGATCAAGAGCAACTTTTGCAAATCCCTGTTGATGGTGGCTGGACCATTCAACAAATCATCCAGCATTTAAATTTGTCAGAGCGCCTGTCTCTTCAATATGTACGTAGGAAAACCTCAAACCCGGGTGAATTGAGAAGAGCTGGAGTAGCCAGTTACTTGCGATTACAATTATTGCACATTTCATTAGCCAGTCCAATCCGTTTTAAAGCTCCAGCATTAGTCAGTAATTCCCGGCTTCCGGATGGTGAAACCTTTGAAGAAACTCTGTCCCAATTGTCGATTTCTCATATTGAACTTCGGGAACTGGCAAAAGAAGTTGCCCCCCTTTTAGCCAAAAAAGAAGTCTTTAAACATCCTTTTGCAGGTAAATTACCTCTCGCTGGGATGTTCTGGTTTTTCACCTGGCACCTAAGACACCATCAACGGCAAATCAACCGAAACCTGAAAGAATCACACAATGTATCTAGACAAGGACACCAGCAATAACTGCGGTCATGAAACAGGCAATCGTCCCTCCAATTAATGCCAAAAATCCAAGCTCAGTGAGATTTTTTCGTTGACCAGGTGCAAGCGCCCCAATTCCTCCAATCTGAATGCCTATTGAAGCAAAATTGCTAAAACCACACAGGGCATAGGTAGCAATAATCAGTGATTTAGGTTGTAGTTCAATACCCAAATCCCTAAGATTCTTCATCTCAGCATAAGCATAAAACTCGTTCAATACAGTTTTTTGGCCAAGCAGTTGGCCTACAACTAAAATATCTCCTGATGGTGTGCCGAGAATCCAGGCTACCGGGGCGAAGATCATTCCTAGTAAATAGGTAAACGTGAAGCCTTCAAACCGTTGATTTGTAGAGGCTTGAATTTCACTATTCCAACCTGTCCAATTACCTATTGTAGACAATAGTAGCTGGTTTGCCATATAGATGAGTGCAGTAAACACCAATAACATTGCGCCTACATTAATAGCCAACCTTAGGCCATCGGTTGTGCCTCTGGAGATCGCATCTAAAACATTACTACCCACGTCTCCAGACATAGTCATTTGTTCTTGAATTTCCTTTTCTCTTGCTTCTGGAAATAGCATTTTAGCAGCCACAATTGCAGCCGGAGCAGACATAATTGAGGCAGTCAACAAATGTTTGGCAAAATATAACTGTAATGCTGGATCAGTACCCCCCAAAAAACCTACGTAAGCCGCAAAAACACCCCCTGCAATTGTTGCCATCCCGCCAGTCATCAGACAAAGCAATTCAGACCTACTCATTCCTTCCAAAAAGGGTTTCACAACAAGAGGTGCCTCAGTTTGACCTATAAATACATTGGCTGCTGCTGCAAGGCTTTCAGCGCCTGATAAGCGCATGGTTCGTTTCATCACCCATGCCATGCCATAAATGATGCGTTGGAGGATGCCGAAATAGTATAAAATGGATGATAGTGCTGAGAAAAAAACAATCGTAGGTAAAACCTGAAAAGCAAATAGATAGCCAAAAGTGGTCTTGTCTGTGATCAAATTCCCAAATAAAAAAGTGGCTCCGGCTTCAGAAAACGTCAATACTGCTTGAAAAAATTTGGCTATAAAATCAAATAACTTATTGATTATTGGTACTTTAAGCACTGCAATGGCAATTATTATCTGGAGGACTATGCCAGAGCCAACAAGTCGCCAATTAATGGAACGCCTATTCCGACTTAACAGAAAACATAAAAAGATGAGAACTAGCATCCCAATTATCGCTCGCCCCAGGTCAAGAATCCAATCCATAGTGGTTTTTTTCAACCTCCAATGTAAGACAGATCTGGTATTATCTGGTAACATTGCAGTGTGAGGGGCCGCAGTTGAATCCTTTTGGAAAACACCTTATCTTGGCAGCGTGGAACAGAAAAACCTACTCATTGGGATTACCGGCGGAAGCGGATCAGGAAAAACTTCGCTGATTAGAGCATTGAAAGAAAAATTTACTCCGCAAGAAGTTTGTTTTATCTCCCAAGACGACTACTATAAACCCCGGGGGGATCAGAAAATTGACAAACACGGTGTAAAAAATTTTGACCGTCCTAAGTCAATAGACAAGGAAGCGTTTTATCATGACATTTTGTGCTTATTGAAAAATGAGCCGGTGGAACGAGAAGAGTACACCTTTAATAATCAATTAATTACACCAAGTCACCATGTCTTTTTACCTGCACCTATTATTATTGTAGAAGGAATTTTTGTCCTCCATTTTAAAAACATCAGAAAATTATTAGATATCAGGGTGTTCCTCCATGCTAAGGAAAATCTTAAAGTCATCCGTCGGATCCGGAGGGATCAGGTTGAGCGGAATTATCCTCTGGACGATGTATTATACCGATATGAACATCATGTGTTGCCCACTTTTGAGAAGTATATCCTTCCCTATATTGATGATTGTGATATCATAATTAATAATAACAGGCACTTCGGCGCAGGATTGGAAATTTTATCCGGTTTCATACGTCAGTCGTTAAATGAGTATAATGAACCAGCCATCATCTCCCCCTCTCGAAATGGCTTGCAAGAGTAACCTGTAGAATCATAGGATATTATCAAACTCTGAGACATTAGTGGGGTCCATACGATCCAGTACCTGACGCTGCCAGTGGACATGCATCGTATTAAATATTGAGGCAACGCCATCCAAAAAGGTTTTGTCTACCACTTGGCAGAAATCGTCCAAACATTCAATTCCAGGCTTCTTTCGTACCCGATAGTGTTGACTAAAAATACCGTTTTCAACTTGAAGAGTGAAACGATCATTGTGTATAAATACTGTTATTTTAAAAACCGGATGTGGAATTTCACCTAAAACGCGCATGATTAAATCTTTAGTCCAGGGTTTATTGACAAACTTAGCTGCCTGTAAAGTGTAGCAATCCCTGGATGATTTGACAAAAGCTTGAGGTGCCTGTGGATGGTCTCCATGTCTCCTCTGCGGGCTGGCCCGGTCTGCACTTCTTTAGGATCAAAGTTTAAAACCTTATGCATCGTTTCAAGAATCAATGTATCTAACATCGTTTTATCCAAACCTCGTTCCCGAAGAATGAGCTGAGAAAGACCGCCTAGATGGTTGACAAAGTTGTTGACTATTACGGCTGCTAAATGCACATAGGCTCTTTCCTCATCTTTTATTCGATAGACTACAGTAGAAATCTTTTGGGCAAAGGTCATTAACACTTGAATGACTTCTTCTTCAAATGCACTTATTAAAATTGGCACTTTTGAAAAATCTACATCATGGCCATAGGTCAATGTCTGTAACGGATAAAATACGCCAGATTTCATGCCCGTTTTGGGAAAAACATCAAGGGTAGTTCCGCCTGAAGTATGGACAAAAAGTGAATTTGACCATTGTTTTTTAGTAAAAACACCTATAAGGTCTATGATAGCATGATCCGGAATAGCAAGAATAACCAAGCCATCAATGTCACATACCTCGTCCAGATTGAATAATCCAGTGCACCCCAATTCTTTAGCAAGCTGTTGAGCATGTAAAGGATTTCGTGACCAGACGTGATGAACAGTTATACCGGAGGATACAAAAGCATGCCCAAGATGCCAGGCAACATTTCCTGCTCCGATTAAGGTGACCGGCATCATGATGAGAGCGCTTCTTTCCTTCGATACCACGCCCCCAATCCAAGACCAATCATCATAAACAGGCTCCCTAACCAGAAAAAATTGATGCCGGGAAAGATAATAGCTTCCAAGACGATGTAATCCTCTCGTTTATAGTTTTCAGCTATCTCAACAGGCATTCCCTCAAACCCTGGTTGCTTGGCAACTAAAAGTGTGATCCTGCCATCGTTAGGATCCAGCTTGATAAAACGAATATGAATGCCTGAACTCGGAGAAAAAGTCTTTATATTGTAGGTTTGCCCCTGACGGATTAAAAAAACAGGCTCTTGTACCTCCGAAAAATCAGGTTGATCTGCATCTGCAATTCGTAGACGTGCAGCAACAGCAATATCTTCGCCTTCTTTAACATACTGAGGATGAACTGGTTCTTTGTCAAAACCTTCAAGTTTTATTGAAGTACCTGAAATGGTCCTTGTTTCACCTTGGAGTAGCTGAATTGTCTCATAATTTAAAAGGGAATCAAGAACCAGATACCCGGTAAAAAGACCATCATTGAGCCTGACTTTCACCTCAACAGGATCATTTTTGTCCGGATAAGAGTAGACTAAGTTTTCACGCAAAACAATAAAAGGCGATAGACTATAACTTGTATCGCTCTCCGTTTCTTGCACAGTAATATGCGCTGATACCACAATGTCATTTAGTTCAGGTACATAATCCGGATGCTGCGCCGAACTACTCCAGGAATCAAGTGTCAATTTCAAACGATCCGATTGAACAGACTTGCCCGGCATCATAAACCATGACTTGTATTTAAGGCTGTCCTCTTTGGCTTTGGCTCGCTCTGCATCTCCATGTTCAGGAGGCAACCCTGCTATATGAGAAAAAATATCCTTAGCCCAATACCGTTTTGTGCTTGGATTTGAAGCAGCTTGCTTTTGAAAATCTTTATCAAATTGTATGTTGGGATATAGTCTAAAGGAGTCTAATATTTCACCCCTTTCACCGAGACGCTCATATTTGATTTCATAGGTTCGGATAAGCCCAACTAACGTATCTGACAGATAAGTTACTTTATAACCGTTGATTAATAAAGGTGCCTCCTTGAATAATAGGACGTTTTTATTGACTATATCCTCGGATAAAATGCCTTCCATCGCAAACCGGTTTTGGGATATGTGTTGCTTGTTAACACCGGAAGCAACAATACCAATAACCATAAGTCCAAAACCAATATGTGATAATGTGGAAGCCCCACTACACAGGTTGCCACGAATAAATGAAATCAGGTAGTCCGTATTCGCAATTACTGTAAACCAGGCACTTCCAACTAAAAAATGAAAAGCCCAACCAGAATATTGGAGCCAGTACCAGGTCAACCATGTAAAACATGCGGATCCCAATAAAATTAAGCCTAACCGGATGCCCAGACTTTTCCATTTATCCTTTGAAGGTGAGATGTTGTATCGAAGATATTGGCCAAATCCGCTGAGGATTGCAATAAATAACGCTATCCAAAATTGATATCTATTATAATGTTCTATGGGATCAAGAGGCATACTTCGATGAAATTCGCTCATATCCTGGCTGATCATCCAGCCCAACAGGTCGGCAATCTTATTATAGACCGGAATGGAAGTGGTAAACGTAATGAGAATTGCTGAAAATAGGAGAACAAGACTTCCTATGAACATCCAAAACTCCCTGGATGATACGGATTCCTCTTCCTGCTTAACTTCAATAGATGCATATTGCCGAAAGAATTGCCATAAAAACCAAACACTAAAAAATACAATGAATGCTACTAATTGCCACTCCAGGCCCATTTCTGTAAATGCATGAACCGAACTGTCTTGTAACACGCCGCTCCTTGTGAGAAATGTAGAAAACAATACCAACAGAAAAGAAAAACCATAAAAAATTAGGGTAGCGCGGATGGAGTGTCCATTTTGTTTTGCTACCAGGTTGGTATGAATTCCTGCAATCAGAATCAGCCAAGGTACCAGTGACATGTTTTCAACAGGATCCCATGCCCAATAACCTCCAAATGACAGTGCTTCATATGCCCAGGCTGCACCCATAAGGATGCCTATACCCAAAATTGACCCACTAAATAATGCCCATGGCAAGACGGGTTTTAACCAACTTCTATAATCTCTCCGCCAAAGCGCAGCAATTGCAAAGCAAAACGGGATCGTAGTACTTGCAAACCCCAGAAAAAGGGTAGGGGGGTGTATCGTCATCCAATAATTCTGGAGGAGTGGGTTTAGCCCCTTACCTGTAATAAGTTTTAGATAATCAGCATTTGCGAAAATGGGGGCATCCATAGTTTCGCGCAATAATACAAAGGGATTGAAGCCCAACTTGATGGCGTCACTACCCGGTATCAAATAAATGCCCAACAACATAGACACGATAAAGGCCTGCACAAAAGATAAAGAAACCATCACCGGGGCTTCCCATTTGCCGGAAACCTTGATAAGGACCCAACCCAATAGTATGTGCCAAAACGCCCAAAGTAAAAAACTACCAGCCTGATCTTCCCAAAATGCAGAAAACATATATTTGAAGGCCAGATCATCAGAAACGTGAGCCCAAGCATACTGATACTCGTAATGCTTGTTGAGCATTATGTAAAATAATAACCCTATCACCATAAAAGTCATTATTCCATGTATCGAAAAGGCTATGCGTCCAAGCCTTAACCATTGATGGTCTTGTGCCTTTTTTTCTGATTTGGCATATGCAAATGCAGTTAGTAATGCAAATACAAATGAAGCCAAAATGGCCAGATGTCCAAGTTGGCCGGGCCACAATAGCTCACCGTAATAGGTAATATCAGTCATAAAGTCAAATGGAATCAGCTCTCTGTCTTCAGGTAAATTTCTTCGTCCTTATACTTAGATGGACATTTCATCAGCAATTCGGTAGCATAAAAGTCAGTGCCTTTCATCTTGCCCGTCACTACTATTTGTTCTGAAAGCTCAAAATCCTGAGGTTTCGCAGCATTCAAGACTACTTTCCGTACTTCCCCTTTATTATCTGAGATGTAAAACGAAAAGTAATTGGGGTTTTCTGTAGGGTTGTAATACAATTCCTTGTCTTTAGCTAGCTTTCCAACGACTTTGACCTTGTTACCTGATTGGATTGCATCCGAAAAGGAACTGTAGGTAGACATATCTCCGGCGGCAGAAACAAGCAGAACAATGCCTGCCAAAATCAATATCCCTGCAATAACATATATCTTCTTCATGATAATCAAACTTAAAGAGCGTAAAGATAACTGAACAGCCCATCATAGGGGTAACAAATTAGCCACAACCTAAGTTTGCATATCTTTAAGCCAAATCTGAAACGGTGCAGGAAAAGATCATCCACATAGAAGGCAGTCACATTCTACGAGGAAAAGAACTTATTCTGAAAAATATCCATTTTGACATGGTCCCCGGAGAATTTTTGTACCTCATCGGTCGAACTGGAAGTGGTAAATCAAGCCTAATCAAGGCATTATATGGTGAATGGCCATGGGAAGGTGGACGGGTAAATGTGACTGGAATGAACATGCTTACCTTGACTAAACGTCAAATTCCTGCCTTAAGGAGGAATTTAGGCATCGTATTCCAGGAGTTTTTTCTGCTCCGTGAAAGAACTGTATATGAAAACCTTGATTTTGTGCTGTGTGCAACGGGTTGGACTTCTAAAACTGCCCGAAATGATCAGATTTCCAAGGTTTTAAAAGACACCCAACTGTCTGCCTACGGTCATCGATATCCTGCTGAACTTTCAGGTGGGGAACAACAACGGCTTGCCATTGCCAGGGCACTTTTGAATGACCCCAAATTGCTTTTGGCTGATGAACCAGCGGGAAATTTAGATCCTGAGACAAGTGATGATATTACGCGTTTGATAAGAAATTTGGCTCGGGCTAATGGTACAGCGGTGCTTTTCGCAACACATGATTATCGCTTAATTGAGCATTTCCCCAGCCCCATCATCCACTGTTCTGGCCAGGAATTACGCAAGCTTGATCATCTGCCATAGCCCACCTTTGCATCCTAAGCACGGATTCAGTATACAAGACTATTAAAAAGGCCTACGATGCAACATATGTCAGGCTAGCTTAAGATCATGTGTCCCCTTCTTAAAGATTAATCATTCAACCGAAGATTGACTTAATACTGATATGTCTGCTAGGTCACTGTCTATTTTATCTAAAGCAAAATAAAGCTTTGCATAAAAAAAAGCCCGAACGGAGCAGACTAAATGGAGGTCTACTCAACAATTTATTTAATAATAAGATGATATACCAGATGATTCCCTTCTAAAGTCAATTTGACTATCTTTGGGAAACCACAACAGGATGAATTGGAGAAGATTAAATGGTGAAATCATTGTTGAACCCATCTTGGAAGCAGTTGAAAAAACTATTCTTTCCGAAAAACAATGCAATCATCGTCTTAAAGTATGTATTGGCACTGACTCTCAAAGCAAAGGTGCAGATGTTGATTTCGCTTCGGTAATCGTCTTTCAGAGAGAAAAAAAAGGCGGGTTTATGTTCATCCAAAATTCCACCTTAAAGCGGGCAATGTCTTTGCGTGAACGCATGATCATTGAAGTTTCCAGATCAGTTGAAATTGCATATGATTTGTACGAGTTGCTGGACCGTTACCATGTAGATTTGGAGGTTCACGCCGATATCAACACAGATCCTCAATTCGAATCAAACATCGCCCTAAAAGAAGCAATGGGATATATAAAGAGCATGGGTTTTGCATTTAAAATGAAGCCCGATGCCTATGCTTCCTCTTGCTGCGCAGATAAGGTAATCTAAGGCCGGGGATCCAAGGATTTCCCTATCTTTGACCTATTATGTTTAATGTGGGAATCCTATGATCCAAGTATTTGTAACTGGAGGTACCTTCGACAAAGAGTATAACCTGATAACAGGTGAACTTTTTTTCAAAAATACCCACCTATCTGAAATGTTTGAACGTGGCCGATGCACGCTAGACATTGACATCAAGACACTTATGATGGTCGATAGTCTTGAAATGAGCGAAACTGACCGAGAAATCATCCTCCACAATTGCGCTAAAACTTTAGCTAGCCGAATACTTATTACACACGGTACTGACCGAGTCGTTGAAACGGCAAAAGCATTGGCTAGTGAAAAGTTAGATGACAAAACGATTGTGTTGACCGGCGCAATGATTCCGTATGCTTTTGGAACATCCTCAGATGGTTTTTTCAACCTGGGTTCTGCTTTGGCTTTTGTCCAAGTACTACCTCCAGGTGTTTATGTGGTTATGAATGGGCGGTACTTTGCGTGGAATGAAGTACAAAAGAATCGTCAGACGGGTAACTTTGAAGAGGTTCGATCTTGAGTTGCAAGCATAAGTGACTAACAGGCAGTTTTTATCGCTCATAGCCATCTTTAATGGGTTTTTTAGTATCATTGCCACTCATTTTATCATTCTCTATTATGAAACGATTGTCATTTCTCTTTGTATCGTTAGTTCTTGCGGTCTCGCTTCACACAGAAGCATTTGCTCAATCGTCTCCATCGATCTATGAAGAAGGCCATATTTCAGAAATCAGACTTACCATACGGCAATCTAACTGGTCTGAAGTATTGGACTCTATGAAAATGTATGGTGAAGGCATGATAGTTGGAGCCGCAGAAATAGATGGTGTCAAATATCCCAATGTCGGAATTCGATATAGAGGACAAGCTTCCTACGCTTACAAAGGCTCAAAAAACCCTTTTCAACTTAAACTGGACTACATCCATCCTGACCAAAATCATCAAGGACTGACTGGACTGACTTTGTCAAATGCATTAAGAGATCCTTCCTATCTCCGTGAATACCTTGGGTTTGCAATAGCCAGAGATTATATGAAATCGCCTAGGGCGAATTTCTGCAAACTTTATGTCAATGATCAGTATACCGGACTATATATCAATGTGGAGCCTATAGACAACTTGTTTTTGGCCGCACAGTGGGGGGATCAGTGGACCTCTTTATTTAAATGTAGCCCTGAAACGGAAAAAGACAAAAGCCCTGAAAACTGTAGGAAAGGAACTTTTGCAAACCTTGAGTTTGAAGAGGATCCCGGATGTTACCCCTATAACTATACTATAAAAGAAGGCGAGGGTTGGCCTGACCTCATAGAATTAACAAGAGTTTTAAGCAAGGAGCCCCACAGAATTCATGAAGTTCTGGATATCGATGCCACACTTTGGATGTTAGCCTATAATAATGTTTTAGTCAACTTAAGTAGCTACACAGGTCGTCATAGTCACAACTATTATCTTGTCAGAAACAAAAGTGGTCGTTTCACACCGATTGTTTGGGACCTTAATCTTGCTTTTGGTAGTTTTAAAAATACTGGAAATGGGTCTGACCTTTCTCAAAAAGAACTTGAAAAACTCAATCCTTTTCTGCATCAAGATAATCTCACTAAACCTCTCATCCACGTGTTATTGTCAAATGAGCTGTACAACAAAATTTACGTTTCCCACATCAAACAAATAATACAAGATCATTTCAAAGAAGATGCCTTTGCTGTTCGGTCTAAGGCCCTTCAAAGCGTTATATCTAAAGCCGTGTCTGAGGAAAAGGATACATACTACACGTTTGAAGAGTTTTCTAAAAGTTTGGAAAAAACAACCGGCACAAAGAGTAAAATACCTGGACTAGTTTCGTTTATGCAATCGCGGGCCAATTTTTTGAGAAAACAGGAACGTTTTCGAGCTGTGACACCAGAAATTGTTACCGTTGAATTAACGAAAAGAGATAAATACGCAAAATCAAACGTTGATGCATTTACATTTCAGGTGCTGGCGGATAAGCAGCCCAAAAGAGTGCATTTGTATTACCGTTTAAATGATGAACTTGATTTCAATTCAGTCTTGATGGATTTGAAACAAAATAATGGTCTCAGTGCTGGTCAAGAATCCTACAGTATAACTATTCAACCCGGTGATGTTGTATTACCATCGATTGAATATTATTTAATGGTTGAAGGGACTGCCGGTGTTAGCTTCTTTCCTCAGGATTACAGAAAGAAAAAGCTTTCTGCATCCTTGAATGATCTTAACTAAAATGATCATCAGGGTCAGATTTTTAATCTTTTTTTTAGCCTGCTTCCTTGTTTACGGCCGTGTCATTAGTCAAAAACCGGCTTCTGGCATTGATCCTTTTCATCTCTATGAGATAAAAATTCAATTCGAGGACCCAAATTGGGAAAATAGACTTAAATCCTACAAGTCCAATGACCGCAAAGACAAACTTGCGGCTACTATCTGGTTTGATGGGTTCAAAATGGATAGTATTGGTGTACGTTTTAAGGGAAACAGTTCATTTAATAATGTCAAAAAACAAGGATCCAGAAAATTACCGTTTACACTAGATGCCAATGAATTTAAGAAAAATGGACAATTCCCGGTAGGTTATAAAAATATTAAGTTGTCGAATGGGTTCCGAGATCCCAGTTATATGCGGGATGTACTATCTTACTACATCGCTGGTCATTACATGCCTGCACCCAAAAGTGCTTTTGCCCGCGTAGTTGTAAATGACGAGTATTTTGGAGTTTATACCCTTACTCAGGATCTTGACAAGGTATTCCTTCAATCCTGGTTAAATGAAAAAGAGGGGGCCTTTTTTAAATGCGATCCCGATTGGGAACAGCCTTCCGAGCAAAATTGCCCTTCAACTGACAAATGCAGTCTTGAATATCTAGGTTCGGATCCTTCTTGTTACACGCCATGGTATGAAATCAAATCTGATACAGGCTGGAACGCTTTCATTTCACTCACAGAAAGGCTAAATCAAGAAGCTCCGCCTTTGGATAGTCTTCTCGATATCGATCGTACTTTGTGGATGCTTGCTTTTAATAACGTGCTGGTTAATCTTGATAGTTACAGTGGACGATTGTGCCACAATTATTTCATTTACCAGTTAAATGACGGCCGATTCGTCCCGCTAATCTGGGATTTGAACCTCTCCTTGGGTGGGTTTAGAATGGCCGAAAAAGTGAATTTGTCCGATACACAATTGTATGAACTCCCCATATTCCTTCATGAAGATAATCCCAGCAGACCTTTAATCAAGCAACTACTTGCAGTTCCTTTCTATCGGAAAGTGTATATGGCACATATTCGTACTATCCTGGATGAATTCATTCGCAATGGAAAATACAAACAACTCATTGCTACGTGGCAGAAATTGATCGATGTCGCTGTTAAAGAAGAAACAATTGGGCTTTATACCTACGGGGATTTTGTAAAAAATGCCAGGGATAGTGTAGTGATTGGAAAGGTACCCATAATAGGTATTGAATCGCTCATGGAAGGGCGGCTGAGGTTCTTGGATCAACATCCTATATTCAGTTTAAAACAGCCCATAATAAACCAAAAAAGTGGCAAACGTTTGAAAAAGACGATTGCTTTTCAATGTCTTGTAAAAAATGCAGATAACGTATTTCTTTATTGGCGTAAAACAGGTACAACAGTTTTTACAAAAACGGCCATGAAACGCAGTACGCAGCCACCCTCAAAGACAGGAACAACATTCACCCTGAGTTTGGGCCTAATGAATGAAAAAGTTGAATATTACTTTCTGGCTGAAAATACTAATCATGTATTGCTTTTTCCGCGAAATGCAGTAAAAGCACCATCCAAAATTTAAGAAAGTGGCTTTATATGCCTAACCGAATTCCATCTGGGTTGGCTTTTGGAAGCATACATTGAACTTATCGCATTAAAAAATCATATATTCGGGGCCTAATTGTTCCCTTTGAGTCCGGTTGATTTTCTACTATCTTTGTACTATTCTAAAACCGATTTCATGATCCGACAGCAAAGTTGGCCCTTAGTGCTATTTCTGGCAGGGATATTCTCGACACCTGTTTTATCTCAAACACCAATGTACCCGGATGGTGTTGGTGCTCGATTTCTTTTTCTAGATCACTACACACCTAATATCGCTGATATAGCAGAATCTCAGCAGATTAGTAATGGTATAGAGTTAAGTTATTATAGAAATTTGGGTTTAAAATATCTTAACGCAGTAATCCCGGTAAAATTAGCCGTGGCAAAATTTCCGAATCAAACCACCGATGTCCGGTTTGCCAGCGCTGATTTGCTTATACAAGGCGTTTTATTTGATCCGGACAAAGCAATATCCCCATATATTTTTGCAGGTGGCGGGTATGTAATGGAAAACTACAAAGAATCCAATATCCAATTTCCAATGGGCCTTGGTACACATATTCGACTGACAAGAGACTTCTATCTCAATTTTCAGGCAGAATACCGGGTATCCATGGCGGAAGGAAAGGATAACCTGCAATACGGCCTAGGATTTATGTATGTACCAGGTCTACGGAAAAAAGAACTTCCAAAAGATACAGATGGAGATGGGATATTGGATACTGAAGATCTTTGTCCCACAGTTCCTGGCACAATTCCTTGCAAAGGATGTCCTGACCAAGATAGTGATGGGATAGCAGATCACATGGACGAATGCCCGGAAATTGCAGGTTCTATAGCCACCAAAGGCTGTCCTGATACCGATAACGACGGGATTGCTGATAAAGACGACGCTTGCCCCGAAGTCTTTGGACTTGCTACACTCAAAGGGTGCCCTGATTTGGATGGTGACGGTATACCTGACAAGGATGATAAATGTCCAGAAATTGTAGGCGCTGCTGATATGGAAGGATGTCCAGATTCAGACCATGATGGGATCATTGATCTTCTGGACAAATGTCCTGATGTAGCAGGTACTGCAGAATTTGGTGGTTGTCCACCTCCTGTTACAGAAGAAAAACCAGAACAAAAGGAAATGGATAGAGATCAAGATGGCATTCCAGATCGGATGGATGCCTGTCCTGTTGTTGCAGGTCTTGAGGCCTATAATGGTTGCCCACCTCCTTCATCATTACCTGATCAAATCCAAGAAGCACCAAAAGTTCAGGTGCCTGCTGATGTAGAAGATACTTTGGATCGCACGTCAGATAATGATGGCGATGGAGTCCCAAATTATATCGATCGATGTCCTAATACAAAAGGACCTGTTAGTAACGATGGGTGTCCGGTAATATCAGCTGATGATCGTTCGGTACTTGACTTAGCGATGCGCAGTGTCCAGTTTGAAACCGGATCAGCTACAATTCTTCCTGATTCCTATCGCACACTGGACCGTATTTCGGAAATTATGCTCAAATATGGTGATTACCATTTAATTATAAACGGGCATACCGATAATGTCGGTCGGTCACAGTCTAATTTGCTATTATCTGAACAGAGAGCTAAGGCATGTTATAATTACTTGATTTCCAGAGGCGTATCTGCTCGTCGAATGATTCATTCAGGTTTTGGTGATGCCAAACCTTTGACAAGTAATAAATCGGAGACTGGAAAAAGTTTGAACCGTCGTGTGGAATTTATCATGTACCTAAAGTAGGTAAAATGAGTAGAGCCCAACTATTTATTTTTGAGCAACAGCTTAAGGGGATACCAATTAAATTGGTATCCCCTTAACACTTGTCAAAAAAGTAATTGGAATTTGCTACCTTTCAAATGGTAAAAAATTTGCGCAAATTCGTTGATATGGAAATTTGTTATTAATCAAGGAGGCTTCAGATTTCGCAGTAGTTTATTTCTGCTTCAAATACGAATGGAACCCTTCCTCTTCCAATTTTTGTACTTTGATTTCCACCTGATTAGCTAGCTTTTCTTTGAAGGATTGTATTTTAGCAAGCAAATTAAGATCAGCGCAGGCAAGAATCTGTGTAGCAAGGATTCCAGCATTTTGAGCTGCATTCAATGCAACAGTTGCCACTGGTACACCATTAGGCATTTGAAGTATCGAAAGCACTGAATCCCATCCATCGATTGAATTAGAAGACTTAATGGGTACACCAATTACAGGCAATGGAGAAAGGGCTGCTACCATTCCAGGCAAATGTGCAGCACCACCAGCACCAGCTATGATCACTTTGATTCCCCGCAAGTGGGCATTTTGAGCAAATTGCACCAATCGTAAAGGTGTGCGATGTGCTGAGACAATTGTTAGCTCAAAAGCTACATCCATTCGCTCGAAAAATATCGCTGCTTCTGACATTATGGGAAGGTCAGAATCGGAACCCATTATTATACTTACCAAAGGTCTATTCATGCAATAACTTTAAGTGTGTTTTGGACTCTTTCGGCCTTCTGAATTGCTTCCTCTAAGGTATCGGATGTAATAGTCACATGGCCCATTTTTCGATAAGGACGGGTCTCAGACTTACCATACAAATGCATATGAACCCCCGGAATTTGCAAACAGGCCTCCCAACCGCTGTATATCGGCGCTCCAGCATAACCAGGTTCGCCAAGAATATTGATCATAACACCGGGTCTATTCAATATTGGTTCGCCCAATGGCAGACCAGTAATAGCCCGAAGGTGCTGATCATATTGCGAAATATCACAACATTCAATGGTGTGATGCCCACTATTATGAGGCCTGGGTGCAACTTCATTGACTAAAAAGTGGCCATCAGGTGTCTGAAACATTTCAACAGCTAAGAGACCCACTGTCTGAAAAATGGACGCTACCTCAATCGCTAAAGCCTGTGCCTCTTCTTCCTGTGCTGGCGTTAAATTAGCCGGACACAGCAACATTTCTACCAGGTTAGCATCCATATTGAAACGCATTTCAACTGCCGGAAAAGCGCGGATGCCCCCTTTAACATCACGGGCAACAATCACCGCCACTTCTCGTTGCATAGTGATCAAATCCTCTATAATAGAAGGCCCCTCCAATAGCTTTTCTAATTCATTCTGAGCATAGATGACCGCAACCCCTCTACCATCATAACCAGCAGTTCGAGTCTTTTGAACAAAAGGAAGCAATTCAGAACCATTAGCAATAGCCTCAATAATGGCCTGTTTATCCGGATACAGCCGAAAAGGTGAGGTAGGTAGACCATGTCGAGTAAAAAACTGCTTTTGCTCTCCTTTATCCTGGATAATTCGCAATACAGACGGATCAGGATAAACTGCTACACCTTCCTGCTGTAAACGTTCTAAAGCGGAAACGGCAACATGCTCAATCTCGATTGTAATAACATCCTTGTCTATACCAAATGAAAAAACATCCTCTTCATTATTAAAATCTCCAATCACAAAATGTGGATTCACTTGTCCTGCAGGAAATGTTGGGTCATGATCCAGAACATGCATATCTAAGCCCCAACGAGAGCCTGATTGGCAAAGCATTTTGCCCAACTGGCCACCACCTAAAATGCCTATTTTTTGCCTGAGAAAATCCTTCACAGTTTTCATTTGTTGCAAAATTAATCCCTCTTAGGTTAACTAAGGCAGTACCACATGCTTTATGTTTGTAGTCCAAGCAAATCATATGAAAAATGTTGTTTTTCGAAATGGACATCTTGTCAATCGTGGCCAAATTCTAAACGCAGATCTTTTTGTAGCGGATGGTCGGATACAACGTATTGGGAGTGAACTTAAAGTACCACCTGGTACGGAAGAAATTAACCTGGATGGCAAATACCTTTTACCTGGAATAATTGATGATCAGGTACATTTCAGAGAGCCGGGTTTAACACATAAAGGTCGAATTTACACCGAATCAAGAGCCGCTATTGCTGGTGGGGTGACTTCCTACATGGAAATGCCTAATACATCACCACCAGCACTTACTCAAACTTTGTTGGAACAAAAATATGCGATTGCTGCACAGGATTCTCCTGCGAACTACTCCTTTTTTATGGGTACTTCAAATGATAACCTGGAGGAAGTTTTAGCTACAGATCCCAAAACTGTCTGTGGTGTCAAAATTTTCATGGGGTCAAGTACAGGCAACATGTTAGTGGATGATCTCCGCGTACTTGAAGACTTATTCTCCAGGTGCCCGATGTTGATTGCTACCCATTGTGAAGATGAATCGACTATTAGACATAATCTGCAATCGTATGTATCACAATACGGTGATCTTATTCCTTTTGAAACTCATCCATTGATCAGAAGTCGGGAGGCCTGCTATTTATCATCATCCACAGCAATCCATCTAGCTAAAAGTCATGGAACCCGGCTTCACATACTGCATATAAGCACTGCTGACGAAACTTTACTCTTTGACAATAATCTGCCACTTGGCAAAAAACAAATTACAGCAGAAGCTTGTGTTCATCATCTTCATTTTTGTGATGAAGATTATGCTCGCCTGGGCGCTATGATTAAATGCAATCCGGCAATCAAATCCTATGCGGATCGAGAAGCCATCTGGAAAGCCGTATTGGATGACAGAATCGATATCATTGCAACGGACCATGCTCCGCATACGTTTGAAGAAAAACAAGCAAACTATCTTAAAGCTCCTTCAGGATTGCCATTAGTACAACACGCATTACCACTTATGCTACAACAGGTTAAGCAAGGAAGATTTTCTTTAGAACGATTAGTGGAAAAAATGTGCCATGCTCCCGCTATTTGTTTTAACATTCAGGAAAGAGGTTTTCTGGATGAGGGATATTGGGCCGATTTAGTCGTACTTGATCTGGAAAAATCATGGACTGTTGAAAAGGAAAATTTACTTTACCACTGCCAATGGTCCCCCCTTGAAGGCATGATCATGAAAGGTAAGGTTGAACAAACCTGGGTGAATGGCAACTGTATTTTTAAAAACGACCAAATCCTGACTAACACGCCTGGCATGCGTCTGCTTTTTGACAGATAGCGCCAATGACTATGTTTTTTAAAGGGAAGTCGTTTTTCAAGTTATTGTGATCCTGCAAGATTAGCTAATTTATATAACACCCTTGCACCTACATTAGCATCCCAGTTATTATTTCCGGCCACTTCGCACAAATCAAATCCGATTATTTTCCTACCACTTTCTTTTACTAACTCAAGGATATAAAAGGCTTCTTGAATACTTAGCCCTCCTGGTACAGGAGTACCTGTGCCGGGACAGAGTGACGGATCCAGACCATCAATATCAAAGCTTATGTATACCTCCATAGGTAGTGGAGCTATTATTTTTTTACAAATTTCTCCAAAAGAACTACCCTTGAAAAGGGAGCGACGCAATGCTCTATCCGTATGAAAGGAAATCCGGTCTTGGTGATGATGGGCAAAATCAACTTCCTCCTTGCAAAAATCTCTTATGCCCACTTGAACTAATTTTTTCACTGGCAACCGGTGCATCACATTATAAAATATGGATGCATGAGACCACTCAAAGCCTTCGTAAGCTTGGCGAAGATCCATGTGCGCATCAATTTGGAGGATTCCCAAATCTGGATAACGCTCTAAAAGTGCTTTGATCAGCCCGTAGGGTGTACTGTGGTCTCCCCCTAACAAGCCAGGAATTTTCCCACTGCCCAGTAAACGTTTTGCCTCATGATAAACTGATTCATGAAGTTCCTGGCACGATAAATTGATAGGAATGATTTGATCTGAGATCAGCTCCGGATCTGTTCCTTCCTCTAATAGATTTATATATGGCTCAGCCAAGCTGCGCAAATCGGCAGATGCTGTTCTAATCGTTTTTGAGGGCGGTTTGACGAATAAGCCGATTTGCCAGGCATTAGGTATGGCTTCATCCTCCAGATCGAGCTGACATGATGCGGTAAGGATCGAATCAGGTCCATCTGCCGTACCTGCTCCATAAGAAACAGTTACATCCCAGGGAATAGAAATGACTACAACTCGGGCATCCTCTTCTTTAAAAGGAAGGCCGATAAAATGGCCATTTCGGAGTCCAACGCCATTCGGGTTGAATGCCTTCTGACTTCCGTCAATGTTAAGTTTCTCATCCATCGGGCGAAATTATCCAATTTCCCTACTTTTGACCTTACAAATGATATTTGTTATGGGTAAAGTACTAATTATCGGAGCAGGTGGAGTAGGGCGGGTCGTCACTGTAAAATGCGCTCAGCATCCTGAGATTTTCACCGAAATCATTTTGGCTAGTCGGACCAAGTCAAAATGTGATCAAATAGCTGCGGCAATTGGAGACAACCGAGTCCAAACTGCCCAGGTTGATGCTGATAATGTACCTGAGCTAGTTGCACTTATAAAGAGCTTCAAACCTGATTTAGTATTGAATGTCGCTTTACCTTATCAGGATTTGACAATAATGGATGCTTGCCTCCAGACAGGTGTTGCTTATCTGGACACGGCTAATTATGAACCTAAAGACGAAGCTAAGTTTGAATACAAATGGCAATGGGACCTGCACGACAAGTTTAAAGATGCAGGTATCATGGCTTTGTTAGGATGTGGTTTTGACCCAGGTGTCACAAGTATCTTTACCGCATATGCCGCCAAACATCATTTTGATGAAATACACTATTTGGATATTGTAGACTGCAATGCAGGTGATCATGGCAAAGCATTCGCAACGAACTTCAATCCTGAAATCAATATTCGCGAGGTCACTCAAAATGGAAAATATTGGAAAGATGGCCAGTGGGTAGAAACAAAACCTCATGAAATAGGAAAGATGTTAACCTATCCTGGCATTGGACCTAAAAAATCATATTTGATCTATCATGAAGAATTAGAATCGCTCGTAAAAAACTTTCCAACACTAAAACAGGCCCGTTTCTGGATGACATTTGGTGATGAATATCTCACCCATCTTAGAGTTATCCAGAATATAGGCATGGCGGGCATAGCCCCAGTAAAATTTAAAGGTGTTGACATTGTGCCGCTTGAATTTTTGAAAGCCGTACTTCCCGATCCTGGAGAACTTGGTGAAAATTATACCGGTGAAACATCAATTGGATGTCGGATTCGTGGTTTAAAGGATGGGAAAGAGCGCACCTATTACATTTGGAATAATTGCAAACATGAGGACGCTTATGCGGAAACTGGCGCACAGGGTGTATCGTACACAACTGGGGTACCGGCAATGATCGGAGCACGAATGATGATGACTGGCCTATGGAATCGCGCAGGTGTTTTTAATGTAGAAGAATTCAATCCGGATCCATTTATGGAAAGGCTCAATTTGGACGGTTTGCCTTGGCATGAAGCTTTTGATATTGATCTTGAGTTGTAACTAATGGGCATAGATTACAGTCAATTTCCATCGCCGTGTTATATACTTGATGAATCCCGTCTTAGAACGAATCTGGATATCATTAATAGGGTACAGCAGGAAGCAGGAGTAGAAATTATTCTTGCATTCAAAGCTTTTGCAATGTGGAAGGTTTTCCCTATCATCAGGGAATATCTGCCTGGTGCTACCGCCAGCTCATTGAATGAAGCCCGACTATGTTTTGAAGAAATGAAAGCCAAAGCGCATGCTTATTCACCCGTCTATTTTGCAGATGAAATGGATGAGTTTTTAGGTTATTGTAGCCACATTTCTTTTAATAGTTTGAACCAATATAATCAGTTTAAAGCCATAATTCAGTCACGTTCAGGTCAAGAAAAAATTTCCTGCGGTCTGAGGGTCAATCCGGAATATTCGGACGTAAAAACAGATCTTTACAACCCTGCATCACCCTTCTCACGGCTGGGAATGACTGCCGAACATCTTACCGATGGTCTGCCTGATGGTATTGAAGGCTTGCATTTTCACACTTTATGTGAATCAGACTCCTACGCACTGGAGATTGTTTTGCAACATTTGGAAGAAAAATTTGGGCACCTTTTACCAGCGATAAAATGGGTAAATATGGGAGGAGGACATCTCATGACCAGGAAAGGGTATGATGTTGACCACCTCATTGGAATGTTAAAGGCATTTCGGCTCAAGCATGATGTTAAAGTAATACTTGAGCCCGGCAGCGCTATAGCATGGCAGACAGGCGATTTGTTATCACATGTAGTGGATATCGTTGAAAACCGAGGGGTAAAAACGGCTATTTTGGATGTATCCTTTACCGCCCATATGCCCGACACCCTTGAGATGCCTTATCGGCCCGGCATCCGCGGTGCAGGTGAACCTCAGATAGGGAGACCCAACTATCGGATTGGCGGCACAAGTTGCCTTGCAGGTGACTTTCATACAGAATACGGATTTGATCAACCATTGCATGTTGGCGATCCGGTGATTTTGGAAGATATGATTCACTATACAATGGTCAAGACCACAACCTTCAATGGTGTGAGACACCCATCTATTGGACTTTGGACAAAAGAAGGAAAAGCGGTCGTACTCCGGAAATTTGCATATGATGATTTCAAAAATCGGCTTTCCTAAAAGTGCTTTTAAATAGGCCACATTTATGAAAGACAGGAACAGCTTAAAAAAGTACCTGGAGATAGCCTTCCAAGAGATAATACCACAATCTGGTGAACGGGCCGCAGTAATTCGAAGTCTAGTAGAGGATTTAGACCTAATCACCCAATCCCAATTGGTGATAGATGATGTAATTAAACGGATCAAGTCGGGCCAACCGGTTCAGTACGTCACAGGAAAGACACATTTTTACGGGCACATTTTTGAAGTAACACCTTCAACATTGATACCTAGGCCTGAAACGGAGGAACTTACCGATTTAGCCCTAAAATTTTTAAACTCCAAGGCGTATCCCGTTCACATTTTGGACTTGGGAACGGGCAGTGGTTGTATAGCTATTTCAGTAAAAATTGCCTGTTCTCTATCAGATATTATAGCATGGGACATATCTCAAGCTGCTCTTGAAATTGCTAAGAAAAATGCACAAACACATGAAGCAGATATACGTTTTGCATTGAAGGATGGCCTAGAGCCCACATCTTGGCATTCCTTGCCCTTATTAGATTTAGTAATTAGCAATCCGCCCTATATCTCTCAGGATGAAATTCAGGCTATGGATGAAAAGGTTTTGAACTTTGAACCCAGGTCTGCACTATTTCCAGTTGGCGATGATCCTTTAATTTTTTATAGGACCATAGCACATGAAGCCAGTGCCAAACTGAAATCAGATGGTCTTATCCTTTGTGAATGTTCTGCTTTTACTGCTGCAGATGTGCAAGTCATTTTTGGACTTGCGGGATGGCAAGACGTAAAAATTAAAAATGATTTGAGTGGAAATCCACGATTTGTTATTGCCCGCCAATACCATCAACCTCCTGCAGCTTTTGTGCCTGAGTAACCAAGTTCGAAAAGGATTTTGACAATTTTATCTCTATGATTTCCTTGCACAAGTATCTCTGTATCCTTAACGCTTCCACCGGATCCACACTTATTTTTGAGTAATTTGCCCAGTTCTTCTATATCCTGGGTGAGTCCAATAAAACCAGTTACTAACGTTACTTCTTTTCCGCCACGTTGTTTGCGATCAACCATAACTCTCAATTTTTGCTTGTCGGGTGCTAGGGTAGGGACTTCAACAGGAATGGGTGCTTGATATCGAAAATCCGGGTTAGTTGAGTAAACCACACCATAGCGATCTTTATTTTTTTTACTCATGTGTAGGAATTATCAGGTTTAATGTGGCCGGATAAATCTCAAAGTTATAGGGTTGGTTCGTTTCCACACGTTCCCCATCAACATGAATTAGAGGTTCATCCAGGGAATGAATAGTCACATGCCTTGCATTTAATGACACCATCCAAGGAAAATTATTTTCCCAACCCAAAAATAAGCTGGGTAACGCAAAGAGATAGCGCCATTTAGCGACTTTATAAAGGAATATGACTGTAAATAAGCCATCATCTATCTTTGCTTCTCTTGCAATCTTTAAGCCATATCCAAAAACAGCTCCATTTGCAATAATAACATCCAAAAATTCACCAGGGTAAGACCGACCATCCAACGTTACCGTCCCCTTCCAGTAAATATTGCCAAATACCAACCGAATGGAAGACAATAGATAGGGCCAAAACCCACGAAGGCGGCTTTTGCTTGTGGCGTGGGCCACAGCCGCATCAAATCCTACTCCAGCCAAATTAATAAATGGGATTCCATTCACTTCTGCCGTATCAGCCTGAATTATTTGCCCCGAAGTCAAAAGTTGCAAATTCTCCTTGAGCTTTTTAGGGATACCAAGCCACCCAGCCAGGCCATTTCCTGACCCTGCTGGAATAATTCCCAGTATATCTGTTGTACCTCTTAACTCTTTGGCGAGACTATTAATCGTTCCATCGCCACCGACGGCTACAAATCCTTTATACCCGTTAGATCGACCAAACGCCACAGCTTTTTTTGCGCCTTTTTGTGGCTTTGTTTTACGAAAATCACACTTAACCCCAACTAAAAGCGCTCTTACCTTTTTTCGAAAACCAGATTTTGATTTTCCTCCAGCGCGAGGATTTATCAAAAAAAACCAGGCGGAAGGTCTGTTAAAATTGGAAATTGATTGTGATTCCACCACGGTCTAAGTCAATTTTTTACCTTTCATCGCACTAGAAATGTGCACTTCCATGGCCCTATGTGCTAGCGGCGTCGTAAAGGTGTTCAACGTTTGGATAGCCGCCTGGATTTGATCCTTATCATCAGAATCTATTGCTTGGTGGAGTGCCGTTACTAAATGTTGAATTTTTTCAACCTGAAAACCATCCAGCCAATCAACATTCTGTTCGACAAATTTGCTCGCAGCAAGCAGTAGCATTTGGCCTTCGTTTTTAGCTTCCATAACACGCTTAGCATGTTGGTCTTCTTTGGCAAACTTAATAGAGTCGAGTAACATCCGGCCCATTTCTTCCTCACTGATGCCATATTGTGGTTTGACCTCAATACGCTGGTTTACCCCACTTCTCAATTCCTTAGCCTGCACATTTAGAATTCCATCCGCATTAAGTTGAAATGTTATTTCTAATTTGGGAATACCAGCTGGCATTGAAGGAATGCCTTGCAAAATAAACTCTCCCAATTTCCGATTGTGTTGAACCAGATCCCGCTCGCCTTGAAAAACACTAATTTTTAAGTTTTTCTGACCGTCTACTGAAGTCGTATAATTGCGTGCGTAGGAACCAGGAACTTTAGTATTCCTGGGAATGATCACATCCATTAACCCTCCTAATGTTTCAATCCCTAAACTGAGAGGTGTTATATCTAATAACAATAAATCTCTTCGGTTGCCTGCAAGGATATCAGCTTGAATAGCGGCTCCAACAGCGACAACTTCATCCGGATTGAGTTCATCATGTACCATTCTCCCAAAAAAGTTCGAGACCTTTTGTTTAATGAAGGGTATTCGAGTGGCCCCCCCAACTAAAAGCACTTCGTCAATTTGACTGGGGAGCAAATCTGCATCCCTTAATGCTGACTGGCAACATTGAAGCGTTCGTTCTATAAGCGGGACTATCATTGTTTCGAGCACTTCTCTACTCAAGGATACACCTGTTTGGTTAAAAGTCCCGTAAAAACTCCGCTCGCATGAAAGCGTTTTTTTCGCCTGTTCAGCCAATAGACGTAGGGACTGACCATGCGCATTTGATGTGTTGTCAATAGGGAATGTATCTGTCCAATAGTCAATAATTAATTGATCAATATCATCACCCCCCAAAAAGGTATCCCCATTGGTTGAAAGCACTTCAAACACGCCCTCCTGGATGTGTAAAATGGATATATCAAACGTCCCACCTCCTAAATCGTAAACAGCAATGCGCTTATCAGTATCAGATTCCAGCCCGATGCCATAAGCCAGACTGGCTGCCGTGGGTTCATTAACAATTCTTAAAACATCCAGACCTGCCAATCTTCCTGCATCGCGGGTAGCTTGCCGCTGGGCATCATTAAAGTATGCTGGTACCGTAACTACGGCTTTATCTACCGGCATACCTAGAGACTGCTCAACTCTTCTCTTGAGTTCAGAAAGAATCCTTGCAGATAATTCTACTGGCGTATAAAAATGTTGCCCCACCCGTATTTTCACTAATCCACCTTTGTCGTCATCCAATATCTCGTAACTCAAATGGCGCTGCATATCCCTAAGATCACCATAAGATTTACCCATCAGACGTTTGATTGAAAAAATAGTACGCTCAGGATGAGAAACTAAGAATGATTTCGCTTCATCCCCTACAACCACACTGTATTGATCATCGGGAAAATAAACAACAGAAGGCATTAGCACTGATTTGCCATCGGCATCGCTGACTAAATGAGGCTGCCCCTCTTTGATATAGGCTACCAGACTGTTTGTGGTACCCAGATCAATCCCTACGATTAGAGGTATTACTTCCTTTTTAACATCTCCTGATTTAAGGTCGATCGTTATCTTGGCCATTATTTTGATTTTGCCGCTGATTGTTAGTTCATTCAGGCAACAAGCACAAAGTTGGAATGTTTATTTGAAACTTATGTCTTACACGATACACAATAAGGCCATTCGTTTGTTTTTAATCCTGGGGGGCTTCTTTATTGCCAATGCTCTAATGGCAGAATTCATAGGGGTCAAGATTTTTTCTTTGGAAAAAACACTCGGACTTGATCCTATTCATTTCTCACTTTTTGGCTATTCAGACCTTGCTTTTAATCTTACGGCAGGCGTTTTGTTGTGGCCGGTTGTATTTATCATGACGGACATAATTAACGAGTATTATGGCCCAAAGGGCGTAAAATTGCTATCTTTCCTTGCTGTAGGTTTGATAGTGTATGCCTTTGTAATGGTCTATTTGGCGGTTTATCTGTCTCCTGCCGATTTCTGGCCCACCTCTCATATTCGTCCTGACTGGACAGAAATCCGAAAACAGGAAATGATGGAAGCAGTAGGTGATTACAATACGGCTTTTTCGCTCGTTTTCGGTCAAGGATTGTGGATTATTATTGGGTCGCTTGTTGCGTTCCTAGTTGGTCAATTTGTTGATGTGATGACATTTCACCGAATAAAGAAGGTTACAGGTGATCAAAAGATGTGGCTGCGCGCCACTGGTTCAACACTAATTAGTCAATTCATCGACAGCTTCATAGTACTTTTTATCGCCTTTTACGTAGGTGCTGGATGGGATATCCGTCTTGTATTAGCCATTGGACTTGTAAATTATTTTTATAAATTCACCATCGCCATACTATTAACTCCAATTATCTACCTTGCCCACAACCTTATCGACAACTATTTGGGCAAAAATCTGGCTAATGAATTAAAAACACAAGCAATGAATTAGGTGTAAACAACTTAGGCTGATCCCTGGTGGGATCAGCCTTAAGTTCGCCTTCTCATAGTACATCAAAAACCTATTCTTGCTTATTCAAACACCGTTCCAATTTTTTTGATTGTTCTTAATTTTCTTAAAATGATCACAACAAGTACGAATGAAATCCTGATGGTTCGCCCGGCAAGCTTTGGCTTTAACCCGGAAACTGCAGAGAGTAATGCTTTTCAAAGCTCAGATCTGGCAATGCAGTCTATATCAATTTCGATAGCGGCACTCCAGGAATTTGACCAAATGGTCCAGTTGCTTCGCAAAAATGATATTACTGTTCATGTTATTGAAGACACCACTATTCCTTTAAAGCCTGATGCCATATTTCCAAATAATTGGATATCATTCCATACTAACGGTCAAATCATCACCTACCCAATGATGGCATTATCACGTCAGAAAGAAGTCCGGTCCGATGTTCTTTCGATGGCTTTACAAGACTGGTCTTTCAATACAATCCTTCGGCTTGACGCTCGATCTCGTCAAGGTCAATACCTTGAGGGTACAGGAAGTATGATCCTCGACAGGCCAAATAAGATTGTATATGCATGTTTAAGTCCCCGGACAGATGCAGTTCTCCTTCAGGAGTGGGCTAAAATAAATCATTACCTTCCTTTTACCTTCAGAGCAGTAGATGCCGGAAACAAGGAGATATACCATACCAATGTTATCATGGCATTGGGAGATAACTTTGCCATTATATGCCTTGATTGCATCCCCGAAATAGACGAAAAGGAGCAACTCTTAAAATTGTTAGTTGACTCAGGCAAAACCATTGTACCCATTTCATTACAGCAGGTTCTTCATTTTGCAGGCAATATGCTTCAGGTGCTGACAAATGATGGGCAAAAGGTATTGGTAATGTCCGAACAAGCATATCAAGCACTAGAGCCGGAACAAATACAAGTATTAGCCCAATTCGCCCGATTACTACCTATTCCGCTATGGACTATTGAAAAATATGGTGGAGGAAGTGCACGATGTATGATGGCAGAAGTATTTAAACCTGGCAATAACAATACTTGCAACTGATTTTTACGATTGATACGGTTGGAGCATAATCTCATTATGCACTTCCTTTGTTATGTTTCAAGGCAAATTTTTGTCTCACACAAAGTAGGATTTTGAAAACTTTTTAAAATTTAACGTTAAATTCAATTTTATATTTATATGTATAAATAATTGCCTGGCTACTACTTAGGAAGATGTTACTCAACATTTAGCAGAAGCTACTCCAAACTCATGTGCCAACCACAAACTCCGTCTTATCTTAGTTGTCCAAAAGCATCACAATTATGAAAAAGCTGCAATTAACCCTGGCCATTTTATTCTTTGGATTCCACCTGGCATTCAGTCAAATCCGGATCACAGAAATCATGTACAACCCTCCGGAGCCGGGAATTGACACACTTGAATACATTGAAATTCAAAATGTTGGTTTAGCTCCTGTGAGCTTAGAAGGTTACTCTTTTACATCAGGGCCAACCTATTCCTTTCCAACAGTTACACTTCCTTCACTAGGTTATCTCATCGTTTGTAAAAGTGCGGCTTATTTTCAAAATGTTTTTGGTTCTCTTCCTATTCTTGAATGGACGAGTGGAGCGCTTTCAAATACGGGAATGACGATCACCCTATCTGATCAGTTTGGCAATACTGTGACCAGCGTTTCATACACAAATGCCTCACCTTGGCCAGGTGGACCAGCCAATGGCAATGGAGCAAGTATCGTGTTATGTGATCCTGCCGGCGATAACAACAATCCCGATCTATGGAAGTCGGCTGCAACAAAATCTGGAAAATTTCACTACGGTGTTGAACTATTAGTTAGTCCACTAGGTGATGCAGGTTGTATATCAGCGGATAATAAAGCCCTTATTCTGACAGGGGTATTTGATGCTCAGCCTTCAAATGCAGGTGCAAAAGGAGTTGAAATATATGTTTCAAAGGATGTGGCTGATCTCAGTATATATGGAATTGGCTCTGCAAATAATGGCGGTGGCTCTGATGGTATTGAATTTATTTTCCCAGCTATAAGTCTATCATCAGGCCAATTCCTCTATGCAGCTGCTGACAGTGCGTTATTCCACGATTACTTTGGATTTAAAGCAGATTTCATCACGGATGCAATGAATATCAATGGCGACGACGCTATTGAACTGTTTGAATCAGGTGAGGTTATTGATGTTTTTGGAGATATTAATGTAGATGGCACCGGACAAGCTTGGGAATATCTTGATGGATGGGCCTATCGAATTGATGGTACCGGCCCGGATGGCAACACATTTGAATTATCCAATTGGTACTTTAGTGGCGTAGGTGGATTATCTGGTTCACCTACGAATCAAGGTGCTCCAATCCCTTTCCCCATTAAAACATATAAAGTGGGCACACCCGGCGTCTTAAAAGCCAACGACGATAATTACACGATTGATTTCAATACAATTGGACAATTTGCCGTACTTGCCAATGATGTAAAGCCAGATCCAATTGTTCTCTTTGAAATCATTAATTCCCCACTTCATGGCCAGGCAGCTATTGCCGGAGATGCCATTTTTTACCAGCCTAATCAGGATTACTGCGGTGCAGATGCGCTAATATACCGAATTTGTGATCAGAGTGGTACTTGCGATACAGCATCCGTTTTGATTACCGTTATTTGCCCAAAAGCATTTCCGAAATATCCGGTAAGTCTGGTCAGAACTGTAAATGCAGAAGGTGTTTTAGACTCAATTGGAGTCACTTGTGAACTGGAAGGAGTTGTATATGGCGTTAACCTCCGGCCTGGTGGTTTACAGTTTGTAATGATTGACGGTTTCAATGATGGCATTACAGTTTTTTCAAATTCAGACCTTGGTTATAGTGTACAGGAAGGCGATCTAATTGTAGTACGAGGAACCATAGCCCAATTTAACGGCCTGGCTCAAATTCAACCTGAAAGTGTACAACCCATCGGTGTTAGTCAGCCACTTTTCGCACCAACAACAGTCAGTCAATTTGATGAAAATATTGAATCACAGCTCGTTCGATTGGAACAAGTCACATTGGTAAATCCCGCACAATGGACTAACATGAGTCCAGGGTTCAATGTCGATGTCACTGATGGCAACAATGTCTTTATAATGAGGATTGATAGTGATGTGGATGTATTTGGAGAAGCCCCCCCTTCAGGTTCTTTTCGTTTAACGGGGTTAGGCACCCAGTTTGATTCTTCTTCACCATTCACAGAAGGTTATCAAATTTTACCTCGATACAACGCTGACATCGAGTTGATTAGTTCGACCCAAGTCAATAACGGTGAGGCAGAAATACATGTATGGCCAAATCCTGCAAGCAACAAGATTTTCCTTCAATCGACTGTTGATATTATTTCCTTGCAATTATCTAATGCTCAAGGACAAGTAATGGATTCGAAACCTATTCAATCAGATCATCCACAACAATGGGAATTGGAATGGCAAGGAATTGCCCCTGGTTATTATTTCATTCTCATTCAAGATATGAATGGCAATCGTGCATCGCGACCACTTATCATATTAGACTAAATAGAATGGATATTAAACTTCGCAAAATATTGTCATACAATGTTTTGCGAGGTTTAATTACTTTCTCACGTTAAGTAAACAGCCCGGTCCCCAGGCGTTTTTAATTGCACGTCAATATGTTCGTTAAACGTTGTCGCCAGACTCAATCCTAGATAATCAACATGGACAGGATAAATTTTGTGCTTTCGATCCACAAGCACAGCGATCTGAATCTTTTTAGTCATCACATCCAATAATGGGCGGAAGGCATAAAATAGTGTGCGACCTGTATTGGCAACATCATCGACGAGGATGATGGGCTTATTTGCTAGGCGATCCATGGGATATTCGCAATAAGCCGGCGTTTCTATTGGGTTGGCGGGGTTCATACGTAGATTTACCTTCGAAATCTGAACTTCAGGTAAGTAAGAAGTTAGCTCATCTTGAAGGAGTTGGGCAAAATGGAGGCCGTTATTATTTATTCCGATGAGCACTAATTCGGTTTCTTCCCAATTTTGCTCTGCAATTTCAATAGAAAGTCGCCGAATCTTTTGACCAATCTGTCGGTCATTCAATATTTTTGCCATCTTTAGTATTTTCACCCGCTAAGATAAACTGATCTCATACTTTAGTAGAATGATTGGACAACTCCTCTTTATAATACTGCTCGCTGGAACCAGCTGGTTTGCTTTTAAAAAGTACAATCAACTCATCCGCAATATTCGCTTAGGCAAACCACAAACCATCAGTGGAAATCAAGGGTTACGAGCGCACAATGTTTTACTCATAGCTTTTGGGCAGAAAAAAATGTTTAAAAACCCATTGCCAGCCGTACTTCATTTTTTAATCTATACAGCTTTTCTAGCCACCCAGATTGAACTGATCGAAATCATAGCCGATGGCCTGTTTGGCCAACATCGCATTTTTGCAGGCTCCCTGGGTGGATTTTACACACTTATTATTTCTTTGATTGAAATCTTGTCAATCCTGGCTTTAATCGCAACAATCATCTTCCTTGCCCGTCGTAACCTGCTATGGATTCCTCGTTTTCGAAAACCAGAAATGAAAGGTTGGCCCAGACTGGATGCCAACCTAATCTTATTCGGAGAGATTTTGCTGATTGTTGGGATTTTTAGTATGAATGGTGCTGATCTCTTATTACAAACCCGGTTACCTGAATCCTATCCTCCAACTGGCAATTTTGCTATAAGTTATTGGCTCGGTCCATGGCTGTTTGGTGGCTTAGATGTGCAATCCCTTCAGATTATAGAAAGATTTGGTTGGTGGTTACATATTATGGTCGTTTTGGGATTTCTTACCTATCTGCCCTATTCCAAACACCTGCATATTTTGTTAGCTTTCCCGAACACATGGTTTGCCAGTCTGGAACCAAGAGGAAAGATGGAGAACATGAGAGAAATTATGGACGAGGTAAAGTCAATGTTGGGGCTTGAAACTACCGCAGCTCAAAATGCCGGTGATTTACCTGAGTTTGGAGCGAATGACGTAACAAGCCTGAGTTGGAAAAATCTGCTGGATGCTTACGCCTGCACAGAATGTGGCCGCTGCACCGCTGTGTGTCCAGCAAACCTCACTGGAAAAAAGCTATCGCCCCGTAAAATCATGATGGATATACGAGATAGAGCAACTGAGGTAGGAAACAAAATTGATTCCGGCAATAACATATTCATAAACAAGGATTTATCCACAACCGAAACAAAACTGGATTCTTCAAATTTTTCGGATGGAAAAAGTCTATTTGATTACATAACAAAAGAAGAAATTCACGCTTGTACCACATGCAACGCATGCGTTGAGGCTTGTCCAGTGATGATCAATCCTCTCGACCCGATCCTAAAACTGAGGCGTTATGAAATACTTACCCAATCTGCAGGTCCAGCTGATTGGCTCCCGTTGTTTAACAGTCTTGAGAATTCAGGTTCAGCTTGGCAGATTCCGCAAGATCGTGACCAATGGGCCAAGGAGGCTCGCAATGCCTAAGTTTTTCAGTTTAATTGACACTTTCTTTAGATCTGAATGAATATGAACGAACAACGCACGATAAAAACGATGGCTGAGTGGGCTGCAGAGGGAACAAAGCCTGAATATCTTTTTTGGGTGGGATGTGCGGGGAGTTATGATGCAAGAGCCCAAAAAGTGACCGTTGCATTTTGTACGATCCTCGACAACGCTGGTATCACCTTTGCCATCCTCGGCAATGAAGAAGCTTGTACCGGCGATCCGGCACGCAGAGCTGGGAATGAGTTCGTATTTCAAATGCTGGCCCTTCAAAACATTCAAACGCTAAATGGTTATGAGGTTACCAAGATCGTAGCGACTTGTCCGCATTGTTTTAACACGCTGAAAAATGAATATCCTGAATTGGGGGGAAGTTACGAGGTATGGCATCATACCCAATTATTAAATCATTTGTTGAATACAGGAATAATTTCAGTGCCAGAACAATCCAGTACTATTGGTCTTGCTACCTATCATGACAGTTGTTACCTAGGTAGAATTAATGGAGAGTATGATTCCCCAAGAGCAATACTTGAAACATTGAAAGTGGAAATTAAGGAAATGAACCGGATCAAATCCAATGGTTTATGCTGTGGGGCAGGTGGTGCTCAAATGTGGAAGGAGGACGAACCAGGTTCAAAACGTATTAATGTGGAGCGAAGTGAAGAAGCTCTGGCGACTGGAGCACAGACGATAATTGTTAATTGTCCGTTTTGTATGACAATGCTATCTGATGGGCTGAAGGCTAAAGATCAACAAGACAATGTAATGGTCTACGACCTCTCGGAGTTAATCGTAAAACAGAACAAATGGTAAATAAAGAGGAATACAAGGCTCTGTTCCCTGAGATGCCCGATTCAAGTCGACTTTGGATATTTCAATCCGTTGAACCATTCAAACTAAATGACCACCAATTATTGGAACTTATAGTCAGACCTTTTTTAGCTCAATGGAAAGCCCATCAACAACAAGTTTTGGCTAAGGCGGAAATCCTCTATGATCATTTTTTAGTCGTAGTGGCTGATGAATCCCAGACCCCTGTTAGTGGTTGCGCTGGAGATGCATTGCACCATATGATCCAAGATGTGGCCCTGAGAATGGAAAAAAATTTACTAGATCGTCTTGCCCTACCAATTATCACGAATCATAGAATCCATTTTTACAGTCGCAAATCCATTTTAAATGCAATCGCCGATGGAGAGCTTTCTGAAACGTTATTACTTATAGATCCAACAGTAAAAACGCTTGGGGAATGGAAAAATCGTTGGATTGTCCCTTTAAAAGGATCTTGGGTGGCTACCTTGAAAGCTCCAGCCCGGTATTAGATCTTTCGCTTGGTTAAAGTTTTGTAAAAAATCGAGATACTGATCAACTGAAAGGCCTCAAAACCGTTGATTTTCCATCAAAACAATTCCAACAATGAAAAAATACATTCTAATTAGTGCTGTAACTGCTATTCTGGTTTCATCGACGATGTTGATTGCTGCCTGGTTCTTAGGAATCGGCAACAATCGAATGAAGATTGAACACGTAAGCAATACGCCAGTAAGGGGAGCCATGTATACGTTGGATAAACAAGGAGAATTTGTACCACTTGATTTTACACAAACTGCAGAAAAAGTCATTAATACTGTGGTACATATCAAATCAACCCAAACCTCAGGTGGACAAAATAGTGGCGATCAACGCGGAATGGAAGATCCCTTTGGCAATGATTTGTTTGAGCGGTTTTTCGGACCACAATTCCGTTTTGAGACGCCTAACCAACAACCTAGCGTGGGTAGTGGCTCCGGCGTAATCATCAGTCCTGAAGGTTACATTGTGACAAACAACCATGTCATTGCCGATGCAGATGACATTGAGGTAGTCATGAATGACAACCGGACGTATAAGGCAAAGTTAATCGGTACCGATCCTACAACCGATCTTGCGTTATTACAGATCAATGAAAACAACTTGCCTACATTGACATTCATGAATTCTGACGAAGTAAAAGTAGGCGAATGGGTTCTTGCCGTAGGTAATCCTTTCAATCTTAATTCGACCATTACAGCAGGTATCGTGTCAGCTAAAGCAAGAAATATCCAAATACTTAGGGAACAATTTGCTGTTGAGTCCTTTATACAAACTGATGCTGCTATAAACCCGGGTAATAGTGGAGGAGCATTGGTAGATTTGGAGGGTCGATTGATTGGAATTAACACAGCAATAGCCAGTCCTACCGGATCCTATTCTGGTTATGGTTTTGCCATTCCTTCAAATATTGTTCGAAAAGTGATCGAAGACTTAATTGAATTTGGCACTGTCCAACGAGGATTCATTGGCGTGATGATTAAGGATGTAAATAGTGCTTTCGCTAAAGAGAAAAATTTGGAAGTTATTCGAGGTGTTTATGTGGACAGCCTTGTTGAGGGTGGAGCAGCTGAACGAGCGGGTCTAAAAATAGGGGATGTGATCATTGGCATTAACTCAACCACTGTAAATGCTTCTGCTGAATTGCTGGAAACTGTAGCCAGTCATCGCCCTGGAGACCAAATGGCTGTCAGAGTGAACAGGGCTGGTACCGAAAAAACATTCACAGTCACGCTGAACAATAAGGATGGGAATACCAGCCGTGTCAAATCTGAAACGTCCGCAATAGCCACTCGACTAGGAGCGGAACTAGTGACCATCTCCGGTGAAAAAGCGCGGAAGCTTGGCATTCAAGGCGGAGTAAAAGTAGCAAAGATTAAACCCGGCAAACTTAAAAAGGAGACCAACATGAAGGATGGATTTATCATCGCACGTGTGAATGGTCAAGAAGTTTTATCAGTAGAAGAACTCGAAAGACTCTTAACGAATAAGTCAGGAGGGGTGATGCTAGAAGGAGTTTATGAAGGCATACAGGACATTTATTACTATGCATTAGGAATGTGACCGAAGCATAGCTCCTGATAGAGAGGGGATTCGGTTGTGCTAATCCCCTCTTTTAATTTTTGTAAAAACATGGTTTAACCTTTGCGACTACTTCACATCGGGGATATGTTCTGTCGAGTTACCTTCAAACCATGACTAAACAAATGCGTTAGCTTATGCACTATGTAGATATTCCAGTACTTAAGTAATATTTCAGAAGAAGTTCTATTTGGACTTTTCAAACTGACGAATTAGTTCTTCCGGATCTTTACCTAAGTTTTGAAGTAAAAGTTGGGCATCATCTGCAAACTCATCAGTAGGGTATTCTTTTACAAATTGAGTATAAAACTTTCGAGCATTTTCTATATCTGCTAAATCCGTTTCATAGGTGAACGCTTTCAAAAAAATGGCCTTAGGACCATACATAGTTTGGATATAATCGGTTAGGATCCAATCATATAAATCCACAGCAACAAGTGGCATTTGTATCGCCTTGGCAACCTTAGCGGCTTCATTCAAATGATCGGCAGAGGATGGATCTTCGGGAAACAAAAGAGCCCTAACTTGACAAAGTGCAATGTAATTCCGACCTGCTTTCGCATCAAGTTTGTTTTGAGTTGCATCAAATACCTTAGCACGTAATTGGACTAGCATCGAATCAACCGGCAACGATGCAGAGGGACAACAACTATATGCTTCACCTTTTAGGTCTTGCTCTACTCGATCCTTTATGACACAGCAAATAGCCTCGCCAACAAATTCCCATTGCAAATAGTTTTTATAAATATTGGATAGTGCCAATAGATGGTTGGGCGTTTCCGGGCAAGCAGGATAATCTCTAACGGCTTTCATGAAATAGGCTTCTGCATCCAGTGTTCTTGAAATGGCTAATGCACGTGTACCCAAAAGGCCATACCAGATACAGCCAGAATCAGAAGGGTTAGTTGCCAAATAGTCTTCGATGGACTTAGCCACATCCTTTAGGTCTTTCTGATTTTTAATCCCAGCTAATTCTGTTGAGAACATTTGCTTAGAATCCTGCTTGCAGCCAACCATAAATAGGAGGATACAAATAGGCATGAAGGGAACAAGAAATTTTCTAGTCATCTTGATTTTATTGGAATGCAAAAGTAGAACCTTTATCGTGCAGGTCTGCAACCACCTTGAAGTAAACTTGTTCTAAATGTCAATTTGCTGACACATCAATAGATCAATTTGTGTAAAGCATGTGGATTAATTAGGTTAGTATTTTTCCATTTACTCATTATAATATGGCTGCAACAAATAGTTTCACGTCTACAGAGCCATATACTTTGTTCTGGTTTCGTCGTGATCTCCGACTTTCAGATAATTGTGGTTTATATCATGCATTGAAGGATAGTGGAAATGTATTAGGAATTTTCATATTTGACAAAGTGATCCTTGATCAATTGGAGGATATAGATGATGCCCGGGTTAGCTTTATTCATGACCAGATTTCCTCAATCAAACAAGAGTTGGAACTTACCGGATCAACATTAATAGTTAAGTATGGGGAGCCAGAGCAGATTTTCATTGAGTTGACAGAAGAATTGAATGTGGCTAGTGTTTACACCAACCATGATTGGGAACCGTACGCGCTTGATAGAGATTTAAGGGTAAAAAAAACCTTGGATTCAAAAAATATAGGTTTTAAAACATACAAGGACCATCTTATTTTTGAAAAAAATGAAATCCTGAAGCCCGACGGTACTGCCTATGCCATGTTTACGCCATATGCGCGTATGTGGAAACTGAAAATGGAGGAAAGAGAGCTACAATCTGAAGAAACATTAAGTGTATTTCATCATTACCCTTCAGAGAATTTACTAAATAAGACGGCACAACATGGACAAGGCCCTTTGATTACACTGGAGGAAATGGGGTTCGAGAGAACTTCACTAATATTTCCTTCAACTACTGTAGCCAGCAACCAAATTAAGGATTATGAAGAAACGCGCAACTTTCCAGCCATCATGGGGACTAGTCGACTAGGGATTCACTTTAGATTTGGAACGATAAGTATTCGTGAAAAAGCTAGAGCTGCTAGAAGGTTAAGTGCTGTATACTTGAATGAATTGATTTGGAGGGACTTTTATGCTATGATCTTGGCTCATCACCCACATGTAACACACAGGTCTTTTCGACCAGAATATGATGATATCGCATGGCTTAATGATGAACAACAGTTCAAATTATGGTGTGATGGCAAAACAGGATATCCAATAGTGGATGCAGGAATGCGCGAACTGAATGGTACTGGTTTTATGCACAACCGAGTAAGAATGATAGTTGCCAGTTTTTTAACGAAACACTTGCTCATAGATTGGCGATTAGGCGAATCTTGGTTTGCAAGAAAACTGCTTGATTTTGACTTAGCTTCTAATAATGGTGGTTGGCAATGGGCTGCAGGTTCAGGAACCGATGCTGCACCTTATTTTAGAATTTTCAGTCCCAAGGCACAACAGGAAAAATTTGATCCCAATTTCATATATATAAAAACCTGGATCCCGGAGTGGGGTAGTCCTGCATACCCTGATCCAATAATAGACCATAGTTTGGCTCGAGCTCGATGTTTGGAAGTATACAAACAAGCCCTTAATCAAATGTAACTTGATAGGCTCATTGTGGAGTTTACAGTAACACTCCTGGAAACAAAAAAGGGGCTAACCGGATCAGATCCTGGTTAAACCCCTGCTTTGGGAAATTGCGGTTTTTGAGATGGAAATCGGGTCTGGGAAAGATTGGGAAATTACTTTTTAGCCCATGGGATCAACCCGTTTTCAGAATAGATTGCTAAGGTAGAAACAAATTTTATATACACAATCACTTGAAGCATATTATTTTAGACATGAAATATAATGTTCATTCGTAATATGCTAATTAACAAATAAGTATGCATTCGCAATTAAAGTAAAAAAGCGGGATAAAATTTTTCAACTTCATCCCGCTTAACTTGAAATAAGTACTACAAATGCCTATCGCGTTTTGATAAATTTCAATGAAATGGGGCGTTTCCCATCTTGAAAAAGATACGCTATATAGGTACCATCTATCCACGAAGCACAATTAATTTCAATGATCCTTGCCCCACTCTTGATTTCCTGGGTGTGAATTTGCTTTCCGACAATATCAAAAAACTGGATCACTGCCCCTCCAGCAGTTGGTTCATGAAAACGAACCCATAATGACTGAGATGAGGGATTCGGGAAAAAGTCTAGATAAAACGCATCTGCATTTAGAATGAATACACGCTCTGCTTGAGTCATATCCTTGTTTCCAAGCATATCGATTAATTTTATCCGGTAAAAGCTCTCCCCCTTGTAAGGATCTTTGTCATGGATTTGGTATTGCTTGACTTGGTCTTTTACACCGGTAACGGTGGCGATGTATTCAAAGTCAAGTCCATCGAGCGAGCGTTCAATCAAAAAGACATGATCTTGTTCCCATGTGTCTGCACTCCATTTTACCTCAACTAAACTGTCAGTAATGACCACAGCATCAAAATCAAGGAAGGCTGGTTTACAAGCACAAACATCAGCAACATATTCGACTGTTGTAGTCTCTACGCAATTTCCCAAAGTAACTGTCAGTGTCACCGTTTTGGGGCCTACGGTTGGCCACTTGACGGGATGCACTATTTGACTAGTAGCTGCTGAAGGAATGCCATCTGGTCCAAAAGTCCAGAAATACGTGGCACCTTGACCATTACTCTTAGCTTGGAAAATATAACCTTTATCTACACATATTGGATCAAAATAGCCATTCAATATAGTCGCGTCAACATCAATAACTGTTACGGTGATAATATTTGACTCAAGATATTCTGAACAACCTGCCCTACGTACACATCTTAAATAATATGTTGTTGTTAACAGATTACCTGGCTGGTAGTCAGGTGTATTCGAATTGGGTATCTCTTCCCAATAATTATTACCCGGATAGTAAATAGGTTCTACCTCTGATTTAAGCCATAAATATTCCAGATCTCCTGATCCCCCTTGGGGAGGCTGAACTTCACCTATTAAATCCGGAATCTCACCATAACAAATCGTCTGGTCATATCCAATTTCCCCCGGATCCTCGACATTAACACAATAATCCTGAATACCCGCATCCCATGTTAAATCATCAGAAGAGTTAGCAGTTATTGTGAAAGGATCAGTACATCCTGTTAGTGGATCTGCATCACTATCAACAGCAGGATTAAGTCCCTGGTGAGCGGGCGAAAAAAGATATAGCGCTGTGTCAATCTCAAAACAAATGGCATAAGTCCCCGCACAAACGTTTTCAAACATGTAATATCCCGTATTAAAACCGGACCCACTGGTAATCGTGCTTTTAATCTTAATGTCATCTTCAGTACCGTATTCACCATCTGGTCCGGACTCTACTAAGTGCACTGGAATGCCATTGACACCCAATTCATTGGCATCTTGAATCCCATCTTTATCAAAATCATACCATACAAAATCTCCTTTCCGAATGAGACAATCACATTCTTCCAAAGATGCATCTATTTCGACAATCCCTACTGCTGTGCAACCTTTAGCATCCATTACGGTAACCATGTAGGTACCAGGTGCCAAATTATTGACTTTGGCATTAGTTGTGTTGGAAAGATCATTCCATTGGTAAGTATAAGGACTCGAACCACCATTGGCTATCACCTCCGCCATACCATCATCCTTTTGGATGCAAGTTTGATCAACATTCGAAATAGTTAATTCGACAATTGTTGGCGAAAAAACTGTCACCGAGCCCGTTGCCGTACAGTCGTTCGCATCCGTCACAATCACCGTATAGGTTCCGGCTACAAGATTTGTTGCCAAAGCCGTGGTCTGTACCGGATTTGTATTCCAGCTATATGTAAAAGGTGCGGTGCCACCACTGACATTGGCTGTTGCTGTCCCGTCGTTTCCTCCGAAACAATCCACATCTGTTTTGCTCAGGCTTATGGTCAATGCTGGTGGGGCTATAATGGTCACTGACCCTGTAGCGGTACAATTATTCGCATCCGTCACGATCACCGTATAGATTCCCGCCACAAGATTTGTCGCCGTAGCTGTGGTTTGGACCGGATTTGTATTCCAGCTATAGGTATAAGGTGCGGTGCCACCACTGACACTGGCTGTTGCTGTTCCGTCGTTGCCACCGAAACAATCCACATCTGTTTTGCTCAGGGTAATGATCAATGCTGGTGGGGCTATTATGGTCACTGATCCTGTAGCAGTACAATTATTCGCATCCGTCACGATCACCGTATAGGTCCCGGCTAAAAGATTTGTTGCCGTAGCAGTCGTTTGGACCGGATTTGTATTCCAGCTATAGGTATAAGGTGCCGTGCCACCACTCACACTGGCTGTTGCTGTTCCGTCGTTGCCACCGAAACAATCCACATCTGTTTTACTCAGCGTGATAGTCAATGCTGGTGGGGCTATAATGGTCACTGATCCTGTAGCGGTACAATTATTCGCATCCGTCACGATCACCGTATAGGTTCCCGCCACAAGATTTGTCGCCGTAGCTGTGGTTTGGACCGGATTTGTATTCCAGCTATAGGTATAAGGTGCGGTGCCACCACTGACATTGGCTGTAGCTATTCCGTCGTTGCCACCGAAACAATCCACATCTGTTTTGCTCAGGCTTATGGTCAATGCTGGTGGGGCTATAATGGTCACTGACCCTGTAGCGGTACAATTATTCGCATCCGTCACGATCACCGGATAGGTTCCGGCTTCAAGATTTGTCGCCGTAGCTGTGGTTTGGACCGGATTTGTATTCCAGCTATAGGTATAAGGCGCGGTGCCACCACTCACAATGGCTGTTGCTGTTCCGTCGTTGCCACCGAAACAATCCACATCTGTTTTACTCATCGTGATAGTCAATGCTGGTGGGGCTATAATGGTCACTGATCCTGTAGCGGTACAATTATTCGCATCCGTCACGATCACCGTATAGGTCCCGGCTAAAAGATTTGTTGCCGTAGCAGTCGTTTGGACCGGATTTGTATTCCAGCTATAGGTATAAGGTGCGGTGCCACCACTCACAATGGCTGTTGCTGTTCCGTCGTTGCCACCGAAACAATCCACATCTGTTTTGCTAAAGGTTATTTGGATAGAATCAGGCTGCTGCACAACAAACATTAGAATAAATGGACAACCATTGACATCAGAAATGGTCAATGTATAACTACCAGCTTCTAGTCCAACCTGATTTTGATCATTCGACCCATTGCTCCAATTGTAGGTAAAGGGTGCCTCTCCATTTGACACAACTATTTCAATTCCCCCATCAAATAATCCATTACATGAGACATGATGAATTGTTCCGGAGGCCATCAAACCATCAGGATCCTGCAAAATATATGAACCTGTTCCAACACAATTGTTCGAATCGGTAATGGTAACACTATAAACTCCTGCAGCAAGACCATCAATTAAAGTTGTAGTAGCACCCGTATTCCACAAAACACTGTAGCCCGGGATACCTCCTGTGATCACTATACCAATTGAACCAGTTGATCCGCCTTCGCAGTTTGGTTGAATGATAGTGGCTCCAATATCAATAACTGGAGGATCTGCTAACATCAATGTAGCATGAGCCACACAACCTTTGTAGTCCGTAACTGTAACCGCATACGTACCTGCACCCAGGTTGATAGGATTTTGGACATCAGGCGCATTGTCCCAGTTAAAGGAATAGGGTGGGGTTCCCCCTTCAACGATAAGGGAAATTGAACCATCTGAAGCACCAAAACAAGTAGGATTATGACCTTGAACAACAAGTGATAAGAGATCCGGTTCTGATACTGTATATAATGCGCTATTAGAACAACCATTGATATCCGTTACAGTAACTGAATACGTTCCAATATTTAGTCCACTAAGGTCTTCGGTTGTTGCGCCAGTGCTCCATGTAAATGTAAAACCAGGTGAACCACCAGAAATTGTGACATTGATACTTCCGTTGTTGCCTCCGAAACATGAAACAGGTTCAATTACTCCACTAATACTTACACCGGGCAAAAGCTCTACCTTAACTATGTTCGATGGAATTCCTTCTGCACATTCAGCTCTCCGGGCAAATCGAATAAACCAGGTAGTAGCTGTGATTATTCCTGGATCATAAGTAAGCTGGTCAGCACCAGGAATCATTTGCCAGGTATTTGGATCAAAGGGTGGACCTATTGTGCTACTATACCAGGTAAACACCCCATTACCCGAACCGCCCGATGGATTGGTTATATTTTCAAGCAACGCAGGATCAAATGATGATAAACATGATTCCTGATCATTGCCGATTTCACCTCCACTTGTATAATTGTCGCAGCAATAAATTTCCTTCACCACATAATTTGATTCTGCAACATAATCATCACACCCTTCTCGCCTGGCACATCTCCTATACCAGGTTGTTTGTGTTATTGGCCCCGGATCATATTCGGAGGCATTCGATCCTGGAATTGGAACCCATAAGGAAACGGGTTGCAACGGGTCAATGGTGGTATAAATCCAGATGTATTCTAAATTACCGCTCCCTCCTGAAGGAAAAATGACATTCGTAATTAAAGATGGATCAAAAACCGGATTAGGACATCCAATCTCATCACCTTCGATTTGACCACCATTCGTGGCATTGTCACAAGTGGTTACAGAATGGGTGGAATTGATGGTATTTGAAGTGGACCTTCCGGGCAAAATAGATGTGAAAATCAATAATAAAACTAGCAGGGCTTGCTTGGGCATAACCAGGTTTCTCATAAAGTGTGCGTTTGTAAAAGACAAATAAATGCTAGGACTCTATACTGTTAAAGAGCTCTTGACATTTGTATTTAGGTTATGGGAGGTCCAACAAAGATAATAATTCAAGATGGAGAGATCGCACCTAATTGTGACAATTTTTCATGAAGTTTGAGAACCTGAGGTAATAGCAACATACTCCCATCATTAACTATTATAGAATCTGCTAATATGATCTTTTGTGATTCCTTCATTTGGGCATTGTTACGTTTTAAAACAGCCTCAAGGGACGTATCATCCCTTTTCATTACACGCTCAAATCGCACTTCTTGGGGGGCTGTCACCACAATGATATAGTCCATGAGAAGGTAGCCACCACTTTCAATTAGAAGCGCAGCTTCCTCAATAGCGTATCCTATTTGCCCAGGAAGCATAGAGAACCAACTAGCAGCCTCTTTTTGAATGCGAGGATGCACTAAGACATTAAGTGATTGTAATAAGCGGTTATTTTGAAAAATAATACTCGAGATATAAGGTGCATTCAATCGCCCATCGATAAAACTTTCAGGTCCTAATAGTCTGCAAATGTCTTTTTGAAGTTCAGGATCTGAATTCATTAATCTTCTGGCTTCATTATCGGCATTGAATATCGGCACACCAAGTGAGGCAAACATTTGACAGATCAATGTTTTCCCACTACCAATATTTCCCGTAACTCCTACTTTAAACATTTTTGCTTATTAAGTTTATAATGAACAAGTTAGATCGATCACCCTGATCCCAATTATCTGGGTATATGCCCCCAATTTTCACATGTACGTCTCGTTCAAATCTTTCCCAATCCTCAGATCGGACACTAAATTTGATAACTTGATGATCCTCTTCATAGGATTGTTCAGTTAATTCCCAATGAAATTCCTTGCCTAAATTCATCAAGTCTGGCACCAGCAGATAGGGCAGAGTAATGACACCTGAATGTTTGTAGTATCTGACTACAATTGTAGCACCTTCCAACGTTAACCGTGCCGTTTCCTTGTATGCATGAATTAGCCCGGGGACTCCTAGCTTTGTTCCACCAAAATATCGCACTACTATTACTAAAACGTGATTTAAGGAGAGACTATCTATTTGGCCAAGGATGGGCCTCCCGGCAGATCCTGATGGCTCACCATCGTCATTTGTACGGTAGGATTCGCCATACTGGCCACATCGAAATGCGTAACAATGGTGTGTTGCTTTTGAATGAGACGACCTCACCTGATTAAGTTTAAGTTGCCAATCCTCCAAATCAACCAAAGGAAAAGCAAACCCATAAAACTTGCTTGCTTTTTCCTTGTAAAGGCATTCTACAGGATTTAAGATGGATCTGAAGTGTTGGAAGTGCATTCTTTATATCAATGTTAACATCATCATAGCACCAATAGCCATCACTAAACCTATGACGTTTTTTATTGTAAAATCCTCTTTAAAAAGAATTACGCCGGCTAAGACTGATACCAGTATTGTACCTGTATTTATAAAGGGAATAACTAAACTGGATGGCAAAGAAGATCCAAGTGAACGCATTAAGAAGTATATGGAAAAAAAATTAGGCACGCCTAATAACCAGCCAGCCATTAGGTGCTTCTTACTAAAAAAAGCAATACGTTCAATCTTGGACGAGAGCATAATGGGAAATCCGCTAATAAATGCAACCCCAAATATAGTTGCAATAAAGACCGGATCTCCACTTCTCGTAGACAAAGATCGTTCAACGACCATTAGCAGAATCTCTATAGTACCTGAAATCAGAAAGGTTCCTAAAACTATAAAATAGGCTAGTACGGATACCTTTTGCTGCCATTTATGTGCTTCTTTTCTGTGGAGCAGAAACGGGATAGCCAGCAGTCCAAGCAAGATCCCCATAATTTGAAAAAACGTAGGGTTCTCTTTATAATAAAGCATTGCAAACAAGACACTTAAGAGTAATGACATTTTTTGAAAGGCTGACACAATAGCAATTCCCCACCACTGAATAGCAATTCCAAAAAGATAAAATCCGGATATAAAGACAAAACCCAGTAATGAAGCCAATACAAACCACTGCGATTGCACGACGTCGACTATATCAGGCATATTTCCCTGGAAAATCCAGGCAGTTATGAAACAAGCGATATAGTTATGCAGAATGCCAGGAAATACCCTAATGCCGAATCCAGGCCAAATCTTGAAGGATAAACCCAGTAAAACTGTACTTAAGATACAAAAGAGGACATATTCCATTGCAAAGACCTACTAAGACTAAGGTATATAATAGACAGAAAAGGGAAATCCAGGTTTGTCTATCTGTAGATATGTTGCTGCGAATCTACTCTTTCCTCTCAAATTTGCTTCTTCACAGATAAATAAACTATCTAACAATCTACCTGCAGAGATCAGAATGGGTCAGAAGTGTTAACTCAATAGGGTTAAAGCACAAATTCACTCTAATCATTACGCCTAATACATTTGTAATCTGCTATTTAAACAATATTGTCATGATTTTTTAAAATGGAGGAAACTCTAGTGGTCAAATTCCAAAGCAAATGGTACTTTTTATGGCAACACGGCATTGTATTCAAAAAAATCAGGCATTGGAAGTTACTTTGGAGGGGTAACGGCTTTACCAGAATGAAAAATGCTGCCTCAAAACATGATGAATTATACCATATTTGCACTTAAATCCCGGTCAAATAAAACAAGAAACTATGAGTCTAGGAACTCTTTTACTGCTGATTTCTACTATTGCACTTGTTTTAACCCTCACAAGTATACTGCTTTTGAAATCAAAGCGGAACTGGATACTTCAGTTTTTACAATTCTTTTCAGGTACCCTTTTCGTTATTTCAGGCTATGTGAAAGCTGTTGATCCATTAGGTACAGCCTTTAAAATGGAACAATATTTTGCAGAATTCGAAACAGCATTTAGTGGAACCTGGATGTCTTTCATAAGTCCAATTTTTCCATTTTTGGCTAGTTACTCCACTGCCTTTGCCTTATTTATGATCGTGCTTGAAATCGCTATCGGCTTCATGTTAGTCTTGGGCGTTTGGAAAAAATTTACAGCTTGGACGTTCTTTATTATCATCTTGTTCTTTACAATTCTTACAGGATTCACCTATCTTACGGCTTATGTCCCTAGTGGAGTCAATTTCTTTTCCTTTGGAGAGTGGGGGCCTTATGTCAAAAGCAATATGCGGGTCACAGACTGTGGTTGCTTTGGAGATTTCATTAAATTAGAGCCTAAAACTTCTTTTTTTAAGGATCTTTTCCTCCTTATTCCTGCTATCTTTTTTTTATTTTCGTTCAGGTCATTTCAATCATTCTTTACACCACGCATAAGGAATATCGTTACAGGCGTGTTAGTTGCGATGACGGTCCTTTTTTGCTTCAGAAATGTTTGGCTTGATGAGCCCATTACTGATTTCAGGCCTTTCATGACGGGCTTGGACCTGAAAGGCCAGAAGGCTGCTGAGGACGATGCAATGGCTAATGTACCCATGACTATGGTCATGAAAAATAAAGCAGATGGGCGGATAGTAGAATTACCCCAGGAGCAATACATGAAGGAATTTAAAAATTACCCTAAAGACACTTGGGAATATTTAGACCCTATTAAAGGTGAACCAGCAATTCCCATAACCAAAGTGAGTGACTTTGAGGTCGCGGATGAAGAGGGCGGGGATGTGACAGATATCATACTGGATTATGAAGGTTATCAATTCTTGATCATTAGTTATGCGCTTCGGGATGAAGGTTATACAGAAGTAACCCAAATCAAACAAGATACTATTTGGGCAACAGACACCCTTGATGTCGAAGGAGAAGTAACTGTTGTTCAACGAATTGAACAAATAGACCAGCAAACCGTCGTACTCAAAAATTACAATTGGAAAACTAGTTTCGAGAAGAAATTTACTGAAATTATCAATCCATTCCTCAAAGAAGCATCAAAGGACGGTGTGCCAGGCATGTTACTCACTAAATTTATTGACGCAGATAAGATGGCTGACTTTCGCAAAGATGTCGGTTTTGATCAACCCATTTATCAGGCTGATGATATCCTTTTAAAGACAATTATGCGCTCTAACCCCGGCATTCTCCTCATGCATAATGGAAAGATTATCAACAAGTGGCATTTCCGAAAACTTCCTCCATACCAAGAAGTTAAGCGTAAATTCATGCCTTGATTTGGACTATTTAACTGAATCGTAGGTTTTTAGGAATAGTGGATTAGTTGAATATTTTCTTTTCTTTGTGTCATATTAATAACTCCCATGCTCAGTCGGCGTAATATTAGGATCAAAGTCTTACAGTCTTTATATGCCGCTTCGATGGCTCCTGAAACTAGTCCGGAACAGTTACTTCAGGAGTATACACTGAGTTGTCAAAAGAGCTATAAGCTTCTGCTTTACACATTGAATAACTTTCTGAAGTTGGCAAACTTCGCATTGAAAGAAGAAGAACTGCGGGCCACCAAACTACTTTCCACGGAGGACGATGCACTTTACACCCCTATCTTATATACTAATCCGCTCACTCAATCCTTGGTTAGGAACAAATTCCTTCTGAATGAACTTTCCCAACAAAAAATTGGTGAAATCAAAGACGAAGATATCCTACGCCAAGTATATAGTGAATTTAGCAAGTCTGAAGAGTATCTGGCTTATTGGAAAGAAAATAAGGATCATCAGGCTATCTTACTAAAATTACTAAAAGTTAGCATTGCAAATCCACTTTTTGAGGAGTTGTTGGATGACTACAGCCCAGCCTGGGTTGATGATAAATCATTGATTATTGGCACATTAAAAAAAATTATTAAAGCTTTACCTCTGGATGGTCCGTTTTATGAAGAGTATCAGCCTGACAAAGAGCTTGTTGAGGAGTTTGGCAGGAATATGCTCCTGCGCGTATGGAACCGCAATGAAGATCTCACAGAGAGTATAGGACCTACTTTGAAAAACTGGGATGTAAATAGAGTGGCCACATTGGATATGATCATGTTAAAAATGGCTGTTTGTGAATTTATGTATTTCCCTACCATACCTCCGAAGGTGACCTTGAATGAGTTTGTCGAAATCGCCAAACAATACAGTACGGACAAATCCAAAGAATTTGTAAACGGTATTCTTGACAGATTGATGAAGGATTTGATGGATGCTGGAAAAATAAATAAGGCAGGTAGAGGTTTGGTTGAGTAAATTTTGTAAATTATTGTTCATCCTAATAATTCACTATTATGAAAACACGTTTCCTGACATGTTGTTTTGTCTTGGTACTCAGCGTAAATTTGTTGAGCCAAACCCCGCAAGCTAAAAATGCAGTTTCGTTTAAATGGGCATGGATTGATCATCATACGCCACAATTAAACTTTTGGAATGGTGACTGGGCTCCTTATGAGCAACTGACCTCAGGTGCTGAGATTAGCTATACGAGATGGTTAAACCGAAGTTTGAACTTAAATATTCCGGTTCGACTTGGAACGGCAGATCTTACTTTAGATTCTCCAAAAGGCAAAGTGGCATCCTCCTGGCTGAGCCTTGACGCCATACTCCAATTGAAGTTATTGGATAATGATTATTGGATTAACCCTTATCTCCTTGGAGGTATTGGAGGTGTAACCACCAATTGGGAGCCTATTACAGCCCAAGTTCCGCTAGGGGCTGGACTTAATGTCCGCATTTACCCAAATTTTTACCTCAATTCTCAGGCCGAATACCGTCTGGCATTGGATGAGGGGATTGACAATATGCAATTTCTTGTAGGAATGACCTTCTTTTTAGGAGACACTGCCAAGCCACCTGTTGATTCAGACGGCGATGGTATTCCAGATTTGGAGGACCTCTGTCCTTTAGAAGCCGGTCCTGCTGCAACTAAAGGATGTCCTGACGCTGACGGTGACGGAATTAGTGATAAAGATGATCTTTGCCCTAAGGAGGCTGGATCAATTGCAATGAAAGGTTGCCCGGACTCAGATAATGATGGTATTGCTGATTTAAAAGATGAATGCCCAAAGGAGGCTGGTTCATCAGCTCTTATGGGTTGTCCAGATAAAGACAAGGATGGTATCGCTGATAAGAACGATCGTTGCCCTGATATAGCGGGAAGCATAAACTTAAAAGGATGTCCTGATAGAGATAGTGATGGTGTAGCTGATCTAGATGATAATTGCCCCGATGTTGTTGGACCAGCATCCAATAAGGGATGTCCTGTAGATTCTGATGGCGATGGAGTGCCAGACAAAGATGACCGTTGCCCAGATGTAATGGGTCCGGCTTCAAATAAAGGTTGCCCAGAATTAAAAGAAGAGGAGAAAAAAATCATCAATTTGGCGATTCAGAACGTGCAGTTTGAAACAAATAGTGCAACTCTTACGAAGGATTCCTATGGTGTGCTCGATCAATTAGCAGAAGTACTTGTTAAAAATCCAGCTTACAGCTGTGATATTGCTGGCCATACAGATGCAACTGGAAGCCCTACCCTCAATCAAAGCCTTTCCGAGCGTAGAGCACAGGCATGTTATGACTACTTGAAAACAAAAGGAATAGACGCTAAAAGATTAAGCCATATTGGTTATGGGCAAACCAAACCTGTAGGTGACAATAAAACTTCGGTTGGAAGAAAACAAAATAGAAGAACCGAATTTGACCTAAAGGTCAAGTAATTTACCCCTTTCAGAAGCCCCGGTTACTCCGGGGCTTCTTATTTTAAATGGATCACAAAGTGATTTGCTACTTTTGCGGGATGAATGAAAAGGTTATCATCCTCGATTTTGGAAGCCAATATACCCAATTGATTGCTCGCAGAGTACGTGAACTTCAAGTGTTTTGTGAAATCATACCTTATTATCAACGCGTTGAAGTGGATGAATCACTTAAAGGGGTTATTCTGTCAGGTAGTCCTTTTTCGGTAAAAGATCCAAATTCCCTGCGCATTGAATACCAACACTATCTTGGTAGGGTACCCGTTCTCGGCATTTGTTATGGAGCCCAATTACTAGCAGATGAGTTGGGAGGGACCGTCGCGAGAAGTGCCAAACGTGAATATGGAAAAGCTTCGCTTTTGCTGCACCATAAGGAGGATCCTTTTCTTGAAGACATTAGTAAGGATACCCAAATCTGGATGTCACATGCAGATACAATACTGCAACTGCCTGACGACTTTACCTTGTTAGCTGGCTCAAATGCCATAGAAATTGCTGCCTACACCTACCAAAAAGAAGGACAAGAGCCTGTCTATGGCATTCAGTTTCATCCCGAAGTCACACATAGCCTGGAAGGGAAAATATTTATTCGAAATTTCCTTTATCGTATTTGTCATTGCCACGGTACCTGGACTCCTGACTCATTTATTGAAGAAACTGTTCTTAACATTAAATCCCAGATAGGAGAGGAATCTGTTTTAATGGCTCTTTCTGGAGGAGTTGACTCTACTGTAGGTGCCATGTTACTTCATGAGGCGATAGGCCCCCGCCTCCATTGTTTCTTTGTTGATAACGGTCTTTTGCGTAAGAATGAATATCAACAGGTACTCGACGATTACCGTCACATGGGCCTTAACATAGTAGGTGTGGACGCTCGTCAGCGATTTTGGGATGCGCTTAAAGGCGTAAGTGATCCTGAACAAAAGCGAAAAATAATAGGAACAGCGTTCATAAGAGTTTTTGAGGAAGAAGCTAAAAAAATGAAAGGGGTAATCTGGCTTGGACAAGGCACAATTTATCCCGATGTCATTGAATCCAATCCTGTCAAAGGTCCATCCGCTACGATCAAGTCACATCATAATGTTGGAGGGCTTCCAGACAAGTTGCATTTGAAGATCATTGAACCTTTGCGGATGCTATTTAAAGACGAGGTTAGAAAAGTTGGTTTTCATCTAGGAATTGCAGATCACATTTTAAACCGCCACCCATTTCCGGGACCTGGCTTAGGAATTCGGATATTAGGTGATATCACACCTGAAAAGGTGCAGCTTTTACAAGATGCCGATGCTATATATATTTCGATGTTAAAGGAAAGTGGTCTTTATAATTCAGTTTGGCAAGCTGGTGCCATTTTACTCCCTGTACAATCCGTAGGTGTTATGGGTGATGAACGAACATATGAGAGGGCACTCGCATTGAGAGCGGTAACATCTATAGATGGTATGACAGCAGAGTGGAGCAAACTACCTTATGAATTCCTCGCCGAGGTCTCCAGTAGAATCATTAACGAGGTAAAAGGGATTAATCGAGTAGTTTACGACATCAGTACTAAACCACCAGCCACCATTGAATGGGAATGAGTTTTCGACAATGAAAAAGAAGGAATGAGAAATTTATTGAAAAAAACTGCTAATTGTAATGTGCAAGCCTGGTTTGGCGCAGTTGTCCTAAGCTTAGTTTTAGTCTTAGCTGGTTGTTCTGCAAGCAAACGAACAATAACTGAATCTCAAGGCAAAAAACCCTTCCCTGAAAAAATTGATACCATTCCAAAGGTTGTCCTCCCTGCGCCAATGGATACGATTAAGTGGGTTGAATCAGATTCGGCAAAAGTTCCTACAATTATAGTAGATCCTCAACCCAAAAAAGAAAAGGACTTAACCTTGCCCAAAAATCCCGAAGAACCTACCAAACCCAAGGAGGACCCAGTTGTTATCAGGGATTCTGATATGAACCGATATTACAAAGACAAATACAAAATTGGGGTTCTGCTGCCTTTTCAAGCCGGTGACTCACTTATTTCCAGCTCGAATCGTATGGCATCATGGGCAACGGACTTTTATCTGGGTTTTAAATTGGCTTTTGATGAAACCGAGCCGTCGGATGCTGCATTCCTAATTGAAACATTTGACAGCAAAGGAAATGAACTACGTATTGATCAGCTCATTGCTGAAGGGAAACTTCTAAAAATGGATGTGTTGGTAGGGCCATATAGAAGCAATGTTGCACTTAAGCTCGCCAATTATGTCAAGGAAAACCCCATCCTGCTATTATCGCCTTATAGTGCTAACAGTAAAATTGGTACAGGAAATAGCCATTATCTCCAAATGAATCCAGGATTGGATAAACATTTGTTTGCCCTTTTTGAATATGGAAGGACTTTGGCCAATCCTGACAACCCGGTGGTCTTCTTGTATGGAACAGGTGAATCTGAATTGAGTAAAAAACAGATTTGGGATGCCTATTTGGAAGAACTACCCTATGTAGAACGATCCTACTTTTTTTCTTTACAAATTGAAACAACTGAACTTGATCTGAAATCTGTTGACATCAATTCAATTATACCAGGCCTTATCGGGACCATCGTTATATTGCCATCATGGGAGGAGTTCGCTGTTCATTCAGTCATGAGAAAACTTGTTGCAGAAAAACTGGACCGGCAGGTTACTTTGCTCGGAATGCCTCAGTGGATGGCGTTTACCCAACTACAAAGTGCACACCTGGAATCATTGAATGTCCATATTAGTTCGGCGGATTATTATGATCCACGAGAACCTAAAATGCAACAATTAAGTAGCAAGTATCGGGAAGCTTATGGCCAATTACTCAATACGGATGCAGTTTGGGGGTACAGGTGTGGAAATTACTTGAAAGAAGTACTTCCTACGGAAGGTGGTCTGTTTGAAAGATTCATCTTAGAGTACAATAAAAAACCAACAAGGTTACAAATTCCTGATTTCAGGGTTTCCAAATCTGAAGAAGGAAAGGTTATTAATATTGAAAACGTATCAATACAATTACTTCGTTTCCAAGAAGGTACGTACCAAATTGTAAAATAGGATAGTATTGCTCTAGGTATTTTGGTCAAAAGGCAAACAAAGTGTTTCAGGCACAATCATTTAGTTTTGCAGCCATGCAAAGCATTGCCTTTATATGATCGTTAATATGTTTCTGAAAGAAACCAGGTAGTGACAAAGACCCAAATGAGTAAACATGAGAATTAGCCCCGAGCGAAAGATTAAAATCGAACAAGTTGCAAAAGCCAGGCAATTTGATCTTACTATAGTCTTAGAAAACGTCCATGATCCGCATAATATTGGCGCTGTTATGCGTTCGTGTGATGCCGTTGGAATTTCAGAAATATTTGTGTTGTTCACAGAAGCTCACTTAACCCAGGACAGAATCAAGATTGGTGCTAAAACCTCAGGCGGTGCAAATAAATGGCTAACTATCCATTACTTTAGAGATCGGAATGAATGTTTCCGCAAACTCAGGGAAACCTATCACTTGGTTTTGGCAGCTATGCCTGATAATGGTTCGCTTAATTTATGGTCGCTGGATTTCGCTCAACCCGTCGCTTTCGTACTGGGCAATGAGAAAGATGGTGTCTCAGACGAATCCCAACGCTTGTGCGATGGCAATTATTTTATCCCAATGGCTGGCATGGCAACTAGCCTAAATATCTCTGTTGCCTGTGCAGTGACACTATATGAAGCATACAGACAACGATTTGACAAGGGAACAATTCGACCAGATGCCAGAAATGCCTCATTGTTAGAATCTTATCTAAGCATACATGAGGCATCATATAGCCCTAAAACTACAAAATCACCAAAAGATCTTTCGATTGAAGCGGAGTAATCACCTACTTCCGTATTTTTGCAGGCTATGAAGCTCCAAAAGCTGGAAATAAAAGGATTTAAGAGTTTTGCTAATGAAACTGCGATTCATTTTAATGAGTCTGTAACGGGAATTATCGGCCCGAATGGCAGTGGCAAATCCAATATCGTTGACGCCATAAGGTGGGTGTTGGGTGAACAAAAAACCCGTGAACTCCGTCTGGAAAAAATGTCTAGTGTCATTTTCAATGGCACAAAAAAGCGAAAACCTAGTGGAGCAGCTCAGGTATCCCTAACATTTGAAAACACTAGAAACTTACTCCCAACTGAATACCAAACTGTAACGGTATCAAGAACTTTATATAGGACTGGAGAGAGTGAATACCGGATTAACAACGTACTCTGTAGGCTTAAGGATATAAATAGCCTCTTTATTGATACAGGTATCGGTTCAAATTCTTATGCTATCATAGCGTTATCAATGGTTGATGATATCCTTAACGATCATGAACAATCAAGGCGTAGGATGCTTGAACAGGCTGCAGGCATTTCAAAATATAAAATTCGCAAATCAGAAACACTTCGGAAACTTAATACAACAGAAGCAGATTTAAACCGGGTAGATGATTTGCTTTTTGAAATAGAACACAATCTAAAGAGTCTGGAGAAACAGGCCAAAAAAGCCCAAAAGTATCTTGATCTTAAAGCAGATTATAAGGCCCTTAGCCTGGAATGGGCGGTCTTCCAAACACACGACTTAAAAACAAGGTACAAACTAGTTGAAGGCCAACTTGCAAAAGAAGAAGACCATCTCAGAGATGTTGAGGTATTGATCAGAAAGGCCGAATCACGTGCCGAGCAAGAGAAATTGCAAAACCTGGATAAAGAAAAAGCACTTTCCGAAAGACAAAAAGCGGTTAATGACATAGGGCTTCAAATAAGAACTATAGAAAGCCAGATTGAAATCCTCAATCAACGATCAAACTACATCCAACAAAATAAATCAAAGGTTCAGGAACGAATTCGATTTAATTTAGGTCGGGTCGAACAACTTCAAAAAGACCTACTTTACTACAGCAGTGCGCTTGGCGACGCTTCACATGAGCAGCAAGCTGGGGAAATATTGCTTCGTGAAGCAGAACAGGAGTTGCAGGTAATTCGAAAGGAACACGGGACCATCAAAGAAGATTTAGACGTTTATCTGACCGAACTACAAAAGTTGGAAAAGGGCATCTATGAATTGGAGAAACAAAAGGCCATTAACCAAAATCAAATTGAAAACCTTCAAAATGAACTCCTTAGGAATAAAAATGTCCTTGATCAACGTGCTGCAGAGTCTGTGCAGCTCAAACAATCCGTAGATGATATTTCCAAGGAAGAATTCCGACTTACTCAATCTGTCCAGTTTCTTGAACAGGCTGAAGACTTGCGTTTAGAGACAATTCGCAATAAAGAAGACGAGTTTCAGTCAGAAAATCAAGCATTGGCGCTAATTAATAGGCAACTCGATGCATTTCGCAATGAGTTTAAGCTTACCAAGAGCATGGTAGAAAATCTGGAAGGATTTCCAGAATCCATAAAATACCTTAATCAAAACGGAGATTTTGGTAAGCTCTATCCACTTTTATCGGATATTATCACATCATCTGAGAGTTATAGGATCCCAATTGAGCATTTTTTAGATCAATACCTCAACTATTATGTTGTACCAGATATTGATACCGCGGTAGGTGCTATTCAACTCCTAAGAAATAACCAGAAAGGGAAAGCTAATTTTTTCATCCTTAACACGCTTGAATCAGGAACTTTCAACACACCGCAAGCCAACGGGTATCATCGACTGGTTGATTTAATCGAATGTGATGCCATATACCAGCCACTCATCCAATACTTATTTCACAAGGTTTACCTTGAAAGTGATGACAAGGAAATGAGTTACACCTTGCCTGAACCTGATTCAACAGTTTTAGGTAAAACTGGTAGCTGGACACGTCGAAAACACATGATGTCCGGTGGATCTATAGGATTGTTTGAAGGTAAAAAACTAGGCCGAAAGAAAAACCTGGAGAATTTAGACAAACAAATCAGAAAACTCGAAAAGGAAGAAGAGAAAGGAATTGGCATTGTAAGGAACCTCAAAGAGGAACTGAAAAAACTTAAGGATGCGAATCAGCCCATGAAGATTCGTGAGGAAAAAGGTCAGTTGAATCAAATTACCCAGCGGTTAGTAACATTAAAAACGCGACTTGAAAATGCTGAAAACTATCAATTAGAAGTTGAAAAGCGAAGTACACAGGCTGTTGAAATCATTTCAGGACTAAATGAACGAAATGAAACGCTAATTCGAGAACTCAGCCAAAGAAAAGCTGAAGAACATGAGTACAGAACTCGAATGGAAACAACAGATATTTCATTTCGAGAGGCTGCTGAAGCCATGAATTCCCGCTCCTCCTTGTTTAACGAAAGGAATATCCGCTACATACAACTCCAAAACAAAGCAAAAGGATTTGAACAGGAGATAACATTTCGAGAAAGGCAAGCCGAAGAAACAACAAAAAGTCTTGAAGCAGATAGGCTAGCAGAAGTCCAATCAGATCAAGAGGATATTCTAGTCGTAGCTGAACGGGAACAACTTCAGTCTCAACTGATTGGTTACTACGAAGATAAAAAAAACAAGGAGTCCTTCCTCACTGCAGCCGAACAAGCGTATTTTGGCGCACGAGGTCAAATCAACGAACTGGAAAATGAGCTTCGACATCTGAATAAGCAAAGAAATGATGCGCAAGTTCTGGTTAATGAACTAAAGGACAACTACAACAATATCCGCCTGGAATTAACCTCAGTTGGTGAACGTTTAAAAGTTGAATTCAAGTCGTCGATTCAGGAAATTATCAACAGAGAACCCAATCCTAACTTGGATCCCGGCGAGCTTGAACAGCAGGTCAATCGGATTAGAAACCGACTTGATAACTATGGGGAAGTCAATCCTATGGCTGTTGATGCCTATAAAGAAATGAAGGACCGTTTTGAAACGATTGATCAGCAGAGACAGGATATTTTAAAGGCGAAAACGGACTTATTATTGACAATTGGAGAAATTGAGGAAACAGCTACCAGACAATTTATGGAAGCGTTCAATCAAGTTCGTGAATATTTCATTCAGGTTTTTAGGAGCCTTTTCACAGGTGATGATACGGCAGATTTGCTACTTGAAGAACCTGATAAACCCTTGGATTCCAATATTCAAATCATTGCTAAACCTAAAGGCAAAAGGCCTCAATCCATTAATCAGCTTTCAGGAGGGGAGAAAACACTCACTGCGACTGCATTATTATTTGCGTTGTATTTACTGAAACCTGCTCCTTTTTGCATTTTTGATGAAGTCGATGCCCCGTTAGACGATTCAAATATTGAAAAATTTAACCGAATTATTAAGAAATTCTCGGAGAACTCACAATTTATCATAGTGACACATAACAAGATGACAATGGCATCTGTAGATGTACTCTATGGCGTGTATATGCGAGAACAAGGAATTTCGGCAGTGGCTCCAGTTGACTTCCGAACTTATGAACACAATGCTGTAATGGAATCGGTTAATTGATCTATATCAACTCTGCAATCTTTTCTTTCAACCAAGGGGCATTGACAATTGTTCCTTCGTGTTCATCCATTTCTTTACTCAACTTTTCTAGCCCTTCTTTATCCCCAGGATAAATTTTGGTGAGCTTTTTTAGGAACTTAATGAGGTTCATATAGTTACGCTTCCTTGTCAAGGGAATCTTAGTATTTCTTTGGAGATAAACTCTAAAACTGTCCATTAAGGAATGTAGCGGTTCGATTTCATCAAGTTCATAATATGATAACATCAAATAAACCTTTGAGTTAAGATTGTATGTAAAATCCTCATATTCAACACGATGCAAAAGACTTATCACTTCGCCAAAGTTCTTTTTGTAAAAATTTAATTGTGCCAAATTAAACGAAAGTGCATTTTCGCGATAGTCTGGAGGAAGTGTCTGATAGTATTTGTAGATAAATTTTTCAATCCAGTTTAGGCGACCTAAACGAGAGGCGGCCGTTACGATGTTCTTAAAATGCCACGGACCGGTTTCCTCGTCACCAAAATCGATGATTTCATTCTTAAGTATCTGGTCGTAGAGATCAACATACTCATTGAGATAATCCGTTTTTCCTTGATTGATATTCCGAATACAATAGTTTAAAGCGTAGGTATATATTTCTAGAGCTTCATCCTTGGGAAACAGGTGTATATATTCGTTAATTAAAGTTTTAAGTTCATCAAAATGATGCAATGTTTCGGTTTGGATCAAGCTTCTATAAATCTGATAGAATATAGAAATGGCGGGAACATCCTTGTAACCGTACTGCTCCACGTGCCCAACAATTTCCTCCAAAAAAAGTAACTTGTATTCGTGACTGTGAATGTATTTTGTCGATAGCACTGAGCAATAATATCGAAGCTTTTCAGCTAAGTAAAACCGGTCCAGATTTTCTACAATGTATTCAACATTGGTTTTGTCTAATCGCTTTTGGCCATGGATCAGGATTTCATAATAGTTTTTTTCAATTTGGTATTGGTAATAGTAAAATTGAGCTGATTTATAATGCTGTCGATCTGAAAGACGCCTTGCAGAACTCATTACCGTATTGTACAATTTTACCATTTTGCGGCGACTCACAGCTTCAATAAGATGATTTGCCTCCCTAATAGGATTCTCCTCGTAAACCTTTTGAGCGAGGTACCCTTCGACTAACTTCAAAAGATCACTGTTGTATTTCCGATATCGTACATCATCGTAAGTTTTATCCGTTTCGTTAACGACTATGGACCATGCCTCTTCTTTTGACATGACCGTCTCTGGTTTGTCAATCAGCATTTGATACAAATCAAACAAACGCATCAAATCCTCGTTAACATTGAAATAAGGAGACAAAACAAATTTTCGAAGGTTATTCAATTCATACTTATTAAAGTACTGAAGAATTGTGAAAACTTTTGTATTTTGCATCGTGATTGCTTGAAACCTGAGGTAGTTTATACTCGTATTAACGTTAACAAGCGTGCAAAGTATTACATTAGTAGATAATAATTTGCACTTTCGGCATTCTTGTGTTAATATAAGTATCTAAAAATCAAGTTTATAACAAGATAATTTATGATTTTTCTTTTTCACAACGGTTAATATCAGTTCTTGATCGCCGAAGCTGAACAGAATAATCTTGTATCTTGTTAAGCAATCCCAAACCATTTTAAGTCCGTCACCATGAATGTATCTCTATTTCGAACCTGCCTTCTGGCATTGCTTCTTATCCCACTCACGGGATGGGCGCAGTCAGTAAGGCCCTTTGTGCCTGTAAGGGTATTACAGACTGATACTTTTGAGTATGTCTACACAACCTTTAACCTTACAACAATTGTAAAGGCCCCAGCAAATGCAAAGTATTCAGCCATAATTGATCTCGGCGGAGGACAAAAAAAACTTAGATATAGCCCCGAAAATAGTTTCATTGGTCGTGACTCCATCCTGGTAGAATATACTCCAAAGCTAAATGGATCACACGAATATATTGGATTTGCCTTCCTGGTAGCACCGTCTATTGTAACAGCGAATACAGATTATGTAGTCACCGATCAAGATGTTTCCATTTCTATTGATGCACTTTCAAATGACAATTCCACTTCAGGAAACCTAAGTTTATCTGCTCTGGTTGTTGAGCGATTTGGATCGGCTCAGATTGTAAATGGTGAAATTGAATTTATCCCTTCTCCAGGCTTTTCCGGCAATGCCCAAATCGTTTATACTTGCTGCAATAATGATGATATTTGTGCAACAGGTACAATTAATATCTTCGTAAAACCCTCTAGTGACCCTTTAATACTTGATACAATTGTCATCCAACTGCCCAAGAATTCCCCCAAGGATATTATGCTTCGCCTGGATGGCTATGATAGTCTCACAGAAACTCCTACACATGGAGACCTAACAGATCTAGTTCACGATGTCGTTACCTACACACCGGACTTTGATTTCTACGGCGATGATCAGTTTACAGTCGTAAAGGATGTTAATGGTACAACTTACACACGTGTGTTTGTTATTAATGTGTTTAATACACTAAAGGACAGGCGTTTTGCTATGAATGATTCCTATTACACACATGTAAATACGCCAATTAGTTTTAATGTACTAGATAACGATGTTGGTTCTTATACTGTCATATACCCAAACTCCATTAAAGTTTCATCAGGAACATTGGTATATCAGGGGAATGGTCAGTTTAACTATACGCCAAATCAAAACTACAGAGGCATTGCCCGATTTACCTATAGTCTGGGTTCTCCAGCTTATGGTATTATTGTCGAACAAGGAAGTGTTGAAATTAATGTAGATGATTTCAACCCTCGCTTCCCTACGTACTCTCTCCAAACTCTAGCTGGTAAACCCTTAGTCATACATTATAGTCCTCCCGCTCAACCTTGGGCATTTGATATGCAGGTGGAACCTCTTTATGGCACTGCTGAAATCTTTGATGATCACCAAACTATAAATCTTGAATCTCAAAATATCTCTGGTTACAACATGATTGTCTATACTCCAGACAATGGATTTAGTGATGATTATGATGAGTTTGAGGTTAAATATTGTGTAAATGGTGTTTGCAAAACCGTCAAATTTTTGATCCACGTACTCCCCAATCCTAACCCAAACGATTTGCAATGTCTTGATGCCTGTGTTTGGCCGGGAGATGCTAATAATGACGGTGTTGTCAATGTTCGTGACTTACTGGCTATTGGTTACGGACTGGGAACCTATGGACCTGAAAGGGATACACCCAACACCGTTTGGAATCCACACTTTGCTGATGAGTGGCAGGATCCTTGGACCGCCGCTTCTCTTGATCTAAAACATTTAGATACGGATGGTGATGGTTTGATTACAGCTACAGATACTACTGCTATCAGCGACTCTTATTTAAAAACACATCGTGTAACAACGACTTTAGATCATCAACTAACTACTGATGTTGATCTTCGTTTTCTGGTTCGTGATCCTGCCCTTTACTCCTCAGACACATTAATCATTTTGGATGTCCTTTATGGACTTTCCAACAAACCAGCCTATGATGCTTATGGGTTTACCTTCGAAATTGATTTTGCTGACATCATAGAAGTGGAAGATAAAAATGTACGGGTCACCTATTATGACGACAGCTGGTTTGCAAGACAGATTCCGACTTTAAAAATGTTCAAACGTCTTGATAACACGATAATCCATAGTGGGTATACCAAAACAAATGGCATAGGTACTGTTGGTCATGGTCCCGTTGGCTTCGTTATTGTTGATGACATTGAAGGAGCAAAACCACCTGTGACAAGAGCCACGATTGGGCGCAGGTTTGATATCACTGTTAAAAACATTACTTCAATGAATAGCAAGGGTGAGTACCTTTTCTATCCTGATCAGGTTATTCATGTGGATTTGGATGCTGATTATAACGATCAGAAAATTGAATCAGAAGCTACATTGTCTATTTATCCAAATCCAGCCGAGGATTTGACTTCATTGTATACTAGTGATGGTAGCAATATAGATCGGTTAGAAGTATTTACAGCTAGTGGTGTAAACGTATTTTCATCGGCAACAATCAATTCTCCACAGTTTAGTCTTCTAACAAGTAACTGGGCTAGTGGACTTTATTTCGTAAAAGTCCTAACCCAAAATGGCTTAATTACCAGCAAACTGCAAGTGATTAGGTAAACAACAGGGAATTCTATTCCAACATAATTAAAAGGGCCTGCTACATCGACGGACTGTTTGCAGGCCCTTTTTATGTCTGGACATGGATTCAAATGTAATCCTATCCCAACCAAACTTGAAATCGCCACGTACTAAATTGATCTCTTGATGAGAGTGGCGACGAGTAACATTCTTAACCAAATCCCTGACCTGTCTGGTCAGGGATTTATATTATTAAACGCAACTATCCAAGAAAAGGATAACGGTAATTTTTAGGAGAAACAAAGTTCTCCTTTATAGCTCTGGGACTAACCCAACGATACAAGTTGAGAATAGATCCTGCTTTATCATTGGTGCCACTACCTCGTGCCCCACCAAAGGGTTGTTGTCCTACCACAGCACCCGTAGGCTTGTCATTGATATAAAAGTTTCCAGCGCTATTTTTTAGACGGTCCATCGTATTGATGATGATTTGACGATCACGAGCAAATACAGCACCAGTTAAAGCATATGGAGATGTACTATCCAGCAACTCCAACGTTTCTTCATACTGATCATCATCAAAAACATAGATTGTAAGCACAGGACCAAAAATCTCTTCACACATTGTTACAAAGTTTGGATCCTTAGTCAGAATAATAGTTGGTTCTATGAAATATCCTACCTGTTTATCATAAATACCACCAGCTATGATTTCGACATTATCAGAAGTTTTTGCCTGTTCAATGTATCCCGCAATTTTGTCAAATGATCGTTCATCAATGACGGCATTAATAAAATTGCTAAAATCTTCTGGATTACCCATTTTAAACGATGTGACATCAGAAAGCAGTTGGTTCCTTACTTCCTCCCAAATACTGCTTGCTATATAGGCTCTGGATGCAGCCGAACACTTTTGGCCCTGAAATTCAAAAGCTCCACGAGACAATCCTACTGCAACTGCTTTCGCATCAGCAGTTCCATGTGCAATTACAAAATCTTTGCCACCAGTTTCACCTACAATTCGAGGATAGGACCTATACTTTTTAATGTTATTACCAATTGTTGCCCACATATTCTGGAAGACACCTGTGCTACCTGTGAAATGTAATCCTGCAAAATCGCGGTGATTAAAAATTACTTCTCCCGCTATCGGACCCTCAACATATACAAGATTTATAACACCAGCTGGTAAGCCTGCCTCAATAAGGATTTCCATGATAATTGCAGCAGAATAAATCTGTGTTTCTGCAGGTTTCCAGACAACGGTATTACCCATGAGTGCCGGCGCAGAAGGTAGGTTCCCGGCTATTGATGTAAAATTAAAAGGTGTAAGTGCAAAGACAAAACCTTCCAATGCTCGATACTCCAGACGATTCCAGGTTGTTGCTGGACTCAATGGCTGTTGACTGTAGATTTCAGTCATGTATGTCACGTTGAAACGAAAAAAGTCAGCAAGCTCTGCAACTGCATCAATCTCAGCCTGGAAAATATTTTTGGATTGACATAACATGGTTGCTGCGTTCATTCGCGCGCGATATGGCCCTGCTAGCAAATCAGCTGCCTTGAGGAAGATGGCTGCTCTATCGTGCCAAGGCATACTTTCCCAAGCACTTTTTGCTCCTAATGCTGCTACAATAGCTTGTTCGACATGTTCACTTGACCCTTTGTGAAAAACACCAAGTGTATGGTCCAATTGATGTGGTGGTCGTATTGTTTTTGTGACACCAGTCCGCACTTCTACACCATTTATAAACATAGGGATATCCGCCTGGCTCGCCTTTAATGCTATTATCGTTTCCTCTACATCTGATCGCTCCGGTGATCCGGGAGCATATGATAAAACAGGTTCATTCACTGCAGGGGGTACCTGGAAAAATGCATTAGACATAAAATCAATTTTTACAAAGGTAGGAAGCTCGATGTGAATCAGTATAAATTACCCTGCGTATGAATGCTAAAACCTTCAATTGCAGCAGTCTTATTTAATTTCCTTATTTGAGCAGCTATTCGTCTTGCGAGCGGTCTTAAGAAAAAAGGGATCACTATAAAGAATCCTCTAATCAACGGATATTGCTTCGTTCAAAATAAGTTGTCACCGGAATATGTAATGCTTCTGGCAAAAATGGTGTGGCATCACCGCCTCCTTTGATGATCTCTCTTACAATCGTAGAAGAGATATGGGAGTATGCAGGTTGTGAGATAAAAAATACCGTCTCTATGCCTTCACCAACTATATGGTTAATTTGAGAAATAGTTTTTTCATAATCAAAATCTGAGGCATTTCTTAGGCCCCGAAGTAAATATCTCGCACCGACTTCACGACAATAGTGGGCCGTCAGGGTATCAAAATGGCTTACTTCAATATTTTCAGCGCCTTTGAATGCTGCTCGAATCCAAGATTTGCGCTGCTCTAGCTCAAACAAATAGTTTTTTTGAGCATTTTGTCCAACAGCTACAATGACTTTGTCGAATAGAGGAACTGCTCTGTGGACAAGATCTACGTGACCTTGCGTTATAGGGTCAAATGACCCGGGAAAAACTGCGATCTTCATAGGCGCTTTTCAGATGGTTACCTTCCCTTCAAATGTCAAACTTCACGATCGGATTGATCTAGAATAATGATTACAATTCCAGCCAAAATCATAATTAGCCGGATTAAAAATCCTAACCCTTTACCCCATAAGTCTAGCCATGTCAATAAACTAAATTGCACACCTATCATCCCAAGGATGATTGACAAAAATCCTGTGAAAAACAATACAAAACCTAATAAGGTCATCAATCCTTTCTTCCTTCCCATACACTTTTGGAGTTAAGGTAAAGGTAACACCACCCACACAAAAAAGATTGCTCCCAAACAAATATTAAACCCACATTCTATCCTGTTCTTAGTTTTAGTGTCAAACCAGCCATTTGCAAATATCTGCTAACTAGTCACCTGAATAAGACAATGTGTGATAATTTATAGTACATAACACAAACTGTGCAATTCAGACAAAGGGTTATATCTTTGGAATTGTTCAAATTTGAAAATGTCATTAGATTCAAATAAAGCGGTTGCACTTATAGAATGCCCTCGCGATGCAATGCAGGGATTGCACGGCTTCATTCCTACACAGGTAAAGATCGATTACATTCAGTCTCTTCTTGCAGTTGGATTCGATTCGATTGATTTTGGAAGTTTTGTATCGCCTAAGGCCATACCACAAATGGCAGACACTGCTCTAGTTTTGGAAGGATTAGATTTGAAATACAGTTCGAGTCAACTCCTTGCAATTGTAGCAAATGCCCGAGGTGCAGAAGAAGCAGCTAACCATACAGAAATTAAATATTTAGGATACCCTTTCAGTATATCTGAAACATTTCAACTTCGGAACACAAATGCTACCATTAAAGAATCTTTAGCGCGTGTTCATGCCATTATGAATATTGCTGAAACTTTTGACAAAGAACTAGTTATATACATTTCTATGGGCTTTGGCAACCCTTATGGCGATCCGTGGAATGCAGAAATTGTTCTACAATGGGTCGAAAAATTAAATGCCCTTGGTGTTAAGATATTCTCTCTTAGCGATACAATTGGGGTATCATCTCCTGACAATATCTACTATTTGTTTGACCAGTTGATCCCTGCCATGCCTGAATCTATTTTTGGTGCTCATCTCCATACGACACCTTCAACATGGCAAGAAAAAATCGAAGCTGCATTGGATAGTGGATGTAGACGATTCGATGGGGCTTTTTTAGGATTTGGAGGCTGTCCAATGGCCCGAGAAGAACTTACTGGCAACATGCCTATGGAAAAGGTAGTCCAATACCTTCAGGCAAAAGGATATGAAACAGGGATAGATAATAATGCATTTTATAACGCATTATCCAAAGTTGAAGAAGTTTTCAGTCATGGAAATGTGTAAACAGGGTTTGGGATATTGCTGTATTTATCCTTTTGCATCGCCTAATTATGACGAGAGCATAGCCCTACGTCAGGATGTGTTAAGAAAACCACTAGGACTTGAATTTTCTATTGAGCAGCTTGAATCCGAATGGAATCAGATCCACTTAGGATATTTTAATCCCCAAGATCAACTTCTGGCATGTCTGGTACTGCAGCGTATTGATGCAGACAATCTAAAAATGCGTCAAGTAGCAGTTTATCCACAGCACCAAGGCCAAGGTCTTGGTCGGTTACTCGTGGAATATAGTGAAGGTTTGGCCAGGAGTGGAGGTTATAAACTATTAAGCTTACATGCTAGAGAGGGAGCAGTACCATTTTACCTGGCTTTAAATTATAAAATAACTTCGAAAATATTTGAAGAAGTTGGCATTGGCCATTTTAGAATGGAGAAGTCGGTATTTCTATAGAAACCAACCTTCAATATTGATTGATTATCCACCCATTATCATGAGTTTTGTTACTCGATTTTGTATCCCCTGTCTGATTTCCAGATGATAACATTGTGGTTTCAAATTTTGTGGTAAAAGCATCACCGCTGCACCATTAAGATCAATCTGGATATTGTCGGACCAAATAATTTGACCAGATATCGTGTACAAGTTAACAAGTGCAGGTCCGCTTTCGAATGATTGTGTCTCGATTTGTAAGACATTGCCATTGTGAGCAGGATTAGGCCAAATATGAATTTGTCCTCCTTGTCCTGCTAAATCGCCATTAACTATAGAAACTGATTCATCAATTTGGAAGTCCCAAATACCTCTGCCATAGGTACTAAACCTGACCCTTTTTTGTAAAGGCAAATATTCAACACTCCAATACCGTTGGACAGGAGCATCTATACCGGCCATAGAAAACCATTTCTCTTCAGATAATGAATAAACAAAAGGTCCGGATTCGGTGGCTGCAAAAAGGAGTGTCTCTTCATTATCAGAGGCCAAATCTAAGACTAGGGTAGGGGGAAGCCCTTCGTTCATACTGGCAAAGGTTGCACCTCCATCATTCGAGACAAAGATGGCTGGATTGGAATAGCCACTTCCACCAAAATAAACTGTTTCAGGATCAGTCTTAGAGGGTAATATAGCCGCACCATAAAGGTATTGGCCCCCAGGCACAGCTGTAATGGAAGGATCCCATGTTTGGCCCTTATCGTTTGATGTGAAAAAATAGCCGTTGGTTGTAGCGGCATACATACGATTAGCATTTAATGGTGAAAATGAAAGTGCACTTACTTCGCCACCACAAAAAGCTTTAAAATCAAAAGGCAATTGCTCACTTTCGATTTGATTATTTCCGTAGGTAAGTTGGATAATATATGATCCACTACCCCCATCCTTATTCCCTCCTGCCAAGTAGACAACATTTTTTCCTGGATCAGGATCCGCAATTAGCGGTGGAATCCAAACACTCTCATCATCCGATTCCAGTTCCCAACTAGCTGTAACACCACCTCCTGTAGGGCTATTCCAAAATGTTATCCATCCTCCCGGGTAAACCATCCATAAATTTTGGCCAAATCCAGTAAATGCCATGTGTCCGTAGTCGCCCGATATTGCTTGGTCAAAGGGTAGGATATCATCCTCCCAAAAGTCAAATGCTCTTTGAAACCCCTGATCCTGTGATCCGGCAAAAATAAAAAGCTCATCATTAGGATCCGTCACTACATCGTAGTACTGACTGACGTTTAAACCTTCTAATCCAAGGTTCTTAACCGTAACACCATCATAGGTTACATTGAGACCGCCATGATTACTGATTAGAATGAATGGCGTACCATCCTTTTTATAAAACTCCTTGAAGTACATCATGTCTGCATGCAGACTTCCATCGACATCATCATAATAATCCCACCAATCATTAAATCGCCAGAAAGTTCCACCACCATCTATACTTCGGTGGCAATGGACACCGCCCATAAATAATAAGGATGGATTGGTTGGACTTACAAAAATGCCAACTTGCCAAGGTCTTTCTTCAAGAGAAGCCAGTTCTTGCCAACTTACACCCCAATCAGCCGATTGAAAGAGTTGGTTTGATGAATTATAGGTATAAAAGATTGGACTACCTCCTACATCAATAGCTTCCAAATTTGCACGCACTGTACCCAACCCAAACAGTGGGTTACTTGTAACCAGTTCCGGTATGCCCGTTTCTTGAGAAAGTTTATGGAACCGCGTTAAATTTGGTGATACCTTTTCCATCACAGCAACCTCATTAGTGCCGGAGATTAAACATAATGTAAAGTTGTCCAAATTACCGTTTTGGAAGGAAAAAGTCTTTTCAAAACTCAGGCCCTTGTCTTGGCTGCGATATATACCCACATCTGATATCCATGGACCCGGCAACCATTCTTGGACAAGAAATAATATAGTATTAGTTGAATCCTTAAGGACAATCGGATCCTTTCGAGCACCCCAATTATTGTCATACGTTTCAAGGCCGGAAGAAGGGGTCCAACTCAGACCATCATCATCTGAAAAATGGACAATTTTATCAATAATAGCTAATAGCCGGCGGCCATTAGGCGTAGATACAAATTGTAATATGCCACCATCAAAGTTCAAATCCTGATTCACAACCTCCCAATTAGTGCCCTTCAAATTACCCTTAAACAAGCTACCTCCCGCAGATACAAGCCATATATTTTCAGTTTCTGGGTCAAACTCTGTTGCCACAACTGAACCTGCCTGATTATTGCTCCCTCGTTCATGCCACTTACCAGATAATTTTCCATTGACAAATTCAGATGCCCACCCATTCCTTAAAGCCCTTGAGGCTTTACGACTTAGGTGCATTTGCATTCGATTTTGGCTCTCCAAGTATTGCCAATTGACACCTGGTGCGGCTTTGTGCATTGACTCAATCCATGCGGCTCTTTTTTGGAATCCAAAACTTTCATCACCATCAAGTTTTAGAATGGTCTTACCTTCAGTAGGGAAAGGATATTTATTTTCAACATTTTCAGTGCAAGCATTAATGCCGAATATACCGGCCAGAATATGTATCCAAAACAGTGTTTTTATATAAGTAGAACGATCCATAATTCGCTTGCTTCAAAGTGGAAATTAGAATTAGTTAACGGAGGAATCGCGATAATTATCATCCCAATTTTTCTCTGCAGGACGGTCTTTAAGTAGCCCCAACGAACTTCCCACCATCATAGCAACAGCAGCATCACTGGTCACATTTGCAACGGTACGCAACATATCTAAAGGCCTGTCTACGGCAAAAATCAACGCCAAACCTGCTTCCGGCACACCAATAGCACTGAGTACTATGACTAACATTACCATTCCTGCCCCTGGAACTGCTGCAGACCCAATGGATGCAAGTGTAGCAGTTAGCACTATTGTCATTTGTTGGTTCATGGAAAGCTCGACTCCCAAAGTATTCGCAATAAAAACAGCAGCAACCGCTTGATATAAACTGGTTCCATCCATGTTGACGGTAGCACCAACAGGCAAAACAAAACTGGCTACTTCACTTTCAACCCCTAAATGTTCCTCCACTCGTTCGATGGTTACTGGTAATGTAGCGGCGCTTGAACTCGTTGAAAAGGCAAGCAATTGCGCAGGGGCCATTCCCTTTAAAAAGAAAGAATAGGATCGTTTGGCAAAAACCCTGACTAAAAGAGGGTAGAAGCCAAAGATTAGAATAACCAACCCCAGAATAACTGTCAGGCAATACCACAACAGAGCTTGAAATAAATCAACACTAGGTGATTCTACAACCAATGATGCCATAAGTGAAAGAACACCAACCGGGGCTGCCATCATAATTAGATCGACCAGCTTCATAATCACTTCGTTCATTCCTTTAAAAAATCTAATTACTGGAACTGCTTCCTCCTCCTTGATAAGTATGAGTCCAATGCCTAGGAAGATGACAAAAAATATCACCTGTAGCATGTTCGAATTACCTGTCAAAGCTTCAAAGATATTTCCAGGCACAATGTCCACCAATGGTTGTAAAGGGCCAGACTCTTTTGATTCTGTAGCTAGTTCAATTTTCCCTGATGTCACACCAGCATAATTGGTCAGCAGTTCTTGTCTTGTTGTTTCAGATATGCCACTTGAAGGCTTCATAATGTTGACTAAAATCAAACCCAGGGTGACGGCAGTTACAGTTGTAATGAGGTATAAACCAATAGTCCTGATACCTATCTTTGAAAATTTGCTTATATCCTTTAATTGCGTCACCCCTGTAATTAAAGATGTGATAATCAATGGGATAGCTATGAGTTTTAATAAATTTATGAAAATGGTGCCGAATGGCTTCACCCAATTAACAATAAATGTTTTCCATCCAAACTGGACAGCAAAAAAGCCTATCAGTAACCCCAAAACGATTCCTAATAGAATTTGCCAGTGTAATGCAAGTTTCCGCATGTCAGATGTTTGCGGAAAGATAGTAATTCCTTATTGTATTTTAATAAGGCTTTTGTGCTCTTAGCATTTCACGCTTCCCCGGAGGTCCGGGAAGCCGTTCTACCACTAGTTCTAACGATTGCAAAGATCGGCGAACGGCTCCTTTGGCCGAATAGGTGACAAAAACGCCACCAGGATTTAAATGCTCAATTAAGGCGTTTAATGATTCTGTAGTCCAGAGTTCTGGTTGGATAGACGGGCCAAATGCGTCGAAATAAATGAGATCAATTTTCTCCGGGGACTGGTATTCCGAGAGGTCGCCCTTCCATTTAAACAATTGAAAGTGAGGAGTAAGTGGAGAAAGCTGAGACCAAGGAGAAGTATGAAGCTCCAAGTATTTTTTAGCAAAATCGCTTGGAATATGATCATTGTACTCCAATTGCGCTGCAACTTCCTTGGAGATTGGATACTTTTCTATGGCATAATACTGGACTGATCGTTGGTATTTTTCAGCTTCTACCATGGATAACATTGCATTTAGCCCTGTTCCAAAACCCATCTCAACGATTACAAGAGGGTCTATTTGGGTATTTTTAAACACAAACTGTAACCCTGCTTCTAGAAAAACGTGCATGGATTCCTGCACAGCACCATATTTAGAATGGTAATCTGAAAGATATCGAGTACTGAAGAGGGTTGGGGAAGAATCATTGGTGACTCTTAACTGAAATTCTGGATGATTAATTTTCTTCACGATAATGCATCATCACTTCTGCGATATCAGAAGGAAGGATATCCAAATGATCCTCATCCCAGATACATTCGCCTTTATATACGATAAGTGCTTGAGGGGATTCGTGTCGGATGTTTAACGATTGAGATACCAGATCACTCAAGGCGCGATGCTGATTCACATCGATAATCCAATACTGGTTTACAGATTGCAGCAGTGGAAAGTCAAGCCGATCTAAAACAAGGCTACTCAAATTGCAACGATAGCTGTGTTTGAATAACAACAAAGGATTTAAAAAAGAATCAGCCAAAAACGAATCGTATTGTGCTGTAGTGGTTAATGGCACCTGCACAATCTAGAATTTAAAGAAAAAGTTGGACCGCTCCTGCCACAACCGATTCAAATGCATCGGATATTTTGAAATTGTTGGGACATCCGACACCACGATTGCATGATGATACAAGAATGACCAAGCCCAAAAGAACAAAAATGCGAAAAGAATTGAATGACTTTTTCATGAACATGGACAGTTAATTTACAGATAATCTCCTAACGTTTAGTGTAAGTCGGATGTTGCACTGCAAAGATATGATTTTACAATGATTTCATTTCAAGTACAGAAGTTGTTCATTAAATTGGGGTCAACTAAGAGATAGATGACTATTTTTGCACACTAAATGATTAGCACATGAGTTTTCAGATCTCCCTACGGGATGCCTTACGAGAAGCAATGATAGAGGAAATGCGTCGCGATGACAGCGTATTCCTGATGGGTGAGGAGGTTGCAGAATATAACGGTGCCTACAAGGTTAGTAAAGGAATGCTTGAAGAATTTGGTGCACGAAGGGTAATTGATACGCCCATTGCCGAACTTGGATTTGCTGGAATTGGGGTTGGAGCTGCAATGAATGGTCTTCGGCCCATCATTGAATTTATGACCTGGAATTTCGCTGTATTGGCGTTTGACCAGATTGTTAATAATGCCGCGAAAACACTTTCACAATCTGCGGGTGATTTTGCATGCCCAATAGTATTTCGTGGTCCTTCTGGAGCCGCAGGCCAACTTGCCCAACAACATTCTCAGACATTCGAAAGTTGGCTGGGTAATACACCCGGTCTGAAAGTCATTTCTTGTGTTGATCCCATTGATGCAAAAGGTTTACTCAAAACAGCCATTAGAGATAACGATCCGGTGTGTGTAATGGAATCTGAGGTGTTTTACGCCATGGAGTTAGTCTCAAATGGAGCTAACGAACGATTATATAAATACCAGCACATAGAAATTCCCACATTAGGAGCATTACCTGAAGCAGGTGAAGATTACACGGTGGAAATTGGCAAGGCGGCCATTCGCAAATCAGGAACAGATGTTACAATTGTCACTTTCAACAAAATGATCTGGACCTGTTTGCAAGCTGCTTTCGAATTGGAGAAAGAAGGCATCCATGTAGAGGTGATTGACTTGAGAACCATCAGGCCAATGGATTACGAAACGATCATAAAATCAGTAAAGAAAACAAACAGGTTAGTTGTTGTAGATGAATCCTGGCCATTTGCCTCCATTTCATCCGAAGTAGCCTATGCTGTCCAACGTCATGCTTTTGACTACCTCGACGCACCAATTATTCGTGTAAATAGTGCCGATACATCCTTACCATATGCTTCTACTCTAGTGGATGCCTTTATGCCAAATCCTGAAAAAGTAATTAAAGCTGTAAGAGAGGTCATGTACATGGGGAAATAGTGGATAGTGTACATTATGCGTCGACTCAATCCACATTACGACGCATGATTACTTTCGGCTGTACTTGCAGAAGTCGTTTCAATAAAACTACATAAATAAAATGCAGTCAATGACTTATAAATTTTGACTAAACTAAATTACGGTTCTGTTTTGCGGTAATTGGGACTTGAAAAAGTAATCGATATTAAATCACGATTGACTAAACGTTGAATCGAAAATGCATTAGGTCACCATCGTGTACCAAATATTCTTTACCCTCAACACTCATTTTACCTGCTTCCTTGACGGCAGGCTCTGAACCTAGTCTGACGAAATCGTCATATTTAATAACTTCCGCACGAATAAAACCCTTCTCAAAATCAGAGTGGATAACACCTGCAGCCTGTGGCGCCAGCGTCCCTTTTTCAATGGTCCATGCCCTGACCTCTTTTTCACCTGCAGTAAAATAGGTGATTAGGTTAAGTAAAGCATATGCTGATCGAATGAGACGATTTACTCCAGGTTCATCTAAACCCATTTCTGAGAGAAACATTATCCGCTCCTCAATATCCTCTAATTCGATGATCTCCGCCTCAATAGCTGCGGAGATAAGTATAACTTGAGCCTGTTCTTCAGCGACGGATGCTTCAAACGCTTTGGTAAATTGATTACCCGTAAGAACAGATCCTTCGTCTACATTACAAACATATAAAACTGGTTTTGCCGTCAATAAAAACATGGAATCCATCAAAGCCTTCGCTTCCTTGTCCAGGGGAATGGTACGCGCAGCAATTCCTTGTTCCAGTTGTTTGTAAATAAGATCAGCTACTTCTACCATTCGGGCATCCTCCTTATTACCACTCTTCGCTTGTTTCCGGAGCCGATCAACTCGTTTTTCTATCGTCTCCATGTCTTTCAGCAGGAGCTCGGTATCGATAATTTCCTTATCTCTTACTGGCGCAACATTCCCGTCAACATGAACCACATTGTCATTTTCGAAACACCGGACAACATGGATAATGGCATCTACTTCCCGGATATTTGCCAAAAATTGATTCCCAAGTCCTTCACCTTTTGATGCGCCCTTTATCAAACCTGCTATATCAAGAATTTCTATTGTAGTGGGAAGGACTGCTTTGGGGTTAATAAGTCGAGCCAATTCATCTAATCTAGGGTCTGGGACCGTAATAACCCCAATGTTGGGTTCCTTTGTCGCAAAAGGGTAATTTGCAGCCAGTGCTTTTGCCGACGTAAGTGCATTGAACAAGGTTGATTTTCCAACGTTAGGTAAACCAACAATTCCGCATTTTAGTCCCATCTTGGATTTTATTTTTAAACGAAGGCGCAAAGATAGCCGTTTTATCAGCCAAAGACAGACCAATTGAACTTTTTAGCCCATCTACTCTTATCAGGCCCTAACGAGGAGTTGGCAGTGGGTAATTTTCTGGCGGATATGCTCCATCCCCGTGAATATAGTCAAATGCCAAAAGGGGTAATGGATGGCGTTCGTTTTCACCAGGAAATTGACCGATTTACAGATAGCCATCCCCAAGTCTTGAAGAGCAAAAGCCGGGTTCGGGCCATTAGTGGTAAATATGCTCCCGTATTGATTGATGTCTATTTTGATCTGGTTGTATTCAAAAACTGGACACTATACGCTACAATTTCCTTTGAAGAATTTGAGGAATTCGTCTATTCGTTTCTACTAAACTATGTCAACTATATTCCGGTTTCCTTGCAATGGAAAGTAACGTCTATGGTAAAACACCAATGGTTGCGTACTTACCAGTCTGAAGAAGGGATTAGAGATGTTTTTAGGCGAATGGCGGTGAGGGCATCCAAACCAGAAGTGCTGATCAATAGTGTGTCCGAGCTAATCTCCAACCATGATGATCTGGATGAGGACTTTAAATTGTTTTTTCCTGCGCTCATAAACAATTGTTCCGCAAATTATCCTTTGCAAAATACATGGATTAATCCATCACTGCTTAATAATAAACTGCTTGATCAACCTTCAAAGTGAAAGGAAATGGTAAATGACCGGGAAACCAATCGATCAATTGTACTTGACTGAGGCAAACTTTTGTCCGTTACCAGAATGTTGCCTAAACCATGTGAATACTTGATCTCTGGAGAAAAAATAAAATAAGGAAAGAAGATTTGTAGTCCTGCGCCAACCTCAAACATAAAATCTGAAGGTGAAATTTTAACTAACTCAGCAGCGTCCCTGGATCTGGAATCATTAGCCACATCAATGCCATATTTGACGCCTGACACCAGGAAAAACCTTTTATCGTTGTAAGGCTCTGATTTGTACCGCAAATGGAATGGCATTTCAAATAGGACTGCCTGAATACTTCGAGTGTAAGGAGGGCGAATGTCCCCGGGTGTACGGTAGAGAATTTTCCTTTCCGTAAAAGATAGGGTAGGTTGGACCCGAAAGTCAACGTATTGGCCTATTTTTAAATTAATGATCCCGCCTAGGTTAAATCCTTGTCCTTTAAGTGATTCAGTAAGCCGAACGCTATCGTTTAGAAGGAAATTTTTGGATTGGGCAATTTGGTAGTCTGCGTTATTATAGGCGAGTACAATACCAAAGTAGTATGGTTTGTTTTCAAAATCAAGGTAGTTGAAATTCCCCTTTTGCGCTGAAAGTGTAGAAACAAATAAACCTGTTAAAAGTAGAATCAGGAATGTGTTCCGGTGTAAATCGAACATGTACCAAATGTTAAAGGAGACCAGGAAACCTGGGTAAAGCCAGTATTACGTAATAAGTTTAGGAAAGATTCCCCTTCAGGAAAAGCCTGCACAGATTCAAACAAATAAGTGTAGGCCCTTTGATCTTTGCTGGTTAAACGTCCGACAAGTGGAAGTAAGTATCTAAAGTAGAGCAAAAATATCGGCCTGAACCAACCACGAGGCTGGGAAAACTCCAAAACCCAAACCTGTCCACCCGGACGGAGTACTCTGTACATCTCAGCTAGCCCATTCTCAAGTGATTCAAAGTTACGTACACCAAATGCAACGGATACTGCGTCAAACGATGCATCAGGGTAGGGGAGTGATTCGGCATCACCTGTTTTTAAGGTAATTTGCTGATCGAGCGAAAGCTTGTCAATCTTGATTTGGCCCACATCCAACATTTCTTGTGCAATATCCAAGCCCTGAATGCGGGCTCCAGGGTTAGCTTTACTGATAGCTATGGCAAGATCAGCTGTGCCAGTTGCTACGTCCAGGATTTGTGAAGGGGATTTAGCAGATAGCCAACGAACAAGTTTCCGCCTCCATAACCGATCTATTCCCAGACTCAAGATTTTGTTCAGCAGATCGTACCTTCCCGAGATTCGATTGAACATGGCCGTTACCTGTTCCTTTTTGGAACCTGGTTTATCCTGGTAGGGTTTGACTGTGGAATTTCTCATTAGGGTGCAATTTCTAAAAAAACTAACAAACACTTATCAGTTAAAAAGGTTATTCCTTTGGGAAGGAGGGTAATTTGCTATCTTTGCGGTTTCAAATTAATGCCAACACATGAGTTCCGGATCACGGATTGTACCTATAAACCTAGAGGATGAAATGAAAAGTGCCTACATCGATTATTCGATGTCGGTCATCGTTTCCAGAGCCCTTCCTGATGTACGTGATGGTTTAAAACCAGTACATCGTCGCGTTTTATATGGAATGTCCGAGTTAGGGCTTTCGTTTAATAAGGCACACAAAAAATCTGCACGTATAGTCGGTGAAGTACTCGGTAAGTATCATCCACATGGTGACTCCTCTGTTTATGACACGATGGTACGTATGGCTCAGGAATGGTCGTTAAGGTATCCTCTAGTTGATGGCCAGGGTAACTTTGGTTCGGTAGATGGAGACAGCCCGGCAGCTATGCGATATACAGAAGCTCGGATGGCTAAGATCAGCGAAGAGATTCTTGCAGATATCGATAAAGAAACGGTTGACTTCGCGCTAAACTTTGATGACTCCCTTGAAGAGCCAACTGTACTGCCAACTAGGCTGCCTAACTTATTGGTCAATGGTGCATCTGGTATAGCAGTAGGGATGGCAACAAATATGTTGCCTCATAACCTTCGAGAAATCTGTGATGCGGTTATTCATTTTGTGGATAATCCTGAAGCTCAAGTTGCCGACTTGATGAACTATGTCAAAGCACCGGATTTCCCAACTGGTGGTATAATCATTGGTTATGAGGGTGTAAGAGAAGCTTTCGAAACGGGTAGGGGGCGTATAACGGTAAGGGGTAAAGCTGAAATTGAATCTACCCAGAACGGGAAAGAAACAATCATTATTACCGAGATACCCTATCAGTTAAACAAAGCCAGTCTGGTGATCAAGATTGCCGAACTTGTCAATGAAAAGAAAATCGAAGGGATCAGTGACGTTCGTGATGAATCGGATCGCACTGGTATGCGTATTGTAGTCGAGATTAAACGCGATGCAATGGCTAGTGTCGTGTTAAGCAAATTGTACAAATACACTCCACTACAATCCTATTTTTCGGTTAATAATGTATGTTTAGTAGGGGGTAAGCCTAAGACGCTCAATCTGATGGACCTCATTCGAGAATTTGTAAAATTCCGAATGGAGGTCATTGTACGCCGTACAAAGTATGACCTGCGTAAAGCAGAAGAAAGGGCACATATCCTTGAGGGTTTACTTATTGCACTTGACCATCTTGATGAAGTCATAGCGCTGATCAGATCGTCTGCAACTCCGGATATTGCCAAAGAAGGCCTAATCGCCACATTTGGTCTGAGCGATATCCAGGCTAAAGCCATTCTGGAAATGCGCCTCCAGCGGCTCACAGGTCTTGAAAGAGATAAAATCAAAGAAGAGTATCAAGAGCTGCTACAAAAAATAGATTATTACAAATCAGTTTTAGCAAGTGAAGAACTCCAAAAAGGCATTATTAAAGATGAGACGGCAGAGCTCAGGGATAAATACGGTGATGAGCGTAGAACTGAAATAACTTTTGCTGAAGGTGAGATCACTATGGAGGATCTCATTGCGGATGAAGATGTTGTCGTTACGATCAGCCATCTAGGGTATATCAAACGGACGAAAGTAGAAGAGTTTAAATCTCAGGGTAGAGGAGGCCGAGGTTCAAGAGGTACTAAAACCCGTGATGAAGATTTTGTAGAAACGATGTTCGTTGCAAGTAATCACAACTTCTTGTTGCTGTTTACTGAAAGCGGTCGATGTCACTGGTTGCGTGTATACGAAATACCAGAAGCTTCCAAAGCGGGAGCTGGCAGGGTAATTCAGAATTTGCTTGCTTTACCAAAAGAAGAAAAAATCAAAGCGTTTATTCCGATAAAAGATCTGAATGATACTGAATTTCTTAGCAGTCATTATCTGATATTCTGTACCAAAAAAGCCATTGTAAAGAAAACTTTGGTTGAAGCCTTCAGTCGGCCGAGGGTAACCGGCATCCATGCTATACATATTACAGATGATGACCAATTGTTGGAAGTACGTTTAACAAATGGCTCTAATGAAATTATCCTGGCTAATTCTACAGGTCGAGCCATTCGATTCCCTGAAAAGACGGTTCGCCCTATGGGAAGAACAGCTACAGGGGTTAAGGGAATGACGCTTGACAATGACGCCGATTACTTGGTAGGCATGGTCTGTGTTGATCCAGCTGATACAGAAACAACTATTTTAGTTATTTCTGAACACGGGAATGGTAAACGTTCATCATTAGAAGACTACCGCATAACAAATAGAGGTGGGAAAGGAGTGAAAACAATGGCCATCACTGAGAAAACAGGCTTACTGGTGGCGATTAAAACAGTAAGGGAAGAAAATGATCTTATGATTACAAATAGATCAGGCATCATGATTCGAATGGCTGTTTCAGACATTCGAGTAATGGGGCGTGCCACCCAAGGTGTTAAAGTTATTCGATTGGACGAAAACGATAGTATTGCGGATGTTGCGGTGGCCACAAAAGAAGAAGAAACAGAATTGCCTGAAGAGCTCACAGATTGGACAACTGAAGATTAACAGTTGGATAACAAACATAATGGACTTTCGCTCATTTTAATTTGGTTACTAAACAAATCAACAACTCTTAGTTATGAAGAAATTTGCTCTATTTCTCCTTCTGCTTGCTGGCTTGACAGGCAGCATTACTGCTCAGGAAGAATCGGATCGGGCTTACAAAAAAGCTAAACGTGCGCTGGGTGCCTACAATCTTGATCCTGGTGCTAATACTGAAAAACTTCAAGAAGCTTGGGATATGATAGGCGTTGCTTTGGATGATGTGACTATTCAACAAGATCCAGAGGCTTGGATTACTAAGGGCCAAATTGCATTGGAAGCGGCTAATAGAGATATCACAGCTATAATGCTGAATCCTAAAGCGCAACCAAATTATCCAAGTGCAGCACTTGATGGATTTAATGCCTTTAAACAGGGATTAAGCCTTTCTAAAAAAGGATATAATAAAAAAGATGCCCTACAAGGTATCTATGATATCGTTGGCGCATTAAACAACATGGCTATAGTGGGCTATCAGACGGATAAATTGGATGTTGCACATGCGGGATTCAGTAGTGTAATCGAGGCGCATGACATTCTTACCAGGGAAAAAGAGAAAAGTGCCCTGGATGATAAAGCCTACCAGGATGCTATGTTCAGTGCCGCTGCCACCTGTGGCAATGCTTCTGATAAAGTGAGATGTATGGGTTATTTAGAAAAACTTCGTGTTTCAAATTATCCGAACGCTTATATCTATGACCTACTTTATAATGGATCAATAGAAACGGATAAAGCTAAAGCTGTTTCATACCTTGAAGAAGGGCGTAAAAAGTATCCTGATGAAGTATCCTTGCTCTTTACCGAAATCAATCATTATCTCCGTGAAGGTAAATTGGATGAGCTGGTAGGCAAGCTTAAAGCCGCAATTGAGAAGGAACCCGAAAACAAGTCACTGTATCTCACACTTGGAAATGTGTATGATAACCTCTTCCAAAAAGCTATGGAGGCAAAGGAAACGGAAAAAGCAGGTCAACATTTTGATGCAGCCTTATCCTATTACCAGCAAGCATTGAGCAAGGATGAAAATTATCTGGATGCTACATACAGTATTGGTGCTTTGTATTACAACAGAGCCGCAGTTTATACCCAGTCTTTGAATGTCCTTGCTGATGATTATTCCAAAGAAGGATTGAAAAAATATGATGCTATGAAACAAAAGGTTGAGGCTGAATTCACTAATGCACTCCCTTACTTTCAACGCGCGGAGCAACTTGATCCAAACGACTTGAATACTTTAGTAGCCCTCAAAGAAATTTATGCACGCAAAAATGATCTAGCCGTTTCAAATGAATTCAAGAAGCGATTAGAGCATGTACAGGCTGGCAATAAAAACTCAACAAGCTATTTCAAGAAGTAATCTTGAGTATAAAGCGATTGGTCTGGAAAGCAACCCGTATATTTGAATGCGGGTTGCTTTTTTGTTTATACAAATACCGAAAGCCAAAAATGAGTCCATTCAGACCAAAATGGGGCAGTGGATTTCCTGGACTTGCCTTTTATTGGTTTTACTTATTTGTTGTGATGTGCTTTTACGGTATGTACTTAACACCAGCAAAACCTGGATGGTAGATTTGGAGTGGCAACTATTCTCTCTACTTTTTTTGTGGTGGGCTGGCGCTACATGGTTGGCAGATAAACATGTCCAGGTAGATCTTTTTTATTCCAATTGGTCCCTCAAAAGGAAAGTACTTGTTAACAACGTGGGCACCGTTTTTTTACTTTTACCTTGGTGTGCAATTATAATATTCACTTCAGCTTCTTATGCATAGCAAAGTATACGCATAGGGGAGGCCCCAATCCGAATGGTTTGGAGGCCAGATACTTGAATAAATCAGCAATCGTATTCGGCTATTTGCTCCTTGCTATATTTGACTTATCCAAGCTGTTGAAGGATATTAGGTTAATTCTCTCAGATCCACTATAAAATCACCTGTTGGAATATTGGGCGCCAGTACATTTTCATTGGCTTGTTGGGGTTTAAAAGTTGTCCGGCTCACGAATTTATTGGGTGCCATGGGTTCTGATTTGCTGCATGATAATTGACCAGATGATAAAAATAGAGGTGCTCCTACAAACAATCCCGTCAATCTCTTTAGGAATTGGGAGCGCGATAACTTTGTCAATAGGAGTTTTTAAAAATAAGCATGAAAGTAGTTTGATTATCTGAATATCAAGGGTAAGCTTGACGCCTAATTATTCTGGCAATCAAAAATTACTTAACTTTCGAACTAAATTAAATACTAACAAGACAAAATCAATGAGTTACAAATACGAAGAGCCGCAGGCGCTCAACAGCGTTGCAGACTTTCATAGAATATTCAAACTTCCTATTCTGGCTAAACCAAATGTGCCACATGAGGATCGGTGCAAACTTCGAATAAACCTGCTACAAGAAGAACTTGATGAGCTCAAAGATGCAATTAAAGCAAAGGATATTACTGAAATAGCTGACGCTCTGGCTGATATCCAGTATGTGTTATCTGGAGCAATACTTGAATTTGGTTTAGGTGATCATTTCAAAAGATTGTTTGATGAAGTCCAGCGCAGCAATATGAGCAAAGTATGTGATAATCTAAAGGATGCTGAAGATACAATTGCATTTTACCGATCAAAAGATGGTACTGAAGGTTATATCGAAGAATCAGATGGAAAATTTATGGTATACAGACAGGCAGACCATAAGGTATTAAAATCCGTAAATTATTCAGCAGCTGATTTGGATTCGGTACTTCTTATGGAGCCCTAAACGAAGGTTTTCAATGCAGGTACCTGACAACCATTCAAAAGAGATAATTACCATATATCATTTTGCCCATAATTTATATTATGTTAAGTTGAAAATTTGGAAGCTCATGGTATAGGCCAGATATCGATATGTCTAAGAAAAAGAGATGCCATATTCCGTGCATCATCTAATGCACGGTGTTGGTTGCCTTCAAACGCTAAGCCTTCACGCCTTAACGCTGCATTCAAACCTAGCTTACCAGGCAATCTGAATACCTCTTTATAGATCTGCTTTAAGTTGTACTGTTTGTTGACAAATGAAGTGCTTTCAAGACGATGAAGTTGAAAGTCGTGTTCAAGAAAAACCGGATCACTTGCGCCCCAGGAAATCATAGCATAGTCATCACTTTCCCACAACCAATCTTCAAATGCTTCAATTACCACAGGAAATCTGGGTGCACAGTCTATTTCTTCTTGCTGAATACCTGTTAAATTGCGACAATAAGGTGATAAGTTGGGAAATAATATTGGTCTGACCAATTTGTGAAATCGCCCCTTTGTTTGCCCTAATTTATCTATTTTAAAAGCGCCAATTTCTATGATCTCTTGAGTAATTCCTGGCGTTTCAGCAGGCCAGCAGGTGGCTTCAAGATCATAAAGAATGAAATCCATCGGAGTATTTGAAAATAAAACCAACAAAATTGATCGTTATCATATGCACGTCAGTACACGTACACTTGGTGTAAACAGCCTCGACTAATGTGAGGACACAATCCTAACCAGCAAAGGACACTTGAAGTTTATCCCACTCAACATTTTCTACTTTGCGGTAACCGTCCAACCGGTTGTGATAGAAATACAAGAGTTTGAAACTTTCACTCCGAATGCGTCCTTTGGTATCTTTAAAGATTGGTCTTTCCGTGTGGAAAACACCCATGTTTTTAATACCATCCATAAGCATTTGTGGACCGCCTTCCTTTATACTTGGTGCAATTTTGACCCTGCCTTTAGCTTCCAATTTGAGCAAGGCAAGACGCATTTCTTCACATCCTGACACAAGCACCTGACTATCAAATATATAATCCTCTTCCGGCAATTTAATTAAACTAAATAGATCTAAATTAGCATGGTCACTTTTTAAAACATCGAATGCCACACATGCTACTAGATGGCTACTTAGCACGACATAGTCCCTATAGTAACATTCGACAACCTTTTCAGCCAGGGTTTTACTGTATTGGGATTCTCGTTGAGCATCAGCGCTAATACCTGTTCCAAGCCGGAAGTAGTCCCGAACATCAATTTGACGATGTTGATGATCGAAACTATTGCCTCCTTCGTCCACCGCATTACCAAGGACGTCTAAAGGTCTCGAAATTGAAAATGTAACTTGGGAGGACTTTGACATCAACTTCCATATAAATTTAATCGTTTTTCTGATGCTGCGGGAATCTTCACGTGATGAAACAATGTATTTTTCTTTGCCTTCTTCACGCAAATATTCATTTACAAGTGACCCTGCCTCTAGAACAAAATGATAGGAGATATTTAAAGGAACAATGAAAACTTTTTCCGGCCGATCATGCTGTAGTAATGATCTTTGTGCTTCAATAGCCGTAGAAAGAAGACCGATTTTTAGTTTGGGTTCTATAATACCACTGCGAGATCGGGTACCACCTGGAAAAAATATACTATTTACGCCGCGTTCTAAAGTCAGTCTGGAATAACTTTTTAACGTTTCCAGATAGATTAGATTTTTTTTCCTGCGGTCCACCCTGTAAGCGCCCAATCGATTCATGAAATAGGCAATATAGCCTGTATTGTATAGATTTAGGCCTGCGCCGTAGGAGAAGCTCGGTAGGCCAAGTATTGCATCCAACATGTACCCTACCAAAATTGAATCAAGATTTGACGAATGGGTAGGAACGATAATCACTGTACCTTTTTCCATCAGTTTTCGAACCATCTCAAATTCCCCTACAACATTTAACTTGCTCTGAAGATGGGAGCGGCGCGATAAAATTGACCACCCCCCAATAGATTGGAGCAATCGGCCAAAAAAAAGAGTAAGAAAACGCCGGGCAAATAAGAAGGTATTTCGATTGAATGTACCTACAATCTCCTGGGCGTACCTATGAATAATTTCCTGGAGCAATTCATATTCTACTTCCCGGTCGCCTTCACTTGGAGATGTTCCAAGTCGTTTCCGGACCTTAGTCCAAAACGCTCTTTCGTCGGGGGGATCAACTTTCCAAGGCCGATCATGTATCCGAGACCGTTCGAGATATAAGGCCCTTTCAATCAAGGCACGCACAGGTCGTTGACCATTATCCGTAATGGATTGAAAAATAGATGTACGCAGTTGCCGAATAAAATGATCCCGTTCTTTACTTAACAGATAAACAGGCCATTGCCGGATATCAGGTAAAACTGGTGGATACTTGTGGAATGATAACCTCATTAGCCCTTAAAGTGAACTAGACAGTCTGCAATATACCTCAAAACCTCTTCTCTGCCGATGTTTGTTTGGGAGGAAGTAGAAAATGAAACTGGTACCACCTCCCAGGATGAAAGTATACTTTCCTCGTAGACTTTTATGTTTGCAGCGAGTACAGTTGGGCTAATTTTATCCGCTTTTGTAAAGATTAATGCTACTGGAAGTTTTTGTTCGCCTAACCAATTCAACATTTGCATGTCACTTAGTTGCGGTTTTAGACGAGCATCAAGCAGTAAAAAAACCAAAAATAGCGAAGTCCGAGCAGTAAGATACCTACGTACCATACCTTCCATTTTACGTCGCTGCGATTTTCCAAGCCTTGCATACCCGTAGCCAGGAAGATCCACAATGAGATATTTCCCTGAAACATCAAACAAATTCATTAATTGAGTCTTACCGGGTGTACCGGAAGTATGTGCAAGGTTTTTCCTGCCTGTGATCATATTGATGAGCGATGACTTCCCTACATTTGACCGGCCAACGAACGCGAATTCAGGCTTTTGGGGAATGGGAAGCTGTTCAAGGTATTCAAAGCTACCAACAAAAGTTATCTCCATATGCCTCTATAAAATCATAAATTTACGTGTTAAACCTGATATGTTAAGAAAAACGAATTTAATGGCAACAGGATCATCCTTCTTTCCGTTCAATCGTTCATATAAAAGAAACCATTTATACTATGATTCGCTTATTCCTCTTTACTTCTATTCTACTTTTTGCTAGCTACACAACTAACGCACAGGTCAAATTGGGCATTAAAGGTGGTTTCAATACTACTCAGATCAATCCTGAAAAGATTGATTTTACTGATCCGATTACCTTCCAGGATTTCTCTTTAGAAGTGAAGGATGCCCGGTACGGTATACACTTTGGGGCTTTGCTCAAAATATATATAGAGAAATTTTACCTCCAACCAGAAATCATTCTGAATTCAAACACAACCTCTTACACTTTTCAAACTCTAGGTGTTAACCGAGTATTGGAAGAAAACTACCAATCTCTGGATTTTCCCCTTATGCTTGGGTTTGATCTGGGTGTACTCAATTTATTTGGAGGTCCGGTAGGCCATGTACATCTTAGCAGTGCTTCAGAAATGGGTGGACTTGCGGAATATGACCCTAAATGGTCTGACGTAAATTGGGGTTGGCAGGCAGGTATAGGTTTTGACATCTGGAAACTAAATCTGGACTTGCGATATGAAGGTAATTTCAGCAATTACGGTGATCATATCAGGTTTTTTGGAAAGAGCTATGATTTTAGTGATAAGCCCAGCAGGATAATTACCTCAATTGCCTTTATTTTCTAAATGTTAGATGCTTTCGGCTATCGAACGCTGGCTGGGAAGTCCAACATTTAATGGATACGAATAAGCTTTTGTTGTGCATCAGTTATGCATCCAATCCTGGTGAAATTGGCATGCTCTTCTGTTTTGGCAAACGAATCAAACTCATTCTGAAAAGCAGGATCCACGGCTACAAGTAAACCGCCACTTGTTTGTGGATCACAAAGCAGAGCACGTTGGTCAGCCGGCAACTCCGATATTTTGCCTTTCATACTCTCCCAATTTCTTAATGTAGCGGCTGGTATACATTGCATTTTTAGATAATAGGATAATCTGTCTGTACCAATTATTGGAATGTCTGCAAAGTGCAACTCAGCCCCTACCCCACTCGCTTCGCATAATTCCAGCAGATGTCCTAGAAGTCCGAAACCCGTAATATCTGTCATGGCATGGACATATGGCTTTGTGCCTAGTTTAGAGCCTATCTTATTGGGAATGATCATTTGATCCCGAGCCAGATCGATATCTTGGGGAAGTAAGCGTTCCAATTTTTGAGCCGTAGTTAGAATCCCTACTCCCAGGGGTTTTGACAAATACAATAAGTCACCCGGAACTGCTCCTTTGTTTCTCTTTATGTTTCCCAGGGCCACTCTTCCATTTACAGAAAGTCCAAAAAATGGTTCAACTGAGTCAATACTATGACCACCCGCTAAAGGGATGCCCGCATTATTGCAGACATCGCGTCCGCCCTGCATTACCTTACCTGCTTCATCTAATCCCAGATCCTTTACAGGCCAGCCTAAAATCGCAATGGCTATTATAGGTTCACCACCCATGGCGTAGATATCACTCAATGCGTTTACTGCTGCTATTCTGCCAAAATCATAAGGGTCATCTACTATTGGCATAAAAAAGTCAACGGTACTGATTAGCCCCGTCCCATCACCTAGATCCATGATGGCTGCATCATCCTTTTCCATATTCCCAACAAGAAGTGATGGAAAATGCATAGTGGCAGGTGCCTGAGCCAGGATGTCTGATAAAACGTCAGGGGCAATTTTGCAACCACATCCTGCGCCATGACTGTACAACGTCAAACGATTTATATTCATTTCTCAATCACTTTTTTACTGGCTTCCAATAATTTTACTAACAACTCTTCTAAGGAATCTCCTTTTGAATTTACCTTAAACACTGTTCTTTTCTGTTCATTTTGGCGATGGAAGTCATAGTGTTTGTCATAATATAACATTGCAATCTTTGCTGCTCCATCCAGGTTCCCATCTTTTAGAAATTTGACAGCAGCATCTGCATGCTGGGGACCAATTCTATTCCTTATATTCAAGAATGCCGATTCCAATAAGTGCGTTTCATGCAAGCCATATTCCTCCATTATAGTGGACAGTCGCTCTTCAGCGCTAACGTCCAGGAAGATCATTGGGGCACATGACATTTGATCCCATATTGCCTTGGGCACCATCAATCGGCCAATATGCCGGCTCTCTGCTTCAACCCATACTATCCTCTCTTGATCAAGTTCGAGTAGATGTTCTGCTATACGATTTTCAAATCGTTCGTAACCTTTTTGGATTTGCAAGCCAAGGTGGCCAAAGGCGGAACCTTTGTGCCCTGCAATACCTTCCAAATCTAGAACTTGCTCTCCAGATTGTTGGAGCAACTGCAGCATTTTGGTTTTTCGGCTACCCGTTCTTCCTCCTAGTACCAGAAATTTAAAATGGGACCGCTCAAGGAATGAAAGATAATATCTGCGTATTGCTTTGTATCCGCCAACCAGGAGATAAACGCTAAATCCTGCATTTTCTAATAACCAGGCTGTACTTTCTGACCGTTTGCCACCCCTAGCACAATGGACGGCAATCTGCTTAGCCGGGCTGATTTCTAATGCATTTCTGATAATATCAGCCATCCTGGGCCCTACCAATTCCAAACCCTTAATCATTGCAGCATCGCGCGACACCTGTTTATACAGTGTTCCTATAACTTTCCGCTCCTCATCATCAAATAAGGGAAAATTGAGTGCTTCTGAAATATGGGCATGTTCAAATTCAGCAGGAGAACGCACGTCCAATATTGGAACCTCTTGATTTTTCAAAGCAAGAAACGCTGCTGGTTGAAGTAAGAAAGCCATGGCACAAAGTTAGGTTTTGGATTGTCTTCACAACAATTCATAGTTAATTAGCATTTTTACAACCATGCTTTCAAATAACGCCCCTTCCTTCCAACACTTTGCAATTGATCAAGTTCCATTGTTTTCATCGTTGGACCGAGAAATCGTTTCGCGAGTAGCTCATTTGCAGCCATTTCTAACACCTATTGCAGACGCACCCAACCTGGCTGCCCAAGTTCTTGTAAAACAAGCAAGCTATACGAATCGATCTACACTATTAACAATTCTTAGCAAGCAGTATGAGGGAATGACACTTCCACCTCAATTAGCGCAGAACCTAGAAGCGCTAAAAGATGAAAAAACCTTTTGTATTACTACAGCCCATCAGCCACTACTATTTGGAGGCAAAATATATTTTCTCTCAAAGGCCTTAAGTGTTATACAGATGGCCCAAGCCGCTTCCGTAGCTTTGAAGGATTCTAAAGTAGTACCTGTTTTTGTTTTAGGAACCGAGGATCACGATCTGGAGGAAGTGAGATATACTCATATTTTTGGAGAAACCTTGACATGGCAAACCGGCATGGCAGGACCAGTTGGTCGTATGCCTCTGGGTAATATCCCTGAACTCATCCAGGATATGGAGCGAATCTTAGGTGGCCTACCTAATGGTCCCTGGATCCTTGAGCTAATCAGGAAATCCTATTTGCCACAATACACATTTGGCCAAGCAACCCGAATGTTTTTACATCAACTACTTGGTGAATATGGTTTAATTGTGATTGATCTTGATATTGTTGAAGCTAAATCGATTTTTTCAAAAATTATTAAAGAGGAAATACAGGTTGAGATATCTAACAAACTAGTTAACAACACGATAAGTAAGTTAGAAATTGCTGGTATAAAAACACAAGCCAAACCCCGGTCAATCAATTTATTCTATCTAGATTCGGGCGTCCGGTCCCGAATTGAGCGCCTTCCTAATGGTCGTTTCCATGCTGTACAAACCGATTGGGAATGGTCTGAAGATGAATTAACGGAACTGATACATACTAACCCTGCAGCCTTTAGTCCGAATGTGATTCTGCGTCCTATCCTGCAGGAAACAATATTGCCCAACCTCGTTTTCATAGGTGGCGGTGGTGAACTTGCTTATTGGATCGAATTAGGCGATCTCTTTACCCATTTTGGGATACCTCGCCCTCTTTTACATAGAAGACATTCTACATGGTTAGTCGATGATGCGAACCAGCATAGATTACAAAGGTTGTCGTTGGCTTTTGAAGAGATATTTCAACCTGTTGATGACACTATTCGCAAATACGTACTTGCGCATTCCAGGCAGGCAAGCGACCTCAATCCGGAAAAAGAAGAGCTTCTTGCGGTCCTCGGCAATGTTCGGGAAAAGCTTGCGCTCATTGATTCTACCTTAGTTCGTAGTTATGAATCGGCTGAAGTACACATTTTAAAACAACTGGAAGCACTGGAATCAAAGATGGTACGCGGACTTAAAAACAAACAGGAACAAGAAGTTCAGCTTATTCGGAATCTCTACACTAAACTTTTACCAGAAGGGCAACTCCAGGAACGTTACGAAAGCTTCCTGCCCTGGCTAGCCAGATATGGGAAGGGACTGATAAATATATTGCTGGATCAGTACGACCCGTTCAAGACTGAACTAATTGTGGTAAAACTATAATTCATTGGCAAAGTCAAAAATCAATTTATCTGGATCTAAGCAGCTGCATTGCCAAATAATAGCAGCATATCAGAAATCCGTTCTTTCAAATCTTTGCGATGGACAATGAAATCCATAAACCCGTGTTCAAGCAAAAATTCAGCATTCTGGAAACCGTCAGGGAGGTCCTGCTTTATCGTTTCCCTGATAACACGTGGGCCGGCAAAACCAATTAAAGCACCTGGCTCTGCAATATTTACATCACCAAGCATAGCAAATGAAGCGGTAACCCCGCCAGTGGTGGGGTCTGTCATCAAAGAAATATAAGGGATTTTAGCTTCAGCAAGTTGTTTTAATTTAGCAGAGGTCTTAGCCATTTGCATCAATGAAAATGCAGATTCCATCATTCTAGCCCCGCCAGATTTTGAAATAATCATTAAAGGTATTTGCCGTTCGATACAACGGTCAACTGCACGGGCTATCTTCTCCCCAACTACAGCGCCCATACTGCCACCTATAAATCTAAAATCCATCGCAGCTATAATGATTGGACGGCGGTTGATCTTGCCTTCGGCGACTGCAAGTGATTCATTTAGCCCTGTTTTTTCAACAGCTTCTTGTAAACGGTCGACATAAGGTTTCATATCAACAAAATCCAAGCTATCAACAGCTACCAGGTTATTCCAAAGGACTTCGTACTTGCCATCAAACAGCAAATCGAAATAGTCATGAGAACCAATTCGGGTATGATGCCCACATTTGGGACACACAAAGAAGTTCTCCTTGAGTTCCTTCATCGTACTGGCTTCCTTGCATAAGTCACATTTGTACCAGATCCCATCTGGAGCCTCTTTCTTATGCTTAGTTGCTGTTGTTATACCTTCCTTCAGGCGTTTAAACCAGCCCATAGATTAAATTGATAGTTAAGACAAAGCACAAAATTACTGAATATTCACAGTATACCTAAACCAGACTGCTAAGGTATGAAAAGGTAGTCCACTTGTGCTTCTTTAGTGAAAATCCAGGTTAGGCACATACCTCCATGTATGAAAATTAAGCGCCTCACATTGGGCTAATTGGGCTTAGCTTTGTATGATTATTATTCATAGCCCATCATTGTGGGTGAGCATTCTCGGCCTTAAATCATTGGAAATGTTAACCCTTCATGAGGAATTTATGCAAAGGGCATTAGATCTTGCAAGCTTAGGTGAAGGAGATACATCACCCAACCCACAAGTCGGAGCTGTTTTAGTTCATGATGGCGTTATTATTGGTGAAGGTTATCATAAACAGCATGGAAAGGCTCATGCTGAAGTTAACGCGATTCAAGCAGTCCGAGAAGAACACGTCCATTTAATACCCAAAAGCACACTTTATGTTAGCCTTGAACCCTGTTGTATCCATGGCAGAACACCGCCATGCACTGAATTAATTTTAAGACATCGAATTCCAAGAGTAATAACAAGTGCTACAGATCTAAGCTCTGGCATTCAAGGAAGAGGAGTCTCTTTGCTCCGCAAAGGAGGGGTAGAAGTCACAACGGGCATTCTTGCAGAACAAGGAGAACTGCTTGCAGCTCAACGCAATACGTACGTCAAGGAAAATAGGCCATATATTTTACTAAAATTTGCTATGAGCAAGGACGGATTTATTGGCCGAGCATCCCATCAGGTCCACTTAAGCAATCCAGTATCATGGCGTTTTGTGCACCGTCTTAGACACCGCGTAGATGCTATTATGGTCGGCACAGAAACTGTTTTGACAGATGACCCCTTGTTAACGAACCGATTATTTTGGGGCAATGCACCAATCAGGGTGATTCCTGATTTACATGATCGCATTCCTGTTGATTGTAAATTGTTTCAAACGCCGTCTCCAACATGGGTATTTCGATCAAAACACAGGCCAGTGCCATTGATACAAAACCCCAATGTCCGGTTCTTCCTACTTGATCCTGAAGAACCAATATTACCTCAAATAGTTCAAAGTTTGGCCAATGAGCAAATCACAGGCTTACTCGTAGAAGGGGGGTCGAAATTGCTCCGGTCGTTCATAGCGGATAATCTGTGGGATGAAGCCATTGTGAGCTCTTGTTCTGATTTTATGGGCGACGGTATACCCAATCCTGGAAATTTAATGGCGCCATCTGATCATATCCATTTACTTGATAATGAACTATATTGGTTTAGAAATTCGAACCAAGATGTAGTCAAATAACGAGAAAACCGTTAATCTTTTATTAAACAAAGCTTGCAACATAGTCTATTTTTTGTTTCTCTGGTTAAATCATTGTTTCTTTGTCCTGATGATGAATACCATGCGATTAATCCCTTTATTTTTGTTACTCTTCCTGTCAAGTCTTGCTTATGGTCAGGAACGTATAGAGTGGTATACTTTTCAAGAAGCCATTCAGCGCTCACAAATTGAGAAGAAAAAAATAATGGTAGATGTTTATACCAAGTGGTGTGGTTGGTGCAAGGTCATGGATCAAAAGACTTTTAGGGATCCTGAAGTGATCAAATACATTAACAACAATTACATAGCTGTCCGATTGGATGCAGAAGAGGATATAACCATTCCTTTCAAAGGGAAAAATTATTCACTTGTAAAGGAGGGGGGAAAAAGCTACCATGAACTTGCATCAGAGATCATGCGTGGACGCTTGAGTTTCCCAACGATTGTATTCATGGATGAGCAAATAAATGTGATACAGCCAATTCCTGGCTTTCAAGATCATGAGCAATTTTTGATGGTATTGCGTTATTTTGGAGAGAATAATCACCAGCGCATTCCTTGGGATAAATATACTCAGCAGTACAAAGCTAACAACAGCATCAGCCAACCCGTGAACAGTAGAGGTGGCAAAAGATCCATGCCTGTTTTCATGCTCAACGTTTCCGAGTAGTTGATCTTCCTCCCAACCCAAGTACTCCTAAAATTCCTCGTGTAACTTCCCGTGCAATCGTATTACCCAACATTCTGGTTGTTGGATTTTTTAATAAATCCCCCAGAAAGCTACCTTCTAATTTTTCGGCCTTTTTGACTTGCTCTTCTACCTCTCTTTTATGCTCAGTAGTCGCAGCTGCCTTGAGCTTTACACTCAGTATTTCATGGGCACTGTCTCTGTCAATGACACGGCTATACTTTTGGACGAGAAATGAAGTGGCCACTATGCGCTCAATCTCTTCTTGAGTCAAAATATCCATTCTGGATTGTGGAGCTCTCAACATAGTATGAACTAGCGGTGTAGGAATGCCCTTTTCATTTAGCACTGAAATGAAAGCTTCTCCAATTCCCATCTGGGTGAGCAGATTTTCTGTATCGTAATAAGATGTTAAAGGGTAGTTTTCCGCTGCAATTTTAATATTTTTCCTGTCTTTCGCAGTAAATGCACGTAGAGCATGTTGGACTTTAAGCCCCAATTGGGCCAAAACAGAAGGCGGCACATCAGCAGGATCCTGCGTACAGAGAAAAATACCTACGCCTTTAGAACGAATGAGTTTAATAATGGTTTCTATTTGATTGAGTAGTGGTTTGGAAGCCTCTTGAAAAATGAGATGAGCTTCGTCAATGATTAATACAAGCTTAGGCCTATCCAAATCCCCTTCCTCAGGGAATGTCGAATATATTTCAGCTAACATCTGTAACATAAAGGTGCTGAACAACTTAGGGCGATCCTGAATGTCCGTAAGACGAACAATAGATATATAACCTTTACCATTTTTGTCTACCCTACACAAGTCATCTACTTCAAAGGATTGCTCCCCAAAAAAAATATCCGCATCTTGTTGTTCCAGTTCTACAATTTTACGCATAATGGCACCGACTGAAGTGGAACTTATTACACCATATTCAGCTTGCAATTCTGCTTTGCCCTCGTTCGAAAAGAACTGCAATACACTTTTTACATCCTTCAGGTCTAGTAACGGATATTTATTGTCATCACAGTATTTAAAGATCACAGCCATTACACCTGTTTGGGTATCATTTAAGCCAAGAATCTTTGAAAACAAAACCGGACCAAATTCTGCAACTGTAGCCCTTAGTCTGGCCCCCTTTTCATTTGAAAGGGATAAAAAATCAACCGGACTACTCCCTGGCACAAATGGAATTCCTATTGCAGCATGGCGCTCTTCAATTTTACTATTGATTGTGGCGGGAGCTGCTATACCGCTCAGGTCCCCTTTTATATCCATAAGTAATACAGGTACTCCTTGGGAGGATAATTGCTCTGCAATAACCTGAATGGTCTTCGTTTTGCCTGTTCCAGTTGCTCCACTGATTAAACCATGACGATTTAATGTTCTTAGTGGGATATGAATTGGTAGGTTTGGGAAAGCCTGTCCATCATAAATTGCACCACCCAGAATGATTGTTTCCCCCTTGAACGTGTATCCTGCTGTTATATCCGCACTAAAACGAGCTTGATTTTCCATAAACTTTCGACTATTTCAACATTTCCTGAAATTGCTCCATCCATAAAAATAAAAGGAACAGCACTACAACAACAGCTATTAGCCAGATTACCAGCCGCAGCTTACCCGTATGTGAAACGGGTTGATAGTTCCTTCTAAATTTGGCCATATCCTGCAAACATAACTTATTGAAAGCATATGGAACTATACCTCGGAATCAACTGATCACACTATCTTTGGTCAGATGCTTAAATGGATACTACTTTTCCTTTGGGTTAGCGTATTTTCCACTCAAGGTAATGCGCAAGTACTCTCACCAGCAATTCCCGATCCTGCTAGTCAAGGCATTGGTGGCATTACCCTACCAGCTAAAACTTACTTTCAGCCTTTAGGCAATCCGGCAGTTTTATCTACTTCAGAAGGTTTCGGTGGCGGGCTCTACACCATTCAGCCATTTGGATTAACAGAATTGTCAGGTACTTATTTGTATGGATGGCGAAACACAAGATCGGGTGGAATTGGTGGTGGACTAAGTTACTCGGGCTTTGGAAATATTCGTCAGTATGGTCTTTACACGGCATTTGGACAAAGGTTATGGAATCGGCTGGACGTTGGTATAACATTAGAAGGTCAATTTTTGAATTTTGCAGACTATGGACAGCACAGTCGATTTGGATTTAGTGTAGGTGCAAAATCAGCACTTCGCAAAGGATTGACATTGGGAATTTTAGCAAGAAATCCTGTTGGGTTTAGCAGTTCAAAAGACATCCGATTACCATCTGCATTGGTGGCCACTTTAATGTATGAAGTATCCAGTCAAGTCGAAATGGCTGCAGAATGGGTTCAGGAAGAACAGCAACCAGCGGACATTCGTCTCGGGATTGCCTATAAGCCCTTACCCTACCTGCCTTTACGAATTGGCTATCAAGCGCTGAGTAGCTCTTTTTATGTAGGTGTCGGATATTCATTAAAATCTAGATGGCAAATTGCCTTTGCATCTGGTTACCACCCCTACCTGGGCTTTTCCCCTTCTGTTGGATTAATTTACTTATTTAACATAAAGTCTTGAAGCAAATAGTCTTAGCTGCCCCAACTCAATTAGAAATGCAGCTAATTGAATCGAAGCTAAAGGAGCAATCCAATACTTCATCCAATGATATTGTATTTGCGTTTGGAGGAATTACAATCCAACCAATCATTACTGGCCCTGGCATTCCCATGACCATTCTAAATCTGGATTATGTGCTCAAAACCACAAAACCGGATTTTCTAATTCATGTGGGCATTGCTGGAGGAAAGAAAAATAATCTGGAATTGGGCCAAGTACTACAGGTGTCAAGTGAATTTTTCGGGGACATTGGTGCTGAAGATCGGGACGGTCGATTCTTAGATATGTTTCAATTGGGATTAATTGGGAAAAATGAATCTCCTTGGGTTAATGGAAAGTTGACGAACCCATATTACTGGTCTAATCCATATATAAGGAGTGCAGATGGGGTTACAGTTAACTGCATCCCCGGAACAGAACAACACCAACTGGACATGGAAACAAGAGGAACTTTTGAGATCGAATCTATGGAAGGCGCTGCACTCTTTTATGTTGCACTCGCCAACAAAGTTCCTTTTTGCAGTTTACGAAGCATTTCCAACTTTATCGAACCTCGAAACCGTGAGAAATGGGAAGTGGAAAAAGCTACAGAAAACCTTGCAACAACTTGCATATCATTGATAGAAACGATAACTCAAACTTAAAACAATGTTAAAATTAGAGAGATAACTTACTTTTGCAACTCTTTGTCCTAATTGCCTGTTTAGATCTAAAATTGCATTAAATGGCTTTCGAATTTACTGACACGAACTTTACAACTACTGCCTTGGAAGGTGGTGTTTCTGTTGTTGACTTTTGGGCTGAATGGTGTGGTCCTTGCCGAATGATTGGACCAATCATTGAGGAACTTGCTACGGATTACGATGGCAAGGTGACTGTTGGCAAGCTGAATGTTGATAACAACCCAGAGGTTTCTATGAAATATGGCATTCGTAGCATACCCACCATTCTGATTTTCAAGGATGGCGAACCGGTTGAAAAAATTGTAGGTGTGACAACCAAACAAAATTTGACTAGTAAAATTGAGGCACATCTCAGTTGATTTGCCGATTCAAATAATTAAAAGACCTGGGGAAACCCGGGTTTTTTTATTTTAAGATCATTAGGCAAGACCTTTTGCCAATCTTTTGGACCTATTTCCCGTTAACTTGGAAGAACTATTTCCTTATGTCAATATTGGATCGCAATCGCATTACTGAACAGTTAAACTTAGAATTGCTTGCCAATCAGGTTGTGGAAGGGTTTATCATTGGCTTACATAAAAGCCCGTTTCATGGGTTTTCAGTAGAGTTTGCCGAACATCGGATATACAATGCGGGTGAGAGTACTAGGAATATTGACTGGAAGGTTTTTGCCAGAACAGACAGGTTATACACTAAGCGGTTTGAAGAAGAAACAAACTTAAGGTGCCAAATCGTTATAGATACATCCTCATCGATGTTTTTCCCGTATCAAAAGACACCCGACCCAAATAATCCTGGAAATAAGTTTATTTTCTCTGCGTTAGCGGCCTCTGCTTTGATGGTCCTTCTTAGAAAACAGAGAGATGCCTTTGGATTGACCCTCTTTGATCAGAAAATCCAAACCCATACTGCCATAAAATCAAGCACATCCCACTATAAGCTGTTGATGCAACATCTTGAAAAAGCTTATCAGGAGAATGCATTGCAAAAACAGACGAGGGCTGCAGATACACTACATGAATTGGCAGAAAAAATTCACAGAAGATCTTTAGTCATTCTATTTAGTGATATGTTTGAAAACATGGAAGAAGAACATGAACTTTTTCAAGCGTTGCGACACCTCAAACACAATAAACACGAGGTTATCCTTTTTCACACGGTAGATAAAAGCTTAGAGATTGATTTTGACTTTCCAGATCGGCCCTACCATTTCATCGACATTGAAACAGGTGAATCCGTTAAGGTTCAGTCTGGACAAGTAAAGGACCATTATGTTACTCAGATGCAAACGTATATAAAACGCCTTCGGGAGCGATGCCTCCAATATAGGATTGAATTCGTCGAAGCCGATATTAGCCAAGGGTATAGACAGGTGCTACTCCCCTACCTTGTAAAAAGGACAAAGATGTATTCTTAAATTATTAATTCAGGGTGTATCTCTTTGTTATTCTTATTCATTCTTAATACCAGGGTTCCTGTCTGACTATAGGTAAATCCTCCTATTTCTAATTTGTTATAGATAAATGCATTAGCACAACTATTTCGTTAATTACCAACATAAAAAAGATAAATCTCTACTTTAAGGTAATCAACATTCTCGTTACCTTTAGGATTCATCCGTATATAAACTTTTAATCTATGCGTATTAAAATAGCAGATCTAAGCTGTTCTCCACCTCCAAATGCTGACCGGGATCGCCGACGAGATGAAATGGAAGAATGGGTGGAAGAAATAGGGGATCTGCAGCGATTACTTTATGCAGAAGCTAAAAGGAGCCTATTGGTTATATTTCAAGGAATGGATGCTGCTGGAAAAGATGGTACGGCTGGAGCTGTTTTCCAGCATTGCACACCTCACGGAATTCATGCCCATTCATTTAAAAAACCTACTCTCGAAGAACTTGCTCACGATTTTTTGTGGCGAGTACACAAACAAGTACCCCAAAAAGGTTACATCCAATTATTTAACCGTTCTCATTACGAAGATGTCCTGATTCAAAGGGTTCATGGTTGGATTAATGAAGAACACGTTGAAAAAAGGATCAATGCCATAAACGCTTTTGAGGAACTGCTAACTTTTGATGGCCAAACAACCGTAATTAAGTTTTTCCTAAATATCAGTGAAAAAAGGCAGGGCGAAAAATTACAAGAAAGATTAGATAATCCCAAAAAGCAATGGAAACACAATGCGGGTGACTGGGAGGAACGAAAGCACTGGGACAAGTATATGGCTAGTTATGAGGATGTCCTTAACAAAAGTGTTATTCCTTGGCACATCATTCCTGCGGATGAGGAATGGTACCGGAACTATTCTGCCGCAAAAGTGGTGTATGAGACGCTTAAGGAGCTGAATCCTAAAAGACCTTTGCTCAAAGATATCCGGGTTTGATATGGAGCACTTGAAAGTCCGCATAGATAAGTGGCTTTGGTCCATCAGGTTTTTCAAAAGTCGATCGATTGCAACAGAAGTATGCAAATCCGGTAATGTCCAGATAAAAGAAAAGGATGTCAAGGCGTCCTTCATGGTACAAATTGGAGACTATATAAATATTAAAAAGAATGGCATTCTATACACAATAGAAGTGATTAAACTGATTGACAAACGAGTAGGTGCTCCAATTGCACAAGAATGTTTTATTGACCATACACCTGAGGAGGAATTAAATAAATTTGAATTGTGGTTTGCTGCTCGATCAGGTAAATCAGAGTTTAGGGAAAGAGGGGTTGGCCGTCCGACTAAAAAGGAAAGAAGGCTCATTGATGCTTTTAAGGAGGATGATGATGAGCAGGAGCTAGCGTAAAAAAAAAAACAGGGTCACCTTTGCCATTGAATTATCTAACAAAATGGCGGGACACGGTTTTTTCACGCGTAACGGGGTCATATACATAAAATCCTTCGCCTGATTTAACACCTAACTTACCCGCAGTTACCATGTTTACCAACAAAGGAGAAGGTGCATATTTAGGCCGTCCAAATCCATCATGCATAACGCTTAAAATGGCAAGACAAACATCAAGACCAATGAAGTCTGCCAAATGCAACGGACCCATTGGATGCGCCATACCCAGTTTCATAACTGTATCAATCTCCTCAACACCCGCTACACCTTCAAATAAAGTCTCTATTGCCTCATTTATCATTGGCATAAGAATTCTGTTTGCCACAAATCCCGGGTAGTCATTCACTTCGACAGGCACTTTATCCAAAGCACGAGACACGGCCATAATCTGATCACATACATCATCCGAGGTGGCGTATCCCCTTATCACTTCAACTAATTTCATTAATGGCACCGGATTCATAAAGTGCATGCCAATCACTTTTTCAGGTCTGGACGTCTCGGCTGCGATTTGTGTTATGGAAATCGAAGATGTGTTTGTGGCCAAAATGGTAGATGGACCGGTCAAGCGATCCATATCTTTGAATATTTTTTTCTTTAAATCCGGATTTTCGGTCGCCGCTTCAACCACTAAAAATACATCCCGGAGCCCTTCTTCCATTCCAGTATGCCGACTTATCCGCTGCAGGGTTTCGACTTTTGCATCTAAGGCAATAGAACCTTTTGATACCATCCGATCCAGATTCTTTTCAATGGTAGCATACGCTCTATCCAAAGCATCACCAGAGATATCAACCATGCTAACTTCATATCCTTTCATGGCAAAAACATGTGCGATACCATTTCCCATTGTTCCCGCACCAATCACGGCAATTCGCTTGTTCATACTATTCCTTTTCTCGCTCAAAGGTAATTATTCAGGATCAAAATCGATATCGTTGAACATATGACGAAAAGCCAAATTTAATAACATTGGACTTAGCAGGGTTTTGCCTTACATTTGATAAAAATCCAACAATGATTATCGTCGCAGATAGTGGTTCAACCAAGGCGGATTGGATATTTGCAGATGGGAAAGGTTTTGAAGGGAAAGCAAGAACAAAAGGGGTTAATCCATTTTTGCATTCCGCATTACAAATAACCCAAATGATTCAAGATGGCTTTGGGACGACTGTGCCCGTTGAAAAAATAGATCGTGTCCATTATTATGGAGCCGGCTGTTCGGATCATAAAAGATGTACCATAATGGAAGCTGGCCTACAACGTGTTTTTCCGAATGCCCGGATTTATGTAGAGCATGATTTATTGGCGGCAGCAAGGGCCACATGTCTAAACGAGGCTGGTATTGCGTGTATCCTGGGCACTGGGTCCAACTCTTGTTTGTATGATGGGCAACAAATCCAGGACAATATACCCAGTTTAGGTTATCTGATTGGCGATGAAGGAAGTGGCGGCCATATTGGCAAAAGTCTGCTTCGTGCTTTTTATTACCGAGAAATGCCTACTTCTTTAGCCACATTTTTTGAGCAGGAGATAGCTTCGGATAAAACCAAGGTATTTGATCAGATGTACGGGCCAAGCCCGAATGTCTACCTGGCTTCTTTAGCAGAGTTTCTGGGAAAATATTTGGATGATCCTTTTGCTAAAACGTTAGCATTTTCATGTTTCAGTATGTTTATTGACAAGCATGTATCAAAATATGAAGGTTACAAAACTTTACCAATACATTTTGTAGGATCAATTGCATATCATTTCAAGCCTATCATTGTGCAAGTGATAAGATCGTACGAACTCAACCTAGGTACTATTATTCACAAACCAATTCAGTCGCTACTTTCATTTCATTTATCCTACCAACCGAATTAATTACAGATGGACTCTACAATAAAGCGCATTGCTGTCTTTTGCTCAGGTGGTGATGCCCCAGGAATGAATGCTGCGATTCGGGCCGTAGTGCGCACGGCAACCTACCATGACCTTCATATTTACGGCATTTATCAGGGATATGATGGCATGATCAAAGGAGATATTGAACGCTTAGAAACCCAGGATGTGGGCAACATAATACATCGAGGTGGCACCATTTTAAAAACAGCGCGTTCTGAAGCCTTTCATACAACGGAAGGTCGCAGACAAGCATATGACAGCCTGGTTGCAAATGATATTGATGCGTGTATTGCCATTGGCGGAAATGGCACATTTACGGGTGGCTTAATTTTTTCAAAGGAGTTTGACATTCCATTCATTGGGATCCCGGGCACGATTGATAATGATCTATCTGGAACGGATTACACTATAGGATTTGATACTGCTGTTAATACTGCGATTGAAGCGGTAGATCGGATCAGGGATACAGCCGACAGCCATAATCGACTCTTTTTCATTGAAGTTATGGGTCGGCATTCTGGATATATCGGCTTGTATACGGGTATTTCAAGTGGAGCCAGCCTGGTATTGATTCCAGAAAAAGAAACGACCATTGCGGAGATCATTGAAAACCTGCGCAGTAGTGCCAAGCGAAAAAAGCTTTTCAGTCTGATTATTGTAGCTGAAGGACACCCATTAGGTGGGGCTCAGGCCATTGCCGATGTCGTTAAAAAAGAATACGATTATTATGAAACCAAGGTAGCCGTCATTGGTCATTTACAGAGAGGCGGATCCCCAACTGCTGCGGACCGGTTGTTAGCATCCCGGCTGGGAAATGCCTCAGTAGAAGCACTCCTAAACTGCAAGCGAAACGTAATGGTGGGTGTAGTCAACAATGCCATCCATTTTACACCTTTTGAAGAAGCTATCCGAAGCCAAAAGCCACTTGATACGGAGCTTTTGGAGATGGCTAAAATTTTGGGACTCTAGAGAACCAATTGATACAATATGAGATGGTTGCCTGGACAATACTTTGATGCATGTTATTTAGTCGTTAGCTTTGGGAAATACGACGAGAAACAATGCGAGGGGAACTAAACCATGAGGTAATCGGATTAGCATTTCTGCAAACCATATTGAATTACTTGCAAAATCGACTTGAAAAGAAAAATTCCCACCTAACCTTGCTAATGCCGTAGCAAGACCCCACAATATGAGATACCACCAGAAAAATTTATATTGTCCAGGCATAACAAGAATAGTCAATGCTGCTATGATATCTAATAATCCAACAATTAAAAGCAGTGACCGTGCCATGCCCTCTGACCACCCTGTCACTATTGTAATCATGTCTGAATAACTGCCTGGCACAGGTAAGAAATTTAATGCCGACAACCCGTGGCTTACAAACACTGCAGCTACAGCCCATCGACCTACATAAGACCAATTGTGAGATGGTCTTCTACTATAAATATAAAAAAAAACAGGAGACCACATCAAAGTTTTTGCCGCCAAACCCGCCAACCAATAAAAATCCCCTGGAAGTGCCAGAACTACTTCTACAAGTAAGAGAATGCCCCCAATGGATAAAACAAACCGATTTTGCACCCTGCTAATAAGTGCCAATAAGCTGATCATATAGATAAACAGGATACCCCATGAAGCCCATTCTGCCAGAAAGGGATAGACTTCAGAAACATACCTCTCCCAGGGAATAAACAACTTAACAACAATACCACTTATGCTTTCAAAGGCCAAAAAATCCACAATACCCGAGTTTCCCCAAACCGCTTGAATTGCCCGGCCCAGAACCAAACAAATTGAGCTCAACCAAAGTAATCGAACTGGCGAAGGGAATTCCATAAATGTGCGACCTGAAATCATAGCTTAAAATTAATACGCTCCATCGACCTAACAAGTCATTTTAATTTATACTGTATTTCATGAGATTATGTAACTATGCATTCATGAAACGCTGGTCCATTCTGTTTCTTCTCAGTAATGTCTTGTTATTTATTCCAATATATCTGGCATATGGACCTATGGCAACCCTAATGCCGTTTAATGGGATTCGAAATGTGGAACAAGAAGGAATACTTAGTATTCTTTTTCTAAATCACAATTACAATCCTTTCCGAATTGTAGCTGATTGGTCAATATGTTTACTCATTGCACCTTATATCCAGCGTTTTTACCTATCAAAACGAGTTTTAACAGGTCTTCTAGCGGGAATTTGGTTATTCTTCTTCTTATTTCAACTATACTTTGGTGCTATGCACTATTTATATGGAACAAAGCCACAACTGGTGAATGAGTGGATTCTGGTTGCAGAAGTTCTTCCTGTTTTTGCAGCTGGAATAGGGGTTTCCTTTATTTTAGTCCTGTTCATTGCACTTCTTATTGGAATTGGACTGTATTGGCTTGTCAGGCAAACAATTGTGTTTTCCCTCTCCGATCAGCCCGTCATATTTCGTCAGTATTTAGTTTTAGCCGTCAGCTTTTTTATAATGATGAGTGCCTGGAGGTATCGTGATGCAGACATTTACGATTTAAGATTGAACAGCCAATTTCTTTTGCCTCGAATTGTGGATGCCATCCGCAGTGAGGATGTCAAAAAAATGGAAAACCTACCTGTACGGTCCTTACCCTACAATGCTTACAATCAACTCCAATTACATCAACCACCTAATATATATCTGATATTTGTTGAGTCTTATGGGGCTGTCCCCTTTCTATCTAAAGCACTTCATGACACATTCCTTTCACATAATACAGCTATGGCAGAGAGGCTGGAAGAAGAAGGTTGGCTAACATCGTCTACATGGTCCTTAGCTCCTATCAAAGGTGGCAGGTCATGGTTGTCATTTAGCTCCGCACTTACCGGACTTCATATTGACAATCAACTTGCTTATAATGAGTTACTAGACATGGACTTTAGATATCCTCATTTAGTCCGCTTTCTTAACAGCATGGGTTATGTTTCACATCGGATTAATACAATGCAGACAAATGAAATTACGGACAAGCATATCCCTTATGATAAAATAAGGGACTTCCATGAATTTGATACCTGGACCTTATTTCAAGATATACCCTACCGAGGATATCCATACAATCCCATTGGAGGATTACCTGACCAATATGCACTGGAGTACGTCTACTCGAAGCGGATCAAAGGAAAATCAGGTCCACATTTTCTTTTCTTCATTACATTGGATAGTCATGCGCCATGGTATCCGCCGCCAACCATCGTAAACAATTACAAAACATTAGACTCAATAACGTCAAGTCCACATGGCACGTATCAAAATTTGGATGCGGACATCATGGACAGGTACAGAGATTGTATGTTTTACGAATTAGGTTTTCTAGAACACTTCATTCGGACTAAGGGTACGGACAGTGACATGTTTATTCTGGTCGGCGATCACCAACCACCAGCAATGGAACATTTGATCTGGGACCAAATTAATGATTTTGCTGTCCCGCTTCATTTCATCCAAAAGAACTCCCTAGTTCAAAGCAAACTAGCTAGTTTGGAATTTAATGCTGGTTTGATCCCTGCAAGCACGGACACAGTCGAGTGGACCCATGCAGGGATATACAGTTTGGTTGCACATATCTTGTCAAGCTGTTACACCACCGACGTGAATAGGTCTACCCCGGTAAAGAAAAAGGGCATTTAACTGCACAACTTCAATGTTGAACTTCGCAATAAAGCAGCTTGTTGTGCCCAATTTGGATGATTCTTTTCAGGACGCGAAGGGTTACTTACCTGAGCTAGTAAATACATCTTTTCATCCAAGGGCCGAGAAAGCCAGGTCATTAGCTGATTAACGTTGTCAAATAAATAACCATTTTCACCCTGGCTAACCAGGGACGAAATATTTCCTCCGCGAATGGCTAAGACAGGCAGACCGCAACTTATCGCCTCCTGAATTGCCATTCCAAATGACTCCTTAGGAGATACAGAAAGGAGGGCTTGATATTGAGATAGGGTTTGCCATATTTTCGCATGCGGAATCATCCCTTTGTATCGGACAAAAGATGTCTCTTTGAATGCATCTATAAGATTTAAGATATACTTTGCCCAAGGAATGTTAATTCTATCATCTCCGAAAAGATCTAATTCAAAATCATGTAGTTTGTCCATGTGGCGGTTGATCGCTTTCAACAAAGCTTCATGACCTTTCTCCGGTAACAGATTGGCAATTTGAACAAGATGCAGTTTTTCAGGGGGCAGCAGAATTCGATCTATCGCTGGAATTTTATCCATGCCTGGTTCGATTACAAAAATTTGGTCTGGAAGCACTCCATTTAAGATAAGTTGATCCGAAACCCATTTACTGGGGACAATGAAACCCTTGAATTTTTTAAGTATTGATGGCAAGACTTTTAGAACATCCTCGTTTATCATGTGCACAAGTAGAAATAAGTTTGAACATGGCGATTCATTCAAGGCCTCAAGTTTGTCAATATAGATTGTATCCCAAATAAGAATATCACAGGGTTCTGCTGTGTGGGGACTGTATTGATTAATTGAAACTGTGTGGACTTCATCTTTCATGAGCTTAAGCGCCTGAATCATCTTGTCGTTGTAGATATTTCCTCCCGAAATAAATTGATCAGGCATGGGAGCTATCCACACCCACTTCACAGCAAGGGTGAATTAACCGGGCCGGAATAACTGGCGCTGGCAATGTGAGATTCATCCAGGGTGATTTGCAACTGGCCCGCAAAATAAGGGTGGATTTCTGTTGAGAGAAGCTCGTGAATATAGCTCGCTAGAAACTCGGTAGTTGTTAGTTTATTTCGCAGTGCCTCGACATCATCCAGGTTTTTATAATTCAATTCGGCAAGCACTCTTTTCAATAGTTCAGATAATTGACCAATATCCATGACCACCATTTGTTTATTTAGCTTAGGCGTCTGGAGTTTTGCGTGTACGATATAAGTTGCACCATGGAGATGTTGAGCGGGCCCAAAAAATGGATCTGCTAATGAATGGGCAATCATGATGTGATCAGTAACACGTAATTCGTACATTTCTTCAAGAAATTAGGAGTAATCGAAGTAATAATTAACGGCAGTAGGTTGCTCATTACGCAAGATCTGAAACAATGCCACGGCTTGTGAGAAAGGAATCCGACGGCCTAAAAAAAAGTCAAGGCGAGGATCTTTAAGCAGTTGAAAAACTAATTCTTTCCTTCTGTCTTTTGACCATTGCGGCATTGCAGGTCTAGCCACATGAGAAACCTGAGAGGAAATGATCCGTTTGCGTCCATAATGAAAGGAAGTTCCCAGATCAAGATGGACGCTTTTTTTCCCATACCAGCTTAATTCAATTAGGTCCCCATCCTGTCGGAGATGGTCTATGCCATATTGCAAGCCAGATTCAGTCGCACTTGTATGGAAGACCATGTCATACAAATCTTCAGCATTAGATGAAGGCCGAATTACTTTTAAACCCATGTGCCGTGCCCACCCTATCCTAGAATCATTGATTTCAAGAACCTCAATTTCTATGCCTGACATGGGTTGAAGTAAATAGGCTATTAGTGAGCCGATAAGTCCATATCCTATAACCAATATTCGCTGGCCAATGAAAGGATGAGCATCCCAAAGTGCATTTACAACCGTTTCTAAATTACTGGTTAAGACAGCGCGATCAAGCGGAACATCAGAAGGAATCACAGTCAAATCAGACGATTGAACCAAACAATAAGATTGATGGGGATGCAAGCAATGCACGCGTTCGCCTATCCACTTCTGAGGCCCGTCAATAACTAAACCACTTAGCGAATACCCGTAGGTCAAAGGGAACCCAAATGCACCTTGCATATATGGAACACGCATCTTTTCAAAAAGAACGTCAGGAACGCCTCCCTTAGCGATAAGCCGCTCGGTGCCTATACTTACCATTGAAAAAGCTGACTTGATGATACATTCCTGACCAGAAGGCTTGGGTAGTTCCAGCGTTCGGGTTACTGAATGAGTAGGACTTAAATGCCATAATGCCTTTCCTTCCATGGGCAGTTCACTTCATGTTGAGCATGTGGCCCATTAATTCCTGTTTGGTGCGCAGATATTTTTCATTATCATTGTCAGGCTTAATAATAAGGGGCACTCGCTCAATAACCCGGATGCCTGAATCATTAAATGCATCCAATTTTATAGGATTATTAGTCATCAACATTAGTTCAGTGATTCCAAGATCCTTGAGGATAAAAATGGCTTCATGATAAGACCTTTCATCTGCCTCAAAACCCAGATGAAGGTTGGCATCGATGGTATCCATCCCTTGATCCTGCAAACTATAGGCTTTAAGTTTGTTAATTATGCCTATTCCGCGACCTTCCTGCCTTAAATAGATAACAACTCCGCCATGTTGTGCAGCAATCTGCATGGCTTCATCTAGTTGGGCACCACAATCGCATCTCTTGGAACCCCAAATGTCCCCGGTCACACATTCAGAATGGATGCGCACAAATATTGGTCCTTTTGGTGCAAACGACTCGTGCACCATTGCATAGTGAGGCATACGTTCGTCTGTTGCATTCGCGTATGCTATCATCTTAAAATGACCCCATTTTGTTGGGATCATCACCTCAGCCTCTTTTTTCATTGAATAAATATGGTAAATATAAAAATACTGATGTATGTTTCGGTATGAAACAATATAACCATCGTCACTGGTTAAAAGCATACTACGATAAAAACACTATACTCTTCAATAAGTTCGGAAAGGTAGGTCGAACATCCAATATACATGCCAGCATATGGAAAGAGGGCATTACAGATTCTTTTTCAGCATCTAATTATTCGAACCAACTCATATTAGATGCCATTCGCAATTACCCCATAAAGTGTCCATCCATTCTGGATCTGGGTTGCGGTCTGGGAGGATCATTGATATACATTAGTGAGCGGACGGATATATCTTGTACGCTGACCGGTATTACTTTAAGTAGTTATCAGGCAAAAAAAGCGTTGGCCCGGATCAAATCCGAGATATCAACACGAATTGATATCCACCAAGGTGACTTTCATGAACTTCCAAAATCATGGGAAGCTAGCTTTGACATAGCTTATGCAATTGAATCCTTTGTCCACAGTGATGATCCAACTAGTTTTTTAAGAGAAGTAGCCCGAGTGCTTAAGCCTGGGGGCCTTCTCTTGCTTATTGATACCTTTCCTAAGGTCACTCATGATTTTCCAATAGTGGCAGAATACATTAACGACTATCGCAATCATTGGGGCGCAGGAAATACACTGAGCCCTGAAGAATTATTCCGAATAGCACAGGATTTAGGAATAAATCCTGCTCATGATGAAGATTTAACAAAATATCTACCTTCAGACCGCCGCAGAGATCATTGGATCGGCATGCTTAACAAGATGTTTCGTCCCATATTACGATACCATGTCTATTTACAGTCCCTGCGAGGTGGACATGCAGTACAAATGGGTTTTAAACAGGGATGGTTGAGATACCGATTTCTTAGATTAATCAAATCGGAGCTATGAATTGGAAAACAAAACTTGGCATTCTCAAATCCAGACTTATTTATGATTGGAAGCCCGGAAATAAGAGATCAATGTTAAAATTTTATTCACAATTCATTCAGCCAGGCGATCTATGTTTTGACCTGGGGGCCCATTTAGGCAACCGTACAGAAAATTGGCGTTCCATAAAAGCTCATGTTGTGGCGGTGGAACCCAATCCCACTTTTTTCAAAATTCTTCAGAGCAAATTTGGTTCAGATCCGAAAGTCATCCTGTACCCTTCTGCTGTTGGTGCATCACGTGGTTCCGGATTGCTTCATATCAATTCAATTTCTCCTACCATAAGCACGCTAAGAGATACCAGTTGGCGTGAAATGATGTCTGGTCTTTCACCCTTTGCACTGAATTGGGATAAACAAATTACGGTCGAAATACAAACCCTTGAAGACTTGATCAAAAGACATGGTGTGCCTACTTATTGTAAGATCGATGTGGAAGGCCTGGAACTTCAGGTATTGAATGGTCTCCAAACAGCTATACCACATCTTTCTTTTGAATTTATTAATCCAGGATTGGAAGATGTTTCTGAATGCCTTACTCGCATCAATCAACTCGGCAATTACTCCTTCAACTATTCCTTACGAGAGCAACATAACTTTCAACTACCCAAATATGTTGATTCCAAGATGCTGATTAAATCCTTGTGTAACTTGGGTCAAAAAGTGATTTCCGGTGACATTTATGCAAAACAAGGAGGGGATGAAAACAATTGAAACGTGGCAATTCGTTAATGCAATTTTTGCTATTTCAGGATGTATAGTTCTTTTATCCACTAGTTTGAACATAATACTCTCATTGTTATGGTTGATACATATAATCGTTTTTGCCATCATTTTCAAGTCACACTGGTCTACACAAATTGCTAAAATTCTGCCCAATGCAGTAACATTTGTTCGCCTAGGAATAATCCTGTTGGTTTTTTCCAGGTTTGGTGAGATCGATCGAATTGGGGTTGCGATTTTAGCATGGATGGCGGCCTTAGGTGATATTCTGGATGGTTTCATAGCTAAAAAGCTTAAAGGCCAGACCTATTTTGGAGCAGTATTCGACGAGGAGACTGATGCCATTTATATTCTCCTGATAAGTATTTTAATATTCCAAACTGGTATTTTACCCTGGTGGATTTTATTAACAGGTATACCACGTTATCTTGTCCTGCTCCTCCGCCTAAATTATCAAGCCAAGCGATTGCCGTCAATAAAAGTACCAGGCGCCAGATTGATTGCTGGTACTGCCTTCACTATGTTTCCATTAATTTTTATAATGCCGGAACCTAAATTAATTCCATGGATAGGAATATTCCTAACAATAGCGCTACTTTATTCTTTTATATTTGAAAGTTACTTATATGTCAAAAATCAGTATTCTTTATACCACTTTTGAAAATGCTGACCAGGCTGGAGGAGTGATACGTTCACTTTTGGAGTGTGGCTTGGCTGGTTGTGCGAATCTGTTGGACATGGAAAGCCAATATTTTTGGAAGGGCGCATTCTGCAAACAACATGAAGTAGCTGTTATTTTAAAAACGATACCAGATAAAGTAGTCGCATTGCGATCTGCTTTAGAAAAAGCTCACCCCTATGAAGTGCCATGTATTTTAAGTTGGGAAGTCGATTCAAACCCTGCATATAGGAATTGGATATCGGGGAATAATCAGATCAATCATCAACTTTCTACTTGATGTCGTGCAAGTAACCAGGCTTTCAGAAAACCATCCAAGTCCCCTGCTAATACGGCGTCTGTATTGTTATTTGTATACCCCGTCCGGTGGTCTTTGACTCTTCGATCATCCAAAACATAGGAACGAATTTGGGAACCCCATTCATTCTTCATCTTACCAGATTCCACTTTCTCTTTTTCGGCCAACTTGCGCTCTACTTCTTTCTCATACAAACGGGACTTCAGCATGATCAACGCTTTTTCTCTGTTCATATGCTGGGACCTTTCTTGCTGGCATTCTACAACAATGCCACTAGGCAGGTGCCGTACCCTGACCGCTGATTCTGTCTTATTCACGTGCTGACCACCAGCCCCACTTGACCGAAATGTATCCCATTCTAAATCAGCTGGATTCACGTCAACTTCGATACTGTCATCAATAAGTGGATGAACAAATACGGAAGAAAAGGATGTCATTCTTTTTCCTTGAGCATTAAACGGACTCACTCGCACTAACCTGTGTACTCCATTTTCTCCTTTCAACATCCCGTAACAATACTCACCTTTAATCTCTAGCTCTACAGACTTAACACCTGCAACATCACCATCCTGTATATTAAGCTCAGTTACTTTGAATCCACTTTTTTCGGCCCACATGATATACATCCGCATGAGCATTGCTGTCCAATCACAGCTCTCTGTACCACCTGCTCCAGCGTTAATCTCAAGAATACAACCTAACGCATCTTCAGGCTGGTCCATTGCAATTCGAAACTCCACTTCATCAAGCTGAAAAAGAGCTTGTTGATAAGCTTTTTCTACTTCCTCTTCAGAAGATTCGCCTGCCTTAAAAAAATCAAGCAGCACTTCAGCATCATCAACAAAGGCGGCAATCGCCAAATAATCCTGAACCCATTTTTTATGAGTTCTAAGTTCTTTGAGAATTCCTTCTGCCTGCTCTGGATCACTCCAAAATGAGGGATCAAGAGTCCTTTGTTCTTTATCTTCGATAATTAATTTTCGTCGATCGACGTCAAAGATACCTCCCGATTGACCCCAGCCGGTCTTTTAGTTCCTGTAACTGTTCAGCAGTCATAAAAAATTGTAATTAGGGTATATAAACCCGACGAAAGATTACTTCTGAATTTTTATAAAATCCACATAAAAAATTAATTCTGCATTTGCAGGAATTACAGGAGGACTACCCTGAGCTCCGTAACCTAGTTCGGCAGGAATAAAAAATATGGCCGACCCCCCTTCTTTTAGCAACAGAAGTCCTTCATCCCATCCAGGAATGACTTGTCCCATACCAACTTGAAACGAAAACGTTTCACCGCGTTGGAAAGAATTGTCGAACATTTTGCCGTCAGTCAGTGCGCCGTAATAATTGACTTCGATCTTGTCACCTGATTTGGCTTGCTGACCTGTACCTTCATTAATCACTTTGTATTTAAGTCCACTTGAAGTTTGAGTTAATTGCCCAGTGAGCTGGCCTGAAGTATATGACTGTGCTGCTTCTGCTACAATTGTGGCGACCATCCCTTCCTTTGCTTTGGATTCCTCATTAGCTTTTTCCATTTCAACCTTCGAGAGCACAATTTCTTTGAATACCAAATCAAAAATGATCGTATCGGTTTTTTTAAAGTCAGGGAGATCAGGGAGATTTTCACCAAAGAGAAGCACACTTGCTGAATCACCAGGGGATAGGAGGAACATGAGTTCATAATCCGGCGGTGGTGGTGTCCCAACCTCTTCTTTTGGAGGAAGCACAAGTGTTTGCTCTTGCAAAGGCATTAAAACAGAGTCCTGGTTTAGACGAATTCGACGACTATAAGTGATTTTATCACCTACTTGTGGGGATTCACCTGGTTCATCGACGTAAAATCCATAAGGATACCCACTTTCTGTTTTACCCGTTATTTTTAATTCCTTGTTGGATGCACATGAGGCAAGAGTTAACATTGCGACCGTACTTAGGAGAGATAGATGCTTCAGCATGGAGCGTTAAATTTTATGACATAGTTTTGCTAAACGGGGGCAAAGATGATTTAAATTTTTGAATTCTATCCAGTATTAACAAATATTACCACTACGATTTCCAATCGACTGACAACATTGAGCATTTTCTCAATGAGCACGCTTAAAACGCAAACCTATGATTAAAGACATTAGGAGAAGGAAAATACGGGATAACTAACTGGATATAAATTAATTAATCTATAATTTTATTAAGTTCCACGAAGAATACCAACGTAGCATTTGCAGGAATCCTTGGTGGCGCACCTCGTTCCCCGTAGCCCAGATTAGGTGGTAAAAACAGCGTGGCACTACCTCCTTCTTTTAGCATTGCAACACCTTCATCCCACCCTGCAATTACCTGACCTTTGCCTAAGCTAAACACAAATGGTTCGCCTCGTTTATAGGAATTATCAAAGCTAACTCCATCGAGGAGGGCCCCATAATAGTTCACTTCTACTTGATCACCCTTCTTGGGTTGCCGACCAGTGCCTTCCGTATTTTTTACATATTGTAGTCCGGATGGTGTTGTTGTTATGACATTATTCAATAATCCTTTTGTAAAAGCTTGTGCAGCTTGTGTAACACGTTCTGCCACCTCTTCTTCCTTATTAACGGTCAACGATCGCTCTGCTTTAGTTTCAATAATTTCTTTGAGCATTATATCGTAGATGATTGTATCCTTGGGACCTCGGCTTACATTGGGTATAGCAGCCAAACGTTCTCCGAACACATATACGCTGGCTGAATCACCTGGTGACATGATTAGCAACATTTCAAAATCAGCAGGCAAAGGATCTGGAAGCTGAACTTTTTCAGGAAGAACAATGCGTTGCTCGCCCATTGGTGACAAAATGCTGTCCTGCCCTAATCGTATGGTGCGACTGAACCATACTCGGTCACCTATTTGTGGTGAATCACCTGGCTTGTCGATATGGCTGATGTAAGAATATCCTGTTGGGGTAGTACCTGTAAAGGAAAATTCACTTTTGCATGATCCTAAAAACAAGATGGCCGTAACACCACCACAGAGCATAATTAACTTCATATGGATATGATTGCTGGGTTGAGACATAAATGAGTTAAGGACAAAACTAATACAATATGAACCATATCAATGCGTCAGTGAAAGCTTATGATTTGTCACTTTACTCAGTTCAATATAAAATACAAGATCTGTCTTTTCTGGAATATAAGGTGGAGCTCCTGCAACACCATAAGCTAAGGCATAAGGAATGATAAATGTTGCAATTGCCCCTTCTTTAAGGTAAGTCAAACCTTCATCCAAGCCTGGTAATATAGCCCCTTGGCCTAAATTAAATGTCATTGGTTTCCCCTGTATAAATGAATTGTCAAAGGTTTTCCCATCCATAAATGCACCATAGTATTCCATGGTGATAATATTACCCGGTTTGGGAACTTCGCCAGTTCCTTGAGTGTGCACGACATATTGTAATCCACTTTTAGTTGTGATAAGCTTGTCACCTAATGTTCCTTCTTGGAAGCCTTTGAGCGTGGATTGTACCAAAGTAGTGATTTCAGTCTCCTTCTTTTGAATGAACTCAAGCTTCTCTTTTTTGTAAATGATATCTACAAATCCAATCTCGTAAATCAAGGTATCATCAGGCCCGATATTCTGAAGGGGTAGCTTCTTGAGCGGCTCGCCGAAGACATATAAACTGGCAGAATCGCCTGGCGTCATCAAATACAAGATTTCGATTTCAGGTTTTACCCCTCTTGAGGCTTCAAGATTTGGGAGTATACCTGTCATATCTTCTTGGGCAAGAATCTGGTTAGCTTTGTTACGCACAATCAGGTTGAAACGCAACTTGTCACCCTCTTCTGGTGTGGCACTCACAGAATCAATATGCATGATGTATGGGTAACCTGATGATGTAAATCCAGTAAACTTGCTTTCTTTCGATCCCCCACAAGCACTAAATAGAAGGATTGAACTGAACATTGCCATGATGGAAATACGCGTTAAGATCATGTTTTTAAGCATTTTGAAGTTTTTGAGCATATTGTGGTAAAAGACTTTTGATCTTTTCTATAGTTTTATCCAAGGTGCCATAAACAGAACCCCCAGAAGCATTTTTATGACCTCCGCCTTTAAAATGGTCGCGGGCAAACTCTTGTACGGAGAAGTTTCCAATAGATCTGAATGAAAGCTTAATAATGGTAGGTTGTTCGGCAATAAAAATGGCAAAACGAATTTTGTCAATCATTAGCATATAATTCACTATTCCTTCTGTATCACCTCTTTGTATGTCAAATACTTTATAATCCTCTTTGGATAGACTTATAATTGCTGTATGATAGTCGTCTATTATTTCCAATCGTTGATTGAGGCAGTATCCGAGTAATCTTAAAAATTTCTCGGGCATATTATTAAACAACCTTGTTTGTAGATCATTTAAGTCAACCCCAGCTTCTAACAATCGAGCGACCTTATGAAATAAAACTGGACGGGTGTTATATTTGAATGAACCTGTATCCGTCAACACCCCACAAAGTAAACAAGTGGCCAAATCGGTTGAAATCCGGGAATCCCATCCTCCTTGATGGATAAAATCGAAGATAAGTTCACATGTCGATGAACTCTCCGTTTCCGAAAGAACATAATCAGCAATGGGTTCTGGATCGATATGATGATCTATCATCACATTTGTCAATCCTTCTCTGATGTGGATCACCTCGCCCATCCTATCAATACGGTCCAATGCATTAAAATCAAGCATCCATACCATATCCACTTCCTTTAATGTTCGTGTTACATCTTCAGGCTGTAAATCATAAATACGAATTTTGTTTATCCAAGGCATCCAGTTTAGAAAATTTGGATATTCAGAAGGTAAAATCATATGCACTGTATGCCCCATTCCATCCAATAACATGCCAATAGCTAATGTTGATCCTACGGCATCGCCATCTGGATTCCTGTGGCTAACGATAGCTACATCACGCGGTACACGAAGAAAAGATTGCAATTCTTGAAGTTCCATATTCCGTTTACAACAGCTTTACGCAAATTAAGAAGGCAAAAATACGACCTTCCTTGATTGTGAGAGAGAGTTCATTTACCTTTGCACCGCCATTTAGATCATATTAATTAAATAACAATACATAATGACTGGAAAAAGAACATTTACAATGATCAAACCAGATGCAGTACGTCTGGGTCATCTCGGTGCAATCCTCGCCCAAATTAACGCCGCAGGTTTTCGTATTGTGGCGATGAAGTACACCAAACTCTCCGAAGAAAAGGCTGGAGAATTTTATGCTGTACATAGCGAAAGACCATTTTATGGTGAACTAGTAACCTTTATGTCTTCGGGACCAATTGTCGCTGCAATCTTGGAGAAGGATAATGCGGTAGAGGACTTCCGTGCACTTATCGGTGCTACAGATCCATCAAAAGCTGCTCCAGGAACAATAAGGGCGCTATATGCTACTAACATTGGTGAGAATGCAGTCCATGGCTCCGACTCCGATGAAAATGCCCTGATTGAAGGAAGTTTTCATTTTGCCGGTGTAGAGATATTCCAATAATCTGGTAATCGGGTTGGGGTGGTCAGCCAAATCGCAGGATGGTCACCCCATCTCCACCATCCTCGGGTGCTCCAGGTTCTATCGCCCGAATGTCTTTATATTCTTTAGCTTTTTGCATGACTGTTTTACGGAGTGTCCCGTTGCCTTTTCCATGAAGTATCCGGACCGATCGTGAAGACGTCATAAGTGCCTTATCAAGGAATAATTCGATAACACGCATTGCTTCCTCTTTTTTAAATCCCCTAATATCAAGTCTATTAGCAATATTTTCATCCGATGTGTCAGGTAAGCGAACACTTGCTTTGGTCCGAATACTCAGCGGTTCACGGATGACTTCTAAATCATTTAATGGGGCAATCATCGTCATACCTCCAACACTAATCTGGGCCTTACGTTTATCCATTGTAAGAATCTCTCCAATTGCTCCCCCTGTTTTCAAACGCACAAATGCTCCGGGAGCTAGATCAATAGTATTTTGGCTTTTAAGTGGGTTTTGAAGTTCATTCACCTCTTCTTGTACCGAATGAACCTGCTTTCGCAGCCGTTGCTGTTCAATCTGAAGTGTTTCCTTAGCCAAAAGTGCCCGTTCCAAACTACGTTCCTCTTTAAGTTCTTTAATATATTCTTCAACTATTACCGATTCTTTGGACTTTTGGAGCAATGCCAATTCTTTGGTTTCCAGTTTCAATCGTTTACGCTGGAATTCCAAATCTCGAAACATGCTTTCGTAGCTGAGGATTAATTGGTCAAGTTGTCTTTGTTTTTCTTTGCTTATCAACGATAGTTCTTCATAATTCCTGCGTTCGTTTTGCAGGTCAACCAATAATTGCTCCACAGCCTGACTTTCCGGTCCAATGAGCTCTTTGGCATAGTCTAATACTGGCCCAGGAAGGCCGCTACTAGTTGCTATTTCAAATGCATAGGAGGAACCAGGTTTGCCAACGCGGAGGGAATAAGCCGGACGAAGATGCACTTGGTCAAAATCCATTGCACCATTGACCAGACCCGCCTCCTTAAACGCAAACATTTTCAAGTTGGAATAGTGGGTTGTTACTACACCCATCACCTTAAACTTATTTAGCGATCTCAATATGGATTCTGCAATTGCCCCCCCCATTTTGGGGTCGGTACCGGATCCAAATTCATCCAACGCAATTAACGTTCGCTTGTCGGCCAATTCAAGAAAACGACGCATATTCCGCAATTTGGAACTATACGTGCTGAGGTCATCATCTAAGGATTGTTGGTCACCTATATCTGCAAAGCATTTTTGGTATACGGGAAGCTGGGAATGAGGTGAAGCAGGAACAAGGTATCCGGATTGGGCCAGCATCTGAATCAAAATGACTGATTTCATTGTAATGGATTTCCCTCCTGCATTCGGCCCGCTTAAAACTAAAATTCGATGCTGTGGATTAAGTTCGAGCGTAAAGGGTACAACTGTACGGTTTGCCTGTCGGTTTTTAATCCAGAGTAATGGATGATAGGCCCTTAACAATTTTAGATGCATTTCATTGACAATTTCAGGCCGGTTTCCATTGTACATTTGGCTCACCTTTGCTTTTGCCCTTATAAGATCAAATCGGATAGTTAATTTGAGCAGTAACTTTAGGTATTGACTGAAGGGTTGTAATAGTTGACAAAGGGCTTTTAGGATGCGTAAGATCTCAAGGCGTTCCTCCGATTCCAATTCAAATAAGTCATTATTGAGCTCTACTAACTGTTCCGGTTCCAGAAAGACTGTTTTGCCTGTAGCTGATTCATCATGAATGATTCCTCTAATCTTTCTTTTATGTTCTGCTGGAACGGTCAAAACTCGTCGTCCATTTCGTACACTCTCACCCGATTCGGTTAGTAAGCCTTGCTTTCGATATACCTGGACCAATGTTTGAAAAGTCTTCTCCAGCTCTTTATTTCGGTTGGCAATTGCTCTGCGAATAGATTTTAATTGGGGTGATGCGTCATCCTTAACTTCACCATTTGTTTCAAATACACGCTCCAGGTCTTTCAGCGGTTTGGCTTCAAAAGGTAGTTGCTGAATCAAGTCACAAAGCACCGGATATGCCTTATGTAGCTCTACAGAGTGCCACAGATGCCAAGATTGATGACCAAGGAGCAATAATCGAATATGGAGTAAATCTTCAATATCGAGAATATAATCTGTAATCTCCAGATATTTCAAGGCATCTCCGATATCGTAATATTCACCGAATGGCATAGGATTAGGTCCTATGAGGGTCCTACTCCATTCATCGGTTTCTTCCAGTCTTCTTCGTATTATAGATGCGTCAGTCGCGGGTTTAATATGCTCTGCTATTTCACGCCCCGGCGCTCCCAGGCACATTTCTGCAGTGAATTCACGGATTTTTGTAAACTCAAGTGTATGAAGGATATCGTCAGGAAAAAGAAGCATAGGAATAATCGGAGGGCAAAGATACAGGGTGAAGTAAGCTTGTAGACATTACCTTAGCCAAATAAGTTTAAATCATGCGCGGAAACACCTTTGGTCAGCTCTTTAAAATGCATACTTTCGGCGAATCACACGGTGGCGCGTTAGGTGTGGTCCTGGATGGATGCCCCGCAGGATACCAGATCAACATCAATGAAATTCAAGAAGATCTGAATCGTCGGCGTCCGGGCCAATCCGTCTTAACTACAAATCGCAATGAAAAGGACACCATAAAGGTGTTGTCCGGCATAATGGACGGATTGTCACTAGGCACACCCATAGCTATGATGCTTCAAAATAGCGATGCACAATCTTCAGATTATGATCATCTGAAAGATGTTTATCGACCATCCCATGCCGATTATACCTGGGAAAATAAATTTGGCATACGTGATATAAGAGGAGGAGGACGGACTTCTGCCAGAGAAACAGCAGCGAGAGTTGCCGCTGGTTCCATTGCCCGACAAATACTTCATATGCTCGGTGTAGAAGTCCTTGCTTGGGTTGAACAGGTCGGTCATATATCAATGGTTCAAACACCAAAACTTTTGACCCGAGCGATAATTGATAGCCATCCAACACGATGTCCGGATTTAATAACAGCGGAAAGTATGTCGACGTATATCACACAGCTTAAACAGGAAGGCGATTCAACAGGAGGAATCATACATTGTCGCATTACAGGTTGTCAACCCGGTTGGGGGGAACCTGTATTTGATAAATTAAACGCAGACCTTGGAAAGGCTATACTTAGTATTAATGCCTGTAAGGGATTTGAAATCGGTTCTGGTTTTGCCGGTGTAACTCTCCGTGGGTCGGCACATAACGACATATTTACACTAAAAGATGAAAAGATTCAAACTTTGACTAATCATAGTGGAGGCATCCAAGGTGGCATTTCGAATGGTATGCCTATTAATTTTCGTGCGGCTTTTAAACCAGTTTCGACAATTCGCCAAAATCAGGAGACATTAAACATGTCAGGTGAAAGGGTCACTTTTGAAGGGACGGGAAGACATGATCCCTGTGTCGTTCCACGTGCTGTTCCTATTGTAGAGGCAATGGCTTGTATGGTTCTTGTGGATCATTATCTTCGCAATACTACAAGCAAGCAGTTATGAATTACATAGGCATTGCCCAACCAATCCGGTTTACGTGGTTCGTTCTATTATGTATTATTTGTCAAACAGGCTGCAAAATACCGCCAAATAAGCCATTGGCTGTAGCTTTCTATAATGTAGAAAACCTGTTTGATACATTGGACGATCCAAGCCGTTTAGATGATGATTTCACACCTGGTGGCAAACAAGGTTGGACAGAAGAGCGGTATCAAACGAAGCTCACTAATCTTTCCCGTGTTATCGACGCCATGGGCTCTCCTGAACTAATAGGCGTGGCAGAGATAGAAAACGAACAAGTCCTTCAAGACCTTCAGAAAAAAATTAATACTCCTGTTTCGAATTATGGTATTGCCCATTTTGATTCGCCTGACCCAAGAGGCATTGATGTTGCACTGCTTTTTCACGAAGAGCGATTCCAGCTTATCTCAAAAAAGGCCATCCTTATTTCAGGTATATTTGATAGCGCTCCTTTAGTTACCAGAGATATACTTTATGTCCGATTAAGGCCCAAGAAAGGCGGAGACATGCATGTTTTTGTTAATCATTGGCCATCCAGATCAGGTGGTGTTAGACCATCAGCACCCAAACGGCAAGCTGCAGCAATTACTTTAAGAGATCAGATAATAGAATTGGAACGGACGGAACCAAAGCCAAATATTATTATCATGGGAGATTTCAATGATACACCTAAGGACTCATCCATACAGGATGTTTTACTGTCCATCCCTTCCCTATCCGGTGGTTTTTTGTTGACTAATCCGTTCACAGACTTTATGTTGGATCACAAGGGAAGTTATAACTACAGGGGTAGCTGGGATATGATTGACCAAATTATTCTCAGTAAGAATATGATTGAGCCAAGACATAGACCTAGGTTCCAACAGGCTGGTATTTTCCAACAGGAGTGGATGATGTATGATGACTATAAATATGGACTATCCCCGTCCAGAACGTATGGCGGCCCCAAATACTACGGAGGATATTCAGATCATCTACCTGTGTTTATAACCTTGAAATAACGGTAACGAAACTATTCAAATTCTTTTCTAAATGTGATGCCGGCTCCAACCTTGTAACGACTATTTCCAAGGATGGTAGGTTCACTTCGTTGATATACACGAAGCTTAAGCTGTCTATCAGGGGTAAGGGCATATTCTACCCGAAAGTCACCCCCAATTAATATGGCACCAGAAGATTCTATTCCTCTTGTGTTAATCACACTTCCTTCAACGGCAAGACTTAATCGATCATCATAAAAATTGATTCGCTGTCGAATATGAAACTCGCTATCCTTAAATGCCTCATCTATTTGGGTAATGGATTGGCTTTGATAAAAGTTATAGTTGACATTCAACCCAATGTCAGAAATAACACCAACATCCGATACCAGTTCGGTCATGAGAGCTGTCAAATAGCGCGAAAATTGATTGGATACCATCTCGCTCACTGTATTAATGGTGGCAACATATTCCGTTCCTTGTTGCCTGGAAAGATTAGGTGGTAAAAAATTATTCGCAACTAACAATCCAAAAACCTGCCAATTGAGCTTGTTGGGGTCTCGTCGCAAGTTTTGCATTTCGCTCTCTACCAACGAACGAACCTCTCCAAAAAGACGGGGAAAAGCAAAATCAAAAGCAATATCAGGTTGTAATAATTTACCGGTGAGGTTCATCAGCAAGTGAACTTCTGTTGGGCTTCGAGCTGTTTGTTCAAGCCCAGGGGATCCATTTTCCAGGTAATCTGCAATAAGGTTGTTTACAGGGGCACTAGGAATAACATAGATTGTCTTGATATTTATCTGCGCATCAAATGGATCGCCACTCCATTGGATAGTTCCTCCGCGTTCAACTGCAAAGGATTTGTTGACCAGGTTTTGAAAAGTAAACAGATAATCACCCCTGTCAATGACATAACTTCCGTACATTTTTAAAGAACCAGATCTGGGAATATCCAGTCGAATGTTGCCTCGTCCATATCCTCGAAGGATATCACCTGAACGCTCATCAAAAATTATCTGGACCAATGCATCTTCTGTCATTTCAATATCCATCTCCAACTGGAGCCCTTTAATACCTTTTGAGGATCGCTCATCATTCGATGCCAGATTACGGCGTTCATAAAATTCCACAAACTGTTGTTGTACCGGTGAACTGCTTTCACTTACAGGAATGCTCAGGTTACTGCCTTTTGCAGTGACTGCTTTAACGTAGATGTTCGAAGCTGTCAAAGGACCTGTAAAACGAACGTCAAGCTTCCCAATCCCAGTTCCGTAATAGAGATTGTTTTGTTTTGGCGTATTCAGAGCCATAAACAAGTCCGATTGTATCAGACAATCGAGTCGCCAATTCTTAAAGTTATCATGAGCTATCCCCCCTTGGACCGTGGCTGTATTATTCTGTATATCATATAATGTAATCCCGGTTGCATCAAACAAAGTGGAATTGACGTTGATACGCCCTTCCGGAACCGCATATTTTACCCCAAGATAATCAATAACTGTTTCAAGATTATCTACATCAATCGAGCCGTCAATATCAGGTTTTTTCAATGGGCCTGTCAGTTTCAAATCTGCATCAAAAGACCCGTTGGTATTCACAATGGCTCCGTTTAGAAAATACTCGCCAATACTAAGTGGAAATTGGCGTGCAGTAAATGCAATGTCAAAGCTGCCTCCATCTTTTGAGAAATCATCATGAAACCACTTCCCTTCCAATTTAATGCGTTCACCCAATTGGTTGAGTTCAAGGTCCAACTCCATCGGGCTTTTTATTGTAGGCATTGCCGCCATTATGTACAATTCTCCAAAATGATCACCATTCATTAAAAAATCATCCGACTGAACCATTACAGCAAAATTATTGACCTTAAAAACGTCTCTAACCATGAGGTCTACATTCAGATCACCTCCAAATTTTATTTTGTCATAGTTCAAATAATCGTTAACAACCTCCATGTCCAATTTTTTCAGGTGGAGGATCAATCCTTTGTTCTGAATGTCTTTCACCTCCACCAAACGACCTTTCGAGGTAAAAACAAAATTTTGCAATGCCAAAAAACCAGAATCGATAGTAACAATATTTTCAGGAGCTACTGACCAAGACTGATTTGTAAAAACAAGTGAATCATTCACCATTGAAATGTGGTAACCAGAACTATCAATCCCAACCTTACCAGTGATATTTGTACCATAGGGATATACATCATTGACGTTTAGTTTAACGGCATATTGGTCCACCACCCTATCAGAGACCACACTGATTTTCTGGACGATTTGAGATCCAGCTTCTAAAGTATCCATGGATACTTCAACTTTGGTTTTCACACCATCTGCCTTCATTGCTAAGGATAACCCACGAAGTTGATAATCTTTCAAGCGCAGCTGTGGAATGACAAAATCTGCGATTGTTTTATCACTCACAAGATCAATGTTTCCACTACCTGTCGCGCCATCCAGAAATGGGATACGGTTGCTGAAATTCCGGATAAACTCGTCAAGGTTCCGATCGACAACAGCAAAGCGTAGCGATTTACTCTCAAGGCTATCCGATGGGATAATCGGAATCCTAAAACGATTGGCAAGTTCAGGAAAGTGGATACCCATCCGGGAGAAAAATATTTGGGGTATTTCCAGCAATTGAAAATCCCCTTCCATTTCTAGATTGGCCAAATCAGAATCAATATTTACCGTTCTTTGAAACGCCGATGGTTGGGTAAGGCGAACAATTACAGAATCTGCCTTTGCTGTAGTCTGAGAAGCTGTTAATAATAATACTTTCATGGCACGTGCCGTTCCGGTTAAGCCATTGAGGTTTTTGCCCTGGAGGTTAAAATCAAGTATACCCGACAATACCAGCGGTTTGTCTACAAAATTGAGTTTGTGTAGATCCAGCTTATTTATGATTGATCGAAAATCAAACAGGGGCAAGGAATCACCATAGTGCACAAATCCTTCAAAAAAGAAGTCAACTGCCTCATCCCTTATGTCAAACTGTCCATTAAATCTATCCTTGGTAAGCTTACCATTTATTTTAAGATTTCTGTAAACATAGTCCTGATAATCAATTGAATCAATAGTTGCTTCCAGCTCAGCATTCAGATTTTTCAGCGTCAACCCTTTACCATTTCTTACGATACTATGGAAGGTTACTGTCCCAAATTTGGGATTACCGGTCCAAGTGGCAAGGTCAAACTGTTTGAGACCAAGGTTACCTGAGTATTCTGCCTTATTTACGCCTCCCTTGACGTTCATTCGCATATCCATTTTTGCAATGCCCAGTGCCGTATGGAGTGTTCCGTAGGAAACAAAATCAACAAGGAAGCCATCAAAGCGACCTGAAAATTTTAATTTTCCAAGTTTACTAAATGATGCTGGTAATTTCAAGCCAGGAATTAATTGTTTCAGTGTTGAGACGGAGGTACTCAGTTCATCTAGTTTCAGATTCAACGATTGTTCACCCTTAACAGCGAGATTTCGTGAACTAAAATCTCCCTTAAATTTGATTTTATCAGCGGCACGTATTTCCAGATCTTTGCCTTTGAGATTATTGATACGGGATCCTATGAAACCATTGATAGAAATATCCAACGATTCATTCTGATTGATAATCGCAGATTTCCTCAGACCTGGTGCAAAATATAGTAGATCGCGCACTTGGATATGACTCTGTCGGAAATATCCCTCCATCAAGACCTTGTTGTTGAAATCGAGGAAATCAGCATAGGTTTGGTAATTAAACAACAACGAGTCACCGATTAAACTATGCGGCGTCTGAATTGACAATCCTGCAAAGCTTGCTCCTGAGCTACTTATATTAAACGAGCTTGAAGAAAGCTGATCAAGTTGGAATCCGGATTTTTCTTTTAATTGAATGCCAACAATTTGCCCCTGGTAAAGATGGTCCTGGTCAAAAGTGAACTGTTGGATGTTAATATTCACATCATCCAGATTTAAATTGTTGAAGTCAATACCCTGGATGGTATTGCCCAAACCTGATGCAAGACGGCCACTTTCGAGAATGAACTTTGCTTTATCCAAAACCAATTCGTCGAAACGAAAGTTATAGGGCACTTTTTTGCGCCTAACGGATTTTTTAACGGACTCCACCTGCCTGGTCTCCTCGGTTATAGGCAATTGTTCAATATTCACTATCGGGTACTCCGCCCTTACCTTGCCAAATTCAAAGTCTAGGGGATCAAAACTGATACACTTTACCTGTATAAATGCTTTTCCAGATTGGATGGTAAGTCTTTTTCCACTTGTATAGTTTTGATCTGAAAATTCAAAGTTATTTAAGCGCAAATAATTAATATCCAGCTCAAAAGGCTTCCTTTTTTGCTTGGCTTTGGGAGGAAAAAGTTTTTTGAGCAACAAATTAATATTGTTGGTTCCATCTGCATAGGTTTTAAGATGGAATGATGCACCACCAATATAAAGGTCAGTCAAAGCCAGCCGACCTTGAATGAGACCCTGGAAATCACGTAAGATCCTTGTACCTACTTGGTCTGCAACTAATAGTGTATCACCGTTCAAATCTTCAAGGTATACTTCCTCCAGTAACAATTCCCCGCGCCACGTCAAGTAAAATCCTGAAATTGAGGCCTTTGAACCAGTTCGACTTTCAATAAAATTCGTTAGCATTGAAACGCCCTCCCGTTGCACAATCGGTAACTGGATCAGTACTAAAACAAGTCCGATAACAATAAAAGCCAGAAATATGATTCCAAAGAATAGACGCAAAATACGTCTGCCAACCGTTATTCGGTGGAACTCAACCTTGGATGACGGATTATGATCCATGTACGCAATGTATAACTTTCTCTGATGAAGTAGGGTATGTGAACGGAGATGCTTAACACCCGTTTAACGATTTATGTGTTGTGGGAGCTACAAAATCCAAATGCACGTTCTTCTGACCAATAAAAACCTTTTCGCAGATTCGGAAACCCGACATGTCCGCCATGATGGGGTGCATCTAAAATCAAAAAAGGCGAGTCCTTAATAAGTTCATTTGGGAAACATAAAGGACTTAAAAAGGGATCGTCTTTTGCCTGAACTAGTAAGGCAGGAATGCAAATGCGTTCGAGATAAGGCAGACAACTTGAGCGCGACCAATAATCTTTTGCGTCATTGAATCCATGGACTGGAGCTGTGAAGGCGTTGTCAAAAGCTTCGAGGGAATCAGCCTGGGCTATCGCTTCTCGGTCTAATTTACCCGGGAAACGCTCATTTTTAGCAAGGGCCTTCGGTTTGAGGGTTCGTAAAAAACGTAAAGCATAACCTTTGCTGATACCTCTGCCTAGCGCGGCATTAGAAGATTCCAAATCGCATGGCACGGAAAACCCAACACCTGCTCGAAGATTCACTGGCGTATTCTTACCACATTCTCCCAGATACTTCATTAGCACATTCCCACCGAGACTAAACCCAATTATTGAAATGTCCTTATAGTTTTTGTGGTTCCCCACCCAATCAAGGACCAAAGAGAGATCTCCAGTCTCTCCTGAGTGATAAGACCTGAGCTGGTTATTTGGCTGGCCACTACAACCTCTGAAATTCATAGCCAGGGCATCCCATCCTTCTCTTCTGAATCGATTGACCATATGTTGGATATACGGTCGGGTACTGCTTCCTTCCAGTCCATGTAATAAAACAACCAGCCTGGTACTTTCGGTTGTGTAGAAGTCAAGATCCAAAAAATCTTCATCAGGTGTTTGCAATCGGATACGTTGCCCCCCTTCTACAATTGCATTAGGTCGTATCAATCCAGCATAAATGGTACTTATATGCCCATTCCTGAATATGACATGAGGTTTGTATTTATCCATAACAGCGTTTTATAATATGAAGATTTCATCGGAAGCGCTACAGAAATGTTGCGGTATATTTGGAATCTGCGTTGAGCAATTGCCATAATTGTATGACTTCGCGGGCAGGTGCAACATCATGCACTCGTAAGATATTAACACCTTGTTGTAAAGCGACCATATGAAGTGCACTTGTCCCGTTAAGTGCTTGCGTCGCATTGATGCCTAAGGATTTCCAAATAAGTGATTTCCTGGACAACCCTATAAGGAGTGGGGCACCTAGAATCCGAAAGCTGTGCAAATTACGGAGCAATTCAAAATTATGCGTTGTAGTTTTACCAAATCCAAACCCAGGATCAATGATTAAATCATGAATGCCCAGTTGACGTATTTGAGAAATTTTATGTATAAAATAATCTAATATATCGACTGTAACATCTTGATATTGAGGATTAAATTGCATATTAGATGGCGCACCCTGCATATGCATCAGCACATAGGGAATCTGTAATTCAGCAATAAGAGGCCACATTTCGTCATCTAAATCACCACCTGAAATATCGTTAATCATTCCGGCACCAGCACCGATAGCAGCTCTGGCTACCTTGCTGCGAAAAGTATCTACGGATATAGGTAGATCAGGAAATGCTTTGTGAATTGCTTCAATACAAGGCAACACGCGGTCCAATTCTTCCTCAAAGGTTACCTCCAAGGCTCCTGGGCGTGAAGAAAATCCACCTACATCTACTATGTGGACACCCTCAACGATCATGTTTCCTGCTCTATCCACTGCATCCTGACAATGGATAAGACGACTTTTGTTATAAAAACTATCAGGGGTGCTATTAAGGATACCCATAATAATGGGTTCCTTCAGGGAAATTAATTTTCCCCGACAATTGATCGTAGATCGAGGATTCCATAGTGGATTACGCATACCTTTAGGATCACAATTAAGGAGATTATGAATCTAGATGCAAGATACTGGCAATCCCGTTATGAGGAGGGAAATACCCCGTGGGATATTGATGGAATAAGCCCGGCCGTATTGGAATACATGTCAAATATTCCCTCAGATCAAATCCGTATTCTAATACCTGGGGCAGGTAAAGCACATGAGGCTGCGTGGCTTCACCAACATGGATTTCGGAACGTTTTTGTCTGCGATTGGGCAGAGGGAGCCTTTAAAACATTTAAGGAAATTGCACCGGACTTTCCTTCCTATCACTTGATGGTAAGCGATTTTTTTGAATTGGAGGGCAAATTCGATCTTATACTCGAGCAAACGTTTTTCTGTGCGATTGATCCAAAAAGGAGGTCTGATTATGCCAAAAAATGTGCTTCCTTATTAAATCCTGGTGGTAAACTGGCTGGTTTGTTGTTTGCGTCTGCCTTTGATCATGCCGGTCCCCCATTTGGCGGCACCAAATCCGAATATCTTGAAATCTTCCTGCCATATTTTAACATTATTCATATGGATATTTCGGAAAAGAGCATTACGCCTCGTCTTGGTAACGAACTTTTTTTCGAAGCTGTGATCATTAAATAATAATTGTAGATTACATTACACTAATAATTGATTATATTCACTTTACAAATTTAAATTAAAGCAAATTATCACTTTTTTAAAACCATTAAAATGTTAAAGTCTTTGTTCTATCAGCCATGAAGATGGAAAAATGACACACAAACGCTATTTTTGGCAGTCCTTGAAGTCAGGGCAACTATTTTTCGCCCTGTTGTGCTGAGCTGGAATGCGAATTAACCAAACGTTTAAATATAACCTCTTCACCTTACTCGTTGCCTGCGCAGGTATTCTGGGTATACTATTGATTCTCAGCACTCAATTAGGATCAAACCAAGCAAAACAAGAAGGTTTCTTTCATGTCACATTACCTGCATTTTATGATGGTCTAGCCTTGGACCATTATGTCGTGGAATCGCGTACCGTCAAGAACAATGACATCCTTGGATCTTTACTTTCAGAATTAGGCGTTCCCAATCAATTGCAGCATAAGCTGATTACTTCCTGTAGTGAAGCGTTTAATTTAAAGGCATTGAGGCAAGGTCATCGCTTTTATGTTTTTAAAGACCCAAAAACTTGTGACGTATCATGGCTTATATATGAGCCTGGACCTTACCGCTCATACAAAATCAAAATCGATAATCAGCCTATCGTTGAGAAGATTGAAAGACCTGTAAATGTAGTCATCCAGAGACGTTCAGGGGAAATAAGATCCTCACTCTGGAATGCGATGATTGAGGGGGAAATGCCCATTCCCCTTATCATAGGATTGGAAGCGGCATTAGAATGTGCAGTGGATTTTCACCACCTGCAAAAAGGTGATCATTTCAAAGTCATCTATGAAGAAGACCAACTCGGTGGCGAACGAATAGGTTTGGGTAAGATACAAGCCATTTCATTTCATCAGGGAGATAGTACCTACCATGCTATCTATTATGAAAAGGATGCGATCAAAGGCTACTACGATCTTGCAGGCCGGCCAATGAAAAGTATGTTTCTTAAGGCGCCGGTTCGATTTTCTCGGATTTCCTCTTATTTTTCGAGTAGCCGGTTGCATCCCATCCTGAAAATACGGCGGCCACACCTGGGCACCGATTTCGCTGCACCTTATGGGACAGAGATCTTAGCAGTAGCCGACGGAACTGTTACTGAAGCCGCTCGCCGTGGCGGGAATGGCAATTTTGTTCGTATCAGGCATACTGGCACTTATGAAACCCAGTATTTACATATGCAACGTTTTGCTAAAGGAATAAAAGCTGGAACGCGTGTCAGACAAGGTCAAGTCATTGGATATGTAGGCGCCACCGGGTTGGCTACAGGACCACATGTCTGTTTCAGGTTTTGGAAGAATGGCAAGCAGGTTAATCCAATCAGGGAAAAACTGCCAGAATCAAAACCTTTACCTAAAGAAATGCTGGCTGAATATTTTGAACATAGAGACCGCTTTGTGTCCTCTTTATCTACGATCCCTACCTTCCGCGAAAGTATTCGACAAAGTAAGGAAATCGCTCGACGTGATGTTGTAACGCCTTAAGTTCAAAAAAAACCATCGTCGTCGACTGATTGCAATTAATACCAGAAGGAAAATTACTATTAATTCAGGAGGTTTGACTCAGGAATTCGGGCCAGGACACTGTACACATCACCCTTATGGTCAAGAATTCGTTGCCATAATTGGCCCGGTTCATCTTTAAAGATATAATTTGAATCGGCTTCAGCTGGCAACCAAGACCCGAATTTCATTTCTTCCTGAAGCTGCCCTTCTGTCCAACCTGAATACCCTACAAAGAATCGAAGATTTGAAGGTAAGGCCAATTGATTGTCTACCAAAAATTTTAATTTGTCGAAAGAACCACCCCAGAAAATACCAGGTAAAATTGGAACACTTTCTTCCAAGAGATCACCAAGATTATGAATAAAATGTATAGTATCCGTTTGAACAGGACCACCATAAGAAACCGATAAATCAATTTGAGGAAAATCCTGTAAGAGGTCATTTACCTGTATATCCAACGGTTTATTGATGATAAAACCTAAAGAACCTTCTGCATTATGTTCACACAAAAGGATAACAGACCTGTTAAAATAGGGATCCGCCATGAATGGTTCAGCTAACAAAAGTTGGCCTGCCTTAATATTTTTCAAACCTTGCGATGTTGAATGTTTCATAACCTCTTTCCATTATAAAGCAGAAAGAGATGCTTCAGGTTCAATTTTACGTATCATGCCTCTTAAAACACTTCCCTTGCCACCTACTTCTACAAATTCATTCATACCATCCTGTACCATTTGATGGACGGATTGAGTCCATAGGACTGGGGCTGTTAATTGAGCAATAAGGTTATTTTTGATATACTCCGTGTCTGTTTCTGCCATCGCTGTTACATTTTGGTATATGGGACAAACAGGCTGTGTGAAATGGGTATTTGTAATAGCTTTAGCTAGCCTTTCCCTGGCTGGTTCCATCAAAGGACTGTGAAACGCTCCACCAACTGGCAATAAAACTGCACGCTTAGCGCCTGCTTCGATTAGTGCTGCAACAGCTTTTTCGACACCTGCCACACTGCCACTAATCACTAATTGACCTGGTGCGTTATAATTTGCAGGAATGACAATTTCACTGATTTGCGCACATACTTCTTCAATTACCTCATCCGGTAATCCTAGAATAGCTGCCATTGTTCCAGGGACAAGGTCACACGCCCCTTGCATTGCAAGTGCTCTTTCTTTAACAAGCATCAGTCCGTCTTCAAATGATATTGCACCTGCTGCAACTAACGCACTAAATTCACCCAGACTATGCCCGGCAACAGCAGCGGGTTGAAATTGACTTCCTGCAAGAAAGGCGCTGGCAACGGATTGTAAAAAAATAGCCGGTTGGGTTACGCGGGTTTCTCTCAATTCTTCCTCCGAGCCGTAAAACATGATTTGACTAAGCTCGAATCCCATTATTTCATCCGCCCTGTCAAACCATTGCTTCGCCTTATCTGATGCATCAATCAAACTCAATCCCATTCCAGAAAACTGGGCTCCTTGTCCAGGAAAAACATATGCTTTCATTTAGTAATATTTTTGTTTGGTATTCACATACGGGCACGAATTCGTAGTATTGGGTAGTCCTGACCGATTCCGTGGTTCACACAAAACGCTAAATAACAGAAAATGCCGAATATAGAAAGCTTAAATAATCGGTATACGCATCATCGGAGCCGTTTATCGATCAGATTAAGGAATTCTGCCCGAGTTGTTTCATTGCGAAAAACCCCTGTAAAGGCTGAGGTAGTCGTCGAAGAATTTTGTTTTTCAACGCCCCGCATCATCATGCACATATGTTGTGCTTCAATGACAATGGCAGCACCTAAGGGCTTCAGTGTATCTTGGACACATTCCAGGATTTCCATGGTCAACCGCTCTTGAACTTGCAACCGCCGTGCGAAGATATCAACAAGGCGAGGTAACTTACTAAGCCCGACAATATAGCCATCAGGGATGTAGGCTATATGCGCTTTTCCAAAAAATGGCAACAAATGATGTTCACACATTGAGTAAACTTCAATATCCTTTACCAGGACCATCTCACTATAATCCTCGCGAAACATGGCTGAACGTAAAACAGCAGCCGGATCCTGCCGATATCCTTGTGTGAGGAATAACATTGCTTTGGCAGCGCGCTCGGGCGTTTTAAGAAGACCTTCTCGATCATGGTTTTCGCCGATAAAACCCAACAAATCGTGGAAACGATCCGTCATATCTGAGAGGTTACCCATCACGTCCTCGCTGTTATTTGTACTCATGTTTATGTTGGATTCATCAAATTAAACGATGTACTCTAAGTCCATAAGAAGAAATCTGGCAGCTAAAAGTAACCTCTTCTTACAAGACTAGCTGCAAATATCCACTAAAAGATCATAACCCTATTTTGAAATGGAAGTTGACAATCCTGGAAAGTAATCCAACACCATTACTCCCACCTACCACCAGACAAATCGTGCGTCTGAAAAGTTATACCTGCCTACGAAAGTGAATTAGGTGATGAAAGTAATGGACAGACATAGTCACAGTCTTTGACTGACCTCATTTGAGCATCATTCGTCGGCTGCAATAAGCCTTTAATCTATCTTAGAGCTATAGACTTCACATTGACGCTTACCTTTAACGGTCATAGCTTATGGAAAATAAACGTGTATCACGCCATATTCTCTTTTGGTTGCTACTACTAGCAATTCTGACTTTTTTGGAGGTGCAAATCAACGTCCTGCCCATTGGCTTTGCCATAGGTAATGAGTTCATCCGCATTGCTTTTTATGCCTTACTTATTTATTGCAATATCTATTTTCTGATTCCAAGGTATCTAAATGAACGTAAACTTCTCCTCTACGGCGCATTTTTGGTCATCCTTATTCTATTAGTGACACCTTTGATGGTAACCGTATTTTATTGGAATGCAAGAGCTTATCCTGAATTACAGGCACAGGTTTTGGAACAAAAGGCAGGTTACTACTTGTTGAATTTCATTATAACGTCGACTTTCACTATTGTCAAAATCATTTCGGATTGGGTCCGCTCCGAGCGTGAAACCCGGAAGATTAGGACAGAAACCATGCAATCCGAACTGCGCTTTCTGAAATCCCAAATCAATCCACATTTTTTATTCAATACGTTAAATAGCCTATATGCACTGACCATTAAAAAATCGGATCTGGCGCCAGAAATTGTCCTACGGCTTGCTGATATGATGCGTTATATGCTTTATGAGTGTAATGAGAAATGGGTGCCTCTACAAAGAGAAATCACCTATATCGAAAACTATTTGGAGTTGGAGAAACTTCGCCATGGCAATCGGGCGGACGTCTTACTTGAGGTGGAAGGTGAAATATTGAATCAACGGATTGCACCTTTAATGTTCATACCTTTTTTAGAAAATAGTTTTAAACATGGCCTTTCACGTGTCCTAACCAAGGGCTATGTTGAAATCCATTTAGCTGTCAAAGGAAACCAAATCCATTTTTCAATAGCTAACAGCAAACCTGAGCAACTGCCTATTCCGGAAGGTCGCAGATTTGGTGGTATAGGCCTGAGTAATGTCCGCAAAAGACTAGATCTACTATATCCCGGCAATTATTCATTATCTATTGAAAATGAACCGTTAGTATTCAGGGTAATCTTAACAATTAATCTATTGGAAGAATAATAACTTTATGCCATGCAAGAGATAAAAGCTTTACTAATTGATGATGAACCATTAGCCTTGGACATCCTTGAAAATCATGCCTCCAGAATACCTGATCTGGAAATTGTCGCATCCTGTTCCAATGCGCTGGAGGCCCAGCAAATCATGCAACAACAACATGTTGACCTGGTGTTTTTAGATATTCAAATGCCACAAATCACTGGTCTCGATTGGTTGAGGTCACTTACACATCCACCATTAACTGTCTTTACAACAGCCTATTCTGAATATGCTGTTGAAGGCTTCGAACTAAACGTGGTTGATTATTTGCTCAAGCCGATTGCCTTCGATCGGTTTCTCAAAGCTGTGAATAAAGCCAGAGAAGCTATGCGCATGAAACAACCGCTAACTTCAAACCAAGAGCCAGAGGAGGAGTTCATCTTCGTCAAAGCAGACAAAAAACTGGTTAAAGTCAATTTCGAAGATATCGTTTATATCGAAGGCCTGAAAGACTATGTCATTATCCGCATGGAATTGGATAGAGTCATCACACTACAGACGATGAAGAGCCTTGAAGAAAAACTCCCGTCACAGCATTTTCAGCGCATACACAGATCCTACATTGTCAATATTCATAAGATCCAGGCTCTTGATGGATCGATGATTGAAGTGGTGCTAAAAAACCAAACTAAGTTGTTGCCAATCGGGAAGAATTACAAAGATGAAATTCAAATGATCATTGACCGAAAACGACTTTGAGAAAGCTTAATGAAATGCTTTAGCTACCAACATTTTTCGAATCGCAGCTGAATCCTCAACTACAGGTGTTTATCTTAGGATGTTCCAACAGTCTTGGGCTTAAGTGGCTTCATTTTCCTATCTGAAGTGCTTTATCAGACATTTATAAATCTCAAAGGATACCCGGCAAATAAACAAGTTTAGGTGTGGGCAAAAAAAAAGTCGCTACAAGAGCGACTTTATAATCCCATGAACATATCTTAGAAAGTGATTCACTTTTGACTCACTATATTTTTAATGCTGATTGTCAGAATCTTAGAGCGTTGTAGGTGCCACACCACTTTAGGTGCGGCACCTGGCAACAAATTATAATCCCATGAACATATCCATATCAAGATGAATCAGAAGGGAAAAAGTAGTGAGCCGTAATAAAACACCAAAAAAAAATTACGACTCACTAACAAATTATAATCCCATGAACATATCCGATTCAAAGAGCAAGATCATTCTAGATTTAGAACTTTTCCTGCTTTAGAAAGGCAAGCACTTTTTGATCGCCTTTGATGATACAAACATCGGAACTCCATACTGCTGCAACAAATACAAAAATCACTGATTGTATCCATTCATAATTTCATAAGTATAATTACTATATTTATATGTATCTGTATATCTTTACTTTAAATCAATATTATTTGTATCACATGCATATGATTGTGAAAATAATTAAGAAGGCCAACACAATGTGTTGGCCTTCTTTCTTTTCAAATAGGAGATTATCGGATATACATGAGTTCCCGATATTTAACCAAACCCCATTCACGATCATCAACTATTAACTCCAGATCATCCGCATGTGAGCGAATCTGGGTCATCAATTCTTTCACTTCATGGCAATATACTAGTGCTGCTTTCTTACTATTACCTTGTTGATGTGCCTTCCGTCTGGCTTCATCTAACATCTCAACTAACCCATGCATTGAATTGATATTCTTTGCAATACGCTTGATTGTATCCTTTGCAAATGCAAGGTCTTTGTTGTCAAAACCTGCCTCTTTCATCTGAACCATGTTTTGCGCCAGGCGTGTTTGGTAATCAATTGCCCCAGGCATTACATAATTCAAACAAAGCTCTTCAAGTGTAGTAGACTCAATTTCGATGGTTGTGCTGTATTTGTGAAGTTGAACCTCATAAAAAGCATGGACTTCCTTATTGGAAAATACACCTGTCTCTTCAAATAACTTAATTGACTTTTTAGTGACATAGGCTTCCAGCGCTTCAGGGGTTGTTTTGAAATTACCCAATCCCCTTTGAGCCGCTTCATTTTCCCATTCCTGGCTGTAATTATCTCCTTCAAATAAAATTGACTTTCCTTTTTTCACATATGACTTAAGCACTGTAAGAATAGCCGTATCCCGATCAGAACCCGATTCGACATGCTGATCTACTTCGAAGCGAAACTTACGGAGCTGATCACCAACAATCGTATTCAAAACGGTCATTGGAGCCGCGCAATTCTGGTGAGATCCGACCATCCTTACTTCAAACTTATTGCCTGTAAATGCAAATGGTGATGTCCGATTGCGATCTGTATTATCTTTTTCAAGATCAGGAATTTTACTAAGTAGATTCAGAACCGCCTTTACGTCATCAACTTTTGCATGACCTTTCTCTATTTGCTTTAAAACAGCATTCAATGCTGAACCAATAAAAATAGAAACAATTGCAGGAGGGGCTTCATTAGCACCTAATCGATGATCATTCGAGGCTGACGCAACACTGGCTCTCAGAAGATCAGCATGCTCCCTTACAGCCATGATAGTATTGACAAAGAAAGTCAGAAACCGCAGATTCCTGCCTGGCTGCTCACCAGGAGACAGTAAATTCTTACCTGTATTGGTTCCCATGGACCAGTTGTTGTGTTTACCGGATCCATTCACACCTGTAAAAGGCTTTTCATGGAGCAAAACCCTCATATGATGCCGGCGGGCAATTCTGTCCATTAAGTCCATGAGCAACTGATTGTGGTCAACAGCCACATTTGCTTCTTCGAACATTGGAGCCAATTCGTATTGTCCAGGTCCAACTTCATTGTGTCTTGTCCGAACAGGGATACCTAATCTGTGGCATTCTTGTTCCAAATCTCGCATAAAAGCAAACACTCGTTCAGGAATAGATCCAAAATAGTGATCTTCCAGTTCCTGTCCTTTAGTCGCAAGTTTGCCAATGAGTGTTCTACCCGTGATTACAAGGTCAGGCCTCGCATTATAGAGCGCTTCATCCACCAGAAAGTACTCTTGCTCCCAACCCAAGGTCACCGTTACACGACTAACCTGGTCGTCAAACCATTTTGCCACTGGCAATGCTTGATCTTCTAAATAGGCTAATGACTTGAGCAATGGAAGTTTAAAATCCATTGCTTCACCTGAATAGGTAACCAGGATGGTAGGAATACAAAGTGTTTTACCATCGCCTACCTCAAATAAAAATGCCGGCGAAGAAGGGTCCCAAGCGGTATAGCCCCTTGCTTCAAAGGTAGAGCGCAATCCGCCTCCTGGAAATGAACTTCCATCAGGCTCCTGTTGGGCAAGCTCCTTCCCACCAAATTCTTCAATGGCTCTGCCTGTGGAATCAAGTGTAAAAAAGGAGTCATGTTTCTCAGCGGTTTTACCCGTCCAAGGCTGAAACCAGTGTGCATAGTGGGTGGCTCCTCTCTCCATAGCCCATCTTTTCATGGCTCCCGCAACGACATCAGCTACGTCCCTGGATAAATTTGCTCCGGATTGTATGGCAGCTTTAACATTAAGGTAGGCTTCTTCAGGCAGGTAATGCTGCATTGCTTCATCATTAAAGACATTCACACCGAAATAATCCGAAATCTTTGTTTCAGGTGAATCATACGAACCTATAAGGTCAACGGGCCGATTTTGAATTGTATCAATCGCATTGAAGCGGGATTGGCTCATGAGAAGTGGATAATTTGATTGGGGGTACGGTTAACAGGGCCAAAGTTACGGCACAGGTAACGTACCTATACTACCTGGCCGTGCATTTAAATTTCATTAACCAAACTTACCTGAAAAAGTTAGATTATTGTATTTTCATGCCATGCGAATTTGGGCCATCATTCTGCTAACTTTTCATGTTAGTTTTCTCCCGGGGCAAGACCCGCTGGAGGCAGACCAATTGCAACAAAGCCTTATTGAAGGATTGTTTGAAGACTATTCCCAAGATGACGGTGGAGAAATCTTACCAGAATGGATTGTTGCGCTGGAAGACCTCCTTTCAAGGAAACTCGATATTAACTCAGCTAACCGACAAGATCTTGCCGTCTTTTTTTTCTTGTCTTCCCAACAAATAGATGCCATTATCAGACACAGGGAAAAGTTTGGTTCCTTTATCGACCCTTTAGAACTGCAGGGTGTGCCGGAGATTGACATCCTCACCATGAAACGAGTATATCCTTTCATCCAAACGGATCGAAGCCAGGAAGACCTGCTCATGAAGGCTCATTTGTGGTCTACTGGCCAACGTGAATTTACACTGCGCTATGAACGGTTTCTCGAAGACAAACAGGGATTTCAACAAGGGAAGGACGGTGAACAATCTCGTTATGAAGGAGATGCTAGCCGCTGGGTTGGTCGCTTGAGATATGTATCAGGCAACAAAATATCCTACGGTATCACTTTCGAAAAAGATGCCGGAGAAGCTTTTTTGAAGGGCAGTAATCCATATGGATTTGACTTTTACTCAGCCCATCTTTACGTCCGAAAACCCTGGCGCGGATGTCAACAACTTGTTTTGGGGGATTTTGGACTGAATTTCGGGCAAGGATTACTTATTAGCACTGGTTTTAATTCTGGCAAAACGGCCGCAGTAACAACCATAAAACGTAATCCACGGATTCTATTTCCTCAGAACTCATGGCAGGAAAGTCGATTTTTTCGCGGTGCAGCTGCAGAATGGTCCCTTTCCCGCCGTTTACACCTGATGACATTCGCATCCTATCGCAATAGGGATGCGAATACAGTCTTATCGGATACCAGTTTCACCGAACTTGCACTGCAGGTTACCTCTTTCCAACAATCAGGGCTTCATCGTACACAAGGTGAAATAACTGATGAAGGTATGCTTCGGGAAATCGCATTGGGTGCAGGCCTCTCCTATCAGCAAAAAGGGTTAAGATTAGGCCTTCAAACGGCATTTTTCCATTATGAACCTGTTTTTTCTCCTGAGCAAAAACCATACAATGCCCACTTTTTTACCGGCAATCAATTAAGTGCTCTGAGTGTTGATTTCCAAAAGGATTTTAGAGGTAATCAGTGGTTTGGCGAAGCTGCTTACAGTCATAATGGCGGATGGGCTGCCACTTCAGGCCTTTTGAGCAGTCCAGACCGACGTGTTCAAATGGCCATGTTGTTTAGACATTTTGAACGGGATTATTGGAATATTTGGGGCGCCCCAATCGCTGAATCAGCACTTCCCCGCAACGAAACAGGCATTTACGCGGGGGTTGTTTTAAGACCAGTTTATGGATGGCGACTTTCCGGGTTTGTTGATCTCTGGCATCATCCCTGGCTTACCTTCCAAAGTGACAGCCCTGTCAGAGGCAAGGAGCAGTTGGTGCGACTTGATTACGAGGAGCGCAGAAAATGGCAAGCTTACCTACAATACAGATGGAAAGGCCGAACTATTGATGCTACCGGAAGTACGGAAGTGCCCAATCAGGTAGAGACATTTAGGCAGCAAATCCGGGCTCAATTCCAGGTCGAATTGACCAAAATCATGTCACTGCGCACCCGGCTTGAATGGAGCTCAGCGGTGAATAACAATGATGAAGAACAAGGATTTCTAATTGCCCAGGATATTCTTTACAAACCTGTAGGCAGCCGGTGGAGCAGCACGATGCGGTACGCCCTTTTTAAAACGGATGGCTATGCCAGCAGAATTTACATGTTTGAAAATGACTTGCTGTATACCTTTGGATTGAGACCTTATTACTACAGCGGTCAACGGTTTTATGTGAATGTCCGGTATCGTCCATGGAACGCGCTTACCCTTGAGGCACGATATGAGTTGTACCGGTTATTTGATCAGGAAACCATTGGAAGCGGCAATGAATTGATTGATAACAATCAACGATCCGGTATTAAATGCCAGGTAAGATGGATGTTTTGATGTAGGTCATGACAATGAAACTAAAAGTATAAACTACTTTTCGACGTCTTCAAAATCAGGGTATAAAAGATATTTTTTTCGAATCGAACGAAACTGCCTCAGTCCAGGCTGCCAGCTATCACGTATAGCCACCTCATCCAACCCCATGGTAATTTGCAATCTCAGTTTGTCAGTCCCTGCCAGTTTGTCAAAGAATCCTGATTTGAGAAAAAAGGCTTCCTTATCTGGAAAAGCAGCATAGCTTTCCAAGAGCCATTTCAAGTCAATTCTCCTTTTTTGAAAGAGATGATCTTCTTCCAATTCTGTCAAATCAAATCCTCTGCATTCCTTGTTTTTTTGGGGTGGATCTGTAGACTCGGGTTTTGACACAGGCATAAACCTGGTATCACCAATTTGTAAATCCGGATGACCTATCAATTGAAATGGAAATGGCGTTCCTCTACCTACACTCATTTTTGTGCCTTCAAAAAAACACAACGAAGGATACAAATAGATAGCTCTCATGTTGGGGAGATTGGGCGATGGTCTATCCAGAAGTTCAAAAGGCTTTTTCCGGTCATAGTTTGACAAGGGTATGACCTTTAAGTCGCATACCACATCGCCTTCCAACCAACCTTCACCATTAATCATCGATGCATATTCACCTATGGTCATACCATACACTACCGGAACAGGATGCATCCCTACAAACGACTCATAAGACCAATCCAATAACGGCCCATCAATGCAATGACCATTAGGGTTGGGCCTGTCCAGCACAATTAAAGGCAGATCAAGTTCTGCACATGCCTGCATAATATAATGCATTGTTGACAGGTATGTGTAAAATCTGGCACCGACATCCTGAATATCAAAAACCATTACATCCAAATCAGCCAAATCTTCCTTTTGGGGCTTTTTATTTTGACCATAGACAGAAATAATCGGGATACCCGTTGTTTTATCTACCCTGTTGCCAAAATGGTGTCCATCTGGCAGATCTCCCCGAAAACCGTGCTCAGGAGCGAATAGTTTTGAGGGTTTAAGACCTGCACGTATTAATGTATCTACTAAATGTGTGACACCCACTGTAGCAGTATGATTGCAAACTATTGCAAATTTTTTGCCTTTCAACATAGGATAATAAGCCTCTGTTTGCCATGCACCGGGACGAACGCGAACTTCATGCTGAGGGACTGGAGTTGGCGAATGAACTGGCGCTTTACATGCTGAGATCAAAGGCGCACTTAGAGAAAAGAGACAATGCCATATGATGTAGCTTAATTTAGGCATCCGTTGTACTTTCGGGAGTTGAAATGAGTAACAAAACTGTCTTAAACTATGCAATCGTTGATCTGGAGACCACAGGTGGTCGACCAGACAGGGATAAAATTACCGAGATCGGCATAGTCTTACACAATGGTCGCGAAATTACTGACACTTATACCACATTGATCAATCCGGGAGTAAATATTCCTCCAATCATTACCAGGATTACTGGCATTAACCAGGAAATGGTAAATGATGCCCCCTTTTTCCATGAGGTGGCAAAGGACATAATTCTTCGCCTGGAACATTCCGTATTTGTGGCTCACAACGCACGTTTTGACTATCATTTCCTGCGCGAGTCCTTTTTAGACCTTGGGTTTACCTTTACCAGGCCGTTTTTATGTACCGTCAAATTGAGTCGGCAGGTTTTTCCAGGCCTCCCTTCATATAGTTTGGAAAATCTAATTAAACACTTTGACATACCTGTATCGCGAAGGCACAGGGCATTAGATGATGCATTGGCTACAGCTACTATACTGGAAAAGATTTTCCAACAACAAACATCAGAAGGCTTTGGCAAATCAAGTATCAGGGACATACAGCGACAAAAGAAATTACCAGTGCAGCTTTCTCCTGATATCCTTGACAGAATTCCTGATGAATGCGGTGTGTATTATTTTCGAAACAAAGAAGGTCAAGTGATCTATGTAGGTAAAAGCGTCCATATTCGGCAACGTTTGTCTGAACATCTTCAGGATATCAGCCGGAAAGCTGATCGCCTGGACCGGGAAATAGCCGAAGTAGACTGGATTGTAACCGGCAGTGATTTATACGCAGCACTGTTCGAATCCTATGAAATAAAACGATTGCAACCTAGTGTTAATCGGGCTCAACGTGCCCGTCTTTTCGATTATGGTTTGACTACCGTTGACACCCCCAGTGGTTACAAACGGTTCGTTGTAGAGCGGGTACCTGAAGATTTCCCCGTTATCCAACGGTATTCCAGCAACAAATCCGCACAAGCAGCTCTATTTGGTGTAGTGAAACGGTTTCAACTTTGCCGGCATCTTACCCTGGAATATCAAGCTGGCAAACCTTGTTTTGAATTCCATGTACATGAATGTCTGGGTGCATGTGTAGGCCAAGAAAACGCGGAAAATTATAATCAACGTTTTTTACTGGCTGCCTCCTATCTGGGACAAGGGCTGGAAGGCAATTTTTATTTGCTTGATCACGGCCCTACTCCGGACACAAAAAGTGTTTTTGCTGTTGAACATGGACGGTTCATGGGGATGGGCACCGTTTCAATGGAAGGTGACACCAATTATCTTGATTTAGAAGCTGCCATCAAACCATATCCCGACAGCCCGGAAGTAAGTCGTATCCTCAGGCAGTTCATGGCCAAAAACCGGTATAAACGTATTGAAATGACACGAGATGAACAGGTTCGCAATGATATGAATCAAGCGTTTTCCTTTTGACATTAAAGCTTACTCAAACCTCCAAATACTCCTGTAGAAGAGCCGCCATTTCCTGTTGATATTGCTGCGCCACCTGACTTGCAGCGTAGGCAAAATTTGAATCTGAAGATGCATAAAGGATTGCTCTTGAAACGTTTGCCAAAATACCACATTGGGCATTGAATCCATTCTGGGCCACTTCTTTCAAGCTGCCTTGCTGCGCACCAAATCCAGGAACGAGTAAAAAGTGATCTGGAGCTATTTCCCTGACCCTGCGAAAATCGTCAGGATGTGTACCCCCTACAACAAACATGATGCGATCCGGACCCGCAATGTTGACACCTGAACTTAGTACATCCTCCCATAGTGTGCCGCCATCCGCCAATTTCAATCGTTGAAAATCTGCACTCCCAGGATTGGATGTGAGCGTCAGCAGAATAGTCCACTTATCGTTATGAGCCAAAAATGGCGCGATAGTATCCATTCCCATATAGGGCGAAACCGTCACTGCATCACAACCAAGGGTTTCAAATATTGCATTTGCATATTGCGCTGCAGTATTCCCAATATCACCTCTTTTTGCATCCCCTATAACTAAGTGACTATCAGGGATAACATGAATAATCTCACTAAGGACATCCCATCCCTGTGAACCAAAGGTTTCAAAAAAAGCGAAATTCGGTTTGAAGGCAATAGCGTATGGTAAAGTCGCATCAATAATCTTCAAAAGGAATGCCTTTACTCCCTCCATATCTTGAGAAATGCCTTGAGGTAGTCGTGTAATATCCGGATCTAAGCCAACGCAGAGGAAAGATTGTCGTTCAAGGATACGATCGTAGAGGGTACGTGTTGTATTCATTACAGCCATTCTCAGCTTTGGATACCATTTATGGCAACGACTCCTGCTATTTCAGGTACTTTATTTTTTATGGCTTGTTCAACCCCTGCACGCATGGTCATTAAGGACATATTGCAACTTTCACAGTTACCCATCCAGCGCACCTTTACAATTAGGTTTTCTGTTATTTCAACCACTTCGATATCTCCGCCATCTACTTGTAAATGAGGACGAATTTCGTCCAGAGCCATATCTACTCTCTTGAAAATATCTGTAAAATCTAAAGTATTGACCGTCATATTCATCACAAGGTAACAAGGAATTCATCAAAATGATTATTCAGCCATTCTTACAATTGGTGTAACATCTTTCGATTCATTCCGCTTAGCAACCTGGTCTGCAACTCTCTTGGCCAACTCCATAAAATAGGGCCTGGCCAAAGCAGACCTATCCAATACTGCAGGTTGACCAGAATCCCCAGATTCCCTAATACTTTGTATCAAAGGTATTTGTCCCAAAAGGTCTGTTTCCGCCATTTTGGCTAATCCAAGACCTCCACCCTGTCCAAATAAAAAATATTTGTTTTCAGGCAATTCTACAGGCGTAAACCAGGACATGTTTTCAATAACCCCGAGGATCGGAACTTGAACATTTGGCAATAAAAACATATTCATCGCCTTTATGGCGTCAGCTACAGCTACTTGTTGCGGAGTTGTTACCATCACAGCTCCCGTTACAGAAACGGTTTGGACCAAGGTCAGTTGGACATCCCCAGTACCAGGAGGCAAATCAACAAGGAGGTAATCCAGCGCTGGCCAGTTGCATTCCAAAAAAAATTGCTTAATGATACCTGCCAGCCGAGGACCACGCAGGACTACAGCCTGCTCCGGTTCGACGACATTACCAATGGATAAAACAGGCATTCCGTAAGCTTCCAAAGGTATAATTCGCGGCTTACCGTTAAAATCCTCCACTCTTGGTCGCTTGCCAACCAGATCAAGCATAGTAGGTAATGAAGGACCATAGACATCTGCATCCAATATTCCTACTCGGGCTCCTAGTTCTTTTAGCGCCAATGCCAGGTTGACAGCAACAGTTGACTTTCCCACACCACCTTTTCCTGAAGCGATGGCTATTATGTTTTTTATCTGGGATAAGGGCTTTTCAACTGCATCAGGCATTTCTTCACCACCAATGGTCACAAAATGGATATGAATTTCTACACCTGGAAAAGCATCCTGGATATGAGACTGGCATAGAAAATTTAGGTCTGTTTTGTAAGGGTTGTGCCGAGGAGTGATATGGAAATTAAACTTGATTGTATTTCCGTCCACCACGAGCTCCCTAATCATTTTCATTTTTGTGATCGGGTTGGATGAGAGTGGATCCTGTATTTTCTCCAGGATAGCCATGATTTGATCAACAGTCCTTTCCATAGTGTAACATTCGAATGATTAAAGGTCAATTCATTTATCGAAGAGCACCTTTAGAACATATTTCAGGTGCAAAACAACGATATTTTGAAGTAGTTGTGAACAATGACGACCATAATAGGTAATACAAAATCAGTTTTTCTTCAACAGCGATACAATTTCCCTACTTTTGGGCGGCCATGCAGGTACATTATGACATACAGGTTCTGCCTACTTTCAGGCAGGCAGTTATTACAGTTGGTTCCTTTGATGGAGTGCATCAGGGTCATCGCAAGCTGATCCGTCAAATGCGAAAGTTGGCTGAGCAAGTGAGAGGAGAAAGTGTTGTCATAACTTTCCACCCCCATCCCAGAAACATCGTTGATCCGCATGATGCTAAGATGCCACTTCTAAACAGTCTGGATGAAAAGATCAAACTATTGGAGGAAACAGGTATTGACCATTTAGTTATTGTTCCCTTCACCATCGAGTTTTCACAACTTTCTGCTGACGAGTATATTGACAAATTTTTAGTAGATCTTTTTCACCCTAGATATATACTAATAGGGTTCAATCACCGATTTGGCAGCAATCGTCAGGGCGATGTTCGTTTCCTACGCTGGAAAGCACTACGGTATGGTTATGAGGTCATTCAGGTGACTGGAGCCAAGGTTGAGGACGAACCCATAAGCTCTACACGAATCCGTAAGGTTATAAGTCAACAAGACTTTGTTTTAGCTACAAAACTGTTAGGACAACACTATCTGCTTACGGGTACAGTAGTTAAAGGAGACCAGATAGGACGCACGATTGGCTTCCCAACCGCAAACATAAGTATAGAAGAAAAGGATAAACTCATTCCACCTGATGGCATCTACGCCGCGAATGTGATTTGGCAAGGCCAGCGATTCAAGGCTATGTTATATATCGGCCAAAAACCTACTGTCGATCAGCATCACCAGCGCGTCATTGAAGTGAATGTTTTAGACTTCAATGAGCAGATTTATGGGGAGCAATTAATTGTTGAGGTAATCTGTTTCATCCGAAATGACAAATTTTTCCCAGATAAAGAAGCGCTTCAGACACAAATTCACCTTGACCGGAAGCACATAATAAATGCACTGGAGGACCAGGATGTAAAAAACCTGGAGTGGCAATCCAAAGGCGTTCAACATACAGCGGTTATCATTCTTAATTATAATGGGATAAATCATTTGAAACATTATCTCAAAGATGTCCTCAAGGCATGTCGGGATGGTGGTGCGGAATGCCATATTATTGATAATGGTTCAACAGATGGTTCACAGACGTGGCTAGCCGCAAATTATCCGGATCTCAACGTAATTGAGCTTCAGAAAAACTGGGGATTTGCAGGTGGTTACAATCACGGATTATTGCATATTGAAGCCGAATTTTACTTTTTGCTTAATTCGGATATCGCTCTGGGCGAAGGGGTAATTAAGGCCCTAGAAAAAACGATGGACAGCGACAGGGAAATTGCAGTATGTCAGCCCAAAATATTGGACGACAAACAGCGCCAGCGTTTTGAATACGCCGGAGCTTCCGGAGGTTGGATAGATTTCCTGGGTTATCCTTTTTGCCGGGGACGCGTCTTTGAAGTGACAGAAAAGGATACAGGTCAATATGACGATCCTTCCGAAGTTTTTTGGGCTTCAGGCGCCGCATTTATGATCAGAAGTCGTTTATTCCATCTCTTTGGAGGATTTGATCCGCAATTTTTTGCACATTTAGAGGAAATAGATCTTTGTTGGCGGCTAAAACGTGCCGGGTATAAAATTTATGTAGATCCTTCGGTACACGTTTATCATCTTGGTGGCGGCACGCTTGCTTACGACTCCCCCAGAAAAGTGTATTTGAATTTTCGCAATTCTTTGATAACCATGGCCAAAAATGAGCGACCACTTGACCTTGTGTGGAAGATCCCCGCTCGTTTGACCCTGGATTATGCTGCTATCTTCCTCTTTCTTTTCCAAGGCAAAATCCAACATATTTTTGCTGTTTTACGCGCACAGTTGGATTTTCTGCTGACTGTCCATTTGACAATCCTCAAACGGCGTTATCATCTGGATGAAATCAACAGGAATAGAATCAAAGCGCGTCCTAATCAAAAAGGTATTTATAATGGAAGCATTGTTTGGGAATTTTTTCTTAATAACCGGAAGACATTCCGAGAAATCATAAGGTGAATAAATTACTAAAAGAAACAGAAATCCTCTATGAGGATGACCACCTCATAGCTGTCAATAAACCACCTCGGTTACTGACCTTACCAGATAGATTCCATCCGGATAAAGCGAATCTTTACAGGCATTTACAAGATCGTTTTCCCTCAATTTTTATTATTCACAGACTGGACCGGGATACAAGTGGATTGTTGCTCTTTGCCAAAACACCAGAAGCACACGCTGCAATGTCTAAGCAGTTTGAGGAGCACAAGGTCAAAAAAACATATTTGGCTCTCCTCCAGGGTCGGATATTACCTGAAGAAGGTACGATTGACCGCGCAATCATCGTCCACCCCGCAGGCGATGGTCGGATGACCACCGCTTCAAAAGGCAAAGCGTCTGTAAGCCATTATAAAGTAGAACAATATTTTAAAAGTTTTTCGTGGGTTTCTGTTCGGATTGAATCTGGACGTACTCACCAAATTCGGGTTCACATGGCCTACCTGAAACACCCTTTGGCTGTTGATCCTCTTTACGGTGGCGCTGAAGGTGTTTTCCTCAGTTCTTTCAAAGAGCATTATCGGGAGCCCAGATCTCATGAGGAACAACCACTGATTGACAGGGTACCCCTCCACGCGGCCAAATTAGCATTCAATCATCCCATAACAGGAGTACCCCTCCTGCTGGAAGCACCTTTACCTAAAGATTTAAGGGCAGTTCTTCGTCAATTAGAACGATGGTCTTCATGATAATTCATTCCGAAGATTGATTTCTCAACATAGAGACGGCAGCTAATCTTCATATGCCGACATTAGGTCGACCTCGATTTCCCAGGATGCTTCAGCCTGTTTCAAGTTTCCTTTCAGGGCTTGGTATTTTGCAAGAATTTGTGCTGAATCTTTACGTTCATAAAATCCATCTAAAGCCATCTCTTTTTCGATCACCCGGCATTCATTTTCCAATCGCTCAACTTCCTTTTCTGCCTTTTGAAGTGATCGACGAGCTGCTTTGCGTGCATCCTGCCATTCCTGGCTGCCTCTATCCGGTCCTATCACATCCTGGATGACTTCTTCTTTTGCGGACCTTTTGCTCAGCATGCGTTCATCTGCTACTGCCTGCTCCTTCAAAAATGTATCGATATCGCCCAGATAAGGCTGTACTCCCCCATCTCGAAAATAGTAAATTTTATCGCATAGTCCGGATAAAAAGTCGCGGTCGTGGGAGACTACAACAAGCGTACCTTCATAGTTTTGGACGGCTTTTTTGAGGACTTCTTTAGCAGCCATATCCAGGTGATTGGTCGGTTCATCCAATACCAATAAGTTAACAGGTTTAAGCATAAGTTCGGCTAGGGCCAATCGGGCACGTTCTCCCCCTGATAGAACGGATACTTTTTTGTCTACATCCTCTCCCGAGAATAAAAATGCGCCTAAAATACTTCGCACTTGAGACCGGATTTCAGGTCCGGCAGCATCTTCCAATGTGGCCAACACGGTCTTTTTACCATCTAGTCGTTCGGATTGATCCTGAGCATAATATCCAATGTTAACCTGATGAGTATCTTCGATGTTCCCCTTATCTGGTGTCAGGTGCCCTGTAATGATCTTTGCAAGTGTAGTTTTGCCCTGGCCATTTTGGCCAACGAGGGCGACGCGGTCACCCCGTACAATTTGGAAACTAAGGTCTTTCAAAACAACCTTTTCTCCATATGTCTTCCGTATATGGCTGCCGGAAAAAACCCGCTCTCCTGATCGCGGCGGTGCGGGAAAACGCACATTCATCCGTCTATTATCTACTTGAAAGTCCTCCACTAAATCCATTTTGGAAAGTTGCTTTTCCATGGATTTTGCCATACTTGCCTTACTTGCTTTAGCCCTAAAACGATCAATTGTGGCCTGCATCTGAGCCATCTTCCTTTGTTGGGATTCTGCAGCATCCTGACGTTGTTGCATACGCAAGGCTCTTTCATCCAGATATCGGGCATAACCCATCTGGTAATCGTCCATTCTACTCAAAACCAATTCCATAACCCTTGTCGTACAGGCTTCGAGAAAACGCCTGTCGTGCGAAACGATGAGTAAAGCCATATCAGATTTGGAAAGAAAACCTTCCAACCATAAAATAGCCTCAATATCCAAGTGATTGGTTGGTTCATCCAGCATCATTAGATCTGGCTTTTCAAGCAGTAATTTGGCAAGCCACACCCTTACCTGCCATCCTCCAGAAAACGTACGTAACTGATTATTAAACTGTTCTGGCTTGAAACCCAAGCCCTTTAGTACTTTTTCTACCTGCCCATCCACTTGCTCCCATCCCAGTACATGCAAACGATGATGGCCCTCCTCTAGCCGAGTGAGTGCATCTCCAAGTGCTTCTTCATCTAATGTACCTGTTGAAAGCGCATTTTCTATCTCTAAAAGTTCAGCTTCCAAACGCTTTGGTTCATCATATGCACTCATGGCAATATCCCAGACCGTTTCCTCTTTAACTGGTTGTATATCCTGGCTGAGATAACCTATGCGCCAACCCACGGGAATATCAATACGACCTCCGTCCGGTTTATATTCTCCTGCTAGCATGCGAAATAGGGTCGTCTTACCAGCCCCATTGCGACCAATCAAGGCAACTTTTTCACCTTGTTGTATGGTGAAGGACAAATCTTCAAAAATGGTCCGATCGCCAAAGTGAAGCTGAAGGTCTGAAACGTGAAGCATATAATATTCTGGGATTTGAAGGCGCAAAGATGCGTATTCTGAACGGTTTGGATTGCAGAAAGCTTCCAGTAAACTTATACCTTTTTATACCGCCTTGTTGAAAAATAGCATTAAGGGCAATGGTAATAGGTCAATTTGCCTTGGCTAATGTAAATCCAAAAGTGGATCCTTTCCCCTGTGAAGACCGAACCGTAATGCCCTGCTTGTGCGCTTCGATGATGTGTTTTACGATGGATAAACCCAGGCCTGATCCGCCCAACTCTCTAGACCTGCTGATATCAACCCGATAAAAACGGTCAAAAACATGTTTGAGATGTGGCTCTTCGATGCCTATCCCATCATCAGCAACCTCAACCAGAATACGATCATCCATATCGTAAAAGCCTAATTTAGTGATACCTCCTGCTTTGCCATACTTTATGGCGTTAGTTATTAAATTGTTAAGAACTTGGCGGATGCGCTCTCTGTCAGCAATTACCTGAAAATCACTCTCTGCACCTTGTTTAAATTGTAATCGGATTTCCTTTTCTGCCGCGAGTCGCTCGTGATCTTCGAAAACCTCCTTCACCAATCCTTTCAGATCAAATGGTTCCATTTCAAGAATCATTTGCTCCGCTTCGAGCTGGGCTATGGTCTCTAAGTCAGAAACAATTGTTTCCAATCTATCAACATTTTTAGCAGCCCGATCCAGGTACTTCATGTTAATATTTTTGTCATACAGCCCGCCTTCCAATAAGGTATGCAAGTATCCCTGAATGTTAAATATCGGCGTCTTTAATTCATGACTTATATTGCCGAGAAATCTGCGTCGATAAGATTCGAGTGCTCGGAGCGTTTCCAACTCCTTTTGTTGCGTTTCTGCCCATACTTTTACCTCCTGCTCAACTGATTCGAGAATATCCCCTCCTGTTAAGAGATTCTTTTTGCCCTCAGGATCTGTCTTTACCTCATGAATATATTTGTAGATCAGTTTAATCCGGCGGTAAACAAAAAAATTTACCAGACGCTGAGTCATAATAAAAACCCCGCCTAATGCCAAAGTAGGGCAGGCAATCCAGCACCAAAACGGAATAAACCGGACGCCCATAACCCACAACAACGACAAGGTTAAGAGCACAAAAAAGCCTGCTAAAGCCGCGCTTAAAAAGGCGACTTGAAGAGTGGTGAAATTCTTGTTAACCATTAAAAATCAAAACGATATCCAATTCCTTTTACAGTTTTTATGTAATCAGGACCAATTTTTTCTCGAATTTTTCGAATGTGAACATCAATCGTCCTGTTACCTACTATGACATCTGGTCCCCATACATTTCGGTAAATCTCCTCTCTTTTGAAGACTTTTCCCGGCTTGGAGGCAAGAAAATGTAATAGTTCAAATTCTTTTCTTGGAAAATCAATCACCTCACCGGAGAGGTATACCTGGTAACTCGTCTTATCAATGGATAGATGCTCACCTAATCGCAACAATTTATGTTCATCCTCCTGGCTTTCCCGTCGGCGCAACAATGCTTTAATCCGACTTATGAGTACTTTCGGACGAATAGGTTTAGTGATAAAATCATCACCTCCCATATCCAGCGCAGCAATTTGAGTATAGTCTTCATCTCTTGCTGTCAAAAAAGCGATGATTGTATTTTGGAACTCTGCCTTGGCTCTAAGTTGACGACAAACCTCAACACCATCATAAACGGGCATCATGATATCAAGGAGAATCAAGTCAGGCTTAAAAGCCAATGCAACTTGTATCGCTTGAGCCCCATCTACGGCAGATGCTGTTTCAAAACCTTCTTTCGTAAGATTGTAGGTTACAAACTCAACGATATCAGGCTCATCATCCACAATCAGGATTCGTTCTGCCATGTGTAAATAATTATTTAGATCAAAATCTTTGATCCCGGATCGATTTCAAAAAACGTTTCCAGTAAATCAAGTGCAAAATTAGAGGATATCAACAGCTTGGACCAGACATCATATTAAATTTGGGTTAATACTCCGCTTGCTCTTTTAACCGGGAATTCTCAAGGGAATCAATAACAATGGTATAAATGGACTCGAGATATTCCGGATCAGCTGTCAAACGTTCTAAATCATTGGACATACTATCCTTACTGACATGATGAATCTGACAGATTTGTTGGAATAAAGCAATATACAGGGAATCACGAGAGTCTACAGGCGCATTTTGTAGGGCCGACCGCGCAATGTGCACATCTATAAGAACATCAACTAACTTATCCTGGTCGTAGTTGTATGATGTCGATTCTTTAGTGCACGAACACGCGAGAAGTATGCTTAAAGCGCATACTATATAGCAAAAGATTTTGGAAAGAACCATTCTTTTATTTTAGCATTACCTGGAACAAAATCAATCCAATTTTCTGTATCGGACTCGATACATACAATGCCGCACGTTGGAACATTGTCAAAACGTGAACCTTCTGAAAACCGGTTCGCATATAAGGTAAAGCCCGGATTGTGTCCAAAAAGTAGCACCGTTTCCCATTGATTGTCCAGTGAAGTGACTACTTCATGCAATGTATCAGGAAGTGCCTCGTAGATGGTTTCAATCAGTTGGATATTCCATGGGTCCACATGTAAGATCTTAGCAAAATGAACTGCAGTATCCTGGGCTCGTTGGGCCGGACTACTGACCAATTTATCAGGTTGGACTGACATATTTAGCAATATATTGGCCATGAAAGGTGCGTCGCGTTTGCCTCTCTGAGCTAATGGTCGTTCAAAGTCCCGTAATCCGGCATCATCCCAACTTGATTTGGCATGACGTATCAGGAATAACTTTTTCATCATGCAAAAGTCAGTATTTCTTGACGATTCAACACATTTCTTCGTGTTTAACATCAATTCCCCCTCAATTCGTGTTTTGGACAATTACAAAAGCCAAAACCTCAGGCAATAACCTACGTTTAATCTATTTTTGACCTTTTACCCAAATCTCTGCTTGAAAACGCTCTTATCGCTTGATTTACTTGAAGTACAACTGCCGGAAAGTACTGTACTATCCGCTGAGCGATACTTGCTGGAAGGTCGTGTAGATCATCTTCGAGAAATAGATAAACATCTGTGGCAGGCCAGAGTCCTCGGCACGGATAAAACCTTTGAACCCGAAGTGCAAATGCGGGGCAATTTTCTCAAGGCTCATACCTGCGATTGTTCACTTGGTCATAAAAAGTTACCCTGCAATCATGTCGCCTCAGTCCTCTTCTTGCTTCGACGACTTAGGGACCAGCGTCGCATAAAAAGGGAGGGAGAAAAAAAGTTTGTACCCGAGATCCAAGTGAAGCGCTTGCTTTTGTTAGTTCCAACCGATGACCAGGCAAAATTCATCAGGGATTGGGCCCAGGTGGATAATGAATTTGCACTCGCTTTTAAAGCACGGTTTTTTCACAATATGGGTAGTCATCACCATATAGAATATCTGGAGCAGCTCTTTGCACCTTATATCCTTGATGACGGTTCACTGGCTGTTGAACCAGAGCCAGCACTCAAACCTCTTCGTCTACTGATTAAACAACTCCTGGCCCAGACTGAGGATCTCCTCATCAAACAAACTGAGGACCTAGCTTTCGCCAATTTGAACTATTTAATTCAAAAATTTCAAATATCCGGCTCTTTCAGACAACGACCGGCTTTGATCCGGCAAATAATCCAATTAATTACCCGGGACGAATTTGTACAAAACCTGGATCCAGAATCCCCTAGATTCCAATTTCTATTAGATACTTTGAACCCCTTCATGCTGATGAAAGAGGATTTTGCCATCCAAATGCTGTTGCTATCGTTACAATCATATGCTGGATTTGCTACTGGTCGGCAAAGGATAAATGCCCTAATCGGCTACCATTTGCGGAAAGGGCTGCCCAAGCAAGTAAATAGCCAGTCATTTATCTTAGTCTATTATCAAACCTTAAATAAGGAGCAAAAGGAAGGACCATGGATTGAGCAACTCGAGCTTCCCAGATTATCACCAGTAGTGTATGAACATCTTTGCCAAACATTAGTGGATACAGGTGATTTTGAAGGAGCAGATCGACTTTTGGCTGAGGGCTTGACCTGGTATCCACATTACATGGCTTTGCTTAGGATTAAGGCTAATCTCTTTTGGGAAATGCACCGGAAGCGCGAATTACCAGCAATCATGCTTAACCTCATTCAAACTAGTTTGGAACCCAACGATCTTGCTGCTGCTAAAAAACTTTTGTCGGAAAAAAAATGGCCCGCATTCCTACTTCAATTAAGGCAAATTCTACTTGCCCTTCCGGCTACCTACGAGCGAAATGTCATGCTCAGCGAAATCCATTGCGACCGAAAAGAATGGACTGAACTAAGTAAAATTCTCGTTGCCAGTCATTCTCCCCGACTTTTTCAACGTTTCATCCAGCGATTTCCCGGCGATGATATACAGCAGATTATTGACGTTTACAACCAGTTTCTGGCTGAATATCTGGACCAACATATAGGTCCCAAGAGCACAGTTGTAGTCCAAAACCTTTTTGCCACCATGGAGGGGAAACAACAAAACTCCCTTAAAAAGGCCATTAGCCAATTTTTAAAGAAACGTTATCCTGAACGGCCACAACTCCTTGTTCATTCATTGACAATTCCAATGATCCCACAGCATGAAAATTGAATGTTGGTTTACTGGAAAGACCTGGGAAGGCTTTGTGCTTGAAGGTATGAACATGTATGCATTGCGTTTAAAGCCGATAATGCCCATATTGCTGAAGGAATTTCGGGATGTTGGAACTGGCCCCGATGCGCCTGAAAAAGAAGCTGCCCAAATTATTAAAGCCCTTTCCCCAAATGATATCCTCATACTTCTCGACGAAAACGGAACACTTTATAGTTCGCGCGAATTTGCACATCATCTGGACAAGCTTCGGATGCGCGCGAGTAGTCGGATCATTTTTTTAGCCGGAGGAGCCTATGGCTTTTCAAGTACGCTCAGAAATCGCTCACAAGGGGCTATATCCTTATCCCCAATGACCTTTAATCACCAATTAGTTCGATTGGTCTTTTTAGAACAGCTATATCGAGCTGCTACCATTCTACATAACCATCCTTATCACCATGATTAATTCTATACTTCATTTTAATACACTAAATAATTGAATGAATGAGTATTACGCTTATCATAATTGCTTTAAATCTCATTGTAAGCTATATGGCTTTTCAGGATCATCAATTTTTTGATCGATGGGCCGACCGCCCTTATGCGGTGGTTCATGGACACCAATATGAACGCTGGCTAACCTCCGGGTTTGTCCATGGCAACTGGTTGCATTTTGGCATTAACATGTTTGTTTTATGGCAATTTGGAAGTGTGGTGGAAGAGACCTTTATGAGCCTTGATGGTCCAATAGGTGGTAGGATAAAATATGTGACAATTTACTTCATTATCCTTATTGCTTCAAGTATTCCTACCTTCTTAAAACACAAGGATAACCCGTCATATTCAAGTGTCGGTGCATCCGGTGCTGTTTCTGGTGTATTGTTTGCATATGTCCTTTTTTATCCGCTGAATCTTCTCTACTTGTATGGCATCATTCCCATTTATGGTATTGTAGCTGCCTTGGCTTATCTGGCCTATTCATCATGGGCTTCACGTCGTGAAAATGATCATATTAATCATGATGCCCACTTATATGGGGCTCTATCCGGACTATTGCTGACCATGTTGTTTTTCCCTGAGAGTATTCAAATTTTTCTTCTGGCTTTGGGAATAATGTAAGCTTGATACTACACAAGAGATCAAATCACCCAAAAGGAAGATCCTTCCTATATTTGGCCTTCTAACCCTTATAATTTTATTCATGCAATTCGATCTTATTGTCATTGGTAGTGGCCCTGGAGGCTACGTTGCAGCTATACGTGCATCCCAATTAGGTTTAAAAGTTGCTGTCGTCGAACGGGAGTCACTAGGCGGAATATGCCTCAACTGGGGCTGTATTCCCACAAAAGCGTTACTTAAAAGTGCTCAGGTATTTGAATATATTCAACATGCTGAGGATTATGGCATTACCGTTAAAGGCGCTGAGGCTGATTTTGGTAAAATGATTCAACGTTCCAGAGGAGTCGCTGACGGTATGAGCAAGGGCATTCAATTCTTGTTCCGGAAAAACAAAATCACCATTATTAATGGTAGTGGAAAGTTACTCCGCGGTAAAAAGGTAGAAGTAACAGATGCAGACGGGAAAAAGACAATTTATGAGGCGCCACATATCATTCTAGCTACGGGTGGACGTGCCAAGGAATTGCCCAATCTGAAGATTGATGGTGAAAAGATCATCGAGTACAGGAAAGCAATGAGCCTTGCAAAAAAACCAAATAAAATGGTCGTAGTAGGTGCTGGTGCCATTGGCGTGGAGTTTGCCTACTTCTACCACAGCATTGGCACAGAAGTAACGATTGTCGAGTTCATGGAGCAAGGCCTTGTGCCTCGAGAAGATTCCGATATCTCCAAAGAGTTAACAAAGATCTTCAATAAAAAAGGCATTAAAGTATTGGCGAATAGTGCGGTAGAACAAGTTGACACATCAGGCAAAACTTGCAAAGTCACTGTCAAAAGTCGAAAAGATGGTGCTGTACAGATACTTGAATGTGATGTTGTGCTTTCTGCTGCAGGTGTATCACCCAATACAGAACAAATTGGCCTTGAAGAGATCGGCATTAAAATGGATCGGGGAATGGTCCTTGTTGATGATTTTTATCAGACCAATGTGCCGGGAATATATGCTATTGGCGATATCGTACCTGGGCCTGCTCTTGCGCATGTTGCCAGTGCAGAAGGCATTATCTGTGTCGAAAAAATAGCCGGTCACCATCCTGAACCAATGAACTATAACAACATTCCCGGCTGCACCTATTGTAGTCCTGAAATAGCTTCTGTTGGCTTTACTGAAGCTGCCGCTAAAGAGGCTGGTTACGAAATAAAGGTAGGCAAATTCCCCTTTTCCGCATCTGGCAAAGCAAGTGCTTCCGGGGCAAAGGAGGGATTTGTGAAAGTCATCTTCGATGCGAAGTACGGTGAATTTTTAGGCGCGCATATGATTGGTATGAATGTAACAGAAATGATAGCTGAAGTCGTAGTAGCCCGAAAACTTGAAACAACTGGTATGGATATCGTTAAAACTGTGCACCCTCACCCTACAATGAGTGAAGCGGTCATGGAAGCAGCTGCTGCTGCCTACGATGAAGTAATTCATTTGTAATACACGAAGCTGTGATCTGTCTATTGTGGATGATTTAAATGAAACAACCCTCCAATAGAGGGTTGTTTCATTTAATTAAGGCCTTATCCAGTATTGTATTCACACTACAAACTATTCCGATTTAAACGTTTTTGGCACTTTGGGATCTGTCACGATGATGTAGTCTCCTAAGTCCTTGTATTGGGTCCAATCTATCGTCGGGAATGAATCATCTGATACTGATGATATAACCAATGACTTTAATTTAGGCGCATAATGGGCTAGTTGTGTAACAATTGCATAGCGGTTATCACTATGAAATCGGCCGTTTAACTGCAACACTTTTTTCTTTTTGTTTGCTTTACGCTTGGTATATTCAGCTATTGACCATGCCATAGTTGCATCCCAAAGGGATTGAGCAGCTATGAGATTGAACCCACCCATCGTTGCCACAGGTACCTGGACGACAGCCGAGTCAGTAGAAGATGGCGCCGGTCCGTGCATAAATTCCATCAGCTTATTGTAATATCCTCCAGTTGCCTCCATATAGGGCAAGGGTGCAAAATTTACCTTTGATGATTTTGGTAGATTTTCCAATGCTTTTTGACCTTCTCGTCCCGCCAAATTAGTATAGCGGCTAGCTGCGTTTGCGCAAACTACCTCCAGCCCATTGCTTTTACAGAATTCCACCATTGGTTTATAATCTCTGTAATTACTCCACACTCTGGCATCCTTTGTGAAATGTTTTTCCCTAATCCTTCCTGCCAGATATTCATCCATAACTACTTGCACGTCCCGTTCAAACATTTCCATTGAAAGGGCTAATCTACTACCATACATTTTGTGCATTTCCTCCAGCATCCGGGCCTGGAGATAATGTGTCACACTATCATTGTGCTCCTCACCAAAAAATAAAACATCATGAGAGGCCATCTCAGCAGCAATCTCCTTCAATGTTACCTCCTTGCCTATTGCTGTTGCATAAATGCGGTAGTTGGCTTCTGAGAGCCCTTCTTGTCCCATCAGGAATAGAGGTGCAGCATATCCTAACATTAAAATAGTAACCTTAAGGATTTGCTTTATTTTTTTATGCGTCATTAGAAATCAAATTGGGTTGTTAAAATATTCATAGTTCACTCATAGCGAAACAGACCGCTGCAAGGTACTTTAGATTTCACAAAAACAAGATCAATTTGCTTTAATCTAATGGAGCTACAATCCGCTAGACATTAATCACAGTGCCATACAAGCATTTGCTTCAGCAGGTTTTTTGTGGCTTGTGACCCTGCCGGCAAGATAGTCCAATGTGTTTTGTCATTGTGTACAATTGAAATGGGAAGCAGAATATGCAGACTGCTTTCAGATTTGGAAAGCACCTCCCCGACTATCATTTGATTGGTTTCCTTGTCGTGTAATTCGATTTGAGTATATGCGTCCAAGGGGGACATGTCCTTGTCGAAAGGGGTAAATCGCCATTTGCAAACATCTTTTTGATTTAAGATTTCATAGACGTTCAATTTCCCCTCAGCAATGCTCGTTGGAAAATAAATATAGCCGGACTTTTTGCTTAAGACTGGTGTACCGTCCAGGATACTATCCATCAGCATAATAAATGGCTCAACTTCTACTTGCCGTTGTGCTGTTCCTTGCTGCTTACCCTTCGGCATATCCGTTTGGCTGATTTGTCTGACCATATCTTTTCTGGCCTTGTTTAGTCCCTTTTCCAAGGAATGGATTAGCTCAAGGCGATGTTGTTGATCTGGATCCCCTGTTTTTGATTGCCATGCCTGTTGCGCTTGAAACAAATCCACCTGCAACGAATCAATCTTATGTTGTAACTTTTTTAAGTAAAATTGGGTTTTTGTCGCACTGACTGTGCGAAACTTACCTGGCCTGGCAACCCGATTTATTCGGCTCCTTAATTCATTCATCCATTTCGGATAGTGCAATTGACTTTCTATCACTAACAAGCTATCTGACAACAATTTATATTCCTTTAGTATAAGTAAACGTTTAATCAAAATGATCGCTTCGCGCTCTCCAGCCGACAAATGAGAGCCAATCAAATCTGCTTCTTTTACCAAAGCCCCGTTGGGTATCAAAGGATAATAACCAACAGGTATAATTACCATACTTGTTGAGTCTTTGGTTAACATTCCAGTTATTCCCTTTTCACCAGAATGGGCGAATGATGCCATTACCAAAACACCTAAAAGGCAGGCGAGGACAATAATAGGAAAATGAACCAAGCCCCTTTCATTTGTTTTAACCTTATCCGTCTCATATGGAATCATAACATGGTTCTCATTTGTTTAATAAGTTCTTATCTACGGCCTCTATAGATAATCCAAACACAATCATCATATGCTAAAATAACCCCTGACGTTGAATCACTTCTGAAGGGGTACCCTGGTCCAAAATGATATCACCCTGGATATAGATAATCCAATCTGCGACCATTGCAGATTCATTTCCAGCAGTTGCAATGATCGTTGTTTTACCTTTTCGTTCGGTTACAATATTTTCTAAGAGTATAAATCTGGTGAATGGTTCCATATCATCAAACGGCTTGTTCAGAACAAAAATATCTGGATCAGCTTGTATGCATTGAGTAAGTAGGATCTGCCAATTTTTTTGATCGGGGCCGTCCATATCATAATTTCCCTCAACATGTTTGCCTACATACTCGTCTATTTCGTTGTCTTTTCTAAATATACCGAACCATTCTTGGCTGAAGGTGGTGTCTGGATAGGTCATTTTGGCATCCTTCATGTGCTTCCCAAAGGCCTTCTCGCCCCATAGTCCTAATATTTTTTTCCATAAAGACAACCTTTGTTGTTTACCGATTTCTATATCTCCAACTAAAAGTCGACCTCCTTCATCAATTTCCATAGCTAATAGCCATTCCAGAACCTTAGATCTAAAATGGCTTGGCTTGCCTAAAATAAATGTTGATTTTCCTGATGGGATTAATAGTTCTCTCCATTCCCCATGTCCAATGTTCAGGTTGTACTGAATATTTCCTGATCGCGTAGGTATGTTGATCTCTTCAACTTTTTTATGGTTTTCATTTTCAATTACACCAAAATACCGTAGATGCCACGCTCTTACACCGCTCGCTACAACGCTGAGAGCTCTTAGCCAGCATGATGCTGCGACTAGTAAAACCAAAAATGTGGCCGCATCTACTTTTTCAACCCAAGCATAAACGATTAGACATGCTGCCGTAATAAACCCCAAAAACAAAATTCCTCCCTCGGGATAAAGAGATTTTTTATTTAAAGCATTGATTTGAGTATCCATCGTCATCGAATGGTCTCTTAAAGGATTATCAATAGCTGGACTAGTAAAAACTAAACCTGTAAATCGTATATACCAATTGCCTAGCCAGGCCTTTTCCGTCCCAATTAAATAACCTATGTGACAAATGGTTAAGACCAATAATCCTGTCGCAATAGGAAAAGCCTGCCAAGCCAGATAGCCGATAACCCCCATGATTACTGGCATTTTTAGCAGAGATTGACACATAGCAGTAATCCTAAGTTTGTAAACTTGTTCAATTTTGATCCTTGAGAGCCTTTCCTCCAGACTTTCAGGAAAAATGGTAATGTTCCTTTGGTTTTGGTGGGGTAGCAAACGACATGTTTCTGCTTCTGCCCATAAATTACCATATCGTTCCAATAGGTAAATTGCCCCTAATAATAAAAAGGAAATCCCCATAACAATGGGAAAGGCTATCCCGGTTTGTTGCGTAGCTATGGCATTGAATAATACGCCTAACCATTGAAGTAGTAAAAACAAGGCCACTAGCGTGAATCCAATTTGAAAAAAAGAGGAAACAGTTAGCTGTGGCCGCCATAGAAATTGGGGTGAGAAAGTCTCATTAACAATCTCCTCAGGCAACTTGATCGAATGGCTTTGTGGAAGACTCAACTGAAGTACAACACCCCGGTTGTTGACTAACCAAAGTACTCGAAATTCCTCCTGAGTTAGTCTGTATTTGCCTCTTGCAGGATCTGCAAGCCAAACATACTTTTCGTTCCATTTATACAGGATAGCATAGTGATTGCCTTGTATGTGTACTATAGCGGGCAGACGAACTTTCTGGCCGAGCTCCTCCAGGCTGATATAAAATGGTACTGTTTCAAATCCGAGCGCTTCAGCAGCCTTACTGAGACTGAGTAGGCTGATTTCACCATACGGAACATTGATTAATTGCCGCAAGCTACCATCGCCTATATCCAAGCCATAGTAACTGCAAAGCATTTGCAGCACCATGACCCCACAATCATCGGGATCCTGTTGAGGATAAAATGGAAAAGCAGCCAAATCTAACGGAAATTATTCCTTCCAGATATTACTGGCGACTAAAACCATACCGCTTTTGAGCAACTTTACATAAAACCCAAAATCCTTGCGTATTTGATCATTTCACCCTGATTTTTAATCCGGAGTCTGCCCATCATCAGAGCCATCATTACATTTTCCTCCTTATTCACAATACGGAGAAAGGTGTCGTATTCCGATTTTAATCCGCATGGGGCATCATCGTGCAGACCATCTTCAATCCAAATCCGAGTCTCTCGAATGATCAATGTATACTGGCCACCTCTCTCCCCTGCCAGATCAAAGGCGATTTTGGAATCTTCACCAACAATAGATTCAGGCTGGACCCGATCTCGTAGGTTTTCCAGAAAAATTTTAGCTTCCATGTTTACTTTTATTACTTCCAAACGGATAAATACGCCTGTTCCCTAACTGCTTCATAGTGACCCTTCTTTGTTATCTAAAACACAGTCCATTTCAAGCTAATCGAACTGGGACTTGCACATCGTGGTCACATAAAAGTGAATCCAAATTAACACGCTTACCTTTGTAAAAGTACCAAAATGTTTCTAACCGAATAATCAGCTGAAGATGCGCATTGTTTTCATGGGAACACCCGAATTTGCTGTTGCTTCATTAGAGAGACTACTAAATGAAGGTCATGAGGTCGTAGCAGTAGTTTCTGCAAGTAACAAAACTGGCGGTCGGGGCCGTAAAGCACCTATCATTAGTGCTGTTTCAAAATTCGCAATGGATAGGGCCATCCCTTTATTACAACCTGAAAAATTGCGTGATGCTTCATTTATTGCATCGTTACAGAATTATCATGCTGATTTGTTTGTAGTCGTAGCATTTAGAATGTTGCCGGAGGCGGTATGGTCTATCCCGTCTCTTGGTACCATTAACTTACATGGCAGTCTTCTCCCGTATTATCGTGGAGCTGCTCCAATACATTGGGCCGTGTTGAATGGTGAGATAGAGACTGGTGTAACAATATTTTTTCTTAAACAAGATATCGATACAGGAGATATCATTCATCAGGAACATATCCCAATAGGTGCTGAAGAAGAGACTGGTTCTGTCCATGACCGCATGATGTACATTGGTGCTCGCGCATTGGTTAGGGCAATGCATTGGATCGAAGAAGGATCTGTCTTAAAACGCAGACAATCTGATGAATTCGCTTCGCATGCTCCCAAAATTTATCCAGAAACGGCAGTCCTCGATTTCAACTGGTCGGCATTGAAGTTGTTCAACTGGGTGAGAGGAATGAGCCCCTACCCTGCTGCATGGTTTGTTTTCCTCGGAAAAAAGTACAAGGTTTTTAAGTTAAGGCCATTATCTGAGCAGCATAGTGCCGCCCCTGGCACCCTCTGGTCAGGACCTCGTTTTCTTAAAATCGCCTGTGCCGACGGATGGATCGAATTACTGGAAATCCAACCAGAGGGCCGAAACCGAATGGCAGTTGTTGACTTTTTGAATGGCGTTAGTTGGGGTGAAGGCCTAATTGGATGCGTAGATGAGCCCCTAAACCAGGCCGAAAGATTACTCAACAATTAAACATGAGCAGAAAACCCTATCATATCATAGATTTAGGCTTTCAAGGCTTACCAGAGGTCATAGCTGCATTTCTCCTTGAAACAACAGCTGGCTATGTTTTGGTTGAATCCGGACCCCATTCTTGCTGGCCTACTTTAACACGCAGCCTCGATCATTTAGGTATCAAACTAAAGGATATTCAGCATGTGCTCCTCACGCATATCCATTTGGATCATGCAGGAGCTGCCTGGGCATTGGCCGAACACGGCGCCACAATCCATGTGCACCCTGCCGGCGTGGACCATTTACATGATCCTTCCCGACTTATAGCCTCCGCAAAAAGGATTTATCTGGAACAAATGGATAAATTGTGGGGCGAAATGAAAGCAATTCCTCTCAAACAGTTAAATTCAGTCTTTCATCAACAAGTAATATCCATTGGCGAGAAAACCTTTGTCGCTCACCACACACCTGGCCATGCCATTCATCATATTGCCTGGCAATTAGATGAGGTTTTATTTACAGGCGACGTTGCAGGCATATGTATTGGTGATGGGTTGGTTTCCCCTCCATGCCCACCTCCTGAATTTGATCTTGAATCCTGGAAACACACTATTCAATTAATGCGGGAACTACCCGTTGAGGAGTTAGTCCTGACCCATTTCGGACCAGTAAAAAATAAAAGGAACCACCTTCAAATGTTGGAAGCTGCACTAGAGCAATGGGTAAACTTTTTTACACGGCAGGAAGTCCAAGTTGATTTACCTACACTCACGGACCAATTTATAACCTATATCCATCAAGACTTCTACGAAAAAGGTATGGATAGCATCCATAGAGACCAATATGATAAAGCCAATCCGCCTTGGATGAGTGTAGTAGGTATAACCAGATACCTGCAAAAAATGAAAAAAGAATCAAAATAAAGGGATCAACCTCTGTTAGGTAACATAGCATGCATTACCGCCTTGGCCAGAGAAATGACAATACCTTCCATGCTAAGGCTTCTGGATTGTTCTTCGTTAACCTTTTCGACTACCGTCATTTGTTTGACTTCCAATAATGACTTGTTGAAGTTGATGGAGTACATCCAAATACTGACGCCACATCCTGCGACCAGAAGAACCCAGAAAAACTGCGCTTTTTTAGTGTGGTTAGTCATGATGCAAAAATAATAAAAACCAGAGAATCATTCGTTAGTATCGACCAATGAACGGAATTGCCCGACTAAAAGTTGTCCGCCATAAATAAATTATCCTTCGTGAATGAATTTTAGGACTTCGGGGTCTTCTGATATCATAAGCGCATTCGGCCGATCAAAAGCTATCATTCCTCCTTTGTGTATGAGACCTATCCTATCGCAAACATCGAATAATAAGGGCAAATCATGCGCAACCAAAATCACTGCGATGCCTTCATTCCTAACGATATCCTTCAACAATGCCAATAATTCACCCCGTAATTCTGCGTCAAGACTTGAAAACGGTTCATCACAAAGTAAGACCGCTGGGTTACTATACAATGCTTTTGCAATGGCAATACGCTGTTTTTGTCCTCCGGAAAACATATGAGGCAGCTTGCCCAGGATACTTTGATCAAGCTGGACTTTTTCAAGCACCTGAAGTATTCGATCCATGCCTTTGGTCTCATGGGGAGCACTCAATTCATCAAAAGCTGCTCCAATAGTCATGACCGGATTTAGGGAACGCCCTGGATCCTGATAGATTAATTTACACAACATGCGTTTTCGTTCCTCGTCTAATACTAATCCCCTTGATCTAATAGTACCTTCTTGCCAGGGTAGCAACCCAAGAATCGCTCTTAAGATACTGGATTTCCCGGATCCGGAAGCACCGGCAATACCCATTATTTCACCCGGGCAAACATTAAAATCAATTCCATGAATTACTTTTTTTAAAGGCTGATACCCTCCACTTAAATGCTCTACCTGCAAAATAGGACTTCTTGAGTGGTCGTTCAACGGGGATTCATCTGAAAACCTACCACCATATTTTATGGTAGAATGCAGTCGCTGTGATAAAATGGTGTCAGGCAGACCTGATTGATCAATCCGCCCCTCTTCCAGGACAACTACTTGATCCGCAAGTTGCAAAGCTTGTTGTTCATCATGTGTAATGAAAAGTATACCCGGCTTTGACCTATTGACCAGACATTCTTTCAATAAGTTTATGAATTCTTGTTGGTGTGCGCGATCCAAGGCTGCTGTAGGCTCATCAGCTATGATGACTTGTGGCTCGGGAAATAAGGCTAATGCAAGCAACACTCTTTGTTGCTGGCCTCCAGAAAGTTGCCAGGGATAGCGATTCCAATATACCGCTGGATCGACCCCTAATCGGTTTAATAATGCTTTTATATTTTGTATTTGATCTGCATGCGTTGCCATTTCAGCAAGTTGGCTGCCTATCGTCAAAACAGGATTCAGCGCCGCATCCGGCTCTTGATAGATTTGGGTAATTTTATTTCCCAACAACGCCATTCGCGCTTGTACAGGGAGGGTTAGTAAATCCATACACTGGCCATCCGCCTTCCACCATATGTTACCCGCTTCCACGGAATATAAATCCTTGGGATAGGCGCCTGTAATCAAAGCCGCCAAAGTGGATTTTCCTGAACCTGAAGCTCCCAACAATGCCGTAACCTGTCCTGGATATATACTTAAATGGATATCAGAGAGTACAGCGAAACAATGCCCTGAATTATGGAGCTTAACGGAGAGCCCTGATATTTCTAACAGCGGTTCCATAAGGTTTAGGCGTGAGAAAGTAAAATACCGTTTTGCTGAATACTCACTTTCAGGCTGGCTCTGTTTTCTAAAAGTGCTTTCCAAACATCAGGAAGGAAATTACTCCTCCAACTTGAATATAATCCTGTATATCTATAATCAGGGAAAATGCGATACTTTTTAGATTCCGAGGCAGGCAATAGGAGATCAATGGACATCTCCTCCCCCATACAATATGTTTGTAAAAGCTGAAGAACCAATAACGTTTGCGACTCAATTGCCGGTTCAACGACATCCTTTGGGGCATAAGCATACAAGGTTGCCAGTTCATTTGCTGTAGGGGGATTTCCATACCAATTCAGCAACTGGTCCTTCATGGTGCGAATAAATGCTTTTGGCAGGATGCGACTTCGAAACAACCCTTCACTACCCGAATGAATGACTCTTGCCATTTCCATGAGTTGTTTATTATTCAGGATTTCATCCGGCTTACGCCCGGATTGATTTGCTTCTTCGACCCGCCAAATAGCTAGACGCATCATGAATAATTTTTCTGCCTCGCCAAAACCCGCGATTGACTTCTGTTGCAGTAATTTTTTGAGCGGATCACTTTGATAATAACGTTCTACTTCCCACTGCTTCATCTCATCCCTCACCCACTCCAATCGGCCAAGCTTTACCAACTTTTTGCTAACTACCGAGTAAAGTTGTTCCAGGTACCGCACATCCTCAATGGCATAATGTTTCATCTTTTCCGGCAAGGGCCTAATGGTCCAATCCGCCACAGTAAAGCCTTTGGATGAACTAATACCCAATACCTCCAGTAAAATATTGGTCAAAGAGGCGGGGTATCTAAGACCTGTAAACCCAACCGCTACTTGAAGATCAAAGGTGTTGCGCGGCAAAACGCCCAGTAGTTGGTACATTAGCCTGTAATCATTTTCGCCGGCATGTGTAAGTTTTAGGATATCCGGGTTGGTCAAATAATGTCCAAATTGTTCCCACTCAGGCACATGAATGGTATCCACGAGCCAGATCGCATCTTCGGTAATTACTTGTAACAAACATAAGAGCGGAATTTCTCTGTTTTCACCAATGAACTCTGTATCAAAACCTAACCATTCTGCTTTGTCCAGGACATCCCATAACCCTTTCAATGCCAAATCGCTATCCACAAAATGGACGTGCCGGTTCATTACCTTGTTTTCTGTCATCGAGGTACAATAAAAAAATGACTAATCATAAACCTTTGGGTCAAAGTTATACGTTATAGCACCACAATCTTTGTATACCTATGAAAATCCTGAAGTTCGCACTTATAGCCCTGTTTGGTTTTATCCTCTTGTTTCTGGCTGCTGCCTTCATCATACCCCGAGTTTATAAGGAAGAAATCTTTGCGGTGATCAAAGAAGAATCAAATCGCAACCTTAGAGCCACAGTAGATTTCAAGGATGTGGATGTATCTCTATTTCGGCAATTTCCACTTCTTTCGGTTAAATTGACCGAATTATCCATTACAGGTCAGGAGGATTTTGAGGGATATCCTTTATTTAAAAGTAAGGAGACATTAGTAGCGCTCTCCATTTGGGATCTCATTAAAAAAAATGCGCCACTTCGGATCCGGAAAATACATATGGTGGAGCCTGATATTCGTATCCTGGTATTGGAAGATGGGCAGACAAATTATGATATTACTATCCCTGACTCCTTGGCCGAAGATGATCTAGATACCACCTCGGCCATCCAGGGAGCAATAGAAGCATATAGTCTGAAGGATGGCGCCTTGCGGTATGAAGATCGCACTATGCCAGTCCTTTTTTCGATGACCGGACTTGATCATGAGGGATCAGGTGATTTCACTAGCACAAGATTTGAGCTCGATACCCGTACGAAGATCGATACACTCAATTTGATCTACGATGGTACGGCTTATTTCACCAATGCACGTGCGACTATGGATGCCATATTGGATATTGACTTGGAAGCGATGGCATTTGCTTTCAAGGAGAATGCGCTGACCATCAATGCGTTGACCATCAAAATGGACGGCAGCATTAAAATGCCCGGAGATGATATTGTATTAGACCTCCGTGTCTCATCGCCATCCAATAAGGTGAGTGATTTGTGGTCCATCATCCCAGGCGCATATACGGCTGATTATGCCAATCTGGAATCGGCGGGAACCTTTTCGCTGGATGTTTGGGTAAAAGGCACTTACAATGAATTGTCCATGCCTGCTTTCAATGTAAAAAGCACCATTAAAGATGGCCGAATAAAGTATCCGTCGTTGCCACATGCGATTGACCAGATTGATTTGGATCTCACGCTTGATCAGCCAAAACAATCCTTAAATGACCTTGTCATTGATCTTCCTTCATTTCGTTTTCAAATAGATAACCAGCCGGTAAGCGGGTTTTTGAATCTCAAGGAACCTTTGACGGACCCTGATGTAAAAGCCGGACTCAAAGGAACACTCGACCTGCTGATGCTCAGCCAGGCTTTTCCTATTGAAGCGGTTACTATAGGTGGACGAATTATCGCCGACATTCAACTTGCTGCTAGAATGTCTGCACTGGATCAAGGCCTATATGACCAGGTAAATCTTGCTGGAGACGCCCGCCTTGAAAATATTCGCTATCAAGCGGAGGGGCAACCCTTAATTGAAATTCGAACAGGCCAAATACAATTTACGCCCCAATATGTTGACGCTAAGAACCTAACTATCCAAGCCGGGAAAAGTGACTTGACTGTCCAGGCGCGCATTGACAATATTCTGGCCATCATTCATCCCGAACGGACTTTAAAGGGAAAATTTGATATAAGGAGCAATTTGCTGGATTTGGACGAATGGTCTGAACCCAATAATGAAACTGTCACCACCGTACCACAGGATGACAGCCTGGCGGTCGGCTTGCCCACCGAACAATTTGACCTGAATCTGAATGCCCACATAGGCAAATTAGTCTCATCCGGGATGACAATAAAAGATCTAAAAATAATCGGTAATGCCGGACCTCGTTCGCTTAAAGCGACTGAACTTTCGGGCAGGTTGGGCAAGTCTGATTTCAATATAAACGGCCAGCTTGAGAACCTATTTGGTTGGATGGCAGGGACTGACATTCTCCGGGGAGTGATGAATCTTAATGCGCGACTTCTTGACCTGAATGAACTTATGCCTGCTCCCGAACCAAGTCAAACATCCAAAGATGAACCCTATGCACCTATTGCCATTCCTGCTGATATTGAAGTCCGTACTAATGCCTCCATTGGTCAATTGATTTATACAAATCTGGACCTACGAAATGTCCGCACCAAATTGGCTTTGGGCAATCAAATTGCGCTTTTGGAGGAATTCGAGGCAGATGGGTTAGGCGGCAAACTAAATATGAGCGGATCCTACAATGCGCAGGATATTACTAAGCCAGGATTTCACTTTAAATATGATTTGCAGCAGCTCGACTTCAAACAGGTCTTTGAAAAATTCAATACCATGCGGAAGTTAGCACCAATTGGATCTTATTTACAGGGTCGTTTTTCAACCAGCATGGTCATGGATGGGCTCCTTTCCAGTGATATGACACCTATTCCTTCCAGTCTGGATGCTGCCGGCTTCCTGGAGACGTTTAATAGTATTATCAAAGGATTCAAACCGCTGGAAGGCTTAGCAGAAAAATTAAATATTGCTGAGCTCAAATCAATGGATCTCAAAAATTCAAAAAACTGGTTTGAGATAAAACAAGGTGTAGTTGAACTCAAAGAATTCGATCACAACTATAAAGACATCGCGCTAAGGATAGGCGGAAAACATAGCCTGGATATGGATATGGACTACCAGGTAAAAGCCAAAATTCCCAGAAAATATCTGGACAAAACAGGGATCTCTGCCTCTGCAAATACAGGCATTAAATGGATAGAAAATGAAGCTGCTAAAAAGGGTTTGAATGTGGGTTTGGGCGAATTTATAAATCTTGCCGTTGGGATGACAGGTACAATGAGCAACCCAAAATATAGCCTTCGTGTATTAGGCTCAGAGGGCGAAACAGGAACGACAATTGGGGGCCAACTAAAGGATCAGGCATCTAACATTGGCCAACAAGCCAAGGATAGCCTGGAGCGTCTTGCAAAGAAAAAGGTGGACGAAATCAAGGATAAGGCTAAAAAAGAGGTAGAAAAGCGCGTAGACACACTCCGAGGCCAAGCCGAAGCCAAACTTGACTCAGCCTTAGCCAAAGCTAAAGAGGAGGCTGCCAAAAAAGTAGGCGATGAAGCCGCAAAAAAACTGGAAGAGATAGGCGGCGACAAAGCCAAGCAAGAAGCGGACAAGATCAAGGAGAAACTTAAGAAGTGGAATCCTTTGGGTAAAAAGGAATAGTCCTTAAATCTTCAAGATCTGGAGATAAAATTACTGCTGTGATAAAACGGAAATTAAGGCTGCTCTAATTTGGAGTAGCCTTATTTTAGTTCGTCCTGGATATTTTTCCTCCGCTCTAACAATTCGCCCATCACTTCTTCCAATTGTTCGGTAGCAATCCTTTTAAGAAGGATCTCCTTTTTGTCATCCAGGATAAAGATCTGTGGCGTAGATCGCACATCGTACAATGTGCTGAATTTAGACTGGTGATAAGGGTCCACCACGTTCAAAAATATGCCCATGCCTTTTTCTTCCACCATTTTCCAACAATCCGGGACTTTATCTGTAAGTTTCGTGCAAACAGAGAATATTTCCACGCCTTGATTTTTGTAGTTGTTGTAAAAGTCAATAACCTTGGGCATCGTCTTCTGACAATGTCCGCAATCGGGCGCCCAAAAAATCAACACGGTATAAGGGGACTTAATGTCGTGAAGGGAAACTTTTGAACCGTCTTGACGCTCCATTTTTATATCCGGTGCGATGCATCCTATCAAAATCGGACGCAATGCATCGGCATTTTTTAGCATCTTGCCCAGTTGTTCCTCATCTACCCATGGCGCTTCCCCATTAGCATAATATTTATCAACAATGTGGACATAAACTGCGTCCATTCCTATGATATTTGACTTCGCGAAGTGGTTAACAAAATGGACCAGAAAGTACTTGTACGCATCTTCATTTCCTTTCATCTTTTCCATCACATGGTCTACAGCCTTATTGATAGAATCCGGAATCTGAACCGTATGCTTGATAACGTAATCTTGCACTTTTTGGAAAAAATAGGATGTCCGTATGACTCCTTCTTCGCTAAAGTCGATACCATCAAAGTAATGGTCCATGAAATACCGGTATTGAGCTATTTGACGGTCTTTAGTATCCAGGTCAGAAAACTCAGGTATGGTTCTTTCCATGAAGGCGTCAATCATCATAGCAGTCATCGTTCCCTTATTCTCGGCGACCATCTTTTTTTGAAATTGGAGCACTTCTGCATTCAGGATGTTCAACTGGTCTTCCAGTTTTTTCTTCTCTTCAGCCGGGAGATCAGGATTTTCCAACTTTTTACGCAATTCATCTGCCCTTGGTCTTAATTCATTCAGGTAGCGGACATATTTGTAAAAGGCTGTATTGTCTTTATCGCCCTTTACTTCTATGGTGTTTACCGCATCCTGCGCATCAAAACGTATATCCAGTTTTTGATTTTGCTTATTGATATTGATTTGGACGAAGGCATTATCCGGCCGCAAAATGAGGAGATACGTACCCGGTTTAAGAGGTTCGTCCTGCTTAAAAACGAACTTCCCCTTTTCAATGACAGCCGTATCTTTCAAATACTGCTTGTCGCCATAGTAAAAGCCAAGAAATAATGAGTCGTGGGGATAATTTTTCATTTCCACCTTCAACTCATATCCCGACTGAGCATTCAAGGCCAGACTGCACAACAGCAGCAGGCCTGGAAGGAAATAGTTGCGCATCATAATCACCATTTATGCAGATTGGATTTTTTTATAAAATACTAAGAACGTCTCCAAAATTAGAATGTTTTCTACTTAGACAACCTTAGATTATTATTTTTTGATGGTGAGAACCAAACCAGATGATTCCAAAATCCCTGGTCATACATGTCTGGACAAAGATCCATACTGTTGATTAGAAGTTGCTTGGGTGCTGTTTTGGCGTGAAATTTCACAATGCTAATTAAGTCTCTCCCGCGGCGCAAGAAGGTACAACACAGCCATACGAATAGCTACCCCATTTTCGACCTGGTCGAGTATAATGGAGTGACCTGAATCGATTACATCACTCGTTAGTTCTACACCCCTATTAATCGGGCCGGGATGCATGATGATGACCTCCTTATTTAATTCTTCCAACAAGCCTTTGTTTATACCAAAATACTGCGCATACTCTCGCAATGATGGAAAGTACCGAAGGTCCTGGCGTTCAAGTTGGATCCGCAGTACGTTAGCCACATCTGCCCACTTGAGCGTATCCCGCACATCATAGGAAACCTCTACACCGAGGGATTCAATCCATTTGGGAATCAGCGTGGGTGGCCCGCAAACGCGGACTTTCGCACCCAAGAGCTGAAGGCAATAGATATTGCTTAATGCTACGCGGCTATGAAGAATATCTCCTATAATGGCGACATGTTTGCCACGCAAGTCTCCAAGGCGCTCTTGCATGGAGAAGGCATCGAGCAGCGCCTGTGTTGGATGTTCATGTGTGCCATCCCCTGCGTTGATAATGGTAGCCTTTACTTTTTTTGCCAACAGATCGGCTGCACCTGGTGCAGGATGACGGATGACAACCATATCCACCTTCATAGAAAGGATATTATTCACTGTATCAATGAGGGTTTCACCCTTGTTTACTGATGATGCAGAAGCTGAAAAATTGATAACATCAGCAGATAGTCGCTTTTCCGCAAGTTCAAATGAAATTCTGGTCCTTGTTGAATTCTCAAAAAACAAGTTCACGATGGTAATATCCCGCAAGGAAGGTACCTTCTTAATTGGACGGTTGAGAACCTCTTTAAACTGAGCCGCTGTAGAAAAGATGAGCTGGATATCTTCCTGTCGTAGCGACCTGATACCCAAGAGGTGAGCCTGACTAAAACGTGTATTTTCTGTCATGGCTGTATTACCTGTTTTTGGGGATAAATGAGCACCAAATCTTGCTCATCTCGTTCTTTCCAGAGCACTTTCACGTATGCTTCATCTACAGCATCAACCCTGAGCCCGGCATAATTTGCTTTTATGGGTAAATGACGGTTAAATCTCCGATCAACCAAACAAAGCAGTTCGACTGTGGCCGGTCGTCCAAAATCGCCCAAAGCCGTCAACGCCGCTTGAATAGTACGGCCCGTATATAACACATCATCAACAAGGATCACCTTTTGACCTTCAATCGGAAAATCTAATAATGTTTCAGAGGCAAGAATCGGGGATGATTTGAGATGGTAATCATCGCGATAAAAGGTTATGTCCAGCTTACCATAGATAAGCTGTTTGCCTCCGAGAATGGCCTGTAGCCGAGCGACTATGCGGTCCGCCAAAAAGGTGCCTCTGGGTTGAATGCCGATGAGACAGGCTTGTTCAAATGTATCATAATTCTCAATAAGCTCATAACATAAACGGTCAAGGACCATCTGAAAAGGCTTACTGGCCAGAATGACTCGACCGTCTTGCATAAAGCAAATATACCTGCTCCCTAGTAATTCGGGTTATAGAAATTCACTTCTTGCAAATCTTATTAGCTTTTGCCGCCCGATTTTGACCAGGAATCCTTAAGTGTAACCGTCCTGTTAAAGACAATTTTTTCAGGCGTAGTATCCAAATCTACATTAAAATAGCCCAACCTGGTGAACTGAAACCGCTCACCGACAGTAACTTCAAGCAGTGCTGGCTCGACATAGGCATATTCAATGACCTGCAATGAATCCGGATTGATAACCGATAGGAAATCCTCTTCTGAAGATGGATCTTCGACTGAGAAAAGCCTGTCATAAAGTCGTACCTCCGCTGTTTTTGCATGAGGCGCACTGAGCCAATGGATCACTCCTTTGGGTTTCAATCCACTGGTATCCTGGCCGCTCCGGCTTTCTGGAAAATAGCGACAAAGCACTTCTTTAATTTCACCTTGTTCGTCTTTTACCACCTCGTCACATTGTATGATAAACCCGGACTTTAGCCGTACCATGCCGCCCAACGCCAACCGAAAATATTTTGGTGGCGGTGATTCCATAAAATCTTCTTTTTCAATAAATAGCTCTCTCGAAAAGGGAATTTTCCGGTGCCCGCCCTCAGGATCTTCCGGATTATTCTCTGAATCCATCCAATCTACCTGACCTTCCGGATAGTTGGTTATAATTATTTTCAGTGGATCGAGCACTGCAAATCGTCGAAGCGCACATTTATTCAGATCCTCCCGAATACAAAACTCAAGGAGGGACATCTCAATGAGATTTTCCCGCTTACTTACACCAGTTCGTGTTGCAAAATCGACCAAAGCTTCAGGTGTTACTCCTCTTCTACGCAATCCGGATATGGTCGGCATACGTGGATCGTCCCAACCCCTGACATGATTTTCCTTTACCAACTGGAGCAATTTACGCTTACTCATCACTGTGTAGTTCACGTTAAACCGGGAAAATTCATATTGTTTTGAAGGGAAAATGCCCAATTGCTCGATAAACCACTCATAAAGTGGGCGGTGGGGAGCAAATTCAAGTGTACATATTGAATGAGTTATCTGTTCAATACTGTCACTTTGCCCATGCGCCCAGTCATACATAGGGTAAATGATCCATTTATTACCTGTCCTGTGATGGTGCGCATGTTTGATTCGATATAACAAAGGATCTCTGAGGTGCATATTCGGTGATGCCAGATCAATTTTTGCCCGCAATACACATGCGCCCTCACCGAACTCACCAATCCTCATTTTTTCAAACAACGCAAGGTTTTCTTCTGGCGAGGTGTCTCTGTAACGATTTGGCGTGCCCGGTTCTGTTGGACTTCCTTTCTGAATCGCCATTTCCTCTGCCGTTGAAAAATCGACATAGGCCTTACCCTCTTGGATAAGTTGGACTGCCCAGGCATACAATTGGTCGAAATAATCAGAAGAATACACCACTGTGGCCGGTTCGAAGCCCAACCAGCGTATATCTTCAAGGATACTGTCGACATACTCTTGTTCCTCTTTCGCCGGATTGGTGTCGTCAAATCTTAAATTAGTCTTCCCTCCGTACTTTTTTGCCAAACCAAAGTTTAATGCAATGCTTTTAGCATGGCCAATATGCAGATAACCGTTTGGCTCCGGAGGAAAACGTGTTAGCACTCTTCCATCATGTTTGCCGGAAGCTATATCCTCTTCGATTATCGTTTCAAGAAAATTAAGCGGTTCCTTGTCGGACGTCTGGGTCATGTGAAAATTTTGAATTGCAAAAGTAGTCCCTATTGGATAGCCGTACCTAAAAAACGCTTGAATTAGCATTGATCAGTAACTACTTCCTCCAAATAAAACAGGAAAAAGTCCTTTTCCCTTACATCCGGTCCGGCATTTCAATGCCTAAAAGATCCATCGCATCCTTCAGGACTCTGCCTGTTGCCGTTGCAATCGCCAAACGCGACTGTTTGGCATCCTCCGATTCCGCACGAAGGATTTGGAATTCGTGATAAAATTTATGGAAAGCTTTTGCCAGCGTGTAAGCATAATTGGCAACATGGGACGGATCATATTGCTCTGCAGCCTGTAAAATGGTAGCTTTATATTCGCCCATCAGCACAAGCAGATCTCGTTCGCCCTCTGCAAAAACATATGCATTTCCTGAAAAGTCAGGATCCGGATGACCCGCTTTTTGAAGAATGGATTGTATGCGGACGTAGGCATTTTGAATGTAAGGTCCTGTATGACCCTGCATATCAACGGATTCCACTGGATCAAAGACCATTCGCTTTCGAGGATTCACTTTAATGATATGAAATTTCATTGCCGCGAGCCCCACTTTTCTATATATCTCAGTTTGTTCAGGGATCGGAATATGTGCTGATTCCCCGCGTTCTACCGCAGCGTTTTCTGCTTCAAGAATGACTTCATCCATCAAATCATCCGCATCAACTACGGTCCCTTCCCTTGATTTCATACGACCCGTAGGCAGCTCAACCATCCCGTAAGAAAGATGGAACATGCCCTCTGCATAAGGCGCTTTCAGTAATTGCATGACAGCAAAAAGCACTTGGAAATGATAGTTTTGTTCGTCTGCAACGACGTACACCATCCGACGGGTATGGAAGTCGCGGTAGCGTACTTCAGCCGTACCAAGATCCTGCGTAATATATAGCGATGTACCATCACTTCGACGCAGGATCTTGTGGTCCAGCCCCTGAGCCGTTAGATCGACCCAGATAGAACCATCCTCCTTCCGGTAAAAAACGTCATCCTCCAACCCTTTGTCAACCAGGTCATTGCCTAAAATATAGGTTTCTGATTCCCGATAAACCCGGTCAAAATGGACACCCAGACGATCATAGGTCGTGTCAAATCCGCTATAAACCCAGCTATTCATCTGATTCCATACAAAACGGACTTCAGAATCGCCCTTTTCCCATAGGAGCAACATTTCCCGGGCCTCCTTACCCAAGGAACTATAGGTGTTAAAATAATCATTTTTATAGGCTTTGAAAAAGGCATCTTCATCCTGATGGTCACTGCCTTTTAATCCAACATGATTTTTATACAGTGCTTGGGCTTCTTCAGAAGTTTGCCAGGAATGATACTCTTCGCGGAAAGCGGATTCGAAGGCTACATAATAGTTGCCTACAAAATGGTCACCTTTTATGCCGGTTGTTTCCGGCGTTGCGCCATTGCCAAATTTTTTCCATGCCAGCATGCTTTTGCATATGGCTATACCTCTATCATTGATAACTTGCACTTTTACGACCTCGTAACCGACCTTCTCCATAATCCGGGCAGTGGACCAACCCAGAAGTATGTTCCTGATGTGACCTAAATGAAGCGGTTTATTGGTATTGGGTGATGAATATTCTACCAGAACCCGTTCACTTTTAGGCAAAAAAGCAACCAAATCCTGCCAGGCATAGTGCTGTGTCACACGATGCCAAAAGTCTGGTTTGAGTGTGAGGTTTAAAAACCCTTTAATGACATTATATCCTGTGATGCTGTCGGTATTTGCCAGCAACCACTCCCCTATTTCTAGACCAGCGGGTTCCGGCCCTTTACCGGTATATTTGATTAATGGGAAAATCAACAGGGTATAATCCCCGGAGAATTCCTTCCTGGTTGGTGAAAGCTGGAAGGTATTGAGGGGCAAATCCTGCTTATACAGGTGTAAAAAAGCCTCTGCCAAATGAGGACTTAGGTAATCCGAGGGATGCATAACATTAGTGATCGTTCAACGGTAAAAGTACGTCAATGAACCGGGTTAATCAGACCCTTGAGGATTTTCGCTCCAACTTAATGGAACCAGGTATACATTTACCAATATCCGTTTTACCTTGCCATTTTCCCGTTAACCGGGATTTATTTCCCTTTTTACCAGGTACCAATTGATATGTTTTTTTACAATAAACCTGGTCTTTCAGATCCTTTTTATTTAAAGTATGCCCATCCTGGAGTTCAATAAAAAAATTATTCAAAATGGTTCCTGTGACTTCTGTCTTAACATATACATCCTTCCCATACCAGACTTCGGCGTACCCGGTGATTTGCCCACCCTCTTGCGAAAGCAGTAAAATCATCTTATATTCAGGTACAAAGCCGCCTTCATTTTGAGTCAACACGCCCTCCCATCTTCCCGTCCAGGATACTTCCTCCTGTGCGTATAGGTAAAATGAAGTAAAAACCATTATCGCTGAAAAAAGGAATCTTAAGTTCATAATCTGGTTATTCAAAAAAACTAAAGATTGTTTTGCCATAATTCCGACTCTCTGCCAACCGGGGATGTTTGTCAAAACGATGTGTCGGATCATGTTCCATGACAAAAACACCTGACACGGCAAGTAAACCAGACTGTAGGACTAAATCGGGCAGATTATCGATCAATGGAAATTGATAGGGAGGACCAGCAAAAATATAATCATATGGCTCTTGCGCAAGCTTGAGAAAACTCAACACATCCATATTTCGGACTAAAAGTGATTCATCAATATGCCATGATTTTGCAGTTTCCGTGACAAAGCGGCAACAGGGCGAATGTTTGTCAACGTAGGTAACATCTGTAGATCCACGCGAAAGACATTCAAAGGTATGATTCCCGGCGCCACCAAATAAATCCAATACCCTGAGCTCCTGAAAATCCAACCTATTTTGGAGAATATTATACAGCCCTTCCTTCGCAAAATCTGTAGTTGGCCGGGTTGGCCACTTATTAGCAGGGGGCTGGATCCGTCTGCCCTTTAATTGGCCGCTGATGATACGCATGCTGCAAAGCTACTCAAATCACCATACTGGTGTGGTGGTGTGGACTCTAGACCCTTCAATGGCATAACTACGCCTGGTGCTTTGGCCAGATGCACTATATACTGCTCAAGCAGCCGATAGAGTGGTGAGTCCTCCGCAAATTGTCCGGAAAGCCAGACTGGAATTTTGATTGTCCCAACTTTGATTCGATCTATGGCCTGTAAGATAAAATACAGACAATCCAATGGATCCCGCACATTAAATGAGTTGAAAAACTGTAGTTTCTCCGGGTCTCCTCCAATCAGATAAATTTGATTCGGGGTAATGTGTACGAATAAACCAAGTTGGCCGTCGTCAGTAAGCACGTTATAGGCATATTCGAAAAGTCCTTCCCAAACAGAATGAATCGTACAATTTAGTTCTTCCCCTGGTGGAATATTCTCTTGGCTATATACCAGATAACCTTTCCAAGAGGGTATGTAACTCACCCCAGTGGGACAATCGGAGGACATTCCAAGTTGGACCAGATAGTCTTTATGATAGTTAGGATCATAAAATTCATCTGGAATCAAACTAAAATGGCGAGAATCAACGACATATAAAAACGACTGATCCCCTTCTGTAGAAAAGGGTAAAGACAAGACCGGTGGAAGTGCCGAAGTGTAATTTGAAGTCTTTAGCTGTTCACCCGTGTGATAGTCGATAATAAACCCCGGATATTGGAGGCGTATACGCATTGCCAAAAGGTCATTTAGCCTCACTCCCAGTTGCCCGCTGTATTAGGAGCAAACAAGTTGCCAAACTTAATGGGTGCCTCAGGGTCATATTTATCATCATACTTAGAAAACCGCTTATCCGCGAATTCACCCATGAATACCTTACGTTTAACCCCTACTTCAACCACATCTACAACCGTGCTTTGATAGGTCAGCGTATCTGACTTCAAATCAAATGCGGCGCCATCGGCATAAGGTACAAATCGAAGAGAGTCGACATTCCAACCCAGACTTTTTAGGGAATCCTTAGCTGGCTTGTATAACGTATCTTTGCTTATTTTTTCGGTGTTTGTGGGGTCATCCGGATCACCAAACGCTTGGACAATCATAAAGCTACCGTTTTTCAAAACCATAGCCAAAGTGTCAAAATTAGGAGCATAATGACCGACTATATTGCGATACATTTCCTGAGCTTGCCGGATTTGTTTTAGCTTTTCAATGACGGCCACCTCCCTTTTGGACTTTTCCGCGCTAAAAGCGATGGGTTCTCTAATAGAATTGACGAGCAAATATATGCCGGCAACGATACCGAGCACAAGCAGGATGTTAATGATCAGGCGCATAAATCGTGCGTTTTTTTAATGTGCAAGTATAGGCATTTTCCTGTTATCTAAAATTTAAGATTTCTTTTTCGTGGTTTTTGCTTGATTTCATAACACTTTGCAATGTAGAATGCCTCTACCTTTATACCATGTCAATTGTTTTGTTAGCTATTGAGTCCTCCTGTGACGACACATCTGCAGCTATTATCCGAGATGGAAAAGTCCTCAGCAATGTCACCACTAGTCAGGATATCCATGCAATGTATGGCGGTGTTGTACCTGAACTAGCCTCCCGAGCGCATCAAGTTCACATTGTACCTGTAGTGGCGTCAGCGTTAGAACAAGCTGGTTTATCCTTAAATGACTTGTCCGGGATAGCTTTCACAAGAGGGCCCGGATTAATGGGTTCATTAATGGTTGGTGTTTCGTTTGCAAAAGGTTTGGCGTTGAGTCGAAATCTACCACTCATTGAGGTCCATCATTTACACGCTCATGTGTTAGCCCAATTTGCCAACGAGCCATATCCCGAGTTTCCATTTATCTGTTTGCTTGTTTCCGGTGGGCACACCCAAATCATGCTTGTAGAAAGTCATCTCAACATGACAAAACTTGGCACCACGCTCGATGATGCGGCCGGAGAAGCGTTTGACAAAACCGGCAAACTAATGGGACTTGAATACCCGGCAGGCCCTCAGATTGACGTATTAGCTTCCTCAGGGCAAGCCATTTATTCGTTTCCACATCCAAAATTAGCTGGCTACGATTTCAGTTTTTCAGGTTTCAAAACGTCCGTTCGGAACTTTATTGCACAAGGTGTTCAGCAGGACCCGATGTTTCTGAAGTCTCAACTATCCAATATCTGTGCTTCCGTCCAGCACCATATAGTAGAAATCCTCCTTTCCACTTTAGCCAGGGCGGCAAAGGATTACAACATACGTACACTGACTATCGCAGGTGGTGTCTCTGCAAATTCCAAACTTCGGAGCCGCTTTGAAGAAATTGGTCGTGAGAAAGGCTGGGAAATATTTATTCCTCCTCTGGCATATAGCACAGATAATGCTGCTATGATCGGTATAGCCGGTTATTTTAAATTTTTAGAAGGCGAATTCACGGACCTTTCTGCAAAAGCGGAAGCGCGAATTCTGTTTGGCTAGCTTGGTATTCCACTATTACTGTACACCGGAAAGCAGTTTTTCCTTTAATCGTTGGTATTCAGTTTCCGTCAATAAACCGCGTTCCCGCCAATCTGCAAGTTCTCGCAAGCTTGCCATTATCGTTTGGGAAGGCATGGGTTGTTCTGAGGGTTTTGGTTTTTCCTCTTCAGGGGTGTCTTTGGTCCATTGTGGGATCATATCCTTTGCCTTTTGGAATACATCGCGGTAAAATTGCTTCATACCTTTTGGATCAAAATCCGTTAAGTTTCCACCTGATTCCAAATGTTTTTTAAACACTTTGCCCAGGGCAAAGGTGCTGGCCCCTGCAAATACCGAAACAGATATCCCACCAAGTAACCATCCAACTCCCGGAATGACTTTTACCAGACTTCGTGCTCCTACCCGGGCCAATGCTGTTGCTGTCAACGATCCTATGATGGCCTTGGTCCTGTTTTTTTCATAAGCAATCCCATAGATATCACTGAGTTGACGTACCATGTCCATCTGCATAGCCGTTACAGCAATGACATCAGCGATAAGAACAGGAATCACCCCTGCGCTCATCGCCATCACAACATGGTTGCGTATGATAGTATCCGCCTGATCTGACTTGGTTGTTTCTTGCATTGCGTATAAGTTTACGGCCTAAAAGTAGGCATTAACGTGTTGGACCAAATAGTTCTTAGACCAACGCCAGTATATCCCTTTCGGAAGGAAGACAAAACTCGTCATAATGTAGGATATCATTATTTACACTCACCTGGTGTATACTTGTTAATACCGGCACAAGCCGCAACGCAGGGATTGCTGTAGGTTTTGTTGTTGCACCCACACACAGGGTTATATTCTCTGGTACAAATACAATCTTGTCTCGGTGTTTCAACACATGGTGGTACCCGCTTCATACATCCGGCTGAAGCTAAAAATAACCCAATAATGCTGAGGTATAAGGCTAAATATATTAATTGATCTTTATACATAATTCAGTTTTATGTGTCGAAAGATAAGCGAATCTTACTGTACTAGATTGTCTAAAATCTAAATCAATCCTTCAGCAATCAGTCTAAATCGTTTTTTGGAAAATTGTATCATGTAATCTTACAACCGGACCATGGCCATCTCAGCATAGGTTCCGGATGAATACCTGTTGACAAATCTTTGGCAAGGATTTGAGCTGCCAAGGGTCCTATGGAAGCACCCTTGGTACCCAATCCATTGATCACCCAAGTATTTGTTCCGTGGGGCACTGATCCCACTATTGGCCGGCGGACAAGCGTCGATGGCCTCACGCCAGCATAAACATCTATGACTTCGTAGCGGATGTCGAAATATCGGGATAATGTGGTTTCAAGGTGATTTCTGGCCCAAACGGAAGGACCATCCTCCGTATGGTGTCTTGTATCTGCCGGTCCAACCCAAAACTGATACGCCCCTAAGGGAACCACATTTATATGATGGTGTAGAATAACATCTTCCGGTAAATCCGCACTATGGATCAATAATGCTTCTCCTTTCAAGGACTGCAATGGCAATAATGGCGATACGAGCTCCGTAGAAAAGGCTCCAGTGGCTAATACTAAACGAACATCATCGGATAAATCGTGGCAAACCCCATCAATTTTCATTCTCCGATTAGGTAGCATTTCCGCTGGATCCGGGCAACCCCATAATTGGACAATGGCCTGGACAACTGCTTTGAAATCTACACGATATACTGGGTCGATACGCCCCAATTTGAACCCTTCTTTAATGATGGGAACAGACGCCGCATCAATAGGCTCATGCATATATATATGGTAGGGCGATTGTGATTGCCGGATACACCAGTTGTTTTCATCACCTGGTGCATGCAAGGACTTCCATATTTCCAATTTATGCAGGATCGTCAAACCGGTCAGGAGTTCTAGTTCTTTGTATGTCTGCATTGCTACCTCATGAAAATCTTCAAACCGCCAGGAATAAACAAACTTCCGGCCTGTGATGGGATTCATGATACCTGCTCCAGCGTTGGTGGCGTTAAATGGCTTGCCTGCATCTATCCAATAAGGATTTATACCGGCTTTGCGCAAGAAGTGCATCGTTAAGGCTCCAGCGAGACCTCCACCTACAATAACCGTATCAGCCTTAGCCCAGCGCATCAAGCATCATTTTGTTTTTTCTGGACAATCCCGATACCACTAAATCATAAGAGTGTTGGATCAAAGACTTAATGAAAACTCCTGACAAGTTCTGATCACAGATCACCGTATTCCAATGGCGTTTATTCATATGGTATCCTGGGAGGATGGTTTCAGGATATTGGGATCTTAGATCGACGGCCCTTTCCGGATCGCATTTCAAATTGACCCGACAATCTGAACTATCCAATCCGGTCAATGCAAAGGCTTTGCCCATTACTTTAAAAACCAATGTATCGGGACCGAAGGGCAATGATTCTTCAACCCCGGGCAGCGAGAGACAAAAATCTCTTAGTTCCTCAATGTGCATTATTTGGTTTCTAAAATTTCGAGGAAAGATAGCTACTTTTGCCCCGCTGAAGAGCAAATTTGATCGATAGACCCCGTAGTTCAACGGATAGAATAGGAGTTTCCTAAACTCTAGATCCAGGTTCGATTCCTGGCGGGGTCACTGTGGGAGGGTTTGAGTAGGGAGGGTTTGAGGATGAGCTCACGTACCCGTAAGGGGCGAATGTCCAGTGGACATTCGGTGAGCGAACCGAGCGCCCCCGCGCGAGGCTTACGAAATGCCTTTTAGCACATCAACGGAAATAATCTGGAATCTGAGAATCTGGAAATCTGGAATCGTTGCTAGGGGCGAATGTCCAGTGGACATTCGGTGAGCGAACCGAGCGCCCCCGCGCGAGGCTTACGAAATGCCTTTTAGCACATCAACAAAATGCTAACATTCGGTGAGCGAACCGAGCGCCCCCGCGCGAGGCTCACGAAATGCCTTTTAGCACATCAACGGAAATAATCTGGAATCTGAGAATCTGGAAATCTGGAATCGTTGCTAGGGGCGAATGTCCAGTGGACATTCGGTGAGCGAACCGAGCGCCCCCGCGCGAGGCTTACGAAATGCCTTTTAGCACATCAACAAAATGCTAACATTCGGTGAGCGAACCGAGCGCCCCCGCGCGAGGCTTACGAAATGCCTTTTAGCACATCAACAAAATGCTAACATTCGGTGAGCGAACCGAGCGCCCCTGCGCGAGGCTTAGGTAATGCTATTTGGAATATCAGCAAAAAAGTAGATGGCGTCGAGAAGATGAGAAGGCGGTAAAACCATGGGTAACTTCCATCTTGAAATTCTTACTCTGGTATCCAATTTTGCCACCAATTTGAGCGTTATAATATAAAGGGCTACGCTGGAATCGTACATTCTATTAGTCCGGTATTAGCCCGGTATTAGTCCGGTATTAACCCGGTATTAGTCCGGTATCGAAATCACCCTGATTTAACGCCCAAATAGTGATGAAGAGACATTTGTTTGGGGTGAGGAGGAAGGAGTTGAGGTGTTGAAGAGGAGGTTTTGAGGGTTTGAGTAGGTTTTGAGCCTGCCTGCCGGCAAGGCAGGGTTTTGAGGCGTGCAAGAAATTAATTTCTGTCGGCTTATTTCAGATTTTTCCTCGTCCGCCCCAGGTTCCCAAATTCCAGATTATTCCGAAATGAATTCAAGCCACTCCCCTCGCCTCGTTCCAGATTCCAGATTCCCAGATTCCAGATTATTCCGAAATGAATCCAAGTCTCGCTCCACGCCTCGTTCCAGATTCCAGATTTCCAGATTCCAGATTATTCCGAAATGAATTCAAGTCACTCTCCACGCCTCGTTCCAGATACCAGATTTCCAGATTCCAGATTATTCCGAAATTGATCCAAGTCACATTCCGCGCCTCGTTCCGGATTCCAGATTATTCCGAAATGAATTCAAGTCACTCTCCACGCCTCGTTCCAGATTCCAGATTTCCAGATTCCAGATTATTCCGAAATTGATCCAAGTCACATTCCGCGCCTCGATCCAGATTCCAGATTCCCAGATTCCAGATTATTAGTCCATGCCTGATTCCTCATCCCTCATCCCTATCAACGATTCCAGATTCCCAGATTATTCAGACTTTCTCCTATCAAACTACTTCATAATACATTGAATATTAAGCATTTGAAAGATTATATTTTGAGGCGTTTTTCCAATACTGTCATCAATTTAAGTTTGAATTTCCGGCAATCCTTCTTCCTTCTTAAATGGTTATTCGTTTATGGGTGTATTTGAAACCGTCCTCGAACAGCTCGCCCCAAGTACGTAGCTGACCGGCCCGCAGGGAGAGCCTTTTTAGGTGGGATTGCGGATCCACTGATTCCGCCTCCGCCAAATGCGTGCGAAATCATTAGATATCATCCACGCCTACCCGCCTAAAACAAGCTCAGGTCAGCGAAGTGACGGAATGTAAAATCCGAAGCTGCGCCTAAAATGGACCACAATCTAAATTCGAAGACAGCGAGCCTTTCGAGGACAGCGGTTTTTGGTTACTTTTTGCCAAGACAAAAAGTAACGAGCCCAGCCGGCAAATGAGGCGATGCCGGGCGCCGGCGAAAACCATTTTTCCAACGACCCGCCAGACACAAGGCCTAATCCCCACGTGAGAGCGCATATACAAATACAAAACCAACTCTTCCAAAGTTAGCTATTTCAAATTCAACAACATGTTGTGGGTGGTTACGACTTTCTACAACCTCGGATACGGATGGAGAATAGTGTGATTAAAAAGATTAGAAGTAGAATGTACGATTTTTCTATTTAAATTCTAGATTTCATACCCTTTTATAGGTATTTTTAGGCATTCTACAGTCTCCCCTCTTTCATTGCAACATGCTACCCCATAAATTGCACCACAAATCCCTGAACATATACTGTTCATACCGGATCAATTTCTTGATTTCGGTTATTCAATCGTATTACATTTCGTTTTAATGCGTACTTTAGCGCGTTGAAAGCCGATCTATTTGGAATATTTTGTTGAAAAACAAGTGTACCATTTATCGGAGCATCCTAAAAACCAATAGTTTATGCAGTGTGTTTACACCCACAGCCTGCCTGTTTACAAGGCAATCCCAACATTCAAACAACAACCTTCAAATCGATTTGCTATGAGAAACCCCTTCTCAGTGCTCTATGCCATTGCAGGTATAGGTCTTGCATTCCTACTTACGTTCGTCCCGACCAGTGCGGTACATGCGCAATGTAATACTGCTCCGGCAGTAGGCCCGGTTAATTATACCATTAATATGAGTGGTACCCAGGCTATCATTACCCAAGCCAGTTTGGCAGGAGTAGTCAATCCTGTAAATGGCGGCGTTGCTCCATGTAATGCAGGGTGCGAGTTGTCTTATTCATTAACAGGTGCCGCACCTTTTACCTTATTCAGTGTGACTCCTCTAATTTTGGTGTGTAATGCAACTACATTCCCATTCACATTATATGTGCGGGCTGAAAATGGAAGTGGCTGCGCAAGTGCTGTCATAAATGTGATTGTAGACGTTAATGATACTGATCCACCAACCATACTTTGCCCTCCCGCGCAGGTTGTGTTCGCTGATGCGAATTGTGAAGCAAGCATTCCCGGACTAACATTTACGAATGTATCTCCTTTAGATGCGGCCAATCCTTTAGAGTACGGAGATAACTGTGCTACACCACCTATTAGTTATACCGCAAATAATGGTGCATCTCCGTCAGCGGGAGTTACAAATGACCTTAGCTCCGTCGTGTTTCAATTGGGACTCACCACTGTCACCATGTCTGTCAATGATGGCAGCAACCCGGCTGTAACTTGCCAATTCACCGTTCAGGTAGATGATAATACGGATCCAACCTGGACAACACCCAGCGTAGATCCCACTGATTATCCGGGTTCATCAGCGATCACATCTATGATATATAATGGACCTCAAAATAGATTGACTGTAACATTGAATTGTGATGATCCCAATTTTGGGACGGCCAATACCTATTTCACAACGACCTATGTTCCTGTAGCTGAAGACAATTGTGACCTAAACCCTACAGAGATCTTTCATGACCAACTTAACATCTTGCCCTGGATTTGCCCAACAACCTCACATATACGTCGGCGGTGGCGTGCGATAGATGCAGCTGGAAATGATATTAATGTTCCTGGCCCGACATTGCCGCTTGCCAAGCTTGACCTTTTCGTTCAAAACACTGATGCACCTGTATTCACAACAGCCCCGGTTGATGTGACCATATTAGGTACAGATCCTATGGTATGTGGCGTTGATCTGACAGGTACTACCGATATTGAGGTCATTGCCAGTTCGGATTGCCAAGGTGCTCCTACCTACACCTGGACCATAACATCTGCGCCAATTACTTTTGGAGGTTCATTAAACGGCGTCGGAAATAATGCAGAGCAATTTTATGTACCGGGTGTGTATACGATATCATATACAGCCACTGATGGCTGTGGTAATAATAGTGTACATGCTTTCACCTTCACAGTAGTCGACGATGTAGATCCTTCGGTTACCTGTCCAGCCAACCAGGTATTAAGTGCTGTTTTGGATAATTGCTTCCAAAATGCCATCTGGGATGAAGCAATTTATGGCGATAACTGTCCCGGAGTACTCACATTAGACCTGAATGGATTGGACCCAGATGGCAATGCCATTAGTATCCTTACTTTTCAGGGAGGTGGTTGTAATGATCAACCTGGTTTTGATGTTGACTTTGCCCCAGGTAATTGGACCTCTCTTCCTATAGCAGGGGCGAATTGGGCAGGTGCACCTGCTTCACTTACCATATTGTCATCCACAACAAATATTACCATTCCTGTAAATGATCCAGGCGTAATTCTGTTTAACTGGGCCTACAATTCAGTTGGCTTAGGTTCAACGGATGACTTTGGCTACACCATTAATGGAACATTCTATCCATTGATTATAGGTGCATTGGGTGCCGGTACAATTAATGGGTCGGCTTCATTTGCAGTAAGCCCTGGTGATATAATTGGCTTTAGGCTTTTAGAGCAAGGCATTGCTCCAAACGATCCAACTGTGAACATTACAGGATTTAATTTCTTCTGTGGTTCCTCAAACAATGTTTCATTTGCTTCCTTCCCTGTCGGTGTCTCAGTTTTAACTTATAAGGTTACTGATGCTGCAAACAATATGAAGACCTGCAGCTTTACAGTCACCGTTACTGATGACCAGGATCCAGAAATTACCTGCGGTGGAAATCAAACAATCTTTTCTATTTGCCCTGCAACTCCTCTACCAAATTTTACAGGAAATATTGCAGCTATAGATGAAAACTGTCCGGGATATACTATAGCACAAATGCCGGCAATAGGAACTACAATAGGCACTATACTTTCGCCAGTTATACCAGTAGATGGTTCTTCTTTCCAGGTTAAACTTACAATAACAGATAAAGGTGGCAACGTAGATGATTGTATGTTTACGGTTACATTGTCTGATAATGACCAGCCAGTTCCTGATGTTTCTCCATTACCTACCATCGAACCGGCCACAACTTTAGGAACGGATTGTTTTACCTATCTACTTTGTGCTCCTACTGCAACGGAATGTAATGGGACAGTAATCTATGGTACTGCCACGATAACAGGAGCCACCTACTTGCCTAATGGCTGTGGGCCTGGCCAACCTGGATATCTAATTAATGGGCCAAACAATTATGCTATTCTGTGGACCTACGATGATGGAAATGGCAACATCGCGACGCAGACCCAGCAGGTAAATATCTTACCTGATACAACTCCACCTACACTTAGTTGCCCAAATAATGTCGTAGTAAATACTGATCCTGGACTATGCACCACAACAGGAATCGCAGGCTTGACTATGACCGAAATCTTCCCTACTGTGGCGCCTTATTTAGCTTTGGTCGATCAACCAAATCCTGGAGAACTCATTGATAATTGTGGCATAGACAATATAGGTTGGTCTTCAACATCCGGATCAGCTGCCAATACGAATAATGCAGGTACGGGAACATATGTACTCGGTGTTAATACAGTGACTTATACAGCATCTGATCTTTCAGGTAATACGGCATCATGTGACTTTACCATTACAGTTGTTGATAATGAGCTACCTACCTTTACGTGCGTTGTTGCACCTGCACTTGTAACAGGATCGGCCGGTGATCAAAATGTGAATGATTGTGGATACAATTTATCATCCATGGACACTTCCCTTGATCCAACCAATATTAATGACAATTGTCCTGGTCCATATACCCTAACATATACGGTTACACCTCTTTTTAGTGCCTTATTTATTCCGGGTCCTGACCCAAGTTCATTGGCAGGCAGCTTCTTTTCAGTAGACCCTCTGTTCGGAAATGATTTTTTCAATATCCAATGGACGCTGGAAGATGCAAATGGCAACTCAACAACTTGTTCTTACACACTTACCACTTTTGATGGTCAGCCCCCCGTCATTACCTGTCCTACTTCTCCGCTTGTGCGGACTACAAGTGGCGACGGTATTCCCGGGGATTGTTTGTACACTACTTCCAGTACAGAGTTTGACCCTGTTTCTATTACAGATAATTGTGCTGTGGCAGGCTTCTTTAACAATTATGACTTTTCGCAGTCACTCAATGGCGAAGATTTTCCTAAAGGCTCAACATTTGTAGTCTGGAGTGCATCTGATGCAGCCGGAAATGTGGCAACTTGTGAGATTGAAATCATTGTGAATGATGATGAACCACCTGTTAACATTTACTGCCCATTAGATGTGGTTTTACCAAACATAGCAGGCAACTGTAACAACGATGTAGCCTGGTTGCGTCCAACAGAAAACAGTTGGACAGATAACTGTGACTTTTCTTCAGATCTGACGATAACTGAGGATATCTCTGACATAGGCGTACAACAGGCCATAAACAATAACAATCCGTATGACCAAATAGCCCTTTCGCTCCCCCAAACGAGCTTCCCTGTAGGTGTTACAACAATTGTTTATACTGCCACTGATCTATCAAATAACAGTAGCACTTGCTTCTTTACGGTGACTATCCTCGATATTGAAGCACCTACTGTTACATGTCCTGGTGATCAAATCCTCGGTACAATTTGTGCTCAGGGAACGGTTCCTGATTACCGGCCACTGGCTACAAATATTCAGGATAATTGTCCTTCCAGCCTGGTGATTACCCAATCCCCTGCTCCTGGCACTCTACTAGAAGATGTTCCAGGTCTAACCCCTGCTGATGGTGAATTATTTATGGTAACCATAACTGTAACTGATGGTTTAGATGATAGCTTATCAACGGATTGTACATTTAATGTTACACTCGATGAAGTTAATCTGCCTGTACCTACTGTTGCATCTCTAACCAATGCGTACACTGATTGTGGCACATTGGATATTCCTGCACCAACAGCTAATGATTGTGGTAATGTGATTTATGGCATACCTAGCCAGGGAACACTCATTCAACTTACTCCGCCTGTTTATCGCTATACTACGGGTCTCTACAATGTAGTTTGGACGTATATTGGTGCTAGTGGCAATACGCTGCAAGGCCAACAGATTGTAGTTGAAGATGACATCACACCTCCAACAGCACAATGTCAGGCTCAAAATGTAAATCTTTCTTCCTCCAACCCAGGAACCGTAACATTAGATGCCCTGGACTTTAATAATGGTTCTACAGATAATTGTGCTATTGCCAGTTACGCATATGCTGTTAATGGAGGTGCATTTACAAACGTGAAATCATTCGGATGTGATGATGTAGGTATCCATGTTGTTGAACTAAGAGTCACTGACCTGGAAGGCAATCAAGGAATTTGTACTACTTCATTAACTATTAATGATATAACACACCCTATCATCGTTGGTGGTTGTCCAATGAATATGAATATCACCACCTCGAATAATGGTGGTTACGACTGTTATGGACAAGCAACCATAAACACACCATTGGTCACCGACAACTGTGATATTGTACAATATTCATTGACTATTGTACAACCTGATGCAACCATAAATGTCTTGCAGGCATTAGGCAATCCTGTCCTGTCTCAAAATCTTTTGAAAGGTGTTTCTGTAGCAACTTTCCAAGTAACTGATGAGCATAATAATAGCACTACATGCTCCTTTACCATCACCGTTACTGATGATCAGGCGCCACAAATTGTTTGCGCTAATAGTGGTACTCATTTCACTTCAGACAACACCCCGGGTGATTGTCTATATGAAATCATTGGTAAAGAATTTGATCCGGTTAGCTTTACAGACAACTGCCCGGGTTCGACTATTTCAAACAATTACAATGGATCCTCTACACTTGAAGGTGAACTATTGACCACAGGTATTTATACCATTACATGGACAGTTACCGATGGTGTTGGCCTGCAGGAACAATGTGTGGTTGAAATAACCATTGTTGATGATGAAAATCCAACCATTAATTTCTGCCAAACTGATATTAATCAGGTTGCTACAGCTGGCACTTGCAATGCTTTAGTAAGCTGGTCTTCTACTTATGGATTTGATGTGGCAGATAACTGTGGAATTGACAATATAATTCAGAATATTTCAGATCCATCTGTCATTCCTGTATATCCATTCCAACCATTTGGTCCTGACTTTCCGCCTTTCCTCTTAAATCAGGCCCTGTTCCCTATTGGAAATACAATAATTTCCTATACGGTTACTGATATTCATGGAAACAGTTCTGTCTGTAATTTTAATGTCAATATTATTGACGATCAGGCACCAAGTGTAACCTGTCCGCCAAGTCAGACTTTGAATACCGTTTGTGCAACAGGTACTGTACCTGATTATACAGGTATCATTGGCAATATTTCAGATAATTGTGTTGCCAACTTGATAATCACACAAAGTCCTGCTGCTGGCACATTATTATCCAACGTTCCAGGTTTAACCCCTGCTGATGGAGAGGTCTTTATTGTTACAATTACGGTAAGTGATCCAAACCCCTTGGGTCTTTCAGACAATTGCAGCTTTTTTGTAACCTTAAATGATGTTAATCTTCCAATTCCAGATCAGGCATCATTGCCAAAAGATAGCACGGATTGTGAGGTTCTTGTAGTCAGTCCTCCAACAGCGAATGATTGTGGAACCATAATTAATGGTATACCTGACAAGGGCGTTCAGATCAGTTTCAACCCACCACTCTACCAGTTTACTACTGGACTTTATACTGTAATTTGGACTTATGTTGGTTCAAATGGCAGCGTACAACAAGTCCAACAAATTATTGTGGAAGAAGATCTTGTTAATCCTATTGTCACATGTGTAAATACGACAATTAATCTCAATAGTACGGGCACAGCTACCATTGTACCTGCTCAAGTAACTGGAAGCATAACGGATAATTGTGGTATTGCTAACGTAACTGTCGCTCCTTCGAGTTTCAATTGTTCGAATGTAGGTGCTAATATTGTTACACTAACCGCTACTGATACCTATGGAAATAGTAGCTGGTGTATGGCTACTGTAACAGTTCAGGACGTTACCCCACCTGCATTTAATGTAACCAATTCCACAATTTCGGCGAATTGTCAGTCTATACCGCAGTCACCAAATGTGTTGGCTACGGATGCTTGCGGTGTCCTTTCCTTCCTCTTTAATGAAACCAGCACAAAAGGTGGCAATCCAGCTAATTGTAATTTCTACACTTACACGATTGTAAGAACCTGGACAGCAACAGACGTGAACAATAATACATCCTCTGTCCAGCAGGTCATCAATGTCCAGGATGTTGCAGCTCCTGTATGGACAACAGCAATGCCTGATACGGTCAAAACTGTAACGAACCAATTCAACTGTACCGGCCCTATTATACTGACTGTTGATAATGCAAAGCTGTTTGATAATTGTGCTGCTTTTGCTAACATTACTGTTTCGTATGTAGGTTCCAACAATACCTCGGGATCAAATAATGCCTCTGGTCAATACCCAATCGGAAATACAACACTTGTCTTTACAGCAACCGACCCTTGCGGCAACAGTGCAAGTAAAGTCGTGATTATTGTAGTTGAGGATAAAACCCCACCTACACCTGTTTGCATTAACAGTATCACACTTCCGCTAAATCCACAGGGATTACTGGTTATTCCTCCACAAGTTGTAGACAATGGAAGTTACGATAACTGCCTTACACCTTTCTCTTCATCGGATGTAACACTGAGTGTTTTCCCTGATACGTTTGACTGTGACGATGCGGGCAAATCTTTGATCACGACGTTAACTGTAACGGACTTAGCTGGTAATACAGCAACTTGTCCTGCGGTAATTAATATCATAGATAACACTGTTCCGACATTGATCAGTTGTGCACCAGATGCTACCATCAGTTGTGCTTCAAGTATTGATCCTGCGATTTTGGGTGAACCAATAATAACGGACGCATGTGGAACGGACTTCACCTTTACAGACAACATCGTTCAAATTGGCGGATCAATATGTTATCGTATTGATCGGACCTGGTTGTTAATAGATGGCTCAGGAAATAATATCACTTGTTTACAACGGATCTCCGTATTCGACAATGTCTTACCTACATTCACAACTTCATTGCCACAAGACATCACTGTACAGTGCGGAAATCAAATTCCATCACCTGCCAGTTTAGCGGCATCTGATAATTGTGGAGTACCGGTTATCACGTTTGCAGTGAATTCAACAAAAACGAGTAACCTCACCTGTTCAGATTATGCTTATACAATAAGCCGGATTTGGACTGCAACTGATGCCTGCCTCAATGCGACTGTTCACTTACAAACGATATCCATCATTGATACCTTGGATCCTGTCTTATCAGGATTACCTGACAGCATCACCTTATACACTAATGACTTCAATGCAGATTCATGTACCGTTCCAGTTGTTTTGGTAGCTCAAGTTGATGATTGTCAGCCAGACTCCGTGATATCCATTACGAATAATGGCTTTTATGGTCCGGGCAATGCAAGTGCTAGTGGTAAATACCCCGCTGGGTTGTACCCCATTACGTTTACTGCGACAGACAGATGCCAAAACAGCAGCCTGAAAACAACCATTTTGCGTGTAATTGATAATTCCACTCCAACAGCTGTTTGCTTTAGCCAAGTAACTGTTGGTCTGAATTCTCAGGGATTTGGCATCTTGACAACAAGTCAGGTTGATGATCAAAGTAGGGACAATTGTACACCCCATGCTTTGCTTGATTTTGAATTAAGCAAGGATAGCTTTGATTGTCAAAATCTTGGCACACAAGTCGTCACACTTACCGTAACCGATGAAGCTGGCAATACAAATGTGTGCACATCGACAGTGAATGTCACGGCTGGTCCTGGATTAGAAATTATTACCACTTTAGGAGTTACTCCTGAAACTTTTGCAGGTTCACAAGACGGTGCTATTTCGGTCTCTGCATCCGGTGGTTCAGGTCAATTCTCTTACTTGTGGACACCTGGAGGCGCAATAACACCTTCAATTACAGGTTTGTCGAGTGGTACTTATACCATTGTAATTACAGATTTGGTAACTGGCTGTAAAAAAACAATTAGTGTGTTTGTCTTTGTTGCTGGTTCACCAATCGATACTATTTCTGGTCGCATACTGACGCCTGCCGGGATTCCTGTGGCAAGGACGTATGTCAATATGACGGGTACCCAATCTGGCATATACTACACGGATGTGGATGGGTATTATGAATTTACAGTTCCATCTGGAAGTAATGTAACCATTACCCCATTCAAGGATACCCTTCCAGCAAATGGTGTGACATCACTTGACTTTGCTATTATCCAACAGCACATTCTTGCTCCACCAAATCTCAAGCCGCTGACTACTTCATTCCAGCTCATTGCTGCTGATCAAAATGGCAACAATGCGATTAACGGAATAGACATAGCCCAGTTCCAGAGTACGATCTTGAACAATGCACCATTTTTTCCGAATGTTACGTCATGGGTGTTTGTCCTATCCGGTTTCCCATTCCCTATTCCTCTTGAACCATGGGGCACTGGTTGGGATGAGTCGATTACTTTCAATAATATCTCTGGTGACAAACCCAATACAGATTTCATTGCTGTCAAAATGGGCGATGTTACTGGTGATGTTGATGTTACCAAAATAACTGGTAATGAAGGTTCAGGAGATGTTCGGAACGGCAATGAATTAACATTCATCCTTCCAAATATAGTCCTTGAGACAGGAGCTAGAATTGACGTGCCTGTTTTTGCATCTAATTTTGATGCGATTCGTGCCTATCAAATGAGCTGGAATTTCAATTCTTCGGTACTACGATTCCAGGGCATTGAATCAGGTGCTTTGCCTAATGCTGGACAAAGCAACTTTGGATTCAATAGTCTTACAAGCGGCCTTGTGCCTCACCTTTGGTTCAATGGCATCGAACAGTCTATTTTGGAAAATGAGGTTCTCTTTACCTTGCAATTCGATGTACTGAACGGTGGTGTAGACTTAGCCAGTGTTCTAAGTTTAGGTAATGACCACCTAGGGCGTATTGCATACCGTCAATCTGGTGAGACAAGCAACATTCAATTAAGATTCCAAGATGCTCCAGGCCAAGGCCAAGGTGATGCACACTTTGCGTTAATCGGAAATAAACCCAACCCATTTTCGAACCAGACCCTAGTTGAATTCACATTACCCGATGCGATGGATGTAAAACTTACTGTCACTGATCTTACTGGTCGGGCAGTTGCTGTGGTCCAAACCTCAGGAGTAAAGGGAATGAATGCAATTCAAATTACGCAGACACAAATTCCAACTCCAGGACTGTATCTGTATATTTTGGAAGCTGGAAATCACAAAGCTTTAGGTAAATTAATTCAACAAGACTAATTACTATTTGGACCCGGAGAGTTTGCGCTCTCCGGGTTTAATAATACAACAGCTTTGTTCGTATGTAATGAAGTCGATTTTTTTGCACATATTTGCATGTTAAACAGTACTCATGGATAAGTTCCTGAAAGTCATGAAGAAAGCTACATTTAGTGTGCTTTTTACCGTGATGAGCCTTTCACTCGTCTCCGCACAAAACGAGTTGAAATTATTTGTTGATTCCTATAATGCGGAATGTGGGGACACCATAGTGGTACCTATTAAGGTCCAGGATTTCACTCAAGTTGTTGCATTGGATTTCAGTATGACCTGGAATGCGAACAGTCTTCAACTAATAGGCCCCATTGGAAATCTGAATGCCGGAATAGGGATAACACCCTTCAATTTCGGCCCATATCCAAATCCGGATAATGATACATTAACCTTTCAGTGGTTTAATGCTTTTGGTGCGACTTTAAATGAAACGGCCACATTGTTCTCCCTTACCTTTATTGTAAAAGGTGATGGGGGGTTAATTGCTCCAATAAATTTTGGAAACCAATATACCGCTATTGCATGTGGTAAAATTGTCAATAATATTATTGTAGAGGTTGATGTTGACACTACCAATGGCGTTGTTTTAATTAGTGATGCCGTCAACCCCCAATTGACTTGTCCCAATGATACACTCATTATTGTGCCCCCCGGGACCAACCAGCTTTTGGTAGGGGACATTGATCCATTTGGTTCAGACAACTGCGCAATTGACTCTATTAAATACACCTTAACAGGAGCTACTGTAGGCACAGGTTTAGGCTCAGCTAGTGGGTCAATATTTAATATTGGCCAAACGGGTATCGAGTATTACATAACAGATTATGCTGGAAATTCAGCACTGTGCGCTTTTACAGTTACCATACGCGATACTATTCTACGCCTCTTTGTGATCACTGGTGAAGCATCCTGTGATGATCCTGGATTTCGGGTAGATATAACAGCTCAAAATTTCAATCAAATTGCAAGTCTGCAATTTGGACTCTCTTGGGATCTAAATGAACTGGATTTCCAAGGTCTAACGAATTTCAATCCAGCACTTGGACTGGATCCTTTTACTAATTTTGGCCCAGTTGGCGGCATTGATGATACCTTGACATTAAGCTGGTTTAAATCCGCTGGAGTCACCCTGCCCGATGATGCCGTATTGTTCAGTATTACTTTTGGAATTATAGGCACACCAGGCACCAATAGTTTGATTCAATTTGGCAATATGCCTTCTCTACCTATAGAGGCATCAAAGGCTCAGCCGTTTCCTAATCTGCCCGTGGTAGTAGGTGTTGAAACATTCAATGCTGCGATAGCCATTGTGGACAATGAAGACCCAACGCTGGTCTGTCCAGATGATATTACCATTACTGTTCCTCAAACTACTCCTTCTCAAGTAGTTCAAAATATTGACCCGGTTGCATCAGACAACTGTGGCACGCCTACTGTAGAATATCTCATCACTGGTGCTACACAGTCGGGCGGAATTGGTTCCGCAAGTGGTACATCTTTTAATCTCGGAACAAGTGAAGTGCAATACCTCGCTACAGATCAAGGCGGAAATCAAACTTTCTGTTCCTTTAATGTTACAATTATTGAGGATACCCTGATAATTATTGTAAACGCACCCGAAGTGTTGTGTACTGATACTACTGTCCAAATCTGTATCACTTCCACAGGGTTTAACAATCTGGCAAGTCTCCAATTTGCTGTTCAATGGAATGGCGTTACGCTAAACTATGACACTATCAATCAAACCAATTCATTACTTAATCTTGGTGGCGGCAACTTTGGACCAAACACAGGCATTAATGACACATTGACGTTTAGTTGGTTTAATCCATCAGGTGTCAGTATTGCAGATGATTCAATATTGTTCTGTATCTTATTTGATATCATAGGTGGACTCAACAGCACATCTGAATTAAATATTATCTCCTACCCTTCTGTACCTATAGAAGCCTCTGTTGCAAAGCCCCTCCCACAATTTCCTGTTGTAATACCGGTTGGAGTTATCAATGATCTGATTACCATAACGGATAACGAACCACCTGTGCTGAGTCCATGTCCACCTAATGTAATTGTACAAAATATACCAGACCAATGTGATGCCATAGTTAATTGGACAGATCCTACTGCTACGGATAATTGCACTGTTGACGTAAATGTGGTTTGCACACCTGGTTCCGGATCAACTTTTCCTCTCGGCATTACAAATGTAGTTTGTATTGCCACAGATGAATCCAATTTAGCAGATACTTGTTCCTTCACAGTAACTGTAATTGACTCCGAAGACCCCGTTCTGGACTGCAATTTTGTTGATATTATTGCTGAGTCAGCAAGTGATAGTTGTGGAACAACTTTAAATTGGACGTTGCCTACCGCTACCGACAATTGCGACCCGAACGTTCAAATTCTAGGCCCACTTCCTTCTGGCTTTTTTGCCCCGGGTGCATATACCATCACTTATACAGCGAACGATAAATCAGGCAACAGCTCAAGTTGTTCTTTTGAAATATTTGTTTTGGATTTGATTCCACCGGTATTTACGGATTGTCCTGCGGATTATACCATCGATTCGAATACGGATTCATGTACGGCTATCATTGCGCCTCAAATTCCTTTGGTATCGGACAATTGTGATACTATCGCTGATTTTTCATTCAAAGTAAATGCAGATCCAACATTTTATTTACCCGGTGAAGAAGTTGAATTGCCCTTGGGTCAATCTACCATAATTTGGTACGCATTTGACAATTTTGCAAATCTCGATTCCTGTGCTTATGTGATAACCGTCAGTGGTGGTGGATCTTATGAAGTTATTTGTCCCTCAGATACTTTGATTCAACTTGCTGAGAATATTTGCACGGCTACTGTAGATTGGATCGAACCTACATTTTCAGGGGGATGTGGAAACAATGCTAATCTCGAGTTTATAAGTACCCTACCTTCAGGAAGCATTTTCTCACCAGGAAATACTTCTGTTGTATATTTCTTAGTAGACAATATAACCGGGGATACTGTTGCTTCCTGCGCGTTTGAAATTACCTTGGTTGAAAATACCGCACCTGTTTTTATTGATTGTCCTGGCACGATCAATGTCATTGCAGATGAAGTGCTTTGTGGAGCTGATGTCACCTGGAATGATCCTGTTGCACTTGATAATTGTTCTGATTCGCTTGATCTAACCTATACCGTTTCTGGTCCTTCGCCTGGATTTTTTCCTAATGGTGTCTATACTGTAACTTACACAGCTACAGATGAAGCCGGGAACTCAGCTACATGTCTTATTGTAATTGCAGTTTGTGATACAGTAGCGCCAATTGTTCAAAACTGCCCTGGTGATACCGTCATAACATTAGCAGCAGTTATTGATTTGTGCTCTGCCGTTGTAACATGGGAAGATCCCATTTTTACGGATAATTGCGATTCAAGTGTATCCGTCTTCCAAATAGGCCAACCGGGCAGTTTCCCAACAGGACAAACGACGATCACATATATTGGTACAGACGATTGTGGTAACAGTACTACTTGTAGTTTCAATATTTCCATCTTCGATGTGATCGATCCAAATGTTACCTGTCCTCAGGATGTAACTGTTAGTGCAAATGGCATTGTTGTATCTGACCCCAGCTCCTTTATTGATAGCCTGGTCGTTACTGAATGTAAAGAAGTAGAGGTCTATTATACAAACCCAACGGGTTCGGATAATTGTTCCAACACAACAACAATCCAAATCGATCAGACAGGATTATTTTCCGGGTCTGTATTCCCATCCGGTGGAACGTATACCTTGATTTTCCTAGTCTCTGATGCATCCGGGAATAGTGATACTTGTAGTGTTCGTGTTATTGTTGATCCTTACATTTTGACGGTCAGTGCATCGCCTAATCCTGCATGTGAGGATGACAATGTTCAACTCAATGCAGAAACAATTCTTAATGGTACTTACAGCTGGTCTGGTCCTGAAAATTTCAGTGCCAATATCCAAAATCCAATCATTCCTTTGATTGGGCTGAATAATACCGGTCCCTACACCGTGACTGTAAATATTGCCAATTGCACAACTGCTATCTCCGGAACGGTAGTCGTAAACGTTTTAGATCCGCCACGATTGACAAATGACTTTTTTGAGATATTTTCTGACGAAGCGTTATTAAGTGGTAACATTATAATCAATGATACTATCAATTTTTCTGCAAACGCGAACATCACTATCTTAACACAAATCTTACCCCAACAAGGTGTGCTTGTGAATAATTTTGATGGTACGATTACTTTTACGCCAGCAGCAGGATTTGTTGGTATAGTGGAATTCGTTTATGAAGTCTGTTACCAGGAGTGTCCATTGTATTGCGATGATGCAATAGTGCGTATTGAAGTTAAAAACCGCAATGAATCGTGTAAACCAAATAACCTCATTACGCCAAACAACGACAATCGAAATGATTATGTAGTCATTGAATGCATTATTGGGACACCCAGCAAATTCCCTAACAACGCCTTGAAAGTCTACAATCAATGGGGCGACCAGGTATTTGCTGCTTCACCCTATATGAATAATTGGGGAGGTACGTATCAGGGCGATGCCGGTGCACCACTACCAGACGGAACCTATTATTATGTATTTACCCGGGGTGACAATTCAGACCCCGTAACCGGATTTATCACCATACTCCGTTAAATCTAACCGATTATGAAGTTCAAATTATATACAATAGCTCTTTTACTTTTCAGTAGTATTTCTGTTGTGCATGCACAGCAAGAAAGTCACTACACCCAGTTTATGTACAATAAGCTGTATTTGAACCCCGCATTTGCCGGAGCTGAAGGATTTGGCAGTTTTGTTGGTATCTACCGAAATCAATGGATGGGATTTGAAGGAGCACCTGTTTCACAGTTGGTCAGTTTCAATACGCCATTTTTAGGGCAACGTGTCGGATTTGGACTGGTGCTTAACCATGACAAAATAGGCATCATGAACAATTGGAATGGTGCTTTGAGTTATTCTTATGATTTGCTAAATAAGCCAAATGCCATTCTAAGGGTTGGATTGCAAGGAAGTGCCAAATATTTTCAGGTCGACTTTGCGGATCCTAACTTAATCATTGCTGATCAGAATGATCCTTCGATCCTTGACAATCAAACTACAAATGATATCTATTGGAATGTTGGAGCTGGGATTTACCTGTCCGTAAATAATTTCTTTTTTGGGGCTTCTGCGCCAAAGCTCATTGAAAATATTATCGGCTTTAATCCTAACTCAGGTGTTACTACGGCTGCGGAACGTCGACATTTTTATGTCATGACAGGTTTTGCTTTGCCAGTCTCCTCCAAAGTCACCATGCGCAGCTCTGTATTGGGCAAATACGTTCAATATGCGCCTATTGATGTCGATATTAATTTGGGATTTGAATTTAACAAGCGAATCACTACGGGAGTATCTTACAGAGTAGGAGGTGATGGATCAGGGGACTCTGTTGACTTCCTTCTCTTTGGCCAACTCAATCCAACATTTGGACTAGGTCTTGCCTATGATTACACCTTGTCTGAGATCAGAAATAGCACCTCCGGCAGCATTGAAGCACTTTTACGTGTGGATTTATTACGGAGTAGTGACAATTTAAAGAATCCAAGGTTCTTCTTTTAACAACATCGAACAGGAAAACCATATGAAGAGGTATATACTTTTAGCAGCTCTATTCGTTGCTGGCAACTTTGCTCAAGCACAGGAAGAGAAGCCCGTTTTTGATGTTGTTGTCAATAACGAGACCAGTATCAACACGGATCAATTAGAATTTAGTCCATCATTTTTCGAAGATGGCATTCTTTTCATTTCATCCAGAGAGAATGTATTTAAGTTCGTGGATCGTCGTATGCGCCGAAATACGATGGGAATTTTCCTTGCTCGAAGGAATAGTGAAGGTACTTTAGGAAGTCCAACTTTTTTTTCTGATAGGATTAATACGAAATATCATGAAGGCCCATTAACATTTGATATGTCCGGCAGTGATATGTACTTCACCAGGAGTAACTATATAAACGGTAAACTGGGTAAATCAAAAGATGGATGGGTCAACCTTCGCGTACTGAAGGCTACAAAGAGTGGGGACAAATGGGATGATGTTAAAGACCTACCATTTAATAGCGATGATTTTAATGTTTGTCATCCAAGTCTAAGCCCTGAAGGAGACCGTTTATACTTTGCTTCTGACATGCCCGGTGGCTTTGGTGGCCTGGATATCTACTATGTAACTAAAATGGGCGATGACTATGGTGACCCAATCAATTTAGGTGCAGAAATAAATACAGACAAGGACGAAATATTTCCCTTCATCCATTCCGATGGCACTTTGTTTTTCAGTTCTAATGGCCAATCAGACGCTTTGGGCGGACTAGATTTATATTATTCAAAACCCGGATCAGACGACCTCTATTCAACCCCAAGAAACCTAGGATCTCCGTTTAACAGTAATTCCGATGACTTTGGATTTATACTGGATTTAGAAACAAAAAATGGCTATTTTTCATCTAACCGAGCTGGTGGAAAAGGGCAAGACGATATATACAGCTTTTATGTTGCGCAGGGGTTAAACAAACTGTTGGAATCACGAGAACAAGAATTGGCCAAGACCCCACGTCCATTCAAGGTGTTTGTCGCTGATAATGCTACAGGTGATGAAGTTCTAGGAGCTTTAGTTTCTTTTCTTGACCTGGATGACATGAATTTGGCTAACGTATTAACTGTAACTGATGAATCCGGCAATTTAATTCGTATCCAGGCTTTGGATCCTGAATCGAATGAACTGACCTTGACGGTCGATATGGCTGAATCAGAAATTAAAGGCTTTACAAACAAAGAAGGCTTATTTGAATCAGATGTCCCGCCAAGTACATATGTAATAGCCGTTAATGCAGATGGTTACTTTCCCAAACAAGTAGTTATTGAAGGTGAAGATCAACCGGATGAAATTCTGGTTCTGCTTGATCCATTGGGCGATGTCATTCCATTTAGTGGCACTGTGCTTGACCCCCGATTCAACACACCTATTGCAGGAGCCAAAGTAACGATCGTGGATGATTCCACTGGTGCAACGACCACTCTTTACACGGATCGCAACGGTAATTTTAATTATTATTTACCTAAAGATAAGGATTATACGGTCACCATTGAAAAAGACAACCTAAAAACAAGCCGCAAAGTCACGACACGTAATTTAGAAAGTGGCAGTGAAATCGCGATGGCTTTTGATATTAATGATCCCAATGGCAGAAATCCATTTGCTCAAGGTAATGTGATTAACCTCCCTAATATCTACTACAATTTTAATGATGCCAGTATTCGTCCGGATGCAAAACCTGATTTAGACGCTTTGGCAACAATTCTTAAACAATTCCCTGATGTTAAAATTGAACTGGCATCACATACTGATTCGCGTGGAAGTGAATCTTACAATAGAACTCTTTCGCAACGACGGGCTGATAATGCACTGAAATATCTCACCAACAAAGGCGTCAGAAGATCACGTCTCAAAGGTGTTGGCTATGGTGAAAACCAATTAAAAAATCAATGCTCAGACGGAGTAACCTGCTCGGACGTGGATCATCAGGTAAATCGAAGAACTGAGTTTCGCATTGCGGGTGATGCCGGCGTAACGGCATCCTATGCGAACAATCAGCCGACAATTGTTGATGCAGGTCCAAAAGAAAATTTGTCCACAAATGCAACAACCAATCCAACAGATCAAAATGTAAAACAGAACGAAACAACAGGTGGAAATGGCAATTTTGTAGTTATTGCAGGTACATTTAAAGTGGCTCAAAATGCAGAGCGTCGATTTGCTGAACTTAAAGAACTGGGTTATAACTCGGCACAAATCATTCCTACTACCTCCAGTGCTTCAGCCGTAAAAGTTGGAGATTATTCCTCACAAGATGAAGCCAAAGAAATTGCAAAGACATTAGAGTCTAAACACAACATAAGTGCTTACGTCAAACGTATGTAAGCAAAGGATAGATTGATTTAGTGTTGTGATAACACTATTTTTAGTTTGTCAAATATCTTTACATGAAATGCTTTAATAGCCTTAGCTGTTAAAGCATTTCTTTTTCGATGAAAGCATAATCACAGCGGTTGCACCGACACAATAACATTGAACCAATACTAAAATGTCAACGTGTCTCTGGTACTATTAAATCCGCCAAAAAAGCCATAACCATTATTGACATTAGTATATAATGCAAAAGGTTCGGCTACCGGATTACTGCCATTGTTTAGTTGGGCTATATGTGATTTATGGAATTGGTAATAGGCAGACGAAACCTGTCTCATATCCATCTGCAGGTCTTGAAATAACAACCCGGCTGGAAAGGAAAATTCAACACGCACTTTGATCTGTTTTGATAGCCCATCAAATGCATTCCCATCTACGAGCAAAGATTGATTGAGTACGTAAGGGGTAAGAGAAGCATCATTATTCTCAGCATTTGTTAAGGCTGCTAGTGTAAAAAATCGATTGTTATTAGAATCCAACAAGTGAGCCTCCAGATATAGGTGATAAAAATTGGATTCAATAGGGCGGTCATTGATTTCAATCTCTACTATTGCAACATATCGGGTATCCCCTTCCGGTAGATCAACCTTTTGCAAATCGGTATAGCCTTTTAAAGTTGCATCAGGTTTACCTGGCTGTCGGTCAGAAACATCTAAACTAATATATCCCGGGGCCTCAATTTCCAATGTGTACGTAAAGCCATCTTGTGGTTTCTGAGCCGAATAGAACACTTTGCGGTCACCTAACATAGCTAAGGTTAATGCTGAAAGAAATTGCCCACCTGAGTATAAATTAACTGTCGCATTCTCAATCAAATCTGTTTCTGAATGATCAATCAATGGCGTCACAGGAGAGACAAATACCAGAAAACCTTGTGTAGGTGAACAAGTTGCCGAAATAGCCATTCTTGATTCCTTTAAATCACCAGGATCAAAAGGACTTTCGCAAGCAGGTAACAACCCTAACGAAAAACATATGCCTGCCAAAGCTATTTTTTTAATGATCATTGGAATCTGATTTGATAACTGAATACCGGTAAAATAGGAAGCAAAGACACTTCTACCAAACTTCGTTGTGCCGGATTGTAGATGTTCTCCTTGATCCGAATAAAAAGCGGGTTGAGTCGGTTGTAAACATTAAACATACCTAGATCAAAGGTGTGGTTTAACCTCTTTTGGGTAAACGAATATCTAAAGGTGAAATCCAAACGGTGATAATCCTTTAACCGGGCTTCATTGCGGCCTGAGTAAACAACTCCCGGGCTGATGTAATAGGGTGAATGGCTATCATACGTGGCAATAGGAAGCGTTATGGGATTGCCTGATCCATATGTCCATAAGATGTTAAATCCTAAGTTTTGACGAATTTGGATTTGTTGGAATAGGTGCACTGTATGTCTTCTGTCATACCGAAATGGGAATGGTTGACCGCCATTTATTGCGTCGAATTGATGCTCCGTCTTAGCAAGTGAATAATGCGCTCCTCCTGTCCAACGATTTTCAGTTTTTCGAATGCTTAATTCAAGCCCCCGGCTAAGGCCAGAACCTGAAGTCACAAATGATTCCCAGTAGTCCGATGGAATTCCTCCTGACAGAATGTTGCCGTTTACTAAAAAATTAGCCCCTTCCTTCCAAGCCAACAGGTTGGTCATTTTTTTTAAATATAACCCCAGCTCTATTTCCCAGCCTTTGATTGGTTTGGTGATAAGTGCCATTTCAAATTGGTTGGACTTCTGAGGTCTTATATTACCGGTGACAGGAACCCATAAATCACTGGGAAGACCAATACCTGAATTGGTTAGCAGGTGCAGATTTTGGGTCATATGGCCATATGACATCGTGAAGTCAACCTTAGAGGATGGATTGTATCGAAGACCTAGCCTGGGTTGGACAGAAAAGTAGCCTGTATTCTGGACATAAAAATAGTTCACATAAGCACCTAAATTAGCAGACCAAGTAGCCGACAACATAATTTGATCTTCTACATATCCATCATATTCCAAGGAGCGAATAATGCCATATTCCGGCAAGGAGTCAAGGTTCCTGACTTGACCGTTCATTACAAAAATATCACCATCGATGGTTTTTTCATCTAAAGCAAGCACACCCGGCTGAAAACGATGCCTTACCAACCCACCGCCGATCCGCATTTTATGGTTTCCTCCAGGATGGTATTCTGCTTCTACTTTTGCGCCTATATCTTGGATAAGCGAAGAAAAAGAAAGAAGGTCAAATGTTCTGTCCTTAATGTTACCATCATCATTCTCAAATTCATAAAAGTCAAGCAGATCAAATTTGAAGGAGCTTGAATAAACAGTGGTATTTATAAACCACTTAGGATGTAAAAGCCAATTCCAGCGAAATGAACTTATTGTATTGCCCCATTGTAAATCAGCCTGGCTATGATCACTCACTGAGGTATTGCCAATTCGCACAGACCGACCCTCTTCTTGGTGAAAAACATCATTTCCATGATACAGGCTTACATAAAACCGATGATCGTTCCCACTTTTGAAGTTCATTTTACCATTTACATCATAGAAATGAAAATCAGTAAAGCCTGAATTCCCCCGCTCCTGATTGATGTATTTTGTCATGGAACGCAACCACGGATCAAAAATGGAACGACGTGCACTCACAAAAAAGGAGCTCACCTCAGGATCAATCGGACCCTCTACAGCTACCTTCGCAGATACTAGCCCTATTGCGGCCTCACCTTGAAGTTGTTTGTTATTTCCTTCTTTCATCCTTACGTCATAGACAGAAGACAGCCTTCCCCCATATCTAGCTGGAAAACTACCTTTATGTAGCTGAGCACTTCGAATGGCCGGGCTATCAAATATGGACAACATACCCGCTGCATGCGTCGGACTGTATACTGGCACGCCATCTAAAAGAAATAAATTTTGGTCTGCGTTTCCCCCACGTACATGGACTCCACCAAACCCATCTGTACCGGAGAGCACCCCTGGTTGTAAAGATGTATACCGGATGAGATCAGGTTCCCCACCTAAAGCAGGCAGGCTTCGCAATTGATTCAAATCCAATGTTTGCCCTTCATCTTGCCAGGATCGATAACTGCTATCCGTGTTTGCTAAAACAATGACTTCCTCTAATTGGCCATCTGACTCCAGAAAGATGTCCAATTTTTTATCTTTTTCTAAACGGATTGGATGACTGACCTGCTGATATCCAAGATATGAAAATACTATTTTTACAGCACCTTCCGGCAAAGTGAGGCTGTAAAACCCATAGGCATTGGTGGTGGTTCCCCTAAGACTAATTGTCTCATACACGTTTGCACCTATAAGTCGCTCTCCTGTAAATCGATCTTCTAAAATGCCACTTATGGTATAGAATTGAGGTTGCGGTACGATTTGATAAAGTACGATCTGGCGACCAACAACCTTATATGCAATCGCTGTGCCTGCCAATAGAAAATCGAGCACTTTGGAGGCAGGCTCGTTGTTAAAGGACTGGGAAAAGAGTTGATTGTCCGGTAAAATATCATTACTAAAACTTATGTTGAGTGATGATTCCGAAATGAGTTGGAGTAAAGCCTGCTCAAGATTAACGCTTTGGAACACTACCTTGACGGGTTGGGTCAACACCGTTTGGGTCCAGGTAGGTGTATACATCAGGACAAAGACAAACCCCAAAATTATAGACCGGCCAAGCATACTTACAGTTTTGGATAAGTGCCGGATCCACCTTGATTTAAGTTATTGGCACTTACCACCGGTAAGATAATAAACTCCTGTCGGAGATGTCTTTAATACCATGCCAAACGATTCAGCTATCGCTTGCAGTACTTCATCTATCTCTGCATTAGTAAATCTTGAGCTGTACCTGCACATTTGCATTTCTGGTTTGGTGAGCATAACCTTCACACTATAATTTCTGTAAAGCACTTCAAGGACATCGGACAGGGCCATACCCTGAAACTGAAGTATACCTGATTGCCAGGCATATGCGTTCCCAGTCTCGTCAAATTTCTTTTCACCTTGATTAGATGTAGGGTGCCAACGCAAACGTTCATTTTCTATTAAGGTCCATGCCTCGCCGGAATTTCTGTCAGTCACCCTCACCCTGCCTTCCAAAACCACCACCTCGTGCATTGCATCGGGTGAGACCGCTGCAACTTGGAACGTAGTTCCCAACACTTCTACATCCAGGCCGCCTGCTTGTATAATAAATGGATGTGCTGGATCAGACTTCACCTGAAAGAGTCCTGTTCCTGATAATGTAACTTTCCTTTCGTTACGAATATCAGGATCGGTGAAAAATTCAATTGATGAACCCCTTTTGAGGGTAACAACAGTCCCATCTACTAATTCCAAGGTATGATTGGCGGTTCGGGCTATATAGGTTGCTGAATCATGACGGATCATGTCGTATACAAACCAAATTCCGAACGCAAGTACGACGGCTGCTGCTATTCGCAGCATGACAGGCAATGAACGCAAACGGTTTTTACGTATTGTCGGCTTTTGAATGGAAGAATGTTCGTCGATCTTTGACGAAAAATTAGACCATGCAGCATCAACATCTGGGGGAGCAGGGTTTGAATCCGTACCAGGTAACAGTTGGAATAATTGAACAATTTCCAAATAAGTTATTTCATGCTGTGGGTCATCATTCCGCCACACGAGCAAATCCCTGGCACTCTCTGCCGTGAGATTGCCTTCCATTTCCTGCTTCACCCAATTAATTACCTTCTCCTCCACGCTCTTGTAGTAGTTTCGTTCCAAGGACACACAAAGTTCGTATTACCCCCATCAAGACTAATCATTATTTTTCAATTTGTCGGCTGATTGTCAAGGGAGGTATTATTTTTTGTTTTAATCAATTGCTCTCTTAATGAGCGCAATGCTTTAGACATCTGATTTTCAACCGTTTTTAGGCTGATCTCTAAAAGTTCTGCAATTTCCTGATAAGACAAATATTCATATCGGCTGAGCACAAAAACTAATCGACATCGATCTGGCAGGGCACTGATTGCCTCAGCAATTAATTTTTCTAAATGTGTAGCATCCGGTCCAAAGCCGCCTGTACCACTTGCTATTGGGTCTGGTGCCTGCGGATCCTGGTCCCAACGTCGCAGTTCTCTAAGCTTATTCAAACTTCGATTTAATACGCCCCGATGAAGGTATCCGGATAAGGACGTTGCTATATGATCCAGACTTTCCATTTGCCATACGCGTATCATTACTTCCTGTACCATGTCTTCGGCCAATGCCTCGTCCCGAAGTATCCGAAAAGCTGTTGTCCAGAGTGGTCCGAAACAAGTTTTATACAATGATTCCATTACCTCCCTCTTTCGGGTGGGCCAGGCGGCTATCCATTCCTTCTCCTGATGTGTAGATATCATCATAAACCTGGATCAGCCCTTTCGGTATTTTAGTCTAATGGAATTTCCGATCACGATTAAATCAGAAAAAGCCATAAATATGGCACCCCACATAGGATTCAGGTATCCTGCAACAGCTAGCGGAATGGCAACAATATTGTAGGAAAAAGCCCAGAACAAATTTTCTTTGATGGTCCTGACCGTTAGTTTACTTATGCTAAAAAGGGCTAAAAGATCATTCAATTGAGGACGGAGTAGCGCTACTCGGGCCGATTGCAATGCAACATATGTAGCGCCTGCCATTGCAATCCCAACGGTGGCTTTTTCCAATGCAGGAGCATCATTTATTCCATCACCTACCATGGCCAGGTCATTTGATAAACCCAGTTTTTCAATAAGTGCATATTTGTCTTGCGGCAGCTGTTCAGCATAATAAGTAGGGATGCCTGTCAATGTTGCCATTCGACGCACATTGTCTGTATGATCTCCTGAGACCAGCATCGTAGCATATCCCTTTTTGTGAAGTTGGTCGATCACTGCAGGTGCATCAGGTCGAAGTTCATCTTCTAGAAAAATATGCGCAATTTTTTCGTCATCCCGGATCAGAGCAAGATGATAGCCTTGTGAACGGTCAAAATCATCTCTACCTAGCGTATATCGTCTGCCAAAATGATCATTACCAGTCATCCCTTTTCCAGGTAACTCGATGATATCCTTAAGGACAAATTCCTCATTGACACGAGTGTTTCCGAGATATTGGATGAGTGAGGCAGCCAAAGGGTGATTTGACCTTAGTTCCAATTGATAGAGATATTGACGCACTTCTGCATCAAGGCCGGTTTTGGATTTGATTTGATGCACCTTCAGTTTTCCTGTGGTCAAGGTTCCCGTTTTGTCAAAGAGAATTTGCCTGATGCCGGCCAAATGCTCAATTGTCTGCGCACCTTTAATGAGAAGCCCATTTCGACTGAGGCGACCCATACCGACAATGATTGCCGTCGGAGTAGCAAGTCCCATTGCACAAGGGCAGGAAATAACCAACACAGCAATGGCATTCATAAGAGCTGCTCCAGTGCTTAGATTAAGAATCAGTGTTCCCAAAAAGAAGGCAAATACACTAATCACCACAACTATGGGGACAAACCAGGCACTTATTCGATCTGCTAGTCGCTGAATCTGGGGTTTTTCAGACTGAGCGGCTTTAACGAGACGTATGATCTGATTAAAAACCGTATCCGCAGGGTTGACTGTTGCTTGAATTATAAAATTGCCCGATATCACCGTGCTCCCTGCTAGTAATGGCATGCCAGCTAACTTAGTTGAAGGGACTGACTCACCTGTCAATATAGATTCATTTACCTCCCCTTCGCCTTCCAGCACGATCCCGTCAACGGGTATAGCTTCACCATGATTGACTAAAATCTTATCCCCCTTACGCAAATCAGCAGCCGGTATAGTCATAAATTGCTGATTACCCATCCATAGTCTTGCAGATTCAGTTTTTAGGCTTTCTAAATCGCTAATTGCGGAGGTTGTCCTTCGCAAAGCCTTTTCTTCAAGGAGATTACCGACCAACACCAAAGTGATGATCATAGCAGATGTTTCAAAAAAATTATAGGTAGGATCATTCAGAAAAATACCCATACAACTATAACCAAAAGCTGCAGAGCTACCCAGGAAGATCAATACATCCATATTACTCTGACCATGTCGCAATGCCCCCCAGGCACTAAGTCCAAAATGAAAAAGACCAATAAGAAATATGGGTAAGGCCAATCCAAAATGTACCCATGGGTTATCCAAAAAAGCAAATCCTGATCCGACCAGATGGAGAAGATGGTGTGCCAGTAAAGGTGCCGTCAGGAAGGCTGAAATATATACTTTCAGCCTAAGTGTAAACCAAGATGCCTCGCCTGACCCCAAAGAAACCTTATATCCGAGGCGTGTAATTCCCGTTGCTAAATCTTCCAATGGGACATCAGCGTGTTCCGTCCTGAAAGAGACCTTATTTCCGGGGAGGTCAACATATACTTCCGTCATGCCTTCCCCTTCCAGATAATTTCTGATAGTAGCAGCACAAGCAGCGCAGGTCATCCCCTCCACATTTAGCTCTTTTTCTACTGTTTGTGCTTGTTCCATTGCTTATATAACTTTAGATCGTGCCGACAAAATTGTAGACCGCATCCGTAAACTCAAAGATAGCAATGCGAAGCATTAGATAGCCTCTTCCCAATGGGATGTCATCTGTAAATCGCAAAACAGAGTAATAGGTCTCCTTTGGTTTATGTGGTGAGCGAATCGGGTTTTCTTTTCCAGATGGAAGAATAAAGTACATCAATCCAATAAAAAGAGGGCTGCACATTTTTTGATTCGCCTGAAAGTTTATAATTTTGCAGTCCTTTTTAGCTGGTGGTTATAGCTCAGCAGGTTAGAGCGTCGGATTGTGGTTCCGAAGGTCGCCGGTTCGAACCCGGTTAGCCACCCCAATTTGCCCGGTTTTTCCGGGCTTTTTTATGATGGCCAGACTCCAGCGTTTGATTTCGTGGTATTGGCAGGCCAAGACTGCATTTAGTGTGCATTCCCCGCTGGTCTATCATTTTTGTGAATCGGTACTCGATGATCAAAGGTGGTATTATGCCTTTGAATCCATTGAAGTAGAACGGAGTCGACTTCGACAGGATACAACCCTGATACAAAACACGGGATATGGCGCGGGAAGCCGTGTTAAAATTGCTGATGAAAATGAGGTACGCACCATCCTTCAAGCTAGCAGCAGCCAACCCTGGAAAGGCAGATTACTATTTCGAATATGTAAATGGTGGCAGCCGGACACCATAATTGAATTTGGAACTTCGCTTGGCATTTCCAGCGCTTACTTAGCATCAGCTAGGCAGTCTGCTACTATGTACACTGTCGATGGAAACGCAGCCGGATTATCGATAGCGCAGTCATTGTGGCATGCCATTCAACTGACAAATATTCATTCTATTCATGCTCGCTTTCAGGATGCCTGGCAACAGATTCCAGATTTAAATAAAAAAAGGGTCCTCATTTTCCTTGATGGTGATCATCAGTCCGAGCATGTTGGGCAGATGCTTGCTGAAATAGCACAACATTGCACCAAACCATACCTCGTTATCATCGATGACATACGCTGGTCTGCAGATATGGAAAATGGTTGGCATAGGTGGTCTACTTCCCATGGCGGCGCCTGGCTGGATCTTTTCCAGGCAGGAATTTGGATTTCTAATGAAGCCTTCCTAGAACCTATAAAGATGAACCTTATTCCTAGACGTTTCAAGCCAATTAGATTAGGATGGATCTAATTCACTCTTTATCATTTCCTGAAGCCGATCCCCTTTTTATCCCAATTTCCTGATTTAGCTTCTTCCTTAACCGTTTTTACTGTTTCGACCGAGATGATCTGATCTCCAAAAGATTGACCATCAGCATGGGATCGGGCATTTGCCGTTTGTTGCGCGTTCACCATTGATTCGGTGATTTGCCTGATAATCCTGGCGTTCCCAAAATATCGATCCCTTTCATGATGGAGTTTAGAAATCCATTCAAAAAAAGTCATCCGAGCTTCTGGAGAAAAAATGAATTCTTTCTCCTGTAGTTGCCAAATAGCAATTTGTTCTAACTCCTCGATGGAATAATCGTCAAAGATCAAGGTTTTATCAAATCGGGATCTGAGACCCGGATTGGCCTTTAGAAATTTCTCCATATTGTCCGGGTAACCCGCTGCAAATACAAAAAAGTTGCCCCTCTGATCTTCCATCCGCTTTAATAACGTCTGGATCGCTTCATCTCCGAAGTCACCTGCTGATCCGGCGCCAGGCTGTGACAATGCATATGCTTCGTCAATGAAAAGGACACCACCCTGTGCCTCCTTGATCCGCTCTGCCGTTTTTATTGCTGTTTGACCCACGAATCCAGCAACCAATCCTTGCCTGTCGGTCTCGATTACTTGTCCTTTTTCCAACAATCCCAGTGCCTTGTACACTTTTGCCAGAATACGTGCGACCGTTGTTTTTCCTGTTCCAGGATTGCCTACAAACAACGTGTGCATGGAAAAACGCTGGAGTGGTTTGTAGCCTTTCGTTAGAAAATACCTGACTAAAAGTACTGTTTCGCGAATATCCTTTTTAATCCGCTCCAAGCCATGTAGCTCGTCCAATTCGAGTAATGCCTCGGTCAGTAGCTCTTCATCTACTGGCAAAGCGATCTGATTCTTTAGATTTATTAAGGTAGCCTTGAGAATGTCTTCTGGTATGATCGTTTCCAATGCTTCATTAGTCTGAACCTCCGGATCATCTGTGGACATAATCCGCAGACCAAGTTGAATTTTTGCTTTTTCAATCAAATCAAACACAAACCGGGCATTCCCAAACGATTTATCTCTGGAACGGTATTCACGGACAATTATCTGCTCAATAATGCGCTTTGCATCTTCATCCAGATGGATTTCCATCTTTTGTGCAGCTTTGTCAGCGATCAATGCCAACTCAGCAGGGACATAGTCAGGAAATGTAATTTCCATTTTGATCCTAGATTTTAGCCCGGGATTACTTTGGATAAAAAAATCCATTTCGGCTGGATACCCTGCTGCAATGACAGCCAAATCACCTGGACCATCCGACATTTCTTTCACCAAAATCTCAATGACCTCCCTGCCAAAATCCTTTACATCATCATTCGATCTTGCCAGCGCATAAGCTTCATCTATGAACAAAACACCTCCTCTTGCTTTTTCCACTGCATCCCTAACTTTAGGAGCTGTTTGTCCAATAAATTCGCCAACAAGGTCTACCCGATCAACCGTGTGAACATGTCCTTTAGAAAGTAAACCTAATTGAAAATAAATTGCACCCATCATTTGGGCTACCGTTGTTTTGCCTGTTCCCGGGTTACCTTTAAATAGCGCATGCAACTGAATTTGTCCTTCCTCTTTGAAGCCCTTCCGTTGGCGTAAACGGATAAACTCCATGTATGCTGTTCGCTCCCTTATTTGATTCTTGACTGAATCCAATCCAATTAATGTGTCCAATTCGTCGAGAACCTCCTGCAACACTGAGGAATCTGGCTGTAGGTCGACCAGAGGTTGCGCCCGTTCTTGCCCTGGCAGCCACACTAATGGATTGCCCATGACCTGGTCTTCCCCCATATCAATATACACTGTTCCCAACAACCTATCCAGGAATACCAACTCAGCATGGTAGAGTCCTTCCCGCCAAGTGCCTATCGTATCAGAGCCCCACCCTACCGTTACCTTAACTGTTGCTTCTTCTTCATTTACGGTAAGAAACTTAACTACTTTTCCTTTTAGTTCGCGGCTTTCACTAAAAAATTTCACAACCAACTCCAAATGCCATGAAAGTTCAGCTACCTCGTTTGCAAAGGCTAATTCGGCATAAACAAACCGCGTGTTTTTATAATCAAATTGGCTCAAGTATACTCGTTCATGCTCAGGTACATCATCCATTGGACCTTCATATAGCTTGACGCCTCCAAGCATAAGGTAATCATCAGGCAGGTCTACAGGCTTCTTTCCTGCAGACTGCACATAAAAAAAACGTGTTCCGACTTTTTCACCATCTATAGATGCTTCCCAGTAATAAGCGCCTGTTTTCCAAAATGAACCTTCCTTTTTGTTACCCCAACCTTCACGAACATATATGACGGCATCTTCCTTGGAAATGTCGCGCTGAAACGTCAGGTGGCAAATGGGCTTTGATTTGTTTGTGCTCTTAAAACACCTGAGTTCAATGACCGCAGACCATTCCTCCCGATCAAAACCCTTGTTGATAAAGCACAATTCGGCATAGATGTAGTTAAGTTCATTTTCATCATATACCTGGCGGTACCGCTTTTTATTGTCAGCAAGCCATTCCGTGTCGGAATAAGTCTGCAAGGATTTAAACTTATACAAGGAAAGGACATCTTCCTGATTTGAAATAGAAATGGGTAGGTCCATATTTGATAAATAGGTCAACGCTTTAAAAACACCTCAATAGAAACGAAAGATTTCTAGTTTGATGTATTATTTTACAACAATCTTACGTTCCTCAGGCTCAGGCTAGACAAATCTGCTACATTTAGGCTTGATTTTCAAAAAAACGACTTTTTATTGCTTTTCCAACGCTTTGCATTTGGAAAATTAGCATGAATGAAAATAAATTTACCGCTAAAGTTAAACCAGCTTTAATCCATAACGAAAAACACCCTATGAATCCAAAGAAACGGATTGTAAAAGACTATGAAAATCTGCCTGAGGACATCCTCAATCGGATCAAAATGCAATACTTGCACGGTTTTGCCCAACACCTGATTTCATATGTAAATAAGGATGGCAAAAAAGTTTCAGCCTTGCCTTTTGAAACGGAGGACATCTACTATTTGGTAAGGATGACTGTCCAAGAAGCCCGCCAAATCATTGCGGACGATGATGATTATGATGCTGATGGCAACCTTCGGGGTGATTTTGGCGATACGGATGACTTTGTTAGTACAGATGAAGCAGATGATTTTGATGAGCCAGGTGAAGAGGATGCCCATAACCGGGATGGTGGCGAGGGAGGTGACAGCGATTATTAACTGTTGGCAAAACGCACTTTTCTTAAAGTCCTGTTAATTCAGTTGGTTTGTATGCCAGCCTGGTTGGCTTAAACGTATCTTCATGGCAAAATCAAATGTTCTTATGAAAAAATGTATGATCGCATTTATTGCGCTTTTTATTGGCCTGTCGGTCCATATGCAAGCGCAGGGCAATGCCGCGAAAGCACCAGAAAATTGGTTCAATTTAGATTGGAAATCAGATGGTGTCCCAGGTGTTAGTTCGGAAAAGACCTACCAAACACTTCTGAAAGGTAAAAAAGGCGTACCTGTAATTGTCGCAGTTATTGACGGCGGTGTGGATTACAACCACGAAGACCTTAAATCGGTTATGTGGAAAAACCCAAAGGAAAAAGCAGACAATTCCAAAGATGATGACCGCAATGGATACATCGATGATATCTATGGTTGGAGTTTCATTGGAAATGCTAATGGCAAAAATGTCCACCAGGATCTCCTAGAGGTTACTCGTTTGTATGTCCATTACGACAAACTATACAAGGATAAGGATGCTTCCACCCTTAAAGGAAAAGCTAAAAAAGACTACGCTTACTATAAGGAACTGGAGGCAGTAATCCAAACAGAGCAGCAAAAAGCAGGAGCTACCGTGGGTTTTTATCAGTCGATGAAAGCGAATTATATCAGTTCTGACTCTTTGTTGAAAACACATTTTGGCAAATCCGAAGTCACGTTGGAAGACCTTTCCACTATTGATGCGAATAATGAATCCCTTCAGTCCGCTGCTGCCGTTGTTGGCAAATTGCTCGAGAATGGAATGGATGTTTCTTACTTTGATAATGTCATTGAATATTTCAAAGGCCGGGCGATTTATTACGATACTACCTTTGATCCACGCGATATTGTAGGGGATGATTACGCCAATGCTTACGAATGGAATTATGGCAGCACCGATATCGCTGGCCCGGATGCGTTTCATGGTACGCACGTTGCAGGAATTATTGGCGCTGACCGGAAAAATACCATCGGCATCAAGGGTGTCTGCGACAATGCACGCATAATGGGCGTGCGCGTTGTACCGGACGGTGATGAAAGGGACAAAGATGTCGCCAATGGAATCCGATATGCTGTTGATAACGGCGCTAAGGTGATCAATATGAGCTTTGGCAAAAGCTATTCCTGGAACAAGCAGGTAGTAGACGAGGCCATAAAATATGCTGAAGCCCACGATGTACTCTTAGTACATGCTGCGGGAAATGATGGCAAAAACAATGATAATACGGATAATTTTCCAAATAAAAATTTCGAAAAACGTCCCCTATTTGGGCGTAAGCAAGCTAAAAATTGGATTGAAGTTGGAGCACTCAACTGGCAGGACGGTGATCGGCTAGCAGCACCGTTTTCAAACTACGGCAAAAAAAATGTGGACTTGTTTGCTCCAGGTATGGCTATCAATTCAACTGCGCCGGATAATGAATACCAGGATGCACAAGGCACGAGTATGGCTTCTCCTGTTGCCGCAGGGGTAGCGGCAATGATCAGATCATATTATCCCGACCTGACAGCGGAACAAGTGCGTACTATCCTCTTGAAATCCGTGACAAAAGTGGAGCGTCAGGTTATTAAGCCGGGTACTAAGGACGAAATGGTTCCTTTTTCTTCACTTAGTGCATCTGGTGGTATTGTAAATGCATACGAGGCCATGCAACTAGCAGCTAAAACCAAACCAGGTAAAAAACCTAAAAAACCATCAACACGGACCATCGACAATACCTCTGGAGATGCTAAGGCAAAATCTAAATCCAGAGTTTAGCCGTTTTTAGGCGATTAGCCGCGAAGGATTACATCATGGATCACCTCCTGCCCCAGTTTTTCATTGAGGAAGGAGGTGATCTTATTTTTAGAATAATGCAATTCCTGACGAAGGCCCGCAGAGATGATGCCGATCTCAAGGGTGTGCCCTCTCAATCGGATGAATGACGTATTCTTACCGATATACTCCCCCATATCTCTTAACCAGATATCTCGTATCTCCGCTTCCCATAAGGGTGTACGGAACCCATCCTTTTTGACCAGGGCATCCAACACCTCTTTTAAACTTTGTTCATTTAGTTTCCGCATAGCCATCCGTTTGATCCACATCCTGCATAATGTGGCTATCAACCATCCTAAAGGTACGAAAGGGCTGTTGATTACCTGCCAAAATCAACGGCACTCTGTTGTGGTCCGTATCTGTTATAACTACCTGACCTACAGTAGAACCAGCTAAATATTGAATTAGTGCTGCCACTCGTTCGTTGTCTAATTTATCAAATATATCGTCTAAAAGTAACAAGGGCAACACCCCTTTTTCCTCTGCAATGAACTGAAATTGGGCCAGTTTCAACGCCATGATAAATGACTTCAACTGACCCTGTGAACTGAAACGACGCGCCGGATAGCCATCTAGTTGCAGCTCCAGATCATCGCGATGTAAGCCTTCTGTTGTTCGTCCAAATCGCATATCTGTTGACCGGAACCTATTGGCCATATCCTCCCAATTTGTTTCAAGGAGTTTTGTTTTATACACAGCGCCAGGAACTTCTCTTTCACGGGATAATGCAGCATAGATGTCTTTGGTCTTGGCGGCGAGATATTTAGAAAACTGAGCACGTGCTTTTACAATAAAAGCTGCAGGTGCTGCCATTTGAGCGTCAAACGTATCCAGCATGGAGGGATCTTCACGTATACCAGCTAACATTCGCTTTAACCAAGCATTGCGCTGAAGCAGCAACCTATTGTATATCGTAAGTTGGTGGAGATAATTTTTGTCGATTTGGCAGAGTGTCTGGTCAAAAAACTTCCGACGTTCTTCGCCCAATCCGGTAATCAATTGAGTATCGTTTGGCGCAATGAGGACTACGGGAATTTGGCCTATATGCGATGCCAGCGTGTCGTATGGTTTTTTATCCTTCTCAAATATCTTTAGGTCGCCAGGTTTTACCTTTGCAATGACTGTCGCCTGGACTCCACCTCTTGAATAATGTACTTCCAGCCTAAAAAATTCTTCTCCGTGACGCACTAACTCTTTGTCTCGCAGCGAAAAATAACTTCTGCACATGCCCAGGTAATACAATGCATCCAAGACATTCGTTTTACCCATGCCATTCTGCCCGGCTATCACCTGAAAACCTGGACCCATCTCAAATTTTTCAGACGAGTAGCTCTTAAAATGAGTTAAGACTAAGCGCTGAACTTCTATGGCGTCCATATGCAATCGACAGCAACTTGCTGCATTTTAATCAATGTGAGCCTCATGGGTTTGTCATTAAGGACTGGATGAATGTATCTTTAGGCCACAAAATTAACCCGATGACGCAGGTTCTTAGCAAACCAAAACGGAAAAGTCAAACAAAGGCACAGGCATTTGACAAAACCACGTATTTGAAGTGGTATGAAATCATGCTTCGAATTCGGCGGTTTGAAGAGCGTACCTTGATGGCGTATGGCCAACAGCAAATACGTGGATTTTGTCATGTTTACATCGGCCAGGAAGCTATTGCTGCTGGTTTGACGAGTGCATTAAGAGCCGAGGATGGGTTAGTAACAGCATACAGGCAACACGGTCTTGCATTAGCACGGGGAATGAGCGCCAAATCCTGCATGGCAGAATTATATGGCAAAGCCACTGGCTGTGTTAAAGGCAAAGGGGGGTCTATGCACTTTTTTTCCAAGGCCCATAAATACTTCGGAGGTAATGGCATAGTAGGCGCCCAAATTCCTATCGGAACAGGCATCGCACTGGCAGAAAAATATCGGGGTACAGATAATCTATGTGTGACCATGTTTGGGGACGGCGCTGCACGTCAGGGTGCCTTGTACGAGTCATTCAATATGGCGATGACATGGAAATTACCTGTATTGTATATCTGTGAAAACAATCAGTATGCCATGGGCACCTCCGTGGAACGTACCAGCAATGTGACTGACTTATATAAACTAGGGTCATCATTTGACATGCCCAGCGAATCAGTAGATGGCATGCGACCAGAGTCTGTGCACGATGCCCTCGCCCGCGCGGCCGCACACATCAGAGCGGGAAATGGACCGTACTATCTGGAGATTAAAACATATCGCTATAAAGGACACTCTGTCTCAGATCCGGGCAATTATCGGTCAAAGGAAGAATTGAAGTCCTACATGGACCTGGATCCTGTAAAATCGCTCGAACATCGTTTGACTGCTGAAGGCATTGCATCAGAAGAAGAAGTTCAAGCAATTCGGGACTTGATCAAGGCTGAAATTGATGAAGCTGTAGCCTTCGCCGAATCCTCCCCATTGCCGGATCCTTCTGAATTATTTACCGACAACTATGTCCAGCAAGATTATCCCTTCATAAGAGATTAATTGACTGCTGACCTCATTTTTTGAAACCTGTTTCCCTCTTTACCGTATATCCAAATCAATTGGTATACAGCAGGACGTGATTTGTAGGAAAATATCTCTTACCTTTGCGCCTGATTTTTAAAAACTATTCCGAAGACCATGGCAGCACAACGCCGCAAGAAGCAAATTCAGGATGACACGCTCATCGACCTTTCACAGGCAAAGGTAACCGCAACCCATTTTTTTGAACGCTATCAAAAGATAATACTGGGCGGTTTGGCCGGTATCGCATTGATTGTGGGCGGTTATCTTGTGTACCGTTATGTCATTGTTGAACCCAAACAAAAGGAAGCGGTGGAACAAATGTTCCAGGCTCAACTTCAATTTGAGAAGGATTCCTTTGATCTAGCTTTAAACAATCCCGGAGGCGGATATTCAGGTTTCCTGGATATTATTGACCAATATGGTGCCACTCCTGCCGGCAATTCAGCACGTTTGTATGCCGGTCTAGCTTATCTCAACATGGGCAATTTTGACGAAGCTGTCAATTACCTGTCTGACTTTGACCCTACGGATAATATTACGTCTGCGATGAAGCTTGGTGCATTGGGCGATGCTTATGCCGAGTTAAATGATATGGACAAAGCGCTTAGCCATTATAACAAAGCGGCAACTGCTGGCGACAACTCGTTGACCACACCCTATTTCTTATTAAAAGTAGGCCAACTCAGTGAGAAAGAAGGCAATGTTGCGGAGGCACGTAAAGCTTATGAAAAAATCAAAAATGAATATCCTCAAACAGAGGAAGGACAAGAAATAGAAAAATATCTTGCCCGTCTTGATGCTGCAGACAACAAAGGCTAGAAGCTTTTTATTTGTGATTGTAGAAGGCGGCTCCCTATGGGAACCGCCTTTTTTTATAAATTGCTGCCTCAACGTACGAATATATGGCTTCTTCCCGAAAATCACTTTCTACTCATGAACCCGCTAAAATTGCGAGTGCTAAAGGTCTTCAATTTGGCATCATCGTTTCTCAATGGAATGAGGATATCACGGGTCCGATGGCACAGGGCGCACATGATTGCCTGCTGGAATATGGGGCTTCCGCTGACCAGATTCATCGCATTGAAGTGCCTGGTGCATTTGAATTACCTATGGGTGCCCGATTACTTGCGGGTCGTATGAAATTGGATGCCATTATATGCATAGGCTGCGTCATAAAAGGGGAAACGTCTCACAATGAGTATATCAACCAAGCTGTAGCGCAGGGATTGGTGCAACTTAGCCTGATGTCAGGCATTCCAGCTATTTTTGGAGTACTGACACCGAATGACCATCAACAAGCATTGGACAGGGCAGGTGGTAAACATGGAAACAAAGGTGTTGAAGCAGCACTAACAGCAATCCAAATGGCCACCTTGAAAAAACTAAATAGTGAACCCTCATCGAAAATTGGGTTCGGCAAATTCTGATCATTGTTATGCAAATTTCAACATTACGCACCGGATATCTGAAGCTTGATGGCGGCGCCATGTTTGGTGTAGTCCCAAAAAAAATGTGGAGTCGGATGATCCTACCCGACGATGAAAATATGTGCACCTGGTGCATGCGGGCATTGCTTGTTAAAACAAGTGATCGCATCATTGTTGTAGATACAGGCATTGGTACCAAACAGGATCCTCGTTTTCAGTCCCATTTTTCGCCCACACGCCAAGATCTTTTCCTCAAGGACCTGCATGCCAACGGAGTAAAACCGGAAGACGTCACAGATGTACTACTTACACATTTGCATTTTGACCATGTGGGCGGTGCCATCACGCACGATGAAAAAGGACAACCTGTCCCCGCTTTTCCCAACGCTACATATTGGACCAGTGAAAAACAATTCAAGGCAGCACTTGAACCCAATGCCCGGGAGAAAGCTTCTTTTTTAAAAGAAAATTTTTTGCCGCTTCAGGATTGGGGCATGCTGCAATTTCCAGGTAATGATGAGCTGATCCATTGGTTGCCCGGGATTGACCTAATGACTGTTTTTGGTCATACGGAGGCCATGTATGTACCTGTATTCCAAACCGCAACAAAAAAATTAATCTATTGCGCTGATCTGATTCCAAGTTTTCATCATTTGGGTTTGCCCTATGTCATGGCTTATGATATCAGGCCGCTTGTCACGCTCGCAGAAAAGGAAAAAATCCTAAATTGGGCATGTGATGAGGATGCTATACTGCTATTTGAGCATGATCCTGCAATAGAGGCGAGTACCTTGATTCGTGATGATAAGGGACGGATCCAGGCTCATGTCCATGGTGATTTAATATCGCTACTGTGAACGACCTATCCTACATTCTCAACCATCTGGGCGAAGACAGGGAATCCTACTTCCAGGCTGTTTCACCTCCAATCATACAGACAAGTAATTTTGTACTAAAGGATATTGCCTCGTTGCGGTCGGCGGTATCGGATGAATGGCACCATCATTTATATTCCCGGGGGAACAATCCCACTGTAGCTATCCTTCGTAAAAAATTAGCGGCGCTGGAACATACCGAAGACGCACTGGTTTTCTCCAGTGGTGCTGGTGCTATCACAGCTACCGTCGTGAGCCAGGTCCAACAAGGTGATCATATCATCTGTGTTCAAAATCCCTATTCCTGGACGAAACACTTGGTGACCGAGTTCCTTCCGAGATTTGGTGTAAGTGCCAGTTTTGTTGATGGCACATCCAATGGATCTATTTCTGCAGCAATCAGGCCCAATTCGAAAGTCCTTTTTTTAGAGAGTCCCAACACGATGACTTTTGAATTGCAAGACCTTGAGGCATGCGTTGCAATCGCCAAAAAACATGGACTGGTAACATGTATTGACAACTCATATTGCTCCCCCTATTTTCAGCAGCCGGCAGATTTTGGAATTGATTTTGTGCTGCATTCGGGTACAAAATATCTGAATGGCCACAGTGATGTGGTGGCCGGGGTCGTTTGTGGTTCGTTTGAAAAGGTTCAGGAGGTTTTTGATCGCACCTTTATGGTTTGGGGGCCTTTACTTTCTCCTGGAGATGCCGCATTAATGATTCGCGGCCTTCGGACCTTACCGCTGCGAATGGACCGTTCTGATCAGAGCGCCAAGCTTATTGCCAGACGATTGAGCGACCACCCTCGAGTATTGAAAGTTCTTTTTCCAGGATTACCCGATTTTGACCAGGCCGATCTTGTTGCAAAACAGATGACGGGAAGTGGTGGATTATTTTCTATTCTTTTGGACACGTCTTCACAGGACCAAATCTTCCGATTTGTTGAATCATTACAACGATTTTTAATTGCTGTATCCTGGGGCGGACATGAAAGTCTTGTGATGCCGATAGCGGCTTTCTACAATCTGGAAAACCGCAAGAACCCTGACTTCCCTATTAACCTCGTTCGCTTTTACATAGGACTCGAGGACCCAGAGGTTTTGTGGGCGGATTTGGCAGGTGCCTTGAAACATCTTTGATTGGGCTAGACGTAGTCCTTTATTTGCTTATTCGTGTATTCGGTTATTCGGAAGGTGGGTCGAAGGTAGGAAGGTCGAAGGTCATTCGTACCGTAGGTTGCTTGGGTGTCATGGGTGTCAGAGCGTCATCGGTCATCCGTCTACCGTCATCTGTCCCGATTTCGTGGTCGAGGGGCATGCCATTCCTCCTTTTGAGCAAAAGCCACAATAATGCGGATCAAATTAACTATTGAAATAAAAACCAGGTAGCTGAAACTCACTACAAAAAACAGCCATTGAAATGAGCCTGCATGACGCAGCGATATTCCGGAAAATACCCAACCCAATAATATCCCGGCTCCTGCAAGTAGGATGTAACTGATGACGGACCGGTTCCAATATATTACAGGTTTATCTGAAGTCAGGCAAATGATACTGTTGGCCGCGGCAAATAAAAGCAACATTGCTGTTACAATGATCCAGGGTAGTCGTTGACCATATCCTTCAGGTGCCTGGCTTTTCATCAATTGGCCAATAAGGAGAATGGCCAACATGGTAAGAAATACTACACCTGCTTGTAAAAAAGGATTATTTGCTTTGCTTAGAGAAAGCTTAGTCGTTTTAGTTGGTTTTTCAGTCATGGTTGATGGGGACTAATAGGTAAATCTATACAGGCTGGGCAAAAAGGTCATATTCTGTAGCATCAAGGATACGGACCTCCACATAATCGCCAATGCGCAGATGTACCGATTCATTTTGGATAATCACTTCATTGTCCACTTCAGGTGAATCGCCGGAGGTGCGACCATACCAGGTATTACCTTCAAAACGATCAATGAGCACTGTCTCAATAGTGCCTATGCGATCGAGATTTTTTTGTAATGAAATCTCGCGCTGGATTTCCATAATCGCCTCTGCTCTTCTGGATTTTTCTTCCGCCGGGATATCATCTGTCACGTCAAAAGCTCGGGTGTCTTCCTCATGGCTATACTGGAATACCCCTACCCGATCAAAACGCATCTTCTTTACAAACTGACACAATACATCAAATTCTCCCGCTGTCTCACCCGGATAGCCAACAAGAAAGGTAGTGCGCAGAACAATATTTGGGATTCGAGCCCGAATCTTATCGATAAGTTCGATAGTTTCCGCTTTCGTGATTTGGCGCCGCATCCGCGCCAATACATGGTCGTCCGCATGTTGGAGGGGCATATCCAGGTAGTTGCAAATTTTTGATTCTTCGGCCATCACATCTATGATATCCAGCGGAAATTTGCTGGGATAAGCGTAATGAAGACGAATCCACTCAATTCCCTCAACCTGACAAAGTGCCCGAAGCAAGTCGGGAAGCCGCCTTTCCCGATACAAATCGAGACCATAATAGGTCAGTTCCTGCGCAATTAGCATAATTTCTTTGACTCCTTGGCGTGCCAAACTTTTAGCTTCGTCCACGAGTGATTCAATACTGCGAGAGATGTGTTGACCGCGCATTAATGGGATAGCGCAGAAGGAACAGGTACGATTACAACCTTCAGAAATCTTCATATAGGCATAATGAGCCGGCGTGAACACCTTTCTTTCACCTACCAGTTCCTGTTTGTAGTCGACATTAAATCGAGCTAATAAACCCGGCAGCTCCATTGTCCCAAACCAGGCATCCACTTCAGGAATCTCCAAAGCCAGATCTTCTTTATAACGCTGGGACAAACAGCCGGTAACAAACAGCTTTTTTATCTCATTTTGGCTCTTAGCTTTAGCATATCTTAATATGGTGTTGATCGACTCTTCTTTGGCCAAATCTATAAATCCGCAAGTGTTGACGATAACTATATCTGACTTGGCAGTGTCGTCTTCATGCCTCGCATCGATATCGTTGGCGCGCAATTGGGTTAACAAATTTTCAGAGTCTACCCAGTTTTTTGAGCAACCCAATGTGATCACATTGACCTTTTCGGCTGTGGTTATCTTTGTTTTCATACCTTTCTGATGGTTATTTGTGATCCCAACCGTCATTTTCACCCCCAGCTTTGATGAAGGTGAAATACGATATCGCAATTTAGCTTTGAAAAATCCTACAAATTTAGTCTTTCGACAATGGTAAACGCTATTCATTCCGCTTCACGCCTGGCCTCTTTGTCAATTCTCCTGCTATTGACTTCCCGTTTGAGTGCTCAAATTGGTGTGCAGGGTCAAATCCATCTTCCCGGACTAATCGGCGAAACAGAAACCGTGCCTTCTCCGGTTCTACAAAATACATGGAGTGCGGGAATTGTTTATACAATTCGAAATAGTGGTATTCGGTTGGAGTTTATACCTGGTATAGGTTACATGCAGACCTCGGGTGAGACGGATGCCTCCCTGATGGTTAAAGGGCAGGGATTAACGGCTGGCGTTGATGTGCGACTATATCCCATGGACCTTTATGGTGATTGCATGTGTCCCACTTTTTCGCGAAAGGGAGACGTATTTAAAAAAGGATTTTTTTGGGAGGGTGGCGCAGGCTATTTGTATCTCAATCAGAACCTGGGGACTGAAAAAAGTGTCGGACATGGTTTTTTTGCCCGAGTTGGCGCCGGGATAGATATTGGCTTAAGCCGGAGTATAACCATTACGCCCGGATTACGCATGCAGTATCAACATCGTCTTCATCATTGGGGGAATGGATCTACAGAAATGCAGCACCGACCAATTTGGTTTTTGCCTTTTCTTCAGTTGATGACCTATTTTGACAATTGAAGATTGTTCACTTTAAATACGATTTCGCAGGATTTCCCACATAATGATACCTGCCGCTACAGATACATTTAAACTGTGTTTTGTGCCCGCTTGTGGTATTTCAACAAAATAATCCATGAGGGGTAGTACATCCTCTGACAAGCCATCCACTTCATTGCCTACTATGATTGCTACAGGACCAAGTGGCCATTGAAAAGTATGAACGGCAACGGAATCGGTCGTTTGTTCTACCCCGACCAATATGAAGCCTTTTTCCTTATACAAACTGGCCACAGCACAAATATCGGGTTCATAGCTCCATTGAACTGATTCTGTCGCGCCGAGTGCAGTTTTAAAAATCTCGCGATGAGGCGGTTGCGCTGTTATGCCGCAGAGCACTATTTGACCAATGCCCAGTGCATCAGCGGATCGGAAAATCGAACCGACATTGTGTGCGCTACGGATATTATCACAAATAACAGTCAGGGGAAAGCGCTGCAACCCTTTTAAGTTAAGTGCTGACCGTGCTTCCAATTCATCCATTCGCCATTTACGAACCGTCATAAAGTGGATTTTTATAGAGAATAACTTGAATTGGCCATGTGCCAGACTGATGGATCTTCGGCCAGGTTTTCAAAAGCGCAAGTTCCTTATCCGTCAGATCATTAAAAACAGTGCTGTAAAAAAAATAAGGTGCCCTTTGCAATTGGTTTAGTGGCAGGAAAGAAGAGGTATTTCCCGACAGATCCAGTTCGTCAAGGGGTCCAAGATTAGGAAAAGCCGAAGCTACCTGACCAGGTGGAATTAGATCCTGGGTCATTTTATTCAGTACAATTTGCCTGTGATGGGTCCAAGGCAACCAAGCCAAGGTAGCGTCCCAGCCCTGCGCTATACGATCAGGATAAATCCAGAGATTCCCGGAGAATAAACCAGCAAGGATGAGCCATCGGAGTAAGCGATAATCGACTGATAAGGTAAAAAAGAGGATTGTTGCTCCTAAAAAGACAGGTAAAAGATAGCGATGCATATTCAAAGCGGAAAAACCAATGGCCAATGAGGCAAAGAGGAAAATCATCGTCAAAAGGAAATGGGTTTCTGGTTTACGCCAACACAATTTGCCTGCTTTCACCATTAAAAAACCCAACCCCAACCATAAAAATCCGAATCCATGATCCACCAGACGCCAGAAAAAAACAATGATTTGTCGTGGTAATCCAGAGACACCCGAAGACGAAAAGCTATTTGCCCAAGGCGATTTTTCTGGCACAAAAGCCCAACCAAGCTCCAGGTAATGGATAAGATAATAGACCAATGCCATAGTAATTCCTGGAATCAACAACCACAGTTTTGGCCTTTGGCGAGGATCAATCAACCACCATAAAAACACCCCCAGGAGTACGATAAATCCGCGAAGCGAAACAATACTTAATAAAAGACTACCGCCAAGGATCGCATATCGGTTTCCTGTGGACCAACCAAACAAAACCAGCAATAGCCCTGTAATGAGCATGATATCCGGACTAACCAAAGTGGATTGGGCAGCATAAACAGGAACGGCTATCCATATCAGTGGCAACCATCCCCACAACGTTGGTTGCAAACGCCGGCCAATAGCAGCCAAAAGGCCCAGGTTTAGAAACAAAAAAGGCCATGTAATAATATGGGATACCCATAACTCTCTCCCAAACCATTTCCAGGCTGAGCTGACTATAAAGCCAAGTAAAGGAGGATTCCCGCTGTTGATACAATTGGGAAGCCACCAACCGCCGCCAGTATAAAAATGGGAGGCATGTCGGGACCCGAATTGGATGCTATCCCAAAAATAAACGGTGTGGAGACTTACAAGACACAAGATAATTTGAATACCCAGCGCAAGACCAAAGAGGCCCGTTTGACTATACCAATGATTGATACGGTTAGTTGTATTGGACTTATCGGACATCGATTGCAGCCTTTACAAAAGCTACAAAGAGCGGATGCGGATTTTCAACCCGGCTTTTAAGCTCAGGATGAAATTGCACACCGACAAACCAGGGATGATCGGGGATTTCGATAATTTCCACCAAACCTGAGGCGGGATTTATTCCCGAGGCGATCATTCCTGCATGTTCAAGTACTTCTCTATAGGCTGGGTTGAATTCATATCGGTGGCGATGGCGTTCCTGAATTTGATCGCGTCCATAAGCCAGGAATGCTTTACTACCTTCTTTCAGGTTACAATCATATGCACCTAGACGCATGGTCCCCCCTTTGCGGGTTATTTTTCGTTGCTCAAGCATCATATCGATCACCGGATCCGGGGTTAAGGGATTTACCTCCGTACTAGCGGCTTCTTGTAGATGCAGCACATTGCGCGCATATTCTACTACTGCACATTGCATGCCGAGGCAAATGCCCAGGAAAGGTACCTGATGCTCCCGAACATACTGAATGGTTTTTAATTTGCCTTCTATGCCACGCTCTCCAAAACCTGGGGCAACTAATACGCCTTGTAAACCTTCCAACTTCAGAGCTACTTCATCTGCAGGCAAGTCCATTGCCTCTGAATGAATTGGAATCACTTGCACTCGGCATTCGTTGGCGGCACCGGCATGTACAAATGACTCATAGATAGACTTGTATGCATCAGCTAATTCATTGTATTTCCCCACAAGACCTATTTTTACTTCAGTCAGGGGATTTTTTAGCTTACCCAAAAAGTTTTTCCAATGGGTGAGATCTGGCAATGTTGCAGAAGACAGTTGAAGCTTTTGAAGAACGATGGTATCCAGTCGTTCACGAGCCATATACAGCGGCACATCATAAATGGTATCTGCATCCAAAGCCTCGATGACTGACTCAAAATCAACGTTGCAAAACAATGCAAGCTTGTGTCGGAGGTCATCAGTCAATGGGTGTTCTGTGCGACAAACCAGAATATCCGGTTGAATACCTGCCTGCTGTAATTCTTTGACCGAGTGTTGCGTCGGCTTGGTTTTAAGTTCTTTGGCTGCTCTGAGATATGGAATCAGTGTCAGGTGAATAACGATACAATTAGAGGGGCCGACCTCCCTCCGAAACTGTCTAACCGCTTCCAAGTAAGGTAAAGACTCAATATCACCAACGGTACCTCCCAGCTCAGTAATGACAATTTGATAATCCCCTTCATGGCCAATGAGTTTTAAATTTCGTTTAATCTCATCAGTAATATGGGGGATAACTTGTACCGTTTTCCCAAGGTAATCGCCTGCCCTTTCCTTATTTATAACATTCTGATATACTCTTCCAGTGGTAATGTTATTGGATTGGCTGGTTGAAATGTTGAGGAAACGTTCGTAGTGACCTAGGTCAAGGTCTGTCTCAGCGCCATCATCAGTAACGTAACATTCACCATGCTCATAGGGGTTGAGCGTACCTGGATCGACGTTGATGTAAGGGTCAAATTTCTGGATGGTTACAGAGAATCCGCGAGCTTGGAGTAGTTTGCCGAGAGAAGCACTGATAATCCCTTTTCCAAGAGAAGAAGTCACTCCACCCGTAACAAAGACGAATTTGGACATTGATGATTTTGTTACGGGATCCAAAGGTAGACAATTCAGGAGAACTGGCAGAAAATTGATCATTTCTTTTCTGCATCACTTAGAAAAAATAGGTAGTTTCGCAATCGCTTATGATTGAACTATTTTTCCGAATTATATCTATTATCGGAGCCTTGGGACTGTTCATTTATGGCATGAAAGTCATGAGTGAAGGTATTCAGCATGCTGCAGGAGCGCAAATGCGTAAATACCTCAGAGCACTGACAGGCAATCGTTTTTTAGGATTAACTAATGGATTTTTACTTACGGGGTTTGTCCAATCCTCTTCAGCCGTCACTGTTTTAACTGTAGGACTGGTCAATGCGGGACTATTGACCTTAATGGAATCCATACCATTTATCATGGGGGCAAATATTGGCACCACTGTTACGGGATGGTTAGTAGCGGTAATTGGATTTAAAGTAAAATTGCACTTATTGGCCTTGCCTATGATGGCAATAGCTCTTCCAATGCTTTTTCGGTCCCGAGGCAAGCTTAAATTTTGGGGCCAAACTATCATTGGCCTTGCATTGCTCTTTATGGGTCTCGAATTTCTAAGAGAATATTTTCCGGATTTGAGTACTCAGCCAGAAGTGCTTTCATTTTTGCGGAAGATTTCAACCCTTGGGTTTTTTGCCGTACTTCTATATATAGTTGCAGGGACAATCTTAACAGGAATTGTCCAATCTTCGAGTGCAATGATGGCAGTTATTCTTGTGATGTCGGCTAACGGATGGTTATCCTTTACACATGGTGCTGCTTTGTTGCTCGGGGCAAATATTGGTACAACAGTTACTGCCAATCTTGCTGCAATGGTAGGCAATACCTTCGCCAAACGTGCCGCTCTGTTCCATCTCCTGTTTAATGTCATTGGTGTCCTATGGATGATCCCTTTCTTAGGCTTTTTCCTTCAAATGATTGATTGGTTTTGCATCCAATTATTTCAAAGTGACTCTGCATTTACTAACATTGATTTCATACCCATTGCATTATCGGCTTTTCACACCGCCTTTAATTTTGTAAATGCCCTATTCCTAATCTTTTTTATTCCTTCATTGATGCGATTGCTTAAATGGCTACTCCCGGGTAAAGATGATAGCAACACGGTCTTCAAGCTGGCATTTCTAAATTATTCTGTCAGTACGCCTGAACTCAATCTTTTTGAAGTACAAAGAGCCGTGAGCCAATTTGGAGAAAAAGTGAACAGCATGTTGCCACTCACACGGTCTATGTTACATAGTACCGACAGATCAACACAAATGGATTTGCTCCAAAGAGTCCATGAAATCGAAACCACAACGGACCGGATGGAACGTGAAATAACATCCTTTCTGGGTGTCATGGCGACCACTGAATTAAGTAATGATGTAGCCATCCGAATTAGTAGATTCCAGTCTATTTGCAGAGAATTAGAGCGGATTGCGGATGTATTTTATAGCATGTCCAAACAACTTGAACAGAAAAATCTAGATCAAATCTGGTTTTCACCAGACCAGCGGGACCGCCTTCTGAAGCTTCTTTCACTGGTTGAGTCCAGTATGGTTATCATGCAGAAAAATCTAAATGCCCGCGAGGGATCTGAAATTCAATTGGAAGCCGCCTTAGTTGTTGAAGACCAAATCAATCAGTATCGGAATCACATTCGGAGTGAGCATATTGAGGACATTCAAAATGAGGAATATCATATTCCTGCAGGTTTGATCTATAACAATTTAATCGCCAACCTTGAACGAATTGGTGATCATACACTGAATGTGTCCGAAGCCCTGATGGACGCCCATACTTGACGAAACATAGTATTCAAGCTTGGTCAAATAGCTTGCATTTTGAAAAACATCCATCTTTTTAATAAAATGTTTACATTCACCCACTTGTTTTATCAGATGGTTTAATATGCCTGTTCGCTACCGACTTTTTCTGTTGTTGTTTGTGGAACTCCTTACAAGCCCAATATTTGGACAACTCGATAGCACACATTGGATTCCACCCTTCCATGCGAGATATGATCGAGCGCGTCATTATGTCTATTTGACTACTCCTGAGGTGGTTCCGTTTCAGGTTACTCTTACAGATGGTACGGGTAATACCATACTTGATGGCAACGGAAATGTGCTCGGGCCTGTTACCATTTCAAATGCTGCTCCGCAAGTGGTGTACATCGGAAATGGTGAAAATCCAGCTAATGGCTTAGTAACATTAACCACAACCGGAGAATTGAATGTAGCCTTAAATAGTAAGGGCCTTCGGCTATCAGCACCCCAACTATTTTATGCCAATTTCCGGGCTAGAGCATCTGACCAGGCAGGTTCACTTACTGCAAAGGGAAAAAGTGGACTAGGAACCCAATTCCGCGTTGGCCATGTTTTTAATGAAATAGTTCCTATACCAAATTGGAATAGGCGTTCCAATTTCATAAGCATGATGGCCACAGAAGACAATACAATAGTTACACTCAGTGGTTACACCAACGGGATGGGCTTAATGTCTGGAGGTGGCGATATATACCCTACCGGTACAATCCAGGTGACTTTGATGGCAGGCCAATGTTACGTCATTAGCACATATGTTGATATAACACGACCTGTGCAAAACAAAAATGGTCTGCAAGGGGTGTTGGTCGAAGCAACTAAACCTATTGCCGTTAATTGTGGCTCCTGGCTTGGCGCACCATTTACGGATGGATTACAAGATATTGGCATCGACCAGATCGTGCCCGTTGATCGAGTGGGTACAGAGTACATCACGATTAGGGGAGATGGTCCTAATGACCTGGAGACGCCTATAGTTGTAGCTACGGTCGATGGAACTGACGTATTTATTAATGGCAGTGGCATACCACTGGGCACGTTGAATGCCGGACAGTATATTCGCATACCATCAGGCTCATATACCCCTCAAGAAAATTTGTACATCCTCGCCTCTAAGCCTGTTTATGTTTATCAAATGCTTGGGGGTGCTAATTATAAACAGACGGGAGGTATGAACTTTGTTCCTCCATTGGGTTGCTCAGAAGGCGGTAGTGTGAATAACATTATGGATATAGATAAAATTGGTACTACAACCTATGAAGGCAAATTACTCCTCCTAGCCGAATCCGGTAAACAGGTATTTATTAACGGCACACAAGTACCCCCTGCACTTTTCAATCCTGTATCCGGAAAACCTGGTTTTGTAACTGCGAAAGTGCCGGGTTTATCAGGAAATATACGTGTTGATAGCGACGGACCACTTCAAGTTGGAATTTTCGGCCGTAATGACAATGCAGGTTGGGCAGCATATTTTTCAGGATTTGATGTGGTCAATAGGCCTGAAATTGAGATCACGATTTCATCATATTGTGGGGATTCTCTATTCCTAACTAATTTGACGAATGCCGATTCCGTTATTTGGCACCGCAATGGCTTACCCATTACGCTTAAAACAGACACCATTTTAACCGGTGTGCTTCCTGGCGCTTACTTTGCCGTGGCGTTAAGGGAATTCTGTGATGAAATTCTTTGGGACACTTCAGCGCTCATAACTATACCAGAAACACTTTCGTATGAGGCTGATATCTTACCGCTAACCTGCCCTGGTACATCTTCAGGTGCTTTTGTCCTCCAAAAGCTTGCCGGTGGATATCCACCATTTCAGATTTCATTTGATGGGGGGACTAACTATGTGGACACATTCGCATTGGATTCATTGGATACTGGCACTTATTCATTCCTGATCAGAGATTCCTTAGGCTGCATTTACGATCGGTCCCTTTTTATCCCATTGGAGCCAAATGTGCCTTTAATCCAATTGCAGCCTTCCGACACTTTGACCTGTTTGAGGGACAGCGTTTTCCTTTCATCCACTGGATCCAGTGCAGGATTGGATTATATTTATACTTGGTCTACTAATGATGGCACCCTTACTAGTGATCCCAATTCAAAAAACGTATATGTCACTCAACCAGGAACATACATACTAGAGATCAGAAATATAGCAAACAATTGTTTAGTTATGGATTCCATCGAAGTCGTAGCGGATACAATCCCTCCTGACGCGCTGGTCAAAACCTCATCAATACTCACTTGCAGGGATTCAGTTAGTCATTTAATTGTTACCGGGGTAAATACAAATCCAGCTTTATTCGCCTGGAGTTTTCAGGGGCAACCGATTCCTGCTCTGCCGACATCTGATACCATCGCCGTAAATCAAGCCGGCATGTATGCTGTGGAAATAACCAATTTGATCAATGGATGTACCAATCAGTTTTTTTTAGATGTTGTTGAAAATAAAATCGCTCCGGGAGCTTTTCTTAGTACGCCTGGATCGCTCGATTGTGCAAATACAGGGCTCTGGCTTGCCGCTTCAACTGTTAACCCACTAAATGCACAATTTTACTGGACAGGTCCTGATGGATCGATCGTGAACAGCAATGATTCAAAAATTTATATAGATCTGCCTGGAAGTTATACCATCAGGGTAATGGATAGTATAAATGGTTGTATTTCAGAAGCATCTTTGGTCATTGTTCAGGACACTGTGAAACCCATAATTGACGCCGGGATGGACAAGGCCTTGACCTGCCAGGATACCATGTTGGCGCTTTTGGGAACTTCACAGGGTTGTACACAGTGTTTGCCAACCTGGCATCACGCCTTAGGTGGCATTTATTCTGGAGAAACCACTTGGGCGCCGCTGGTAGCTGAACCCGGCCACTATTTTCTAACCGTGCTTAACCCGGTAAATGGTTGCCAGGCCACCGACTCAGTTTTAATCGATCGATTGCCATCCATTGATTCCTTCCAGGTGGACATTGTATCCCCGACTTGTGACATGCCGCAGGGAGCAATCCATCTTGTTCAATTATTTGGCGGCACACCACCCTACTCCTACGCTTATAATGGCAGTAATCCATCAGTTAATCCCTTTGACATAGATCCAGCTCCCGGAGGGAATTACACGCTGATTGTCAGTGACAAATACGGGTGCACCGCGCGCAGGGATCTTGTCATGGATGAATTTTTTCCGTTGGATTTAGACCTTGTTTTGGATGTGACAATCACCTATGGAGAGGAATACCAAATCATTGCAACCCCTTCTGTCCCGGAAGATCAATTGGCATCAATTTACTGGACTCCTGATAGTACACTTAGTTGTTTTAATTGCCTGAACCCTATAGCCCGTCCATCAGCGTCGGTAGTTTACACAGTCAAGGTGATCGATATGAATGGGTGTGAAGCGACAGCTGAAATTCGGATTGATGTCCAGTTTGATGCACCTGTATACATACCGAATAGTTTTCATCCTGATGGCGATGGCGTCAATGATGGGTTTACCGCATTTGGCGACCCGGATAAAATCAAGCTAATTAGGAAAATGCAAATTTATGACCGCTGGGGAAATAATGTTTTTGAAGTAACAGATATACCGGCAAACCAGACGGTATTCGGCTGGGATGGTATGTTTCGTGACCGAAAGATGGATCCTGCTGTATTTATATATGTGATAGAAGTTGAATTTGTAAACAATACGCGTGTAATTTACAAGGGTGATGTACACTTAATAAGATAAGTGCTCTGCTCTTGCGATGCTAACTTCTTTAAGTGAATTACAAATGCACTATCCCCCCCATTTTCAGTTCATTGATGTACCAAACAGAAAGCGGAAATACTTCAAATACATTAAATTTCTTTTCTATAAAGCGGGTCAACATGGGTTTGGATGATCTAGAGGAATCGGCTTTAAACAGGAAAGCCCCGCCTTGCAGGCGGGGCTTTCTATTTTCTGACAACCTTACTTTTTGTCGTCTACTTCTTCATATTCGACATCAGTAACATCCTCTGTTGCATTTGTATTTGCGGCAGATCCTTCATTAGGAGTTGAACCACCGGCAGCATCTGCTTGTGCCTGATAAATTTCCTGACTTGCTGCCTGCCAAGCTGTGTTCAGCCGCTCCGTCTCCGCTTCAATTTTAGCGATATCCTGCATTTTATGTGCTTCTTTAAGACCATCTAATGCACTTTCGATAGGCGCTTTTTTATCGGCTGGAATTTTGTCGCCAAAATCCTTTAGTTGTTTATCCGTTTGGAAAATCAGTGAGTCGGCCATATTCAACTTGTCTGCAAGCTCTCTGGCTACTTTATCCGTTTCAGCATTAGCCTGAGCCTCTGCTTTCATACGTTCGACTTCTTCCTTGCTCAAACCCGTAGAAGCCTCGATACGGATATTCTGCTTTTTACCTGTACCCTTATCCAAAGCGGATACATTTAGTATACCATTTGCATCAATATCGAAGGTTACCTCCACTTGAGGTGTACCGCGCATTGCTGGTGGAATACCATCGAGGATAAAGCGACCAACACTTCTGTTATCTCTTGCCATTGGCCGTTCGCCTTGCAGAATATGTACCTCAACGGATGGTTGATTGTCCGCAGCGGTGGAATAAACTTTTGACTTCTTTGTAGGGATAGTAGCATTTGCTTCGATCACGACATCATAGACGCCGCCCATGGTTTCGATACCCATGGAGAGAGGTGTGACGTCCAAAAGCAAGACATCAGTCACGTCACCACTTAATACGCCGCCCTGGATAGCTGCACCAATTGCAACTACTTCATCCGGGTTTACGCCTTTGCTTGGTTTTTTACCAAAAAAGTCTTCAACTGCCTGTTGAATCCGGGGAATCCTGGTTGAACCACCGACGAGAATGATTTCGTCGATATCGTTTTTTGAGAGGCCTGCATCATCCAGTGCTTTCTGGCAAGGTGCCAGGGTGCGCTGTACAAGGCTGTCAGAAAGTTGTTCAAATTTTGCACGAGATAACTTAATAACTAAATGCTTAGGCACGCCATCCACTGCAGTAACATAAGGAAGATTGATTTCCGTTTCTACAGCAGAAGACAGTTCGATTTTTGCCTTTTCTGCCGCTTCTTTCAAGCGTTGCAATGCCATTGGATCTTTGCGCAGATCAATGTTCTCCTGGTTTTTAAACTCATCAGCAAGCCAATCAATTAAAACGCGGTCAAAGTCATCTCCACCCAGATGTGTATCACCATTCGTAGATTTTACTTCAAAGACGCCTTCACCGAGCTCGAGTATGGACACGTCAAATGTACCACCACCAAGGTCATACACAGCGATTGTCATGTCCTTATGTTTTTTGTCGAGTCCGTATGCCAATGCAGCTGCAGTTGGCTCATTGATGATCCTGCGAATGGTAAGGCCTGCTATTTCACCTGCTTCCTTAGTAGCCTGACGCTGTGAGTCATTAAAATAAGCCGGTACAGTTACTACTGCTTCGGTTACTTCCTGACCTAAGAAGTCCTCAGCTACTTTCTTCATCTTCTGAAGCACCATCGCTGAAATCTCCTGTGGTGTATAATTGCGATCGTCAATTGAAACTCTAACCGTATCGTTATCACCTTTGAGCACCTGATAAGGCATACGACCCGCTTCAGCACTGACTTCAGTGAATCGAGTGCCCATGAAACGCTTGATAGACGCTACGGTTCGTTTAGGATTTGTAATGGCCTGACGCTTTGCAGGATCTCCAATTTTACGCTCACCATTATCCAAGAAAGCAACTACAGACGGCGTTGTGCGTCTACCTTCATCGTTGGCGATTACGACAGGTTCGTTGCCTTCCATCACAGCAACACATGAATTCGTTGTTCCTAGATCTATACCAATGATTTTTCCCATTGTGTCGGTTTTTTTATGTTGTACTATTCAACCCACATCAATCGATATGCCAATGGCTTAAACAAGGAAATCATGGCAGAAGCCCGTCCCAAACTGGCAGATGTATTTGAAAGGAGTCTGCCTTTTTGACAGCAATTGTCAGTTTTTAAAGGAAATTTAAATCCTTAGTATAGATTCCGTTTCTCAACGAATCCAAAGTCGTTGAGTTTATAAGAAAGTTTTTAGCCTCAAGGCGACTTCTTGAACTAAGGAGACCGAGGCCGTTTTCTACGTTCGTGTAGGAAGCGACGAACTCAGCCCCAGTAATGCCTGCATTGGCCTGACCTACGCTTAGATACTCATAGAGATTTTTAGCACCCGCATCAACTACCACATCAATTGTTTGGAATTTGCGGGTAATCTGGGCATTTGCATCGAGCTCACGGGCAATAAACTTGTAAAACTCAATGCCAGGCACCAGTGCACTTACGGTACTTTGGCTTACACCTCGCAACAAATTCCGCTCAACTTGCCACTCTAGTACCTTTGTGGTGGTGGTGGAAGGATCATTATTTAACGTCTCCTGAATATTAATCAAAAGGGTAAAATCGTAGAAATAGGCCGATCGTTCAGGTGATTTCCAGCCAAACCGGATAGCATTGTCATAACGAAAGAAGATCGGATTGACGGGGACACTGAATTGCATCTCATAGGTGCCCACCACAGCTGTTTCGGCCGTCGTAATCACTCTTCCTGCCTCATCCGAAACAATAAGTCTATAGATTTTATCCGGTTCGGGGTTAAGGTCTTTAGTTTTTATTTTGTAAAGGTAATTCGGCGCACTACTAAAAAAACCCGGCTTACGAGGATAACCTTCAAGATTTCCATCGACACGGACAAGCGGATAGCGCTGGCCGGATGCTACTTGTTCCAATTCTACGGTTATGTTTTCAAAATAGAGAGAATCCGGTATCTGAGCAATGTTGGCCGGTGGAAGGTCCTTGTCCAGAAATGCTTTTTCGATGCGAAAGTATTGAGCTGTATCAGTTGGACTTATAAACCCATAAATAACAGGGACTTCTTTCCAATCAGCTACCAGATTCAATTCATTGTCACATGATGAAATTCCAAAAGCTGCAATCAAAATAGAATATAGAACGTATTGCTTCATTGGGCAAAGTTACGAATTAGAAAACACCGATACCTTGTTGATATTGTCTAAATGTATTCAAATGTCCATTTGTTGTCGCATCCATGGATAAGAAGGATTGTTATCTTCGTCTGACTTAAACAAAATCAATGTCCATACAATCTGAACTAAGACGTGTGACGACACATAATCTCCAGGCCATGAAAAATGCCGGGGAAAAAATCGCCATGTTAACAGCCTATGACTATTCAATGGCCAGGATTCTCGATGATGCTGGGATTGATATCCTTCTTGTAGGGGATTCAGCTTCAAACGTGATGGCAGGACATGAGACTACCTTACCCATCACGCTGGACCAAATGATCTATCATGCCCAATCGGTGGTGCGGGCGGTTAAACGAGCACTGGTCGTTGTGGATTTGCCGTTCGGCTCTTATCAAAGCAATCCTGCAAAAGCTTTAGAATCTGCCATCCGCATTATGAAAGAATCAGGAGCGCACGCTGTAAAACTTGAAGGTGGTGCCGAGGTTGAAGAGGCAATTCATAAGATCTTAAAAGCGGGCATCCCTGTGATGGGACACTTGGGTCTGACACCCCAATCGATTTATAAGTTTGGAACATATGCTGTGCGGGCCAAAGAAGAAGCTGAAGCAGAAAAACTGCGGGAAGATGCCGCCTTGCTAGCAGCCATCGGATGTTTCAGCATAGTCTTGGAGAAGATCCCTGCTGGGCTGGCGGAGCAGGTTGCAAAGAGTGTCGAACCCCCCATTATTGGCATTGGCGCAGGTCATGGGGTTGATGGCCAAGTCCTGGTTACACATGATCTATTAGGAATAACTAAAGATTTTCAGCCTCGATTTCTTCGTCGGTATCTAAATTTGTACGAGCAAGTGCAAGGTGCGGTAGAACATTATATTAAGGATGTTCGAAACTGTGATTTCCCCAATGATAAAGAACAGTATTGATGCTTAGCAGGTTTTGGAAAATCTTCGTAATTATTAGCATTGTCGGTTTATCGGTAAGTGCTATATTTTATTTTTTATGGTTCTATCCGACATTCCAAAGGAGTAATCTCGCCTCTCTGAAAGAGAATAGTTATTTAATCATCCCTACCGGCGCCAGCTTTAGTCAGGTGACTGATTCATTGGTACTTTCGGGTGCATTATTGGATAAAAAAAGTTTTATAACATGCTCCGAACGATTAGGATATCCTTCAAAAATAAAGCCCGGTAAATATAAACTGGAGTCTGGATGGAACAACCTTACCCTTGTCAGGCATCTGCGCAGTGGCAATCAGCAGCCGGTTAGGCTTACTATTAATAATGTGCGAACGCTGGAAGAACTTGCCGGCAAAATCGCCGGGCAAATCGAACCAGACTCCCTCGCCCTTTTAGAAGCACTTATTCGTTTGCGAACCTATGATAACAACATTCCATTTGGTGAGGATAGCACTATGTGTCTATTTGTTCCGAATACATATGAAATATGGTGGAATACATCGCCAGCACAACTATTTGAACGGATGTGGGAAGAAAATAAACGATTTTGGAATGCTGAACGTCAACGACAAGCCGCCAATCTCGGGTTAACAACAACACAGGTTTACATATTGGCTTCTATCATTGAAAAGGAAACGCTGGTACAAAAAGAAAAACCAACCATTGCCGGGGTTTATCTTAATCGGCTTGAATCGGGAATTCTCCTTCAGGCTGATCCAACGGTAGTTTTTGCTAAGAAGGCCTTTGACAAGGAACGGATTCTGTTTTCAGACCTTACTTATGATTCACCATATAATACCTATATGTATGGGGGCTTGCCACCAGGCCCCATCTGCATGCCTGAGATACGAACGATTGATGCCGCTTTAAATCCTGAAAACCACGACTATCTTTATTTCTGTGCTAAAGCGGATAACAGTGGGGCACATGCCTTCGCCAAAACACTTGCAGCACATAATGAAAATGCCCGCCGGTTCCAGGCATGGATGAATAGTCAGGGTATTTTCAGGTAACTCCGATTGGCCTGAGCATTTGCCGCATCAAAGGTTCGAGCAGGACATTTCTAGTGTAGATTAAAATTATTGGAACCATGCCCTAACCTAAGTAGGATCACGATCTAAAGCCCATTAGTATTACTATGGCAGCGTGATGAGGTAATAGGAATTGTATAGCTGGAATGATTGAATGGAAAGACACCTCCATCCCAGGTTAATAAATCAATAGTTTAATCCATCGTACGCTACATAAATTCATGACAAATATTACGATTGCAGAAGGGGTAATAAAAAAATTCCAAAATATGGTGCGACTCCAGGGATTTTGGAATAAAGGAGATCGGCTATTAGTTGGCATAAGCGGTGGCCCTGACAGTGTCGTTTTAGCCCATCTAAGTAAAAATACGGGTTTACCTATAGGTCTTGCACATGTGAATTATGGCCTCCGAGGTGAAGATTCCGAACAGGATGAACTACTCGTAACCACATTGGCAACATCGTGGGACGTGCCGGTGTATATAAAACGGGTGGATACAAAAAAAACTGCTAATGAACGGCAAACTTCACTCCAGGAAACAGCACGTGATATCAGGTACCAATGGTGGGCTGAATTGATAGAAACGGAAGGCTACAGCCACATTTTAACCGGACACCAAGCGGAAGATCAGGTAGAAACGATTCTATTGGCGCTGATGAGAGGAAGTGGGTTGAGTGGCATGCAGGGCATCCCGGTTCGGAGGGGCACAATTTGCCGGCCAATGCTGGGTATTACCCGTGAGGAAATCATGGCTTATATTGATGTCTTTGATCTTCCCTTTCGCCTGGATGCCAGCAATCTGGGCGATGACTATTTGCGTAACAAGTTGAGGCACACGATCACGCCGTTAATGGAATCGCTCCGACCTGGTCTGGCAGCAAGAGTGGCTGCAAACTCATTGCACGTGGCCTCTGGGTTGCAGGCTGCTAAGTGGGCTGTAACCCAGATAAAACCAGAGGTTTTTTATGAATTAAAGGATGGCTTCACTTTAAAACTTAGCAAACTACAGCGCTACCAATTTTCATCATTTGCGTTATTTACGTTGCTTACCCCTTACGGATTCACCCCTCAGCAAATAGAAAATATGCTGTTATTGGACGAGGGTAGTTCTGGTCAGCAATTCCTTACACATGTTTATCGTCTGGTGCATGACAGAGGAAGATTATTATGCTCTGCTCAAAATCCAGCCTATCATTTCGAGCCAATTCCATTGGAGCCAAAGGAAAGCCATATTACGACACCTATCGGATCATTAGTACTAACCCTCAATACAGCCATTCCAGACCAACTTTCTGGAGATCCAAATATCCTTTTTATTGACACATCAGCTATTAAAGGACATATGGTGCTGCGGCTTTGGGAACCTGGGGATAAGTTTCATCCCCTGGGCATGCATGGTCGGCAGAAAGTAAAAACCTTACTGACGGATCGCAAGCTGGACAGGCATACAAAGGACAAAACACTTGTGCTTACCGTGGACGAAACCATTTGGTGGGTCCTTGGCCTCCGCATAGCAGAGAATGCAAGAATCTTTAACGCTGCTTCGACTTACCTGATGTGCAGTTGGCACCCGGCAATTAATCAACCCTTTGACGAACGCCCTCTTTTTCCTGAATGATATAGGCTTCCGGGAATCCATTTTGTTTGGCCCATGCCGACGCTTCCCTTGCTTTAGTCAGTGATAGGATGCCTTGAATAAATTTAACGGTCCATTCACCCGCAACTTCTTCACCAATAGGCCCGAACTGACTTAAGTTGCCAGCTTCAAACCATTTAGGATTTTTATAAGCAGCCAGCCTAATCATATATTGTCCAGAGGACACAGGTACATCAGGTTTAGTTTTAGCCATGGATAACATCACCTTATCCAGTAAGGTTTCTGCTTTTTCGGAAACTACAAATGCGCCAGGATAGCCCATTTTTTCGATTTCACGTGCAATTCTAACCGCCTCATTCCGATCCTCAAAAAGCCCAATCCGAATCCTGATGTTTGTACTATCCACTTTTTGATAAACTGTCCCAAATCTTGCCAATGATTCAAATTGGCGGACGTCAGCATCACTTTGTGACTTGATGGCTGCTACCTGGATGGCAAAAGCGGTTGCGTCGGGAGCTTTACTAACTGCTTCGAGCATTCCTTTTGTGTCTGAACTGACCACCTGACCTTTGCCCTCACCTGTTAGATTTGGGGCTAAAGAAGAGGATTCCATTTCCCAAACACCCAACAACGATTTATCTGGCTTTTCCGAAGTATTGATTGTTTGTCCAATGTGGTTATACCCTTCTTTGGTTACGTTTATAAAGTAAATTGACTGCGGAGCAAGCGCAAGATCGATGTGTCCCTGATCATCCGTTACGTAATCCTGATATTGTCCTGTTTTCTGATCTGTCACACGCAAACGTGCGTCAACAAGAGGTTGCTTTGCCCGTTTATCAACCATATCCAGCGGAAATAGCCATGATTTGGGTCGTAAATTTATCGTGTAGAGGCCTTCAGACAACCCCAATAATCGGGCATCAACACTGGTAGACGCATATTCAGCATGTTCAACTGGTATTTTACAAGGGGGCAATGCGGTCATCGTCATCTGCACCATGCCTTGCTCATCGGAGACTAATGAACCACCACCACATCCAGAAAGGTTGAGCGCAGCGCCGCTAACCGGCTTGTCCGTCACGGCATCTCTTATTTGCATGGGCCATGATTTCAAGGCTGTAGCAAACTGAAAGATATCAAGGTCCCCATTTCCTTTGCGATTTGAAATGAAATAGCCTTTTGTTGGTTCGGAGGAAAAGACCAAACCAAGATCATCACCCGAACTGTTCATCTCAGGTCCCATGTTAAAGGTCGAAATATAATTTTTGTTGTTTTTGATTGCTTTGAATTGATCAAAACCACCATAACCATAATGCCAGTCACTAGAAAAATACAGTACATTCTCTCCTGCGAAAGGCGTAATTTCATGTCCTGGAGAATTTACCACTCCGCCTAGATTTACAGGATCCGTCCACTCACTGTTGATAAATTTGCACATATAAATGTCCATTCCCCCTAATCCTTCCGGCCGATCAGAAGCAAAGTAAAGCGCGCTACCATCCGGACTAAAACTTGGCCAGGCACAAGAATAGCCTGCACCGTTATAAGGGAATGGACGGATATTTTCCCAAAGTCCGCTTTCATTCACATCGGCAAGAAAAAGGCTGGATTGGAATCCTGCTTCGGTTGTCAGCCTGGTGTTTCCAGCAAATTGGGTGCGCATAAATACGACATCTTTCCCATTCGGAGAAAAAACAACCGGACCATCATTTGCTGTGAAACGAAGTTCCTTTTTAAATAATCCAGGTGGAACAAGGAAGTCATTGGGGTCCTTTCGAGAACTGTACAAATAATGATAAGTGTCGCCAGATACCCAGCCAGCAGGCGCATTGTCCACGTTTGCATTGAAACTGTTGAACACAACTTTTTCACCCATTAGAGCCAAGCCAAACTCGGAGGCATCAGAATTTATGCGTTCAGATTTAATCTGATAAATATCTTTACCTGCTCGATTTGCCATTGCCCAGACTACTGCATCTTCAAAATGTTTGGCTTGAACAGGATCGATATCACTATATAATCGGAAAATATTCAGTGCATCCTGATAATTGCCAGTCATTCGGTAAGCCTGGCCCAACATGTTTAAACTGACTGCATCCAGCTTCTTGGCAGCGAACACTTTTCCAAACCATTGAATCGCTTCCGCTGGTTGATTTAAATGGTAATAGCAAGCCCCAATTCGCGTTTGGATGTGAACAGATGCCGTGTCTGCTTTTAGTTGGGATAAATAATTTTGCAAAGCTGCCTTATAAGCATGCAATTCAAATTGTTTGTCAGAAACCTTCAACTTGGCTATCTGGCCAAATGTCGTGCTGACGAATAGCGAAAAGGTTATGATGAAAATGAACCGCAAGGATTTCATAGGCAAAGGAAATTTAGGTAATGCGGTTTCGGGACGGTGCGTAAAGATAGCTAAACTCATTCTATTAGGTATAATGATGATATAAACGCACCTAACTTACATTTTACTATACATTACAAAGGATACTTATACTTCTATGGCACTTCAATTAGCCAACCAATCAAAACGCATTTGAAGGACACGCCACAATTCTTCCCTTTGCCTGCAAGCATTTGTCATTTTTCTGGCATGATAGCTACCTCCTCCTTCCTCAAAATGCCAGTTTAGTCTTGGATAAACTCCCTTATCTGCTGTTATCTTGCCAACCAAAAAAGGCCATTAAATCTTAAATTTAATGTATAGTTCGGCAAACTATTGTCTATCAAGATACCCCTTACTGTTTTTTGGATCAATCAATGCCAGATTTTGATTTAAATTCGCATTGGCTTATGCAATTAACTATGATGAATATTCACTCCATGTCCCGGCTGCTTTTTTCAATTACACTCTTGTGTACTTCCTTTATTATCTACGCTCAACGTCCGATCCACGTTTTGGGTGATATGATTGTACATACCCGTTCAAAGGAGTCGTTGAGTACAGTTTTAAGGGAGGCATCAGTTCAAAGAGGCATTCCGACAAGGATAAGGCTAGTACGGGCATTGGTTCCGGAATCGAATATCTGGCTGCTACATGTTGATCATACATTAATTAACGAACGCGAGCTGTTACAATCTGTGCAAAGAATGCCTGATGTGATCGCTGCGCAGTTTAATCATGTTATGGAGTCCAGAGGAACACCAAATGATGCCAATTTTGGGAATCAGTGGCAATGGCATAATACTGGTCAAACCGGAGGGATGGCAGGTGCAGATCTGGATCTGATATCCGCTTGGGAAATAACATCGGGCGGATTAACATCTACGGGAGATACCATAGTTGTTGCCGTTGTTGATGACGGTGTAAATCTCAATCATCCTGACCTGGCGGAGAATCTATGGGTGAATCACGCTGAAGTCCCAGGTAATCAAATAGACGATGATAATAATGGTTACGTAGATGATTTTCTGGGATGGAATACAACCCAGGGAAATGACGATGTCAGCATTGGCGGTTCACATGGCACCAGGGTTTCAGGAATGATTGGCGCAAAAGGTAATAATAACGAAGGTGTCTCTGGTGTAAACTGGCAGGTGAAAATAATGACAATACGGCCCATTAGTACCGAGGAAGCAACTGTTATTGAGTCTTACAATTATGCCTTAACACAGCGCAAAATTTATAATGCGTCCAATGGACAGGAAGGCGCTTTTGTCGTTGCCGTTAACTCTTCATGGGGTATAAATTATGGTCAGCCATCTGATGCTCCAATCTGGTGTGCCTTTTATGATACGATGGGTGTGCATGGCATTCTAAACGCTGCAGCAACAGCAAATCTCAGCATAGATATTGACATTGAAGGTGACCTGCCTACCGCTTGTTCCAGTGAATATTTGGTTTCTGTAACTTCAACAAATCACAATGATGTAAAGGTCACAGCCGGTTTTGGACTTACGACCATTGATTTGGCAGCTCCAGGCCAAAACGTATACACAACCAATAATAACGGTGGTTACAGTGCAACCAGTGGCACCTCCTTTGCGTCCCCCACCGTTGCAGGGCTCATAGGCCTGCTTTATTCCGTTCCATGTGGTGACCTGGGTGATCAAGCCATAATAAATCCTGGGCAAACGGCCCTTTTGGTTAGAGATGCGCTATTTAACGGTGTCGACCAATTGACCAACCTTCAAAACTTATGTGTGACTGGTGGGCGGGCAAATGCTTATAACAGTGTACAATTGTTAATGGCCGCATGTAGTGCTTGTCCGGCGCCTGCTGACTTGAATGCTGGAAACCTAACTGAGACAGATGCAACAATAACCTGGTCCGATCCGGGATCAGCTCTTTCATTTGATATGCGTTACCGCATGGTGGGTGCCCCTTTATGGACAGAGCTACCAAATGTTTCAACACCATTTAATCTCGGTGGTCTTACGTTGTGTACTGAGTATGAATTAGAAATAAGGGCAATTTGCGATGTTGATTCCAGCTTTTATGCTGCGCATGTATTTACAACAGATGGTTGTTGCGATGCACCTGCTGATTTTACTATTATAGAAGTAACCGATACAACGGCTACGTTTTCCTGGTCACCTGTACCTGGCGCCAGTTATGTGTTTAGCTACCTCGAGGAAGGCGCTTTAGATTATGTGGTCTTCCCTGGAATAACAGACACATCACTGACACTGGTTGATCTTCCACCATGCACTTCTATCCAAGTCGAGATAAAATCGGAATGTGGGAACGAATCTTCTTCAATATCAATAGTGGAAATCAACACAAGCGGTTGTACCACTTGTGCTAATACGCCTGTTTGTGCTGCAAATGCGGATGATTCCAGTCTGGAATTTATTCAAAGTATTGCTGTTGGCACATTTACCAATGTTTCAGGTGACAATGGGGGATATGCTGACTTCACTGCACTTGGTACGGATTTACTTACTTTTTACAAATATCCATACACGCTCACTCCTGGTTTTGCAGGGAGTTTCAATTATACCGAAACCTGGCAGGTTTGGATTGATTTTAATCAGGATGGTGATTTTGATGATGTGGATGAGCTGGTCATCGGGCCAACGCCTTCTGCGAATCCGATTACAGGATTTATCAAAATTCCAGGCAGTGCCTTACCTGGATCTACCCGTATGAGGGTGAAGATGGCTTTTGGCGCTTCTCCTTTTTCATGTGGTTCCTTTAATTATGGGGAGGTCGAAGACTATTGTGTGAATATTGTTTCAGCACAGGAACCTTGTGACTACCCGGATGAAACAACCCTATTATCATCTACCGATACATCCGCTACGATTACCTGGACCACCATTGGTAGTTCTGTAGGCTACATAGTGGAATTCCGCGAAGTTGGCACGCCTAATTGGGTCCAGCTACAAACGTTAACACCACCGTTAAAAATTAATGGTCTTTTGCCTTGTGTCGATTACGAGGTACGGATAAGTACGGATTGTGACACGGCACAATCCATATTTGGTAATTCATTGTTTTTTACATCAAAAGGTTGTGGGGCATGTCTGGACTTTACTTTTTGTGAAGCGGGAGGTACTCCGAACTCCTCACAATGGATTGATCAGATAACGATCGCAGGCGAAACAAATTCGTCTGGATTGGATAATGGTTATGCATTTTTTGAAGACGTGCCGATTATATTAAACACTAACTATGACTATGATGTGGTCATCAAACCCGGCTTTTTATTTGGCCCAAACAGCACCTATTACCGGGTTTACATCGACTATAATCAAAATGGTACTTTCGGGCCATTTGAGCAAGTTGCTCTGCTGGACGATGATGATAGTGACGAGGTTACCCTTTCTTTTACTGTTCCATCCGGAGCGGCTGCTGGTCCAACACGGATGCGGATCGTAGCACAATCTTATTTTGGGGACAACAACCCTTGCGCGCTTTTTGGCACAGGTGAAGTGGAAGACTATTGTGTAAATATTGTAAAAGCGGACCCACCTTGTATCCCACGTCCAATTTCAATAGCCTCAATCGTAGAAGACACGGTTGTGTTATCCTGGAAAGAAGTAAAACCTGCAAATACGTACATCATTCAATACCGATTAGTGGGCAATCCGGATTGGATTAGTTTGACAAGTACTACCAACTCCATCATGATTACGCCACTTTTATTGTGTTCAGATTATGAAGCACGTATGTTGAGTATTTGCGATAATGACTCTACGGCATATGGACCAATCTTTACGTTCAAGAGTTTTGGTTGCGGTGCCTGTTTAGATTTTGATTACTGCACCTTGGAGGGGACATTTGCTACATCAGAATGGATTGAGACTGTTGAGCTAAATACCCTAAATAACATTTCCGGTATGAACAATGGGTATGCCTTTTTTGAGGATCAAACAACAGCAATTGATACGGGAAAAGTATACACGATTACGGTAACTCCTGGTTTTAGCGGATTTGAATTTGATGAAGTAATAAATGCCTGGATTGACTTTAACAAGGATGGCATCTTTGATGGATCAGAGTTAATCTTAAGTGGGGTGAGCAATGAACCCCTTTCCGGTAATTTCACTGTTCCGGGGGTACCTTTAGGCGAAACCAGAATGAGGGTATCACTTGCATTTAGCTTTTCACCTGGTCCTTGTGGAGAGGTGTTTAACGGTGAAGTAGAGGATTACTGCATTGTGCTGTCACCGGGAGAAATCCCCTGCCTCATCCCTTCCTATTTCGATACGGTTAGTGTTGAGCTCAATTCCGCTTCAGTGGCATGGGATACTGCCGCTACCGGAATTGGATATATTGTTCGTTTTAGGCCATTAGGAGCAATGTCATGGGATATTGAAATGCCCACTTTGACAAACAGCTATGTTTTTCCTGGGTTAGAGGAATGCACAGAATATGAGGTGCAATTGGTGACGATTTGCCAAAATAAACTCAGCGATGTGGGCACGCTTATTTTTAAAACAGATTGTTCCACGGGTACTTTAACACCCAATCTTTCAATAAGGGCTGCCAGGATTATGCCTAATCCTTTCAGTTCCGAGCCTACACTAGAATTTGTGGCCATGTACACGGAAGGAATGCTCCTTCAGACATTTGACGGCCGGGGCAGCCTGGTGGGCCAGGAGAAAATCCAGGTTCAAACCGGTCCAAACAGGGTTGTGCCCACATTAACAAATAACCTTTCACCTGGTCTCTACATTCTGCAGTTGACGACAGACCAAGGCTACTCCACTGCTATCAGAATGATTAAACAATAATAATCATTCTGGACAACCAGGCTTATGGATGGTAAATAAACAAAAAAAGTCCCAGGGGTTACCTGGGACTTTTTTGTTTATTAAAGTCGACCGAATATTAAAATGGACAATGTTTACACTCATCCACTTGAGGATTTTCGTTTGGTTTTGACAATTTTGCTTTTGCCGGATCGACACAACCGATACAACCGAGGATCCGGAATTCGGTACGACGGTTCAACTGGTGTTTCTTTTCGTTGCAAGGCACATTATTTACACAATCGTTTACCGGTACAGTTTCGCCATAACCCCTTGGAACGAGACGGTCCAGATTAACCCCTTTCTCCACCAACCAATCAACAACAGCATCGGCCCGTCGTTGAGAAAGTCGTTTGTTGTATCGATGCGAACCCCTGGCATCCGTATGGGATGCCAATTCGACAATAATCATCGGGTTCTCATTCAGCATGGAGAGCAATTTGTTTAATTCAGGGAGTGCTTCATCCCGAATGTTGGCCCGATCAAAATCATAATAGATGTGGAGCAAATAGGCGATAGGTTCTCCTTCTGCAAAAGGCGTCGGACTGGTTTCGAATAATTTTCCACCAGCAACAATTTTACCTTTTTCGTATGTCACCCCATCAATCACGCCAGTAAAGGGTTGGCCGTTATTCGGATCAATATAAAGACCAGTAACAGGATCTTTCACTAATCTGGGCCGTTGATCAGGCGTTGAAGCGATATTACTGACTGTAGGCTGGAGATACAGGTTGCCTTCCAATATAAAATCTTCAGTCAGACCTTTTGTACATTGATTATCAAGCGTAGATGCCAAATAGCCCTGTTTTTCTGCTTTCACCTTGTAACAACAATCTCTCCTTAGCGGAAACGTGTAAAAGCCGGTCGAATCGGTGACAATAGCAACTGGCTCCGTGTCTTCACAATCGTTTTCCATGGTAACCGTTGCGCCTACCAAAGGAAAACCAGTTTGTTGATCATAAACATACCCACGAATATTCAACTGAATAGAACGTTTGAGCGGAATTTCTACTCTTACGGGAACATCTGTCAATCCCGCTGTGCATCCTTCAACCGTATTTGGATCATAGCCTTCTAAAGTGGCTGTATAATCACAGCAGCTATTCAGTTTGATTTCATAAGATACAATACCCTCCTTGTTTGTTTGACGATCGCCTGCTGCACAGGTGTGGTTGACAGTAGCCCCTTTGACCGGATTTTTAGTCAATTCATCAAAGACGTAGACCTCGACAGGAGCAGCAATTTTGACAAATGAATAAACATCATCCCTACCCTGCCCTCCCGGACGGTCGGATGAAAAATAACCAAATGTGCCGTCTTCCTTTAATACAATTCCCAGATCATCAAAGGATGAATTCAAGGGCGCTCCCAGGTTTTCAGGATCGGACCAGGTGGATTCTTCTTCATTCCATTTTGAGCGGTAGATATCCAAACCTCCCAATCCTATATGACCATCTGAAGAAAAATAGAGCGATGACTCTCCCTGCCACGTTGGAAATATTTCATTACCTTCCGTGTTGATCTTATTACCCATATTAATTGGGGGACCCCAATTGCCACTTTCATATTCGCTATAATAAAGATCCATACCCCCAAATCCACCGGGCATGTCCGACGAAAAGAAAAGTTTACTTGCATCTGGATTCAAACACGGGTGAGCAACACTGTATTCGTCTGAATTGAAGGGAAGTCCTTCCGGATCAGCCCACGAATCCGCTCCAGTGCTTTTTGACACAAACACCTTCAAGCGGGTAATGCCCTGGTCATCTTTTCCAACCTTTCGGCCTGTGATATTATTTCTGGTATAATAAATCTCGCTTCCGTCATTAGTAAATGTAACGGCCGCATCATGATATTTTGAGTTTAGATTGGATGAATACTTTTGAGGCCGACTATATTGTTCTGCCCCTGGCGTGTTCGTTTCATTGCGAACATCAACCATATAAAGTTCATTAAAAGGAGATCCGGTCCAAGTATGTTCCCTCTTAATAGCGGCACCCCGATCTCGTTCGGAAGCAAAAATGACCTTCTCGCCCTGCATAGCGGGACTGAAGTCATCTAAATCAGAGTTAAAGGGCAAATTCCTGACTTGAAAGATGCCCGCATTTTTAGTTTTCAATTCTTCTTCATAATCACAAGCACGGGCAAGATGTTGAGCGCGGTTATCATTGGGAATGGCTTCCAGATACGCATCGTACCAGGGTTTAGCCTGGTCACATTTCCCGTTCCGCTGCAGGGCCATCCCATAATACAGCTTATGAATAGGTTCGACTTGAGGCAATTGTACCACCTGTCCGTACCAATATTCTATATTGTAAGCATCACCTATTTTTCGATAACATTCAGCAAGATTGATCTTGGCCTCGGCATTGTCTTTATGTTTTTCAAGGACTTGATTATACACCTCTATTGCTGAGGAATAATTCAAATCCCGCATATACTTTCCTGCCCGCTTAAGTTTGGAGGACTGCCCCATTGCTGCTGTTGCCAGAAGCAAAAAAGTTAAAAGCAGCAGAGTGGATTTTTGGAAAAGGTTCATAGTGTGAGATTATAAGTTGTAGCAAACCCTAAAAATAACGAGGCGTAACGATTTTTTTCGATTTATAATTGAATTCGTAGCCAATCATCACTTCAAACGCTCCCGCTGTTACCGTGCGCAATTGAGTAAGTGGGTAGTCATATGCTGCCCCAATACGAAGACCGTTATTGAAAAAATAGGACGCCCATAAATCTACTGAATCATACGAACTTTTATCGTTGTCAAATGCTTCAAAAGAGGAGCGGAATGCCGCACCGAACCAAAAACGCTCATAAAAAATCAAGGATAAATCCAGATCAAATTCCGTTGGTGCTTTTACGCCTTTTTGTGCCTCATCCTTTCGAAGACTAGAGAACCAACCAACATTTTTTACCAATAATATAGGTCTAAACATTAATGCTGTGCCATTTAAGGGGATAACACCACCAACATTCACAAAGTAATGTCTGTATTGGCGGGCATAAAGTGGATAGTTTGCATTCAAATTCTGCTTGCGTAGATCGTATTCCACTAAATGAGGTGAAGAAAACCCTGCAAAAAAACGTTTTGTTGAGTAGTACACTCCTGCACCAAAATTGGGCATCCAGTAATTTGGTGTCTCACTAAATGCCGGATCAGGATTCGGATTTTCAAGGTTCAACCTGGACCAATCAGCTCTCCAGTTGGTCATGCCTCCTTGTAATCCGATAGCCAACTTACCGCGCCCAATAGGAATGCGATAAGCATAGGAGATTTGCAAGCCAAGAGTAGCCGTAGGCCCGATCCGGTCATGGATCAAACTTGCACCCAAACCCACCCGGTCGTTGGAAAGCGGCGTATGTAAAGTCAATGTTTGGGTAGTCGGCGCGCCGTCCAATTCCCACCATTGCGATCGGTGAATCAGTCCAATAGCCATGTGCTCGTTTGACCCTGCGTAGGCCGGATTATAAGCAAGACTATTAAACATATATTTTGTAAACATAGGGTCTTGCTGGGCAATGACAGGACCCAATGAAAGAACCATGAGCTGAACCAAAAGGATTAACCGCTTCATAAAAAGCTGAATTATAATAATTTACAATAATTTAAATGCAACATTTGCAATCACCTTATGCATAGAGCAAAAACTATGCTAAAACAACAATTCCTACCGATGCAGATAGACATATCCTGCCCTCTCTCTTTGACCTTCAATGGATAAAACATAGAAATAAGTGCCATCCGGTAGGATTCCACCGTTCCATGTTCCATCCCAATTGCCCTGATAGTTTTCCTTTTTGTATACAAGATTTCCCCAGCGATTGTAAACCATCAACTTGTTATCCACCAATCCGGATAGGCCGACAATCGTGAAATAATCATTTATTCCATCGCCATTAGGACTGAATCCGGAAAATACCTGAATGCTATCTGGCACCTCACACGACACAGATATTGTAACTGTTGCCGCATCACAACCTAAATTATTACACAGTTCATACCTGAAAAAATCCGGACCACAATAATCGGCTTCTGGCGTGTATGTAATCGTACCGTCACTATGTACTTCTATCGTACCCCGATATGGTCCTGTGCCGGGGGAAACCTTGACCTTCAGCCCAGCTAAGGAAAAAGTATCATTTGATAATACCGGAATAATAATGGTTTGGTTTAGATATGTCGTCACACTATCATCTACAGCTATTGGCTTGATTAAAGGTTGCAACGGTAAAACATCGATCAGGATAACTGTTGTATCACAGATGCCGAATGAATCACACCGAACCAAGCACGCACTTGCTTTACCTTCTGCCAATCCTGTGATGGACACACATAAGGAGTCAGGATAAAGGTCTAACACAGCCAGGCCAGTTGTATTTCCTGGACAGGCATTCAAAAAGGTTGTGACCGGTGCGGCAAGTTCTAATGAATCTACACATACTGTCTTGGTTTGATTGACCACTAAATTCAGGAGAATGGTATCAGGTTGCGGCAGCCCAGGAATAATAGACAAAAACAACGTGTCGCGATTGCCCAACGAATCCGAGAGGAGCAGGCACAAATTTTCCTCCCCGACAGCATCTGCGGAGTATGTCAAACAAAGTGCAAGTGAATCAATTGTATAGGAAATACCCGCGCCTGGAGACAAAGGACACAGATCTGTAATGGAAAGAGCACTTGAATTAAAGGAGCTTATATCAAGGCAGTAGGTCTCCTCAAAATGAATCAGTGTTTGAATAGTATCAACACGCGATGTAGAAAAAAGGACATTAATCTGTACCGTTTGTGTGTCGCAGGCACCCTGGTCATTGCATAACACCAGACAACTAAACACCGGACCACCAGACTCGAGTCCGGTAATCTCTATACAATACGCGTTGGTATCCAATGCGACCATAACATATGGACTTTCAGCACCCGGACAGATATTCACCATAGTACTTAATTGACCTGGTAATGAGGTCGTATCTGGACAATATAAAATGGTTTCTCCCGGATAAACATAAAGCGAAATCGCATCATTAGCCCCAGGGTATAAGACATGGATGATAAGGGTAGTCTGATGGCAAAACCCGAAGGAATCACAAACAACCACACAAAATGTATCAAGTCCTATTGCGGCGCCAATAGTGGACACACAACCACTCAAGGTATCCATTTGGGATTGGGTAAAACTCCCCGAACTTGATGGACATTCATTTGCAATTAAGGCAGTTGAGGTCAACAATTGGGTCAAATCCGGGCACCAGAAAGCCGCTTGCCCAATTTCTACATTTATATGTTCAGTAATCTGTGACTGGCATCCCACCACAATTCCCAAGGTATCTGAAATGCCACCATGTTTGGGTGTAGCCAATAACTGATGGACACCGATGGGGACCGTAATAGCGGCGGCAGTCGGGGTCAGTGAAAAATTGTACCCTATAAAACTCGGAGTATTGATTTGCAATACCGTAACCAACATTTGGCTATACTGCTTTTGGGAATCACCTCCTATGATATTGTATTGGGATGGATTATCTACCCAATTGCCCGTGGGGTCCCACAAATTCATTGAATCAATCAAATCAGGAATATTCTGAAAAATACCCGTAAAGACTGACCCATCTACCAGCCAGGAATCCAGCCGATACGGGCCAGCATTGCCTTGCCCAAACAGTATTTGGTAGTTGTATAAACTCGTTGTATCAAATGAACACGATAGAAAATTTCCAGTGTAAGGGGCTCCATTCCATAGCCAATCAAAGCTATCCAGGGCAGAAGGTGCTATACCCTCTAAACAAACTGATCCATCGACAGCGCAATCATCTAGCGTAATATGGACACTATCCACTGAAAAAACATTGCCAGACTGCGCATTTAACGCTGCCAAAGAGCAGGTAAGGGTAATTATCAGGATAAAAAGCCTGCCTATGTCGATGATGTTCATGTATGGGTATAAAATACCCGGTGAATGCACCGAAAACCATGCCAAGCAAGGTCTATCGTCTTTGCATTGGACGATAGAGAAAAGAAATCAAGTCTTCAATCAACAAATAAGAGAAGCGAAAGATGGCTTCAGACGAAACTAAAAGCTATTATGGTAAACGTACCAAAGAGGACACTGGCAATCCCATTAGTGGTAAAAAAAGCCAGGTTAACATGTCGTAAATCGTGGGCCTTAACCAGCGAATGTTGGTACAATAACATACTCATAAAAACAAGCACACCAGCCAAAAGCCAATAGACATTTACATCCCTGGTCGCATATCCCATAATAGCAAAGGCTAAAATTGCTACTGTAGAAATAACATGAAGAATTCTGGAAACAACTAATGCCTGTGTACCACCTAACCAGGCCGGGATAGAGTAAAGTTGATGTTCTTTATCAAATGTTTCATCCTGCAACGCATAGATGATATCAAAGCCGCCCACCCAGGTCATGACTACCAGTCCCAGGATTATTACTATCCAATTTGATGCTCCAGTCATGGCCATATATGCCCCGATCGGAGCTAATGCTAGTCCCAGCCCGAGGATTAGATGGCAAAATGGTGTAAACCGCTTTGTATAACTGTAACCCATTACAATAGCCAAGGCTACCGGGGAAAGGAAAAAGCAAAGTGGATTAATAAAAAATGTAGTCGCCATAAATGCTAGTGCATTTAGTGTTACAAATGCCTTTACCTGACTTGGCCTGAGTATGCCAGCCGGGATTTCTCGAACAGCAGTCCTTGGATTTTTTTTATCAATATGCGCGTCAATAAGCCTGTTGAAGGCCATCGCTGTGTTGCGTGCAAACACCATGCAGAGCAGCACCTTCAATCCAAGGCTAAATAGCTCGCCATTGGGCGCATCAAGGCGGCCTAATGTAAAACCTAATGCAGCAAAGGGAAGTGCAAATAGGGTGTGACTAAATTTGACCAGCGAAAAGTATGTACTAATTTTTTGAAACATCGGCTCAACTGCATTTGGTATCCAAAAGCCCAAAAGTAAAGAAGGTATCATCGTTTTGCTCTACGGAGTAAAGCATATCACAAATAAAAATGGCCGGTTCAAGGAACCAGCCATTTTTACATCTTCATAGAAAGAAAGGGTTACTGCTTTTTAGCAACATCAGCACCTTTTCCTTCCACATTACCCTTAATTGTCAGGTATAATGGTGCAGGATCCGTATTTGCTGTGATGGTAACCTTCTTGCTTTGTGGTCCAGGTTTGCCTTTGCTATCAAATTCTACTTTGATTTTGCCTTTGTCACCTGGTTGAATTGGTTCTTTAGGCCATGAAGGAACAGTACAACCACAGCTTGCTTTTGCGTCAGCAATAATGAGGGGTTCTGTTCCGGTGTTGGTAAACTCATACTCGTGACGTACAATTTCACCATCTTTAACCGTTCCGAAATCATATTCAATATACTTGAATGTCATCTTCGTGGTAGGACCTGCAGGTACTTGCGGTTGGGCCGCATCGGCTACAACCTGGCTACCTGCAGCCTGATTGGCAGCCATCGCTGTTGGATCAGCTTGCGGTGCAGCTTCAACCGCTGATTCCGTGGCCTGATCACTACCACAAGACATAAAAAGTGTTGAAAAAGCAATTACGCCAACACCAAGCAAAAATCGTTTCATAACATTCATTTTTTTTGGTTTTTAAATAGTCCGTTGGTATAACTCACCGAACCCTGCAAAATTACATGCTGTTACAAAAAACGCCTGTTAATACGATGTTAATCGATGGTCCATTTTTCGAATTCTGCTAATGATTTTGTGTTGAGACAACTTCCTACAGTCAATCCGCCTTTCCTGGCAGTAAATACACCTGTGCGAATATCATCGATTCCAGTTGTAGAATGCGCATCTGGATTGACAGCGATTTGCACATTACATTCCATGGCAAAGGGAATCCAGCTATAGTCGAGATCTAATCGCTGTGGATTTGCATTCAATTCTATTGCAACACCATGTGTTGCACACGCTTCAATCACTTTTCTGTAGTCAATCGGATATCCCGCACGACTAAGCAATAGCCGTCCAGTGGGGTGACCCAGGATTCGTGTGGCAGGATTTGCTATAGCGTTCAACAATCGGAGCATAGCCCTGTCTGCATCCATCCGCAAATTACTGTGGATGGAGGCAATCACCACCTCAAAACGTGCTAGCAGATCAGGCTCATAATCCAGTTCGCCATTGTGCAAAATATCGGATTCGATCCCCTTGAAAATCCGAAATGGTGCCAGATCAGTATTCAATCGGTCAATTTCCGCAAACTGCTCGATTACTCGGTTTGGCTGGAGCCCATTAGCATAAAACGCAGATCGGGAATGATCTGAAATGACCAGATATTCATATCCCTTTTGTTTACACGTTCGCGCCATTTCTTCAAGACGCTGTACCCCATCTGACCAGGTACTATGGGCATGAATCACACCTCTGATGTCCTTTTCCTCGATCAGTTTATCTGTCCTTGAAGCAAATTTTATCGCCTGGTCTGCATCCTCCCGCCATTCAGGTGGATGAACGGGTAAATGGCTGCTGTGGAGCCAATTTGTTTCATCTGATTCATCCTGCGTATTTCCGTTGGGAGCAAAGCGTTTTACATATCCTTCGGAACCCGTCGTCTCCCACAACCTTCGACCTTGGTTTCCTGGGTGAGCAAGATGTACACGGACAGTGCCTTTACCATCCATAGGCATGTCAAACTGCACATCATCTACCGGGATGAGTTTATCCGACTGGGGTATTTGGTAATCATCAGGTACAATCCACAAAAGTTCGATTTGGCTAACAATGGGACAATGGCGTCGCAATTCGCCTGTCATGATTACTTCTGCTGTTCTGTTTAAAAGTCGTAATTCTTCGATCGCCTCATGAGCAATTTGTCGGGCATTCGGCCCAATCCATTGATTTTTGGATTGGAGAAAAAATTGGAGTTTATCGCGTAAATCTGCTTGTGTCTTCACCCCAAAACCATTCAAAGCGATAAGCCTGTTTTCATTGCATGCATAGAGGAGTTCTCCCGTAGTTTCGATACCCAGTTCTTTCCACAAGGCAAGTACCTTTTTGGGACCGATGCCGGGAATTTCCAGCATTTCAATCACACCGGGAGGCGTTTGCTCAGCGTACTTCAGATAGGTGGCGAGAGTACCGGTATCCACCAATTCACGAATTTTCTCCGCAATGGCTTTACCCACACCCTGGATCCCTTCTAATGCTTCCAGGGACATTGTTTCCAGCGGATCAGGCCATTTTCGAAGCAGGACATAGGCATTTTGGTAGGAACGAATCTTAAAGGTATTCTCCCCGTGTAGTTCCATAATCTTCGCCAATCGATTGAAAGCAGCAGCGATCTCCTTATTCGTCATGAACGGTAAAGTTTGATGGAAAGATAGGAGGATCCATTCACAATGGATTGGTGAATTTAGAATAGCTAACTGGTTAGTGGTGGTAGTAAATGGTTATTCGGCTATTCGGTTATTCGTGCATTTGATTATTCGTTGGCCGTCCTGGAATAGTCGCGCCCAGGACGTTGTTGAGTTAAATTATACAATACCCGGTCGAAACCCGGGGAGTTAAATAGCACTTCCTCGCCTAAGCCAGGGCTACCGCGGTCACAGCTGAAGGGGTTACCTGGCTCACACTATCAGAGGCTATTACAATTTTTAATTAAAGTTAATGTGTAATCAAAACACACAACACATAAACGGCCACTACTGGTTGCCCTCATAACCAGCCAGCCATCAACAATTCATTAGCACTATTCCTTATATTTGCTCAAACACCAATCTCACTACCTATGCTTAATCGCATCTGGGACGGCAAACGACAAACGGGCAAGTCGGCATCAAGGCCTTTTCAAAGCTATTCCTTATTCGGTGATCCCGCCCAGCGATTTGCTGATACACCTCAGGATCACAACCCCAACTGGCATTTGCCTGGATCAGACCCTGCCCTGTTACGCATGGTTTTGGGTGTCGCTTGGCTCAATCATCTACCGGTCCGGATAGTGGTACCTAATGGATATCAGGCACAGCAGGCTACCCGAATAGTGCAGGAGGCCGTATCCTGGGTACAGGAAATGGTAGCAAAGGAGAAAAGTTTATTACCTGACCACTCAAACAACCAATTTCCTTTAAGCTTGTCTGCCTGGAAATCGACTACACATGATTTTACTAATGCACTTAAAACCATACAAATAACAAAATTTGGTTCAATCAATGCTTACGAGGTAGCTGCTACATTGCTACGCCTGTACGCGGGGTTGGATAGTCACCCTTTCCATTGGTTGGATGATAGCTCCTTGTTGTATACTCCTGAAGAATACCAGGAAATTTATCAGGTCCTTGAATCGGCAGTGCCCAGACAAGAAGCATTACTCAACCGCCCCCTTTTGAGTTGGTTAGATATTAATCCAAAAGCTATGAGTAATTGGACTTCCGTTACGCTTCGTACTGCTGTGAAGGAGCATACTTGTCAGTTGGAAGAACTGATCAAGATGTATGAAACATGTTTGTTTGACCTTAGACAACACTTGAAAAAAATCTCAAAACATAATAAAAATCAGTCATTTACATCTGATTCAAAAATACTGAGCCGCTTGACATTGGGCACCCTGGATGCGGATGCCCTTGCTGCAAGTCGTTTACCACACTGGCAACGGTCTTATCACCTCTTCGAACATGATCTTTTATCAACAGGCTGGTTTGCACAATATAAAGGGATGCAGGCTATTAGCCTGGAGGAAACAGCGAAGGAACTGGATATGCTCCTGCGTCGGCTTCAACTGATTGAACATTCCCTGGACCCCGTTTTGGAAGCGGCTCTCGCCTTTGCCTGGCTTCAGGAATTGCCTTCTCCCATTCGAAAGCTGATCCAATCTTCAGCCCACCTGATTACTTCCAATAATCAGGACAATATGACCTTTTGGTATTTGTTTTCCTGGTTGGAGCGGGCCATTCCAGCTGAGGTATGGACAACCCTGGAAGAAACACCTGAACGGAAAGACCTCTGTCAACTCCTACCTAAACAAGCCATAGCCTGGTTTTTATCAGGTACCAATGCACAGTTCAGCTCATCCGATCCGCAACTGCATTGTACCATCCATGAAGGTCAACCAGCCACACCACCCGTCTCCGGCACACTCGACTTATATTGGGGCATGTCTCCGGATCCGGTGATTACAGATTATTTCGCATTTACCCAACTAGAAGAGCCGCGTTTACCCATGGAGTATGCCCGTCTATTGCAAATGCTGGACCAGGAACCCTGGGCAGAATTCCACGCACTACCCTATCCCCTTTCTGCAATGCATTGTTTGTGGGAAGGATTGCCCGGCAGATGGCACGAGGCTTCTTTTCAGTCCCCGGAGGGTGTTCCGCAATCCACCTGATTCACACTTATGCCGAAAGCGTTAACCGTCCATCTCAGGGACTATGCGGATAGTCTGAAAAGGAGATATCACAACAACACTGCTGAGGTATGGGACCCTGTACGGCGAAAATATGTGGTGCTTTCACCTGAAGAAATGGTCCGCCAGTTAGTGATCCAATATCTTGTCCAATCCGGCAAAGCAAGGCTAAATCGCCTTTCTGTCGAAAGAAAAATAGTCGTTGTTGGACAAGTAAGACGCTATGATTTACTCATACACAACAGTAAAGGCGATCCGATTGCATTAGTCGAATGCAAGGCACCGGAAATTCGTTTGGACAAAAAAATATTGCTTCAGATTGGTGCCTATAATCTTGAATTGGGGGTTCCGCATCTTCTTGTAACCAATGGGCCACAACTGTTTTACATGACTCGACATCCGGGATCGGAAGTTTTTGAATTCATGACGACGCTACCCGACTTCGAAGTCGAATAACTACCTTTATCCGCCTTTAGGAGCAGTAACATTTATATTCATGGAAAAAATTCTACTTACAGGATCCGGCGGGCAAATAGGCCAGGTTTTATTGCAGGCTTTAGCTGAAAAATTTGGACTACACAACGTGCATGCTACGGATATCCGCCCCATTCCCTCATGGCAAGGTCCCTTTTCTATCCTGAATGTGATGGATCGCGAAGGACTGTCGAAACTGGCCACGGATTTTGGTGCAACGCAGATTTACCACCTTGCCGCAATACTGTCGGCTACGGGCGAAAAAAATCCACTTTCTACCTGGCAGATCAATATGGACGGCCTCCTGAACGTGTTTGAAACGGCCCGGGAAAACAACATAAAAAAGGTCTTTTACCCCAGTTCAATTGCTGTTTTTGGCGAGGAAATCGACCTGACGGAGGCTTCGCAGCATGTACCGTTGATTCCAGCTACGGTGTACGGCATTTCTAAAGCAGTCGGCGAAAACTGGGCTAATTATTACTTCCATCGCTACGGCTTAGACATCCGGTCCCTGCGCTATCCCGGCATCATTGGTCACCAATCTGATCCGGGAGGAGGCACAACGGACTATGCTGTCGATATATATCATGCAGCGGTTTTAAAAAAGCCTTTCTCCTGCTTCCTCGCACCGGACACACGTCTCCCCATGATCTATATGGACGATGCTATTAGGGCCACTCTTGAAATCATGGAAGCACCTGCGGACAAAATCAAGGTCCGGACAAGTTATAACCTTGCCGGCATGGATTTTAGTCCGGAAGAAATTGCCGCCTCCATCAGTAAACAAGTGCCCGGATTTCAGATTTCCTATGCACCGGACCACCGACAGGCCATAGCTGCGAGCTGGCCACAGCGGGTAAATGATCAGGAAGCCCGTAAAGACTGGGGTTGGAAGCCTCAATTTGACCTGGAGACGATGACAAAGGATATGCTCCACCACTTGTCCCAACGATTAGCCCATTAAGTTTCACAACGAAATAATCTATTATGTACACCAATGTGCGCGCCCAGCTTGATTCCGAATTGCAAGAAATCAGGAATGCCGGTTTATTCAAAAAAGAACGGATCATCGTTACCCCCCAGGGTGCTGAGATACGCACCGACCAGGGTCTGGATGTATTAAACTTCTGTGCCAACAATTATCTGGGACTTTCCTCGCACCCGGCTGTTATTGAAGCGGCCAAAGAAGCCATAGATTCGCATGGTTTTGGCCTCTCTTCCGTTCGCTTTATCTGTGGCACCCAGGATGTCCACAAGGAACTGGAGCGGGCGATTGCTGATTTTACCGGCATGGAGGATGCGATCCTGTATGCCGCTGCTTTTGATGCAAATGGCGGACTATTCGAGCCCTTGCTCCAGGAGCAGGATGCCATCATTTCGGACGAACTCAATCATGCTTCCATTATTGATGGTATTCGTCTCTGTAAGGCGCAGCGCTTCCGGTACAAAAACAATGACATGGCCGACCTGGAAGCACAGCTCCAGGCTGCATCAGGTTGTCGTCGTCGGCTGATAGCTACGGATGGTGTTTTTTCAATGGATGGCACCATAGCCCGGTTGGACGAGATCTGTGACCTGGCTGACAAATACGACGCTATGGTGATGATTGACGAATGCCATGCGAGCGGATTTATGGGCAAAACAGGGCGTGGAACGCATGAACTCAGGGGAGTAATGGATCGTATCGATATTGTAACCGGTACATTTGGCAAAGCCCTTGGTGGAGCATCCGGTGGATTTACTGCTGCCCGAAGAGAAATTGTCGATTTACTCCGTCAGCGCAGTAGGCCTTATTTATTTTCAAACACCCTTGCCCCGGCTATTGCAGGAGCATCCCTTAAGGTGTTGGATCTGCTTCGTTCAAGCACAGCGCTGCGGGACAAACTTGAGTCCAATACAACCTACTTTCGCAAGGCAATGACGGAGGCTGGATTTGACATCCTCCCCGGCGAGCACCCTATAGTGCCTATCATGCTTTACGATGCAGTGCTCTCCCAGCGGTTTGCAGACCGTCTTCTGGAAGAAGGAATATACGTCATCGGCTTTTATTTCCCTGTGGTACCCAAGGGTAAAGCGCGGATTCGCGTACAGATATCTGCCGGTCATGACAAACATCATTTGGATGCGGCCATCGCAGCATTTACCAAAGTAGGTAAAGAGTTGGGTGTCCTAAAAGAAGGATGATAACTTCCAAGGAAAGAGTGAATGATTAGCCCTTTCGCGTCATCATAGGTATTTCCTTGGCCACAAACTGGACTGTATTGCGAATCCGCTCTTCAAAGAGGACAATTTTACCCCTGCGCATGCTTTCCAACACTCCATCCTGGGGGTGCCTTATGGTGATCAGCTCCAGGCCATCTTCCCGTGTCACTTTGAATTCATGTTCGATTCCTGCAATAAATGCATTGACCTTGTCTGGAGACTGATTTACACAAATCGAAAAACTGATCGCTGAGTTTTGCATCATATTGACCTGCAGGCGCTGATCGGCGATTTTTTGAAAGAGCAGGCTCAAATGATGCTCAGCCACAAAGGAAAAATCCCTTGTTGCAATACTTAGCAAAGTCTGTTGTTGTTCAATAGTCACGATTGGCGGGTAATGGTCCTCCACATCGGATGAAATAAGCGTCCCGTCACCATCCGGATCTATAAACGACTTTACATATAGAGGGATCGATTTATTCTGCAAGGGTTTGATCGTTTTGGGGTGGATGACTTTTGCACCATAGTAGGTCATCTCTATCGCCTCTTTGTAAGAAAGCCGGTCCAGCTTCGTCACATTGTCAAACAACCTGGGATCTCCCGTGAGCACGCCCGGTACATCCTTCCATATGGTCATACTCTCCCCATTGAGACAATAAGAGAAAATAGCCGTGGTATAGTCCGATCCTTCACGTCCGAGCGTTGTCGTGGCGTTTTCCAGCGTACTGCCAATGAAGCCCTGGGTAAGCAAAAATCCCGATTGAACCATCAATGGCTTAACCTTCTCCTCCATACGGCGTCCGGTCTCCTCCCAATTGACCCAACCCTCGCGATGGATATCATCTGTAATGATTATTTCCCGGGCGTCCAGCCACGCTGTAGGCAAACCAATAGAATTAAGGTAGGCATGAACAATGCGGGAGGAAGCCAATTCACCGACACAGATGATCTGGTCATACATGTAGTCGAAATTGGGATGAGGCGGCTCTTCCAGCACCCAATCCGCTTCCACAAACGTGTCATTTAACAAAACAAGAACCTCCTGATTGTCGGGCATTAACTCGGTTGCCAGATTGTAATGGAGCGACTTTAAATCCGACAGGAGTGTTTTGGCCTTTCCATCCTGCCGTGCATGTGCATAGATAACTTCTTCCAGCGCATTAGTTGTTTTGCCCAACGCCGATACAACGATGACCAGATTTTCGTCCCTGAAGCGTTGGAGTATAGCCCCTACATTGCGAATAGCAGCGGCATCCTTGAGGCTGGATCCGCCAAACTTGAACATTTTAGCCATTACATCTTGTATTTCGGGGCAAAGGTAGGTTTTTAGGTTATGAGTTTGGGAGGTTTTGAGTGTTTGAGGTTTTGAGGGTGAGCTCACATACCCCGAAGGGGCGAATGTCCAGTGGACATTCGGTGAGCGAACCGAGCGCCCCCGCACGAGGCTTACGAAATGCCCAATAGCACATCAACGGAAATAATCTGGAATCTGAAAATCTGGAATCTGGAACGAGGCGTGGGTGAGCTCACAGACCCCGTCACCTTCGCCTAGGCTTCGGCGACCAAGGAAGAGGGCGAATGTCCGGTGGACATTCGGTGAGCGAACCGGGCGCCCCCGCGTGCTCATTTGCCTAACCCCTTGTTAGTACGGCATTCAATAGCGTGTTCCTACCATGTTATTACTCCTTCTATTCCTGTATGTTAGTGTCATGTAATAGTTAAGATCAAGTAAGTATCAAGTAGGTATGAAGTATATCAACAGTTATAAAAGGGTAATGTAGAGTGGGTATTTAAGTTGAGATGATGGGCTAAGGAGGTTTTGAGGAATCAGGAGAAACTGGAATCTGGAGGTATCAGATGCGGGTTACGTGGGTTGCGGGTAGCGGGATCCCAAATAATCCCAATCCCCTTTGCGTCTTAGCGTCTTTGCGGTGATTTTTATTAATCTGGAATCTGGCTGAGGTTTAGGGGAAGAATCCGGAATTGAATGATCTGGGCAAGCGAAATATCATGCACAGCCCACAAACAAAATCGCCCTGGCAAATGCCAGGGCGATAGATAAAAGAGGTATGGCTTGGGGATTTTCCCTTAGTCAATGATCAATGGCAACGCGACTTTTTTGCCATTGGCATAGGAAATCAGCACTTGATAAAATCCGGATGGAAGATCCTTTATATCCAATAATACCGGACTGGTGCCTGTCGCGATGTTTTCCTCGCGATGTACACGCAGCCCAATGGCGTTATAGATTTCGACAGACCGCACAGATTCCCATAGATCCGTGCCCATGAGCTGGACCTGACCATGTGCCGGATTAGGAAACAGCTTTATCTGGTGTGTGGCACCCGGTTCCGTCAAGGCTGTCGTGGTGCCCAATTGAACCTGGACATCCTCCACTTCGCCCTGCTGGAATATACTACATGCCTCAGGCAAAGTGGAATCATCACCGAGATCGGTATACTTGCAGGAGATGCGCATCCAGGTTAGCCCCGCCATGGCAAATTCCGGCACGGTAAATTGAATGTTTGCAGGACCCTGGCCCAGTGCCTTTGCATCATACATCATTTCGCCAAAATCCAGAAAATCGCCGTCCCTGTTTAAATCCAACCACACCCTGAGGTAATAGGGCATCGGAGCGCCGGAATAACCCGGATTCACCATCAGATCCACTGTACTACCCCATGGCAGAAGTTGGTCCCATGCATCCTTAGCACCCCATCCACAGTTATTGCCATTGACGTATTGTACGCCATTCAATGTATAATCCTCGACCCATATCGCACTGGCATCTTCTCCGTGAGAAATACATAAGGGTGGATTGGACAAATAATTGACCTGGATATTGAAAAAACAGAATGAAACATTTCCACAATCGTCTTCTGCCCAATACTGGACATCATAACTGCCCGGGAAATAAGTGTCCCCGTTGAGATGTGTCACCTCCACACTGAAATCACTACAGAGATCGGCAATTTCAGGTTCGGGCCAAAATACCTGTACCGGGCACCAGGTTTCTGTGTATACTTCTATATCCGCAGGACAAGGCACAAATACCGGTGCCGATTTGTCCTCCAGTATGATCCATTGTTCGCAGGTGCTTTTTTTCTCAGGCTGACCGACCACCGTCAGGGTCCATACCCTGCCCAGCGCTATGCTGCCCGGACATCCGGATGTATCCGTTATAAATTCGGTGTACGTCAGATCCATTAATCCACAGTTGCTTGGCCCTGCCAGGGTAGGCTCACCCGTTACATCCGGACCTATATAATCACCCGGGCAGCCCACGTATTTGGCGGGACAAACCAGATCAGGTGGTGCACAACAGGCCGAAACCGTTATCTTGAATTTGCACTGGCTTATGTTGCCACATGCATCGGTAAAGACATACGTCACTATCGTGACCCCTTCCGGGAAAATATCGCCGGGGTTGTGTGAAGCCGTAACGGTTACGGCGCCACAATTATCTGTAGCGGTAGGTATAACCCAGGATACGGTTGCCTCGCAATCATTGCCGGGGTCTGCAGTAATATCTGCCGGGCAATTAGAAACAACCGGAAATTGATTGTCCTTTAAGATCAATGACTGGGTAGCGGTGGCTTGGTTGCCACAATCATCCGTTGCTGTCCATGTACGCAAGACCTGTTCGCCGGTTTTGCAATCACCCCATACCCAACTATCTGTGAAGTCCAGATTAACTGTGGAGCAATTATCTGAAACTGTTGGAGTAGCAAAAGAAATAGGGTCATTTGGACACAACGTCAGGTCACTGGGCACCAGGATAAACTGAGGTGCCTGAATGTCCTTCAATTCAATGATCTGGATGCACTCGCTCTTGAGACCAGCATCCAAACTATAGGTCGCTTTCCAGGTCCGCTGAATGATTTTGTCCCAACACGTACCCATACTCAGGATCTGGTCCTGGTACTCAAATTCCACAATACCGCAAGGTCCCTCAGGGGATATGGAGGTGGGGAATCCCGTTAAGGCCGGTAGGATTGGCGTATCAGGGCAGGCGTTGAAATTGGAAGGGCATTGGATATTCGGAGCCTGGCAACACGGCGTGACCGTAACATCGAAGGCACAGGTGGATTGATTACCACAAGCATCCGTAAACGTATAAACCACTGTGGTCGTGCCCTCGCCAAAGGTAGCACCCGGCAGGTGTGAAACGCTGACGGTAACGCTGCTGCAATTATCCATTGCATTCGGTGGCGTCCAGAATACGCAGGCGTGGCAATTTGCATCCGGCTGCACGGTGATGTCTTTGGGACACTCCCATACCACAGGTGGAGTTACATCCTTGAGTTCGATGATTTGCTCACACGTGGTGTACAGTGATGGGTGGTCCTGATAAAACGCCTTCCAGGTCCGTTTGATGGTTTTAGACCAGCAGTTACCTGTACTTATCACCGTGTCCCAATAATCCAGATTTACCTTTCCACAACCATTCTCCTGTGCCGAAGCGGAGGCGAAGCCCGTTACATTGGGTGACATGGACGTTTCCGGACAACCTATAAATTTTGGTGGGCATTGCACGGAAGGCGGCTCACAACAAGGGTTGACGGTTATCTTGAACGAGCAATAGGATGTATTGCCACAGGCATCTTTAAAGGTATAGGTAACTGTGGTGGTCCCTGCTCCAAACCAGGCTCCGGGCGAATGTGAACTGGTAACGGTCACGTTGGAACAATTGTCCATCGCATTGGGTGGTGTCCAACCGACACAGACCTGACAATCCGGACCCGGCTCGACAGTAATGTCCTTGGGGCATTCCCATACAACCGGAGCTTTCACGTCTTTCAGCTCAATGATTTGATCACAAGTAGTGTATTGGGACGGATTCTGACTAAAATACGCTTTCCAGGTCCGTTTGATCTTTTTGTCCCAGCAATTGCCCTGGCTCAGAACGAGATCCGTATAATCAAACATAACCTGGCCGCAGGAGCCATTGGGTGTGTTTGAAGTAGGATATCCGGTTGTCCCCGGAGACATGGACGTCTCGGGACATCCAACAAAATCCGGCGGACAAGTGATCGATGGTGCATTATTACAACACGCTTTCACAGTAACCTTAAAACTGCATGTAGCTGTGTTATTGCATCCATCTGTAACCTTATAGACAACCGTTGTCGTTCCGACCGGAAAAAGCGCGCCGGAGACTGGTCCGCTGATTTGCACTATCGTAACACAGGGAATTTCCATGACAAATTCCTTCGGCGCATTGCCGTTTTCATCCGTCCAGAACCCATCCGGGCGCAACATGACATGGTCTTCATTGGAGCCATTGCCATTATTCGGTTGGCCCGCCTGCCAATTATTAAAGGTTAACGGCGAGTTGTCGACCCATTGAAAAACCCCCTCGGCAGCCGCATCGGTGAGGCCTATCCATGCATTTTGACCCATCAATTTGCTGGCAATGAAGGTATTTTCACCGGTGCCGGATATGATGGCCAGGTGCCCGCCATTCATTTCGGATTGCACTTTGGCCGACGCCCATGTTGCCGGTTGTAGCGAACAATAATATTTAGAGCCCTGATCATTGCCCATGTAAATAAACCCGGGAATCGGGGCTCCATTTACACATTGCGTGCAGCAGGAATACGCTTGTGGCAGAGACCAGGAAACATAAGCACCGTTATTGCCGGATTGACAATCGACAGTGATGTCATTGGGGCACGTAATAGAAACGCCTTCCTTTACCGTCACATAAAAACTGCAATAGGCCTCATTGCCACAGGCATCCGAAATTTTGTAGGTGATTTTGGTGATGCCTACCGGGAAATCAGATCCTGGCGGAGGACCTGCTATTTGCGTAATCGTCAAACAGGGCACTTCTATGACACATTCTTTTTTCAGGTATTTATTGATGGTTTTCCAGGTCCCGGCTGGCGTCATGCCCACGACATCTTCACTGCCTGTTTGATTGACAGGTTGGCCCGAAGCCCAGGAAGTATAACCAAGTGGATCGCCGTTCACCCATAAAAACTGGCCTTCGACAATTAGATCGCTGAGGCCGATGTAGGCTTCCTGCAAGGTTAATTTGGAAGCGATGAAATTGTTTTCGGCTTGTGAATTCACAGCCATCAAGTGGCCACCATACGAACTGGCATAATTCTGTGCATCGGCCCATAACCATGTCCCTACCGTACAATAATAATGTGAACCGTTGAAGGACCCCATATCCACCGTTTGAGGGATAACCTGATTACAACTTGTGCAAGAAGTTGTTGCAGTTGGTAGAGACCAATTCACTGTTGCCCCATTTTTGGCTGGCTGGCAGGAAACCGTAATGTCGTTAGGGCATTGGACCGATATCGGATTGAGTACAGTGACCAAAAAACTGCACAACACTGTATTTCCGCAGGCATCCACGATTTTGAATGTCACGGTAGTGGTACCAACAGGGAAAACGGATCCGTTAGGCAATCCGGCAATGAGCTGAGACGTAACACAGGGTAATTCGACCAGGAATGGACGGGCATTATTTTGATCCACATCTCGCCAGGTACCGTCGATGGCCAGACCAATAACATCCTCGTTATTATTGGCATTATCGGGTTGACCCTGAGCCCAATTCGTATATACGAATGGGTCACCATTGGCCCATTCAAATTGGCCTTCTACCGAAAGATCATTGCCTGATGTGTAGGCTACATTTACGGTCATAGACCCTTCCAAAAATGCATTTTCACCTGGGGTGTTAATCGCCACCAGGTGGGATTGCTGACTAAGTGCAAATTGGGTGGCCCCCACCCAATCTGTTAATGCCGTTGATTGGAAATACTGGTGCCCGTTGTAATGACCCAAATAGGTGCTTTGGGGCATTGCCGTGGTGCAGGTGGCGCAGTCTGTTGTAACGGGTATTGCCGCCCAATTGACGACAGCCCCATTTATCCCAGGCTGGGCATTAACCGTCATGTTTGAGGGACAGATGGCATTAAGGCCAGAGATGAAACTTCCATTAGGAGGTTTTAATTCGATATCGGGAGAAATGCCGGGCGTACCGGGATTTGTGGGTTGTGCGGATATCAGGACGCTCATGCTTAACCATACCCCTAAGCATAATACGCCTGTCTTCCGCCGGATCATGTCCAGTGGTTGCATAGTACAGGTGTTTGAAATGAAAAATCTCAATGGACCGCTGGAACAGAGAAGTCCCAGGGATATGGTTTTAGCGGGGCGGGGGGCGTCAATATGTTGGTTTTCACCGATTGACGCATCAAAGATACATGAAATATGTTTTTTTCAATTAGTGCTGGCCAATTTTAATAAAAAAATGATTTTGCGGGATGCTGTTTACCCACATACTGCTCGTCAATCGTTTGAATCAACCACTTCCATTTGGCAATTAGATTCCTATATTTTAGTGATCAGGCAAATGAATTATTGAATTAGTTAGTAAAGTTGATATATCATTTTGTAAAAATACATTATATTAGCCTTCGCATAATAGATAGGGGCCTTTTGTAAGCCTATCCGTTTGAAGGATGAACCCCGATTTATGGCCTATTATCTGACGGTCACAAGTGGTTTCCTTCAAGACATCATACTTAGAAGGATAATCAGGATACAGGGGCTTGTCCTCATTTGGGAGCATAAGCCCATGCCATTGGTTGTACCAATTTCCTTAAGGTTGCCTACCTGCTGCTTATTGCGCAGCCGATGAGGATCTAAGTTGAACTTAAATAACGAGCTTGAACGCTCTGCCATATAATATTGAGAACTATCAACTACTGATCATGCCTAAACAACTACTCTTTCTACTTGCCTTTGTAATTGGTCTATTGTTCCATTCTGAGCCTTTAGCCGGACAAGGATGTAACCTAAAGACAGGTATTATTGCCTTTGCCTGTACATCAGGTGCAGATCTGAGTTATACCGAAGGCACGGATTGTTACACAGAGATGCGTGTGCTATTGAGCGCTGGCACATTTTATGAATGGACAGCGAATACAGCAGATAATTGGATAGTGGAGCAATTGGCACCCAATGAACTGCTGGTGACCCATTCAAATGGTTTATTTCCGTCGGGTGATCACACCATGCTGAACTTCCTATATTATACCCCGGGGGGCTCCCCTACCGAACTCATCCTCCTCTATCCCGACGGTTGTGTCATGGAAAGCTGCGAGAATATTCATGCCTTGCCCGGATGTGGCGAGGGATGTATTTCAGGTACGGTTTACAGGGAATGTGCAGATGAGCCCTTTTCGGACCAACCTACTCTGGAGGGATTTTTAGTGGAAGTAACGGATGACATGGGGAATATTGTATCAGAATATACCACTAGTGATGACGGTAATTATTCCATTTGCGATCTGCCTCCTGGGAATTATATCGTAAAGGCAACGAAGTCTCCCGGATGGACAGCAAACGTTCCTGCCTCTGGCATGTATGCCATGGAGCTTACTCCTGGAACGGAGGAGTTTCGAAATTTTGGCAGTTGTCCGGAATGTGATTGCGATGATGTAGAAATCCTGTTACAAGAGGATGTCTCTATACAGGATTCAAGTGTATATAACCTTTGTCTTTTTTTAGATAATTTATATTGTTTTGAGAAAATTCTGTTAGAAGTAGATTCGGGAGAAATCACAAGTTGGGAAAATTTACCCGCTGGTTGGGATGCAAACCTTCTTAGCCCTACAATGCTTGAAATAGTTTTTTCATTTGTGCATTATGAGCCATGTAAGTTCAGGGTTGCCATGACTCCTTGGGGAGATCCCCATGAAAATTTAGACCGAAAATGGACAATTAGCGCCTTAGGCTTTAATGATATTCCGAATCCTCTAATTTGTGTTGATTCATTGGTGTTCGAACATCCTTCCAGATACAAACCATTTACCTGTTGCCCGGATGGATCTATAATGGGGCCGGAATTGGTGATCAATGGTAATTTTCAAATTATAACACCTCCTTTAACGGACTACAATTATGTAACAACTCCATCCACTTCCGGTGAGGTATCGATCATGAACCAGTTGGATGCCTACAATGCCAATAATGCCTGGGTATGTGGAGCAAAAGGTGGGCCGCTGGATAATTATTTTGTCGTAGATGGGAGCCTGACCCCCGGATTGGCGGTATGGAAACAACAGGTAAGTGGATTTACTGCAGGTGATCAATATGTTTTTTGCGCACTGTTTAATAACCTGGTAAAACCGGCGCTGGATTTTTCGGATCCCATCGTGGAACTGATCCTGGAGGATGATTTCAATCCGCTAAATACATGGACATCCGGACCACTTACCATCTCTGAAATTCAGGATAATTGGGAAGATTTATCATTAAGCTGGACAGTACCTGTTCCAAGTGCCTCCTATACACTCAAAATTATTTCCCATGATATCAATTTCATAGGCAATGATTTTGCAGTGGATTGTATTAGTTTCAGGCAATGCACTCCTGCACCGCCAGACCCCTGTTGTAAAGACATCGTCTCCTTCTGTGCAGATATTGACAGTGCTTTGATTTATACCATCGATGCCGATTCCTGCAAAGTCACTATGGACCTGAGTACACTGGCGCCTTGTTATTATCTGGAATGGATCGACTGGGGGCAGGGTCCGGAATATGGTCCCTGGTCCAGCCTTACTCCGCCACCCATGCACAGCTTTTCGGGTAATGGTACCTATTATATCTCCTTCCTGGCAATAGCCCTGAATGATTCCAATTTTATTTGTCTGGAGAAGGTGATTACGGATACCCTTACACTGTCCTGCGAGCCTTGTATTTGTAATGTGCCCAACATGTCCATTACGACCTCCCTTGCCAGTTATCAGCTTTTCTGTACTCAGGGCGCACCTACACCATCATTACCTTGTCCTTTGAGTGATGTGGTTATTTCCGGCTTTTTTGGTTGTGAAACAGCATCTGGTGGATTGTGTGAAGAAACAGCAGTACACTATGTGCTTACAGGTCCAAATGGGATAGTGGATCAAGGATTTACAACACCTTTCCCTTCCCTGACCTATACTGTGAGCCAGATTGGTGCTCCCGGAACGTATTCACTTACTTTGAGTACACTATGTCCCGGACAAACAGATTCCTGTGTTTGTACGGTCCGCTGGGTTCAGGAGGCTTGTGACACGTGTTATTGCGGAGGATTTGAAGATATGTTTGTCCGCACCCCACAAGGGGCGATGAATATGGCTGTGTCCTGTGGCGGTCCACCTTTAACTATACCGTGTCCTGATCCGGGCAAAGGTTTTCATCTCACTGGTGTGTTTGGATGCGCAGGTGGTGGATGCCCTCCCGATCATCAGATCGACTGGACATTAGTGCATCAAAGTACAGGCACAACCCATACCGGCGGTTTTCAGGATAACGACCCCTATTTCGGTATCCATATCCTGCCTACCTATATTTCCCAGCCTGGGTTGTATACCCTCACCATGACTGGAGTTTGTAATGGGGATACATGTTTGTGTGAAGTCCAGTTTTTAATTGATTGCCCGGACTTATGTCCTTGTGATATAGATGACATCCTTGCATTGTCATCCAATGTGGACAAAGGTTTTGCAGTGGCGCTGGCCAATAAATCCTGCAATGCTTGTTTTTCACCTTTAGCGGTGAGTGATTGTGAAACAGTAGATTGGTACGTCAACTCCACCGCTGGTGCCCCTATTGGATCAAGTATTGGATCACAGACATTTTGTTACAAATTCCCATTCTCCGGCACTTACACGGTCTACATGGTTGTGACAAGGTTAAAGCCGGATGGGTCACAGTGCGAGGTGTTTGTAAAATCACAGATTGTAACAGTACTCTGCACAATCTTTGATGATTGTCTTGATTCCAGGTTAACAAACGCTTCCTTTAATGAAAATCCTATAGCCGGTGGATTAGGTCAAGGTGGGAGTGGTGAAGCACCGGGATGGGTAGCTGCAACTGACAATCCTGTGCTCTTGGAGGGTCCTGCTGACTCGCACGATGGCTGGACTATGTTGTTAACAGGTTGCTATTTCAATTCTGATGTCCTTAGCACCTCCGTACCTGTTTGCCTATCGAAGACAGACTCGGGCATATTGTCACTTCGTCTTCGCACTCCGGGAGATCCGATACCTGGAGTAGATGTAAAATTGGGCAGAAAACCACCTGGCGGAAATCGAATAATAATTCAACTATTTAATGACAAGGCAGCACCTCCACCGGATCCGTGTTTGGAACAAAAAGGGGGATGTAACATCATTGGCGTGCTTGAAGATTTAATCCCTTTGGATAGTACAGATTGGTGGGATGTATTCATTCCATATGACATGAATAAGATGGTATGGACGGATTCATGTGGTGACCAATCTGACGGTATACCGGTTTATCTAAGTATCAAAATGGCCAACATGCTTAGTGCTGATCAGGGTGATGGTAATGTCAGAGATGCCGTGCTAATCGACAACATTTGTCTGGAAGGGACTTTGGTGCAAACGGAGCAATTTCCTTCGGCAAAAGGTATTACAATAAAACCTAATCCGACGACCGGATATATATCCATTGAACTATCGGAAGAGGCCAATGCAAACACCACATTCCGTGTAATGGGCTTGACCGGACAAACTTTCCTGAACACACCTGCACAAGTAGGAAGCAAAACGCAAACCCTGCAAACAGCGCCCCTACCCTCCGGACTATACTTCCTGCAAGTCATCATAGATGGGCAAGTCCAGCACGTCGTAAAAATGGTAAAACAGGAGTAATACGAAAAGCGCCTATACAACCTATGCGGGAGGATCCTTTGTCAAGGATTCTCCCGCTTTTTATGTTCCGTAACCTGGTACAAAAATTGAGATTCAATTTTGATAGCCGAAGCCGGAAACTTACCATTGAGCGTTCTAATCTATGCCCGCCATCACTTGTATTGGAACTAATAAAATGAATCGTCCCTATAGTATCAAATTTTACCCCTAACTTGCCATTGCGTCGTGTCTACAGGCCTCAACACATCTATATCCATAAAATGAAAAAAATATATCTGGCATTCCTAGCCTTAATCGTTTATACCGCATCTTCCTTTGCTCAGATCCTGCCCCCAAAACAAGCCTATCCGATCGATGTAAAACAAATCCACAGTGGGCATAGTCTTACAGATCCCTTGTTTTATCCGCATTGGCCGGGGCAGTATGTGAATCTGATTGGGCATATCAATAATCTGCCAGCCTGGCAGTTGTTTGATGAAATGGTCGGGAAGTCTACCGGGCCGGGCTCTTCCATGAATTACCGATGGAATAATCCGATTGGCTTTGGTGCACCGGATGCGCGACTGGATATTGCCGATTGGGAACTGCTCTCGATCACAGAAAGAGTGCCTCTGCTTTACGAAGGAGGTAATTCACAGCAATGGTATCTGGATGGTATTCAGGAGCAAAAACATTACCTGTCTTTATTTGTCAACAATGCCTGGAACAATGGCCATGGCGGTAATGGGGCACCTACGCTACTCTGGACAACCTGGACCAATATCGACGATAGTGACGGGCCCTGGCGACAGATGTTGGATATTCAGGGTGCAGAATGGGAGAGGATGCAGGATTATGCCAATGATAACAGACCTGCTGGCGCACCCCCGGTGTACCTCATCCCGGGACATAAAATGATGGCTCGCTTATACGATGATATCCAACTGGGCATTGTTCCGGGTATTACCATGATAGATCAGTTTTTTGGCGATAATATCCACACCAATGAACTGGGTGCGTATGCGATTAGTATGATCCATTACGCCTGTATTTTTAATCTCAGTCCTGTAGGACTTCCCAATGATCTGCTTCCAAATGCTCCTGCCGGCACGCCTATTCCTTCACCTGAGCTTGCCACATATTTACAAACCATGATCTGGGATGTGGTCACCAACTATCCAAGAACCGGGATATATAAGGATGAGACGTCCATTCAGAAAAAGAACAATTGGAATGACTTTACCATCTGCCCTAATCCAACTACTGGTCAGTTATTCATCCATTTTGATGTTGTCCAGGATGATTTAAATGTTGCAATTTACAGCCTGGATGGAAAGCTATTGGAAAATAGCACAACTAAAAATGCATCTACTTTTTCCTTTGAAATAAAGGAACCTGCTGGGATCTATCTGATGAAGATTTCCAACAACAAGCAGGAGGCAACGGTGAGGGTTGTGAAGGAGTAAGGGTAATGATCATATGGGGGCCCGGCATCCGGCACAACTTCTATCTTTGTGCCATGACGTTCCTCATCGAATTGCACTATCTGCCGCCTGTTGATGTATGGGCACTGCTTAGCAGTTCGGAAAGCACATTGATCATTGAGCAACATGATCATTACCAGAAAGGATCGTATCGCAACCGCTGTACCATAGCCGGATCACAGGGCCCCCAGGCACTTTCCATACCGCTTGTCAAAGGCAAACACCAGGCTATGCCGGCAAAGGAAGTCCGCATTGCATGGGATACACCCTGGGCCCGTACCCACTGGCGGAGCATTGTATCTGCCTACGGCAACGCACCCTTTTTCGAACATTATCAGGATAGCCTCGCACACCTATTTGATCAAAAGGATATCTACCTTTGGGATTGGAACCTTCGATTGTTTCATTGGTTGAAGGACCAACTCCGAATGCCCGGAGAACTATCGTTTACACAAGAATACCATTCATTGCCAACGCCTGCATGTATTGATCTAAGAAATACCCTTCGGCCATCCGTGCGCGGGGCGACGAATGCCTTTTCAACTAGTATCCCCTACTTGCAGGTCTTTTCGGATCGCCTGGGATTTCTTCCCGGCCTCTGCGGTCTGGATTTGTTATTTTGTAGTGGTCCTCAAGCTATCTCCATCCTCCAATCCATGCGAACCAATCCGGGTCTATGAAACAACTTATCAGTGAATCGATAGAACGACATCGGCAGGAGTTGGATCTCTTCCTGGGGGAACTGTTTTTCTTTTCAGAAAAAGCAGGAAATAATGTCCACAGGAGCCTGATTGCGGATTTGCGCAAACGATGTACGGATCCTTACCTCTTTGTCATTGTCGGTGAAGTAAAAGCCGGCAAATCCTCTTTTATCAATGCCCTTTTAGCAACCGGAGAGGAAATTTGCAAGGTTGCACCTCAGCCGATGACCGATTGCATCCAGCAAGTGATCTACGGCGAAACGGCATCCACAGAGCAGGTTAATCCATTCTTCCGCATCATTCGTCAACCGGTGGATATCCTCCGCCATTTTGCTATCGTGGATACCCCGGGCACGAATACGATCATCGAACATCACCAGGAAATTACAGAGCGTTTTATACCTGCTGCTGACTTGATCGTCTTTGTTTTTGAGGCAAAAAATCCATACCGCCAATCCAGTTGGGATTTTTTCAAGTTTATCCGGGATGAATGGCACAAAAAAGTACTGTTTGTCCTCCAGCAAAAGGACCTGCTCCCCGAAGCTGATCTGCGGATTAATGCAGATGGTGTAAAAAAACACGCGCAATCTCTCGGCATAGCCCAACCCTTGGTATTTAAGGTTAGTGCCAAAGATGAGCTGGATGGCCATCTTGACACCAGTGGCTTTTTAGCCGTAAGGAACCATATCCAACAGCATGTCACCGGAGGTTCGGCTCCAATCCTCAAAATGGAAAGCATCCTGACTACCGCCGCTAATCTGCTCCAAAAAATGGATCAAGGCATCGCTGATCGCAGGAAACAATGGGAAAGCGATATCGCATTCAGGCAGCGCATCCATGAAGCGCTGGACCAGCAATCGGCTTTGTCCAATACACAAGTCAAGACACTGATTGAAAATATCAGTCACTCCTATCAGGATATTGCCGACCAATTTGGGGCGGAACTCTCGCAGGGTTTAACGTTTGGCAGTGTCCTCAACCGCACCATTGCTGGTATTTTTAGCAAAGGTGCCACCTTGAAAAATTGGCTTGAGGGATTAATCCAGCGCCTTGAATCCACCTTGCAAAGTGATCTCAAACTGAGGCTCGACAAACAAATAGTGGATGTGGCAGACCGCGTGCAGCAAATGGCCAAAGTCGTGGAATATGAAATGCGTAAAAGCCCTACCCTACTGCCAATGGATCACGACATATACAGCAACATAGCCGAACGCCGCGCACAGGTATTGCGTGAACTCCTGGAATCCTTCACCCAGTTTATGCAGCGCAGCGAAAATTTTCTGCCTTCAGATGTCTTCGATAGCTCCAAAAACCTGGCTCCGAATGTCGCAGCAGGCAGTGGCGTAGCCGTCATCGGTATTGTGCTGGCTGCCGTAACACAGGGCATGGTATTCGATATTACCGGGGGCGTCCTTACTGGGTTGGGCGTTCTTTTTGCCGGAATAACATTTGGATTTCAGCGGCGATCCATCCTGGCGCGCTACCAGGAGGAAATGGCCAAAGGACGGTCGCACCTCAACCTTGAGCTCGATGGCAAATTATCTGCTTACGTCCACACTATTCGGCAGCGCATTGAATCGAACTTTGATAGCTTTGACCTCCTTTTGGCTTCAGAAGAAAAAAGTGTACTTGAGTTGGAATCCGGCATTTTACTATTAAAAAACCGCCAAATGGATCAGATGCAACTGATTAGGCAAACCCTCGATAAAACAACCTTTAACTAACCAAATATGAAACGATCACTTTATCTGATCATCCCCACGCTTATGCTCTTTCAAGCCTGCAAAGAATCGGCACCGGTAAACCAGTTTCCGCCGATACCGGTCACTTATCCTGAAACCCGAACCGACTCGGTTACAGATACCTACTTCGGCGTTGAAGTCGCTGACCCGTATCGCTGGTTGGAAATAGACACAGCAGCCGAAGTGGTTTCCTGGGTGAAAAGCCAAAACGAAGTCACTTTCGGTTACCTGGATAAAATTCCTTTCCGCGCAGCCCTGCGCAAGAGGTATGAGGAGCTGTACAATTTTCCCAAGCAGACTACGCCAATGAAAGCGGGCGAGTATCTCTTTTTTACCAAAAACGATGGGCTGCAAAACCAGGCGGTCATCTATGTCCAAAAAGGACTGGAAGGAACTCCTGAAGTGTTTCTCGACCCCAATGCACTGTCCGCAGCGGGAACGACCGCAATCAGTCTGATTGGGTTTAGTCCCGATGACAAATATGTAGCTTATTCCCGTTCTGATGCTGGCTCGGATTGGAGCGAAATCAAAGTTATGGAAATCGCTACCAAAAAGGAGATGACTGATCACCTGAAATGGGTCAAATTCAGTACGGCTGAATGGACCGATGAGGGCTTTTATTATAGCCGGATGCCCGAACCACAACCGGGAATGGAATTATCGGCTGCCAATCAATTTCATAGTGTCTACTTCCACAAACTGGGTGATCCTCAAAGTGCAGACCGACTGGTTTATCGCAATGAGATGGCTCCAAGAATGTACCATTGGTCGACTATCACGGAGGATAAAAAATATCTGTTCCTCTATGCGTCAACAGGTACGGATGGCTTTGAAACCTATTTCATGGACCTCAGCAAGCCAAGCTCAGCTTTTCAACCGCTTTATAAAGGCTTTGACAGTAAAAATACCCTGGTCGACCATAAGGATGGTAAGTTCCTTATGCTGACCAATGTGGATGCCCCAAATTATCGCCTTGTGTCAGTCGATCCTGCAAAAATTGGCAAAGAAAACTGGACGGACGTCATCCCGCACAAGGAAGATTTGTTGACTGGGGTAAGCACAGGTGGTGGAGCTTTGTTTGCAGACTACCTGAAAAATGCAACAACGCGGATATTCCGGTATGCATATGATGGATCCGGAGAGAAAGAAATCACATTATCCGGTTTAGGTTCAGCTGGTGGATTTGCAGGTAAGAAGGAAGACACTTACCTTTTTTATAACTACGCATCTTTTGTAGATCCGGGTACTATCTTCAAATACGATGTCGCCACTGGCGAAAGCACGTTGTTTTATCGCTCCGAATTAAAATTTAATCCGGACGATTACGAAGAACAACAGGTTTTTTACAAAAGCAAAGATGGCACCTCTGTCTCCATGTTTATTGTCCACAAAAAAGGCCTTACCAAAAATGGAGCTAATCCCACCTACCTGTATGCGTATGGTGGATTCAATGTCAATATGACCCCTAGTTTTAGCACGTCCAGAATCCTATTATTAGAAAACGGTGGCATTTTTGCCATGCCAAACTTACGTGGTGGCGGCGAATATGGGGAGGAATGGCACAAAGGTGGCATGTTGGACAAAAAACAAAATGTGTTTGATGATATGATCGCTGCCGGCGAATATCTCATCACCGAAGGATACACCAGCAAGGAAAAACTGGCCATAGCCGGAGGTTCAAATGGTGGTTTGCTTGTAGGTGCTTGTATCAACCAGCGACCTGATTTATTTAAAGTTGCTTTCCCCATGGTGGGTGTAATGGACATGCTGCGCTACCATACTTTTACGGTGGGATGGGGTTGGGTGCCCGAATATGGCAGCAGCGAGGACAGCGCGCATTTTCACAACCTGCTCGCCTACTCGCCTTACCACAATCTCAAACCTGGCATAGCTTATCCGGCGACCATGGTGACGACTGCAGACCATGATGACCGTGTTGTGCCGGCCCACAGCTTCAAATATGCTGCCAGGTTGCAGGCATCTCATGTGGGAGAAAACCCGGTACTCATCCGCATTGAGACCAGCGCCGGTCATGGTGCCGGTAAACCAACTTCCAAAATCATTGACGAACAGGCTGACTTGTGGTCTTTCTTTTTCTACAATACCCAAACGCCTGTTTCTTATAAATAGGTGACGTTTGGGCGCTCCACAAAAAAAGGTCCGGCAATGCTGCCGGACCTTTTTTATTTACATAATGGCTAAGGCATTTGACTAAGATTAGACACCATACACAAGGGCATTAATATGCATTCCTGCTCCCACCGATGCAAATAAAATAATATCGCCTTCCTGAATGGATTGGTTGGGAATTTGGCCTTTTGATACCTGGTGGTACAAAGTTGGGATGGTAGCCACTGAACTATTTCCCATATCATGGATATTCATAGGCATGATGTTTTCAGGAACGGCCATGTCGTACAGCTTATAAAACCGCTCAATGATCGCCTCATCCATCTTTTCATTTGCCTGGTGAATAAATATCTTCTTCAGGTCCTTGATGGCTACACCACTTTTGTCGAGAGCGGCTTTCATGGCCTGGGGTACGTGTAATAAACTGAATTCGTATATTTTTCGACCATCCATTTTGATGTAACGGACACGGGGATCACTTTCCGGAAAGTTGGACTTACCAAGGAAAAGATACAGTGCCTCATGGAGGGTGTAAGTACCTGCTTTGGAAGCCAGCACACCACGAGTTTCATCCTGATCCTGCGCTTCAAGAACTACCGCGCCTGCCCCATCCGAAAAGATCATACTATCCCTGTCATAATGATCGATTACCCGGGATAGCGTCTCCGCACCGATGACCAAACCCCTTTTGGCTTCGCCTGAGCGAATCATTAATTCTGCCTGGATAAAACATTGAATCCAGCCCGGGCAACCGATGACAATATCAAAGGCTACGCAATCCGGATTGGAGATGCCTAATCCTTGTTTAACCCTACACGCCAGGGCCGGCAAATAATTGGTCTGGATTGTGTGTTTGGTGACATCGCCAAAATTGTCGGCCATCAAAATAAAATCGAGCGACTCCGCATCCATTCCGGCATCGGCCAAAGCCATTTTTGCTGCTTCCAAAGCCAGATCTGAAGCATTCTGGTCTTCCCGGGCATATCGTCGCTCCCTTATTCCTGTTATCGCTTCGAATTTGCGGGTAATCACCTCAGACGATTCAGGAATGAGCCGTTGATGCTTATCATAAAATCGGTTCAGAGCAAATTCGGCATTTAGCTTTATTAAAGCAGGGATAGCAGCGCCTGTTCCCACGATCATCGTACGCATAGTTGGTCCTGATTACGAACTCAAAGCTACTATACCAAACACTTCCTGAGGTCATCCACCATCTATTGATTGCTAAAAAAATTTGACTTACTTATTCCAAATGTTATAAATTACATACATTTAGTAATTTATTTTATACATTATGTATACTATTCTATACTTTGTGCGTTATCATGAAAATCGAGATTATGAAAACCAATCTTTTGTTTCCCCATTCATGTAGCATTGTGGGCTGGATCATGTTCGTTTCAGGTATTTTATTTGCCTTGGTCATTCTTATCACCCAATTCGAACCGACCTGGCTCACACTCCGTGTGCCTGTGCTCGCTGGTGACGAATTATTTGGTTCGGATCGCACCTGGTTTACGACGCGAGTGAATAATCTGGCTGATGAGCTGGCCTCCATATTATTCCTTGTTGGAGGTCTGATGGTCGCCTTCTCCAGAGAAAAAATAGAAGACGAATACATCGCCCGCATCAGGCTTGAATCGCTCGTATGGGCAACCTATGTTAATTATGGGTTGTTAATGCTGGCAATTTTATTTATTTATGATATGAGTTTTTATTACGTCATGTTATTCAACCTGTTTACACTCCTCATCTTTTTCATCATTCGTTTTAGACTAGTGCTTTGGAGTACAAAAAAAGCGATGACCTATGAAAAATAGTGTGCGGATAGAACGGGCAATACTTCAAATCACTCAAGAGGAACTGGCAAAAAAAGTGGGTGTAACCCGGCAGACCATTCATGCCCTGGAAAATGGGAAATATGTGCCCTCTACTGTATTGGCCCTCAAAATTGCATCGGTATGCGGAAAGACTTTGGATGAGATTTTCCAGTTAGAACCTAATGATTGGGCAGATTGAATGCCTGTCACAACATTCAAAATAGGAAATATATCTAAAGCCTAAAGAACCAGATTTAACGCAACCCCTGAAGTACAAGAAGAGGTACTGAACTGGAAAAATCTTTAACAGGAATGGCCTTTGATTTGAACAGGGATTCGAAAAAATCCCGCTTACGTCGAATGACACACAGTATCTGCGGATCAAAGGTGTTAATCACTTTTTGAATACCGGAAGGCACATCCGGACAGCTAAGTTGGAATACGTTGTACTCTGTACCTGCAAGGTCAAGATTTGTTTCTTTGCCGTATGTTTCATCAATGGATGCTGCTTTCACCTGCACCACAGAGAGTTCGGAGCCGTAAGTTTTAGATATTTCTAATAGAGGCATCAATGCATCCGGCTTGTAAATCATAAGGGACTTTAAGATAAACGCCATCTTTTGGGGTGGTTCAAAAGCGAATCCAGCTGGCACAAAAAGCATGGGTAGTTCCGTATGTTTAAACAAACTACCACTAACCGTACCCAGATAAAAACCTTCCTCACCAGAGCGATCCGCCCCTAAAGCACCCATTACGATCAGATCTGCTTCAAACTGATAAGCCAGGCGTTCGATGACTTCTTCTGGTTTGCCCTTTAACACCTTGGAAAGCACACTTACATTTTCTCCCAACTGCTCCTCCGCTTGTTTCGTAAGCTGAGCCAGCTTCAATTCCGCTTCGCCATCAGCATCATGAGCTTTAGTCAGTGCACCAGGTACAGGAATGACAGATTTGGCGACATGGGCGATGACAAAAAGCTGAATTTTCAGGCCTTTTGCAAGTTCCAAAGCGTATTCAAAGGCTGCTTCAGAATCCTTTGAAAAATCGACGGGTACAAGAAATCGTTTCATAGGGGTGCAAAAGTAAGGGCTTCCCGAATAATAAACTACTGAACCTCTTCGAATAGGATAAAAATCATGTTTCAATTCCTCTTCGTTCTTGATTTCCTGTTCATGTTGGTTCGATTTTTGAACTTTGTTCCAGTTATTCCTAAATTTTCATCCCGACCATGCGAATTCTAACTGCCCTCATTTTTAGTGCAATTTGGCTATTTGTGCCTGCCTGCAAACAATCCACTGCTGATGTTAAATCAAGTGGAGGCATACAAATCCCTGCTCCTGATTCTGTAGATCATCATTCCTATGCAAAGCCTGATGAAGCTCGGGTTGATCATTTACAACTTGATCTACGCGTAGATTTTAAGGAGGAGATACTGGAGGGGGTTGCTTCGTATACGATTGTTCACAACAATGCCCGGGAAATAATTTTTGACACAAAGGACCTCACTATCATCGAGGTCAGAATTGGACAGGAAGGGGAACCGCACTCATTTAAAATGGGATCTGCTGACGACCTTATGGGCCAATCCCTGACCATTCCCCTAAAACCTGAAACGGATATCGTTACGATACACTACAAAACGCAGCCCACTTCCGAAGCTTTGCAATGGCTGTCACCTGAACAATCCCGCCAAAAGACACCCTTTTTATATACACAAAGTCAAGCCATGCTGGCCCGTACCTGGCTGCCCTGCCAGGATAGTCCGGGCATCCGATTCACTTACGATGCAAGAGTCCGGGTGCCCGAGGGGCTTATGGCTGTCATGAGTGCTGCCAACCCAACTATGGTCAGCAACACAGGTGATTATTTTTTTACCATGGAGCAACCTATTCCAGCATACCTAATGGCTATGGCGGTAGGAAATCTCGAATATCGGCCTTATGGTCGCATGGCGGGTATCTACGCACAGCCTGATGTATTGCTTTCTGCTGCATGGGAATTTGAGGATACAGAAAAAATGATCGAAGTAGCATCCGCTCTTTTTGGTCCATATCGATGGGAACGATTTGACATCCTTGTTTTGCCACCTTCATTTCCCTATGGGGGCATGGAAAATCCCCGGTTGACATTTGTTACGCCTACAGTCATCGCAGGTGATCGAAGTCTCACTGCATTGATCGCTCATGAATTGGCCCATTCATGGTCGGGCAATCTGGTTACGAATGCCACTTGGAATGATTTCTGGCTAAACGAGGGGTTCACGGTATACCTGGAGCGACGAATTATGGAGATGGTTTATAGTTCGGCTTGGGGTAGGATGGAAGAAGAGTTGGGATATCAGGATCTGCTCAAAACACTCAAAGAAAAGGGGCAAGATCATTCAGACACCCGGCTAAAAGGCAACCTGGACAATCGGAACCCAGATGAGGGCATCTCATCTATTGCCTACGAAAAAGGGTACCTTTTCCTCCGCACCATGGAAGAAATGTATGGTCGCAACGCCGTTGACAATATCCTGAATGCCTGGTTTAGAAAAAAGGCTTTCGAGTCGGCCACAACGGAAGAATTTGTAACCTTTTTAAAGGGCATTTTGATGGACGGTGGTAGTGGCATCGGAGTGGATGAATGGGTTTATGGTACTGGCTTGCCTTCAAATGCCTTCAAAAGTCGTTCCGAGCGATTTGCTCAATTGGATGAAGTTTTGAAGAAGCTGGAATCCGATAAAAATGTTGCAGGTATTGATACAACGGGCTGGAGTGCATTAGAATGGATGTATTTCCTGAGGCAACTGCCGGAAAATGCGGATTTGGCTGCTCTTGAACAGCGATTCAACCTAAGTGCCTCTGGAAATGCGGAATACAAGGCAATTTGGTTTGAACAATGTCTACAAAAAGGCTTTATACAACCTATCGAAAAACCGCTGACAGAATTTTTAACCCAGGTAGGCCGTCGCAAATTTCTCACTCCGCTGTATAAGGGTTTGATTCAGGCTAAACAATTAGATACCGCTTGGGACATCTACGCCAAAGCACGGCCAGGTTATCACAGTATTTCCCGAAAAGCTATTGACGAAATCTTTGCGGACAATGGGAAAAAAATCAGCTAATTTGCCGGATGTTTCGTGGTCATATTTCCGCTTGCCTGTTTTTTTTCCTTTTTCTGTCGGGACTATGCAGCGTATGGTCATGTCAATCTGACCAAAACGTGCGGCAAGACGAAATTGCCCGGCTCAATGGCAAACTCGCGGCTTATTTTGAAGCCCAACAATTAAGTGAACTAACCTCACTGTTTGCAGATACTGCCGTAATCTATGGATTAGGTGGATATACGGTGTCTGGGAAAGAAGTCATAACAGCTTATTGGCAGCGGTATTTTTTACCGCTTAACATGGAGGTTAAAACCAGACAAACATCTGCCGATTTATCGCGTTTACAGGAAGAAATGGACTGGCCCGCTACATTCAAGTCTTTGCCATCACCATTCACAAGTCCCTCCAAAATAGATAAACAAGCCATTTACGAATGGGCCGAATGGTCGTTACGCTATGAAGGAGAGGATGGCGTCGTACGGTCAGAACAATTCCCCGTTTTAATTTACTGGGAAAATATTCCCAATCAAGGATGGCGGATTTTGCGGCTCTATCTCGGATAAGGTTACATTTGATCACAAATCCACCATGTTGACCACTACCCCCTTAGCCGAACGGATGCGTCCCGAGGTATTAGCAGATTTTGCCGGCCAGGCTCATCTCGTTGCGCCTGGGGCGGTATTATATAAAGCCATTCAAAATGCCAATTTGCCTTCCATGATATTCTGGGGGCCTCCTGGTGTTGGCAAAACAACATTGGCACGGATTATTGCCAAGGAATCAGGTCGGGATTGCATTGCTTTAAGCGCCATACAAAGCGGCGTCAAAGAAATCAGAAGTAGTCTGGATCAGGCGCAAACAATGATCCAGGAAGGTCAGCATGCTCCGATTTTATTCATCGATGAAATACACCGGTTTCACAAAGGTCAGCAAGATGCCTTGCTGGGTGCAGTGGAAAAAGGTCTCGTAACATTAATTGGAGCTACCACAGAAAATCCCTCTTTCGAGGTAAACAATGCCCTTCTTTCCAGATGCCAGGTTTATATCCTCGAACCATTAAGCGTTGCCGATTTGAGGGGCATGATGGCAAAAGCCCTAAAGGATGATTTAATCCTCCAAACAAAAACAATACGAATACAGGAAGACGAAGCCTTGATTCAATTGTCCGGCGGTGATGGACGTAAGCTCTACAACCTTTTGGAACTGGTCAGCATGGACACTGGTCCGGGCAAGGAACTGGTTATTACCAATGCAATGGTGCAGGAAATCGTTCAGCGCCGCATTGCGCAATTTGACAAACAAGGAGAAATCCACTATGATATCATTTCGGCATTTATCAAATCAATTCGAGGCAGTGACCCCAATGCAGCTGTTTATTATTTGGCCCGGATGATTGAAGGTGGTGAGGATCCTCTCTTTATTGCGCGTCGACTTATCATCCTGGCTTCAGAAGATATTGGCCTGGCCAATCCTAATGCCTTACTCCTGGCTACAACTTGTTTTGATGCTGTTCATAAAATTGGTTGGCCAGAAGCAAGAATCCCGCTTTCTCAGATCGCCATTTATCTGTCCTGTAGTCCAAAAAGCAATTCGGCCTATATCGCAATAGAAAAAGCACTTGCTCTTACACGTCAATCCGGGGATCAACCTGTACCTTTACATTTGCGAAATGCACCGACGAAGATGATGAAGGAGCTGGGCTATGGAAAAAACTACCAATACAGCCACGACTTCCCCGGTCATTTTGCACCGCAGGATTATTTGCCGGAATCATTAAAACAAACTTTGCTTTATACGCCGGGAGAAAATCCATCAGAAGATAAATACCACCATTTGTTAAAAGACATTTGGAAGGGGAAATACGAATATTAGCCAATTCAAAGCCTAACAAAATGAGCCAACACCTCCAAAAAAGTCATGACCTGCACCTTATAAGCCAAAGCGCAAGAGATTTTGCTGAAACGTATATCCGACCATTTGTCATGGAATGGGATGAGGCGCAACACTTCCCTGTAGATGTGATGCATAATTTAGGGGAACATGGATTTTTGGGTGTACTCGTTCCTGAGGAATATGGCGGATCAGGCCTTGGCTATCAGGAGTACATTACAGTAATTGAAGAGATTGCAAAGGTATGTAGTTCGATCGGGCTATCTGTAGCCGCACATAATTCCTTGTGTACGGGCCATATTTTGCAATTTGGAAATGAGGAACAAAAACAAAAATATTTGCCAAAGTTGGCTTCCGGTAACTGGATTGGTGCCTGGGGCTTAACGGAGGCCAACACAGGAAGTGATGCAGGCCGGATGCAATGTGTCGCCGAAAAAGACGGGGATTATTATGTGTTGAACGGCACTAAAAACTGGATCACACACGGTATTTCCGGAGATGTTGCAGTGGTGATCGTGCGTACTGGCGAACTACTGGATAGTCACGGCATGTCTGCATTTATCGTCGAGCGGGGCACACCTGGGTTCAAAGCAGGTAAAAAAGAGAATAAACTCGGCATGCGGGCTTCAGAAACGGCTGAGCTGGTGTTTGACAATTGCCGGATACACAAAGACCAATTGCTTGGTAAGGAAGGAGACGGATTTGTACAAGCTATGAAAGTATTGGATGGTGGGCGTATATCGATCGCTGCCCTTTCGCTTGGCATTGCCAAAGGATCGTATGAAGCAAGTATCAAATATTCACAGGAGCGCCAGCAATTCGGACAGCCCATTTCTAATTTCCAGGCGATCAGCTTCAAACTTGCCGACATGTCGACGAAAATTGATGCCGCGGAACTGCTGACACGACAGGCTGCTGATATGAAAAATCGCGGAGTCAAAATGACAAAGGAATCCGCTATGGCTAAATATTATGCATCTGAAATATGTGTGCAGATAGCCACTGATGCAATTCAGATCCACGGAGGATATGGCTACACGAAGGATTTCCCTGTGGAGAAATTTTTCAGAGATTCCAAACTCTGTACCATCGGGGAAGGAACGAGTGAAATCCAAAAATTGGTGATTAGTCGGATCGTTTTGAAGGACTAAATGGATTAATTCAGTTATCTGTTGTGGGAAATATGTTGGTAGTTTTATAAAATGAATACAACATAAATCGCAAAAATAGACATAGCTGCTTTTGGTGCATCCATAGGACTAATGCTTATCTTTCCTGCAAAAAATGCGGAAACTAATTCTCCTTTTCCTGACCCTGTTTATAGCGTGGACTCTGCCTGCTCAGGAAGAAAGTGAATCTAAAGACAAAACAGAAAAATCAACTGATCCTAAGACAAGGTTTAAGAAGTTTGACAAGGTTATCACTCCGGGGAGTGTTACCCAAACCGGGGTTTTCAATGTCCATAAGGTGGATGACAAAACCTACTTTGAGTTACCTTTTGATGTTCTTGATGATGAATTTTTAATCGTCAGTTGTATTTCTGGTTTCGTTAAAGGTTTAAACTTTGGGGGTGCGGGCATGAAATCCAGGCCCCAGCAAGTCATTCGTTTTCAGCGACTGGATGGTAAAGTATTGCTCCGATCCGTCTCTTACAACAGCGTCGCTTCCGAAGAAGATCCTATCTATCGATCGGTCAAAAACAACAATTTCGAGCCTGTCATAGCCAGTTTTGATATCCAGTGTTTCAATGGGGACAGCACCACTTTGGTTTTTGAAGCGACACCGTTGTTTAATACAGATATCCCGATGATTGGAGGCATTTCTGAGGAACAGCGTAAGGAGTTTCAAATAGGAAGTCTGGACGCTAAACGCAGTATGATTTCTTCCGTTAAGGTCTTTCCGGAAAATGTAGAAGTCCGGCATATCCTGACCTATACCGGGAAAAACCTACCTGATAATAGTATTACCGGTTCGTTGTCCCTTGAAATGAACCAATCCATTATCAAGTTACCCTCAAAACCCTGGCCAGCGCGTTTGGCTGACCCTCGAGTAGGTTATTTTAGTATTTCGCAAACAGATTACGGACTGGATGAACACAAAGCCGCACAACGACGATATATAACCCGATGGCGCCTGGAACCAAAGGATTGGGCTGCCTATAATCGCGGTGAACTTGTGGAACCCGTCAAGCCAATCGTCTATTATGTGGATCCAGCTACCCCAGCCAAATGGGCACCCTACCTGATAAAAGGCATCAATGACTGGCAAAAAGCTTTTGAAGCTGCCGGTTTCAAAAATGCCATTATTGGCAAAAAGCCTCCGACACAGGAAGAAGATCCCAATTGGAGTCCGGAGGACGTGCGGTACTCCGTCATCCGATACATCACTACAGAAATCCAAAATGCGCAGGGACCCCATGTACATGACCCGCGTACCGGTGAAATACTGGAAAGTGATATCTTATGGTATCACAATGTGATGAACCTGCTCCGCAATTGGTTTTTCATCCAGACAGCCGCTGTAAATCCTGACGCGCAATCCCCTAGATTCAGTGATGAATTAATGGGCGAACTCATCCGATTTGTGTGCGCTCATGAAGTAGGACATACGCTGGGATTGCCACACAATATGGGCTCCAGCAGTGCCTATACAGTTGATTCCCTTCGCAGTCCTTCTTTTACTTGCGCTATGGGCACTGCCCCTTCGATAATGGACTATGCCCGATTCAACTATGTCGCACAGCCAGAGGATAATGGTGTTTGCCTTTTTCCCGGCATCGGCATATATGATAAATGGTCTATAGAATATGGCTACCGACTGATCTCTGGCGTCACTGATCCTGAAGTAGAAAAACCTATTCTTCAAAGCTGGATCAAATCACGAGCCGGAGATCCTCGTTTTTTTTATGGAAGACAAACGGGCGAACCACATGACCCCAGATCGCAAACAGAGGATCTTGGGAATGATGCGATCAAGGCAAGTCACTACGGCATCATGAACTTAAAACGTATTGCCGCCAATCTTACCAAATGGGCTATTATTCCAGACGAACCTTATCAGGATCTGGCTGAATTGCACGGCGCAGTCATTACTCAATGGCGGAGATATGGAGGTCATGTAGCTGCCAATATTGGTGGAGTTTACGACAATCCTAAAACATCCGATCAGGAAGGATCTGTCTTTTCAGCTGTTCCGGCTGCCAAACAGCAAGATGCCATGCGTTTCCTTAAAAAAGAATTTATTGAAACCCCAGATTGGCTGCTTGATCCAACTATCCTGGACCGAATAGAATCAAAAGGTATCATTGATCGTATTGCTGCAGCTCAGTCTTCGCTTCTTGATATGTTAATTCACGACCAGCGTTTGGATCGAATACAGCATCAGGAAGCGCTCAACAATGAAACTGCCTATGCCATGCACGAACATTTTACGGCATTGACGGATGGTATATTCGAGCATCTAGGTGATCAGAAAAAAAATGATATTTACCAGCGCAACCTTCAGATCGCACTGGTTGAAAAACTGGTTGCCATCATCAAGGAGCAATCGGTGAATAAAGATGCTATAGCCCAGGCAGGTATAACGCTAATCGCTATCCAAAAAAAGGCAGAAAAAGTAAGTAAGCGAACAAAAGATCCTATTCAGAAGGCCCATGTTTTACAGATCAAGGCAATGATTATCAAGGTCATGAAATAATGTAATAAGTATGGTCAAACTGGTTACAAGGATTAAAGAAGACTTATCATAAAGCCAAAAGGGTAAGCGTGATCACGCTTACCCTTTTAGTTTATTCATAAATTGAATCCACCAAGATGATTAATGAATGATAAGTTGCTTCTGCACTTCTTTGTCCTTTGCATCCATTACACTAACAACATACATACCTGATGCCCATGAGGATGAAGTCATAGGTAAAAGTGTTATCCCTCCAGGATGTAAAATTTTCTTTTCATCAATAAGACGGCCAGAGATATCCCAAATCCGTACGATCAAATCCGACGCGTCAAAGTGTTGAATCTCCAATGTAAACTCCCCTGATGCCGGGTTCGGTGCGATGAAGAGTTTGAATGTGCCGGCTTCTATACACGGTGGAAATCCGCCCTCTTGTATTGGAGCTAAAAAGGCTGTACCACCACATGGTGAGGTACAATGATACATATAACCAAATTGTGAACGTGTGGTAATATCAATGCCTTCCAACAAAGTGCCTGCACTCGATTGGATGAGCTCAATCTGCCCGGTAGCCCGTGAAAAACGGTACCAGTCACCTCCCCCAGAATCACAATTAGAAAGAACCGTTATCTCTTCCTTACAATGATCGTAGACCAGTGGTATGGATGGATTTGTCTCTATATCAGGATTGATTTCTAATGAGACGGGGCAAGTAAGCAAACTGTCTGCCAAGGTCAGACTAAATGCAGTTCCCTGTGGCGCACTTGATATTTGAAAGAAGTGGGGCATTTGGCTAGTATCAACAACCCAGGAAGCCGGAAAAGATAGCGCTGTAATCTCAGCGGAGGTTGTTACCTGGTATAACCCTGAATTACATTGTGTGTCGGGCCATGGCTGAGTAGATACAGGGATGACATGAACCCGAACTTCAATCATTTGACTATCCACACATCCTTCGGTGCTAATTCCGGTGACCTGATATGAAGATGTTTCTGATGGTTGCAAGATAACACTTGCACTTTCGCCCAGACCACCATTCCATAGATAGGCAGACGCCCCTGAGGCTGTAATCGTAATTTCTCCATCTTTGCAAATAATGGGTGCGGTGGGTTCGAGATTAATGACGGGTAATGGATGAACAATAATGCTGATTGACTCCTCTTTTAAACACCCTTCGAGACTATATCCGGTCACTCCGAATTCCGTTGTACTCGCAGGAGAAACAAAGATTTCAGCATCTGTACCTAAACCACCTCCCCAAAGGAAAGTAACCGCGCCTTCAGCTAAAATGGCAACCTGCTCGCCCTCACAAATCGCAGATTGTGATGCAATTAAGATGATATCTGGCAATGGATTAACAGTCACTGTAACTGAATCAAGATTTGAACAACCCTCCGCAGAAAAACCAGTTACAAAATAGGTATAGGTTGTCAGTGGATTAACAAAAACAGAAGGATCCGTTCCAAGATTGTCCGTCCAAATATAGGTAGAAGCACCATCGACAAAGAGAGACGTGGATTCTCCCTCGCAAATGGGGTCATCAGCGCCGGTCAAAATTAAATCGGGCTTTTTATTTACGGTGATGGGTATATCCAATGTCAATGTGCATGTATTTTCAGCAGTTCCCTTCACCTGGATTGTCGTACTTTCCAATGGGTCCAGAATAATGGATGAATTGGTGCCAAATCCATGGCTCCACTCATAAAAGGCTGCCCCATCCGCCTCAAGCTGGAGGAAGTCTCCCTGACATATAATCGCTGACACAGGGGAGACAGTTAATGGAGGAAGAGGTTTTGTTGTAATGACAATAGAAGCAGTAGCACTACACCCATTATCATCCGTTCCGTTAACCGAAAATGTATCTATGTCTAAAGGGTTGACGGTCACGGTCTCCGAGGCGCCTAATCCATCTGCCCACTCGTATTGGGTAGCACCTTCGACCAGCAACTCAACGGGCTGGCCAACACAAACGGAATCTGTAGAGGAACTAATAAAAACCTGAGGCAAAGCATTGACGGACACCGTCACAGTGGATTTGCTTGTACATCCTCCGTTATTCCCAGTAATTGTATAAGTAATAGTGGCGTTTGGTGTCACTGTTTTAACAGCGCCTCCGCCAAGATTATTTGTCCAGAAAAACGTATTGGCGCCGGATGCCGTCAGCGAAATACTTTCTCCTTTACAAATGGTGGGATTTTCCGGAACAATGGTCACTTCTGGTATGGCCTTTATTTCAATTGTTTTGGTTTCCGTATGTGAGCCGGCAACATTTGTAACAGTGAGTGAGATAGTATAAGTGCCAGCGGTCAGCCAAGTCACTTCTGGATTATATTGAGTAGATGTAGCAGGGGTTCCACCTTCAAATGTCCAACTCACCTGTAGGGGATTGTTTTCACTTAGGTTACTAAAATACACAGGTGATCCCACACAATTGATGGCTGGATTAGAGGTAAAACTGGCGACAGGTACAATCGGAGCTCCACTGTACAAGGGCGATTCCCACAAACCTCTACCATAAGTCGCCGCTCTGATTTTTGAAGAATTGTAGTGAATTTCCAACTCATTAACAACAACATTTGGAAGGCCATTGCTGAAAGGAACCCAGGATGACAAAGTGGCATCTCTATAATAAATGCCTACATCTGTACCAGCATAGACCCCATTATTGGATCCATTCTGGTATTCAATACAATTTACCGGTAGGTTAGGAAGGCCTGTTGAATAATTGGACCAAACGGATCCCCTATTATTGGAAACAAACACCTTTTCTGCTCCCATGTATCCACTATAGGTGATGTACACCCGATCAGGGTTAATACTGGATACCGCAATATAGGTGATGATGAGATTCGGAAGTCCAGTACTAACATTGCTAAATGAAGCCCCTCCGTCTGTGGACACATGGATAGAATTTGAGCGGGCTGCATAGATCACATCAGGATTAGAAGGGGCATATGCTATAGCGCGTATTAATCCAGCTCCTCCAATGCTTCCCAACTGTTCCCAATTATAACCACCATCTATGGAGCGATAGAGTTCGTCTTTGCCTACCAGCAAGGTTTGGCTATTTGTAGGATGCATTATATAGGGTGTGACCCACAAGCCTCCGCTATTGACGCCATCCCCATCTGAATCGACAATTCCATCAAAGTCGTTACCACCGTCTGTGGACTTGCGGATATTTCCATAATACAAAGCACCATACATGACATCAGCATCGGAGTGATCTACGATACATTCCATACCATCACCACCTATAACCCGTTGCCATTCTGAGCCCAGAAGCCGATTTGTACCGTTGTCCTGCCAACCGGATAAAACAAGTTCTTCATTTGTAGCGGAAGATCCAATTTTATAAAGCTGAGCTATTTCCAACCCATTACTCAGGTCCGTCCAAGAATTTCCATTATCGGTAGTGCGGAAAACACCACCATCTGTGGCGGCATAATAGATATTAGCACTTCCTGGCAAATAGGCCATATCATGAATGTCGGCATGAACATAAGGCGCTTGATCCCCCCACCAGTGGGCATTTAATCCCCAAGTACTTCCTCCGGTTGTCGACCGCCAGATATTTACTCCACCCACAGCCACAGCGTTTGGATTAGTAGGTGAAGCGGCAATGGACAAAGTGTACCATCCCTGGCCACCATCATCGGAACCATCACTTGCCCAACCCAACAAATTTGGGGTTTCAGATTGCAATACAAAAGCACCGCCACTATTCTCTGATCTGTACATGCCCTTGTAGCCATTTGAAGAAGATTCCGCTGCCAGCAGGTAAACAAATTCAGGATTTGCAGGAGTGACAGCAATAGCTAATCGTCGCACCTGATTTTGAGGAGCAAGACCAGAGGATACCTGTGACCAGGAAATACCACCATTTGTAGAACGCAAAAAACGATTGGAGCCAGCATATACAATAGTTGGGTCGCCGGGTTTGAATTCTAGGTCATAAAAATCACCTCCCTGCACTTTAGCCCAATTGTCACCACCATCAACGGTCCGATATATCCCATCAGAAGTGCCCGCGATGAGGATTTGATGATTATCGGGATGGAGTAAAAGTTTTCGGATGAGCTTTGTATCTGTTACGTTCCAGTTTAGGCCCGTAGGATTCCAGGTAAGACCGCCATCCGTTGTTTTTAAAACGCCAATGGTATAAGTATCACTAGCAAATCCATCACCGGTAGCCAGATACATGGTGTCTGTATTTGTGGGCACAATGGCAATGTCCGTGCAACCTATAACGGGCAAGTAATCCGTGTTCCAATTAACCCAGGTTGCTCCGGCATTTGTGGATTTCCAAAGTCCCCCACCTGGTGAACCTGTCCAAAGTATATTGGGATCATTAGGATCAAAACGTATGAAATTGCAACGACCCGCACCTCCTCCATTGGAAGGAACGGTAGAAGCGCCAAGGAATGTCCAGTCACTTGAGGAACTGCCCCGCTCGTTATTTTCTGGTTTATTAAGTTGCTGAGCGTAATAGGTGCTCATGGCCGTTTCCATTTGGTCACGATTCCCTGATGGATAAACCCGTTGCTCTGTAAACCATTCCCAGCGTTTGAATGGCTTCCAGCCTTTTCCTTTTTGTTTTGTATCCTTACCTGTCCAATACGTATTGAACGCATTCTGGACATCGTAAAAATTCTCTTTTGGATTGCTCATCATGGATGGCCAATCCTGGCCAAACAAAGGCATGCCAATGCTAAATATCAATAGGAGTGCAAGGAAGTACCATTTTTTCATGCCACGGGTTGGTTGAAACATCGGATAAAATTAGACAAAAAGAAAGCAACAATCAAATTAACAAGCGGTTCAATTACAATGGGGAATTTCGAGAGAGACTGGTCCACACCCAATGAAGGTGACTTTAGGTAAGTTAGATAAATCGAAAAACAGCAATAACGGGAATACTCTAAATGCCAGAAATCAATCTAAATACGCTACCAAACATTGAGAATAAATGGAATCTGGACCCGGTAAAGCTTTTCATCCGCCTCCCTAACGATGATTTCTTCAAAGTAAATCGATGTAGTAGGCGGAAGGTTCTGGAAGATAGTCTGCCAGACTTCAGGCTCCTGTCCACTAATAAGGTATTGGCTCACATTTCCTTCCTTTTGCGTAATGGTTATTAAAACCTGTTCAATTGGCAAAAGCTGCTGGCCTCGTTTCACCATCATCTTTTCAAGGTTCGCCACATTAAACTCTTCTGGTTTGCAGTATTTCCCTTTGTGACCTACCTCCACACTACCCCATTGTATTGACCAGCCAACAGACATTTCGGTAATCATATCGTAACCTTTATAAGCATCCAGCACAGGAGATTTGCGCAAGGTGTCTTTGGAGGAAACGTCTTTTAGAGGCACGATAAAGTCCTCTTCGCCGACATAATGTGCACCAGTCTGAAATCCGGGAATCGGAATTAACTCATATTTTTCTTCATTACTATAAGCTGCGATTATTTTAACATGCGTTGCATGATTTGGATCATAGCGTACAATACCCTTCTTCCTTCCCGGCACACTAGCCCATTGCCAGGGAGATATATCTGGCTTAATGTATGACATGGGCGGCACATAATATCTGGGCCTAAACTGTTCATATGGATCAAAAATATCAATGTCAATATTCACCATCAAACCTGGCCGGTTTCGACTAGTTCCAAATGTGATTCTGTTACCTTCTTTCAAAAAAGTCGCAAGGTCTTTTTGAGTTTCAATATTAAAGATGTACTTTTTTTGATCTACCAATGAATCCAGGAGAAGCCCTCCGATGAGTGGTTGGGAGGATGTCCTTACTTCCTGTTGCTCAGTATCCCTATTTGCTTTTGGTTTAGCTCCAACAACCACTGTATCATTTGGTGCAGTCAAAGCTGATTTTCGGGCGTTGGTAGAGGCGATCAGGCCTGAAAGGAAATAGGGTTTTCCGTTAAGTAAAAATTGGATGGGCTGTGTTATCAATTTCATCGCCTCTTCCCGGGTGATTTCTTTTTTGACTTTAAAGTACGTTGAGCTGGCGGTTGCCGTCAATGGTAATTTTAAGTCTCCCCATACCATTTCAACTGTTTTCTGTTCATCCGTTTCCACCGCGTGAACAGATGGGCTATTTTGACAAAAAACAGGGACGCCCCAACTAAACATGAGAGCCCAAAAAAAGGTGTTCTTATAATTGTGCATTTTCATTTTGCGTTTGTTCTGCAATTTCAACCATTCTGTCTTCAATATGATGAACCAGATCCATAAACGCTTTACTTCGTTTCAGTTCCCGATTACGATAAAGGGGAAGATCAATATGAATGTGTTCGACGAAGTTGGCCGGTGGTGAACTCATAATGTAAATTTCATCGCCAAGATATATGGCTTCTGAAATGTCATGTGTCACGAAAACAACAGTTGGGTGAATTTCATTCCAAATTTTAGATAACAAGTCCTGCATTTGCAATCGGGTTTTTACGTCCAACGCACCAAAGGGCTCATCCATCAGAATAACAGATGAATTAGCCAGTAGGCTTCTTGCAATGGCCACACGTTGTAATTGGCCTCCGGACAATGCCGGGTATTGTGCAAACTTGCTTTCATGCCCTTCAAGACCGACAAGACGAATCATTTCCATGGAGCGATCATCTCGTTCTGACCGACCCATACCCTTATACAATAGGGGTAGTCCTACATTATCCAGCACACTCATCCAGGGAAGAGAAGAATACTGTTGAAAGACCATGCTGGCTCGGTTGTCAGCACCAACCTTCCTTCCATTTAAAAGCACTTCACCTGAAGTAGGTTCCTGCAGACCCGCGATGTAGCGCAACAACGTCGATTTTCCTGAACCAGACATCCCTAAAATAACAACAAATTGCCCTTGAGCAGGTTTATCCTCCACTAACAAATCGAGATCTTTAATAATATAAGATTGCCCACCATCATAACTTTGGTTAATGCCTTTTAGGGCAATGATATTGGGCAAGTTGGGATCATCCTTCATTTTCATCGCCATACAATCTGGTTATGCGATTTGTTTTTCAGTTACAAGGCGGGCATATCGACCCAGGTGGGATTCCCGAAACTTCCAAACCTGGTAGGCGGTCAATAGGAACATGATTGTATGGATAGCCCACGTCGTGTCCCCAAACAAATTATGAATGAGTTGAACAGGAAAGACAAGTCCAGTCCATTCATTGACTGCTAATACCCAATAAGCTGCGAGGACTATCCACCAAGTAGCTTTTAAAATATAATCCAGAATCAGATGAAGGACATGGCGAAATTGATGGCCACCAACAACATCCAGCATATAACTTAGTAAGACACTGAAAATACCTTTCTGGCTCCCGTCTGTTGGCGTACCATGCTTGCCGTGCAAGGACGCCTGATATTTATAGGGAAAAAGCAAACGGTCCATTCGTTTGAACAAACGGTCTTGCAGTACCCCGATAAGTACAATCAGAATAAGTAATGCGAATACTTTATCCATGCGCCCCTGACGTTGCCCCACTCGCCAAATCAGCGCTCCTAGTCCACCTTGTGTACTATCAATATTTTCGGCAACAATGATGTAGGTCCATGAAATCGCTGTCAGCACACGGATATCATCAGAGAGCCGTGATACTACAGAGGGCCAGTAGACCGTACGGATCGTTTGCCAGTTAGTAGCGCCCAAAGTGTAAACCGTTTTTAAAAATACATCTTCCACTTCATCAATACGTTGTATGATTACAGGTAAGAGGTATATTAAGATACCAAAAGCAAGAAAGTGGACTTTCATGGAGGTACCTACGCCAAACCAAACGATAAATAATCCCGTCACGGCCGTAAGTGGAATATACCGGATAGATTCTAACGGACGCTGGAATGCACCTCTGAATATGGGCATCAAACCTATCAAAAAACCCAGCGGGAGAGCTATAAAAATAGCCTCCAGATAACCTGCCAGATTAATCCCAATGGAATGGCAGGCATTTTTAATGATGTCATTATCCAGATAAAGATCCTGGAAAGCAAAGAGCACTCGCTGAGGGTGGGGTAAAATGGCCGAAGACAATACAGGAGCACTCCCGGTAGTTAACAAGTGCCAAATACCCAGAAGCAAACCTACACCGATGGCAAAAAGCAACAGGCTTTGTTGTCTTGTGAGTGACCCTCTCAGTTCAAAAATGCCCATAAAATCGGTTTTAGGAGCCGATCAATTGGAAATCAGTTCTTCGATTCTTCGCTTTGCAAGACTCGGTTTTATTGCTTTCGCAACCTGCGACCGGCTTGTCAGGACCATTTCCGACAATAACAAACCGGTTTTTATCCAGGCCGTATGTCTGCCTGAGGTAATCAGCTACTGCTTGGGCTCTTTTTTTAGAAAGCTCTACATTCATTGCTCTTCCACCAACATTATCGGTATTACCTTCTATGCGCACGCGCAGCGTAGCAAAAGAACGGGCAACATCTGCAAATTGTAAATCAATAATTGTCTTAGCGTTTTCGGAGAGGGTGAACTTTCCAGAATCAAAATTGATACTCACCTGTTTGTTGGCAAGCGCTGGCGCTTTGCGTTCAGATTCGGTAGGAGGTGTGAATGCGGGTGTTTCTTCGGCTGTAAAACCAGGACCTGATAAAGCTGCTGCCGCCTGGACGGCTCCAGTATAAATCACATTTCTCCATGGTGGCGCCATTTTGTCCGCCTGTCCAAGTTCGAAAAAGACTTTTGACATTTTATCGTAAAGATCAGCCCCTTTTACACCGCGGTAATTCGAATTTAGTCCAAAGAAGTTCATGTTGTCTCCATGGGTAGTCCAACGTACATTTGCCATTGCACCCTTGGCATCATCTTCCGAAAATTCCAGGAAGGCCGCTAGATGTTTGGCTGCTTTTTCCTGATTTGAAGGCGTATTTTCCAGTTCAGCAACGGCCTTCATCCAGCCTTCATAAAATTTATGAATTTTCGCTTTGTTGTTTCTGATGTAGGAAGCCTTCGCAAAAAAGATATCCGCAATAATATGCGACTGGTCCTTAGTACTCACAAGTACTTTGGACCCCGGCACTTCACGGATTGCCTCTACATCAAAAGGACTCCATACCACAGCTGCATCAATGTCCGGAGCTTTGAACATCTGAGATGCAACCACAGGGTCCTGCGCGGCAGCAACGATGACATCCTTGTAATTCAATCCTGCGGCTTCAAGCGCCGTTACAAGCAAGGTCTGCGATGGGGCAGGCTCAGTAACGGCGATACGCTTCCCTTTAAGATCATTGATCGAGTTGATCCCTCGTTTGGCAATGATCGCATCTCCGCCACGGGACCAGTCAACCTGCATAAATACCTGAGGCTCAAATTGTTTCAACTCATCAGGAAAGGTATATAAAGGGAATGCATCTGCCGTCTGAACAAGTACGTCATATTCGTCAGCAATCCAGGCATTAAGAGCTGCCATGAGATCGTCATTTTTTACAAAGCGGACTTTAATGCCATACTCCTTAAAAAAACGGGAATTGGTACTTGCCTCAGCACCTTCATTAAAATAAAGGCCAGGGGCATAACCGCCCCAAGTGACCAATTGGACGGTAAGTACATCATCATCCTTACCTGCGCTATTTTTATCTGATGCATCACTGCCGAAATCACCACCACTATCGGCTTGATTTCTAAGGGATTTCCCCCATTCTGTTTTGTTCAACACATAGTTGCCCAATAATACAAATCCGCCTACAATCAGTACGGTGATCAGTAGTTTGGAAAAAGTGGTTAATCTGCGAGCCATAGGTAAAAGCTATTTTCAGGATTCAAAAAAACTGTCATATTGGTTATCACGTGCGGCATGTGACCGTTCCATCGGTTTGGCAATGGGTGCATTCAAATCAAGCACATCGGATTCATTTGCCGCTTTGAGCAGGAGGGTTTCCTTTTCGTTTCCTAACAACATAGATACGCCTTCCTTTTCCCATTTCTCCAACATAGCCAAGCCTTCTTCTTCGAATACACCGTTTTGAAGATCGACACTATCCATAAAGTTGGATGACATTTCCATGAAGCGTTCCATTTCTCCCACTTTTTGGGATACATCATCAGCAATAGCCTCCAAAGCCATATCGAACATATACCGCTGATCAGAATTACCGCTAATAATATTCATAGCCGACTTCATCGCTGAGTGGCTGGCATGAATGGCCTTGCGCTCCTGTTCCTTTACTTTTACCTGATCCGTAATATCTTCCAGAAGTATTTCAGAATTTTCATACATTTTACCTAGGACGCGGTATAGGATCTCCATTTTACGATACAGATCCTCGAGTTTGACATTGGACTCTTTAAGGCGACCTGCCTTGCGCGATTTTAGAACGACCATAGCTTGCATGTCCGTTTCCTTCGCTTTGCTTGCCATGCGCAGGTTGGATTGAATATCACGCTGGTTGTTCAGTATGATTTCTTTCAGCTTGTGCATCTGACCACGCAGCAACGTGATTTGTTTGTTCATTTTGCCCAAATTGTTTTTTAGATCCTCGACATACGATTTAAGTATGCCTATAGGATCAATCTGGACAAATATTCCTGTTAACCAGCGCATCACACTTTTGTACATGTACCAAACCAGGTTTCTGGTTTTGGGGTCAAGGACAACATAAATTAATGCCGCAAGAGCCATCAAAATAACCCCCAGATAGAGCAAGTTTGAAGTCAAGGCAATAATCGCCGGCAGGAATTTAAACAGCAAATAGCCACCACCCAGCAGCAATCCGCCCAGAAACAGCGCTCCGGTCACCCCTTCGGGGCGTTGCCAAAACGATTTGGGTTTGAACGATTCCATAGTTGTCATAAGCCAATAATTATTTCAGGTATTGTTGCATTTTTTCAATATCCGCCTTGATCTCCTGCAATAGGAACGAATAGGTAAATGTAAATCGGTCTCTGGTAACACTGATTTTTTGGTGAACAGACGACAATTCAGATTGCAACTTTGTGGATTCATCCCTGAAAGTGGTAATCTCTGCCATCAATTTTTCAATTTCCTGCTGTTTTTGAGCTACAGATTTGTCAAGATCCGCCAGGCGAACTTCACGGGCATGCACCTGGTTTTCCTCTTGCGCTTTTAAAGCTATAGTGAATTTGTTTTCTTCCTGTTGCAGGACACCCAAATACTGTTTTGCGGTGTTGGTCAAGTGGTCTGGCGTGGCTTTCATAGATTGCGCCATGGCAAAAGCTGTTTTGAACTTTGTCGCTTCGTCAAAAGCCATTTTATCCAAAGACTTAAGCGCTTGTCTGAACTCCAGATAATCAAAGCCTTCCTGATTTTTTGCCTCCATCGCAGCAAGGAGGGTATCTAGAAACCGATGATCCACCACTTGTTTAGCAGAACTATTTTGTTCGTTGTCCAGAAGTGCTTCAGGCGTTGGCACAACCGCTGTGGCTTGATCGTCTTTGGGAGAAGAAACGACATCTGACTGCCCGGCAGCCTCGGTCTCTTCAATAAATAAAGACTTGAGGTTTTTAAGAATACTCATACGTCATGCAAATGTAAACTGGTAGGCGAACCACTCCAACAAAGGTAGACAAACGATAGCATTAATCCGTCAGATGATCCCTTTTTACGGTTAAAGGAATGGAAGGAATAACATTCAACCAAGGAGGAAGATTAACTTTGCATTCTATGACACAGCTAACTGAAATTCATGTTAATTCTGAAATAGGCACACTACGGCGTGTCATGATCCATCGCCCTGATGCAGGAATCGCTCGCGTCAGCCCAAAAAAATCGTCAGAGCTACTCTTTGATGACATTGTGCATCTGCCCCAGATGCAAAAGGAACACGATGTATTTTCTGCCGTACTTCGCGCCTTTTTAGGTGCCGATCAGGTGATGGAAAGTCACGACCTACTTTTAGAATCCCTCCGGGAGGACCCTGTTACCCGCAAAGAAGTAATCAATATGATCATTGATTATGAGGAATTACCAAAAAGTTATTTCTCCTTATTGCATGACCTGCCCAATGAAGATTTGGCCGAAACATTGATAACCGGCTACCTGGCATCAAATGATTTGATATTGTTTGACCCTATTCCCAACTTCATCTTCACAAGGGATTTAGCTGTTACCATCAATGACCATGTCCTTATAACGAAAGCAGCAAAATCAGCCCGGTACAGGGAAAATTTTCTCACCCGATTCATTTGCTGGTCCCATCCAATGTTTCGCAGCTTGCGCGAGGATGGTAAAATCATCAATTTGAACCATGTCGATGAGTTTCCGCCCTCTAAGCGCGGTGAAATCGTTTCGGTTGAGGGAGGTGATGTCATGGTCATTAACAACCATTATCTGCTGGTCGGTTGCAGTGAGCGGACAAATGCACACTCTATTCATTTACTAAAAAATGCCCTTTTTGAAAAGGGCGTTATCGACCATGTTGTTCAGGTAAATATTCCCCAGGACAGGTCGTACATGCACATTGACACCATATTTACTCAGATTGACCATCATGATATAGCTGCATTCAAACCCATTGTCGTCGATGGCTTGGCCTCAAATGTACTGGTGTATGCCCGCAATGGCGATTACCGAGAATATGGAAGTATTCGTGAATTTTTTCATGAAGAAATCGACCCAAACATGCGATTCATCTTAAGTGGAAAAGGTGAAAGTCCGTACCAGGAGCGTGAGCAGTGGACCGATGGTTGCAACCTGGTGGCGTTGCGTCCCGGAGTAGCATTGACCTACGATCGCAATCCGGTTACAGAATTGGCGTTCAAGGAAAATGGCTATACGATCCTGCATGCCGAAGACTTTTTAAAGGATGTCCATGCGGGATTGCTTGACCCTGCGTCACTAACAAAAACGATTATCACCTTACCTTCAAATGAATTGTCCCGAGCTCGCGGCGGCTCACATTGCATGACATGTCCCCTTCGTCGTGATCCAATTTGATGATTATGTACTGTTATGACACACAAGTGCGGGTACGGTATAGTGAAACCGATCAAATGGGCGTTGTCTATTATGGTCATTATGCACAGTATCTTGAAGTCGGCCGGGCTGAAGCTATGCGTGCTTTAGGATTTACCTATCGCGATCTCGAAGAAAGAGGTGTCCTTATGCCCGTCATTGAGCTCCAACTTCAATATCTCCGGCCTGCCAGGTATGATGATTTATTGACTGTGCGCACACGTATCAAGGAACTACCTGAAAAAACGATGACCTTTCTGAGTGAAATATTCAACGAAAGTGATCGATTACTTACAACAGGAAGTGTGACACTTGCCTTTCTGGACAAACAAACAGGCAGAACTTGTACTGCTCCTTTGGTGCTTTTGGACCTACTTCAACCCAGGTATTTATGAAGCGCATTAAAGCAAGGGTCATTCTGTCAAAACGCAAAGGCCAACTTTTGCTGGATGGGTTAGTATCCTGGTTAAAGTGCCATTCCTTCCCGGGATTTTTTGGGATTCCGATTTATGATGTAGGTCAGTTTTTTTTTAATGAGCTTCGGAAAGACGATCCTTTTATGCGGGCAAATGCTGTAGCATTTAGTTTTTTCCTATCTCTTTTTCCTGCAATCATCACCTTATTTACCCTCCTGCCCTACTTCCAGGTCTACGAATCATTCAGTGTGACCCTACATGAAACTGTACGAGGCATAATGCCCGGTACTGCAGGAGACTGGCTCCTTGAGTTTTTGAATGACATTGCCACACGCGAACGGCGTGGTTTGCTTTCATTTAGTACGCTGATGTTTCTCCTTTTTTCAACGAGTGGCACAGCAACGCTGATGTATAGTTTTGAAAAAAAGTATCCGGAAATATTTAAAGACAGACATCCGCTCATGGTTCGATGGATCGCACTATGGCTAACGGTGGTATTGGCCATATTAGTCGTTCTTTCCATCGTACTTACCATTGCAGGCAACGCGCTGCTTCAATTATTGGGTGATTATATGTCGCTTGATTGGTTTGCTAAATCCGCATTGGAAGGGTTTCGCTGGCTACTTGTATTGAGTATGTTTTATGTGAGTATCTCTCTGCTGTATAGGTATGGCGCACCAACGCATCGAAAATTTGGCTTTTTCAGCACCGGGGCTACGGTTGCAACAATCCTTGCAATTGCCTCCTCCGTGTTGTTTTCGTTTTACATAAACTCCTTTGGAACGTACAATAAATTATATGGATCGATAGGTACGATTATAGCTTTGATGTTGTGGCTCCAAATCAACGCCTTTTCTATCATTTCGGGTTACGAATTAAACACAGCCATTCTTTTTCATCGGATTTCCGCCAAGCTAAAGCGTCAAAAAGCATTGGAGGAAACAAATCTCCTGGATAAGATTAACACTAATCCTCCGCTCTAATCGGCACTGCCCCATCGTATGGTAGAAATTTCAAATCCAGCCAAATCAAGTGCTCTATCTATAACTGTGGCTGCCAATTCATCCATAGTGCCCGGATGTCCATAAAACGAAGGGCTCGCTGGCAACACAATTCCACCTGCTTCAGTGAGTTGAACCATATTGCGCAAATGGATGAGGCTGTATGGCGTTTCTCGAGGAATGACAATTAGTCGTCGTCTTTCTTTAAGGATAACATCCGCAGCTCTTGTCATCAAATCATCACTCGTCCCCTGTGCGATCCGGCTCAGCAAACCCATCGAGCAGGGGCAAACAAACATCGTTTCATATTTAGCAGACCCCGATGCAAACGGTGCATTGAAGTCGTTTTTTGCATAAAAGGTGAACGGATAATTAGAAAAGTCCAGGTGGCCCGTTTCAAGTTCCCAATTAATTAACGCATTTGTGCTCATCACCACTCCTACATGCTCCCATTGATCAGCCAAAGTTTTGAGACGATCAAACAAAATCCTTGTATAAATACTGCCACTCGCTCCGCCTACACCAATAATGATTCGTCTTTTCATAAATCTTCAGATTAGAGGGTTGCTACGGGCTATAAACATACTGGCATCCAACGTGTTCAACAGACCCTTTTAAAAGAACCTGCGCATCACAGTACGGAGCAATTTGGCATAAGCAGGAAGCTGAAGACCAAAACAAACGAGCTGAGAAAATCATTTTGATCAAACAAAAAATTCCTTGCCATTAACCAGATCTTCGTTAATGACAAGGAATTAATCTTCTACTAACAAGTTTTTATACCAGATCCATCCCGTCGAAGGCCTGCATCACTTCCCGGACATGGCCAGCGGAGGTTTCCAACAAGGCTTGTTCGTCAGCGTTCAGTTTCAATTCGAGTAATTGTTGGATTCCTTTATGCCCAAGCTTAACCGGGACACCGAGAAAAACATCTTGCAATCCATATTCCCCATTGACTAAAGCACAACAAGGGAAAATGCGGTTTTCATCCTTTAGGATTGCTTCGACCATTTGGGCTGCTGCAGCACCGGGAGCATACCATGCTGAGGTACCCATCAATTTAACTAGTTCACCACCGCCCACTTTAGTCCGTTCAATTATTGCATTCAGTTTTTCAAGATCAATCATCTCCGTCACTGGTATACCAGATACCGTTGTATACCTTGGCAAAGGCACCATTGTGTCGCCGTGACCACCCATCAATACAGCCTGAATATCCTTTGGGGAAATATCAAGTGCCTCTGCAAGGAATGCTCTGTACCTGGCTGTGTCTAATATTCCTGCCATGCCAAACACCCGTGTGGATGGTAACCCTGCTGCTTTAAACGCAGCATAAGTCATCACGTCAAGCGGATTGGAAACAACGATAATAATAGGATTGGGCGAATGGGCCATTATTGATTTCGTAACCGAAACGACAATTTTGGCATTTGTTGCGATGAGATCATCTCTGCTCATGCCTGGTTTGCGCGGTACACCTGCAGTGATGACGACGATATCAGAGTTAGCTGTCGCTGCGTAGTCATCTGTACCAACAATTCGCGTGCTGTAATTATCTATTGGGGCCTGCTGCCAGGTATCTAGAGCTTTTCCTTTGGCAACGTCACCTGCGATATCCAAAAGCACAATCTCTTTAACAATATCCTTGTGAGCCAAGACATTAGCGCAAGTTGCACCAACATTACCTGCTCCAACAACCGTCACTTTATTCATAATTTGATACAGTTTTGTTATTAGGCCGCAAAGTTACCCATTTCTTTGCTCCTACCCGAACTATCTGTAAAAGGTTGTTGTTAAATTGTGAACGTTGCATTTAAGACCAACGTGCAATAGCCGGAAACCCTTTATCTTTGTCATTGACCTGCAACGATTTTGAGTCTGCACCTTGTTTTAACCTAACCTACAACTGAACTTTGATGCGTTTTCAAGTTATCCTCCTCCCATTCCTTTTCCTCTTTTTTTTATCCCTATCTCTAACTGCCCAGGATCCCACTGTCAAAGGTTTTTGTGGTACATCCCGACATGATTTGGATGCAATAAGCGAACAACTTTCCGCGAATCTTGCTAATCTGGATCACATTGCCATCGAGCGCAGTGGTGCTGTTACGTATGTTCCCATTAGATTATTCATTGTTCAGCGCACGGACGGAACAGGTGGTGTGGAACTGGAAAAGTTTCTGGATATGTTATGCGGCCTGAATGAATTTTATGCCGAGATGGATATTCAATTTTTCCTAAAAGGATCAATAAGCTATTTAAAAAACACAGGCCTGTTTGACAATCCAATGAGTCCATCCTCATACACGACTATGGTCAATCAGCGCCAGAAGGGCTTTTTAAATATGTTTTTGACTAACGAAACGGGTGAAGCTAATGTATTAGCCTATTATACTTCCGGCTGGCCAAGTTGGGAAGCAGATCTTTTAGTCATCCGGAGATCTGAAGTTGCTTCGAATAAATTTACTGTAGAACACGAGGTTGGCCATTATTTCAGCATTCTACATCCGTTTAATGGTTGGGAATGTGATCAATGGGATGGTGCAAAACACGGCAACCCGCTAACACTCACTACTGCACCTTGTACTTCCCTCAAGCCGCCTTATAATAACATCCTGGTTGAATTCGCAGATGGCAGTAACGCCACTAATGCTGGTGACCTATTAGCAGATACACCCGCCGACTACAATCTGGGCCTTGGCTGGGATGATTGCAATTATAATGGGGGTGCTAAAGACAAAAACGGAGTTCCCCTCAACCCGGACGAGAACAATATCATGGGTTACTTTTTGCAGTGTTCAGATTACTACTTTTCTACACAGCAAAAAGCTGCAATAAATGCAGATTTGAGCGCCCGCAAAAATGTAAGTCCCAATAACAACAAGTATCTCAATGTCAACACAACACCAGAGCTTCAACTTCCAGGTATCGCAGACGCTGTTTTTCCGCTTGATGGCGGCGTTTCAAATGGCAATGTTGGGGTTAAATTAGAATGGCAGGCAGATGCAGGTGCAAAATCTTACGTTGTCCGAATTGACCGATTTACCAGTTTTAAATTCATGCCGCGGTATTACTATGTCAATACTCCTCAGGTTACCCTTGACTTTGATCTGATAGCGGATGCAAAATATTATTGGCAGGTATATTCTTACAACGAATATAGAACGTGTGAACCATGGAGCCCTATCTTTTCCTTTAATGCCAGTCTTGCATCCTCGGTTTCATCCATTAATGGTCTCGAATCTTTTGCATTGCGCATGCAGCCATTGCCTCTAGGACAACAGCTTGATTTTCAGGCAGCAATGGTCTCAGATTTAACAGTCGATCTTTCTATAGTGGATATGAGTGGAAGGATAATCCATCAGGAAAACACAATCCTTCTATCCAGTGGGGAGCAACAATATACTACCCAATGGGCTCCGACGCAGGGCGGTGTATACTTCATCCGACTGCAATCCGAAAATGGTATTCATACAGAAAAACTGGTTGTTCAATAAGTGCTATTCATCGCTTTTTAAAACTCCAGTTAAAGATAAATGTCGATACAACTTCGGCATCTGACAGCTGGATCGCGTCTACTGCCACCTTCACTTGCACTGCTTGGGCATCTTGTGCTAATGCCTCTTGAATGGCATCCTTTATGACCTGAACATCATAACACGTAAACTCTACTACCCCTGTAGCTTTTTTCAGGAAAACGGCCTCCATTCCTGTTATCAACATCGAAATACTTTGGCCTTTCATACGCATTAGTTGGAATGCAGGCAGACCCGTTGCCATTTCTGCGGCTGCAGCCTGGGCAGCAAAATATTGCGATCGAAACGGATTTTTATTTCGCCAACTCAGTCTTAGGCTGGTTTTACACTCCACATCAGTCAAATGCACTAGACGGACGCCCATAAATCCTGCTGCAGGCAAAAACCACCATTTAAAGATCCAAAATTTCCAACTGGGAATATTATTCATTCTTTAAAGATACATGCTGGTAGTTATAATCAAGCGATATTCAATGATGGACTTTCATAAGACCTGTATATTCGTACTGCGATGAAGGACTCTATTCGATTATCTCAGCTCATGGACCAGATCCGAAGGGTGATGAGTCTTAATTTCCCATCGGCTTATTGGATTGAGGCAGAAATTGCACAATCCCGCGAGAGTAGAGGTCATCTATACCTCCAACTTGTTGAAAAGTCGCGGGAGAATCAGGAATTACTTGCACAGGCTGATGCAGTTGTGTGGCAGGGGCGACGCAAAATGTTGGAAAAAGAATTAGGACAGGATATCCAGGTACTGTTGCGGGAAGGCAACCATGTCATGATCCAGGTCAAGTTGGAACATCATGCGATATATGGTTTAAAACTGGTGTTAGAACATCTGGATCTGAATTATACGTTGGGGCAAATGGCGCTCAAGCGTCTTCAGGTTATAGAATCGCTTCAAAAATCAGGGCATCTTGAACGGAACCGACAACTAAATATGCCTTCAGTCATCCAACATATTGCGGTGATAAGTTCTGCGTCTGCTGCAGGTTGGCAAGATTTTAAGGAACAACTTAATTCCAATCAGTGGGGTTACCAGTTTAAGCTGACGTTATTTCCAGCTGCAATGCAAGGAGATGCTGTAGAAGAAGAGATCGTAAACCAGCTCAACACCATAACAAAGCAATCTTCCCGGTTCCATCTTACCGTAATCATCCGAGGAGGTGGCAGCAAACTAGACCTGGCTTGGTTTGATAATTTGAAGATAGCGGAACAGATAGCGCTGCATCCTATTCCCGTCCTAACCGGCATCGGCCATGATATTGATGAAACAGTCAGCGACCTGGTGGCCTGGCAAGCCCTTAAAACACCAACTGCAGTCGCTGTATGGCTCATTGATCACAACCTTCGTTTCGAAAGTGCACTTGCTGAGAAAGCAGCACAAATTCGTCAGATCGTATTTCATACAATGACCATCAAAGAACGATTTTTACATTCCCTTGCCCAACAAATTATCTCGAGTGGGAACCGGAAAACGGATAAGGCACATTGGTCATTGACGAAGGTGCAGGATGAAATTCATCAAACTATACGCAGGTCTCAAGAAAAAGCACTAGACCAGCTAGATCACTTTGAAAAATCAATTCAACAACTTGATCCGATTGCCATCATGAACAGAGGATACAGCATAACAACTTTCGAAGGCCATATTGTCAAAAAAGCCACAACTATCCCGTCTGGTTCTATATTGAAAACCGTATTAGCTGATGGTATTTTAATAAGCAAAACCCAATCAAATGAAAAAGCTGACGCTTAACTATGATGACGCTATGTTGGAACTCCAGGGCATTCTTGAACGCATGCAAAGTGGTGACACATCCCTTGAAGCTATGCAAGAAGAAACGAAGCGTGCATTAGCACTTATTAAACATTGCAGAGAACGGTTGCGATCGATAGGTCAATCACTGGAAGATTTATTCTCAGAAACTGAAGGTGCCAATGAATAACTATACTTACTGTGTAAATAGACCAATACCAAACCTACAATAACACCAATAATAGACCCTGTCAACACATCCCGAAGGAAATGCATGACTAGATAAACCCTACTCAAGCCAACAAGAACGGCCAATCCAAAAACAACAAATATCCACACACTTCTTAAGGGGAAAAGATAAATGATAAAACATGCTAGTGCAAAAGCTGACATCGTATGGCCTGAAGGAAAACTGGTCAAACCAGTCAACGGCTGGATCCCATCCACTAAAATAATCCGATCGGCAAACCAGGGCTCTGTTGCAAATGCTCCGGGCCGTGGCTCCCGAAAAAATTGTTTCCCTAAAAAGCTAATAATGGTAACTACGATTCCTATAAGCGGAATCCATAATACATCTTTACGTCGTCCAAAAAATAGGATCAGCATGATTAAAATGTAACTGTGTTCTTCCCCCAGCTTGGTGCCGTAGATAAAAACATAATCAATCCACGTCCCTTTCCAATCATTAAACCAGGACAAATCAGATCCTGGCTTTATCCCTACTACAATCCATAAGGATACGATCCAGAACAAAATGCACGCCCAGATATAAACATGAAGAGTTGACCAAATTCGATTAAGAAGTAGAGGGCCGTTTTTTTCCATATCGAAAGCGGATGAGATTCACAAAACGTACAATAGGGCCGGTAAACGATTCCGTTTCAATTATGCGAGCATCAATCATAGCTCGATAGGTCAGCCAGAACCCCAATGGAAACATAATTAAACAAGGAGCCCAGGCACCCAGGGCAGGTGAAATGATGAGTTTTTCTGCCAGACTTTTGAATAACATGTTCAAAATCATGAACATCATAAAGAAGCAAATGGCGATGAGAATAGGGTATCCAAATCCGCCCTTTCGTACAATAGCTCCCATTGGTGCGCCAATAAACAGAAAAATAATACAGATGACAGCAAGGCTAAACTTGAGATGGATCTCAAGGGAATATTTCGAAAGTGTTTTATTGTACTCCTTTTGCACGCGATTTGCAGAGAGTGCTTCACCATGCACCGTCCTTGCAAAAGTTCTGGCACGTCCTATGAGCATATTTTGGTCCTTTTGGGGATAGGTTTCCAAGATGGAAGAAATTCCAGTGCCTACAAGAAGACTTGAATCCTGTGGGACATATCCGCCCGACAGACCTGCATTATAAACTGTTTCTCTTGGAATGCTATCGGCAAAAGAGGATGGAACGGCTCTCAATAAATCTTTATTTGGAAGCGAATCCTTATAAAAAGGTGGAGGCAAATAAGGTTTCAATTGGACCTTCAGCGCATCATTTCGCTCTAATTTTAAACGAAAAACAGAATCGCGAGCTTCTTGGATCTGAGGAATAGTCAGTACAGTGGCATTGGTGCGAAATGATCCTTCATCCGTTCGTTCCAAATTAAACTGGCCCAGATCGAAAAGCTTTTCCCATTTACTAAACTCACTTCTTAAAAAGGCCTGGCTCTCCTTTTGACCCTCCTCCTGCAACTCCTGGTATTGACGACCATTTTCTAATTCCATGACCAAATATCGCTGATCAGGCGTGGTATAAAGTTGCCCCTTCTCTGCTGTGATTACCTGAAATAAACGCGAATTATTATTCGAATAGACCATCACATCATTAATCTCTCTTCCATCATCTGATTTACTGCCAACGTATATAACATAACCTTCAAAATCTTCATTGAACATACCCGCCTCCAGGTTAAGATTGGGTTTTTGTTTTCGTACATCATACAATCTTGTTTTTCCTTTGAGATTTGCTATTGGAATCAAATAATTGGAGCATACAAAGGAAAACAACGCGATACCTACAACAATAACCAACAGCGGAGCCATAATCCGGCTGAGGGAAACTCCTGCCGACTTAAGACTGGACAATTCATACCTCTCAGCCAGATTGCCCAAAACCATTACGGAACTTATGAGTACTGCAATGGGTAAAGCCAATGGAATTAGAGTCATGGACAGGTAAAAAACCATTTCCAGGATGAAGAGCAAGCTGGAACCTTTGCCAATGATATCATCAATATACACCCAAAGAATCTGTAGTATAAGTACAAAAAGGGCAATAAAAAAAGTGGCCACGAAAGGTGGCACAAAGGAACGAATGAGATAACTGTCTATTTTTTTCACCTGAAAATGATAACAAAGATAGCGAAGGGTTGCTGGTAGATTCCCATGAAATCCTTAATCTTTCTATATTTCGATATCTTACCTCTAAACGCACTATGAAAGCATTATTGTCCGCCGCACTTCTTGTTTGTACCATCCTTGCCGCGCTGGCTCAACATCCTCTTCCGACAAATGCTGCCGAAAGACTCCTTTCATACAACAAGCGGTTGGACAAAATCAGAAGCAGCCCCATAAGAAATATAGCTTTTGAAAATGTTGGTCCGACTGTCTTTTCTGGACGTGTTGTTGATATTGCGGTAAATCCGGAATATCCGCAGGAGTTTTTTGTGGCCTACGCCAGCGGTGGTCTTTGGTATACCCGTAATAATGGCGCATCATTTTTGCCTTTGTTTGACAAGGAGGCTGTCATGACAATTGGTGCAATTGCTGTTGACTGGGTCACAGGTACTATCTGGGTAGGAACGGGTGAAGTGAATTCCAGCCGTTCTTCTTATGCCGGTATAGGCATATATGTGTCACGCGATAAAGGCGAGACCTGGCAACATAGCGGGCTAGCTGAAAGTCACCATATCGGAAGGATTGTTTTACACCCTACCAATCCTGACTTAATATGGGTAGCATCAATGGGCCATTTGTATTCCGATAACCTTGAAAGGGGTGTGTACAAATCAACGGATGGCGGACTGACCTGGACACATTCTCTAAAGGTGAATGAAAAAACAGGTGCCATAGATCTGGTATTAGATCCTCACACACCTGACCATGTCTATGCGGCCATGTGGCAGCGTAAACGGCAAGCCTGGAACTTTGAAGAATCCGGACCAGGATCCGGGATTTATTGTTCAACGGATGCCGGCGTAACCTGGGTTTTGTGTACGGATAGTTTGTCAGGTTTTCCATCTGGTGCCGGATGTGGGCGAATAGGCCTGACTACAAGTTTCCGGGATGGTAAAACGATTGTTTTTGCAATCGTTGACAACTATAACCTACGCGAAAAAAAAGAAACAGCACCCGACACAAACATCCTCTCATTGGATGCGCTAAAAACAATGTCTGTTGATAAATTCCTAACATTAAGCGACAAAAAACTAGAAGCTTTTTTGCGAACAAATAAATTTCCTGAAAAATATACCACTACAGAGATCAGATCGATTGTTAAGTCGGGCCAAATCAAACCAATAGATCTGTCGAATTATCATGAAGATGCCAATGCAAACCTATTTAATACCCAAATCATAGGACCTCAGATCTACCGGCTGGACGGCCAAAACAAGACATGGCAGCGTACGCATGACCCATTTTTAGATGATCTATTTTACACATATGGTTACTACTTCGGGCAAATTAGGGCACAGCCGGACAATCCGGATATACTCTATATTTTAGGTGTTCCTGTTTTGCGCTCTGAAGACGGCGGAAAAACATTTACCTCCATCCAGGGCGAGAATGTACACGTGGATCATCATGCGTTGTGGATCAATCCCAAAAACCCGGAGCACTTATTATTAGGCAATGATGGCGGAGCTAATTTAAGCTATGATCGGGGCAACACCTGGACAAGGCTAAATCGACCACCCGTTGGTCAATTTTATGCTATTGCAGTAGACAATGCAGAACCATTTAATATTTATGGCGGGCTACAGGATAACGGCGTATGGAAAGGACCATCTAAATATCCGAAGGACCTGGGCTGGGAGATGAACGGCCGGTATCCTTACGAAAATGTACACGGAGGTGATGGCATGCAGGTCCAAGTTGATCCACGTGAGGAAAACCGGATCATTTATACCGGATATCAATTTGGCAATTACTTTCGCATTGATACAAGAACCAAAGAAAAAGAGAGTATTACACCCCGTCATGATATAGGCGAAGCACCTTATCGTTGGAATTGGCAGACGCCTATCCATTTATCCACCCACAATCCGGATATTCTCTACATGGGATCTCATCGAATGCTGCGTTCAATGGATAAGGGGCAAAACTTTGAGCCCATTAGTGAAGATCTTACAAATGGGCGAGTAAATGGGGATATTCCTTTTGGCACACTGACATCAATCCACGAATCACCAATGCGTTTTGGGCTCTTGTACACCGGAAGTGATGACGGTTTGGCTTTTGTCAGTAAAGACGCCGGTTACACTTGGCAAAATATATCAGAAGGTCTTCCTTCCAACCTATGGATATCTAGAATCATTGGATCTCAACATGTTGAAGGCCGAGTGTATATTTCATTAAATGGCTATAGATGGGATCATTTTAATACATATTTGTATCAATCTGATGATTATGGTTTGACATGGCATCGCATTGGCACAGACCTGCCAGATGAGCCTGTAAACGTCATTCGTGAAGACGCCGAAAACCAACATATTTTATATGTCGGCACAGATCACGGGTTATTTACAACCCTGAATGGAGGCATTACATTTTTTCCATTTGAGAAAAACTTGCCACATGTACCCATTCATGACATCGCATTGCACCAGGAATCAAATACATTAGTAGTTGGTACACATGGAAGATCATTATATACGGCAAATATTGAGCTATTGAGAGGGCTCGACACGCTCCTGAGTAAGGATTTACACGTCTTTCATATTCCAAACACATCATTCAATCTACAATGGGGAAAAAGCAATGTATCTTGGATAAAACCAGAACGACCTACCCTCAAAGTCACTATTTATTCAAGTGAATCGGGCACTGCAAGTTGGACTATTTATCCGGAAAATGAAAAATACGCTATTGTGGAAGGCGTACAACCAATAGACATGGGCTTAAATTTTTGGAATTTGGACCTTGAGATTACGCACCCAACGAATGCTAAGAAATGGAGGAAACACTTAGCCAGTAAGTCAGACAAGCTGGATAAAATGAAACTACCAGAAGATTTTAGTTTTTTGCTGCCGGGAACCTATACCATCGAAATTCTAAGGGCCTCACAAAAAGTCCAAACTCGCTTTGTCATAGAATAGCTGCCTCTAAACCATAGTTTGTTGATATAATATAAGACCGCTAGATCCAACTTATACTAAATGAAATCGGGACAGCCTTTTACATGGCGGTCCCGATTTTGTTTTAAACGTAGCGGTTGACTTGACGTAGTACAAACCGACGGTCCTATAACTGCACTCGATCGAAATTAATCTATATCCTGTTGTTCATTCAGGAATGGCATAGATGAAAAAAGATCGAGTTCGTCACTTGCATTGACCGTAATGCGAGACCTGGTTTCTTCTGAAGAATGGGTAACATCATCCAATTTAACGCCGCGTCGCAAAAATGCAGGTTCATTCTCTAGTTCGCCGATAACTTTAGGCGAAGCGAGTTTCACATTTTCAGCAGTTCTGGATGGTTGTGCGCCGGCTGCTCCTGCAGGAGATGACGCTCTGGTCGAATAATCATTCCGACGTCGGGTCATATCTATTTCAACGGTTACACCGGGACGCAACATGGCTTCTTCTTCATTGGAGTCACTTAGTGTGACATGGCGAACAGCACCCAGGTGCGATAAATTGGGCTGGTCAATATCCAAGACCACCTTACCGTCTTTGACTCTTTGGCTAGCACCCCGACTTTCGAACCCCGTTGCAATAAGTGTAACACAAAGTTTGTCTCCTAAAGATTCATTGTAACAATTACCCCAAATTACGTCTGTACCATCGCCTGCCTCTGCCTGAACAAAGTCTGTAATTTCCATAATTTCATCCATAGTCACCTCACGGGTACCCGATGAAATATTTAGTAAGATGTGTTGGGCTCCGTGGATGTTATTATCCTCCAAAAGGGGTGAACTTAGTGCCAGGTCAATGGCTTGTCTGGCCCTATCGGTACCTTCCGCAGTACCAACGCCCATTATGGCGACACCACTTTCGCGCATGACCGTATTGACATCGGCAAAGTCAACGTTGATATAACCTGGAACCGTAATGATTTCTGCAATTGCTTTTGCAGCAGTGGTAAGAATATCGTCAGCGTGTGAAAAGGCATCTCTTAGTCCCAGATCCCCGTATATTTCGCGGAGCCTTTCGTTAGCAATAACGATTAACGTATCTACATTTTTTTTGAGTTGCTCCAGTCCGTTCATTGCCTGAGAAATCCGGCGCTTTCCTTCAAATTGAAAAGGAACCGTGACAATACCTACGGTAAGGATACCCATTTCTCGGGCTACCTTGGCAATAATTGGAGCTGCACCTGTGCCTGTACCTCCACCCATGCCAGCAGTAATGAACAACATTTTCGTATTGTTCAGCAAGAGACGTTCAATATCTTCAACGGATTCAATACAGGCTTCTTTGCCAACATCAGGGAGAGATCCAGCACCACGTCCTTCTGTTAGGTTGGGGCCTAACTGGATTTTTATGGGCACCGGGCTCAAGGCCAAAGCCTGATTGTCGGTATTACAAACCATGAATTCAACACCGGTTATACCTTGTTTGAACATATGGTTAACGGCATTACTGCCACCGCCTCCGACACCAACTACTTTAATGATATGCGCGGAGCTATTTGAACCTAAGAATTCCATCATGGGAGGTGTTTTTTATTTTAAAAAAAGGGATGTTCTAATAAGTTGCATCAGGATCATCTTTAAAAAGATCTTTTGCCTTTTCGAAAAGCTTTGTCATCCAGGGCATCCTGTTGCCGCTCTCTTCAACAATCGGGTCATGAGTTGCTCCTGCTTCTGCCGTTTCATTAAAAATTTCCTCACGGCTTTCTTCTTCAGGCAGGTAAGGCTTTTCTAAGCCGTGGATCAGCAAACCCAGAGCGGTGGAATAAGCCGGACTTGTCAGCTCTTCAGTATATCCATTAGCAAGGTGATCGACAGGCTGGCCAATGCGGGTTGTCATTCCAGTATGATAAGCTGTTAGCAAGTCAATATGACGCAGCATTGCTCCGCCTCCGGTTAAAACTATACCTGCTGTTAGTTTGCGTTGGTAACCGGCGCGTTTAATTTCACCCATTACATAATCCAGAATTTCCTCAACACGGGCCTGAATGATACGTGCGAGGTTCTTTTCTGAAATCTCTTTATGTTCGTGACCTTTCAGACCTGGGATGGATATAATCGTATTATCAAACACCTCACTAGCCATTGCAGATCCAAAACGGATTTTCAACTTTTCGGCCCGGTCAGGCATAATACTTGCGCCTTCTTTGATGTCCTTAGTGATTGCATTGCCCCCGAAAGGAATCACTGCTGTGTGCCGAATAATACCCTCCTGGAAAATAGTCAGGTCGGTTGTACCACCACCGATATCAACAAGCGCCACACCGGCTTCTTTTTCCTCTTCACTAAGCACTGCATTACCGGAAGCAACAGGCTCAAGTATAATGTCATCAACCTTTAGGTCCGACTTGACAATACACCGTTCAAGGTTTTGTATTGCTGTAATCTGCCCGGTTACAATATGGAAATTAGCTTCCAAACGAACACCGGACATACCACGTGGATCAACAATACCCTGCTCACTATCAACAGTAAACTCTTGAGGAAAAATATGGATAATTCGTTCTCCTGGAGGCAATTGCAATTTATACATGTCTGCGATCAAGGACTGGATGTCTTTGTCACTGATTTCTTCATGGCTATTATCTCTTGTCAGAATGCCACGATGTTGAATAGATTTAATATGTTGACCAGCAATACCTACATGCAAGCGATTCACAGGAATGCCTGCTTTGCGCTGTGCTTTAAGCAATGCTTCGTTAATACCTCTGACTGTTTTTTCAATGTTAGAAACTACGCCACGAAGTACGCCTTGCGACTCCACTCTCCCATGTCCCAGTATCTCTATCTTGCCATGTTTGTCACGTTGACCAATAAGGACACAAATTTTGGTTGTGCCTATATCAAGCGCCACGCTAAAGGGCTGCCTCTCTTTTCCTGTGTTCATGGTTTCCATTTATGATTTCGCTTAATGTGGTGTTTTCAATCTACTGCGCGAAGATAGGGGTAAACATTACAAGTGATTTTAATATTGAAAAAGAATTATACACAATATGTGAACAACCTGACTCAGACTTTCCGACAAACCACCTGATCTTTGTACCTCAAATCGACCAGTTTGTAGGCATCCCAACCCTTTGTAGGTAAAATCCCTTTATAAAATGTTTTCAAACGACTCACTTTGCTGGTCAATTGTCGACAGTCACCGAGGACAATTTTGAACTTGCCCATTTTGGGAACAAGACTTATCACACCGTCCTTGATATCAATTTGTTCCACAAGTGCACCCATAAAGTCATCCGTCTGCATGAGCTCGGCTAACTCGTACAACGCTGAAATAGCATTCCCCGGTTTGAGTGCCAATGAATCCTCCCACATGGGAATATCACCTGTTGCCACGGGCACTCGGGGTGTGAAATGCCGTGAAAGCGGAATCTTTTTTCGCTTATCACTGATGTAATAATTAGCTCCACGTCGGTCAATGATTCGAATGACGGGTTCAGGCTGTTCGATTCTTACTTTGATTCTGTTTCTGGCATCAATGTAGACATCCGCACGTTCGACCAGGGGATGTTTCTGAATCAAATCTTCCATAGCCGATACAGGAACACGTGAAAGATTCTGTGCACCCGGCTTCCTTATCTTATCTGTAAGCATTTTTTTGACTTCATTGGTGGTCAATAAATAACCACCTTCTACAGTAGGTTCTATATCGATGATAATTTCCTCCGCTGAAGTAGCCTTTTTACTCCACATTGCCGTTGAAAACAATCCAACCAATGCTAAAAATGCAATTAGATAGAATAGTCGCGACCATTGTCTTAGCTTTTTCCAGATAGTCATGGGTTCTTTTTTTGTAAAAGTTCTATAATTTGAGGAATAAGGGCGTCAACATCACCCGCACCAGCAGTAATCAACACATCAAAGTCATGTGCTTCGATATATGACAGGAGTTCCTCCCGAGCTATATATTTTTTCTGAGGATGATGCATTAAATCCAATAAGTAATGGGCGTTTATCCCTTCAAGGGGTATTTCCCTGGCAGGATAAATATCTGTTACTATCGGGTCATCAAATAAATCAAGTGCCGCTGCAAACTCATGCGCAAAGTCACGTGTCCTTGTAAACAAGTGGGGCTGGAAAATCCCGGTTATCCTTCTTCCTGGAAATCTGGAACGAGCAGCTTGTATTAAACCATTCAGCTCGACGGGATGATGCGCATAGTCGTCCACATAGGTGATGCCATAAGCATCATAATGAATACTAAATCGCCGGTCAACCCCTCTAAATGATTCCAATCCTTCCCTAATTTGCATTTCGGGCATACCTAACAAAAGACCAACGGAAAAGGCAGCAGCTGCATTGGAAGCATTATGCATTCCGGGCAATGTAAATCGAATCGATCGGTACCACATACCTTGATGATGCAGATCAAAAAGCGTTATTCCTTGCTCCTGCCGGATATGGGTTAATGGAAAATCAATCGCTCCTTCGCCAAAAGTATAGACATCTAACATTTCCCTTTGTAAAACAGCATCAGGAATAGTCAAACCTGCTTTATATAACAGACTACCACCGGACCGAATCTGACCAATCAGTTGGTAGTATGTCTCCTCCATTGTACGGGCATCCCCATATATATCCAGATGATCGGGATCAAGTGCATTTAAAATGAGAATAGTAGGATGCAATTGTAAAAATGACCGGTCATATTCATCCGCTTCAACGACAACCCAATCCGAATGACCCAACAAATAATTCGTTCCATAATTAGCAGAAATTCCGCCTAAAAAAGCGGTGCAATCTACACCACCCACACGTAGCATATGAGCCAGGATAGCACTCGTAGTTGTTTTGCCATGTGTACCTGCTATGGCAATACATCGTTTTGACTGACTAATTAATCCCAATAATTCTGCACGTTTCAAAAGCGGTATTCCCCTTTCTGCCAAGGCTGTAAATGCGGGATGACTTGCTGGAACTGCTGGTGTAAAAACAGCGAGATCTATTGCTTCAGGCAAGGGTGCAATTTCATCATAAATAATTGAAATGCCTTCCTTAACTAATTGACGCGTAAGCGTAGTTTCTGTTCGATCATAACCACTAACGGTGGCGCCTAACTGCAAATAATACCTGGCCAGAGCGCTCATACCAATGCCACCAATTCCCAAGAAATAAATATGGTGAATATCCTGTGACTTATTCATACATTCCAGGTTTTGTAATTGCATACCAATTGGGCTATTTCATCTGCGGCATAAGGCTTTGCAAATTCTCTGATCTTTTCAGAAAGCGTGTTCATTTTGACCGGATCAGCCAATAATTCTTCAACCAACGGAAATAAATCTGTTTTGACATGCTTATCCGGTACCATGAGCGCTGCATTTACTTTGGCTAATACTTTGGCATTGCTCGTCTGATGATTTTCTGCGACATTAGGTGAGGGAACCAAAATAACCGGCTTGCCCAACTGACAAAGTTCGGCTATAGTCAATGCTCCGGCTCTGGCAATAATTACATCCGCAGCGGCGTAGGCCATGTCCATTCGGTCAATAAAGGGATGCACACTCACATGGTCTAATTGGCCTGTGGCAGATTGAAAACACTGTTCCTTGTATATCATACCGCATTGCCAAAGTAATTGAATGTCTTCCTTCTGTTGCCACCAGATAAAATTTGCAATCACTGCCTCATTTAATGACCTCGCTCCAAGGCTCCCGCCCAATAATAAAATGGTTTTCCGGGATTGAGATAAATGAAAATAATCTTTGGCTTCATCCTTGGATGTTGCCGGGCTAATCAAATTACTACGGAGTGGGTTGCCTGTAACAACCAACTTTTCTCCAGGAAAAAATCGGGATAACCCAGGCCAGGCAATACAAATCCAACGCGCCTTTTTTGCCAAAAGTCGATTTGTTATACCTGGATAGGAGTTTTGCTCCTGCAGCAAATATGGAATGCCCAGCCATGCTGCTACTCGAAGTGCCGGACCACTTGCATACCCTCCAACACCTATCGCCACATCAGGATTAAATTTTCTTAAAAACATCCAGCTAGCCCATAAGCTGGCCATTATTTTGAAGGGAACCAGCAAATTTTTCCAGGTCAGTCGACGCTGGATTCCAGCTATCGGCAATCCTTTTATTTTGTATCCTGCCTTTGGGACTTTTTCCATTTCCAGCTTACCCCGCGCACCTATAAATTGAATATCCATGGTAGGGTCAACCTTGCGGAGAGCCTCCGCAATAGCAAGGGCTGGATATACATGCCCTCCGGTGCCTCCACCAGTTATCAAGACACGCATGGCTCCATTTCTTTAACTTCTTCTGACTGAGTCCGCTCTACATATCGGCTTACACTTAGGATCATGCCTGCTGACATGCTAAAAAAGAGCAAGGACGTGCCGCCCATGCTCATAAAGGGCAATGTCACACCCGTGACCGGGCCGAGATTGACCGCAACCGCCATATTTGCAAGTGCCTGAAGAACGATAAGCAAACTAATTCCCATCACCAGTAAGGAACCGAATGGTTTATCACATAACGTAACCAATCGCACACTGCGAATAAAAAAAAGCACGTACATGATTAACAAAAACACTGCACCAATAAACCCATACTCTTCAATAAAAATAGCATAAATAAAGTCTGAATATCCTGAAGGAAGCACATTGCGCTGGTAACTATTCCCGGGCCCTTCGCCAAAAAGACCACCATTAACAATGGCTATTTTTGCTTGCTGCACCTGATATCCCCCATCCGAATCGGTCGCAAAGGATTGAATCCGTGAAACCCATGTACTTGCGCGCGTAGCTTCAGGCATCACAAGGCCAAGCAAAAAAATCACCCCAAAAAGGAGTACCCCAGCTCCTATCATTGCGCCCAAAGAACGTAAATCAATCCGTCCAACAACCATAAGTGCCATCGACGTTAAAAACAAGAGTAAGGCTGTAGATAAATTAGCCGGCATGATTAAGGCACAAACAATTGCAACAGGTAAGAGTACGGGCTTAGCCAGTGTAAATAAATCCATTTTTTGTCCCTGATGCAATGCGAGTTGCCGCGCCAGAAATAACATTAAAACAACTTTTGCAAAATCCGAAGCTTGAAAAGTCAAACTAATGATAGGAATCGTTATCCATCGACGCGCATCATTCATATCAACCCCAAAAAATAACGTATAAATGAGAAGCGGGATGGTGAGGTAAAACAACGTTTTTGCAACACGGCCATAAAAAACATAAGGCAACCGGGAAAACACCCATGTCAATATGAGCCCGCCCATTATAAAACTGCCATGTTTGAGCAGATAAAACTCGGTGAGCCCTCCCTTTTCTTTATATGCCAACATACCTGTTGAGGAATACACTGCCATTACAGACAGCGTAGCTAAAATAAGGACGATGGTCCAAATTACTTTATCTCCCTGAAGAAACTGTGCTACTCTCGAATTCATGTTCTTTGGTTTTCTACTTTGACTAAATCACCCACTGCGTCTTTAAACATATCGCCGCGTTGTTCATAATTTTTAAATAAATCAAAACTGGCACAAGCTGGCGAAAGTAAAACACAATCCCCTTCCACTGCCAAAGCAGCAGCGGCCCGCACGGCAGCATCCATTGTCCGTGTCACAACAACATGTGGAAGCATTGGTGTAAATAGATCCTCCAGCTTTCTGGTATCCAGGCCGAGACAAACAAGCGCCTTAACTTTATTTTGAACAAGCTCGATTAATGCGGAATAATCATTGCCTTTATCCTTGCCACCGGCAATCCAAACGACCGGCTTTGTCATTGCTTTTAGTGCAAACCAAACTGCGTCAACATTTGTCGCTTTTGAATCATTGATATAAACAACACCGTTGATAGTGCCTACCGGTTCCATCCTGTGCCTTACTGGTTTGAAATGCGGTAATGCCTTTTGAATGGCGTCTTGTGAAATTCCTGCCTTACGTGCCGCCAAAATCGCACAGGTAGTGTTAAATAAATTATGATCACCTTGAAGTACAAATTGTTCAAGATTATAACGTTCGCCTTGTACTTCCAACCAAGAGGATGATTCACCTTTCGGTTGCCCAACAGCTAGCTGTTGAGCCAATGAGGGATTCCGTTGAATAGCCGCTTCAATGTATCCATTGTCTGCCTGAAAAATGATACAATCTTCCTTTTGCTGATTTTTAGAAATCCGCCATTTTGCATCAGCATACAAGGACATATCATTTTTATACCTGTCCAAATGATCGGGCGTGATATTAAGGATTATGGCAATATCCGGACGAAACGTGGTAATATCATCGAGCTGAAAACTGGAAAGCTCAAGGATATACCAATCCTTATGAGGCTCCATTGCCAGCCTTGATAACCCATAACCAATATTGCCCCCACACGCCACCGCATAACCTGCTTCCTGAAATAAATGATGCACTAAATGCGTAGTGGTGGTTTTACCATTTGTTCCGGTAATAGCTACAATACGGCCATTAATAAATTGCCAGGCAAATTCGATTTCAGATATAACAGATACGCCTCTGTCCTCGTAGGACTTGACTAGTATGTGGTCATTTGGGATGCCGGGGCTTTTTACAACAAGTTCGGCCTCTTGAAGAACTGGAGAAAAATGACCTCCTTCTTCAAAATCAATCTCCGCCCGTAAGAGTTCATCTCGATAGGCTGAAGGTATCATGCCGCTATCACTCAAAAAAACAGTATAGCCTTTAGACTTGCCCAACAAAGCCGCACCAATGCCACTTTCACCACCTCCCAAAATGATTAATTGTTTGCTCATGAGAAATTATCTTATCTTAAGGGTAATGATGGTAAACACTGCTAGTAAAATACCAACAATCCAAAATCGGGCAACAATTTTTGCCTCGTGCATGCCTTGTTTTTGATAATGATGGTGCAATGGCGACATTAAGAATACACGCTTACCCGTTCCATACTTCTTGCGCGTATATTTAAAATACCCTACCTGAATCATTACGGACAAATTCTCTATCAGAAAAATGCCACACAGGATGGGAATTAATAATTCTTTTCGCAATACAATGGCCAATGCAGCAATTATCCCGCCTAAAGTAAGACTACCTGTATCCCCCATAAAAATTTGCGCGGGATAGGCATTATACCATAAAAATCCAACACAAGCTCCAACTAGACATGCTGCGAATATGACCAACTCCGCAGAATCGGGCAGAAATAAGATCCCTAAATATTGAGAGAAAATGGCATTGGAACTTACATAAGCAAACACACCAAGTGTCGCAGCAATAATCCCGGAAATACCGGTAGCCAAACCATCTATCCCATCTGTCAGGTTAGCCGCATTTGACACCGCAGTGACAATAAGAATGATTATAGGAATAAATAAGATCCATGCCCATGTGCCTGCATTATCACCTAAAAACCACATTAATTTCTGATAGTCTAATCGGTTACTTTTTACAAAAGGAATATTGGTCAATGTGGTTTTAACATGCGCATACTGCAACACTGCATCAGTGGACGAATCATACACCTTATAAGTTTCTACGATGGTATATCCACCCTTCTCAGCTTCCTCAATGGGCATTCTTACTGTCACATCTTCGTGGTACAACATCACCAGGCCTACAATCAGACCCAGTCCAACCTGCCCTATTATTTTAAAGATGGCTTTGAGCCCTTCTTTATTCTTTTTAAATACCTTAATGTAATCATCCATAAAACCAATGACGGCCATCCATATAGTGGATAACAGCATCAGTTGGATATAAATATTATCCAATCGCGCTAATAACAAACAGGGAATCACGATGGCTAAAACAATAATAATTCCTCCCATCGTAGGCGTACCTTCCTTTTCCTTCTGCCCCGTCAATCCAAGGTCACGGACCGTTTCCCCAATTTGCAAACGTTTTAATTTACGTATAATCCCCGCTCCAAAAACCATTGATATTAACAAGGATAAAATAATCGCTCCGCCAGCACGAAAGGTGATATACCGGAACAGACCAGAGCCGGGTATATCTAATAACCTGTCGAGATATTCGAAGAGATGTGTTAACATAAGCTTGTTACGAATTAATAATTAATGATTGGAGTGGGACAAGGGGGCGAGCCTTTGCTCGCCCCATGTCACCGTACCGAACCAAACTGAAATGAATCTTCATCCTCTATTAAGGATTGATGTTGTTTCCAGTGCTGCTTTAAGCACCATTTTATCGTCAAAGGGAAATCGCTTCCCTTGAATTTCCTGATAATCCTCATGTCCCTTGCCAGCAACAATTACAACATCGCCAGGGCCAGCTAAACGAACGGCAATTTGAATTGCCTGTTCTCTTGATGTGATAATTTGCACCTTTGATTTGTGCGCTTCCACTACACCAGCCATCATATCATGAAGTATGGTTTCCGGATTTTCAGATCGGGGATTATCAGATGTGAAACAAACGATATCTGCCAGCGAACTTGCAATCGCACCCATGACAGGTCGTTTGGATGTATCACGATCACCACCACAACCACATACCAAAATCAACTTGCGCTTAGTATCTTTTAAAGCGTTGACAGTTCGAAGCACTTTTTCCAATGCATCCGGGGTATGCGCAAAATCAACAATACCCATGCGCCCCATCCCGTCATGGATTATTTCCATTCGGCCACTGACAGGATGACAATCGGACAAGGCACTTAATACCTCCGATTCATCCTCACCTAATAATCTTGCGGTGCCAAATGCAGCTAATAAATTATATGCATTAAATTCTCCTGAAAGCCTGCAAGAAATGGTTTTGTCATTTAGTCGTATTACTAGACCATCTAATCGATTTTCCAGGATCCGGCCTTTATAATCACTTAAATGCTTTAAACCATAAGTTGAAATTTGCGCAGCAGTATTTTGCACCATAACCTTACTATGACGATCATCTTCATTGATTAAAGCAAAACTACTTTTGGATAAATGATCAAAAAACAGTTTTTTAGCATTTAGGTACTCCAGAAAAGTACCATGATAATCCAAATGGTCATGTGTAAGATTTGTAAAAACCCCGCCTTTAAAGGAGAGCCCATCAATTCGGCCCTGATGAGCAGCATGCGAACTTACTTCCATAAACACATGGCTGCATCCGGCATCAGCCATTTTCCTTAACAATGCGTTCAACTGAATCACATCAGGTGTTGTCAAACGTGCACGTTCGCGTTGTTCAGCCCAAATAATATCAATGGTTGATATCAGACCACATACATATCCCAGTTTGAGATAAATCTGATAAAGCAAATAAACTACCGAGGTTTTGCCATTTGTGCCAGTTACACCAATTAATTGTAATTCCTGAGATGGGGAATCGTAAAAATGAGCGGCAATTATCCCGAGTGCTTTTCGACTATCGGCAACTTGGATCCAAACAACCTTTGAGTCATGTGGGTGGATATTACTATTTTCAGAAATAATTGCACCTGCACCCTGAGCAAGCGCATTTGGAATAAACTGATGCCCATCAGCCTGGGCACCTTTGATCGCAATGAAAAGACCACCAGGTTTAATAGTCCTGCTATCCAGAGTGATCTGAGAAACTTGCGTTTCCAAATCACCCTGGACGTGCAGTACTTCCACACCGTTAAGTAGATATTCAAGGGATTTCAATTGTTGCCGGTGCGTTTTGGTGTTTTAAAAATAGAGGTGTTTATCATTGCTTTTCCATTCCATTTGTCTATTCCAGATAAATGCGCACATATTGTCCCTGCGCGGAAGTACCTGCTGCAATACTTTGTCGTCTTACCTTTCCCACGCCTGTCGGATCTACACGTAACCCACGGTTTTCTAGCGCAAAAAGCGCATCGCGGAGTCCCATTCCTACTACATTTGGCACTTGCTTATCAGGACAAATCCTGTTTGTTAATTGGAGTTTTTTCGAATCGGCATCATTTTTAGTTATGGTCCAATCCGATTCACTCTGATTTTCATAAGGAATATCCACTGCATTGCATACTTTTTTAAAGTCCGGTCTGAATCCAGCTTCCCATTGTGGTGTTTTCCAATCCTGAAATAATTTGTCCCCATCCTCAGCAAACTGAGGGAACATTTCCTTGCGGGAATTAAAACAATAATCTGCCACTTTTTTGAATACCGGTAATGCTACCTCACTTCCATAATAACCATTACTCTTAGGGCCTTTTAAAACAACTATTGCAGCATAAACTGGATTATCCGCCGGAAAATAACCTACAAACGAACTGCGGTAAGCAATTTCTACTCCTTTTTGATCCCGAATATGGGCCGTTCCTGTTTTGCCTGCAAAACGATATCGGTTACTGCGCATTCCACTTGCTGTTCCTGTTTCCACCACCCCTTCAAGCATAGACTGCATGTGCCGGATCGTACGCTTTGATGCAATTTTTTTAGTCAATACATAGGGATGAATTTTTCTAATTGTTTCACCCTGTTTTTGAATTTCAGACACAAGCATCGGTTGCATCATCCGCCCATTATTTGCCACCGCTGCATATAGTGTCAGGAGTTGAATGGGGGTCACTTTAAGTTCATATCCCATAGACATCCATGGCAGTGTGATCCCACTCCATTCTTTTCGATTATGTGTGGGGTGTTTGACAAATGGTTGGCCTTCACCACCCAGATCAATGCCTACTTTGCTTGTCATCCCAAACTCAGCTAGGCGCTCAATAAAAACATGAGGCTGAGCACCATAAAAACGCTGTACCAATTTGGCCACACCTACATTAGAAGACATTTCGAACGCTTTTTTTACAGTCACCGTATCTAAACCATGTTCGTGCGCATCCAACATAGTCCGATCATAAAAAGTGGATTTGCCCTTTTCAATGTCAACTAAATCATCTGGTTTAATATAGCCGTCTTCTAATAGAGCCATATAGCTGGCGAGTTTAAATATGGAGCCCGGTTCAACAGCTGACCCAACGGCATGATTATATTGTTCGATATAGGCTTCCCCATCCAAATCCAGATTGACCATCGTTCTGATCTTTCCGGTTTTTACTTCCATGACAACAACAAGACCGGACTCGGCATTATGGAAGGTCAACGCATTTTTTAAGGCCGAGTGTGCCATATCCTGCATCCCCATATCCAGCGTAGTAACTATATCATTACCTGGCTGAGGTGCAATTTCGGTGAGATCGTTTACTGGCAATTTTATATTTCCAGGTAGATATTGCATTAAGCGATAACCTTGTTCGCCGGTCAAATCATCTTTGTATTTTCCTTCAATTCCGAAGGATTTCATGCCATGTTTGTGGATGCCAATCGTTCTTCTGGCCAAATCGCCAAACGGACGACTGCGGACTAAATGTTCAAGCACGATTAAACCACCCTTGTAACGTCCCAAATTGTACAATGGAAATTGCCTGATCTGTTGCATTTCTTCAAATGTGACATCTTTGGCGATTAACATATATCGCTCCCCTTTTTTGCGGCCATTTCGCAATTTGGAAGCCCAGGATTTAGGTGAAACAGCCGCATCAACATATTTAGAAAGATACCAACCTAATGAATCGACATGCGCGTCAAAATCCGTATCATCCATGGCGCTAGACTTCATATCCATCCGAAGCTCAAATGATACGGTTGAAGTTGCGAGAATAGTTCCTTCTTCTGTCAATACATTACCCATCTCTGCCTCGACGGGCATCATCCGAATATAAAGGCTATCCGACATTGCCCGCCATTTATCTCCTTCAACCCACTGAATATAAAATACTTTGCCTGCAATAGTAAATGCCATGAGCAAAACCATTGCAAGGACAACATAGGCCCTGAGTAACAATTCATTTTTGCGTTCCTCTGCCATAATTATTAAGGCATTTTTATAATGACCGGAATGGAGCCTGAAGAAGAACTGGCCAAATCCTCTACCTCTTTTGCTAATGCAGATTGCTGACTGGAGACCATCAAATCCGATCTGGTAGTGAGGTACTGCCAGCGTAATTCCTTAACTTCCTTTTTCATCGCCTGATATTCTCTTACCCGACCTTGGCCCTGATGTACCACATAGATATAAATCACAACCAACGATGCCAAAAAGCCAAAAAAAGGCAAATTCCGAAGGATGTAATCAGCCATTTCCTGCGGCACACCCATTGATCGTTTAATACTCCAGGTTTTCATTTCTATCTTTTTTCAGCAATTCTCAATTTGGCACTATGCGCTCTCGAATTCCGTTTTATTTCTTGTTCATCAGGTGTTGCCGGGGTTCGGGTTATCACATTAAAAGGGCGGTTTATTTTCCCAAACCAGTCCTTTTCCGGTTCACCACTGCTATTTCCATCACGCATGAACCGCTTTACCATTCTGTCTTCCAGGGAATGATAAGTCAGTACCACTAATCGGCCGCCTGGTTTTAGACAAGCCAATGCACCTTGCAACATTTCGTCCAAAGCACCCATTTCATCGTTCACTGCGATTCGGAGCGCCTGAAACACCTGTGCCAGGTATCGGTGCCGATCTCCTCTGGCCAAAACATCCATGACCTCCAGCAAATCACCCACCGTTATAAATGGTCGTGCATGCCTTCTGGTGATAATAGCCTGTGCCAACGTCCGGGAGTTCCTGATTTCACCATATTGACTAAACATGTTTTGAAGATCCACAGCCTCCCATTGGTTGAGAATCATAGCGGCGGTAAGCCCCTGCATCTGATCCATCCTCATATCAAGTCGGACATCCGGAAACCGATAGGAAAACCCTCTTTCAGGCTGATCAAATTGATGGGAAGAAACACCAAGATCTGCCAACACCCCATCCACCTCCTTGTAACCATGAAATCCTACAAAACGACGCAAGTGTCTAAAATTAGATGGAATAAACGTAAGTCGCTGATCATCAATAATATTAACACGCGACGCTTCATCTTGATCAAAGGCAAGCAATCGTCCTTGTGGACCTAATTTTTCCAGAATTAACCGGGAATGCCCTCCCCCTCCGTAGGTCAAATCTAAATATATACCATCAGCAGTAATAGCTAATCCCTGGATGCTTTCATCCAGCAGAACAGACTCGTGGTAGTTCAATTGTTTTTCCACGATGCCTAAGGTGTTTGAGATTTATATTGGCCACTAAAGACTTCCATATACGTCTTCGAGTATGCTTGTTCCTGCATTTTGATCTGCTCGATCGATTCTACTTTCCAGATGCCTATAATATCTCCTATGCAGATCAGCTTTACATCCCGGTCAATACCATACCGATCCAAAAGCTCCTTGTTTAACAATAACCGTCCCGCACCATCCTTCACTACCCGGCTGGCATCCCGGTAGAATTCCAAACGAAAGTTCATTACGTCTTCGGAATAATCGGGTACAGCATGTAGACGCTTTGTATAATCTTCCCAAGTCTTTACCGGGTACAAGTCAAGATTATTCCTAAATCCTTTATTCAGTACAAACGTGGTGTCATTCTCATGACCCAGTTGGTCGAGCAATTCGCTCGGCAACTTCAACCTGCCTTTGTCATCCAGGCGGCAGTTATAGTTTCCAACTAATCCAAATGGTACCACGTATGTATAACTTTCTCCCCCAAAAGTAATCCTTTTGTCCATTTTCTCCCATTTTCTACCACTTAAATAATTTAAAATTGCCATTTATTTTGTAAAAAATATTATAAACAGCTGATAATGTGTCGTTAATGCAATAAAAATAAATTGGTCGCGAAAAGGAGCTACCCCAAAAACTCCCATGACCCATCCTTTCCAATGGGCGACCGCCATTTTTATGTAACATGGGGCAGATTCTAATCAAAGTTTGAAATCTCGATGATGGATTAGAGGGGCTCCTTCGTTAGCCCCCAGACTGGCATGGCTGGGTTTGTCCAGGTATCTGGTGTTGTCCTTTAACATGGCGTTAGTGCCAAAGGGAAATGGCTAAGAAGTGAAAAGCTAAGCGGAAAAGCTGCTTGAATAAAGAGAAATTCCTTTCGAATCAAAAACGATTCCCGGGGCTAGCGGCCAATCGGAGGATCAGTGCATCATTATGACTTAGAGCAGGAATCATTAAGATCTCCTGTGCTAACAAGAAACAGGAATTGAAATCTATTTTAGGGTGCACTTAGTAAGCGCAGCCAGACACAATATTGGTGCTTGATGATTAGCGATTATTGGTTCATTCAATCCGACAAAGACCATAAACTGCGCCATTTCATCTGCAACACACCCAAGACGGCTTCTTTGATGATGGAAGAAGACATTTTCGAAACGCCTTCAACTCGATCTGCAAATAGGATGGGTACTTCTTTTATGCGGAAACCTTTAATCCAGGATGCATATTTCATTTCAATCTGAAAGGCATAGCCAACAAATCGTATCTTATCCAGGTTGAGTGCTTCTAAAACTCTTCTGTGATAACACACAAATCCGGCGGTCGGGTCCTTCACAGGCATCCAGGTAATGAACTGTACATAGAAGGAAGCCCCACGCGAAAGCATTATCCGGTCATATGGCCAATTGGCAAGTTGCCCCCCTTTTACATAACGTGATCCTACGACCAGGTCTGCTTCTCCTTTTCGGATAGGCTCACCAAGCCTATCCAAATCGGAAGGAAGGTGGGAAAAATCGGCATCCATTTCAAAAAAAAGGTCATATCCACGTTCCAAACCCCATTGAAATCCCTGAATGTACGCTGTTCCGAGGCCTGACTTTCGTGGACGCTCCTTCAAATAAATACGGGAAGGCCATTTTTGCATCATTTCCCGAACAATTCCTGCAGTACCATCTGGCGAACCATCGTCCACTACCAACACGTCATATGGATAGGGCAATGCCATTACCGTATCCAACATTTTTTTAATGTTTTCCTTTTCGTTATAAGTAGGAATAATGACCAGGCTATCTCGCAAAACGCACAAATTTGACCAATGATAAAACCATACTCTAGATAATGATTTGATATTTAATCGAGCAATTTACCGATTTGGCTGGACTTCAACGACCATAGCCATGAGTTTTTCATAGACATCCTCGGCATTGGGTTTGGAGAAATAATCACCATCAGAACCATATGGTGGCCGATGGGGTTTTGCCGAAATCGTTAACGGCGAGCTATCTAAATACTGATAGCCATTATGTTTTTCCAAAACCTGCTGCATCATATAGGCACTAGCGCCTCCCGGCACATCTTCATCAAAGAAAACAATCCGGTTCGTCTTTTTGAGCGAATGCAAAATGATTCCCTCGAGGTCAAACGGGAGTAGTGTCTGTACATCAATCAGCTCAACAGATACACCTGCTTTATCCAATAATTGAATGGCTTCTTCCGCAATCCTGACGCATGACCCGTAAGTTACCAGGGTTATATCCCTCCCTGGAACAAGGATCTCTGGAACACCAAATGGCACGGTAAAATCGGTAAGGTTGTCTGGGACACGTTCCTTAAGGCGATACCCGTTCAAACATTCAATAATCAACCCAGGATCATCAGATTGCAACAAGGTATTGTACATGCCGGCAGCCTGAGTCATATTTCGTGGTACGCCGATATACATACCCCGAAGTGAATGGATCAACATGCCCATTGGTGACCCTGCATGCCAGATGCCTTCCAATCGGTGTCCTCGTGTACGAATGATCGCAGGTGCTTTTTGCATTCCATTGCTTCGGTAACGCACTGTTGCGAGATCATCTGTCAACGGTTGAAGGCCGAATATGAGATAGTCAAGATATTGTATTTCCGCCAGTGGACGCAATCCACGCATCGCCATACCAATGGCCTGGCCCATGATGGTCCATTCCCGGATTCCGGTGTCAAAGACCCTATCCAATCCATATTTTGCCTGTAATCCTGCAAAACCCTGATTTACATCACCGATATGACCTACATCTTCACCAAAAGCAAAAAAACGATCATCCCGTGCCAGAACCTGATCGAAATACTGATTCAAAACTTCAAAACCATTTTTTATGGGGGAATGATCTGAGTAAACAGCGGGAACAACGGGTACCCTTAGTACAGCCTCTGCCGTTTCACTATAAAGGTGGCTGTGGTAGATACGACCTGCCCTACTGTAAGCTTCACCAATTAATGCGTGTAACCCGTCATGCACAGGATGGCCTGATGACTGCATTAAAAAAGCTAACCTGCGAGCTATGCGTACCAATTCGTTCAAAAGGGGATTAAGGAGACTGGAATATTCACTCAACAACAAGGCAATTGCTTCATCTGCTCCAAACTGATTGCGCACTACCTCAATAATGGCATTAAAGCGATCTTTAAACAAATTAATGGGTTCGTTGTAGGCTTTCCATGCTTTATCACGGGCTTCACGAACAAAGATCTTTGCGTGCTCTTTGACTTCAACTAATTCTTCTTCCGTTGCTAATCCTGCATCCTTCAACCATAAGCCCATACGAAGAATACAATCATACTCTGTTTCCCATGTAAGGCGCTCCTTAGTTTTATATCTTTCGTGGGAGCCGCTTGTTGAATGGCCTTGAGGTTGTGTCACTTCCTGCACATGAATCAATGCCGGCTGATGAGTGGTGCGAACATGCTCGGTAATTTCGGCATAGACCCTACAAAGTTCAGGATAATCCCATGCTTTGACAGTTACCATGCGTATCCCCTCACCTGCTTCATCACCAGCCATGCCGGCTGTAGCTTTTGAGATACTCTTTTTTGTCGTTTGAAAATCAATTGGAACAGAAATGCCATATCCATCATCCCAAACTGAAACGATCAATGGGACTTGCTGGACAGCAGCTGCATTTAACGTTTCCCAGAATACACCTTCAGAAGTACTGGCATCACCTATAGTGCAAAAAACAACTTCATTGCCTTGATCGGAAAACCGGCTCTTCTGTGCCAGATCATTAAACGTCCGATATTTTTTTGATGCCAGTGCCAACCCTAATGCACGAGCCATTTGCCCTCCCGTGCTGGAAATATCTGCTGATACATTATACATATCGGCATGAGGCAACCATCGACCTTCATCATCAACCAAGGGTGTTGCGAAATGGCCATTCATTTGTCGCCCTCCGGAGAAGGGGTCATTCTCAGGATCAGCATATAGTTGCGCAAAAAAATCCTCTACAGAGGATAATCCTAACGCAAACATGATGGTTTGATCCCTATAATATCCTGACCGCCAGTCACCTGGTTGAAATGCCTTTGCAAGCGCAATCTGTGGAATTTCTTTCCCATCACCAACTATTCCAAATTTAGCTTTCCCCGTCAGGACCTCCCTTCGAGCGAGAAGGCTGGCTTCTCTACTTAGTGATGCAACCCAATAATCACGCAATACTTCTTTTTCAAAGGCTAATTCCTTTAGATGCTGCGGCTCTTTGACCAGTTCTTCCATGCCATTCAAAATGTCCCCAAAGGTAAGAAAAAACCACTTCAAGCCTTTGAGGATTCGGTCCTAAGAATTTAGTTAGCTTGTTTAACCTTACATTAACACTCCTTCCTGTAGCTTTTCTTGGCTCAATTGAGTTTAACATGTAAATTTGCTCATTCGAAACACTAAAACTATGCGTGTTATGAAAAAACTCTTTGGTCTGATTGTTTGCCTTACTATGGTGGCCTTCAGCTATGCTCAGTCTGAAGCCGTAGGCGGTCCTGTTATGCAATTCGAATCTATGGAAGTAGATTACGGCAAAATCAAACAGAATGCAGATGGTCAGCGGAAATTCAATTTTACGAATACCGGTACAGAACCTTTAGTCATTAAAAATGCACGTGGCAGTTGCGGTTGCACCGTGCCAACCTGGCCTAAAGAGCCAATTATGCCCGGCGAAAGTGCTGCGATTGATGTCAAATATGATACTAATCGCAAAGGTCAGTTTTCTAAAACCATCACTATCACAACTAATGAAGCGGTAGGCACTAAAATGCTTACCATCAAAGGTGAAGTACTTAGTGATGAAATAGACAAACCAGTTCCGGCCAGCAAGCCGAATATTCTGAACGGCAACGGCTAATTATCGCCTTGATGCTTGTTCTCAAACCCTGATAAAGTCACGCTTTATCAGGGTTTTTTATTTGCCCTGATCCAATCGCTTTTTAATGCGATAGCGGGCTACCTGATTTGATCTCACTACTACATTCCAGGCACTTCTACTAAGTTCTTTACTACATTTGAGTCAAAGAAACGTGTTATGCAACTAGTACGGTTTGCGCTGGCTCTGGCTTTTACATGGGCCCTGATTTATTTTCTGGGTCGTCCTATACCCATTGGTGAAAATATGATTCCTCCCTTGGGTGCCTTTTTTTCACCCCAGCAAGGGTTTTGGCAAAATGCAGAGCCAGCAAATCCCGGTTATACACAATCCCACCTTGCACTTGAAGGGATAATAGAAAACGTCGACATTTATTTTGATCAGGAAATGGTCCCGCGTATTTTTGTCCAAAATGATCTGGACGCCGCATTTGCTCAAGGTTACGTTACTGCATACTTGCGGCTTTTTCAAATGGACCTCAGTACGCGCTCACCAATAGGTCGGCTTTCCGAAATCATTGGTGAACGTACCATAAAACATGATCTGACACAACGCCGTAAAGGACTTTACGAAGCCGCTGAGCGTCTTGCAGACTCATGGAATAATGACAAACAAACAGGCCCACTCCTACGAGCTTATGTGGCTGGAATCAATGCAAGGATCGCCCAACTTAGTGCTGCCGATCTGCCTTTGGAATATAAAATCCTCGATTTCAAACCTGAACCCTGGGATATCGTTCGCTGTGCTGCTTTTTATCTGGCCATGTCAGAAACACTGGCACAAACTGCACATGACATTCCATTAAGCAATGCCTTCAGGACAGTAGGCTCTACAGATTTTGACCTACTTTATCCGGACAAAAATCCTCATGATATTCCAGTCATACCTTCAGCAACGCCAAAAGAAAACAGCACTTCCTCTGCATTTTCCATGAATATGACAATGGACCAGCATGCCCGACTTTGGTCATACGATGATCTGACATCATCCAGCGAACCAGGCATTGGAAGTAATAATTGGGCCATATCATCCACCAAAACAAGGAATGGATATCCCATTCTATGCAATGACCCTCATCTAGCCTTGACCTTGCCGTCGATTTGGGTTGAAATGCAGCTATCTACCCCCGAATATCAAGCCTATGGTGTGGCCTTCACTTGTCTGCCTGGTATCGCAATTGGATTTAATCAACATATCGCCTGGGGATTCACAAATGCCGGCCATGATGTACAAGACTGGTATGCTGTCCGATGGGCTGACACGAATAAAACCAGATATATCCTTGACGGGAAGGAGAAGCAGGCAATACTTCGGGAAGAAGTGATTCACGTAAGAGGCAAAAAAGAACCGATTCGCGATACAATCCGTATTACCGACTGGGGCCCTGTGCCCAATCTGTCTGAAGGACATATAGATACCGATTTGGCTATGCATTGGCTACCAACGCTGGATTTGAATCCAACGATGGCGTTGATGTTTCCTGGTTTGAATAAAGCACGAAATGTAGAAGAATGGCGTAACATACTTCTCCCCTATGATGCACCGATGCAAAACGCGGTATTTGCTTCCGCAAAAGGAGATATTGCCCTTCGTGTGAGTGGCAAGTTGCCACTACGGTCCTCAGATACTGGCCGCTTGCCATATGATGGGTCTGAAAGCAAGTTTGGATGGAGTGGTTTTGTTCCTGGTATTCAAAACCCAATTTCGATCAATCCATCACAAGGCTTTGTAGCTTCGGCCAATCAACAGAGTACGGATCCAAACTACCCCTATTATTATACTGGTGTATTTGAAGACTGGCGCGGCAGGTATTTGAATGAAAAACTGCTCGGAATGGATTCAATAACAGTCGAACATATGATGGCCCTTCAAAACGACAACACGAGCTTGTTAGCCAGAGAAGCACTTCCAGTTTTCTCAGCACTTTTAGATTCTTCCGACCTGCTACCAATGGAAAAAATGGCCCTACAAAGCCTTTCCTCATGGAACCATCAATTTGATGGCATGAATAATATCCCTGTTTTATTCGAAATGTGGTTTAATCAGGTGGAGCAATTGGCCTGGGATGAACTTTTTGCAATCAAAGATTCCTTCCCAATTGAAATACCTGAAGACTGGCGCTTGCTGGAGCTGCTTTCGACTTATCCGGAACTTTCCTGGTGGGATATCAAGGCTACCCATGATAAAGAAAATGCTTCAAAGTTAGTCTCCATAGCATTTAAAAAAGCAGTAATTGAATGGGGTGAAAAAAATGCAACGGGGGATGGATATTGGTCAGCCTACCAGGCAACAGGCATACGCCATCTGGCTCGAATTGATGCCTTTTCTTCTCGAAATCTTGATCTGGGTGGTCATCATTCCGCACTTAATGCCATCACATCTACAAATGGACCATCATGGCGGATGATTGTTGAAATGGGAAAAGAGATACGTGCATTTGGGATCTACCCAGGCGGCCAATCCGGGAATCCTGGAAGTCCTTTTTATCGCAATTTCCTCAATACCTGGTCCAAAGGAGCGTATCGTACGCTCAAAATATACTCGACCTCACAGGATGCCAAGGAAGCCTCAATGATAAGTATCTCTTTAAATAAAGACTAACCCTATGACCTACAGGATCCTTATTACATTTTTCACCACCATCGCGTTGGCATTTCTCGCAGGTGAATGGCTTCCTTGGTGGACCATTGTATTCGTTGCAGGAGTAGTCGTGTTTTTGACTGGATTAAAACCGCTTCCTGCATTCTTAATGACGTTCACTGCTGGTTTTTTCCTTTGGGCCGGCTTATCCTTTTGGATAAACCATTTAAATGAAAGTATACTCAGTGCACAGATTGGTGAATTATTTAATGGTATTTCGCCTTTGTTTCTCATTGCCATCTCTGGGATTTTAGGAGGTCTTGCAGCAGGTCTTGGCGGATTGACTGGCTCCAGTTTACGGCAGGTTTTGCGAAAAAATAGTTTGGATTAGATGAGGGGAGGAGTGGAGGATTAGAGGAGTGGAGGAGTAGAGGAGGTAAGGATAGGGCGATTTTGAGATTTTAAGGACGAGGCTGAGGGAGGTTTTGAGGTTGATGTTGCGGAATCTGAAAAAAGTGTAGGATCACTTCAGAATATTTATACCTTTGTAGTCCATAGTATGAGAAACCACCGCCGACCATTTTTTGTCGGCAGCCCCTTTGGGCTTGAATAATTCCAATGAACAATTAAGGGTACTTGCATCTGGTCATCCCAAAGACCGGGTTTATATTTTATATGAGCCAATAAAGCCCAGATAAGAGCACCCCCCCTTTAGGCCGTTAGTTTTCTAGCGGCCTTTTTTGTTTTACCTGATCCATACTCCCTATTCCTTTGGGTATTAATTTTAAACCAAATTAGCGCACTTTGTCTGATATTTTATATGCCGACCTTATTGTAAAGGAACTTGGACTGCAGATGAAAGCCGTCAGGGAGACCCTCAAGTTACTTGGGCAGGGCGGAACCATTCCTTTTATAGCCCGATACCGGAAAGAAGCTACAGGAGGATTGGATGAATTGGCTATTGCAGCAATCGTTGAGAGCAATCAAAAATATGTATCACTCGAGGCTCGAAAAAAAACAATACTCCACGCCTTGGAAGAATCAGGGGTATTAACACCGGAACTGGAGCGAGCCATATTCCAATCCTGGGATAGCATTGCACTTGAAGACATCTATCTGCCTTATCGGAAAAAACGAAAAACCAGAGCAGATGTCGCTAGAGAAAATGGGCTTGAGCCACTTGCCCAATTGCTGGTGGACCATAAATCAGGTAACGTTCAGGTTTCAGCAAAATCTTTTTTAAATGACCTTGTCCCTAATGTTGAGGCCGCTTTAGACGGAGCTCGGGATATCATTGCGGAATGGTTTTCAGAAAATAGAGAAACACGATTCCAATTAAGAAATGTCCTTTTACACAAAGGCATTCTGCACACCAAAGCGACCACCAAGGATATTCATGACCGTGATAAATTCAGGGATTATTTCGACTATGCGGAACAAATTTCAAAGGTACCTTCACATCGATACCTGGCTATACAGCGGGGTGAAAAACTGGGTATCCTGAGGGTGAAAATGGAATTGCCAGACAAAGACCGGTTTTTACACCAACTGCAAAAACCTTATATCAAATACCCTGGTGCCTGCGCCAATGAAATTATAGCTGCTACTTCTGATGGTTTTGACCGATTATTGTTTCCCTCTCTGGAGAACGAATGCAGGAATTTGACGTTGGAAAAAATGGAGGCAGATGCAATAAAGGTATTTTCATTAAACCTCAAGCAGCTATTGCTCGCTGCACCTTTAGGACAAACTCCAGTACTTGCATTGGACCCCGGATTTAGAACAGGATGCAAGGTTGCTTGTTTGGATCAACACGGGCATTTTTTAAAACATGATACAATTTTTCCTCATCCTCCTCAAAACCGGCAGGATGAAGCCGCCCAAATCCTATTCGACTTGGTGCACAAATATGAGATTGCAGCCATAGCTGTTGGCGACGGAACAGCTGGCAAGGAAACCTTGGAGTGGGCAAAGCGTCTGAACTTTGGAAAAGAAGTGGAGATATACCTCGTTAGTGAAAGTGGCGCGTCGATTTATTCTGCATCAGATGTGGCTAGGGAAGAATTTCCGGCATTGGATCTAACTATACGGGGTAGTATTTCAATTGGTCGACGATTAATGGATCCACTAGCGGAATTAGTAAAAATCGACCCAAAATCCATTGGCGTCGGTCAATACCAACATGATGTAAACCAACCAAAACTGAAACAAGCATTGGCAGATACTACCCTTTTTGCTGTCAATAATGTTGGTGTGCAGGTTAATACGGCTAGCACGTATTTATTATCTCATGTAGCCGGCATTGGTCCATCCCTTGCTAAGGCGATTGTCGGATGGCGTACCAGCAATGGTCCCTTTCGCAGTCGGGAGGATTTGAAAAAAGTGCCAAGACTTGGCGAAAAATCATTTGAGCAATGTGCCGGATTCCTCCGGATTCGCGACAGCGATGTCCTTATGGATAACTCAGGTATCCACCCTGAGCAGTACGCATTAGTCCGATCGATTGCTCGTGATTTGAAGACGAATCTACAAGAATTGATTGGCAACGAAACGTTACTTCAGGCGGTAGATTGGTCCCGTTATCTCACGGAAAAAGTCGGCTGGCCCACATTAAATGACATCCGGAAGGAATTGGAAAAACCGGGAGTCGACAACAGAGGAAAAGCAAGAGCCTTTCAGTTTGCTCCTCACCTCCACAGCATTGATGATGTATTTGAGGGGATGAAACTACCTGGTATAGTTAGCAACCTGACCAATTTTGGTGCGTTTGTCAACCTGGGAATAAAGGAGGATGGACTTATCCACATTTCCAATATGGCACAGAAATTTATACGTCATCCTGCAGAGGTCCTTCAACTCCAACAGGAGGTAGAAGCTACTGTCATATCAGTTGATCGCGAACGAAAGCGCATTAATCTTTCCTTAAAGGAAAATGAATATGGGAGGTAGCCCGAAGCGAAAAACGACGCCTGGGACTTTAATGACAGGTTTAGGATTAGTTGCCCTGGTCTTTATATTTTCACTGGCCTTGCCAATACCGATTTCAAACGATCCAGCTAGTGTCGTTTTAGAGGCCGAGGATGGAACTTTGCTTGGGGCTCGAATAGCAGCAGACGGTCAATGGCGTTTTCCAGGTGGGCATCAGGTACCTGAAAAAATAGCGCAATGTGTGGTCTTTTTTGAAGACGAATGGTTTTGTTGGCATCCTGGCATTAATCCTGTCAGCATGATAAAGGCCGCCATACAAAACTGGAAAGCCGGCAAAGTGGTTCGGGGAGGCAGCACCCTGCCTATGCAATTGATGCGCATTTCCCGCAAAGGCAAACCCCGGACTTATGTTGAAAAGCTAATTGAAGTTCATGCGGCAATCCGGTTGACTTTTCAACAAAGTAAGGAATGGGTCCTGGGGGCGTTCATGGACAGGGCACCATTTGGAGGAAATGTCATCGGGCTGGATGCCGCAAGTTGGCGCTATTATGGGAAGGATGCCGCCAAATTGAGTTGGGGGGAGGCGGCTACCCTCGCGATTCTTCCTAATGCACCGGGCTTGATCCATCCCGGCCGAAATCGGAGTTTATTATTGGCCAAACGCAATGCACTACTACGTAAGTTGAAGGATAATAAAGTCATCGATACCGAAACCTGGCAGTTAGCCATTGCCGAACCAATACCTTTGGCTCCGCTGCCTCTACCTCAGATGGCACCAGAGTTACTTACAACACTTGGGAGCAACATGTCGGGCAGGATTGCTACGCACATCAATGCATCTATGCAGGAGCAAGTGCGCATGACTATGACCCGGCATAAGGATCGGCTGGTGGGAAATGGCATTCACAATATGGCCGTCCTGATCATCGACAATATTGCAAATAACGTTATCGTATATGCCGGAAACGCGCCTTCAGCCAGCAAGAGCGAAGGTTCGGACGTGGATGTGATTCCTGCTCGTCGCAGTCCGGGAAGCACACTAAAACCATTCCTTTATGGTTGGGCACTACAAGATGGACTAATCTGGCCGAGGAGTTTGATGAGGGATATTCCGACCCAATATGGTTCATATAGACCGGAAAATTTTGACAAAGGTTATCATGGTTTAATCCCTGCTGAAATTGCGCTATCCACTTCAATGAATGTACCGATGGTACGACTATTGCATCTATATGGTGTAGAACGGTTTTTGTATCGGTTGAAGGAAATGGGATTTGGCTCCCTTACGAGAGGAGCAGATCATTATGGCCTTTCTTTGATATTAGGTGGCGGTGATGTTGCTCTATGGGAACTAACCCAGGCTTATGGGCAACTGGCGAGAATTTTAAGAAGGTACACACTGGAGAATAGCAGATACAATGCAAATGATATGCAGTCATCTCCCCTCTTAGTGGAAAAGACGGGCAAAAGCAAATCCCATCCAAATGCGGACCGAACTATGCATCTTCGGGCAGGTACAATATGGCAGATTTTGGAAGCGATGCGATTACCGGAGCGACCAGAAGAAGGCACAAACTGGACGTATTTTGAATCGTCACGACCTCTTGCATGGAAAACCGGGACAAGTTTTGGCTTTAAGGATGCTTGGGCTATTGGGGTTATGCCTGAGTATACTGTGGGTGTTTGGGTAGGTAATGCGGATGCGGAACCACGTTCTGGCTTGACCGGACTTCAAGCTGCCGCTCCTTTATTATTTGATCTTTTGTATTTATTGCCAGCTACCACATGGTTTTCGCCACCATATGATGACATGAAATATGTGGGCGCGTGTAAAATATCTGGCTCACCACCTAATCCATATTGTCCAATTGATTCGGTGTGGGTGCCTGCTTCACAAGTTACGCCAGACAATTGCCAATATCATCAACAACTCCTGCTCGACCCTTCTGGCAGCTATCTTGTAAATAGCTCATGCTTGCCACCTGCAAATGCCTTGAAAAAAAATTGGTTTGTTATTCCACCAGTAGAAGCGTTCTACTATGCTCCTGGCAATCCACAATACATGCCTCCCCCACCCCAATCACCCGATTGTCTGGAATTAGGCTCAGGTAATCAGATCCAAATTATTTATCCTACACCTTCGGCAGCATTATCCATTCCATTAGGACTGAATGGAGAACGACAGGCACTAGTATTCACGGCTGCCCATCGGCAACCAGGACAAGTGATACACTGGCACCTTGATAATTTTTATTTGGGTTCGACACGGGAAAAACATCAGTGGAAAATGAATCCTGAACCTGGCATTCATACCCTTACGTTAGTAGATGAAGCCGGATTCAGGATACAAAGTATATTCCGTGTATTGGAATAAAATATGGTTTGGGGTAAAAAAAATCCTACACCAGGGGGAAACTAGGTGTAGGATCCAACAAACATACTATGAGAAAACCGATACGAAAATGACCGTTTTTAACATCCTTGTCAATCAGTAATTCGATTACGGACAGGGATTTATAGGGAACGGTATGTTTGATTGAGAAAACGGTAAAGCTTATTGGACCGTTTTACGTCTAACTGGAAAGTACAGTTCGACTTTGGTGCCACAGGGAATGTGCTGATTGTCATACAAGTCGACCACTTCCAATCGATGACCCGGAAACCCGCTTCGATTGAGTAGTTCGAGTCGTTCTTTAGTGATTCCAATGCCTAAGGACTGATGATTTTCGCGTTGAGGCTCATCGGCTCGAAAGGCAATAGCAGCCTCTCTTCCAATACCGTCATCTTTAACTGTACAACAAACTAGTTCTTCGCCGACCGGATAGATGGATATTTCCACTTTGCCTTTTTTTCGTTTTATAAAGCCATGCTCGATCGCATTTTCAACAAATGGCTGAATCATCATGGGTGGAATAACCAGGCGATCCTCATCCAGATCTTCATCGACATGAACCGTAAATTCGAGCCGATCTTCAAATCGCAACTTCTGATTGATAAATAAATAATCCTGAATAAAGGCCACTTCATCTTCAAGGGTAATCAATTCTGTATTGGACAGGTTGAGCGATTTCCTGACAAGTCCGGCGAATTTGGCGAGATATCTTGAGGCTTTATCCGGGTCTTCGGAATGGATAAAATTCTGAATACCATTAAGTGCATTAAAGAGAAAATGCGGGTTCATTTGCGCACGCATCGCTTGCAAGCGTAATTCAATGGTTTGAGCTCTGAGTTCGGCTGCTTCCTGTTCGACCTGTTCGGTTTCATATTTAACCTGAATTTCCATCAATCGGCGCTGCTGATTTTCTTCGCGCGCCTTTTCTCCCAATTCGTCATGGAGCAATTGGTAATCATATGCATTTTGATAATCCTCCTGCTCTGCAAAATATTGGGCAATATCTCTACAAATAAGAGAAAGCTGTTGATTATCCTGGACGGCCCGTGCATATTCTGATGCCCGGATAAAATGGGCCATAATCGCTTGTTTATTGCCTTCCATCTGAGCTAGCCGGGCTTTCCAATTATAAATAACTGCGAGGTTTGGGCTGTCGATGGGCTCCTTTTGGTAAAAGTTTTCAGCTTGGTTTAAAGCATGATTCGCCTCTCTTGCCTTTTGTTGCTGTAAAAAAATAAATCCCAAATTCGCCCAAGCCCCAGCTTTTGCTTTTTCCTGTCCCGGATAGTTTACTTGATGCGCCTGATTATACGAATCAATTGCTTCATCCCACTTATCCAGTGCCAAATTAGCGTTACCCAAATTCAAATGATGCCAGGCTAAACGCGCGACCAATCCATAATGTCGGCATATCCTGATAACATTTTGGAAAGCTTCTCTTGCCAAAACCCTTTCGCCAGCAGCATGATAAAGCTCACCTAAGCCACTATATAATAAGCTAATATAATCAATATCATTCCATGACCATTTTTCCCGAAGAGCAGACATCAAGCGTTCAGCCTGCATAAAATCCGAAAGGGATTGAGGAAGTTGATTTTGGTAAAGTGCCAAATAAGCCTGGCGAATGAGCAAATGAAAGTATTGGCTGGTGCGCGGGCGGAGACGGTATAATTGCCTAGCTTGTTCAATATGGTTTTCAGCATCATTTAAGTTGCCTTTATTCATATCTAAAGCAGACCAATCCAGGAGGATATCCGTTTGTAATTCGGGTATTGTGGATGATTCAGCCAGGTGGTACGCCTCCTTAAAGGCATAATTTGCCTCTGCATATTTACTCAACTGATTAGCAAGGACACCCTTAGTTCGCCAGACTATAACCTGGAGACTTTTATCTGATGTTGTATGGAGTGTTTGAAGTAATGCCGTAGCTTTCTCAGGGTTGGTGTAAGAATAACACAACAACAACTCTTCAGCCCAACGATCCTTGTCTGCCGAAGATTTGGCTGATAAAAACTTACCTTCTAAAACGGGTTCTAAAGCAACTTCCGGAAGGGCTTCCATACTCATTTGGTAAAGGTACGAAATGCCCCGGCTGTTGGTAAATGTCAACAGGATTTCTGGATAAATAGAACAGTGTTACTGCGGTAACCGACCGCCACAACGCGGTATCCACCTTGTACTAAAACGAATGGTAGGTGATCCACCCTTAATTTTTTGCATCTCCTCACGCGAGATTACCTGGAGCTCGGATTTGAGCTTGTCCAGGTTGGCATCTTTTTTAGATTTCATGACGAATGGGTTCATATCAACCGAAATAGGTTCGTCATTTCAGGTAGTTCAGATGCAAATATAACAAGAATTTATAATCTATAGTATGCCGTCAACGTTTTTACACTCTCCCAATAACGCCATTTAGAGTTCTTCCTGCATTTTTCTGATCTTTTCAAGAAATTCTGCTCTGCGCCTGCGGCTAACATCAATTTCTTTACCATCATCCATGACCAAATACCCTCCATCTCCTTTTACAAATTTCCTTATAAAGTTCATGTTGATCATATGCCGTTTGTGCACCCTGAAAAAATGCTGATTCACTAGCAAATCTTCATAGGATTTGATGGTCTTGGATGCAGTAAGCCGTTCACCATTGGCCAAAAAAATATGCGTATAATTATCATCTGCCTCAAAACGAAGAATATCCTTCAGATTGAGAAAATAGATACCGTCCATGGCCGATACCGTTAATTTTTCAATTTTATGGGGATGATTAAGTGCGCCTTGCAGCACTTCAAGTCTTTGGGCAATTCTATTCAGCTTGCCTGGCCTAATTTGAGCGACGGCTTCTTTTAAGGCATCAGGGTCAATCGGTTTTAATACATAATCAATAGCACTAAATTTAAATGCTTTGACTGCGAATTGCTCATAGGCAGTAACAAAAATCACCTCAAATGGTCTGTCTTCTAATTTGTTTAATAGTTGAAAAACTAGCCCATCCTGGAGGTTTATATCCAAAAAAGCAACATCAGGATGCAACTCGGGATTGCTAAGCACCGTAATGCCTTCCTCCACAGAAGCTGCTTCCGCAACAACTTCTACCTCCGGGCAATATTTTCCCAGGAGCGTCTTGAGGTTTTCCCGACCGTACAATTCGTCATCGACTATAACTGCTCGTATCAAAATCTTTTCTTTATATTACTCAAAGATAACCTGTTTAAGCGCTTTGAAAAGAATCGTATAAATGATAAATCGTGTTCTATCAATACTCTTTGTTGTTTTAACGGGTACCCTCTGCGCCTTAACCAAGTTAGATTACATTTGATGAATTAAGCAATCCATTTTAGATGAAACCAAAACCACGATTAAAAGACCGCGTCTACGAAATCGTTTTTGAATCAGACACGCGTCTTGGCAAATTATTCGACGTTTCTTTACTCATACTGATTACGATAAGCGTATTGACTGTTATATTGGAAAGTGTTCCTACGTTACAACAGCATTACAACAGTCTTTTTTTTACTATTGAATGGATAGTAACCATTCTATTTACGCTAGAGTACATACTACGCCTCATCATAGTTCGACGCCGGCTTGGGTATGTGTTTAGTTTTTTTGGCATCATTGACCTTCTTTCAATCCTGCCGGCCTATTTGAGCCTTATACTTCCCGGATCACAATATTTACTGGCCATTAGGGTGTTGAGACTCATTCGGATCTTTCGTATATTTAAGTTGACAAATTATGTGCGTGAGAGTCATTTTATACTTATTGCCCTCCGCAACAGCCGTTTTAAAATCACCGTTTTCCTGACCAGCCTTATGCTATTGGTCGTAATAATGGGCGCGCTCATGTATGTGATTGAAGGTTCATCCAACAAAGGATTTGATAGTATACCACGATCCATATATTGGGCAATTATCACGCTAACCACTGTAGGATACGGCGATATCACGCCTGAAACGCCATTCGGACAAATGATTGCCTCCGTAGTAATGATTATGGGTTATGCCATTATTGCTGTTCCGACCGGGATTGTTACGGCTGCCATCACCAGCATGGACAAACAAAAACATTCCAATCAGGTGTGTCCACATTGTATGGCTGAAGGGCATCAGGAAATTGCCATTCATTGTTATCGATGCGGTCAGATGCTCAACCCACAAAATAATTATCCCGCTTAGCGCACTCGCGTGGTTGCCAATAAACGCTTGATACTGTATTTGCCACTACCATTTACTAATATGATTAATAAGCCACCTGTAATAGCCAGATTTTTCATAAACAAGATGGATTCCAACCGCAACATCTCTTTGGGCATGTTCCAAAAATCATGTACCAGCAGTGTCACGGGCACCCAATACAACAATAAAAGGACTGCACCGAAAGTTGATCTATAACCGATGAGTACAAGTGTGCCACCCAGAATCAATGCAATAATCGCACAAGTCAACAAAAAATCAGGCTGCCAGACAAGTCCATATGCAGCCATTTGTTGTTTCGTATCCTGAAAATATCGAATAGAATCGTAGGCTTCAAACAGAAAAATAATGGATACAAATATGCGACCAACAAGGTCAAAAAAATGCTTCATCGTGCAAAGATCATTCATTTCCATTACACGACCCACCTATGTTTGAAGAAGTGACCTTCGAATGGGCACTCATTTGTGTTCCAAAAAGCGAAGAACCGCCCTTGCACAATTCTGACCATCCATTGCCGCTGATAAAATACCTCCGGCATAGCCTGCACCTTCTCCCGAAGGGAAAAGCCCTTCCACTTCCGGATGCATCCATGTTTCCTCACTTCTAGGGATGCGAACAGGTGAACTGGTGCGAGATTCCGCACCGATGATGGTGGCTTCTCTGGTAAGATACCCAGGCATTTTTTTTGAAAATTGTTGGATTCCGGCATCCAACATTCTGCTGATCCAATCAGGCAGCAACGCATGCATCGGCGCACTATATATCCCTGGGATATATGAAGTGCCGGGAAGTGAGTCTGACCTTTTTTTTGAAATAAAATCGGTCAATCGCTGCGCTGGTGCACGTTGCGTCCCATCACCTGCTTGAAATAAGGACTGCTCCACTTCCTGCTGGAAAGCTAAACCAGCAAAAAGGCCATGTTTGTGGTATGGTACGAGGTCCTTCCAATCCACGCTCACCACCGTTCCAGCATTTGCAAATGGACTATCCCGACGCGACATAGACATGCCATTTACAACCAGCTCACCCGGTGCAGTTGCTGCCGGTACGATTAATCCCCCAGGGCACATACAAAACGAAAAAACACCATTTGAACCTACCTGACATGCCAGGCTATAACTCGATGGCGGCAAGTGTTCATTCCGACGTTTACCGTACTGAATCCCATCAATCAGTGGTTGAGGATGTTCAATACGCACCCCCAGTGCAAAGGGTTTGAAATCCAATGCAACGCCTTTATGGTGGAGGAGATGAAAAATATCTCTCGCAGAGTGGCCCGTTGCCAGGATAACTGCTTTTGAAAGCCGTTCAGTCCCATCCTGCAAAGTAACTCCTTCGATATGGCCATCTTTTATTAACAAATCCGTAACACGACTTGAAAAATGAATTTCCCCGCCATAGTGACGGATTGTCTGGCCTATATTCATCACAACCCCTGGCAACTTATTACTTCCGATATGCGGATGAGCATCAATTAAAATATCCGACTTTGCACCATGCTCGACAAATAGCCGTAACACGCGCTCCATCTTTCCCCGTTTAACAGATCGGGTATATAACTTCCCGTCCGAATAAGTGCCTGCTCCGCCTTCTCCGAAACAATAGTTGGAATCGGGATGAACAATGCCATCTTGTTGAAGGGCCTTGAGATCCCGGCGGCGATATCGCGCGTCCCGACCTCTGTCAAAAAGTATGGGCTTCAAGCCAATAGAAAGACATTCCAATGCTGCAAAATAACCTGCTGGACCAGCGCCTACAATAATCACTTCTTTTGCTTCATAAACAAACTGAAACTCATCACTGATAAACGGTTCCGGGGGGGGGAGCTCCTGCATATAAAGGACACAACGCAATTGATAAACAGCTGGTCGTGGCCTTGCATCCAAACTTCGGCGAATAACCTGGACAGATTCTACCTCTTCATCTGATAGTTCCGCAGCAGCAAGCGCTTTTTGCCTGATTACTGTGGCATTTAGCGCCTCCTCGGGTAAAACACGTATGTCAATATGACGAATCACATGTACTGTTTAGGTGCGAAAGACGGGGAATAGCGGAATGGACACCGTTAATAATTTATAGTTGACTTACTCACTTCATCTGTCCGGTGCCATTCATGTTGATCCTTTGTTTTAAAATCTGTAGGAAGGTAAATCCGATGTAGGATCTTCTCCTCACAAGTTCCTTTGGGATAATTAATAGGTGCACGGGATAGTTCAGATTGTTTTAGGGTCAGGTTTTGATCAACTCGATCCGCATCAATCCTGTATCTGCCTTTTGCAATGGCATGTTTTAATAATGACTCTGGACACCCAGACATCACAACTTCTGTTTCGATGAATATGGCACTGTTGTGCCAGGAATAAATGAGGATACTGTCCAAAAAATTACATGTGACCATCATGGCAGAATCAGCCGGATAGGAGGTAAACAATACTTCCCTTACTTGTGCATTGGATGTATAATTAAACCCGAGAACACCTAAAATCACAATGAATTTCAGCATCATATTTAATTAAAGCAATATGAAATCAGATGTGTTTACTTTACATCATTGGGAGATAACATATCTAAATGTAAAAAGATTCCTAACCATTCATTGCCTCTCGAATGCGTACAAGCCTTTGTAATAAAACCTCTAATTGATCAAGGGGCAACATATTTGCACCATCCGATTTAGCTTTTGATGGTTCTGGATGGGTTTCGATAAACAATCCATCAACGCCAGAAGCAATACCTGCAGCGGCGATGGTAGCAATCAGTGCCGGTTGGCCTCCTGTCACACCGCTAGACTGATTTGGTTGCTGCAGCGAATGTGTACAATCAAGAATGACCGGTGCATAATTACGCATAACAGGAATGCCTCTAAAATCAACGACAAGATCCTGGTAACCAAAGGTGGTGCCTCGTTCGGTAAGCATCACTTGTTCATTTCCTGATTCCTTTATTTTGCCCACTGCATATTGCATCGATTCAGCGTTCAAAAACTGTCCTTTTTTGACGTTGACAATTTTTCCAGTATCTGCCGCAGCTACGAGCAAACTTGTTTGCCTGCACAAAAATGCCGGTATCTGAAGGACATCTACATAACCTGCGGCCAAAGCAGCTTCATCATCTGTATGGATATCAGTCGTGGTAGGAAGTCCAAATTCAAGACCAGCCTTTGAAATAGCTTCAAGTGCTTGGATATCTCCAATCCCTGTAAAGGAATCCAGCCTGGATCTATTTGCTTTTCTATAGGATGCTTTAAAAATAAATGGGATTCCCAATGGGATACAAATCGATTTAACCCGTTCAGCAACCTGAAGAACAAGTTCTTCACTTTCAACGACACAAGGGCCTGCTATTAGAAAAAAAGGGTAATCGCGTTGGAGGATGCGGTCCCATAAAGGGGTAGTATCTGTCATTTTACAAAGGTCTCAGAATTTAAAGATATACACGCCTTCCTTTGAATAATTTGCACTGGAAAGTTAATCACATCGAGATATTCGACGATTAGTTCATACATTATTGCGATTCCCTGTCAAGAATCCAGGCACCTTTGTCAAATTCACGGCGAATCAATGCCAATATTTCATTCGATGTATTTTCCTTGACGTGGACCATGACCCGGGTTAAATTTTTTGATGGTTTAGTTGAATTTTCCAAGCCAAGTATTGTCAAGCGTTCGCGCACTCGTTTAACATTGTCTTCATCACCAAAGTGTCCAACAACAATGGTCACTATATTTAATGGATCTAATGACTGTTCCACTCCAGGTATTGGACTATCCACCTCCGCGGGAGAAGAAATAATCATTTCCTCTTCGTTGGAAATTTGATCCAGTGTGTCAGAATCGACTACATCAGATCCATTTCGTAGGGCCTCTTCATCTGAATAAGATTCTGTATCAGCAGTTTGTGGCTCCAACCTTTCGCTTGTTACTGGTGTCGTGGGCGAAGGATCGGGCCCGATGAGGAGCCAAATACTTACACCAATTGCAAGGAGAAAAACCCCTGCCAGCACAGGCAGGAACAACCTATCTTTAAGAGGTGCTGCTGAAGGAATATTCTTCTTGGGCACCGTCAGCCCGCTAGCAGCAATGGCTTCACTCGCAGCCTGAGCAGCCGTACGGCGTTGTAAGGGCCTGGCATTTATTGGGCCTAAACCATAAACATCCAGATGATAATTAAATCCGGAGGCTACAAAATCTAATTCCGACTTTTCATTGTTAAAAAACTGGCCAACATCGTGTAATTCAACGGATTCACCATTCAAAACCAAACTGGCAAGGCCATTCAGATCCGATTCCAGGCTCCTGCCCTGTTGATCGGAAAGTGTGGATAACGCATTTGCGTAGTGCAAGCCAAGTTTATGTAAGTCAAGGTGTTCAGCGCCGCCCTTTTGGAATGATACTTTTTTTGAAGGGGGATAAAGTGTCGATTCAATTCTTGATAGCCTGGCTGGAAAATAATTCAAGGTAAATTTCCCGATACCAGGCAACTCGACAACACCCTGATCAATAAGTGTGTTCCTAATTGCTAAAGCCAGTGCCTGGAATGCCATAATCCATTTGTTTTTGGGAGTTGTTGGTGTAAAAATAACCCATGTTTTAGATAATCTGATCGAATGATAGCCCAAAATAGGTCATAAAGGCGACGGTGCCTCTTCGCAACGATACATACCTAGTTGAATCCAGATAGTCGGCTTAAAAATCGGATAGGATCAGTCAACTTGCGCGTACATTTGTTATGAGATGATGTATTTCAACAACAGGATAAAATGGGTCACCATTTTGACAATAGGTTATATCCTGCTGGCCCTGGTTTGGTGGAGCATATTGCTTTATCAAAAAAACAAAACCCTTTATAATCAACAGCTTCGGATAAGTCTTATTTACAGCCATTACGACTTGCCGGAAAGGGACAATTATCCTACCACAGAAGAGATAACAAATAGGTACCAGCGTCAACGAACGATGATCATTGGCGAAACCCTCTTTATCCTGGCTAGTGTTGGAGTTGGCATATGGTTATTGATGCGGGGCTTCCTGCAAGAAATGCAAATCAATCGACAACGACGAAATTTCCTTATGTCGATTACGCATGAACTTAAAACACCTGTGGCCTCTGTCCAACTGGCACTGGAAACGTTGTTGAAATATGATCTCGATCCAGATCGAAAGAAAAAATTGATTTGGAGTGGCTTAAAGGAAACCACACGTTTGAACGATACCATAAACAAAGTCCTCATTGCCGCTCGAATTGGACAACATTATACTCCCGTACTCTCACAACGGGATCCAAAGGAAATGCTGAAGGCATGGGTAAATGATTTCATCCATCTATGGCCGACTTACTCCATTAACTTAGAAATGTCGGATGTGATCACGGAAAAGCGCACATTGGATTGGGATGGCTTAGAAACCATCTTCCGAAATTTGACCGAAAATGCTGCAAAATATAGTTCAAATACGCATCCTATACTCGTCAAATGTAAATCCGATAATCGTGCCTTTCAACTCATCGTGGCTGACCGGGGTCCGGGCATTCCGGATCCTGAAAAAATTAAAGTCTATGATATGTTTTATCGGATGGGCAATGAAGATCAACGGACGCATAAAGGCAGTGGATTAGGGCTGTATATAGTGCGAGAAATCGTATTGCGAAATAATGGCAAGTTGCAGCTTCAGGACAACTCGCCCTCCGGTTGTGTTTTTTCAATTACATTCCCTATACCTCATGAAACGCATTCTCATCGTTGAAGACGAATCCAGCTTAAGGGATATCCTAACTTTAAATCTGGAATTGGAGGGATATGAGGTTGCGTCTGCACCATCCGGTTCGGACGCCTTAGCCGTTTTTAATCAAGCACATTTTGATCTGGTCATCCTTGATGTTATGTTACCCGGAATGAGTGGAATGGAGGTATGTGCTGCCATTCGTATTTTAAACGACCCCACCCCTATCCTCATGCTGACCGCACGGAATGCACCCGAGGACCGGGTAGAGGGATTGCGTACCGGTGCTGATGATTATCTAACAAAACCTTTTAACCTGGAGGAATTACTCTTAAGAGTGGCCAATCTGCTTCGGAGAACTGTACCATCGTTTCAAGTACAAACTGAACAAACCCAAACTTTTCGATTTGGTGATAATTGGATCAATTTTCAATCGTTCGAAGCATCTTCGCCCCAAGGCCCGGTGATGCTCACGAAGAAAGAAACGGCTTTATTGCGTTTGTTGGTAGAACGCCCAAATGAAGTTGTTTCGAGGCAACAAATTCTGCAGATCGTATGGGGATATGATATCTACCCGTCAACGAGAACGATAGACAACTTTATTCTCAACTTTAGAAAATATTTTGAAAAGGACCCAAAGTATCCAAAATATTTCCATTCTATCAGAGGGGTAGGTTATCGATTCACCCCCTAAACCCAGATTGGCCAGGTAAAAAATCTACTCGCCTTCTACCTTCACCTTACGGCGCGTTTTAAAAAATTCGACAACTTCCTTTTCCGTAAGGAAACCAAGATCAACAAATGTTGACTGGACAAAACGCTTGATATCCTGATAATCCTTTCCTCTTTTGTCCGTAAACGTTTTGGCCAGTTTGCGCAAATACGTCATGTTTAATGCCTTGACATCCTGCTTGAAATATTCATTGTCAAAAACTTGAAAGTAAGCTGCATAAACCTTACTAATCTCAAAGAGTTCGGGATAATCCGAAACAGCGATATTGTTTAAAAACTTTCGCAAGTAACTAAATATAGTAAGGCGCATGCACTCATTGACCAAACTTACACCTTGATGCTGGCTATAAAAATTTCTTACTTCTTCAATGACATCCGGATGCACATATCCTTTGGTATGAATAATCTCGACCAGTGGGTAATAATTGAGAATATCATCTTTAATCTTCTTGTCAATCAAGTTAGCCACTCGTGTGTCACACGCTGAAGTGATATCGTATTTACTATGATGGAGCTCGGCCAGAATTTCGAAATAATGGTCGTTAAAGCCAGGCTCATCTTTTCGCAGCTTATTGAAAATTTTGCCGACCTGATCCTTATAGACTTTGTCCGGATCAAAGAAATTTATGAACATGACCAGCAAATACCGGTGTTCGTGCGATCCCAATAGTTCATCTCTGCTAATTAGGTCATATACTGGACCTAGGAGCATGGAGTTGTCCAGGTTTAATTGGATCCTTCTACCCATAAAGTTGCGAACTGCTGGAAAGAGGCGACGCAATTCAGGCAAGGTTTTGGGAAACTCAACCGTTGTGAAAATCTCATCCTTAAACTGACCCGAGTACCTGCGGTAACCATCCTGGCGTTGTTCTTTATCGTAATATTTCTCCTGAATCTGTGATTGAAGATATTGGCGTACCTGCCGATTTTCCACTTCGTCTAAAAGGTTGCTGATCCATATATGGGAACTTAATGCGAAGCCGATTTGCACTGTTTGGCCAATACGTTTGCGCAATTCTTCAAAATTGGCAGACCTACATATTGCCAGCAATACTTTTCGGAACTGTTCTTGTGGATAATAAAACTGAGTTGCATCATTGACAGGGCCTCGAAGCACACTAAAACCTAAAAGTTTTGGCAGATAAAGTCCTTCCAGCCGTTCATCCAACATGAGTTCTTCTAATGCGAGAATCTGTAAAGGATAAGCCACCGCAACTTTCCGGTACAGCTCGGCTAATGCCGGCTCGAATGTTTCCCTTAATGCCAGATATTCGGCTTCTTCTTCACTTTCGACAAATGCTGCAAGCTCTTCTGATTCCTGTATTTGGGTGATCAGATCCTGAAGCTCCTCCTGAAATTGCTGGTCTAATGGATTCATAATTATTGCTTTGTGGCTTTTGCTATTAAATCGAAACCTGACAACCCTTAGGGGCTGTCAGGTTCCTAAACTGCCCGACTAGGGGCAAATGTACGATAAATCCTTTGCCTAAAAGAACTGCCCCCAAAGTTTCCTAAGGGGGCAGCATTTTATCAAATTTGGAATATAAACTTCCGAATAAATTATTCTTCTGGTGCTTTTTCTTCCTCGATGGCAGGAGCTTCTTCTGAAGGAGCCTCTTCAACGGGAGCTTCTTCTACCGGAGACTCTTCTACCGTAGCTTCTTCAACGGGTGTTTCAGCAGCAGGTGCCTCTTCTACAGGTACTTCAGCAATAGGAGACTCTTCAATTGTGGGCGTCTCGGCAACAACAGGTGTTTCTACCGCTGCAACAACTTCTTCTGTGGTTGGTGTTTCTGTAACAGCCTCTACCGTCTCATCAGCAACCGGGGCTGCTTCTTCGACTGGAGCTGGAGGGACAACTACAGGTGGAACGACTTTCGCAGAGCCGGAAACAGCTTTGTGGAATTCCTTTTTCTCCTCAGAAACTTTATTGCGTCGTGCCTCCACTTTGGATTCCTTTTCTGCAATAAATTCCTGCCAGCGGGTATCAGCCTGCTCTTGTGTGAGCGCGCCTTTAGCAACACCGCGAAGCAAATGCTTGTGAAAAAGGACACCTTTGAAACGCAGGATAGCTCGGACGGTATCTGAAGGTTGTGCACCTTTTTGTATCCAATCCAGGGCTTTTTCCCGATCGATTTCAATAGTTGCAGGAACAGTCATAGGGTTGTAAAAACCAAGACGTTCAATGAATTTGCCATCTCTGGGAGAACGGGCATCTGCTACAACAATTTTGTAGTACGGATTTTGTTTGCGTCCGTGGCGCTGTAAACGGATTTTAACGGCCATTATTCAAGTTAATTGGTAAGACCATAATCTGCTGAATTCGCAATCGAACGGCAGATTGTAAGCGGCTGCAAAGGTATAGCTTTTTTTCAATTCAAACCAATAGTATAAAAAAATAGATGCTCATTGCTACCTTTGCCTTCCATCCAGCCATCTACTTCCCTTCATTTACTCCTATTTTTGGGCTATGACAGACACGCCACTCACCCGTTTACATCAAAATCTTGTGCGAGGTGTCCAGGCCGCCCTTGAACATTCCCTCATAAAAGGACATCCTGCAGACAAAGTTATTGCGAGATTATTTAAAGACAATCCATTGTGGGGCGCCCGTGATCGTGCTTTTGTCGCTGAGACAACCTATTCTATAATCCGATACCTACGCCATTATACGGATGGCATTGGTCCTTCCCTCCGCTTATTGCATGTCGTAGGCTGGTATCTACAAGATAAGGGTTATGTCCTCCCGCCCTGGCCAGAATGGGATCACCTTCCACCAAAACCAGTTTGGCCCCAACCTACACCACTTGCCGTTAAGGAGTCTATCACGAATTGGTTAGACAAAAAAGGGCAAACAACCTATGGCGAACGGTGGCCAAACTTAATGCATGCCTTAAACAAGCATGCACCTGTAGTTCTGCGGGTCAACCCGCTACGATGCACCCTGATTGATGCTAAAGATGCGCTCATGTTGCTGGAGATTCCAACCATCGTGCGCGGCGAATGGGCTTTAGAACTTGTAGAGCGGGCGAATGTTTTCAAAACTGAGCCATTCCAATTAGGCTGGTTTGAGGTGCAGGATTTAGCATCACAGGAAATTGCGCTGGCATTGGACATTCATCCCGGCCAACGTATAGTAGATGCCTGCGCCGGTGCCGGAGGCAAAACCCTGCATTTGGCCGCATTGGCTGAGAATAAAGGTCAGATCATTGCTATGGATCCTGAAGAATATAAGCTCCAGGAGCTGCGACGGAGGGCTGCCAGGGCTGGTATTAATAATGTAGAAGCTCGAAAAATCGACAATCAAAAAACAATCAAACGCCTCTACGGATCTGCAGACCGCTTGCTTTTGGATGTGCCATGTACCGGGACTGGTGTATTACGGAGAAATCCAGACACCAAATGGAAATTAGGGCAAGAAGTGTTGGACCGTTGTCTGACAGTTCAGGCAGATATCCTGCGCCAATACACCCCGATGGTCAAACCTGGCGGGCGAATTGTGTATGCTACTTGCAGCATCCTGACGGAAGAAAACCAGGATCAAGTGCATCATTTCCTGTCAGAACATCCGGATTATCGCCTCATTGAAGAAAAGCAACTCCTTCCTGATGATTTCGGCTATGATGGCTTCTACCTTGCTGTGATGGAGCGGGTTACAACTCCACCCGCAATCGCAGATTTACCCGACGACCAGTGAGATAATTAGGTACGCCATATTGGGTGTTATACACCGTTTTGATCCAGGTATAAGATGCTTCGTTACGAACACCAAATAGGTTGAACACCTCCAGACTCAACCAGGTATTGCGCGTAAATCGAAGGGGGTGGTGGGGTCGTTTTGACAATCGTTCGCGATCCCAGATCTGAGCTGAAAAACCGGCATCCAGCCGATGGTAAGGCGAAAAGCGATACGTATTACGATATACAATATTATCATTGGGAATCCCGAAAGGCAAGCCCGTGCCAACAGTAAAATGGATATGAGCCCTGATGTTTTTATTTTTTGGAAGGTAATCCTGGAAAAACATCGACATCGACATGAATTGATCTGATGGGCGGGGTACATCTTTGACTGCGCGGGCTGCCGGGTCTCCAATTTCACGCACTAAATGGTCGACACCACGCAGAGATTCGCGTGCACGCAAAAACGATAAGTTGATCCAGGATTCCGCCTCAGGTACAAATTCACCATTAATCCTAAAGTCTACCCCGGTAACATATCCTGTTGCATTATTCTGGCCTGCATACCGAATCCGCACATTGTCTACGTCATAGCCTACAAGGTCCCACAACTGTTTATAATAAGCTTCCATTGTAAAATGGAAAGGCATTCGTTTATTTTTACCCATGAAAAAATCCCGGGTATAACCTCCTACAACATGCCATGATTTTTGGGCTTCAACAGACTCATTAACTAGTCCTTCCAGACTTCTGAGTTCCCTGTAAAATGGGGGTTGATAATACAATCCGGAGGCAAAGCGGAAGCTGTTTCGTTTTTTGCCTCTGAGTGGCTTGAATAACATTTGGAGTCGTGGTGTGAGATATGGTTCTTTGTTGAGATTCCAATAACCGCCACGCAAACCGGAAATCACCTGCACGTCCATTACATCCTCCGAAGTCCAGGTCCAGCTATGCTGAATGTATGCGCTAAACTTTAAGCTTTGGAGTTCGTTTCTCGTTTTCACAACTTGCTGAATTCGAACCTGGTCCAGATCATAAGGCAATGAATAACCTGCGGAGTCCAGGCGTTCCCATTCATTGATATGATCCAGTATCCATTCATGCGAACCTTTAGCACCCCATTGTAAAAAATGTGCACTTCGTCCACTTCCACTGAGCCATGATGGCCACTCTATTCCACCCTTGTGCTCTAATTGGCTCACTTGAAAATTGAGTTGATTACGGACATAGGTGTGCTGGATGCCTGTTCCCAGGACCGCAATTTCGCGCTCAAAATTTTCTGAACCAGGATTAATATCAATTTCACTTAGCCTGTATGCGCCTATGATATCAATACCCTCAACCTCCCGGGAATTGAACGTTGAGGCAAGCAATTTTAGATACAGGGGACGTCTGGATTTTTCAGGAAGGTACGTCAGTGAAACTCCCGTCATAGCTTGAGTAAAGCGATCATCCTCCTGACCTTCGTAGACCGAAAACAGGCGAAGAGCGTAGGTGACAAACCCAAAAGCAGTAGAACGGGATACCGGTTTATATTGATATACGCTCCTGTTGTAATTGCCAATCAGTGCTACCTGAAGATCCCGATTGATATCATAGGTCAGGTAAGCCTGGAAATCTGTGAAGTTGGGCACATATTCTCCCTGGACATCGAGGGAATTAAGCAAATATTGATTTGTTTTATATCGGGCGCCCACCAAATAGCGCAGGCGTTGGGTATTGGTTCTGCCTATTTTCAAACTGCCCTCTAAATGGCCTGTAGCTCCCAAAGCACTGCCTGAAACGGAAGCTCTGAGCGAATCGGGACGTTTGTAACGGATGTCCAGTACGGATGACATTTTGTCTCCATATCTGGCTTCAAAACCACCGGAGGAAAAGGAGATATCTCTGATCAGGTCAATATTGGGAAAGGATAAGCCTTCTTGCTGTCCAGCACGAATAAGCTGGGGTCTGTATATTTCAAAATCGTTGACATAAACCAGATTTTCATCATAGTTTCCGCCACGAACATTGTATTGGGAGGTGAGTTCTCCCCCACTTCCTGAGGAAGCACCTAGCGCAATAGCAGGTAAAACACTCTCGAAATTGCCGGAAGTAGAAGGAATCAATTTGAGGTTGGAGACATCTTCCCGGATCATGCCTCGTTCTTCTATTCGACTCTCACGCACAATAACCTCAACTCCGGATTCGGATGAAACAAGATAAAAATCAATGCGCTGACGACTGCCAGATGGCAGTGGGGTAAGGATAAACTCAGCCTGCTTGTAACCGATCCGGGTGCATTTAATGATTAACCTCTCTCCAGGTAGCACTTCCAGCCGGTAGCGCCCTTCGAGATCAGACTCGGCGGCATTGGTGTCTCCGTCTTTGAATATGGTTGCAAATTCGACGGGCTCGCCGCTCATTTGATCCCTTACCAGACCATATATTTCGGTGCGTTGTCCCCAAAGTGTACTGCTGGAAACAGAAAGCAAAACAAACAGCAAGCCTGGTAATAGACGACGCATAGATGTATAAGTGGAACTGATTAAACAAGTACGGATTCCCGGTAGATATGTTTAAGTTTGGAAACTGCCTGACTTGGATCCTGAGCGCCAAATACACTGGACCCTGCCACTAGCACATGGGCCCCTGCTTTTACTATGGCTTCAGCATTTTGCAATCCCACGCCCCCATCAATCTCAATAAGCGCCTGAAGGTTGCGTTCGATTAATTTTTCCCGCAGTTGCCGGATTTTGTGGAGTGTGCGATAAATAAATTTTTGCCCACCAAAACCCGGGTTCACAGACATTAAACAAATGAGATCAAGGTCTTCTAATACATCATCGAGCAAATCAACCGGACTATGTGGATTGAGTGCTACACCTGCCTTTGCACCCGAATTTCGAATCTGTTGCAAAGTGCGGTGTAAATGGGGGCAAGCCTCCAGGTGGACCGTAATAATATCAGCGCCTGCTTCCCGAAACGCGTCTACGTATTTCTCCGGCTCAACAATCATTAAATGCACATCAAGGGGTTTGGTGCAAAGTTTTTTTGCCGCATCCACAAGCAACATTCCGAAAGTGATATTGGGTACAAAACGACCATCCATGACGTCCAGGTGAAGCCAATCAGCTTCAGATTGGTTGACCATATTGATGTCTTCCTGAAGTCGGGTAAAGTCAGCAGCTAGTAAGGATGGAGCAACCAATGGTATCATAGGTCAAGTTTTGTGCGAAGGTAAAAAAATGAAGACGCTACGATGGACATCGTTTTATTGTTGAGAAAAACTCCATTGTCTATCTCCATATTGTAAAATCAAAAGGATCTAAAATGTGCAAAAAGGACAATTCAACAATACGGTCATTCCGTTTGGAGCATGCAAATTGTGGTCGTACACAACAACCCATGTAAACGCTTTATTCCGCATTTTTTGAATCCGCATTTGGATTAGACCAATGAATTTCCCCCTCTTCCAACAGCGGGAGATGCATAATCCGTCGTAGCACCTGTGCGACAGCAAGTACATCCCGCTCACAATAACGTACAATGGCGGGAAGGTTTTGCTCTTCATAGTATACCCTTCCCACCTGGCTGCCATCTATATCCTCCTTTGGGGAAGGCACATTTAAACAATGCGCCAGAAGCTTGAGGGATGTATAATGTTTGATATCCCCAAACTTCCAAAGCTCCAGGGTATCGATTAAATGTTTAACTTCCCATGGCTTCTTTCCGCTCACATCAAGCATTGCAGGAAGCGATATATTCAGCATTAGCATCCTCCGACATAAATAGGGAATATCGAATTCCTTGATATTGTGGCCACACAAAAAGTACTTGTCTGGACTTGCAAAATGCGTATTTAACAGATCTACAAAATCCTGGATTAGCACCTTTTCGTTATCACCAGAAAAGGATTTCAAACGAAAAGTATCTTCGTCCGGCGTGTTGCCTTTGACCAGAATTCCAACTGAAATAGCAATGATTTGCCCAAATTCCGCCAGAATAGCTGCCCTGTTTTGGTAACACCGGGCTGCAGCATCTGGCTCACCTTCAAACTCTTTCATCCAAAATCGGGCCTTCTCGGTCCAAAGTTGTTGTTCAGGCATGGGCAATTGATCAAATTGGGCTTTGCCGGACACCGTTTCTATATCAAGAAACAACACGTGATGTAAGGGGTAGTGTATGGCCATTTAGTTAGAATCTACGTTCGGCGAATAAGGTACAAAAAAGCGTAAATTTCAAGTGCAAGAAAAGTAAATCAAAAAAATAAGGTATCTTTTGCCGGATGAGGATCAGCGTGTTAGGGTAAACAACTATCTTTACATAGCAATATGCGCTCCTTCACCTTCGTTTGGTATCACAAAACCTAAAGTATGAACTCTCCTAAAAATTCTTCCTCCCGTTGGGTCAATATCGGAATTATCGCCATCATAGCGCTTCTAGCTGTCAATGCGTGGTTGTTTTATGACAAGTATAAAAATGAAAAAACCATTGACGCTCAGACAGAAGATTTGGCTGAAGCCGAGAAGTTAAACGTAGAACTTGAGAAACAATACTACGAAACGCTCTCCCAGCTTGAGGAAATGCGCGGTGATAATGAAGAAATGAACCTTCTGATTGATCAGCAAAAGGCTGAATTATCCGCTCAAAAAGAGGATATATCACGAATGATCAGCACGACTAAAGACTATTCGTCTATAAAATCCAGATTAAAGGATTTGCAAACGAAAGCAGATGGTTATCTGGCTGAATTAGATGCATTGCGTGAGCAGAATGCCCTCCTCACCGAAGAAAACACAAAATTGGGTGAAGAAAAACGCAACCTTGAAACCAATTTAGAAGACCAAATCAAACAAAATGACGATTTGGCTACAGCCAGAGCAAGTCTCGCCGCTGAAAAGTCAAAGCTGGAAGGTCAAAACGTTGTCCTTAGCTCGAAAGTGAATAAAGCAAGTGTTGTACCCGTAGCGAAAATTGAAGTTTCAGGTTACAAAATAAGTGATTCTGGAAAAGAGTCCAAAAAGCGTTATGCCAATAACATTGACAGATTAAAAATCTGCCTTGATGCCGGTCCAAACGCAGTAGCTGAACCAGGAGATGAAACATTCTACATTCGGATTATTTCACCCATAGGCCAAACACTTGCCATGGATGATTCCGGATCAGGTATCCTTACTACGGCAGAAGGCGAACAAGTTCGTTTTTCGGTAACAAAGACAGTAGATTACAACCAACAAGCCGTGAATACTTGCCTGAATTGGGAACCCGGCATCGCACTGGAAAAAGGAACTTACCAGGTTGAAGTTTACAATAAAGGTTATCTGACAGGTTCTGGCAATTTCCGTTTGCGTTAATTGTTCCGCAACCTCTACAAAAAGAGCCGCCCAGTTTAACTGTGCGGCTCTTTTTTTTTTTTTTACCGATGATTTGCTTTGCGTGAGATTATCAAACAACTCCTTACACATCGCCAACCAGCAGATTGCAGCCCCGAATATCACTTCCATCCAGCCTGCCTAACATCTCAAACCGTCCGTCGGGATATACTCGACCTAAATCTTGCGTGGCAATAAAAGCCTGCGTGGCGTAATTAGCGAGATCACATATGCAAAGCAAACCCGTTTTGCCATAGCCTGGAAAAGAATAGGGATCATTGATCTCTCTTGTAGTGACCCGCATTGCAGGCCCCGGATGGAAAAGGCCATCTTTGGGGGCATATGCCTGCGAAAAGAGTTCTGTCATTCCGTATTCTGAATGGATATGATCCACACCAAGGCTTTTTTGGAGCTGCTGATGCACTTCATAGCGAACGAGTTCGGGTCCATGGCCTTTCATGCCTCCCGTTTCCATTACGATGATGTCCTGGCTCCAGGAGGAGGGGAATTGTTTAGCAAATTGCAACAAAGCATGCGTTACCCCAAGCAGAACTACTTTTTTGTGATCTAAATGTAATCGATCAATTTGAGCTTTAAGTTTTCCAAAATCATCTAAAAAAAATCCACTCTCAGGATGGCGTGATCGCCGTATGAAATGAGCAGCCATGTCAATTAACGAGGACCCTGTACGCTCCAGGTACCCAGGCAGGAGCGCCATCCAGGCATATTGGGCCGGCGTACCATATTGTGCAGCAAATGATGTAGTAGCCGATTCAAGATACCATGAATACATACGCACACTGTGGCGACTTTGATTTATTCCCGATGTACCACTGCTTGTAAATGTCATAGCCGGCTCCCAATCACCTGACTGGATACGATGTGTTTTGAAAAATGAAATGGGCAAATAAGGAATATGATGCCAGGCAAACACTTCTGCAGGTGTATGATGAATCAATTCGCAGAATGCTCGATATAATTGGTTATTATCAAATTGCCATTGGAAGAGCTCCATAGCTATTTGTTCAAACGCTCCTGGCCGAAGAGCCCGAATCTTAGACTGCCAATACTTATCTATCATTAACACCGTGCAAAATAACGGAATAGGAAATGTTTGGACGAAAGAAACCAAAATCTAAACGAAAAGACTGTATCTTTCGTTTTGAGATGAATATGTGTTACAAGTCCATCCTCTTTATATCCCTGCTCTTCCTGGGATCGTGTTTAAAACCGCCAGAGTATCCTGTCGAGCCTCAAATCAGCTTCCTCAGTTATTCCAGGGATATGCTCATCCAAAATCAATTTAATACGGATTCCATCCTTATAACTATCGCTTTTACTGATGGCGATGGTGACATTGGGCAGGATGGTGGCGGATTTGACCTATATCTTACGGACACCCGTGACAACTTTATGCCACCAGCTTATAGGTTACCAAAGGTCCCGGAGCAGGGCACTGGCAATGGTATAAGTGGTGAGATTTCATTTGTATTGTATACAACCTGCTGTTTTTTCCCAGATGGACAAGACCCCTGCACCATTAATCCTAATTTTCCGGAAGACACACTTAGTTACTTAATATACGTGAAGGACCGGGCAGGCCACCAAAGCAATATCATTGAAACGCCGCCAATTCGTCTTCTTTGCCAATAATTATCTTGTAAAGGATTCCGCGAGCAACAATTCCCTTTCTAAATATTCTTATATGTCTTTTCGTGCCTCCGAGCTCATTTACAATACTGACGGTACAGTTTTTCATTTGGCGCTTCATCCTGAACAACTTGCCTCCACTGTATTTTTAGTTGGCGATCCGGGTCGGGTAGAAAAGGTTTCCCATTTCTTTGATCGTGTTGAACACCGTGTTGCTAAACGGGAATTTGTAACCCATACAGGATATATAGGCAGCCGTCGTTTGAGTGTTGTCAGCACCGGCATCGGAACAGACAATATTGACATAGTGCTCAATGAATTGGACATACTTCAAAATGTAGATCGTGAAAAAAAAGAGCTTAAAAGTGAGTTTAAGCCGCTAACAATCATTCGACTGGGCACATCTGGTGCTTTCCAAAAAGGTATAGAACCAGGCAGTGTAGTGTTGTCAAAATTTGCCTTGGGCCTTGATAATCTCATGCATTTTTATGCTGCCCGCGAGGTTATGGCCACTGAATTGTTGGCAAATTTCGAATGTTTCGCTGACGAACATTTTAAATTACCTGTCCAACCATATGCTTTTCAATCAGACCCTGAATTATTCCTGCATTTTTCAGGTCAGTTTATACAGCATGGCATTACACTCACCTTACCAGGTTTTTATGGTCCTCAAGGCCGGCAATTGCGTGCACCGCTTTATAGTGATGCCATTTGGAATGCCTTACCTGATTTCCAATGGAACAAGCTCCGGATTACCAACCTCGAGATGGAGTCCTCGGGCATTTATGGCTTATCCCGGTTGTTAGGACATCAGGCACTTTCCATCAATTTGATTTTAGCTAATCGGGTCAAAGGAACTTTTCTTTCAGATCCCGGGACGGCGATGTCATCGATGATAAGTAAGGTTTTGTCGAATTTACCCCACGAACTAACAACATAAAGCCCATACTGCCTGTTTGGAAACCATTCGAAGATGGCAATTATTGGGCATGATGAGATTTTTATTCACTCCACACTTTATAATATCCTTTACCCTTCTTTTAGCCACTGTTCCGGCCTTTGCTCAGCGAAGTGTGCACGGTGTAGTAAAAGATGCAGAGACCGGCGAAACCCTAATTGGCGCCACTGTTCAGGTGCTGGGTACCGGTGAAGGGACTTTCACCAATGAATATGGTTTTTACTCCTTGCGAATGGAGCAAGATACCGGTGTCTTGCGCGCTTCTTTTGTTGGATATCAGGATTTGGACTACCCAATTGGTGCAGATACGCCAACACCTATCACGCTCAAAATGTCCTCAGGGAAATTGTTGGACGAAGTAGTAGTGAAGGCCAATTCCTTCCAAGAGCAGTTGTCATCAACGCAAATGGGCGTCCAGGAATTATCTGTCCGCGAGGCGAAAATGATTCCCGTTGTTTTTGGCGAAACAGATATCATCAAAACAATTCAGTTAAAACCCGGCATCAATTCTGGTTCTGAGGGTAATACCGGTCTTATTGTCCGGGGTGGTTCCGCCGACCAAAACCTCTTTGTCCTGGATGAAGCTATTGTATACAATCCAAACCACCTCTTTGGTTTTTTCTCTACGTTCAATGCCGACGCCATCAAAGATGTCAAAGTCTACAAGGGTGGTTTTCCTGCACAATATGGCGGCAGGCTTAGTTCGGTTATTGATGTCAAACTCAACGAAGGGAACAATCAAAAGTTCTCCGGAACAGGTGGAATTGGTTTAATTGCCTCCCGACTGACACTTGAGGCCCCTTTGGTAAAGGACAAATCATCCATCATTATTTCGGGACGCCGTACCTATGCAGATCTAATCACGAAAGCTATCAACCAATCAAACAAAGACAACGAGGATTATTCCCCGATCCCGGATTATTATTTTTATGATTTTAATACCAAGGTAAACTACCAACTGAGTGAAAGGGACAGAATATATCTCAGTGGTTATTTTGGTCGGGATGCTTTCGGATTCAATGATGAAAATTTCAATTTTAATTTCAATTGGGGCAACGCAACCGGGACCGCCAGGTGGAATCGCTTGATCAATCCTAACTTATTTGTAAATACCACCTTCACTTACTCCGACTATCAATATACGATAAGCAATAAACTAACCGGCTTTTCATTCAACCTGGAATCGAGAATCCGGGACATGAACTTAAAAACTGATTTCACGTGGTCGCCCAATAATGATCATCATGTTCGTATCGGCGGTGAAATCACCCGACACCAATTTATTGTAGGCCGATTAAAAGCAGGAAGTGATGATGGCAGTATTTCCTTTGCTGCCGGGCAGGACCTTACCGCCTGGGAATCCGCAGGGTATATCCAGGACGAATGGAAATTAAATGAACGCTCTGCATTGAGTATTGGCCTAAGGCTATCAGGATTTTTGCAAGAGAACAAAGTATATGGTGGCATTGAGCCCCGGTTGGCTTACAACTATCGAATTACTGAAGCCATTTCGTTAAAAGCGAGTTATGCCCGGATGTACCAATACCTCCATTTGGTTGCCAACTCATCCATCTCCTTGCCTACAGATATCTGGTATCCATCTACCGCCGGGGTGAAACCACAAATAAGTGACCAGGTGAGTGCCGGATTTCAGTGGTTGTTAGGACCAAAGTATATGTTCAGCAATGAGTACTACTATAAAAATCTACAAAACCAAATAGACTTCAAAAACTTTGCTGACTTATTTGCCAATAATAATCTGGAACGGGAATTTACTTTTGGAAAGGGCTATTCCTATGGAACAGAATTTTATATCGAAAAAAAGGAAGGTGCGCTCACAGGCTGGATAGGTTATACGCTGGCTCTCGTGCGGAGGGGAGCATTTGATGATATTATGGGCGGGCGATATTTTGCCCCCCGCTACGACAGACGACACGATATTTCAGTGGTAGCAATTTATGCGTTAAACCGTAGGATTACGCTGACCGGTACCTGGATCTATGGCTCAGGTGATTTAGCATGGTTACCCACCGGGAGGCTAACATTTCAGGATATTCCGGGTGGACAATTACAACCGGCAGTCCCCATTTATTCGGATCGGAACAATGTGCGGCTTCCCGCATATCACCGCATGGACCTGGGTTTGGTAATCAAGTTTTTCCCCAAGTGGGGTGAGAGCGATTTGACTGTTAGTATTTACAACTTGTATAACCGACGAAATCCTTACTTCTTGTATTTGGACACAGCGACAGAAAAAGACCCGAATCTTGGTATTGATGTCGTAACGGGTATAAAAGCCCAGCAGGTTTCTTTGTTTCCTGTTATTCCTGCGCTTACCTACAATTTTAAATTTTAAACCATGCGGCATTTTGTTTTTATCCTGATATCCATCTTGTGGCTAGGGGCGACATCCTGCAACCTGGAAAAAGAGGTCGACATCGAATTGCCGGAATATCTTAGTGAACCGGTTGTGGAGTGTTATCTAGAGCCAGGCAAGCCCTATCGGTTACTCCTTACCAGGGCTTTTGGCTATTTCGATGCTTTTGACTTTGGAGATCCTACCAAGGCCCTGATTAATGATGCAACAGTTATTGTCCGGTACAAAGGTGTTGATATTGTTTTAAACAACCAGCTCTATTTTGACCCTTTGACCGGTCAGTTTGCCAATTATGGTAGCACTGAAATGGTACCCTTTGATTATCAGGACACCTTTCAAATGGAGATTCTCTTATCTGATGGTGCCCTCTTGACTGCAAAAACCCGCATTATGCCGGTTGTTCCTATCGATAGTGTTGTCGTTGATTTTAATACAGATTCTATGGCCCGCGTATTAACCTATTTTCGGGAGGACCAGAGCGTGGCGAATTATTATCGGCGAATGTTAAATTTTGGCAGTCTGGATAGTACGGCCTTGCAGGATTTCCTGGTCAAGGACGATTTTTTTGAAACGGAAAAAGGTGTTTTTGGCAGTGGGTATAATTTCCTTACTGGCGACACCCTGATTCAAACGCTAGTTCATATAGACCGAGACTATTATGACTATGTCAATTCGATCAACCAGTCTGTCGTTGCCAATATCAATCCGTTTGGACAACCGGGTATCATTATTTCCAACATAGAGGGCACCCGATCAGGGATAGGTATATTTTCGGGACTGAGTTATTTCCGTGACACGATGATCATCCCTTAACAAGGGAATGGACTAGCCATTTGCCTTTTTATGGTCTGCCAGAAACTGTGCCAGGCCGATGTCGGTTAAAGGATGTTTCAACAATCCGAGTATTGCACTTAATGGGCAAGTGACAACATCAGCACCAGATTTGGCTGCATCGACAATATGGCGCGAACTGCGTATTGAGGCCGCCAGGATCTGCGTTTCGTAGCCTTGGATGGCGTAAATCTCAGCAATCTCCCGAATCAGTTCCATTCCGTCCCAATTGGTATCGTCAATCCGTCCAATAAACGGACTGAGGTATGTTGCGCCTGCTTTAGCTGCAAGGATGGCCTGACCTGATGAAAAAACAAGTGTACAATTGGTCCGGATATCCTGGTCTGAGAAGTACCGAATGGCTTTAATTCCATCGCGGATCATAGGCACTTTGACAACAATATTAGGTGCTATTTCAGAAAGGGCCATGCCTTCTGCCACAATACCGTCATAATCAGTTGCAATGACTTCCGCACTGACATCGCCTTCCACGATCTCACAGATAGCTGCATAATGGCGCATTATGTTATCCTTGCCACTGATACCTTCTTTAGCCATCAAGCTGGGATTGGTAGTCACGCCATCCAAAATGCCCAGATCTTTTGCTTCACGAATGTCCTGCAGGTTGGCTGTATCGATAAAAAATTTCATATTGGAAGGTTTACACAAAGGTAGGCACTCAAGGAGATCGGAACGAATAGAATTGGAATTATTTGCAAAAAACCCGATGTATGCTGAAAATCTAAATCAGGCAAACTGGGTTGGGATATGCAGGAAACAAGACAATAAGGCTGCCTGCCGCTGCGATTGCATTATAGGCCGCGTGCTGTAATCGACCTAAATTTACAAAGTGCGTGGAGATCCTGTGGCAGGTACCAATTGACAAGGCGATTGGAAATAAAAAAAGCGAGAGACTACATCGCATCGCTACGACTTCACGCCCTTGCTGCGTCTCCGCCCTGGGGGATTAGAAGGAGCTGATCGTATAGCTCTCGCCGGGCGCAAAGATATACTTATTCCCGGAGATATTCGACCGTGATTTTGAAATTCGACATATCCCTTTGATCCAATTATACCGCTTCGAAAAGAAGACAGTGATAGTTCCAGCCTTAGGTAGTTGAATCTGATGGGCCACAAATGGCATATGATTATTTCTGCTCCTCAGAAGGCACAATGCCCGTTTTTTCACCAAAATAATGGGCGAAAGCTTGAAATTCTTTGGCCAGCTCCAGGTGATTACTTGCCTTGAGATAGGTATCTGCGAGCGAGCGGAGGGTATGAAAAATCAACCGATCCATTTCTGCGACTTGCATATCCTGCGTCCAAAGGTCAACACGCAACGTTTCTTTTGTAGACCGTTCAAAAAGTGACAATAAAAAAGCTTTACAAGCTACAGGTCCAGAACCTGCGTGATCATCAGCTTCCCAGTCGATATGAACGGGAATCTGCTCAGCATTTAGCCCAACGTTTATGCGAATTTGAGAAATGCGATCTGGTTGAGAATTACTCATGTGCTTTGATTAAGTTTACTATTTCACGAAAGTGCAGGACATGTTTGCCTAATTCCGGATGGCTGGCCGCTGCGACCATGGACTGAGCCAGCACATCTGCAGGCATGCCAGAATAGATGCCCAAAAGATCTGATTTAATCCAACGGAAAAACTGACCAATGTAGATACCAATAGACTCCGAGACCCGTCTTTCACCCCTTTGTCCTAACAAGATGGACGGTCGAAAAATATAAAAAGATGAATAGTCAAGCCCGGTGATGGCGAATTCCAGTTCGCCCTTCGTTTTGTTGTAAAATATACCGGATTGTGGATCCGCACCTACTGAGGAGACTAAAAAACAATTTTTTGCCCCATGTGCTTTCGCTTTGGTTGTCACTCCCAATGGTATTTCCAGATCAATTTTTCTGAATTGGGTCTGGGATCCAGCTTTAGCGATGGTTGTCCCAAATGCGATAAAGACATCATCACAGACGAACATGTCCGATTTTTCAGGTAGTGCTTCGAAATCCACTACATATTCCTTCAATGAAGGAACATTAAACCCAAGGGGGCGCCTCGTCAATATGTTTATAGTCCCAATAGTAGGATCATTCGTTAGTTGCCGTATGAGATGGCTCCCCACCAGGCCGGTGGCCCCCAATACTAAAACTGTGCGTTGGGTTTTATTTGACATGAAGGGGTACGGGTGTGATTTTATATCCGGCGTGGCGCATATAGTTAAGCACCCCTTTATCACCCCACAGATGAGCTGCACCGATAGCCATGAAATGGGGCTCATTGCCACACATTATGGCCATTCGATCGGCCATCAGGCGATTTCTTCTAAGCAACAATAGTTTCCGCAGGGCCTTTAATTGTTTTCTTGAATCGTTATACAATTGCCGGATATCCTGTTTCAGGTACCACCGCACCTGGTTTTTAAGATTGCGTGTATACTTGCGCACATCCTTGCTGAGGGCTACAAGTTGACCAACCTGTTTTTCAATGGGAATTTGATGCAAAATGCCCATTTGTTCTTCCAAAGTCTCTATCCCATCAAGTCGCAATCCTGCAGATTTAGCTTGTAACGCCAACTCAAGATCAAGTGGAATCGCTGCCTCCTTTCCTAAGATTTCAGCGGTAACTGCCTGCATCAACATCAAGGGTGGGGAAACCGTGTATTGTTCGATACCGCCTATGTTATATGATGCCAATAAAATGTTGATCTTCTTTTTCTGTTTTGCGGTAAGCGGCTCCCACCAATCGGGCACGGAGTCAAAGACGACAGCCGGAAAATGCTCAGGATCAGGCAAATGAAATTCAGTTGCAAGCACCTTACAATCCTGGACGTATGGCATCAAATGGGGCAAAAAGGCATGAACCCGTTCATCTCTGGTATGCATGGTCCCAAAGATATAATTAACCCAGGTACCGCCCTTTATGTGTACCTTCCACAGAAGGTGTTGTGATTTATCTGATTTTTTTTTGCTCATAGTCTTGCTGACAAAGGTAATGCCTTCCAGTTGTTGAAAGGTTTAATCAGCAATTTCCTGGTTGTAATTGAATGGGAGAATTTTGGATAGCTTGACTGTTGAAAGCGTCATAAGGGTCTTGAGGCGTTCTATCTCCTCGATTTGGGAAAGCCGGCGGAAGAGCAGCGATTCGTAATCAGGGATATCCCTGGCAATGACTTTAAGGAGACAATCAGCTTCGCCTGTGATGATATAACATTCGATCACCTCAGGAACCTTCTTGATTTTATCCAGAAAGGAGTGGAGTGCGTCTTTCTTTTTCCAGGATAATGATACCAAGATGAAAGTTTGGACATTCAATCCCAATGAAGAAGGTTGTATCTGGGCATGGTAACTGCTGATGACTCCGGTTTTTTCCAGTTTTCGAACTCGTTCCAATGTCGGTGCTGGAGACAAACCTACACGTTTCGAAAGTTGAAGGTTCGTTATTTTAGAATTAGTTTGTAGGATTTCCAAAATTTGCAAATCCGTCCTATCCAGTTTATTTATTGACATATCTATCTTTTTTCAGGTTAAACCTGTAGTTAAATAGAATGTTTATGGATTTGAAAAAAAATAGCCAATTCCCCAAATTTAATTTCACGTTTAGCTATAAAAAAAGCCTTTGGAAATGTGGGGTCAATGTATTGCCAATCAATACATTGACCCTTTCCAAAGGCTTTAACAAATGCTGTTTGGGGAAATTATGGCCAAATACCGCGTGATTCGTAGTCGGATGCAATTTTGTTTAATGCACTAACGAATGCTGCTGTACGGAGGTCTTCTACCTTCTTTTTACGTTTGTAAACTTCCCGGATTTGCTGGTATGCTGTAACCATCGTTTCTTCCAGGCCGGAACGCACCAGATCGATTTCATCCGCACCTCTGGCAACGAGTTGTTTTTCGCGTTCGCCGAGTGTTTTCCCGGTCATGCGAACCACCAGATCGACAATATTTGCATAAGTCTGCTGGTTGAATCGTTTGTCCATCCGGCCAAAGCGCATGTGACTCAGATTCTTAAGCCACTCGAAGTAGGATACCGTCACGCCGCCTGCATTGATATACATATCTGGAATGATGAGGATACCCTTTTTGAGGAGAACATCTTCTGCATCAGAAGTTACAGGTCCGTTCGCTGCTTCGGCGATAATTTTTGCTTTAATTTTATGGGCATTGCCAATATGTATTTGGCTTTCCAGCGCGGCCGGTACCAGAATATCACAGTCAAGCTCCAGGGCTTCACCTCTATCATTCAATGTTTTAGTACCCGGGAACCCTAAAATAGATCCGGTTTCCTTACGGAACTTAATGAGGTCCGCCACATTGATACCATTTTCACTGTGTATGGCTCCTTCGTATTCTGATACTGCAATGACTTTGGCATCACCTTCATTTTGACAAATTGTACCAGTGTAGGAGCCTACATTACCAAGACCTTGAATGACCATGGTTTTACCAGCCATACCTGTTGTCAACCCCAATTTGGCCATGTCATCCTTGAAGCTGAGTGCTTCTTTCAAGCCATAATATACACCACGACCTGTTGCCTCTTCCCTACCGCGTATGCCATTTTGTGAAACTGGTTTGCCCGTCACGCATGCTGCCCCGTCGATATCGCCCGGATTGAAACTGATATATGTATCGAGGATCCATGCCATTTCCCGGCCACCTGTACCATAGTCAGGAGCAGGAACGTCTATCCCTGGACCAATAAAATTTTTCTTTATGAGTTCAGATGCATACCGACGAGTAATCTGCTCCAATTGTTTTGGGGTATAGGTCCGAGGACTAATTTTCACACCACCTTTAGCCCCTCCAAAGGGAACATCAACAATTGCACATTTGTACGTCATAAGGGCAGCAAGCGCCATTACTTCATCCTGTGTTACAGCAAGACTGTAGCGGATACCTCCTTTGGTCGGTAAACGGTGTTGGGAATGCTGTACCCTGTAAGCTTCAATGACCTGATATTCATTCCCGATTTTGACAGGAAATCGCATGGAATAAACAGCGTTGCAAACTTTAATTTGCTCCAAAAGGCCTTTGTGAAGGTCTGTGTGCGACGCTGCTTTGTCAAAGTTGCGCTGCACGCTCTCAAAAAAACTAAGTTCTCCAGTACTCATGAAGGATTGATTTGTTTTTCAATTCGTGATATCCGACGGTCTAACCTGAATAAAAAGAAGATAAGACCCGCAAAGATGCTAATGATTACAGTAAAAACCACATAGATTTTTCCGGTTGCGCGAAAGAAATCTTCTCCGGTTCCATTGGCTATTGCTAAGTGGCTAATAACCAACATAAAAACCAATAATGGGAATCGTTTGCTCATTGGTTGTCATTGATTAAAGTTTGAACCTTCGATGTCAATTGTTCTGTTCTGAAATAAAGATCCGCCAGCCAAAATCCGATGAGTGTCCAACCCAATACTGCCGGGTAAAAAACCAGGCGCATCGTATTGTCAAGATCCTCACCTCCAAACGCTGGATTGCCACCGTTGCCCGGATGTAAGCTATCCGTCATTCTGGGAATGATAAACAATAAGGGGATTAGTGTAAAAAAGGCAAAAATATTATAGGCAGAAGTAACTCTGTCTCGTTTGTCTTCATCTTCGATGGCTGATCGCAACATAAAATAGGCCAGATATATAAGTGTAGAAATGGCCGCCATGTTTTGTTTAACGTCCATACTCCAAAATGCATTCCAGGTAAATTTGGCCCAGATCATCCCTGTCAAAAGGCCTAATATACCAAAAAGTAAGCCCGCCATATTTAATGCCCGGGTTTTTTCTGCTCCAAGTGGATCTTTACCACGAAGGAACTTGATGCTAAATACCAGGGAACCTAAAAAAAGAAAAATCATTCCAAACCACATTGGTACATGGTAATAAGTATTGCGGATGGTCTCTTCCAGGATCCCTCTAAACGGAAATCGAACCCCTGTGGCATCGTGGAGATCTTGGATCAGATCCTTTTTCCAATAGGCAAATCCCATATCGACATTATTCGTCGTCTGGCGCAAAAACAAGGCCGTGGGCTTGACAGCAGGCCCATCAATCGCATTGTCCAGGACTATGGCACAATCGGCTGTTTGCTCCGGAACGGGCAAAAATGGAGGGATCTGGAATGTAGCCACCAAATTCGTTTCCGATAGCGGACGTACTGCGGTTGCCAGGATCATAAATTCATTACTCAGCTTCAACCACACCCTGTTCTCACCTGCTGAGATATAATGGCTATTGTAGCCATGAATAGAAATCTCAATGGTCGTATCGACAATGCTCGCTGTTGGTGAAGATTCAAGTATCCCAGGTTTAAGTGGAAACAATATTCCGGCTACAAGTGAATAAAGGACCAGTAAAACACCGAGAGCCTTCCACCAATACTGTTTAAAAACGCTCATTTACTAGAGTTGCCTTCGACAATCGGAGGAGTTGGTTGGATAGATTAATCGCGCCAAATGTAGCTAAATAATAGGATTCCCATCCCTCCTATCATCATATTCAATGCAATCAGCATGATAAAATCCCACTGCAAATCAGTCACTGTAAGCCCGGCCATCAAACTTCCCCGCGCAATTTTACCGGCCAGCATAGATAATCCAATGACCAGGGGAAATCCAATAATTGTCGTCAATGTGGCTGCATTACCGGATTGGCTCGCAATGGCAGACATAAAAGCAAACAACAGTGAAAGCCCTGAAGTGGATAACAATGCCGCGTACAAAAGAAGAAGAGGATTCTGCACAGGAAAGCCGTAAAAGATGGACATTAATCCAAGGGTCAGCATGCCAACAATCAACAATAAACTAAACATATGAATAGCTTTGGCAAGGTAAACGGCTAATGGACCTGCAAGCTGGTAATAGTACCATCGCCTTCCACCCGACTCCTGCACAAAGCTTAGGACGCCTGTATTGACCGAAGCAAATAATAAAATGACCCAGAATAGTGCCAACCAGGTTTCTCCATCAGGCGAGCTAAAAATGTAAGACGTAACTAAAACAATGGCAACTACATACAACAATACCCCACTTAATAGTTGCCTACTACGACCCTCCAGTGCCCAATAAAGTCGGATGAGGTGAATGATCTGTTGAGTGGTCGAAAGCATAGCGCAAAAGTACAGCATTTCATCCCGTCACCAGGGTCGCAAACGGTGTATTATTCCTCCATTCACTACATTTGCCCTCTGTGCGTTGTCTCTACCTGCTATTCATATGTATCCAAACCGCTGCTTTTGCGCAGGACGGCACCTTTGTGACTACGGTTGCTACCAAGGGTGATGGGGTCCTCGTTCTATTGCGTCGGTACAAGCTGGAAGGCTTCTCTTGCAATGTTGAACATTTTTACCTGCTCAACAATATGGAGAAAACAGATGGCCTTGTCAGCGGTAAAAAGTATAAGTTGCCGATCAAGCGATATAAATATAATGGCCGCAGTATCCGCACAACGATTAACATCTCCGATTATGATTTGGCTGTTCGGGTGCAGGAATACAATCGACATATAGAAAAAAATAGAATAAAAGAAAAGGCCTATGAGACCGACCTTGACTTGTGGGTGCCGCATCATTTTTTTAAATGTCCGGATGAATTAAAAGAAACAGAAACATTAGTGGAGCTGGATGTACATGTGGGCAAAAGCGGTCAATACCCCATTTTTGGTGATAAATATAGTAACGTCATTAGGGAATCAGAAATCCTGAAGGGCCAGGTATTTTATATCAAAGGAGGTCATGGCGGACCTGATCCTGGTGCTATGAGCAAACGTGCCGGAAATGATTTATGTGAAGATGAGTATGCCTATGATGTTGCGCTGCGCCTTTGTCGGCATTTAATCTCCAGGGGTGCAATCGCCTATATGATCATACGCGACAATAATGATGGCATTCGGGACGAACTATACCTGAAATGTGATCAGGATGAGGTAGCGTTTGGAGGCAAAACCATTCCCCTCAATCAAAAAGAACGGCTTTATCAACGAGCCACTATTATCAACCAATTATTTGAAAAGCACAAGCAGCAGGGTGTAAAAAAGCAGACATCCATATTTATCCATGTCGATTCGAATAACCACGGAGTCCGTCAGGATGTGTTTTTTTACCACCTTAAAAAAAGCAAGGTCAGTAAGGAAATCGCAGAAACGCTTCACGAAACATTCAAGGAAAAATATCGCCAACATCAGGCATCCAGGACCTACCATGGGACTGTTACCGGAAGGGATCTCTATATGTTGCGCGAAACGAGCCCCTACGGCGTATACATTGAATTAGCTAATATTCGCAACCCGGAAGATCAGCGCCGCATTGTCCTGAAGGAAAACAGGGAAGCACTGGCCAAATGGCTGGCAGATGGCCTGGTCAAGGCACTCACCCCTTAATCGTTATGCTCTATTGATACAATAGGCGACATCAGGAACCGATTCAATCCTTCCACCATCTCTGCATCCAATTTATAGTGAATGGTCTTATTAAAATATTGGTCTAGATCAAAGGTGGGGTAAGCATTCTGATGCGCATGAGTTAATTCGGACTTTTGCTTTTGTCCAGCTTCAAATGCATGATTCAATGCTGATTCAAAAACAGGATCTGGTGCGCCAGTACTTACCCAAACAGCAAATACAAAGGGTAATCCCGTATGTATTTTCCAGGCTTGTCCCAAATCATAATGGTAAGTGAACTGCGAAGCAGCTTCAATGGCTCGATCTCCGATGATCAAAGCTCCTTCATTTATATTCAAACGGGATTCATATCCTGGCGTGGCCGGAATTAATTCAACGTTTTTTTGCCAGTAATCAGCAAGAAGGGCTTCCGTTAGTTTCACTGAGGTCCGTGATTGGTAATCCAGATACACCCTGGTCCAATCCGTTATAGGGCTATTCCCAAACAAACAAACCGTATCTACATTACCATTACACGCAATGCCATAATCGGTGACGCGTCTCCAATCACTTCGCCCCATAAGCGCACCTACTGGTACCAATCCATAATCTGCTTCACCCGAAAACAGGATTCGCGCGCAATCAGCAGGATGTGCAAGTATAAGTTCACATTGGTTGCCAAGAACTTGAGAAATCCCTTTCAAAAAGGGCAAGGTATTTAAGTAATTTACCAGCACTACCCGGTAGACCTTATTGCTCATACAAGTGGGATGTATCATTTTCCAACAAAAACTCCGGAACACCATTAGTTATCCGGATGTGATAAACGCCTGTGTTTGAATGTGACACGAGTTCCATCGCAGCCGGAGGCAGCCTCTTAATGCGAGATATCAAACACCGGATGGCACGACCATGCGAACAAACCAGGATACGGGATTCTGGCCTGTTAATCAGCTCTTCCAGAAAATGGTCAATTCGCGTGATGAGTTCCGATGCGCTTTCACCATTGGGAAGCCGAACATCCAGATCGCCCTCGCCCCAAGCCTGGATTAATTGATTATACGCCTCAACCATGTAAGGTTCGCTGGGACGGCCTTCGTGGTCGCCCCACGAAATTTCATTAATCCCTTTATGACTGATCCAGGGAATACCTTTTTCTATGAAGGGTTCGACGGTAAGGTGGGTCCGTTTTAGCGTTGAGGTAATGACCACCTCGAACGGCACCTGACTATATCTTTCGTGGAATAATCGAGCTTGATTTAAGCCGGTCTCATTGAGTTCCGGATCAATACCACTGCCTTGAACAATGCCTAATCGATTTAGCTCTGTCTCACCGTGGCGCACAAACAAAACTTCCTTCCACATCAGGATTGGACTACAGGTAGAGATACATAGCCACGAAACACTTCATCTTCAGCAAACCGGACATCTGAATAATCTTTGACCACATTATACAGAGTATCCCGTTCTATTGGCGTACGCCCGACCGACCGGATCAGGGTAACCAGTTCCTGGGTATTCATTGCCGGATTTTGCTCTTCAGATCCTGCCATGGAGTAAATTTTGGTGGTGTCATCAATGGTGCCATCTATGTCGTCCACACCAAAGGCCAGGGCCATCTGGGCTACAGATCGGCCTATCATGGGCCAGTAGGCTTTGATGTGATCAAAATTATCCAGATATATGCGGCTTACCGCATAGTTTTTCAAATCCTCCACAGTAGTCACCTCCGGGATATGTGACATTTGGTTTTCCTGGTTGCGAAACTTTAAGGGGATGAAGGTTTGAAATCCACCTGTTTCGTCCTGCAATTGCCTGAGCAGTGACAAATGATGGACCCGGTGGGAATAATCTTCAATATGCCCGTACAAGATAGTGGCATTACTTTTTCCTCCAAGCTGATGCCAGGCCCGGTGAATATCGAGCCATTCCTGTCCGGTGCATTTATCATGGGCAATTTTTTCCCTGATTTCCGGGTGAAAAATTTCAGCTCCACCGCCAGGCATGGAATCCAGGCCTGCATCCTTGAGGATTCGAAATCCCTCCTCATAGGTAACTTTTGCCTTTTTAAAAATATAATAATATTCGACAGGCGTAAGTCCCTTTATATGTAATTCCGGTCTGTGCGCCTTAATGCGTTCAAATAGCTCTTTATAAAAGGCTAAATTATACTGGGGCATTACCCCGCCTACAATATGTACCTCTGTTACAGGTTGACCATCATACGCTTTTACTATATCAAACATCTCATCCATACTCAATTCCCAGCCCTGATCACGCTGCTTAATTAAGCGGGAGTAGGAACAGAAATTGCACGTATAGATGCAGACATTGGTAGGTTCAATATGAAAATTCCGGTTAAAATACGTGCGATGTCCGTGTTTTTGCTCACGAACAGCATTCGCTAGTGCGCCCAGGTATGAAAGTGGCGCATCCTCATACAATGCCAAAGCTTCATCGTCTGAAATACGCTGTCCAGTTGATACCTTCTCAGCGACATCACGTAGGATAACGGGCAAGTTTTGATCTTCAGCAAGAACAGATGACATCGTATGCATAACTTCTACTTAATTAAACGAACAAAGGTAACAACTGCTTAGCGCTGAAGTTGAATTTGGATTAACATTCCACGATCAAGGGCTCAAAAAGTAAAGAGTGCTTATTTTGCGTCAAATCCGAAAAATGACATTACCCATTTACGTCGTGGATGCTTTTGCCGAAGGGTTATTTTCCGGTAATCCTGCCGCCGTAATCCCTTTGGAGGCATGGTTGGATGACCAGTTGATGCAGAAAATTGCGCAGGAAAATAATCAGGCCGAAACGGCATTTATTCTTCCGATTAAAGGAGCATGGCATATTCGGTGGTTCACCCCAACTGTTGAAGTCAATATTTGTGGCCATGCTACTATCGCCAGTGCGCACGTTATTTCAAAGGCTTTGGACCAGCCCAGTGAACGCATCAAGTTCTGGTCACGCAGTGGATGGTTGCATGTCGATATCCATGGGGACGAATATACCCTGGACTTACCTGCTGATGAATTGACCACTTATGATCCACCGCCATTTATGTTTGAAGCCCTTGGTGTGGATGTGCTAGGTTTTTGGAAGGGCCGGGAGGATTTCCTCACGCTGATTGCCGATAGCCAGCAACTTAGAAAGCTAAATCCTGATCTAACCCTCATCGCCAGGTTGAAGGCGAGGGGATTGATTGTCACCGCTCCGGATGATACCTATGATTTTGTAAGTCGCTGCTTTTTCCCGCAAAGCGGTATTAATGAGGATCCGGCTACAGGGTCGGGCCATGCTACATTGACCAAATTCTGGTCAGAACGAACAAACAAAACGACGTTCACAGCATACCAGGCTTCTCACAGGGGCGCATTGTTGCGTTGTTCTTTGAACGGTGACCGCGTGGCACTTACAGGCAAAGCAATCACTTATCTATTTGGTCATATTAACTTACCATAATGATTATTGCGCGATTTTCTATACTTTACTTATTCCTTTTTCCGCTTGGGGTAGCTTGTTTGGCACAGAATCAGACTGTAAACGGCGACCATGAAATCTATACCCCGGCACCTAGCACCCCTGACCCGAACAACTTTTGTTTTCGGGAGCTTTATGCTGTTGGTGCCCCAACATATCCAAACCAACCACTCAATCCTCCAGGAATAGCTTCTGCGTCGTCTACGTCTGATCACAATTGTGTTTCGCCCAGATCGGGCAAAGCTCACGGCGGCTATTTTCATTCGGCAGGAAGCAAATTTGAAAATTTGGAATACCAGCTATGTTCGCCGCTTATACCTGGTGAGGAATACGACATTTCCATTTGGATTCAACTCAGAGCGGAGTCAGGACTTGCCAGTGACTTGATCAGTTTTTGGTTTACCGATTGGGGCTATTATGCCAATGCCGGTCAAGTGGAAGCCTTTCCGGACTACCGAACCCCTCCATTCAATTTCTATTCGGAATCCGAGTACAAAGAAATTAAATTCAAATTAACAGCGACCAAGGTAGCAGATGCACTTGTAGTAGGTAATATGTTTAACACAGACACTCCAAACGGGAGCAATAGTATCGAATCACCTTCAGGCGGCAATGAGCTGGCTTATTATTATGTGGATGATCTGGTGGTAAGACCAATACCGAGACTTATTGCTCCTGAGCAAGCCTGTGAAGGGGAACTCATCCAATTATTTTTAACTAACCGACCCGCTTGTTCGAATCCCCCTGCCGCAATCTGGGAAATCTCGTCAATAGACTCGGTCTCCATTTTAACTGGAGATACCATTCAATTCTCAAGGGACAAATCTTTTTCCGTTCGTGTATTATTGCCGGAAGACACCTTGATTCATGATATTGAAATCATATCCCCACCTTCTCCTTTTATTTGGCCTGATGTGCACTACTTATGTGCAGGTGACACCCTATCTCTGGATGGATCATTTGATGGCAAAGCAAAGGACCATCTCTGGAATACCGGAGAAACAAATTCTTCCATCCAGGTGGTGATGCCCGGACTTTACTCCTTTACCTTTAGCGACAGCGTTTGTAGCTATTTTCGATCTACCAATGTGGCGTTGCTTCCGGAATGGGAAGCTCCCCTTTGGCCAGATACTGTACTTCTGTGCCCGGGGGAACAAATCATTTTATCTGACAATTTGCTCATGTCACCCTTTACCTACAATTCATCCGATGGCCAATCGGGTGACACCCTGACTTTTAATATTACGGGCACCTATACGATAACGGTTGACCCCGCACCATGTAATGGCCCATGGACCCAAACGTTACACTTGTCTGATCTGTCTGCGTCGCCATTTAATCACGATAAGATTCCTAATGTCTTTACGCCGAATGGTGACGGAACCAATGATCAATTTATTCTTTCTGAGTTAAAAGACGCCAATGCATATGTTCTCACCATTTATAATAGGTGGGGAGTAAAAGTGTTTCAATCCACAAATCCCCTACAGGGATGGGATGGGACCCAGGACGGCCAGGACTTGCCTGCGGATACATATGCCTTCGTTGTAGAAGCACGTTTGTTACAATGTGGACTGACCCAAATGCGCACGCTTCGAGGTGAAATTACGCTGGTCCGTTAAAATTCTGAATAACAACGCTGTCTTCTGTAATGCGTAAAAAGGGAATCACTTTCTTCACAAAAAGTTAACCTACAATAAGAAATTATTTGTTCAGTTATAATTAATGACTTAACTTTAGTCCAGTATTCAAAACGTATCAGCTATGTATATCACATTTGAAGAACTCAGAAAAATAAAGCATTCATTACCTCATGGGAGTGTCAAAAAAATTGCCGACGAACTTGAGGTAGACGAACAAACTGTCCGCAACTACTTTGGTGCCAACAAGGTTAATGATGAAGGTGATTTGGTAGAAAAACACGTTCAGCCTGGCCCACAAGGTGGTTATGTCGAACTTACAGACACTCGGATTCTGGATCTTGCAAAAGAAATTCTTGCAGCATCCGAGGACCATTCGGAAAATTAATACCTAAGGGGCAAGCAAAAACTTGCCCCTTTTTATTTTTCCAGGTAAAAGGCTTCCGTCATTTCCAGGTGCTCCTGACTATAGCGATGTCCTTGTGCTGTTTTGAGTGTATGCCACGCTTCGACGTGTTTTTCGGAACGTTTGGAAAACTCAAAAAGCACTCTGTGGGGCGCTGATGTTGGCCTGGAGCGGACGTAACATGTTCGGGCCTGATGTAGGCTGCATTCCCTGGCGATGGACAATATCTCTTGGAGTCCCTCAAAGGGAAAGACCATGGCTATTTTTCCGACATCAGAGAGTAAGGCCGTTGCCATCATGAACAAATCACGGATGTCAAGTGAAGTTTGATGGCGTGCAGATTGTCTACTTGCGTCTTTGGCAAGCAGACTGTTTTTAAAAAAAGGTGGATTAGTGACGATCAGATCATATTGATCCGTTTTTTGATGAAGAAGCGCCCACTCCTTGAAGTCTGCATGGTACAGATGGATCTGTTTCTTCCACACGGAAGACTTAAAATTTATTTCAGCATCCAGGCAAGCGCCGTGGTCAATTTCGACTGCATCAATTTGGGCATCTGGAAACCGTTGTGCCATCATTAATGCGATGATACCCGTTCCTGTTCCGATGTCCAAAATTGAATGGGGATTTGTTGCATTTAACCAGACACCAAGAAGGACACTATCGGTGTTTACCTTCATCGCTGCATGGTGCTGTACAACACTGAATTGTTTAAAATGGAAAATGGGCAATCCCATATATGGATCGTCATTGGGCGCTAAAAAATCGCAATACGGTTCGATGTCCGCTGGCAACATCTTGCAGGCTGAGATTATACAATCCGGGCACTAAATCGGGAAGCACGAAACTTGACAATGTCTGACCTGAGTGTAGTGTAACTGAATGATCCAATTGAACCATTCGACCTAACATATCAAATACCTGGGCCTGCATCTTCTTGTCGGAGGCTACATCTGTTTTGATCCAAAGCACCCCGGGCTGAACACTGGCAATCTCAATTAGGATATATTCAGGATCAAATTCATTTAAACTGACGGAAACTTCAGCCCAGCGCGCTTCAAACTCTTGCAAAAAGAGATTGGCTATCGCTTCATCATGGATTATGATAGTGTTTTCATCATTGACCTGATTCGCGGCGTTACTCCAATTGTGTGATCCTGTAATGACCCGATTGCCATCCAAGGTAGCATATTTATGATGTAAAATAGTGGAAGGTTCATGGTCCTTAACTTGAATACCAGCATTCAGCAATAGGGCGTATTCAGAGCCATTATCATTGATATTGTCAATTATCCCCCTAATGGATTTTCCTTCTCCGGATTTGTCCGCCATTGCCTCTGCCAAATCATCCTTGGTAAAGGTCAATAATGCAAAGTCCATCTTGGATTGCATGGCTTCAATCTCCGACAGAATCTGCCTGTTGGTATTGTCGCTGGGGGAAAAATAAGATTCCACTAGTGTCTCTCCTACTCGAAAAAGATGAGCGGTATTATTTTTTTTATAAGATCCAAAACGACTGGCCGCTGAATCAGGAAACGCGCTATTGCTACCCCACATTTCTTCAAATTCAAATGTGTAGGCTTGCGCTATGGTCGGGTCCTTAAATAGCACCATATTGTTTGGGTGATCAAAAATCTGTGGAGTCGTAAAGTTCATTGAACCCATAAAGACGCTTGCTTTATCCGGGATGGCAGCATCAATAATTACAAATTTATTGTGCATCAATCCTGAAGCATTTCCAAAGATAACCGGAAAAGGAGGTGGCGGCTCCAATGCTGTATTACTGGTCGATTCTGCAGCAATAAATCGCACCTGTACCCCCTTGTTATACACATTGTTCAGTGTTTGCACTATGACCGCTTCATTGATATTGTAGATGCATACATCTACAGTTTGAGTGGCTTGCTGGATAAGGGATAAAAGCTCATCAAGAATCTCATCACCCGAGGTCGTAATCGGAAGCGGACCATTGCTAAATGAAAAATCAACAGATTGGTTAAAATAGACCTCGATTTCTCCTGGTAGCGACGACGAAGTGGTCATCATCTGCCGATTGCCGGGAACTGAAATCCCTGGGCGCTCCGCAAAAACCTGTATGAAATAAGGTGTCGCTTCGCTCAGATTTTGGACTTCATAACTGTGCGTAATATTTGAAGAGTTTATCGTATCCAATCGAATCATCCCATCCATATCCTCGATTGCGATAACCGCCTCCGCTGAAATATTAGTAGACCACTGAAATGAAACGGAAGTGGTAGACAAATCGACTTGTTCGACCAGATGGGTGAAAAATAATTCTCCCGCCGGAATAAAATCGGCGGCATCCCTGGGTAAAAGCTGGTACCCATTGTAATCTGATACAATACCAATCACATCCTGATCGCCAGTCGGAATCTGAAGTCCAACAAGGGGGTGATTACTCCGGATGTATAGATATTGTTCTTGGCCAATTTGATCTATCAGGGTATAAATTGAATTGGCCGCAAAAAAACCTGTCTCCACAAAACGCACCGCCTGGTAACGAACTAACATCCCTTCTACAAATTCATTCACTTCATCCAATGCCAAAACAATCGGATCGGGCAATGGATTGTTTTTACTGATCACAGTAAAACCTGTGATGGGACTCAACTCCAACAAGCCATTAAAATCAACCAACACGCCAGTGACAACAAGACTGTCACCGCGTTGGACCTGTGTCGCAAATCCTGGTACTGACCCACTACCGGGAAAGGCAGCTATGCCTGCTTCGTCGTCTTGCAGGTATCGGATATTTCCAAATTCCTGACCACTGGTTACAATGCCAGTGACCGTAACGGTCGACCCCAGCACTGATTGCCTGGCTTCCAATATGGAGATTTGAGCCGTAAGAGAATAGGCTACAAGAACAAAGAAAAAAGAGGAAATAATCGTCAACCAACTAAAAGCTGGTTTCGATTTATTTATTTTTGATAACCACATCATCCAGAATAAAGGTAGTAGTCTGACCGCCCGGGCCACTGCCATTGTACTTAAATGCAATATAGCCTTTGCCAGTAAATCCGGATAAATCAATGGTGCCCGAATCTACCCAGGCAAAATTGGTCGTGGATGCATCAGGTAATGTTGCTGTAAGTGGGATCCATGTTGCTGTAGCCGGATTAACGCCATTAAAATTGGTCGAAATCAAAAGCGTTGCCGGATTATGTACCCAAAAAGATACCGAAGACTTGAAGTTTAATGTTTTTGGTACAGTTAGATTAATTGCCGGAGTAATCAACCACGCTTCCATTTCTGCGCCTGTATCTCCAAAAGCTGTAGCCTGCACATAGGTGTTTCCACTAAAAGTTTTGCCACGCCAAAGCCTGGTTCCTTTTTGTGCATTATTCACCCAACCATTTAATGCGACGTCTTTTCCATCTCCCACTGTTTCAAAATTTTCCGTAAGCGATTCAAGCCCGTCGTTGGGTACCTGTCCACATCGGTCATCGATCATTTTGACATCAGATGTATCGCGTATAGCTAATTGATAGGTGCTTCCAAATATACTTAATACAGCCGTTAGTGTACCCTTCCCCTCTGGTGTCCGAATCCCTGCAAAATCTGCATAACCACTGCTGCGCAATACGATGGATTTATTGGTGCAATCCTCTACTGTACGATTTACTGAAAATTGGGTAACAGGATCAGCATACGTCTCATTGGCACTGCCATCGGCAAATTGCACATCCACCAATTGGATTAATGTGCTCAGATCAGCAGAGGTCACTGCATTAATTGCCTTCACCGCGGGGGTAATGTTCTGGTTGCGCAAACCTGCAATCAAATATTTATTGATGAGTACTTCTTCTATTCCTCCAAGTCTGGTTTCGCCATTATCAAGGTAAGTACCACCGCCAATTTGTATCAACCCATTGTAATCACTAATGACCAGGCCTTTGCAAAAAATAAATACCTCCCGTCCAATGGGAAATTCATTAAAAATGCCAATGGAATTTACTTTTACTTCAATCCCGGCAGATTCATCCTGGACCACGATGGTTTTATAATATTGGCCTGAAGCATCATCCGCAATCACAATGGCCCGGATGACCAAACTATCTTCAATAGTGGTAAACTGCCCGGGAACAAACCTGGACTTCAATTCTTCAATGGTCGAATTGGGGATAATGTTTACAGGTTCACCACCTACTGGTGGTTCATCAAATTTAAGATCTACACATGCTGCGGAGAGCAACAATGAGAGGAATAGAAGGCTGGATAAAAAATGTTTCATTCGGTTAAATTCGTACACTGAGATTGACAAAATAATTCATTCCAAAGGCATAAAAATAGCGATTGGGAAAACGGCTCACCTGACGGGATTCATCATCAAAACGCAATTGCTCAAATCCACCAGTAATAAAATCAGTATTATTAAGCACGTTATTGACACCCACATTAAGGTATAAAAAGGTCTTTTTGATTTTCCATGATTTCCCACCAAATATATTGAGCATAAATCCGGCCGGGAGTTCCTCCTGGTCTATAATGCTATGCCATTGATCAGAGCCCTGTTCGACACCTTCAACAGCCGCCGCGGTGCGACGGTCAGGAGAAAAGTCCAGGAAGGATTTGCGGAAATAATTAAGCTGAATATTCGCAAACCAAAACTTGCTACTATTATAGGTAAGTCCGAGGGAATAGGCTTCCTGTGGCATCCCATCGAGGCGATAATTTTTTTGGTAGACCGTTCGGTCGGTATAAATGGCCGCCCCGGTATTATCCTGAATAACAGTTGCAAGTGCGCGATCGGTATAATAATGTTGGCCCAAAGCCACCGCACTGTTTAATTCCAATGCCGGTAGAATTTTCCAGTCCAGACCCCATTCCGTGCCAATATGTCTTCTATCGATATTGCGCAAAATATAATTGCCAAAAGTATTGGCCAGGTCATTATAAAACGTTATTACATTGACCTGATCCTGAATCTCCGTCATGTAACCTGTCGCACTGAATTTAAAATTAGGCGACTGGAGTCGATAGGCAATTTCTCCACCCCTTACCTGCTCTGCAGGCAAATCGGAAACAACATCATTGCGGGTTCTCGGCGACACAAAACCATTGGCAAAATCAGGTGCATTGGAAGCCGCGAATAATGCGGCAGTAATATAATTACGTCCATTTATTTTATACGTCAAACCACCTTTTGCTTTCCAGGTAAGAAAGTCAACCACTTCGGAATTGCCCAGCGAATTTTCCGGAAAACGACCGGTGCGTACATTTCCCTCCCTATAAAAATCAGCATAACCCAACTCCGCACCGATGAATCCATCAACTTGTGATCCGGATAAAAAGAGTTGCGCCCAACCCTGATAATTCTGGGCATGGATGTTATAGTCATATCCGAAACGATCCCCTTCACGGATTACCCTGTTTGGACGATCCAGATCATTTTGGAGCACATCCGGATTATTGGGAAAATCAAATTCAGCAAAACGATCAATGTCCAACCAAAAATCCCCACCCAATAAATCCAGGGCCTGCTTGAAGAAGTCCGTAGTGAGTTGCTGCCCCTGCACACCGGCGCTAAATACATGGCGATCATCGAAGCTTTTTTGAAAGACCACACGGCCTTGCAAGGTGCGTGAATCACTTCTGTAATCCTGCACCATATATTTTGACTGCAAACCGGTCACTGAATTTCCTTCGATTCCATCAACATTATTTACAGTTGTCAAACTATTTCTGTTGGCTTCATACATGGCCGTCCAATCCACCTGCCGCAAGGACTCATCTCCGGCAAGGGCATCATACACTTCCATCGCCACATTGGGATCCTCCGAACTGCTCGGCCAACGGCGATAATATTCCGCACGGGGGTCGCGCGCATTAGCCCACTCCAATGAGCTTGTACCATAATGCCCGCCCTGCCAGGAGAACGATGCCATCAGATTGCTGTTGCGGGCCATTTTCCAATCATATCGGAGAATGGCCATCGGCTGATGGGTATCTAATGCACGGCTATTTCTCTTTTTCCCATCCTGATAGCCCCAATATGGATTGTAAAAGTTTGACCCTGCAATCTCGTTTTGTTCCTTGGTGTTCCCTATTGACCTGCCGCGTTTTAATGGCGCACCGATCACCGTCAGATTTATGATATGATTTTTAGCAATCCGTTTATCCGCCGATAAAAAATAGGACCAACCATCAAAAAATGTGCCCGGGATATATCCCTCTTGCGCCCAACGCCTCGACCCGGAAAAAGAGAATGCCCAATCATTTTTCAACCACCCCGTTGAATAGGTTGCCATGGCCCGGTTGGTATAAGTCCTGTTGGATACAGAATAGGAAGCTCTGATTTGTTTGCGCTGTTTATGCGCTCTTGTGTCAAAGGTGGTGATACCACCCATATTGGCCATCGTTTCGCCGGTATAGACCAGCCCGACGATATTGTCCTGCACACGCATCACATCATTCAAGCCAGCCCACTCACTCCAGAACACATCTCCATTCCTGGGATCATTGGCCGATACACCATTTAATAATACGCTGGTATATCGTGACTCATAACCACGAATGCGGAACCGCGCTGCGGAAAACTGAAACGCCGCTGCACGCAAAAATGGATCGCGTGATGCTTGTAAAAGCGCGGATACATT
>JAGNXB010000092.1:4727-6560 GCA_017985675.1 Saprospiraceae bacterium | reverse complement strand
GCACGGCAGGATACGGATTGGCCACTGCTCAATTCGATTATTTTCTCGGAGCGTTTTACTTATTTACCATTAATGCAGTTTTTATCGCACTAGCATCTGTAGCTATTTCCCAATTGTTGAAATTTCCCATCCGGACGCTCGTAGATGCTGCACAAAAAAAACGTGTCAACCAGGCCATCACTATTGTCATTTTAATCGTACTTTTGCCCAGCATTTATTTTGGATATGGACTGGTCCAAAAAGAACAATTTAATGAAAATGCACTCAAGTACATTTCAAACGTCAGTTCGTTTCAAGGTAATTTCCTATTAAAACATGAAATAAATCGAACAAAAAAGGAAATCACCCTGGTTTACGGCGGAATGGAAATGACCGAAGCCCAAAAAAACGACATCATTGATAAAGCTAAGGACTTTGAACTAAGTAATGCGAAGATTATTATTAACCAGGGTCTCGCAATCGAGAACTCCGGTGAACAAGCCCTTACAGCGCAATTAAAAGAGGATATTCGCTTTTTGGAGAGCCAACTTAAGTCAAAAGATATTCAATTCGACAGCATTGAGCAACAACGTCAATTGGGAAAAATAATTTTGAGTGAGATCCAAACCCTTTTCCCTCAAATCACTGCTTGTTCATATGCTGAAACCTATACCTTCAAGGATACAAAAAAACCGGCTACAAAAAATGCCATTATTATCCTGGAGCAAGGAAAACAAAAAATTACCGAACCTGAAAAGGGGAAAATTGAAAATTGGCTAAAAGCACGAATCCGGCAGGAAAATCTGAATGTTTATTATAATTGAGGGGAGGAGTTGAGGTTTTGAGGTTTTGAGGGTTTGAGAGGGAGTTGAGGGTTTGAAAGGGAGTTGAGGAGAGGAGGCGTTTTTAGTTAGAACAATTCTAAAATTTAGTCAAAGATTTAAGCGTGTTTAGAGTGGTTGGGACTGTGGGCTTTCTGTCTTTTAATTCTGCTGCTGCTACTATAAAACACATAACTGCACTAAGGCAGAAAGGACACTACGGTTCACGAAGGCGTAGGGCTTTTGGGTTCATTTAACTCCCGGAAGGGGTCAGATTTAATAAATTTCGCGAATAATAAAAATTAAATCAGATTTGACAAATTTCGTGAATCAACACAAAGAATTTGTCAAATCTCTCATCTCAAAACACCAATTTATTCAACATCATTTTGTGCAGGTAAAAATCATCGCGATTCGATGTCGACCATACAACGGCCAGGATGCGATCGCCTGCACGAAGGTCTTCCGGTAGTTGAATTTCGTATTTCACGGGCCACCAGTGTTGCAATTCGATGATCCGCTGTAGGTGCAGCCCGTACCATAACCGTTCACGGCCCTCGCGTTGCACATCCAATACCAGGCGGGCAGCCTGTGTGTATGGTGCCAGGTCCGTGCCGGCATACACCTCGGCCTGCACTTCTATCCATTGGCCCGCCAGTGCCTGCGCCAGTGAGTCAGAAAGCATGAGATCGATCGACGGACTATACGCATCATCGCCCTTTACAGGCCAGCCAGGGAGGTGCCCCAGCCAGGTATGCGGTAGATCGGTTTGGGATGCCGTGATGGACGCTATGGGTATCCGGTACAAGGCAGGCTCCTTTGGTGTATCAGGGATATCCATTAGTTGATATCGCGCTTTATCCTTTTTTAATTGCCCAAAACTGGCGGCATAAAACGCTTCATTCATACCATCCTTTTTTAGGATCCCGTTTTGGATTTGCCAGGTTTGAAAAAGATTTAACCCACTAAACAAAATCACCAGAGCCAGGAGGCTGTCCCTGAGCAAGCGATCTCTGCTGCTCCATTCCAGCAC
>JAGNXB010000092.1:0-4627 GCA_017985675.1 Saprospiraceae bacterium | reverse complement strand
CTCAAGAAAGATGGTTTTTCTACCATCCGCTCCATTAGCAGCAGCAGCCCGGCATAGAGTGCAAACAAATAAACGTGGGGCATACCGGGTTCGACTGCGGCATAATAAAACAAATTCGTCCCCAATGTTATACCAGCCAGCACAATGATGATGGTGGATACGGAAAGATAGGGTCGCAAAAACAGCGCCAGCCAATAAAGTCCCAGGGCCAAAAATAGGAAGCCTGCCAGGATCACCATCCACTGATAGGGTTGGGATATTCCATCTGCAGGAAACCGCGGATCTACCTGCGCCCAGGCATCAGCTACCAGGTAAAAAGGCAACCACAAGATCGCCAATCCCATGGTATAGGTAGGTGTAATGACACCCTCCAACCGGGTGATCTGGTATGGACCATCGGATGGTGCATAATCCGCCATATGTTTTTCGACAAAGGCATAATTGTGGATGTCGTTGTACTTCAGGTAGGCGGGTAGATGCAGATAATAGCCATAGACATCCCAGGTGATCTGATTGCTTTTGCCCTGGAGCACTTTATTGGAAACCAGACTCCACAGTGCCGTAGCACCAAGAATCAGCAAGAGGGTATTCCGCAGGAGTTTAGGCATGGTCGCAGTGCTGAATTCTGCCGGAAATAGACTTAAATGTTGTCCAATCTCCGGCGAAGGGGTAATTTTCCGCAAAATACGACTGATGCCTGATATTGTAGATCCTCAAATGGAAGCCTATTGCACCCGATGGACCACGCCCGTCCCGGATGTATTAAAGGAGCTGGACCGCGAGACACACCTCACCACCATCTACCCACAGATGCTCACCGGGCCATGGCAGGGCCGATTCCTTACGTTGCTGACACAAATGCTCCGGCCAAAACGCATCCTGGAAGTAGGCACATTTACCGGTTACAGTGCCATATGCTTCGCGATGGGCCTACCTCCCGGAGCTGTGATCGAGACTATTGAAGTCAATGAGGAGAAGGAACCCCTTATCCGCAAGTATATTGAAAAAGCCGGGGTGACGGATAAGGTCATCTTGCATATCGGCAGTGCCCTGGATGTGATCCCAACGCTGGAGGGGCCATTTGACATGGTCTTCCTGGATGCTCACAAGCCGGATTATCCCAGGTATTACGAGCTGGTATTCGACAAGCTCAATCCAGGAGCCGTGATCCTGGCGGACAATGTGCTGTGGAGTGGCAAGGTGCTACTCAGCGACCAGGACGAAGACACCGTTGCCCTCGATGCATTTAATAGAATGGTAGCTGCAGATCCACGTGTGGAGCAAGTGATTTTGCCCTTGCGCGACGGCTTGCTCATGGCACGCAAACTCGGGTAATGCTTTCCAACAAGGAACGATATATTGCTTTTGCCGCAGAGACACCTGCCTTGCCTTTAAGCTTCCACCCCTGGTACCTGGATACCGTTTGCGAGGGTGGCATCTGGGATGTGGCTATCGTTGAAAAGCAAGCGCGCATTGTAGCGGTATGGCCCTATTTTTTGAAAAAAAAATGGGGCATTAGCTATATCGCTATGCCTATGTTAGCCAAGTGGATGGGGCCTTGGCTAACCCCGGATCTCGACAAGAATCCTGTAGATGAAAAATTGATACTTGAGGAACTGGTAAAAAAATTACCCAGGATTGATTTTTTAACCGTGGATTGTCACCCGGATGTAGACGCCAGACCTCTACAGGAAAAAGGATTTCAACATCAGCAGAGAATAACTTACCGCATACCATTGGACGATCCAGGCAAGGTCATGGAGGGCATTCAACCAGATGCACGCCGTAATTTAAAAAGGGCAGAAAAAGTACTGACTGTATCTGAAGAAAATAGCCTTGAAATTTTTTGTACCATTAATGATAAGACATATGAGCGTCAGGGCATTTCTAATCCTGTGCCCAAAGCTTTTCTTTTGAGGCATCTGGAAAATCTTCACCAACACCAGGCAGTTCGGTTGACTTCTGCAGTGGATACATCTGGGAGGGTCCATAGTGTATTAGCGTTAACCTGGGATCATAGGGCTGCATATTATCATTTGTCGGGCAATGATTTTTCGGCTGGAAATGCTGGTGGCCCAAGGTTGCTTGTCCGCGATGCGTTTATTTTTGCCTTAGAAAAGCTAGAAGTGGATGTGCTGGATTTTGAAGGCAGCATGATCGAAAATGTGGCCAGGGTGTGGCAAAGTTTTGGGGCAGAACCAGTGCCTTATTACCGGGTTCAGTATTTTCGCAATAGGTGGATGCGGATGCTCTATCGAATCCTCCGAAAATGATTTATCTAAACTTTTGAATAGCATAAAAGCAAAAAATGAATAAAACATATTTAATCCTGTACGCCCTCCTGTTTTGCACCACACTTTTGGCGCAGTCGGATCGTTTCACGCCGGAGTCACTCTGGGACCTGGGTCGCCTGGGTCTGGATGATGTATCACCGGACGGACAAACCGCACTTTATGGTGTCACCTGGTATAATGTGGCGGCCAACAAAGGCAATCGGGATCTGTATACCGTGCCTGTCAGCGGAGGCGCCTCCCGTAAGATTACCGCTTTCGAAGGCAGCGAATACAATGCCCTTTATCGGCCTGATGGGAAAAAGATTGGGTTCCTGCGGGGGGACAAATTGTGGGAAATGAACCCGGATGGCAGTGACCAGCGGCAGGTATCGGAGGAATCCATGAATGGCTTTGCCTGGTCGCCTGCGGGCAACCATATCTTGTTTATCCGCGATGTAAAAGTGGGACAGACGGTGCAGGATATCTACCCTGATTTGCCACTGGCGCAGGGGCAGATCACGGATGAGCTAATGTACCGGCACTGGGATAGCTGGGATGACTACCAGTTGAGCAATATATTTTATATGGCATACAAGGATGGCCAGCTCAATGGTCAGGCGGTGAATATTCAGAACGAACCCTTCGACAGTCCGCTGCAGCCTCATGGTGGGATGGAGGAAATAGCCTGGAGTCCCGATGGCCGATATATCGCATATACGTGCAAAAAACTAACCGGCAAAGCGGCTGCCGTGAGCACCAACTCGGATATTTATCTCTACGACCTTTTCACGGGCCAGACGACTAATCTATCGGATGGCCTGCCAGGTTATGACCGCGAACCGGCCTTCTCTCCGGATGGTCGCTTTTTGATCTGGAATAGTATGGAACGGGCTGGATTTGAAAATGACCGCAATCGTATTTTTAGATATGATTTTGGTTCCAAACAAAAGGAAGATCTGACGGTCGGACTGGACATGGGTGCCGATCATCCCAAATGGTCTGCTGATGGCCGCACGATCTATTTCCAGGGAACAACCAGGGGCACGGTCCAACTTTTTGCCCTGGATACGGCTACCCGCAAAACTCGCGCAATCACCTCGGGCACGCATGATTATATTTCTTTTGCGCAGGCCGGCTCAGGCAGACTTTTAGCGGCACGTATGTCGATGTCAGACCCGGCCGAATTGTACAGGGTTGATTTGGCAACGGGTCAGCAAACACAGATTACGTTCACCAATAAAGCCCAACTGGGTAATTTGAAAAAAGGAAAGGTGGAGTCGCGCATAGTAAAAACCAGCGATGGCAAAGACATGTTGGTGTGGGTAATTTATCCGCCTGATTTTGATCCGAAGAAAAAATATCCAACCCTACTGTATTGCCAGGGCGGACCTCAGTCGGCGGTGAGTCAGTTCTGGTCCTATCGCTGGAATTTCCAGATGATGGCGGCCAACGATTACATCGTGGTGGCGCCCAACCGAAGAGGCCTGCCGGGATTTGGTCAGGCATGGAACGATGAGATTAGTGGTGACTGGGGCGGCCAGTCGATGCTGGATTTATTGTCGGCCATTGATGATGTCAAAAAGGAACCCTATGTGGATGCTGCCCGACTGGGTGCTGTAGGTGCCAGTTATGGCGGTTATTCAGTTTACTGGCTTGCTGGTAATCACAATGGGCGATTTAAATCCTTTATTTCCCATTGTGGCACCTTCAATCTCGAGAGTTGGTATGGCACCACTGAAGAAATGTTTTTTGCCAATCATGATTTAAACGGTCCTTATTGGGATGAAAAAAATAAGTCGTCGTACAAAAAACATTCCCCTCATGAATATGTCGGCAAGTGGGATACGCCGATCCTGGTGATCCACAATGAAAAAGATTTCAGGGTTCCTTTAGGTGAAGGATTGCAAGCATTTAATGCGGCGCAGTTGCAAGGGATTCCGAGTCGCTTTATGTATTTTCCGGATGAAGGTCACTGGGTACTCAAACCTCAAAATGGCATCCTCTGGCAGCGTGTCTTTTTTGACTGGCTGGGGAAGACGCTGGGGGAGGAACCTTAGGAGGTTTTGAGGGTTTGAGGGTTTGAGGGTTTGAGGTTTTGAGGTTTTGAGATGCGCACTGAAACGCACAAAATTTGACATCTCACGCCTCTCCCCACATTCCAGATCCAATGTCGTTTAGTTAAGCATCTTAGCTGACTTAAAATGCAGTCCAACCTTCTGCAATGAGTCGATATCACAGCTAAAATATCTCAATACCGAAGCCTGAAGGGCTTCAATATCCATAGCCCCGGGTGCAACCCGGGATTAAATAAAAGGAGCATTTCCAACCCTGAAGGGGTTGAACAGAGTGTGAAG
>JAGNXB010000041.1 GCA_017985675.1 Saprospiraceae bacterium | reverse complement strand
GTGACCCGCTTCCTAAGCACTGGGTCCGGTATCAGATCTTCCATCCTTGGGTTCATTTTACGTTTCATTTGTCAAAGTTTAGATTTTTCTGTATCTTTTTCTTTGACACACTTAGTTGAACAGTCTCAAATAAAAGCGGCAACTGTTTTAACGCAGCTCAAAGACTTTTATGAATTAGACCCTGCCGTAGAAATCACACCGGATCAAAAGCTCAAATTCAACTTTGACTTAAAAATAACCTCCGAAGGTTACTTGGACTATTTCGTTGAAGGTAAGCCTTGGGTTATGGTGAAATATGATGATGGTGTAGGCACCACTTATTCTATAAAAACCAGCAAGGGCGAAACACTCACTCGTACCATCACCGAAAAAACAGGTGTGGATGAATGGCCGTTGGGATTTTTCCTGATTAAAACAACTAAAGTAGAACAAGAGGCGCCGGCGGATGATCCTGTTATTGATCGGGTCATTTACCGGGTAAATCATCGATTTGGTTTGGTTTATCTGGAATATATTCTCAAGGATGGCACAACGCTAAAACTGGATATATTCGCGATATTTGTCTGATGTCAAATGCAATTGTATTTGAAACGTTAAGGCTTGTTTGTTTTGGTTTATTGGTCCTTTTGCCGCATGAATAATGATATGGCAAAAGGGCCAATTTTTTTATGTCCTTTCGATTCCAAATATCTTAGTATTTCGGCAGCATTCAGGATAAGCTGTGGTCAGGCTGATACATTTACATACACTCCCTAAGCGATTAACAATCGCCACTTGATCCACCAAATGAATGGTTCCCATGTATATTTACCCAGTCAGGTTGACCTCAGCCATCTAGGACATGATCCTTGACAAAAATTTTAAAAAAAAGAGAATTGGTACCAAATATAAAACAAATTGTTTTATATTTGGCGCTACAAAACGGGCTAATGGCACAGGAACTACTCCAACAGCCCGCAACAGTATTGCAATCGGTGTTCGGATACAGCACATTCCGACCTTTGCAGGAAGAGGCCATCGATCATATCCTTGAGGGAGGTGATACGCTGGTGATCATGCCTACAGGTGGGGGTAAATCGCTCTGTTATCAAATACCTGCCCTACTGCTGCCGGGAATTACCGTGGTGATATCACCACTCATCGCACTGATGAAGGATCAGGTTGCGGCTCTCAATGCTAATGGTATTGCGGCGGCTGCAATCAATAGCAGCCTTGATCCCGGCGAAAGGCGGGATGTACATGAAGCCATACACTCTGGCAAATTGAAGTTGCTTTATGTATCGCCCGAAAAAGCGTTGTCTGCCGGATTCGGGCAGTATCTAGCCTCGTTACAGGTTTCTTTACTCGCCGTGGATGAAGCGCATTGTGTGTCGATGTGGGGAAATGATTTTCGGCCGGAATATGCACGGCTTTATACATTGTTTGAGTACATTCCCCATACGCCCATCCTTGCTTTGACTGCAACAGCCGATCCTGCCACACAGGCAGATATAATGGATAAACTTAAACTCCGAAATCCACGCCGTTTTCTGGGTAGTTTCGAGCGCACCAATTTGTATCTTGATGTCCAACCGGCGCAAGACCGCTATGTCCATCTCCAGCGGTTTATTCGCGAGCAACAAGGCCAGGCGGGTATCATGTATTGCCTCTCCCGGAACTCAACCGTTGAACTCGCTGAACGACTCGCCAAAAATGGTATTAAAGCAGCGGCCTATCATGCCGGTCTGGAACGAATGGAACGAGATCGCGTGCAAGAGGCATTCCAAAAAGATGAGCTGCAAGTGGTTTGTGCGACTATCGCTTTCGGCATGGGCATCGACAAATCCAATATCCGCTGGATCATCCACTACAACTTGCCCAAAAACATCGAAAGTTACTATCAGGAGATCGGTCGTGCCGGAAGGGACGGGGCTCCGGCACAAACTTTACTTTTTGCAGGTTTTGGAGATGTGATGTCCTACCGGAGTATGATCGAAAAGGGTGATGCCCCTGAGGAGTTTAAAGCCGTCCAGCATCTCAAGCTGGATCGGATGTTTGATTTTTCACAAGCACGCTCCTGTCGCACCAATTTTATTCTTGGATATTTCGGCGAAAGTAAAGGCGATCCATGTGGTCATTGTGACAATTGTAAAAACCCGCCATCCACTATTGATGGGACAGAAATCGCACAAAAGGCTTTATCTGCCTTAAAACGCACCAACGAGCAGGTAGGTATCCAATTATTAACGGATATCCTCAGAGGCTCGATGCAACAAGACATTCGCAATGCCGGGTATGACCGCATCCGCACCTTTGGTACGGGCAAGGATATATCACGCAACCACTGGCTACAGTATATTACACAACTAATCAACCAAGGCATCCTGGCGATCGATTATACGGCACACAGCAAACTCAAAGTAAGTGCTCTTGGCGAAGAAGTACTTTTTTCCCATCGCAAAGTGGCGCTTGTCAGACCAGTGGAATTTGAAGCTAGGGCACGCCCAGTCCGGCTTCAAACAGAAAAGCCAAAAGATATTTTTCACAGGGAACTCCTTGCGTTATTACATGCCTGGCGAAAAAAACAAGCCGACGCAGAAGGCATCAATCCGTCCCATTTATTCAGTGATCTCACCTTGCTGGAATTGGTAGACAAACAGGTGTTGGTTAAAAAACAACTTGAACATATATCTGGTTTTTCAAAACACAAAGTGGAGCGATATGGATCGCCAATCCTTCAGGTGATCCGGATGTATTTTCTTGAGCAGCAGCATGTGCGCACAATAAAAGGGGGGACGTACATACAGACACTGGCCGCGATTCAAAAAGGTCAAAACCTGGAAAGCGTAGCTCGAGATCGCAATGTCACTATAAGCACTGTCTATAACCATTTGTTATGGCTTTATGGGCAAGAGGAACCTATTGATTTGGAGCGATACTTAGAAATGGATGATTGCCTGACATGGATTAAAGCATGGGAGGCAATGGGAAGACCTGAATTCCTTTCACAGCTGATGGAGCGCTTTCAGGAACAACCGGATTACAACAAACTTCGACTGGCCATTGCATGGTATCAGCGCCAACCGGAATTGTTTAAGGATGGCGTGACCTAAAAGAATAGCATCTAACTTGGTGTTTTTCTTCCCTTTGAGTTTCGATTGAGACAAATATTATTCTGGTGACCAAAACCATCCAAATCAGAAAGACAAAATTTTCCTAAAGGGGTTAGAAATGTCGAATGTGTTTACGATCTTTGGGATACTCAATGCGGGAATAGCTCAGTTGGTAGAGCATCAGCTTCCCAAGCTGAGGGTCGCGGGTTCGAGTCCCGTTTCCCGCTCCCACTATTATCGGATTGGTAAATAGGGTAGGTGCATGATAACTTCTATTTACCTCAAAAGGTGGGTGGAATTTATAAGATGCATTTGAAATAATCCTTTTGGATTGTGTGCGGTTGAAATCAGATCGCACGCATTTTATTATTTCTGGCATCATGGGTTACTTCGGCCATTCCCAAAGCTTCCATCAGCGGGGGCACATATACCCCAAAACGACCACGCAATCCTTTTTTGAGCCCATACCAACCTCCCACGGGATTGTCGGTTGACCGGCCCCAAGCCTCGACAGTTCCTTCCTTTACCGGTTTTTGTTCGTCGGCTCCTCCCAGGTCCATCCAGTCGCCATGCGCCTTCAACATGGCATACAAATCTTCCAGACATCGGGCATCATACAATAATGTTGTGCTCCCCACTACACATACAATGACTTCCTTATCATCTCTTATATCCCTGTACATTACATATTCACTGGTTTGCGGCGGAGTTTTAAGTTTCCATGGGTTCTCTTTGTTGCCTGATGTCATTATTATGAGATTTTGTTCTGGAGTAGGTAAAAATCAATTGAAATCAAAGCTAATTCTTTTACAGACAATCTATCCATTGATTTACGAACATAAAATATCTTTAATATCTGACTTTGGCTGATCGAAAATAATTTATAACCATACCATCATGGAAAATGACATTGGACCATCTGGAACAAGGTTCTTTTTCTAATCGAACGATTGGCCAAATAAAAGTTTAAATATTTTAAAACATACCCTTGCATCTTGATGAGAAACTTTTCAACTTTGGTGCAATATTTCCCATGACGATATCATTTTACCTGAAATGGCTATTCAGCCATTGATATCTTCATTTCTCACCTTAATCCATTCTACTATGAAAATCAGATTTTCATTGGCCTCTTTGGCCCTACTGCTCTTGGTAGTATTTGCCGGATGTAAAAAAGATGGTCCCTTGTCAAGGGAATCGCTGAACGACAATGTCAAAGAAGCGGATGGCTCCATTGCGGGTGGACGAAAATGCGCCACAGATGATGTGTACCAACAGATGCTGGCCAATGATCCGGAATTTCAGCTTAACCGCGAACAGATTGAAAAATTCACAAACGACTATACTTCCTCCCTTTCTGCATCACTCAGAGCGGTTAAAACAATTCCTGTTGTCGTCCACGTCGTTTGGAAAACATCTGCTCAAAACATCAGCGAGGATCAAATCCTCAGCCAACTTGAAGTGCTTAATGATGATTTCAGAAGGCTCAATGCGGACAAGGTGAATACGCCATCTGCCTTTTTGCCCATTGCTGCAGATCCGGAAATTGAATTTTGCCTGGCTCAGCAGGATCCGGCCGGCAATGCTACAACAGGTATTGTGCGGAGGGAAACGACAGTCAATTCCTTCTCTACAAACAATGCTGTAAAATATACAGCCCAAGGTGGATCCAACGCCTGGGACCGTTCAAAATATCTGAACATCTGGGTGTGCAATATGAGTGGTGGCATCCTCGGCTATGCGCAGTTTCCCGGTGGACCAGCCGCAACAGATGGTGTTGTTGTCACCTACACGGCATTTGGCACAATGGGCGCAGCCCAGCCACCCTTCGACAAAGGTCGCACCGCGACACATGAAGTGGGCCACTGGCTAAATCTCTATCACATCTGGGGTGATGATGGCAATTCATGCAATGGATCAGACCAGGTCAGTGATACACCTAATCAGGGACCGGAAAACTATAATTGCCCTTCTTTCCCTAAAATCAGTTGCAACAATGGTCCAAACGGAGATATGTTCATGAATTATATGGACTACACGGATGACGATTGCATGAACGTGTATACTACGGGCCAAAAAACACGAATGAATGCCCTCTTTGCCAGCGGCGGTGCTCGATATAGTCTACTCAACTCTCCAGGTTGTTCGCCCCCAGCCGGCGGTGGCTGTGGGATCCCTACAGGATTAAATGCGACGAGTATTACCAGCAACAGCGCAACCGTTAACTGGGGCGCTGTGAATGGGGCAACAGCCTACAATCTGCAATACAAATTGACAGCTGGCCAAAACTGGACAACGGTAAGTAATATCAATGCAACGAGCTATAATTTGACCGGACTAACAGCCAATTCGTCTTACTCGTATCAGGTTCAATCTATTTGTGGACAAAACACAAGTAATTATTCTGCCGTAGCGACATTTACTACTTTGCCTGCTGGTAATTGTACGGATAATTACGAACCCAACAACTCCTCCGGTGCTGCGAAGACGATCTCTGTCAATACCTTTATCACCGCTAAAATTGGCACCGCATCTGATGTCGATTGGTTTAAGTTCAATAATAACAGCTCGAATAAAAATATCCGGATAACGCTGACAAACTTACCATTTGATTACGATGTGTATCTCTATCGGAATAATACCTTGGTAGGTTCTTCAGAAAACCCTGGCACGGAGGATGAAGAAATCACATTTAATACCAACAACGTTAACACCTATAAGGTAAAAGTAGTAGGGTATAACGGGGCGTACAGTAACAGCTTGTGTTATTCTCTGAAAGCAGAGATTAGCAACAATCAGTTCAGGCTGACTGAAGCTAAATTACCACATACCAAAGGAGACAAAAACAAATAAATCCATGTGCTATATAAAAAATCCGGGCAGGCAACTGTCCGGATTTTTTATTTCCTTTAATCACTTATTCTCATTTCTGTTGTCCTGTCAGATTCACTACATTCTGGTATTTTTATGAAAAAGATTACTCGAAATTACTGCCAGTAATGGAGGTCAAAAGGAAAATGACCGGCATATTTCAAATAAATCACCAATATTTTACAAGTGTGAGCGTGGAAGTGAGTATAATTAATAGACCGATTAAAAGCATTAGCACCTTTCGGTCCGCCTTGCTGGCCAGCCAGGCACCAAGGGGCGCCGCTATAACGCCGCCTACTATGAGTCCCAAAACAACGGGCCAGCTTTCTATACCCACAAAAACTAAAAATATCCCGGTGCTAAAAAATGTAACAAAAAATTCAGCGGTATTCACGGTACCTATTGTTTCTCTGGGATCATTTCCCTGATGTATGATATTGGATGTAACAATTGGGCCCCATCCGCCGCCACCTACAGCATCCAAAAAACCACCAAATAAAGCAAGCCACTCGGCATATTTTACTTTGGATACAGGGCGCTGTCGGTTTCGGATGCCTTTGACAATAATGACTATGCCAAGGATGAGTAAATAACCCGCAATTACCGGTTTGACCAAGCTTCCATCAAATATTTCTGAGATCAAATAAGCGCCCACCATTGCACCAATTACCCCTGTAAAAACAATGCGGAGAAATAGCGGCCGGTCCAAATTTCCGAACCGCAAATGCGAAAGCCCTGACACCCCGGTGGTAAACACCTCGGCTGTATGTACGGCAGCCGATGCTACTCGCGGACTTACACCAAAATATAACAACATGGAAGAACAACTCACCCCATAGGCCATCCCAAGCGCCCCATCGATGATCTGTGCAACAAAACCAACCCCTATAAAAAAGAGGAAGGTGTCATCCAATGAAATAGTAGACAGATTTACTTCGGGCCATATTGTAATAAACAAAAAGAGTACTAATGCCATCTTACAAACAAGAATAGCAGCTCCGATATGCCAAAATGAAAATGTAGACTTCAAACCGAACCCTGATTGTTACTTATCCGTCCAATGGTACATAAATCGGTCCATTTTTAATGGGGAAGCCCGGTAGAGGTAGACATTGACTTATTGCGCCTGCAAACCCAAACCATCTTCCTCGACGCCTCCCCTCAAAACACTGCCAGCAGGCAGGTTTATAAGATGTTAGATTCTCAAAGATCACAAAACGGTGACCTTTACTTTTTTTTCTTTTAATTTTTGATTATTGATTAATGGAATCAAATCTTCCACCGTTGATGCCGCGACAGAGACAAAGGCACAATCCTGTTTAATCTCTATTACTCCCAGTTGATCGTTTGACAGTTTTCCCTGCTTGAAAAAAAATCCGGCTATATCCGTTTTGGAAATTTTGTCCTTTCTCCCGCCCGAAATAAAAAGTGTTGTCCATGATGGAGCTGCAGTCGGTGGTGGTTCTGAAAATGTTGTTTCCGTTAATGGAGGAATAAAATCGGGCAGGACTTCCTTTTCCCAATGCAGCACATAGGCTGTTCCATCTGCGTGCATTCTGGCTGTACGACCGTTCCTATGGGTAAACTCATGTTCGTGTGCAGGCAAATGGTAATGAATGATAAATGAAATTTCCGGCACATCAATGCCTCGTGCGGCCAGATCGGTCGTCAATAATATACGCTGAGTGCCATTTCTAAATTTAATGAGCGACCGCTCCCGATCTATTTGTTCCATGCCGCCATAAAAACAGCCATGGGCAATCCCTTGCTCAGTCAAATAATCACTGACCCGCTGGATGGATGTTTTGTAATTGCAAAAAACAATACCTGATTGGTCTGATAAGTGATGTAACACCTCACCAAGGGTTTTTAATTTATCCTTTGTAGGCGAAATAATAGATTTAATTTTCAAACGGGAACTTTCCCGATCCAGGTAGTCAATGGTTGTCGGATTTCGCAATCGCAAAAAGGCCGGTATTTCCACCTCATGTGTTGCGGAGGTGAGCAACTTGGATTTTATTTTAGGCAATGACGCCACAATTTCCATCATATCTGATTCAAAACCCACCTCCAGCGATTTATCAAATTCATCCAGCACCAGCGTTTTCAGATAATTAACCGGAAAGGTATTTTTTCGAACATGGTCGGCTACCCGACCAGGGGTTCCGATTAATAGCGCAGGTCGATGTTTGATGTCCACTTTGTCCTTCGAAAAGGGCCTGCCTCCATAAACCGCGTTGGCTTTAAATCCCGTACCCATTTCGCGAACGACTTGTTCGATTTGAATAGCTAATTCCCTGGAGGGGACCAGGATTAATACCTGTACTTCGGCACACTTAATATCCAGTGATTCAATAATGGGGATTAAAAATGCCAATGTTTTGCCTGTACCCGTTGGTGAAAGCAATACACATTCGTTATGTGAGGGTATGGTGGCTATCGCCTCCATTTGCATGGCATTTAGTTTTTCAATGCCTAGTTTTTGGAGTATTTCTTTGCGGGTTTTCAGGGGACTTGCCATAGGGCAAAGGTAGATGAATACCTGTAGCCATATGCCGGAAAAAATGACAATGCATTCAATTAACCAGATTCATCGTACGGGCCAAACCAATGGTACTAAAATTTTTAACGGCTTCAGCAGAGCGCTGGATGACTTCAGGAAGGCCTTTTCGCTCCTCAGCCGACCATGGACCCAACACATAATTGACCTGCTTGCCTGTAGGAAAGGTGCTCCCGATCCCGATGCGCAAACGGGCGTAATCCTGCCTACCTAATAACTGATCTATACTTTTTAGTCCGTTGTGCCCCCCATCCGAACCTTTTCCTCGCATCCGGAGCTTTCCAAAGGGAATATTCAGGTCATCCACCAGTACTAACAGATTTTCAAGCTCCAGATTTTCCTTCTGCAACCAATACCGCACCGCCTTCCCGCTAAGGTTCATGTAGGTTGTCGGTTTGATCAGAATCAGGTTACGGCCCTTATGTTTTATCCGCGCTACCATTGCCTGACTTTCGAGTTGGAAGGTGGCACCTGCCTCTCTGGCTAGTTCTTCGACTACATCAAACCCGATATTATGTCGGGTACCTTCATATTCTGATCCAATGTTGCCCAATCCGGCTATTAAATATTTCATAATTGTGTTCGAACCTCTAAAATTTCAAGATTACCAATTAGGTTGCGTGTTCAGGTAAGAAATGCCCCCAAACATGCGCATCTGTCGCATGACCCATTGTTGACGACGTTGCACAAATGGACCTGGCTTTTTGACCGAATAACGCAACGGACTCGGAAGTACCGCCGCTAAGAGTGCAGCTTCGGATGGACCTAGTTTATTTGCTGGTTTTTTAAAATACTGTTGTGCGGCTGCTTCTGCTCCATACACCCCCGGACCAAGCTCAACAATATTTAGATAAACCGTCATAATCCGTTTTTTACTCCACAATAGTTCAATCAATCCCGTAAACCAGACTTCCAGGCCTTTGCGTACCCACGACCTGCCCGGCCAGAGAAATACGTTTTTTGCCGTTTGCTGACTGATTGTACTAGCGCCGCGTTTACGCCTGGATCGTTTATTGTGATCCAATGCTTTTTTAATAGCACCAAGGTCGAAGCCGTTGTGATCCAAAAAGTTTTGGTCCTCGGCGCAGATTACGGCTAACTTAAAGTGGCTGCTAATCGCCGATCCGGATACCCAATCCTTTTTTAGAACCAATTCCTTACCATACACCATTTGCTGCCCGCTGCGAATAATCATCAAAGGCGTGACCGGCACCGGCAGTACCGCAAATGCCAATGTAACCAGGATACTGAAGACGATAAAAAAGCTTGCGAACCAAATAGTAAGTACCAGTATTTTTTTCCACCAGGGCTTTCCCTTCAAACCTCTTCTGAAGGTGGACCCCATCCATGATTTTACATGTTTGAGTTTTGCAAATGCAGTTTGTAGGGAAGGATTTTGTGGTGCGGCTGGGTCCATAGTTCAATGTAATAATCCAGGAGGGCAATAGCTGATGGTGGCCAAAATTAAGCGATAATCTGGGCAACGTGTAACCCTAAAAAAGGAATGACAAAGCCAATCGGATAGCCCAGATATACTTCTTTAGGTTTATGGATTCCCAACGCCAACCGGGCTGTACCTACCAAACCGGCGATTAACACCGAAAGAAACACCATAGTCATCAGGCTAACCTGAAGGGTACCCCAAACGGGTAAGGCAAAATTCACTTTTGCATAGGGGTAATGCAGGTAAAGTATTAAAAAAATGGCCGTCATCCCCGCTGAACCGACCGTATGCAGGCTTATTTTAAACTGGACATTGATGACGAAACAGATAAAAATGGCTAAGGTGCATCCCAGGCAGATAGCTGCAAAAACTGGTGGGATATCCGGATTAGTCATCAAATTACGCGTCATCCAGGCATAAAAAATGCCCGCAGCGATGTAGGGGCCCACCCTTTGCATGCGATCGCGCAATTGCATATCATCCACCAGTAGGAGAAAACGCATCATTACAACGGCAATGCCGGGTATCAACAAGGTGGTACTGAAAACAATCAGGATCAGGTCGATCTTATCAGAAGCCTGGTTTACGCCAAAAGCATAAGGATTGGCGCACAGCAGGAAGACCAGGGAATAGGTCAACACGCTGAGTGGATGAAAAACAATCGAAATGATTTGAGCTGCAAGTTTGTACACCGACATACTGCAAAGGTACACGATGCCAAGGCCCACGTAAGATAATCCATTCGAAATCCTTGTTTTTTTCCAGAAACTGTGACATTCCCTGTAACTTTCCGCTCCCTCAATGGTCAGTCAATGGATATTGAACATTTCAAAAAAACATATTTACCTCTTCAGAATAAGCTGTTTCGGTTTGCTCTTCGCTTTGTGAAGGACCCCATGGCTGCTGAAGATGTCGTGCAGGAAGTATTCCTTCGGATCTGGAAAAAACGCATAGAACTGGCAGACTTGGAGAAGCCGGAAGCCTATTGCATGACCATGACAAGAAATATGTCTTTTAATTATCTAAAGGGTAAAAATCAACATCATGCCGATTTGGATGAAGTGCGTGAACCGGCAGGAAATCTAATAGGCGCCGACAAGCAGATGGAGGCAAATGAACGGATGATTCGTATTCAGAAGGCAATCAAGACGCTTTCCGAAAGACAGCAACTGGTCATTCATCTTCGGGAAGTGGAAGAATTGACTTACGATGAGATCGCGGAAATATTGGAAATTTCATTGGCTATGGTTAAATCCGAACTGTTTAGAGCCAGACAACATTTGAAGGTAAAACTGGAAAAATATGAACGTCGATAAACATACCATAGAAGCGCTCCTCGAACGCTATTTTGAGGCTGAAACTTCAACTGAGGAGGAATTACAACTACGCCGTTATTTTCAATCCGCCTCTATTGATCCTGCATTTGAGCAATACCAATCCCTCTTTACCTGGCAGGCACTGGAAAAATCTTATACGCTCCCTGACTCATTCAGCCAAAAGGTCCTGAGTGAGTTAGTCCAGCAAACGCCCATTCGTCGATTGCCCATAAAACGTATCATCGCCTATGCCGCATCCGTGGCCCTTTTGATTTCCATAGGGTGGTGGAGTTTTTCGGAAATACGCCAAAAACAACAAGAGACCGCCATGATGTTGGATTCTTTTGAGGATCCGGAAGAAGCTTACCAAGAGGTAACGGCAGCATTGGCCATGATATCCGGTGCCATGCAACAAGGCCAGCAATTAACAATGGAATCCATGTCAACAACTGAAGAACTTGAAATTCTAACTATTCAATAATATATCTAACAATGAAAAATCTACTCTTCCTTCTAACATTAGGTTTTGCTTTTCCGGCTTATGCTCAAGATGATGCCATCGCCCGCCATTTTAATCAATATTTGAATGATGATGCATTCACCGCGGTGTATGTAAGTCCTAAAATGTTTGAAGCAATGGCAAGCAGACAGAGCGCCGAAATGGATGAAGATCTTCGCAAAATGATTCGCAGTATGCGAGCGATGCGTGTCGTACAAAAAAATGGTGCTGATGGATCTGCATTATATAAATCTGCCGGAGAAAAATTACTTGCCCAGCGCTATGAAGAACTTATGACATTGCGCGAAAAAGGCGAGCAAATTCGCTTTTTCACACAAGGCGGAAGCGGTCAAAAAGTCAAGGAGGTTGTTATGGTTGTTTCAGGCGCCAAACGCTTTTTATTGTTGAGCATGGTTGGGGATATTGACCTGAATACCATTGCCAAACTCGCAAAAAGCCTGAATGTGCAAGGTGCAGACCTCCTAGAAAAAGTGAAAAAATAACTTTTTTGGCATTTGATAAATACTGATAATAAAAAAGCCCTTTCGGTTTCGAAAGGGCTTTTTTAATTGATTTTTTCCGATTGAATTATTTTAGATATAATTCAAAGTTAGTGCGTCTGTTTTTGCGCTTGCCATCCGCTGTATCATTTGTTGCGATAGGCTTGCTTTCACCAAAGCCACTATGGCTCATCCGGGTAGCTGCAACACCCTTTTTCAGCAAATAGTCATAACAGCTTTTAGCGCGACCTTCCGACAGTTTTTGATTGGCCGCATCAGACCCATCACTATCCGTATGTCCTTCAATACGCAACGAATAAGCCGGATACCGATTCATGATAGAAACAATATCATCCAAAACGGCAAATGATGCAGAGCGCAGACGGGCACTGTTCGTTTGGAATTGGATATTTTGAATGGCAAACTCCACTTTAGCTTTATCCTCTTTTGTCAGTTCAGGACAGCCTGCATTGGTGATAGCCCCCACCACATCCGGGCATTTATCATCTATGTCGGCTACACCGTCCTTATCACGATCCGGACAACCTTTCAGGCCGATTGCTCCTGCAGCATCCGGACAACGATCATCTTTATCCGCTATTCCATCGTTATCCCGATCCGGGCAACCTTTTGTGCCTGCTGGCCCGGCTTCTTTCGGGCAATCATCATTTTTGTCAGTTATACCATCGCCATCTGTATCTGGACAGCCATTATTCGCAGCTGTTCCTTTTGATGTAGGACATTCGTCTTCGCTATCAATGATTCCATCGCCATCCGTATCCGGACAGCCATTCATGGCTTTTAATCCTACGACATCAGGGCACTTGTCATCTTTATCGGCTATGCCATCGCCGTCTTTATCCGGGCACCCGCCTGTATTTCCCGGGCCGGCTTGAGTAGGACACTGATCATCTATATCGGGTATACCGTCGCCATCAGCATCCGGGCAGCCTGCAAGATTTACAGAGCCTGCAGCATCCGGGCACCGGTCCACCTTGTCTGCCACACCATCTTTATCACGATCAGCCTTTCCTATCCGATAGGATAATCCCAGGCTTGCAGTAGACAACCAGTCATTATCATCGGGATTTCGAGAGTCGCTAAATCCGTCTAGATAATCGGCATGAGTTGGTATCAGTAATGCCTCCAGGCCTAATGTCCAGCGATCATTGAGATAAAATTTAAGGCCGGCACCAATTGGCGTTGTGAAATTAATCTTCGAATAATCCTGATCAAGTTCCTTTTGAGTCAATGGCTTGGGTGTTGGATTATCTTCAGCTTCAATTTCCGGATCAAAAAACACAGCCCCGATACCTCCCGTGAGATAAGGCGAAACACTGCGCTTCAGACGCAACTTCCGTTCAATTAATGCCCCATCTCCATCATAATAGGTCTTGGAACCATCACTTACCAATTCATCATAGGGTATGCGATTGCCGCTGGCATCATAAATTCTTAGATTTCGGCGCTCCCGGCCCCATATATTCCATTCAATGGTGCCATTAGCTGCAAAAAATTTGGTTTGAAATTTTAGCAGCGGATTTGATATTAAGCGGTCATCAAAATTGCGATCATCGCCCTGAATTTGACCAAACGCACCCCCCAATTTAAAAGCAAAATTGTTGTGGAACGTATTGCGGTAAAAAAGACCAAACCCAGGCTTTGTTTCCGGTAAATAAGGTGGTGAATTGGGAACGATGTCCCCTTGATAGTTCCAACCATTGACCGACAAACCAATTTCTGACTGCTGTGCACTCAGGCACATGGGCAATAAAGCAACGAATAATAAAGCTATTCTTTTCATAATGAATGTATTAAAACTAACTTTTCGAAAATAAAATACTTAAATTCTGGTATAAAGGTACTCATACCTTCATTAACCTGAAATGAAATTATGCCTGGGTTGGCGAATTAATGGTGGATTTAACGTTGGTAAGTCTAATTATTAAGGCAATCATTTTGTCTTTCGAATGTACATTTTGCTGGTAATTTCAGGGAATGTTCTATTTTTCACCACAGAAAAACGAACGAATGACAAAAGAGGAGATAAACAGACTATTTGATTTCATTTATTACCAGCAAGCCCATTACCCCCAAAAACAGGTCTTCGGTTACCGTAAAGGGGATCAGGATTGCTGGTGGTCTACCGATGAATTAATACGTGATGCAGAGCATTTAGCGGCAGGATTGCTCCAAAAAGGCCTCAGTCCAGGCGATCGGATGATCATCGTCGACTACATCAACAGGCCGGAATGGGTCATTGCAGATCTGGCTTGTCAGTTAGCTGGCCTGGTGAGTGTACCCGTATATCCTACTATTAGCAGCCGTGAGTATGCATACATTTTCCAGGATGCCGGCGTCAAAGCAGCTTTTATCGGGGGGCAGGATCTCTATGAAAAAATAACAGATGCAGCCCGGGAAGTCCCTGATCTTAAACTCCTCATCAGCTTTGACCAAAGGTCAGAAATCCCCTATTGGCGCGATATCCTTTCCTCGGACACAACTGCCGTAAAGCAGATTGCCCTTGCCATGAAACCCGAAGAACTTGTCACCATTATTTATACTTCGGGCACTACGGGCTTTCCAAAAGGGGTGATGGTCAGCCATAAAAACATTGTTTTTAATGTAAAAACCATCCTGCCTTTAATTCCCATCTCTGCCGGTATGCGCAGTTTGAGTTTTTTGCCCCTTTGCCACGTTTTCGAACGCGCCGTCTCCTTTGCCTATATGTACGCCGGAATATCAACGTATTTTTCGATGCCTGATCGGTTGGGCGGTGATGACGGGGATTTAAAACGCATTCGCCCACATTTTTTCACCACGGTGCCCCGGCTCCTGGAGAAAGTGTATGAAAAAATATACAACAAAGGCCTGGCCTTAAAAGGCGTAAAGCGGGGTCTGTTTTTCTGGGCGCTGAAATTGACGGAAGATTATGCTTTTGATAAATCGTATACGGGTTGGGCCGCTGTTAAAAAGAACATTGCCGATAAGTTAATTTTTAGCAAATGGCGGGAGGCATTGGGCGGCGAACTCAAAGGTATTATTACCGGAGCCGCTCCATGCCCCCAGCGTATTGCACAAGTCTTCTCCTATGCCGGCATACCTGTTCGTGAAGGTTATGGGCTGACAGAAACCGCGCCTGCCATCTCCTTCTCGCATTTTGAGCCGGGAAAATCCAAACTGGGCACTGTGGGCATTCCAATTGCCGGCACAGAGGTTTGGATCGATGAGGCAGATGAACACTATGGACCAGGTGAGGGCGAAATATTGGTCAAAGGCCCCAGTGTCATGATGGGTTACTATAATAAACCGGATGAAAATGAAAAGGTTTTTCGAATAAGAGAAGGAGAAAAATGGCTTTGCACGGGTGATGTTGGAAGATGGGAAATGGATGACAAAGGGACGCGATTCCTAAAGATTACAGACCGTAAAAAAGAATTGCTAAAAACATCCGGAGGAAAATACGTAGCTCCAGCTCCCATAGAAAGCAAACTGAAAGAGTCATTTTTAATTGACCAGGCAATGGTTATTGGTGACAATAAACGGTTTGTTGCTGCATTGATTGTACCCGCCGTAGAAGCGCTCAAAGATTGGTGTCGGCACAAAGAAATTGACTGGACAGCGGAAGATAAAATGCTTGAACATCCCTTGGTCATTGATAAATTTCAGCGAATAATCGACACCATAAATCCACTTTTCGGAAAGGTAGAACAAATCAAAAAATTCCTTCTGCTCCACGATCCCTGGGAACCGGTAAAAAAGGATGGCAGTGAAGCCGAACTGACACCCACCCAAAAGTTGAAACGACGGGTGATCATGCAGAAATACCATCAGCAGATCGAAGGTCTTTATGAGCATGACGCCAAATAAGATAACCCTATGTTAGTAAAAACGTATTCCAGCGCCGTCCATGGGGTCGATGCCCGCACCATTACCGTTGAAGTGAACACCGGTGGCCAAATTACAGGCCAGACCCTAGTAGGATATCATATGGTGGGTCTCCCGGACAACGCGGTCAGAGAGGGATTTCAACGCATTGAATCGGCCATTAAAAATGTAGGGTATAAAATGCCTCGTCAAAAAATTGTCATCAATTTGGCACCCGCTGATGTGCGGAAAGAAGGGTCGGCGTATGATCTCCCCATAGCTTTAGGTATTTTAGCTGCCTCCGGACAAATTCCTGCCGACTCGTTTGATCAGTACATCATGCTCGGCGAATTGTCATTGGATGGCGGGTTACGCCCGGTCAAAGGCAGTTTGCCTGTGGCCATTCAGGCGCGAAAAGATCAGTACAAAGGCATTATCCTGCCCAAAACAAACGCACGTGAAGCTGCCATTGTCAAAGATCTGGAGGTGTATGGTATTGAAAGCCTGACCGAAGCGATAGACTTTTTTAACGGTGAAAGAACCCTGGACCAAACTGTGATGAATACCAGGGATCTTTTTGCGGAGCAACAAGACCTCTACAACGTTGACTTTTCAGACGTCAAAGGCCAGGAAAACATTAAACGAGCTTTGGAGTTAGCAGCAGCGGGAGGGCACAATGCCATCCTCATCGGGCCTCCAGGTGCCGGTAAAACTATGCTTGCGCGGCGGATGCCTACGATTTTGCCCCCTTTGTCACTTTATGAGGCATTGGAAACAACCAAAATCCATAGTGTAGCGGGTGTATTGCCTTCCGGTGGCGGATTAGTCACTACACGCCCGTTTCGCAGTCCGCACCATACAATCAGCGATGTTGCGCTGGTGGGCGGAGGATCCAATCCTCACCCCGGTGAAATTTCACTGGCACATAACGGTGTGCTTTTTCTCGACGAATTGCCTGAATTCAAACGCACCGTGCTGGAGGTATTGCGCCAGCCGATGGAAGAACGCCGTGTCACTATCGCCAGGGCAAAATTTAGTATCGACTACCCAGCCAGTTTTATGCTCATTGCTTCCATGAACCCCTGTCCATGCGGCTACTATAACCATCCGGAAAAAGATTGTGTGTGTGGACCCGGCGTCGTGAAACGATATTTGAATAAAATATCCGGTCCGCTGCTGGATCGTATCGACTTGCACGTCGAAGTGACCCCAGTGAGTTATGACGAACTGGCGCGCTTCGAACGACCTATCGAAAAAAGTCAGGACATCCGATTACGCGTTGAGACTGCCCGAAATATCCAGACGGAACGATTCAAGGACCTTACAGACATCTATTGCAATGCCCAGATGCCCAGCCGAATGGTGCAGGAAGTATGCCAGATCAATAATGCCGGGTTGACGCTGCTAAAAACGGCTATGCAGCGCCTTCAACTCTCCGCCCGTGCCTATGACCGCATCCTGAAGGTGGCTCGCACAGCAGCAGATCTGTCAGGAACCAAGGACATTCAGGTCGAACATCTGGCGGAGGCCATTCAGTATCGCAGCCTGGACAGGGAGGGCTGGGCTGGCTAAGCGATGAAATAATTGTACTTCCCAATCAATTTCATTTAGATAAGAAATTGATCTCCATGGCGAGAAGATTTAATGTATTGATCTATGTATTGAATCCGACAACTGGAGTAATGGGAGCTAAATATTCAATAATTTAAGCAACCAATTCTACTCCTCGATCTGGATTATTGTACTTATCTTGGTATAGTTTAAGATTCCAATATAGTAAGTCAATGTTCCAGTCGCCGTAACCCTTTTATAATTACCTCTCGCCAAATGAACATCTAGTTTTGCACCTGCAGGAAAATTTGAGAGGACGGTTGAAGATAATTGAAAACTTCCATTATCTAGTACATGATAGTATTTAATGATGGGATCTGGATTATTTGAAACAAGCCCATTTGCTACATTATTAATTGGATCATAAGAAAGTACAATGCTTACACCAATGGAATCATTTGAATCCGCATTCCATGTTATATAGTCATTCACTTCAGTTGTATCAATTTGCCCACCAATATAACTTGGTGAAGAAATCATAATGGCTTCTGGAAAGTAAAGAGATTCATTTACAAATCCTGGAAAACCACTGCCTGTATTGCCTGCCAAGGAATATGAATTAGTATTTCCAAACAAGTAGGATAAATCTTCAGTTCCTGGTAATAATTTATACCCATAATGACCATTCACTTGAGAAGGAGTTATATAATCGGTAGAATCGATTGAGAAAGAACCAAAATCAGAAGCTACTCCACTTGAATTTAAGATAAAACCATCTACATAAATATGCTCCCCAGGAATAGAAGTTTGATTAAGATGAGTTGTATTATTACCTATCATAATATATCCATCTACAGGAAGGGATAATTCATAGAGCACGTCCTCAGCTGCAGTCCATAAAGAACGTATTTCTGCTGGCAAAATCACTTGCTTAGCTTTCTTTATAAACTGAGAATCCTTTCTACATGAACTAGTAAATACTAGTAATCCAAACAGTAAATACGAAAGATATTTCATTATTATTTATTTTAGAGTTAATAAAATAATGGAAGCAAAACTACTGTTTTTACTCTCCACACACTCTAGAATCATTCACGCTACAAATTGTCTCCAAATATTTGAAGATGCAAGTAACTGTAGTCACTTGATTTGGTTCAAGTAGATGTTTGAAACTAGTTGAAGACGTTTCTGCCCTCCATTTTGTTCTGTATGTAACATTTTGAGCGCATAATTCTGGATCATTACAACCCGTTACACAAGCCTCCCAAAATGTAAGTTCTAATGGAATATGTTGTCCATCAATAATAGGGAAAGGAAATTCTGGATAGCATTCCCCACCGCCAGTTGTATTCAGGGCAATTACGGCTTGATGGTCATATCCTCCAGCGCAACCGTAGCAATCGCCAACATGAGCTGTCCCAGCACTTATATACGGTGCCCATACTTCATCGTTAACGAAATCTTCACAACTGAACAAATATTTCGCGTAAAGAACGTACCGTGTTTTATTTACACTTTCGAAATCAATCAAGTAAGGGATTATGTTGTCGCCATTTCGATTACACCAATCATTAAATGCGTTCGTACCTGGAGGAGCAGAACACATATACTCCGGATTAGCAAAAGTTGAAAAAAAATGAAGTGATGCAGCAATTGTGCCAACTTCATAATCTTCACAATCATTGTTACAACCATTCTGACATCCACAAATTATTAACATAGTAAAGAGTAATGATTTTTGAATATGTTTCATCATCATAAGGAGGTATTTGACTATGTATTTAGGCTAGCCAAAGATAGCCTATGTAATAATCGTAAGTATGACAAATCCAAGAAAACCTTAATCTTTAACAAATGTTTAACATTATGTCAAAATTGATTGCTCAGGCTCATTTAGTTCTAAGAACTATAAGCACATTAAAAATTTTGTCAAAGTATAACTCCTATATTTTGAATACACTTTTGTCCAAAACTATTGTTGAAGTCAAGAATTAGGCATTGATAACCAATTAGTTATTTATTAACTGGCCAATTTCAAAAACGCTCACCCTTATTTTAAAAGAGTTGGCTTTGGCTTAGGAGTCTGTTATCTACATGTATCCGGAATTGCTTCATCGTAATCCGAAAGAGTGTGATGCTTTGACACCATTGAATGGAGAGCCACTAATAAATGGTACAAGAAGTCTGCCAGATCAATAATGCCGGGTTGACGCTCCTAAAAACGGCTATGCAGCGCCTCCAGCTATCCGCCCGTGCCTATGACCGCATCCTGAAGGTGGCCCGCACAGCTGCAGATCTGTCAGGAACCAAAGATATTCAGGTAGAACATTTGGCAGAGGCCATTCAGTATCGCAGTCTGGATAGGGAGGGCTGGGCTGGTTAATAAAGAATAAAAATAATTATTCAATAAATAATTTGGAGTGCCAGAAATCTTGATTGAATAATATTCGAATAAAAAATAATCCATTGGCAGGTTGGTCCAATGTCAAGGCATAGGTTGTTGGCCCTATGTGAAAGCGATTCCATTTTTGGATTGTTTTTCCTGATGTATCAATTAACTCAAATAGAATCTCACCATTTGCAGTAGAACCAGCATAAACTGAAATAGAATTATTCTGAATTGGATTGGGATAAACATTGAATGCCAATTTATAATCAGTCAATATGGTTATCGATGTTTTTATTGAATCACAAGGAATATCTTCAGGATTATACAATGATATCTCGTTATCACTATAACAACGTAGCGTATTGCAATGCCAACACTCATCTACTTGAAAGGATATTTTCTTAAGGTAAAGAAAATATTCATCTAAAGGTCCAATTCTATTATTAAAATTCATATGGAGTGTATCCGGATCATCTGGCCTGTTAAAAATGGCTCTATGCGTTTTTGTAATAACTCCTTCAATAAGTTGGTTATATATGGTATCAATTTGCACCTTGATAGTATCTCCAAGCTCATTCGTAATAAAAAAACTATCTTTAGGTAGAACATTGAAATCAAATAACTTAAACAAATTGATTGTGTCTCCCGGATGCAAATAATATATTACGCCGTCATTCTCATGTATGTAGTATGTTTCATTATTTCCTTCAATAAGTTTAAATAATTTGCCATTAATTACTTCATCATTTGTGTATTTTAAATTTGTGAGTGAATATGTGATTTTAGGATGAGGGAATTGTGTAAAATCATAATATACTTCCTCATAAGTCCATTCTGCGCCCAAGTGAATGAATGGTTCTTGCGCCTTTAAAAAATAAAAGGTTGTTAGAAATAAACTTATGGAAAAGATTATTTTCATTTTGCAATAATAATTAGTTCCTGATGAGTATATCCCTGTTCTGACGTTGCAATTCATTTCCAGTTTATATTCAGCAACTGCCCACATTCTCAATAGCCAACAATGCCTCTTCGACGAGCCATCCCAACATTTTGCCCAAATGACCTTCGCATGATACTTAATGTTTGTTTTGGGTTAAACTAAAAAATTAATTAGACTATTGCTCAGACATTTTGCAGAAGATTAGACGTATGTACGTTGTCCTTGAGGTGATGATCAACATAGTGACAACTCTATTCAACTTTAACCAATCGACCTTTAGCTACTAACCAACCATTGTCATTTACGATCTGGTAAAAATAAACCCCTGGTGGCCATGAGTCACATGTTACATGATGCAAATAGGCGTAGGGAGGGATGACTGAAAGACTAACTTCCTGACCCATACTATTCATTACCCTAAACGACCAGGGATCGGGATGTTGCAGCCCTTCATCTAGCTCCAAGGTGAAGTGGCCGCTAACTGGATTGGGAAAAATTCGGTGAGCAATCTCCGATATGGATGCAAGATCCGTGGTACTAACGGATAACGTATCACATGGACTTCCAGACCATGCACCCAATCGATAATTGGGAATATTAGGAAGTGCGTGAAAACTCCACGAAGGAAATGAAATAGCGCTGGGCGTGACCTTACAGGCGGGGCCCTTGAGGTCGGGATATTCTATCACATGCCACGATTTGTTGCTGCTGGTGGTACAGACATAAATGCGGCCATCAGGACCACGCTGCATGAGGTAAAATCCTGCCCCAAAAGCAGCAGGAAACGTGTCAACTATAGCCACCGTATCCATTTGGAGTAATGGGTCCTTCATATCGACCTGAATAATAACTCTACTCGAATTAAAATAACAAAACTGACTATTGCTGCTAAAGACCGAACATGCCCCAGGGGAAAATACCTCCGGCAGAATAATGCGCCGTTCATTACTCAATGTACCGGTGCATCGGTCAAAATCAAAAAAGGATAAACCACAAGTATTGTTGTATCGCACATAAGTTTTGCCGTCGGGAGAAAAAGAATGCATGCCGTGGGCATCACAAGGAATGTAGGGATAATTATAGCCTAAATTTTGTAGCGTTGTGGCAACAAAGCCATTTTGATCTATATGACTTATATGGTAAATTGATGTTGTCCTCTCCGGCGTTACTACCCACCATTCTTTGCCGTTTCCATGAAGGCAAGCCGCGGGATTTTCTGCATGAAAATCTTCCAATATAACATTCACATGATCAATAGATATTAATCCTAAATCATATTTCAAAATTGAACTATAAGTTGGAGAAAGTGCGTAATCAAAATTATTATCAATTCTAAATCCTAAGTGGAAAGCAAAAATAAAAGTATTATCTAAAGGAAGAAGAATCATCCCATATGTCAACGGGTAACTGCCATTGTTTTTACACCATGTATTGTAAATTGAGCCGGGATTTATGGTGTCCGCACCCGGGATTACCTCGCCTTGTCCATTAAAAAACCGACATCCATTCGAAGCAAGCAATAGATTACCTTCCTTATCCGAAAAACTGGATACTTCGTTGTCATACATTGCGGTTCCAAAATCAGTAGTAACAATTTCAGGCGGATTTTTATGAAAATCCAGATAAAAGTGTGCAAACTCCGGACCAGTGTCAGCATCATAACCATTTACCCAGATATAATCGTGTTTTTGAGTCTGGCCAACAAGGGCCAGACTCAAAAACATTACCACCATATACATCCGATTAAGGCCGTACCAACAGGCCATGCGATTGGTGTTTAGTATCGGTTCCATAAAATTTCCAAATGTATATTCCACTTGCAATGGATTCGAGATTAATGTTATGCACTTGATTATGTTCCAAATTCATATTTTGGATCAAAACCTCTCTGCCATATGCATCCATCAAAATCCATTTGCCAGGACCTGTATTGCCTTTGATATAAAGGATATTATCAACAGGGTTAGGATAAACGTCTATTTGAAGATGGTGGGCCTTTTTATCAACAGAAAGGATCAAAGGTTCGGGTACAATACACAATAGTTCATCATTATGGTCTACATCTAAATATCGTTGCTCCAATCCACGAGCAAGATAAACTGCAGGTCCTCCTTCACCAATGCACAAAGAAGCTATGGCTGATAAAGTTACCTGGTCTATTGAATCAGGCATAAATTTATCATCAACCAATAATTGGACCCATCTTCCATACACTTGCTTAAGTAAATCTTCAAAATAATGAGACGGATAAAAGCTATCCAGTAGGCCTTGCAATTCAATAAGAATTGAATCCTGGACAAACACTGTTTGAATCCATTGCAATGAATCTGCTTCTCTTAGTCCATGTATCAAATCCACCAAGCTATCCTGTTCGGCAATTAAATTTGAATCAATGGATTCCAGAAGAAAAGAATCAATCACAAGAAGCCGATCGAAATAAGAGATCAAGGTATCACTACGACCAATATGAAGGTCAATGGCTGTAGAATCCATTCCAACCAAGTCATTCCAGAACATCATTTCTATATCAATGAGATCTAATAATACTAATTGGCTCGTATCACTAAACCATTGGCTGGCTATGGCACTCGTGCTCAAAAGATCGGAATTTTCTATGAGTTTGTATCCCAAGCTATATCGCATCATCCACTGGTCATTTGATGAGAGAGAGTCAAGATCTGATAATAATATGAGTGAATCTCCAAAGGTAATATTGCTTTTTGAATACCAGTCATCAGGCACAGGAACTGTACATTCATCGCCAGAAGAACCATTCACTTTAAACCATGAACCGGAAGGATCAATTAATGGGTCTGGGAACCATGGATTAGAGGACGTATGGACATCAAAAAGTGATGCCTTAGCCACATATTGATTGTCAGTATGGTGCCTTGCTGCAGCAATGCCATAGCTGCCAGAATTCTCCCATGCATTCATGGTATTTAATTGTGGCCCTATATTGGCATTCATTGAACCTGCCTTTTTAAGTTCCAAACCAACTTCGTGTTCTCCAAAATAATTGGAAGAAAAATTTGAATTAGCGCAGTTGGCAATAAATTTAAATCCAAAATCCAGGCCAGTTGTTGTATTGCAATGATAGGAATTATTTTTCGCAAGTCCTATAAAAAATGCACTTTGGTTGGCACCATTAAAATCACCTGAAATTGTATTATACGCAAATGTATTGGGCGCAACACCTCCTAGCCAATGAATAGCCGAATAATCGTCTTCAGAAGTTTGTACATCAATAGTATTGTAGTTAAAGCGCAATCCGCCACAACCAAAACATTTAATTGCAGGAATGTTATCATCTTCAATAATAAATTCATTTTCATGGATTCCCAAACTACCCTTAGGTGTAAAAACAACTCCATTGTAAAAATCAATCCCTGCGGGTGCAGGATCAACTCCAAATTCGACATTTGGAGTATTATTCAATTCAAATAAATTATTCTTGATTTGCCAATTATGATTACCATAACCTTGGGGATTTTGAACAAATATTCCTGTATTGGCTATAATTTTATTATCAATTAACTTCACAAATCGTCCACCATTATTAAAAAGATATAAAAAGCGTTGATTATACGATCCAAAACACTGTGAAATTTGAATATTTACGGTCCTTACGAATACACACTCTTCAACTAATCTCCCAAAGGTAGCGTCCCCATTTTTGCCCAAACCTTTTATGCTAACAAAGTATTGCTTTTGATTTGCTAAACTTCCTGCAAAAATTCCTGATGAAGCAGATGAAAAAGGAGCAAAGTTCCTAATATTATCAAATGTGCAATTTCTAATGTCCGCATTGCAGCGACCCAAAAAAATTCCATAATTCATTCTATAAAATATATTAGGGTCTACATTGTCATTTCCAATTTGAACAAAATCCATATCATTTAATAATATTCCCACATATGACACGTCAGAAGCAAGATTATCTTCCCCTGTATATGGTTTTAAATTTCCGTTCCCTCCAGTAAAAGTTGTACCATGGATATACGAAGATGGTAGCATTTTTCCCGGCGCATCGGGTTCTGGGTCAATAGGATTGTCTGGATTGTTAGGCTCCAGAATGCCTGGAGGGGTCTCAGATGAATAAATACCGATGTAATTTTTCTTAAACTCACAATCTGTAATTTGAATCCTGGAATTATCATGAACGACAACCGCATAATGACCATCACCAATTGAAACCTCTGTCATTCTTAAAGTGCCACCTGACTGCACATTGATTCGTTCCCACATGTATTGGCATCCACGGATGATAGATCCTGGCCAGATTATTAAGGTCGCTGCATTTTCTATCTCAATTGAAGCTTCTGACCCCATAATTATAGTCGAATTTGCTCCGAATATATACGTAGTACCTTCTTCTAATACCAAGGTGCCATGTATATATATATCTTGTGAAGCACCAGATGATGCTAATTGGCTGCAAGCCATTGCCTGTTGAAATGTCCATTCGTCACCATTGCCAACACAAACTACTTCATCACAGGTCGAAGGGTTATTGCAATCACAGCCGCTTTGAGCTAAAAGTCGCGTTGAGGGAATAAACAATACAAATGCTGCTAATGAATAGACTAATCTAAAAAATTCTTGCCTTAAGTCGGGAAATCGACTTATCTCACTTTTTGAGGGCGTGGATGAGGGGGGGGGGGGTAACTGATTCATTATTAATGATTTAAAGATTTACTATAATGCAATTTAAAGGTTAAAACCTGCTCTTAAAACCTTATACTAACACTTTCGTCACCCTACAATTGTAAAGCTACT
>JAGNXB010000091.1 GCA_017985675.1 Saprospiraceae bacterium | reverse complement strand
CAAGTTCAAATGCAATTTCAGAGAGGGTCATCTGTCCGTAGATAAGCAGTTCCTTGGCTTTTTCAATCCGCTGCTCAATAAAATAATTCTCGATGGTCCGCCCTTCCACGGAGGAGAATACACTGCTAAGATGGGTGTATTCGTAGTGGAGCTTTCCGGTGAGATAGGCAGATAGATTGATCTTGATATCCTTATGATCTCCTTCGTTTCGTGCCTTCAGGATCACCAACTGTTTGATCTTTTCAATCAACCCGCTCATGTGGTTATCAATCAGTTCAAACCCCACCTCCCTTAACTTAGCTGTAAGCAATTGGCTTTGCTCCGGAGTTAAAGCATTCACCAAATGGATCTCCCCAAAGGTTACCGTATGAAAAGGTATGCCAGTGCTTTGGAGTATGGCTTCCACGGACAGGACGCACCGGTGGCAAACCATATTCTTAACCAGTACTGTAGGAGAGGTCATTGGCTGCAGCTGTTTGTAGATATGAAGGTAAGGGAAAAATCGTGAGTTGTGAGACGTGAGTTGTGAGTGCTGAATTGTGAATTATTTACCCCCATTTAGGGGGCAAGGGGGCACGGGGGGAAATTTTATCGGTCTTCAAAGTAGTATCTTATTTCTTAACCCAAGTCAATGAAAGGAGAAAATGTACCCTCTACTTTTGCCCCATCAAATAATTGATAACAAAAAATAACGAGCAAAAATGAAAGCAGCAGTTTATACCCAGTATGGCCCTCCAGAGGTTCTTCAGGTCAAACAAGTAGAAAAGCCAACACCAGGCAAAAATGAACTTTTGGTAAGGATTAAAGCCACCGCGGTTAACTCAGGCGATTGGCGATTACGTAAAGCGGATCCCTTTGCGGTAAGATTTATTTTCGGCTTATTCAAGCCTAAAAAGAATATCCTGGGAAGTGTTTTCTCAGGTGAAATTGAAAGGGTTGGTGAGGATGTAAAACATTTCAAAGTGGGCGACTTTGTCTTTGGACATACAGATATGAGCTTCGGCGCGTATGCAGAGTACAAATGCCTGTCTGAAGATACTTCAATAGCATTAAAACCTTCTAATATGACACATCTGGAGGCAGCCGTCATTCCTTTTGGTGGAGTTACAGCCTGGCACTTTATCAAAAAGGCGGCCATCAAACCTGGTCAAAAAGTCCTTGTAGTCGGTGCATCTGGTGCGGTGGGAAGTGCAGCTGTTCAACTAGCAAAGTCGCTTGGCGCTCATGTAACTGGTGTCAGCAGTACTGCAAATATGGCGCTTGTAAAATCAATCGGTGCAGACAAAGTCATTGATTATACGAAAGAGGATTTTACGCAGAATGGCGAAACATATGATGTCATCTTTGATACTGTGAAATCAATATCTGTTTCACGAAGTTTAAAGTCCCTGACTAAAAATGGAATCATGATTCTAAGTGCCGCCGGAATGCCTGAAATGCTTCAAGGCGCCTGGATTTCCATGACAAGTAGCAAAAAGGTAATGACGGGTGTCATTAGCCACAATGCCTCAGATATTACCTTCCTAAAAGGACTCATGGAATCCGGCCAATTGAAACCAGTCATTGATCGAACCTACTCCCTGGACCAAATCGCGGAAGCACATGCGTATGCTGAAAAAGGGCGTAAGAAAGGTAATGTAGCCATTGAGGTTTAAGTACTACAGCTTATGCGCTATCCGTTTCCGGATTCTGCTTAATGATTCAGGCTTCACCCCTACATAGCTTGCGATTTGATATTGCGGAATTTTCTGAAACAAGTCAGGTCTTGACTTTAGTAATTTCAGATAGCGTTGCTCGGGTGTGTCTGTAGTATACGATGCCATTATTTCCTGCTGTCCGGCAAATACTTTTTCCATTACCTTACGCGATATCGTTTCCAATTTTGGAAATTGCCGATATAGGCCTTCTTCCTTTTGCCTGTTACCAACCACCAATGTAGAATCTAAACAACACTCCAGGAAATGATTAGATGGAATTTGTTGACTGATACTATTGATTGAAACCACCCATTGTTCCTCGGTGAAAAAGTTATTCGTTTTTTCATCTCCGTCAACGATGTAATACTGCCTCACACAACCCTCCAACACAAAGTAAGCCTCCATGGATACTTGTCCCTCCTTCAGCAAAACAGTTCCCTTGGGATAATGATGGATGATCATAGTCTCAGCAATGGCTCTTGCTTCCTCATCTGAAAGGGGCATGATCCTTTGAAAGTAGTTGAGTAGTTTGTCGTCCATATCTGTCTTTTTCGTTAGGTTTCATCCAGGTGCTCCATGATTACGCAGATCCATTGTAAAAATAATGAATGCAGATTTAATTCTACTGAGCCACAACTATTTACCAGGATGCAGAAAATCTAATTTGCGAAAATTAGGGTGAATTAGCGGCTGGTAATCAGTTGGCAGTCTTCAGTTGGCAGTCTTCAGTCACCAGTATGCAGTGTATACAAGAGTTTAATTTGCGAAAATTAGCGTGAATTAGCGGCGGTTTGGCATAGTGTATAGGGCAGAGGGACTGTTTTGAGACAGATTTGCGATGAGGCAAATGGCAGTTGACAGTCGGCAATTAGCCGAGAATAGATTTATACATGGTTAAACGTCATTAATGCCCCATCGGGGCTACATGTCGGTAACAAAGGAGCCAGGAAAATCTCCTCCCTGCCCTGTAGGGGCAGAACATCTGTCGGTTGTGATTGATCATTGATTTCCTTTTATCCCACTTGAATTTTTAGAACGCAGATTTCTCTGATGAATTTTAAAAAGGATTAACGCTAATTTGCTCTTACTTGCTTTCCCAAAAGAAAGTGTATAAAAGTCTTCTCTACCAATAGATCGCATTGATTTACTTCCTGTCCTGTGGCAACATATGTCTCTCACTGAATACATATCTGGTATTCTCGTCCGCCAACCATTGAATAAGTTTGAATACGCCTACCACATTCAAGACCAGCCCGAGACCAATACCGATCATATAGTCCGTCGTCGTCGCCAGGTGATTGGCTTGAACTATAGTAACAAAAAAGTAAACAGCCGGAACAAAAAACAACCAACTGGTTGCCATGCCTGGGTTGTAAAGTGTCTTGCCTTTTATGTTGAATAAAAAAGTGTGTGCCATAACATTGCCCGCTGAAATCATCATAGTCGCCATCCCCAGCCAAATGGCGCTTTCAGCAAGCACAGCCGCCAGAAAATATACTGTCCATCCCACCACCACATTTACAAAAAATGAGGAATTCGTATTTAATGGGTACCGGTCAGGCATCTTGCTCTTAAACATCATGGAGTTAATCATCCCCGGAAAAGTCCCTACGATCCGATACTCTTCCATCTGATGCATAAATAGAGAAACCAAACTTAGCCACATTAGGATTTGATAATCAGTCATGTCATGGTGGCGGAGAAAAACATAACCAAACACGATGACAGCCAGAACAGCACCAAAGTCAAACCAATTATTGCGGAGTAAATTCATTATTGAATGGCCTGGGATTTTAACGGAGTTCAGTTGTCCTATTTTGATGCCCGACGTGTAACGGTGAGTAGAAGATATAAAGCAAACAATATGATCATCAAGGAATCAACAATGACAGCCGTTCCTGCTCCGAAGTTCATATAACTTTCATCTGAAGAAAGTACCAGGAGAATAAAAATTAATTTGCTGCTTCCTGCGATGACGAGTACAAACCGCCTTACCTGTTCCTTGAAGGCTCCGTAGATTAGCATAATCCCCATAAGGCCAATTAAAGCGCCCCAATTCCGTACAATCATTTCTGACAAATGACCATCGAGCGTTTGTCCAAAATTGGAAAGCAACGATGCATCAGGTGATATGAATGCCTGAAGCATTGTACAGGTTAATAGCCCGGAGACAAGCATCACCCATTTAAAATTAGTTATGAAAAAACGCATAGACGTATCTTTTTAAATTTCTTCATTTTTCTTCTTAAGGAATACAGCCCCCACGATAATCAACCAAATCAACCAAAGTGTACTTCCGATAAAACCAGCCATGTCCCACACAGGAAAATCAGGCATCACTGTAGCAAATAGTTCAGTCTGTGCTATCAAATAAATGAATGAACTGATATACCCAAGCCAGACAACCCATGTAGGATTTAATTTTAGTCTTCCCAGGGAATGAGAAATCATCACTGTCCAGGCAATCGTGAATAGTTGCCCTAAATGTTCGCCTAGTATAACTCCACCATACTGATGAATGGTTTTAAAGGCAACTATGGCAGCCGCTTTTGTTGCTTCATCTGTCGCATTTATATAGGTGGTGGACAAAACAGGCACTACAAATGTCCACCGAAGCAACCCAATCATTTGGAGGATCAAACCAATTACACCAATGTTAGTAGCGACGCGAATCAACGATCTTTTGTTTTCTAATTGTTGTCCCAGGAGAATGTAGGCAGGTAATAATGGAATACCGGCAATGGCAAAAGCAAACCATGTCCAAATTAAGGTATTACCACCTTGATGATATTTAGAAAGGATGGTAGCCGTTTCCTGCCTTAAGATATCAGGATACTCAAATATGATTGTGAGAATAGTGTATGGGATAAAAAGAGCAATAGCCCCTGCCATCAAAAAGTATCCGATTGGTTTGTTGTTATTACTTCTCATCATTATTATTGAAGAAAAATGAATAGCTGATTCCCCCTGCCGGGTTGATCTTTAGGCTTTCGTCAGCGGCTGCAACTGCAATAGCACCTAAACGCAAGTTAAGCCCTTTCCATATCATCCAACGAAAACCGACTTCCGTTCCAATTGCGTCTTTGTCCTCGTATTCATTGTCTAAGCCACGCATGTAGGATGCACCTGCATAGAAAGAGGAAGGATTTTCTCTTTGGCCTACAGGAAGGAACCAAAATGTAAGACCCGTTTTTACAAAGTTGTTCGTTACCCCCGAAAATGCTGTGAGATAATATCCTGCATGGATGGAAACCTGGTGAAACCTGAATTCAGCGCCAATCGATGGAGCCCTAAATGCATTTATACTAAATTCGGTTTTTGAAAACCGACTCTGGGAATAAACTGATACTGTCACTATGAGCATCAGCAAAGTGATAATATATTTCATATTGAATAGCTTTAAATATTGAATGTATTCCTATCATTGGTGTTCATTAGTCATACGCTGTTTCCAATCTTTATAAAGATAAACGCCCCAGACCACTTCAATGATTTGTAATGCAACATACCCTGACGTCAGCGCCCATCCAAAATATGATTCCCCCGATTGAACATTGATAAACACTAATGAAAAGAGAATACTTGGAATCAAACCCGCTAGCCGCAGCCACAGCGGATATAGACTGCACCAAAACATAAAAACAAAAGATGGTATCATGGGGATGGCCATCGCAACCCCCCGGTCAGGATTTATACCGGCTTTACTCAAGGACGCTAATGAAATACCATGTGCTATACCCAACAAAATATAGGCAGATGCAGCTACATGCTGTCCACGCAGTCCGGTATATCGGCCAGCCATGACCGATGCAGAAATAGCGAAAGCATTTGCAATCTGATAATGCAGTATTTCATTGCTCAGGCTATTGTGAAACAGATAACCAATAGTAGTACATATCAGATTTAAACTATATCCGATGAAGACTATTAAAACAAGGCTCTTGCTTTCAAAATCACTTTTGTTCATCTTCTGATTTATGTTTTAATGCCGAAAGCCACATATCATGATGCTCTCCTATTGCTTTGCGCTCAAATATTTTTTCCAGAAATGTAAGCCATCCGTTTTGAGATTCCTCTACAATTACCTTACAACCCTCATCGAAAGGCACAATATGCCATACGGTGTAGGCCTTGATACTTTTCTTTTTCGATTCCCATGCCAACAAGGTATTTGGTTCATAAGCTTTAATGGCAGATTGAAATTCCATACCCATTGTTTTCCAATTGAACACTGAATGTGCCAGCAAAAGGGTATCCGCAGGGTTGACAAAGGACACATCTTCTGCACCATTATACCAAGATTCCCACGCTAAAGCATCAATGATCCATTCCCAAACAATGCGTGATGAGGCATTAATTTCTATCTCATTATGAACAAAGAATTTGCTTTTTTCAGGGGCATATTCGTCAGGCCAATTAAATTCAGCGGGGTTGATTTGATGCGGCGCTACCTGGGCATTTATATTCGTATCTAGAACTATGGAGATTATAGCCAGTATGCAAATATGCTTTACCATAGCGATCGTACTGAATATGTTAAGGGCCACTAGAATGGATTTGAAATCTGGCTATTCAGCACGAAAATAGCGAAATCCTACTATGAATACATCAAGCCCAATTGATAATATACACTTGGATTTCTACCGTTTATGGCTTCCAGACAGGGTGTACCCGGCTTAGCCTTTGTGCGCTGATTGCGCAGATGCATATTAAAAAAGATTAATGCTGATTTTCCTGGCCCCTGAGCTTGCCGAAGGGACCAGGTTAGTGCTATGCGCATTAAAGTTCTATTCTGCGAAAATTAGCTTTAAATAATTTTGCGACATACCTGTGTGGAGGCACTATACTCTCACTATGTCGGGTGGCTTACTATTCTATATCCGGGAATTCAGGTACTTTGGGATATGAAATTAAAAATGGCACTTCTCCTGGGTTGCCTTTTAGGATGGCTAGCCTATGGCTGCGGCGAAAAAGAAATGCCGCCTATCGATATGCCTGATCCGACGGATACCATCCCCATAGATACGATCCCGGTGGACACGATGCCTTTTGTCGATACGACCTGGAAAGTGCTGGTCAATGAGATGGAAGGAAAATACCTGGGCAACTGTTACATCCACAATATGTCACCGATGGAATACTTTGATA
>JAGNXB010000040.1 GCA_017985675.1 Saprospiraceae bacterium | reverse complement strand
GTATTTAATCCATTTGCTGCTAAGGATGGCACTTACCGGTTACTTACTGAAGATCCAGCCCTGGGTGGAGGAACCTTCCTCACGGATCAGGCTACCTGGAGACTGGAATACACGGATGCTCAGGGTAATGTCACTGTATCCCGACCTGATTTTGGCTTGTCACGCCTAAATGAACAGGTATTCCGTGAGTACGGTATATCAATAACAATCGGACAAACCCTAAATCCAGGTTCTAAATTTGAAAATCGCAATGGATTGCTAGGAGGAGTCTTGGCTTATGCCGATGAAAATGGGCCTAAGTGGTACACCGCAATGGTAGATGGTGAAATTCATGATTTTCTGCCTACGCAGGATATTGATCAACCATTTTTCTTTGACCAGGATCCCAAACAGGCATTCTCCAATGTTGCTCAGGGATTTTGGTATCCTTATGTCCTTACTCAATGGGAGATTGACCTGACTTCCACACTGCCTATGATTTCGCCAGGATGGGTGAATAATGCAAATCTACAGGTTACTGGTGCAGACAGGAACAAACTGGATTCTTTGAACAATGTGGACATTATATTCACGTCTGACAGATCAAAGTGGAGCCGCTGTATCGTTGTGGAGACGGCATCGGATGTATTTAAAACTTATTCCAGTGCCAATCCGCCTATTGCTGATCTACCACTTGATGGATCACCAGAACCAGCACATCTAAAGTTACGTCAACACCAGGCGTTGGAGCTAGAACCAGATGCCAATGGAAACCCACAATATGATCCGGATACGATTGGCTTAGGCTGGTTCCCTGGATATGCGATTGATGTCGAAACAGGTGAACGATTGAACATCTTCTATGGTGAAAACTCTGTTTTTTATCCTGAGCTGTTTGAAAACATCCTGCCTGGATTTGGTTTCCCATTAATCAATGCTAATGGCAGGGATATGATCTGGAATCCAAGTGCTGAAACAGTTGTGGGACCACTTGATTTTCCTTTCTTCCATGTCTTTGGAGGTCACCACACCATATATGTCTCCAGAGATAAATATGATGGTGGTCTTGCCGACTGGATTACACTGCGTAAACCCGGAATCGCTGGATTGCCTCTCTCAATTTTGCGCAAGGTAACCTGGACGTCAACACCTATTCTGGAAAGTGAGTCATTCCTGACTTCCTGGAAAGATGGTCTTATTCCTAATGGATTGATTACCAAATTGCGTGTTGATCGGGCATTTGCCAAGGCTCCAGGCACCCTGGTCAATCAAGGCCTACCTACCTACGAATGGGTGGTTGAAGGCACTGAAGCTGCCCCAATTACAGTAAATGAATACCCTGAGGCTCTTGCCGCTATCGAGGTAGTGCCAAATCCATATTATGGGCTTTCCTACTATGAGAATAATGAGTTTGCTACAACCATTAAAATTACTAACCTACCGGCCGTTGCTACGGTTTCCATCTATACCCTGGATGGTAAGTTTATCCGACGGTTCGATCGTAACGAAATGGGAATTAGCCAGCTTGGACGAAAGAATGCAGCTATTGGTACAACGCAGATCATTCCTAATCTGGAGTGGGATCTGAAAAACAACAAAGGAATACCAGTAGCAAGTGGCATATACCTGATCCATGTCGAAGTGCCAGGAGTGGGCTCCCGGACACTGAAGTGGTTCGGAGTACAACGCCAATTTGATCCATCTAAACTTTAAACCTACCAGGACGTGACGGCTTCTTAGAAGTTGTCACGTCCTTTTACTCTATTTAACCAACCAAACCAGAAAACGGGATTGTATGAAGAAGATATACGCAGCACTTACGATGATGTGCGCTTGTGGCATTCTTTTCGCTGGAAACCCCGACCGGCAGGGTGAAGCGGGTGCTGCTCAATTGCTCATGGTGCCCTGGGCCCAAATGGCAGGATTTCACAGTCTGAATACCAGCAGTATTACGGGTGTCGAAGCTATGCGACTTAATGTAGCTGGTATCGCACGTATTAACCGGACAGAGATTAATATAGCCCACACGCGTTATCTCGATGGCGCAGACTTGGGTTTCAATGCTTTTGGCCTTGTACAGCGCGTTGGAAAAAATGGAGCTTTCGGACTTGAGCTGATGTCGATTGACTTTGGAGATATCAATGTCACCACTGATGCAGCACCACAGCCTTCAGGCGCTACATTTTCGCCATCATACTTCAATATTGGTCTTGGTTATTCACATTTGTTTGCCAATAAGGTATCGGTGGGTATGTTAGTTCGTGGCGTTTCAGAAGGCCTGTCTAACCTGAACGCATTTGGTGTAGCCCTAGATGCCGGCGTGCAATATGTCACCGGTGACCAGGATAATTTTAAAATGGGCATATCCCTGCGAAACGTTGGTGGTCCTTTAAAGTTTGATGGTGAAGGCTTAACACTTGAAGTGCCTAATCCAAATGAAAATGGAACTACATTGCGCATACGTCAACGTGTTTCACGGTTTGAATTGCCATCGTTGTTGAATATTGGATTGTCTTACGACTTCTATATCGGCGAACGCAACAGACTAACAGCATTAGGTAACTTTACGTCCAACTCTTTCTCCCGTGATAATATCGGTGCCGGATTGGAGTTAAGCATCCGTGATATGTTTTTGGTGCGGGCAGCCTATCGTTATGAGATTGGTACTACTTCTGCATCAACTATTGATGCGCCGCTATATACCGGGCTTGCTGCTGGGGCAAGTTTAGTCCTTCCCTTCAACAGGGAGAATCCTAAACATCGCTTTGCAATTGATTATGGTTATCGCGTTACCAAGATCTTCAATGGTACGCATAACATCGGTGTTCGTATAAGTTTGTAGGAATCAGGTTAAATTCTTACTTTTGTGCACGAAGAACGTTCCTGTGATACGGGAGCGTTCTTCGTGTATTTATTGGATAAGGCCCCTGTTTAGTTGATTTTGCGTACATCTCCATTGTTTATGGATCGCGATATTTGGAGTACAAAGGGGATATCATTTACGTTTTAATAATATGTGTTATGTCTCAAATTACCTACCTGACCCAAGATGGTTATGACCGCTTGAAATTGGAATTAGACGAACTTAAGTCTACCGGACGTAAAGAGGTAGCTATGGCTATTGCTGAAGCAAGAGAAAAAGGTGACCTCTCGGAAAATGCGGAATATGATGCTGCCAAGGACGCCCAGGGTATGTTGGAGCTCCGCATCAATGATCTCGAAAAGACGCTTATGAATGTCCGTGTTATTGATGCTACCCAGGTTGATACCAGTAAGGTGGTGCTACTTACCAATGTCACGATCGAAAACTTGAAAACAGGTAAAGAAGTAACCTACCAATTAGTTTCTGAATCTGAAGCAGATTTGAAGGAGAAACGCATCTCTGCAAGTTCGCCAATCGGACAAGGACTATTGGGTAAAACGGTTGGAGAAATTGCACAGGTGGATACACCAGCCGGCAAAGTGGAGTTTCGGATCAAAAATATTGCCGCTACGCTTTAATTTATACCTATGGCCACCCTGTTTACCCGCATTATCAATGGCGAAATTCCCTGTTATAAACTGGCCGAGACAGACGAGTTCCTAGCCTTTCTTGACATCCGACCATTAAAAATGGGTCACGCCCTTGTCATTCCAAAGGAGGAGGAAAGCTATATATTTAATCTGGAGGACGACAAGCTGGCAGCCTTGATGGTATTTGCAAAAAAAGTGGCTATTGCGCTCAAGGCAGAAGTTAGTTGCACCCGGATTGGTGTAGCTGTGATCGGTTTAGAAGTGCCACACACCCATATCCATCTCATTCCGATTGATAGCGTAGCAGATATCAACTTCAAAAACCCTCCACTGGACCTAAGTCCCGAAGTAATGGGCGAATTGGCATCCCGAATTGCAGCACATTTGTAAATGTGTTTAAGGAAGTAAACGTTCCGGATTTTTTTTGAGAAAGGAAGCCCAATTATTGCCACCTTTAGTGCTCCCCTGGACTTTTCCAGTCAACTGGTAATAATGACATACCGCTACTGCAAGCGCGTCGCTGGCATCTTCCGTCATCGTTGTCCGGATAGCCTGCCTGGTGATCTGTTCCAACATGGCTGCTACTTGTTCCTTTGATGCGGCACCTCTTCCTGTCACGGCCTGCTTTACTTTACGAGGTGCATATTCTGTGAATGGAATATCTTTAGAAATGGCTGCGGCAATTGCGACACCTTGTGCACGACCGAGTTTTAACATGGATTGAATGTTCTTACCGAAAAAAGGTGCTTCTATAGCAAGTTCCTGCGGCTTGTGTCGTTCTATCAATTGGCTTACACGTTCAAAAATACGCGCTAGTTTTTCGGATGATTCTTCCAGGTGTGTTAGTGTCAACACACCACTTTCCTTTATGAGAAGATCTTTGCCTTGTATGACTAATACGCTGTAACCAAGAAAATTTGTTCCGGGATCAATTCCTAAAATGCACAGAGGTGTAACGGCCATCGGCCAAAAATACGATACTTTTGATGGTCATGAAAAATCTCCCCACATCCTACAAAGCAAAATGGCTACCTTTTGTGACCATTTTTGTACTGTCCATTGGATTGTATTGGATGTTTTTGCATCGAATGGTGGCATTAGATTGGAATGAGGTTCCACTTTTTACAACTGAACGCCTTTTCCTGGTGCTTATAGTTATTGGTTTTATGCCCTTAAATTGGCTACTGGAGGCGTTAAAGTTTAGATTATTTCTTGGAGAAAAGGCAGAAGGAAACCTGAGAAACGAAATAAAGGCAGTGCTTGGCGGGGTATCCCTTTCGATGTTCCTGCCCAATCGAATGGGAGAGTTTGCGGGTCGTCTCTTATTTCTAAAGGCGGAACATCGTCCGGCAGGATTTAGCGCAACTATCGTGGGCAGTAGTATGCAAATGTTTTGGATTACACTGTTTGGAGGATTTTCATTGGCATGGTCAGGAGGAATAAGCCTGTTAGTCCAGCAAGTTGATCTTGATCCTGTAACTTCATTTTTAACCATTTTTATTGCTTTGGGATTATTGGTGTTGTTATCGACTATGGGCAACACAAGGCAATTTATAAAAGCGTCACTCATTCATTTTAGGATAAGTTTAGGATTTAAGACGGTAACTATGGGCTTGCTTACAGCGTTAGTCAGATACGGTGTTTTTAATGTGCAATTTGGATTATTGCTAATGGCCACCGGATGTACCTTGTCATGGATGTCTATTTTTCAATTCACCACCTTGGTTTATTTTTGTCAAAGCATTATTCCTCTACCCCCTGCCGTAGGATGGATTGGACGCTTGCAATTGGCGGTCATGGTAAGTGGATTACTGGCCATAAGTCCGGCGCAGGCTATATTGGCTTCGTTAATGCTGTGGTCGATCAATTTGTTACTTCCTGGTTTTGCAGGTGCATATTTTATTGCTAAATCTACCCGTTATAATCAAACCAAATTTATCAAACCTACCAGATATGCTGTTTAACTTCATTTTAGCCACAGCTTTTACATGCTTGCCATTCATTCCACAAGGAAATGGACAGGTCAGGACAGAAGCCAAACCATTTGATTTATGTGAAACGGCCAATCAGGCTTTTAAATCAGGTGAAGAAGTGGTCTATACAGTCTACTACAATTGGAATTTTGTGTGGCTCTCTGCTGGTGAGGTGACGTTTAAAGTAGAGGAGTTGCCCAATGCCTACAAACTAACCGCCAAAGGCCGAACGTTCCCCAGCTATGAGTGGTTTTTTAAAGTCCGCGACTACTATGAAGCCATCATCGATAAAAAAACGCTCTTGCCGTTGAAAACGATAAGAGACATCAAAGAAGGCGGTTATCGTCTATATGAAAAAGTGGAGTATCATGAGGGTGGCTACACGGTCACCTCTCATAGAGGTAAGGAAAGTAAAAAGCTTACACCAAAAGAGTTTAAACTTTCCGGCTGTACTCATGATGTGCTTTCTTCCATTTATTTTGCTCGAAATCAGGCTTTTGACGGGCTTTCCAAAGGAGCAACCTTCCCGGTAAGAGTATTTTTAGACCGGGAAGAATACAACCTCCGAATTAAATACCTAGGCAAGTTGCACAAGGTGGAAGTCAAAAATCAAGGCACGTTCAGAGCTATAGGACTTTCACCAGAGACTGTTGCTGGTACGGTCTTTTCTGAAGGTGCAGTCATGACCGTTTATGCATCGGATGATGCCAACCGGATTCCTTTAATGATCGAATCTCCGGTTTCTGTAGGATCCATTAAGGCTGTTTTGAAAAGCCACAAAAATTTGCGTTACCCCTTGTCATCAAGACTGACCCCATAATGCGACAAGTTAGGACTATACTTTTAACGTTACTTGCTTTAGCCCTCCTGTTCCTTGGCGGATATTTGCTGTGGAAGTGGAATGGATTCCAAGAACATCAAACTGCTACACAGGCGGATATACTTTTGGAGCAGTATAAGGATGTTTTTAAGTTGATAACAAATGAAGGATATTTTCAGGAAATCTATTCCTACAAGGATTATTGGGGCTATGATATATCTCCATTGCGTAAGCAAGCCCTAATTCGAGCCAAAGGAAAGGTATCTTTAGGTTATGATTTGCAGGCAGCAGAGATTACCATGCGCAAGGAGGATCTGACCATCATTTTGGAAAAATTGCCGCAACCTGCCATCCTTGCACTTGAAATAGAAATGGATTATTACGATCTGGAAGCAGGTACATTTAACGCTTTCGAGCCAGAAGATCTCAACAAGATAGAAAAGGACATAAAAAACAAAATGCGGCAAAAGGCCTTACAGAGCGACTTGTTTCGTAAGGCGGAGATACAAAAACATACCTTCTACCAAACGTTGCGTGGAATGGCGCAACAGGCAGGATGGACTATTCAATACCGGGATAATCTGCGCATATATGATTTGCCCTGAAGCCCAAACTATTAAATGACCTGGTCTGTTTCAGAAGCCGAGATAAGCTATCAGACCTTACTTAGCTGGCAGCGTGAACACCGTCCCTTACTTCTGGTCGATGTAAGGGAAGCGTTTGAACGGGAGGCTGGGCATATTGGAGGCTTATGGATACCACTTGGTGAATTGCCATCCCGCTTGCCCGAAATCGATCAGGGCGTACCTATTGTTTTTTATTGCCGAAAGGGCGTTCGCAGCCTGATCGCCATACAGCGTCTCCATCATCGATTGCCTGGCACCCCATTGTATAGTCTTAAGAAAGGGCTTCAAAGTTTGATGTTAAACGATTAAGTTCAATCTTTTTTTCAGCGTGTTCATACTGCTCGGAGAAAAACGATATATTTGGTTCTCTAAGAGAAACACTTTTTAACCAAACTAAATTTTGACATTATGCATCCTGCTTACAAGTTAATGCTCATCGCCTGGGTGGGTGTTGCCGTATGGGTAGCCTTTGTGATTTTTACCAATCGAAAGGTTCACCCGAAGGCACTCTTTGCGCTATTTATGGTTGAATTGTGGGAACGATTCAGTTATTATGGTATGCGCGCCATTTTGGTGTTGTATATGACTTCTAGCCTGTTAAAGGGAGGTTTTGAATTTGACGATGCCACAGCTTATGGGATTTATGGTGCCTACGGGGCCTTAGTTTATTTGACACCTATATTAGGTGGATATTTAGCGGATAAAATGATGGGCTTCAGGAAAGCCATCATATGGGGTTCACTCCTGATGGCAGCGGGGCAGTTTACACTCTTTCTCAATGACCAAACCTTCTTTTATATTGGTCTTGCATTACTGGTGGTAGGTAATGGCTTTTTTAAGCCGAATATTTCCAGTATGATCGGCAAATTTTATCCGGCTGGAGATCCACGGAGAGATAGTGCCTTTACCATCTTCTACATGGGGATTAACATCGGTGCTTTTTTAACACCGTTAACATGTGGAGCCATTGGCGAAATTGAAGGCTGGCAGTATGGATTTCTAACCGCTGGCATAGGTATGTTGGTTGGTTGGCTCATATTTATTTGGGCCCAACGCGGAGGATGGTACGAGCAGAATGGCCTGGTACCAGCAGATGCGGGAACTACCAAAATTTGGGGCATGAGTGCAACCATTTTTCCTTATGTCATTACAGTTATCCTTGTGCCCATAGCCTGGTTGCTCATCAAACAAAATGATGTAGTCGACATTTTGCTGGCCATCTTCGGCACTGGTATGCTATTATATTTGCTTTGGTCCGCCAGAGCATATGAACGGCCACAACAACAGCGCATTTGGGTTATTGTTATCCTCCTATTGTTTGTTACGGTTTTCTGGACATTCTTCGAACTGGCGGGTTCCGCAATGAACCTATTCACTGAGCGGAACGTGAATAAAACCTTCATGGGTGCAGAATTGACCACCACCTTTTTCCAGTCCGTGAATCCATTATTTATTATGGTCTTTGCCCCGGTCTTTTCGTGGCTTTGGATCAAACTGGCTAATTCAGGAAAGGAGCCTGCTGCGCCCTATAAATTTGCAGCTGGTCTTATACTTCTCGGTGTTGGATTTCTTGTCCTCAACCTGGGCAAGGCAAGTGCAGTTGCCGGTTTGGTTCCTGCCTTTTTTCTCATCATGCTTTATTTAATGCATACATTGGGCGAATTGGCCATATCCCCGGTAGGATTGTCGCTTGTGACCAAGTTAGCACCAGAAAAGATCGTTGGCTTTTTGATGGGGATTTGGTTTTTATCCTCTTCGATTGCCCATCAGGCTGGCAAACACATTGCAAAGTACACCGCCGTTGATCCATCCATTGTGTCATTGGAAGAATCGATGAATAAAGCAATGGGTGTGTTTAACAACATTGGTTTTTTTGCTATAGGATCGGGAATACTTCTGATCATCCTTGGTCCAATGATTTCCCGTTGGATGCACGGTATTAAGTAATGGAATAATTCCAATCTCAATAAGGCCTGCTTTTTGATTCAGAAAGCAGGCCTTTATTATACCCGTAGTGCAATATTTTATTTAAATACTTTAAGGGGGATTGTGTTTTATTTTTTAATCAATAGAGAATTACTAAAAATTATAATGCTTTACCCATGATTGGTCAATTTCGTGTACTTCAGATCGTATGGATGGTAATGGGGCTGAGTCAACTCATTCTCCTTGCGCCAGCCTTATTTATCCTTCGCAAAGAATTGCCTCGGCAGGATATTGGCGGCAATACACTTTTCATTTTTACCCTGATATTAATGGTAGTAGCCGCCATATTTCCGGAGTGGTGGTATCGCAAGCGACTCCCTCAGGGCAAGGCGCTGGTAGATCCCGAAAAAAAGTTGGAACATTATCGGGCACCTTTATTTATGAGTTGGGTATTGGCTGAAGCAGCAAATATGGTTGCATTGATTGCATTCATGCTCAATAGGAATCCAATGTACCTCGGTTTTTTTGCCGTTGGGTTTGCTATATTTTATTTTCGCAGAGCAAACATAGAACGGTTCAGCCGTGACTATAAAATAGACGTGCGCTGATCTCCATTTGTAGCTATGGTTTTTCTTTGGATGTGGCTTTAAACCAAGGACCAAGATTCGGGCAGGATTTGTATTGGTCGGCGATATTAATATACGTCGTGTTTATGTGCATTTCTACCCACTCCTCCAGGTGTTTTCCTTTTTTCTCAGATAACGCCGCTTCCTGTATCCTGGCATAATCCTGTTTGAGGCTCGCCTGGTGGGGTTTGGTCCGTGAGAGGAGTTTAATGAGCTGATAATACGTTTTACCGGAAGGATCCTTTACAGCTATTGGCGCACTAATATTTCCGACGGCAAGGGTGTCAATGACAAAAAATAAATTGTGTTCCAAATCACTAATTTCAAAGAAGGTATTGCCCGTTTTGGGGTTCATCATCCGGCCGCCGTTATTGAAGCTTTGGGTATTTTTATCCCCATGTGCTTTCATTACTGATTCGAAGGTGACCTCACCGGCTTTTTGAATTTCGGTACGAAGACTATCTAAAAAATGTTTGGCAAGATCAAGGTCAGCTTGTTCAATTTTAGGTTGGATGAGTACATGTCGTGTGTGCAGCATATTTCCACGCCGCTCCAATAATTGGACAATATGATAGCCAAATGGGGATTCAAAAATCTCCGATAATTCGCCAGGTTCGAGGTTATATGCCACAGCTTCAAATTCAGGAACAAAGGTTCCCCTCTTTTGCCAACCCAAATCGCCACCTAGTCGGGCAGATCCCAAATCTTCAGAGTACTCTGTAGCTACCTCTGCAAAATCCTTTTTATCTTCTACAATCAATTTACGTACACGTGACATCTTGACATAGGCTTCTTGTTTTTGGGTTTCGTTGACTTTGGGGAAATATAATATTTCGGCCATTTCTACTTCAGAATTAAAATAGGGTAGGCTGTCCTTTGGCACCCGATTAAAAAAGCTGCGCACTTCTGTGGGCGTAATCGTAATAGATGACAAGATGGAACCTTGCATGCGTTCTACCAGAATTTGGTTCCGGATAGGGTCTTTAAAATCAGCCCGAACCTCAGAAACAGGTTTGCCGTAATAATCTTCAAATTGCTGAAAATCATTGTTCATCAAAGCAAGAATTCGATCCATTCGGGTAGAAATTTGTGTTTCTACCTCATCTTCACTCACCACAAGGGAATCAATTTTTGCCTGGTTCAGCATTAGGTTTTGGCTAAGTAAGCCTTCAATTACCATGCAACGCGAGTCCGGAGGTATCGCTCCTTTTTGTGATTGCATATATGCTAATTGGGCCTCTATATCTGAAAGCAAAATCACTTCGCTACCTACGGCACCTACAATTTGGTCGATGAGACGTTTTTCCTGAGCCACACAAACTGCAGGTTTCAGGTTGGAAAGGAAAGCTAATCCAAGAATAATCCAAAATTGATATTTCATATCAGCAAAGTAAGTTGTTTCACCCGGTAATTGTTTATTGGGTGTAGATTTTAACGTTGTTTTTACGTATTGCAACGTCGTAGAGTTGATCTTTTGTTCGTTCGATAAGGGCTATTTGCCTTTTGTGTAAGATAGCCCGCGTGGCCTGGTCCCGGATATAAGGTAGTGGCGCGACCTCAGTTGTTCGACGTACCTCAAGCACTTTTAGCAGATACAAATAGTCCCCATCCTGATAACGGACTTCTTTACCCTCCTTTAGGCTCGATTCAGAGACCATGGTGGAGGGCACCATGTCCATGATGGAGGCCATATCTATCCATGCGGTATCCTCCAAAAAAGATTGTGCGGCATGACGATCTGCATATGACCTCAATCGGCGAAGGTTTTCTTTCTCCAAATCATTCCACCAGGCAAGAGCCTGTTGTTGATTAGGACTATCTGGCCTTAACTTGACAAATACAATTCGCGCGATAGGTTTTTCGAGAATGTACTGCTCCTTGTTCGCTTCGTAAAATTGGATTAAATCCTGATCACTGATTGTGGAGTCCAATTGGGACTCCATCAACAGTCTTTCATAATTATTTAAAATCAGCGAACTGCGATAATCTTCTACTAGTTTATCCACATTGAGGTTGACAGGTATATTTTGCGCTGCCTTTGCCATCAACAATTGATCCCTTACCCAACGATCCACATAGGCATTTACAATTAATGCACTATCCTGTGGACTCGCATCCTCATGAATCATATTGCGTACATCCTCTAGAAACAACTTTTTTGACTCAACTTCCGCAAGTAGAATTTTTTCTTCGTTATTGTCCATTGCATCATTTTTGCATGATGACACAACGGTGGAAATAAAACAAAGAAAAACTACAGCGTAACGGATCATATCAGGATTTCTTCACCAATTTTTGAAAGGCCGATTGGTTTACTTTTATCTTGTAAGTGGCACTCAATTCTTTAATCCATTCCTGCTCGAGTTTGTCCTGGTAATCGGCGATTACATAACCACGTGCTTCATCTAACGTTTTTGCAGTAGGAGGAAGTACTTCTTCAATCTTTAGGAAATTCCAACCATTATTTCGTTTGTCTTCCTCACTATATGAAAGCGTCCCTTCCTTCCAGGCCATTTGGTCTACAGCCGTGTTTTTACCGTGTTCGTACAATATTTCTCGTGTTGTAATGAGGGGTTTTTCACCTTTATTAAATTTTTTCATTACACTTTGAGCATCTTTTGATGAAGCGGATTTGCGAATTTCTTCCAGTAGTTTCTGATCGGTCGTTTCTACCTGGTAATAAGTGACCCGGGCCCGCTCGCCCCATTTGTACTTCTGGCTTACTTCTTCTTTAAAAAACTTATCCAATCCGATGGAGTCCTGCGATGCACGATCCCAGACTACACGCTTTGTAGCTTCGAATAATAAAATACCTTCTTCGTATTCGCGCATCAGTGATTTAAACTCAGGGTATTTCATTTCCAGCCGATCTTCTTCAAAACGAACACATTCTTCCTGAATAAAAGCATCAAGCATAGTTCGTAGACCATTAATGACGTCATGAGTCCGTTTTAAGTTGACTCGCTTGCCCGCATTTTTTTGAAGAAAGTCTTCAAATTCTCTTAAGGGAATTTTCTTTTTACCGGCAAGGGTCAATATTATTTCTTGAGAGATGGAACTTGACTCAGGACGCCACAGGAATGTAAAAAAGGTGTCGTTTTGAGTCTGGGCATATTTCACAAAAACAGCATTGTTTTCCTGGACACCGATTTCAGTGCGTATCTTTTCAACCATGCTCACTCTAGCTAGTTCATAACGGTCATCCTTTTTTAATTTTGGCTCCAGTCGACGCTTTGCTAATTCATAAGGATCAATGGCACTGCCTTTTATGCGGAGAATAATATGCCACCCGCTGGAAGTTTCAACAGGGCTGCTGTAATCCCCATCCGTTTTAAGTGCGAAGGCAGCATCCTCAAAATTCCGTTCATAACGGTTGATGCCAAATACACCAATATTACCCCCTTTGGATGCCGATAGTTTGTCGTCAGAAAGTTCCTTGGCAAGCTTGGCAAAATCTCCACCCGCCTGGAGAGCGCGGTAAATACTGTCAATCCGGACGCGGGCTATATCACCTTCTTCGCGAGGCGATTTCCGGATGAGGATATGTGCAGCCTCCATTTCGCCACGAGCAGCACGAATGTCTGTAACCTGAATGATGTGGTAACCCAATTTAGTGCGTACCGGCTGGCTAATACTCTTTACAGGCGTATTGTATACTACCGTTTCCAAGGCGTAAAATCCGTTGGGAAAAACCGCTGTAAAAAATCCCAGATCTCCTCCGTTTTCGGTTGTGCTTTCATCTTCACTATAGGTTTTTGCTACTTCCCCAAACGGTTTCGTGGAGAGTGCCTTGTGGGCTTCCTGGATTTTTTTCCAGGCTTTAAGCGTATCCTCCGGGGCTGCGGACAAATCTACCTTCACCAGTATATGATTAAACCGAACGTCTTTTTGGATGCGCTGATAAGCCTCATCAATCAACTGATGGGTAACCTCCTTATCAATGAGATAATTATTAGCCAGTTGTTTGCGGTATCCGGCTAGCTCCTGCTGGAAGCTGGCCAATGTATCCAATTTCATCTCGCGGGCACGATGCACCTTGAGTTTGAATTTTTTATACAGTTCCAGATATTCACTCAGCGAAGCCAATGAAAAATCAGCCTTTGGACCATTTGTCTTAGCGTAGATATAGGCAAATTCACTGACGGGAACGACCTCATTATCAACATGGAAAAGCGCAGGATCCTCCTGAGAAAAGGCAGGAATGGCAATAAATAAACAGAAAGCAATACCAATGATGGAAAGTAGTCGATTCAAAAACATACACTTAGAAGTTTAGTGTTCTAAATTAGAAGGCGCAAAGTTAGTAAAACCATGGCTTTAAGGCCAGATTAGCCGTGTGAATAACGATCAGGCCCTTTAATAATTATATCCAAAGATCATTCATCAAAGTAAATTCGGGGTACTCTTGATGATATGTTGGTCAATACTTCATAAGGAATCGTCTGCAAAGCAAGGGCAAGATCCCCAATTGGTTTTTGAGCATCAAATAAGATAACGTCGTCGCCCGACTGAGCATCAGGTATATGGCTTACATCAATCATGGCCATATCCATGCATACCGAACCAACCGTAGGGGCTTCTACATTGCGTACAAGCACCCAAAATCTGCCCTCACCTGCCAAACGAAGTAAGCCATCTGCATATCCAATGGCGATAGTAGCTATCTTTCGTGGGTGATCGGTTATGCTCAGCCGGCTATATCCGACGGATTCTCCGGCAGGAACATTACGTATACGTGTTATCCTTGATTTCAACGCAATAGCTGGCAATAATGGTGATGGTAGATTTTTTTCATAGTCCAGGCCATATAATCCAATGCCAAGGCGGACCATATCATATTGGTAGTGTTTGAAACGCCGGATACCTGCTGAGTTGAGCAAATGACGGAGTGGTTTGTAACCCAAGCCTATTTCGATCATATCCGCCAACGCAGTGAATCGATCTGCCTGCTGTGCTGTAAATTGGTCATGGATGGGATTATCACTTCCAGTTAAATGAGACATAACTGACGCCACCCTGATCTGGGTCGATTCTTTTAATTGGCTTATTAGAGTGGGCAGTTCTTCATAAGCGAAACCAAGCCGGTTCATACCGGTTTCCAGTTTGATATGCACCGATACGACCGCTTCCGTGGTAGAAAGAAAGTTTAAAAATTGTTGAAATTGATAATGACCATGTATCTCTGGCTCAAGCCCATATTCCAGAATCAGTGGAAAAGCAGCCTCGTCGGGATTCATGACCAATATCGGCAACTTGATGCCCGCTTTGCGCAATTCTACCCCTTCGTCAACATAAGCAACACCCAGATAATGCACCCGCTGAAAGGCAAGCCACCGGGCTACCTCTGTACTCCCCCCACCATATGCGGAGGCCTTGACCATCACTAATATCCGGGTAGCAGGTTTTAGAAAACCAGAATAATACCGAAGATTGTGGGACATGGCACCGAGATCGACCTCAAGTCTTGTGCGATGGACAAGTCGCACAAGGCGGCGACTGATCTGTTCAAAGCCAAAACGACGGGCACCCTTAAGCAATATGGCAGTATGATGCGCAGACTCAAGAACGGTGATCCGTAAAAAGTCTTCGGTACTTCTATGGATGTCCACTTTTATTCCGTCGGGTAAAAGCAATGCAAGACCGGATATGTTTTCCCCAATAAGCGTCAACCGTTCATAGGTGATTGGTTCTAGCAATTGAACAATCCGGGTATTTAGTGCTGGTGGATCCAATCCGGTTTCATCCAGATCTGATAGGATTATCCAGCCTCCGCGATTCCCTCTTCGTTGATTAAAAAAGGCGAGTGCTATGCGAAGCGCCTCCAGATCTGCGTTGTAATAATCGTTGATAATCAGATTATTATTCCACCCCTCTCTGGTCTCCAGCCGCATGGATATAGCCGGCAAATGGGCCATCCGTTCATGAAGCACCTCGGGTGAAATGCCTAATTCAAGTGCCAGAAGCAAACAAATAATACTGTTTTGTCTGGCGGCTTCATCCGTGAATGGAATGGAATAAGTATGACAAGCACCCTTATATTGGTAGGTTATTTGTTGCTGATTGATTAGGTCTACAACCCGGATTACCTGAAAATCTGCCGGACGGGTCTCGGACCAGGTGACAAGTTTTCCTTTTATTGCAGTAAATGCATCTGGAAAATCATGCAGTAAAGATTGGGGGATAAGCACCTTTTTGCTATGGTTAAATAGGGCTAGTTTTTCGCGCAATTTACCAGCCCGATCCTCAAAGCCTTCATCATGTGCACTGCCCAAATTGGTGAGTATGCCTATGTCGGGACCGATCATCTTTTCAAGCCGTGCCATCTCGCCAGGTAAGGAGATACCTGCTTCAATGATTACCAACTCATGTTCCTGATGGGCCAAAACCAGCGATAAGGCGACCCCTACCTGACTGTTATAACTGCGCGGACTACGCGTGATAGTCATGTCATCCTTTAAAAGTGCATAAAGCCATTCTTTTACGGTCGTTTTTCCATTGCTACCCGTTATTCCCACTATCGGAACCATCAATTGGCGCCTTTGCGCACCCGCCAATTCCTGAAGGGCAGCCAATGTATCAGGAACAATTAAATAATGACAATCCGGAAATACCGTTTCAGGCAAATGGTCCACAACAAAGGACCTTATGCCGGAAAAATAGGCATCTTGAATATATCCATGCCCGTCATGCCTGGGGCCCCGCAGACAAAAGAACAAACTGGATGTGGGTTGAAAAATGCGTCGGCTGTCTATGGATACTTCGTTGAAAGAGGTGCTGGCCGGAGGCTGGGGAAACCAACGTCCTGCTGAAATCCAGCTACTTTCAATCGTTGCATTCATAATACGTCAAGGCCTATATCTTCGCGATAATATGCTCCTTGAAAGGCAATTGTAGAAGCAAGTTTATACGCTTTGTCCAGACTATCCCCCAAGTCATCGCTCATTGCGGTACAGGCAAGGACCCGACCTCCGGCAGTTACCAATGTATTGTTTTGCATCCTTGTGCCTGCATGAAAAACCATCTCATTTTGGGCATCCTCATCCTTTATGCCTGAAATAATTCTGCCTTTGGGATAATCACCAGGATAGCCTTCCGATACCATCATAATTGTTGCGGCATGTTGGGATGATATTTCCAGGGGAACCTGATCTAATCTCTTTTCGCCCATAGCCTTCAACAATTCAATCAAATCTGTTTGTAAGCGGGGCATCACTACCTCTGTCTCAGGGTCGCCCATGCGGCAATTGTATTCAATGACAAAGGGATCGTTACCCACTTTTATCAGGCCGATGAAAATGAATCCCTGATAGGGTATTCCTTCATTTTGAAGACCGCGGATCGTTGGCTCAATAATGCGTTGGTCCACTTTTTCCATAAGTGCATCATCCACAAAAGATACAGGAGACACAGCGCCCATGCCACCCGTATTGGGACCGGTATCTCCATTTCCGATCCGCTTGTAGTCCTTGGCAACTGGCAATACATGATAGTGGCTGCCATCCGTAAGTACAAAGACAGAAAATTCGATGCCGTCCAAAAATTCTTCCAGGACTATGGTTTGACTGGCTTCGCCGAATTGTCCGGCAAACATGTCCATTATGGATTGTTCGGCTTCATGCCTAGTGTTCAAAATAACTACGCCTTTTCCCGCGGCGAGACCATCTGCTTTAATGACATATGGTGGATGGAAGGTATCCAAAAAGGCAATAGCTACTTCCTCTTGATCGGCAGAAAACTCACCAAATCGAGCTGTTGGTATGTCCCATCTGGACATAAATCCTTTGGCAAATGCTTTGCTCCCTTCGAGGCGGGCTCCGGAAGCGGTGGGGCCGCAAATAATCATTTTTTCCAGGGAGGGTATTTTTCTAAGATAATCTGTAATTCCACGTACTAAAGGTTCTTCAGGGCCTATGAACAATAGATCAATTTGTTCTGATTGGCAACTACGGGCAATTTGTTCGAAATCGAGAAGCTGTAATGAAAGGTTGGTTCCGTAGCGAGCTGTACCGGGATTGCCGGGAGCTATGAATAATTTTCCGCATTGTGGGCTTTGTGCAAGTTTCCAGGCCAGGGCATTTTCACGGCCCCCACTTCCGAGGAGAAGGACATTCATACTTTTTTTACAAAGGTAGCCATACCCCTTCAGTGTCAAAATAGAATTCCCGCTTCCTTATAAAAGAATTCGGGTGCCGGCAAGAAGACTAAGAGAATTAATTCGATCCTGGTTAGGGCCAAGCGATTTTTTGAAAGGATTGTGCTGGTATGTCTGCTCCAGGAAAATACTGATACGGCCATTGAGATGCTTTTCAATTCCCAGTCCGACATCAAGAGACAGATAGTAGTTTTCCTCAAGGGTGCCACCTTCAAATAAACCATCTGCAAATCGCTTTTGACTGATCTTGGATGGATGCGTAGGTTGAGGGATCTCGCCGGGCATAAGTGGATCGACTCCGGGCAAAAATTGTTGTTTCCGATCATAGTTTGCCTGGAATGCAAAATGGCAGGTACCTCCGGCCAGGGCATACATGTGCCAACTACCTAACCGGGTAACCGTCCGGCTAAGTTGAAAGCCAATGCTGAGCATGTTAACTTCGATGTTTCGAATACTCTCTGTAAAATAACCGCGTTGCATATCGCCATCATATACTTCAGTGTATGGTTTGGGCAAATAGTACAGATGGCGGTACCCCAATTGCGTGCGAAGTCCCCATTTACGCCCTTCCAATGTATAACCAATTGTAGCGCCATAACCTGAAGCTAATTGGTCGTATCCGCGCTTAGAGAGCAAATGGTCATGAGGCGTCATGATGTAATGTATATCTCCAAGGACAGCCATACTTACCCGTTGGCGAAGCTTTTCTACAGGTTGTTGGATTTGATTGTTAGCGCCCCAATCAGCAGGTATTTCAGCAAGTAGTTGAGTTGATTTTGCAGGTATACCCTGCAGGATTAGCCTATTGTGGCTGGCTATGGATAGGTCAGCGGTGGCGACAGTGACAACTTTTTCTGAATACTCCGGGTCTGAGAGAGGAATCAAATCAGTGTGATCTGATGCGGATTCAGCGTTAGAAGATAAAGGCCATGCTGTGTGACTTTTAACATCGTTTATTGTTTTTTTGCGAGACAGACCGGCACTGTTTGCATTATTAGCAGGACCGCCACCCTTTGCCACTTTTGTCTGAGAGGGCAGGGTTGTCTGGTCAATCAAAGGTATTTGCGCAATATCAAGGCGATGTTCTTGATAGGATGGGTTTAAGGGTACTGTAGTATCGGGAACAGGCAATTCGGACACTTCCTTATACCCGGGCCAAAGAGCAAATGCAATAAGTAAAACAAATGCAGCCTCCATCGTTTTGGCCAAATGAATATCAAAAAGTCTTTTGGATTGTTTGTCCAGGCTGGACTTTAAAATCTGCCAATGTTTGGATTGATAGCGAGACTGATGGCTATCCAATATGACTTTTACAGCATCATCAAAAACGTGTGCTTCCGATTCAGAATGGTTTAAATCCAAGGCAAATCGATCCCAGGCACCCGCAGGTAGTGGGGTGGAGTGATTTTCAAGCTGCGCCTTGATCTTATCGTCAAATGTCATAATCCCTTTGTCTTTTGGTTTAATGCAGCTTGTAGTTTGAGACGTGCTTTTACCAAATTTGATCTGGAGGTGCTTTCTGTTATTTCCAGCATTTCTCCTATTTCTTTATGCGAATAGCCTTCAATGACGTAGAGGTTAAAAACCATTCTGTAAGAAGGCGTCAACTTTTGTACCTGCTCCAAAATTTCATCCGTAGAGAGCGTATCAATTGCCGAAACAGTGTCACTTTGCATAGCAGAAGAATCATCCAACTGCTCAGATCGGTGTCGCTGGTTCCGCCGATAATGATCTATACAGGTATTGACAATTATAGTTCTTATCCAGGCCTGTATGGATGTTCCAGGTTTGTATCGCCCAATATATTTGAAGACTTTAATAAAACCTTCATGTAACATATCCTGGGCCTCCTCTTCCTGCGTTGCATACCGGAGACAAATACTCATCATTTTACCATAATGATCCTCATACACACGCTGCTGAGCCCAGCGTTCTTGCCGGACGCATGCCTGTATGAGGTCATCTTCTCTAATTGTCAGATCCAGAAGGAGGTCCATTCCCATATAAACGGAATTATTCCGACTGACAATATACAGCCTTTAACGAAAGTAGCGTTTAGATTGCTGCCTAATGCCGTCGTAAAACTTCGAATGTCCTGTAGTTTACAAAACCAACTATTTTTTCAGGTGTAAGACCAGTCATTTGGATGAAAAGGAAGAACTTTGAAATACAGTACTTTTGTGGCCTATGAAATACATATTTAGCACGTATATAGTGATGATGGCTTTATTGTCAGGATGTTCATCGTCTGGAGAAGACAATAAGGAGCAGTCGGTGACAGGTTATCCCGAGATCGACAAAGCCTCCATAGCTCTTCAACAGTCGCCTGCTGATCCTGAAGCCTATTACAGACGTGCTGAGGCCTATAACCTCTACGAAGGTTATGATCAGGCAATCCGGGATTTGCAAAAAGCGATCAACCTGGACAGCAATTATGTTGATGCTTATCATTTATTAGCCGATACGTATCTGGATTACTACAATTCAAGGATGGCCTTAAATACCATTCACGAAGCCGCAGCACGTTTTCCCGACAGGATACCCACGTTGTTAAAACTGACCGAGTTTCAGTACATCCTAAAAATGAATGACGGTGCAAAAGGAACGATATCCAATATCCTTTCAAAAGATCCTTTGAATGGTGACGCGTGGTTTTGGCAGGGCATGATCGCACGCGATGAAGAAAAAACGGCTGATGCTATCCGGTATTTTCAAAAGGCCACAGAGTTGGATGCCTATTTGATAGATGCATGGATTGAGTGCGGAAAATTACTGAGCAAGGAAAAAAAACCCCTAGCTATTCGCTATTTTCAGAATGCTGTCCAACTCGATTCGCTAAACACATCGGCCTGGCACGCTTTTGCTGAATATTACCAGAATCGGGAACAATACCAGGAAGCCTTGGCAACCTACAAACGACTTATTTTAATTAATCCGGATTACCACGACGCCTACTTTAACAGTGGATTGATCTATATGGAAATGGATAGTTTGGCCAATGCAAGAAAACAATTTGATATGACCATTAAAGTTGAACCAACAATGGCGATGGCCTATTTCGCAAGGGGAAATACGTTCGAACTGGAAGGCGATATCCCCTCAGCTCAAAAAGATTATGAACAAGCACTAGCGCTGGATCCTTCGCTGGAACGCGCTCAGGATGCTATTAAACGATTGGCACAATGATCAAACAGGCTCAAAATCTATTTTTTGCATTTTCACTGGTTACCGTCCTGGCACCGGGTTTAGAGCTTATCGCTCAAGAAAACCAGGAACTTCCCCTACAAACCAGGACGCCTTCCTATGTCATGGAAACGGCACGAAGTGTGGATAAAATCCAATCAGCATACCCATATGATATCCAACTTCTTCGTCTGGAAGGGGATACTGTATTGTCGACCGATGTTTTGCCGGTGAATGGGAAACCAACCATGCTTTTGTTCTGGCTGACCACGTGTTACCCATGTAAAATGGAATTGGAGACGCTTCAAAAAGTGTACAGTGAGTGGAAAAAAGAAACGGATTTCAACCTGGTAGCCATTTCTACTGATTTCCCCAAAAATTACCCGGCTTTTGGCGACCGTGTCAGGCAAAGTCAATGGCCCTGGCCTGCCTATATTGATCTGCGCAGAGAATTCGGAAAGATATTACCTGGAGGTCTTAATGGGCTTCCCCAAACATTTATATTAGATGCTGCCGGTCAAATAGTGTACCATAAGCGCAAATTTCGCCCGGGGGATGAAGCCGAGTTGTTAGAGCAATTAAAACGGGCCGCTAAAAAGATTGCAGATTAAATGTTATCTTGCAGAAATTAAAAGTTTAAATTATGGCCATTATGAAAGTTCTTGAACTGATGGGTAGCTCCGATAAAAGCTGGGAAGATGCTGTTTCAAAAACAGTCAAAAAAGCATCTAAATCGGTAAAAAATATTCGCTCTGCATATGTCCAGGATATGAGTGTTTCCGTAAATGAAGACAAGGTGTCTGAATTTAGGGTAACGCTCAAAGTGACGTTTGAAGTGGAATAACAACGGGTTGCACCATCAAAAAAGCCGGAACAGTTGTCAACTGTTCCGGCTTTTTTGATGGATAACATTTCAGCTCCTAGTAAAAATCGGAGCGGTTATCTTCAATCTTGGCAGACTTGCGCATCGCTTCAGCAAAACGGAAGGAAGCTGAATTTAAACGCTGGGCACTGATCTGCTGGCGGATAAGGGCCACATTTGCAGGCGGCATATCGCTCGGTTTGTTGAGGATCTGCGCTACATATACACCATTATTACCAATGATTGGCTTTGAAAGTGTTCCTACCGGCAGTGCAGTAACGATACCTACAAATTTAGGTTCGTTGCCTATTCCTGTAAGGAAGGTGTTGGAGAAATTGATATTTGTAGCTGAATCAATGGAAACGGCATAACGATCTGAAATAGCTTGCAGGTTGGTTGTACCAGCAATCTGTTCAGCAATCTTTTTACCTTTTAGTTGATTCCGAACGGCCATTTCAACTTCTGTCCGGACATTTTCAAGTTTGGCAGGACCAGCCGGATTGATACGGTTAAGTGCTACAACCACATATTTGTTGGTATATTTTAGTTGTTCGTCTTCAAATGCATACACATCTGGGGATACAGACCCAACAGATTTTTGTTTGAATGCCCAGCGAATGATGTCGCGAGCGGCACTTCCCTGGCCTAATAATCCAAGTCTAAAATCATTTGCCTTGACCAAACCGGAGCTTTCGATCATCCAATCTTTAGCTTGCGTAGCGGCCTTCTCCAATTCTTCAAGAGTCCGGTACCGGCTTACCAATTCCAACGCTTTTTGGTATTCACGTTTTAAGGATTCTTCAGATGGAACAATTGGCTCATTCAGCATAGCCAAACGAATACCTGTTTTGTTTTCGATAAACTTGCGATCAGTGACTTGCACCAGATGGACACCAAATTGTGTAGTTACAGTATATAACTTGCCAGGTTCGGCTTTGTAAAAAATCAAATCATTGTACGGTTTGACCATTTGACCTGGACCTGTGAATCCAAGATCACCACCGCTTGTGCGTGTAGCATCTTGTCCATATTGAAAGGCTAATGTATCAAAAGATACCGCGCCTGATTCAATGACACCAATCAGGCTATCAAGCGTAGATTGTGCTTGTGCCAAACCGGACGGATCTTTTGCCTGTATCAGGATATGGCGCGATTTGACAGAGTCAGGTACAATCATTTTATCCCGAATCTTCACCATAACATATTGCGAACCTTCTATGAACGGGCCATAGACCGAGCCTGCAGGAAGCGTGAATATGGTATCGGCTTCTTCACTCGTAAAAAAGTCGCTTGTGTAAAAAGCATCATCAATAAAACCATAGTTGTTCTCTACAAACAAGGTGTCGTTTTCGGCTTCGATAAAAGGCTGACGGAGCGCTTCCATACCAGCCAATATAGCCGCACTGTCCGCCGCGGAAGGCTGCACATTTATGGCAACATAATTAACGGATCGTGTTTCTTCGTCCAGTTTGAATTTCGAGGCATTTTCTTTCAGATATGTTTTGAGGTCTTCATCTGAAATAGTGACTTCGTTGTCAGCAACCTTGTCGAAGGGAATGCGGAGAAAGGCTGTTTCACAGCGTTCATTGCGCTGCTGATTGAGCAGTTCGGCCTGCCAAGTAGGGACATACATGCCTTTGGCAATCAGTGCAGCGATTTTGGCTTGCAAACGTTCCTTAATGATTTCCCGCTCCTGTTCAGCCCAGAAACTGCGCAGTTCTGCCGGCAATTGGTCGCCTTCAATAGCCTGTTTGACACTATTGAGCTGCTCGCGGTCCACCTGGCGTGTATTCGGATCGGAGAAATTCCGCTGAATAACGGGACTAAGGTTAGTTCCAAATTCGAGGTCTTCTAGTTCTGCTTTTCCTATGCCTAAGCCAAGGTCCCGTGACATCTCATCAATGATGATTTTATCAACGAAATAGTTCCAAAGTTGATCTTTGCGTTCAAAATAATCTGCATCGCTATTGCCATACAGCCGGTTTTCTGTCTCGCTAAAGACTTTCCAATCGATTTGTTCGCCGTTCACTTCGCCCAGTACAAACTGGTTGCCGCCGTTAGGACCGGATCCTAGCATATCCATTAAGATAAATCCGGCCATGGCCAGACCAATCATGGTGATCAGAATGGCAGGGTTTTTCCGGATGGTGTTCATCAATCCCATAGATCAACTACTATTTAGATATTAAAAAATGATTAATATTACAGATTATTTTCTTTTGGCTGAAATTAAATAACTGGTTATCATTGAAATACAAAACAAGAATTGTTTGTATTTTAATAATCTCAATTAGTAATTCGCACCTTTTGAAAAAAGCCATGCAAAGGTAATGGGTTTGAAGGATATAATCCAATCCAAACCAACTTCTTAGCTTACGGATAGTAAGAAAAAAGGTTACACCTCTTCCGTGGAATCCAACAGATGCTTGTTAGCAGCAGCTACTAGTTCGTCATAAAAATCCGCTCCATATTTCCTTATGAGCGCATCTTTGGCAAAACTGATGAGCGAAATACCTTCTTTTTGGCCTTTGCTGCAAGCGGCGGAACAAATATCCCACTGATCGTAATTTATAGCCTCAAAACTTTGTGCTGGGTGTTCCAAGACCCTTATTGGATATAGATGACAAGATATTGGTTTTTGAAAATCAACCATCCCGGCCCGCCAGGCTTTTTCTATACCACAATGCGCTACACCAGATGGTTCGAAAACCAAATACGCGCAAGGTCCGCCATCGATGAGCGGGGTGCCTGCCTTGCCCATGTCCGGATAATAAACAGAAGTGCCCATGGACTCAATTGCTGATATTCCATCAAGGCTCAAAAATGGTTTTACATCGTTGAAGATAGCTGCCAGCGTTTCCACTTCCGCAGGATCAAGCGGTGCACCGAAGTCGCCTTCCCAGCAACAAGCGCCTTTGCAAGCCCCTATGTTGCAGGCAAATTGCGCTTCCAGGACTCCATCACTCACCAAAACATCTTTAATGAAGTACACGTCGCGTTGTATTTGGTAATGAATTCAAAGATAAAAGCGTTAAAAAGTAGAAATTGATGGCAAAGATGCTGGTAAAATTCTAATTTTGCGGCGCTTTGAACGAAGCACTGCCGGAGTTGTTTCCGGTATAAACGTAAGTGGTCATGGATGTATTGAAGGAGAAATTCATCAACAAGGCAAATGCACTTGGAGCTGAAGTAAAGGAAATGCTCAAGGACTTTGGTGACCGCCAGGTAGACAAGGTCACACTCAGCCAGGTATTTGGCGGGATGAGAGGCATAAAATCAATGGTATGGGAGCCTTCTGCACTCGATCCGGAGGAAGGAATTCGGTTCAGAGGTTATTCCATTACTGAACTTTCAAAGTTGCTGCCAAGTGCCGAAGGGGATGAACAGCCCTTGCCGGAAGGTCTTTTTTGGTTGATGCTTGTTGGTGAAATTCCAACAAGTGAACAGGTAAGATGGCTTACAGACCAATGGACACGCCGGAGTAATGTGCCATCCTACGTTTTCAGGACCATTGATGCCCTCCCTTTGGAGGCTCATCCCATGACACAGTTTTCCATCGCGGTGATGGCAATGCAACAGACCAGCATCTTTGCACGTCGTTATTCTGAGGGTATGAACAGGTCTGAATACTGGGATGCGACTTATGAAGATACCATGAACCTCCTAGCACGGCTTCCCCGGGTTGCCGCCTATATATATAGGAGGACCTTTTTTAATGGAGATCATATTCCACCAGATATTTCGCTGGACTGGGCGGGCAACTTTGCACACATGCTCGGTGTAGCACACGAAGATTTTAAAAGCTTGATGCGTCTTTATCTTACCATCCATGCGGACCATGAGGGCGGCAATGCATCGGCTCATGCTACCCATTTGGTTGGATCTACCCTAAGCGATCCCTATCTTTCCTTTGCTGCTGGCATGAATGCGCTGGCAGGCCCTCTGCATGGCCTGGCCAACCAAGAGGTAGTAAAGTGGATATTCAAAATGATGGATGCCCTGGGCTCAGACAATCCAAGTGAAAAACAAATCGAGGACTACGTCAAATCCACACTAAGTGCGGGTCAGGTTGTACCTGGTTACGGTCATGCCGTCTTGCGCAAGCCAGATCCCCGATTCATTGCTCAGCGTGAATTTGCCGAAAAATACATCAAGGACTCAGGTATGGTCGATACTGTTTGGCGTATTTACAATATAGTGCCCCCCATCCTTCAATCCTTAGGCAAAGTAAGTAACCCATGGCCTAATGTAGATGCCCATTCCGGAGCGCTACTTGTTCATTATGGCATGGACCAGTACAGCTTCTATACCGTACTTTTTGGTGTGAGTCGCGCTATGGGGGTCTTAGCTTCCAATTGCTGGAGTCGGGCACTCGGGCTGCCATTGGAACGCCCCAAATCCGTTACAATTGACTGGGTCAAAAACTTCCTTGCCAAGCAGGAAAATTAAGTCTGTATAAAAAAGATGGGCAGTGTATGCTATGATGAGCTGCAAAAACCTATTTTTGGGCCTTACTAATTGTAAAGCTTCTAATCTATGAATTTTCCAGATAACCTGCGGTACACAAAGGATCATGAATGGGTGCGTGTCGATGGTAACATTGGCACTATCGGTATTACAGATTTTGCCCAATCTGAATTGGGTGAGATTGT
>JAGNXB010000039.1 GCA_017985675.1 Saprospiraceae bacterium | reverse complement strand
TTTTTCTATAAATGAATCCAATCACTTACATTACCTATTGACAATGGTCAGAAAATTTCCAAATCTGAAGCCTGAAGGGCTTCAATTCCAATAGCCCCGGGTGCAACCCGGGGATGAAAAAAAACAAAAATCCGCAACCCTGAAGGGGTTGAATTGGGGGAAAAGACCTTATGTGATTATTAATGAAATATATTTTTCTATTTATTTTCAAACCTAATGCAAGATTTGGGTTTAACTAAACGACATAGATATAACAATTGGCAGAATTCTAAAGAAACTGGAAATAATTTTTTAGTCTTCTATGATCATTTATCCATTCTAAACGACATTGAATTGATAGGTTTAAACCAACACAATTTACCTTAGATGTCAAATAAAACGTACATTGCCATCCTGCCTCTTTCAATAATTAAATTCAATTTTTGTCGAATTCAAAATTTCGTGATACTGATCATAGTATTGAAAATGGATTGCATCGTACTGCCCATCGGATATGAAATGATCATAATTAAATTCAAATAGCTGACTACCAGTGCTGTCGTAACCTCGAATTGACTTTATACTTTTGGGGCTAAAGATAATGGGCAACATAATGCCGTTTATGCCATACAATCCTCCTTGATAAAGACCCATTTTTTTTATATAAAAATCTAAATCCTGAACATTGGCTTCATCAGTAAATTCATAGACATAGGTTTGATTTACAGTTGAAAAAATAACCGAATCAATAGTCAATCCTGAATAAATAAAATCATATTCCTGGATCGAAGTCTTAGGAAATAAAAATGTCTCTTTGAGCTTAGACAGTTTATCCCATGTATAACTTATCTCCCTAATTAAAATAAGTTCATTATTCCCATTGTAGACATTAATTAATTCAAGCTTGTCTTCGTTATTATAGCTAAATGTTTCAATATTTATCAAATCCTCCAGATTATTGAAGTATCTTTTTGAAACTACTTTGTCATTGTGATAATCAAAGGAAATATGCCTTTTGCCTTCCGATTTGATCTCTTTAATGATATTCTTATCGTAAAAATAGTCATATTCTGTAGTCACCTCATTGCCCATTGAATTCACATAGTCTATTGAGGTAATGACCACATGCTTAATTTGCTTATCTGCATCAGGGGCAATCGAATTGTCCTTGTCGCAGCCAACAAAAAAAATCAGGATTGTCGAAATATAAAAAATAGCATTTGGTCTCATCCTCTTCCTTTAGTACAACGAACATTTCCTTATGGTTGTCACAATACAATAACGCTGAATTCACCCCCTTATTCCTTTCCATCCGGGTGGCAGGCGTAACAATTTTGGCTGTTATACGCATACCCGGATATGCCTTTGTGTTCATCATCCAGATCGCCCTTGTTATCGTGTTCGTGGCAATCGATACAACTAAAACTTTTGTAATTACCAGGCGTTGTGTGGCAGTCTGAACAATCGTTCCACTCCCCTTTATGGTTGCCACTATAAATAGGAAAGTATTGGGTGTCATGATTCCATGAGGTAGGGGCCCACGCATTGGTACTGTGGCAGGTTTCACAATCCGTAGGGAATCCAGCCGCTGAATGATCCGGGTCGGAGGTGCCATTATAATCGGCCGCATGACATCCAAAACAAGTCGTCGGTGTATTCGTAAACGTGCTGTTATGACAGGCCGCACAATCTGTTTTTTCATGCGCACCCGTCAGCGGCCAAAAGACATCATGCGAAGGAAAATTTGCCGGACGCCATCCGATATCCGTAGTATGACATAAATTGCAATCGGTTGAAAAACCGGATGCCACGTGATCCGGACTCTTGGCATTTTGGTAATCCATTTGATGACAGGCGATGCAAGCGGTAGGTGCGTTGGCAAATGTACCATTGGTATGGGAACGAATACAATCAGATATAGCGTGTCCGTTTGTCAACGGAAAAAAATTGTGATACGCCTCATTGGTGCCCCAATTTATTTTATTTATATCATGGCAATCGCCACAATTTGTGGAAAAGCCATTCGTCTGGTGGTTGGGATTTTGCGTGGCAGAATAATCATCCAAATGACAATTGATACAGTCATTGCCGATACGGTCAAATTGCAAATCCGTCTCTGACACATGGCAATCTATACAGTTTTGTCCTACATGTGCGCCTAACAGCGGGAACCCGTTTTCCAAATGGATTTCGGAAATATTATCGACCAGCCAGTTGTTTGTTGTATGACAACGCGCGCAATCCTGACCCACCGTTTGCTGGTGGATATCCGTATGACAGGAAACACATTCGGGAGACGACTCAGTAAAGACCAGTGAGGTGTGACACTGCCGACAATCTACTGTGGCGTGTCGGCCATCAAGGGCAAAAAGCGTTGTATCATGATTAAAATCAAAGGTGCTGCGCATCGTTTTCCAGTCCGCAGACGTGTGGCAATCCGAACAGTTTATCTTGAAATCCGGTCCATGCGGTGACTGTGCCTGCAATTGAAAAACAAACACAAAAAACAACGCTATTTGTGGCAGTCGATACATTCGAATCGTTTGATCTTGTAAATAACTACTTGTTTACCATTCCGCAGTTCTGCTTTATGGCATTCCGCACATGCCACAGTTACGTGTTTCCCATCCAGCTTGAAGGCGGTATTATCGTGATTAAAATCTGGTATTTTCCATGCCATAAAATCATGGCATCTTGCACAATCAGTCTGACCTTCTACTTCAAACTGCCGGTCATGTCCGTCCTCGTGGCAGGATATACACGTTGTGCCCTTATCAGTAAACTTGCCATATTTAAAAGAAGCATCCGGCACGTGACATTCCCTGCATGTTATTTCTGCATGTTTACCTGATAATTTAAACTTCGTTTGATCGTGATTAAATTGACTTTCCTTCCAATTGTTTGGTATATGACAACTTTCGCAGGTTTTACCCGGATAATATTTTTCAGGTATTTGACCGGCATGGACGTCGTCGTGACAATCGACACAGCGGCTGCCGATATTTCTGAATTTCCATGTTTTGTCTTTCAAATGACAAGAAAAACAGGGTGTAGCCAGGTGCGCTCCCTCCAATGGAAATTTCGTTTTATTATGCTCCGTCACTGTAAATAAACTTCCCTGAAAACCATCCTCCGTGTGGCATTGCGCACAATCCGGACTTTTGCCATTCACCGCAAACTCCTGATTGTGATAATCCGTATGGCAGGCGGCACATGCATTATGCACAAGCGGCGCAGTAAGGCTTTCCGTGTGGCATTTCCGGCAATCTACCACCTTATGTTTTCCACGCAGGGTGAAATCTGTCAGGTCATGATTAAAATTATCCGGTGTGGTTTTACTACGGAAGGAATCCTCCGTATGGCAATCAACACAGCTTGTGCCAAATTTCCCTTTATGTACATCATCGTGGCACTGCACACAATCGTTGAGTGGCACGCCCTTTCTGTCTTTGAATACCGTCAGGGGTCCAGAATTCAGTTTGTGGCATTTGGCACAATCTACACTTCGGTGTTTGCCCTTTAGTGGAAAACCCGTGCGCTGATGCTCAAAATTGCCCATCCCTTTAAACTGGGTGAACGCCTGCTCTATGTGGCAATCCTTGCAATCATTCAGGATCTCCCGTTTATGTGGATCCGTATGGCAACTCGAACAATTGGAAAAGGCAATACCTGAAAATTTTTGAAAATCCTTTCCGTTGCGCACTTCCTTTTGATGGCATTCGATACAGGCGACATCGATATGTTTTCCCACCAATTTAAAATCGGATTTGTTATGATCAAATTTTGTTGCGGGCTTAAAGGCTTCGTTTGTGTGGCATTTGGCACAATCGTTGGCCAATGTTTTTTGATGATAATCGGTATGGCATGACAGGCATTCCGTACCCATACCCAGAAATGTTTTTTTATTTTTTTTCAACTCTTTATCCGCAATAAATTCAGGTTTATGACATTCCCGACAGTCAATATTTTTATGCGCTCCGGTTAGTTCGTATCCGGCTAATTTATGATCAAACTTTTTTTCATCAAAACGAATGACCTGAAAATTTCGACCATGGTGCTCATTGTGACAGGATGCACATTCTTTGCCTTTTACTTCACGTGAAACGTGGTATCCTTTCCGTTTGTCTACCCTCGCCTTTAATTCCTTGTGGCAGGATAAACATTTATCGTTCGACACCTTGTCACCCAATACATGGCACTTGGTGCAATTCGATACACCTTCCAAATGTGCATGGGCTTTTGAAAGATCACCAGGTGATAGCTGAGCTTGTAATTGCCCCATCACAGGCAAGAACAAACCAAACATAAAAAGCAAACGAATGCACCACGTTTTCATAAGCTCCATTAATGATGTTTTTTGACCGTATAGCCAAATCGTTTTGTAATCTGAATGCCCACTTTTTCCAGAAACTGGGTAGGCAACTCGCCACCTGCAAAAATGTACACCAGATCGTTGGGTATGGTAAATTCTTCGTTGTTGGTTTCTCGCATAAGAATGACATTATGCTCATCAATCAATAAAGGATTTGTCATGAATTGCACGTCGATTTTTCCATCGGCCATCGCTGCCAGAATTTTATCCCTGTTTTTGGGTTTGATCCGAGCAAAGGCATCCTTGCGATATGACAACACCACTCTATTCTGATCAGCCAGTGATAGCGCCGCCTCTATCGCCGAATCGCCGCCACCCACGACGAGAATATTTTTCCCCTCTATATTTTCGGGCTCCAACAATCGGTAAGCAACCTTCTGTGTCTCTTCTCCAGGGATACCTAATTTACGCGGACTACCCCGACGGCCGATAGCTAAAAGAACCCGTTTGGTTTTAATCTCTTCGCCATCCTTGGTAATCACGTCAAATCCCCCAGGCACCATTCGGATCTCCTCCACTTTTGTGCGCTCCTGAATGGTAATATTATTTTTACTTAATACCGTTTCCCATAATGCCAGCAACTCCGCTTTACTGGTATCAAAAAGCTTGACTTTACCATGCAGTGGCAGGTCCATCGGCGCGGTCATGACTATTTTTGTACGGGGAAAGGTAAAGACGGTACCTCCCAGAGAATCCTGCTCGAGGGTAAGCGCATTTAATTTATGTTTTTTTGCTGTCAGCGTCGCAGATATACCCGCAGGTCCGGCGCCAATGATCACGACATCATGCATCGATGTGTCCGAATTAAACCCGGAGGCAATCATACTTTCGATCGCTTTCTGTCCCTGCTCCACGCTGTTTTTTATAAGCCCCATACCACCTAGTTCGCCGGCAATATAAATGCCCGGCACATTGGTTTCGTAATGTTGGTTGACATGGGGTAATTCCACACCACGCTTTTCGGTCCCGATCACCAGAGAAATGGCCTCCACCGGACAATTGTGAAAACATGCGCCGTGGCCAACGCAGTGTGACGCATTAATTAAGGACGCCTGGCCATTTATTAAACCAAGGATATCCTGTTCGGGGCAGGCCGCTACACACGCTGCACTGCCAATACAAGTATTTAAATCAATGACCGGATGCAAGGAGACAGGTTCAAAAACACCGTCTTGTTTGGCCTGTTCAATTTTTGCCTCAACGACCTGTGATGCTTTTTTTAATTTGCGCAGATAAACGACCACAATGCCGATGCAGAATAAAAAAACAATGGAATATATTATGATTTGTTCGATCAGCATTTTTTTCGATTAAAAAATCCATTTGTATCCAAACGCTAGTGTCACACCAACATGTATGATCATTATAACCAACATGATAATAGCAAAGGGCAGGTGAGCCACGTGCCAGTATTTAAATAATTTGACCATCAACTGTAATCGCTCTATCCGGTTATTTAATGAAATTTCATCGCGAATGAGTTTCAGTACTTTTTTTATGGATCCTCCATCAAGTCCCTCCGCCTTTAGGGCTTGGCGGACTTCCCCCACCCGCTTGTGGTCATCCAGGTACTTATGCCAGATTTTAGACATAAAATTGCCCTCATACACTTTCTCACTCTGTGCAGCTTGCACCAGTTGCAACACACGCTGCTCATCCAACCCAAAAGACGATTTTAGGATCTCCTTCAAATTGACCTGCATGGCGCGGATTTCACCGAGCGACAGTTCACGTCCTTCTATGGTGCGGGGGATCTGGATATAGATAAACCGGCCAATGACACCACTGGCTACTACAGCAACCATACTCCAGAAACTGATCGAAACGATACCCCCAAACTTGAAGGCGGTATGAAAAAGGATCATGATCGGACCCAGGGTACAAAGAAAAATGTGGAACTCCAACCAGTATTTCAACCGCCCAAAGCGAGCGAGAAATTTATACCGCTTCAGGGCGATGTAGCCAAATACCCCGATCAGGATCAGCAGGGTACCCAAAATCCCCAACCCATGGCCAAATATACCGGAGGGCTTAAACCAGTCGTGCCTGGGATGGAAAAAACGCTCCTCCAGGGATGTATTGTAATAGGAAAATCCGTTCACCGCCAGGAAAACTGATACCACGGCCACTATGATGACCAAGGTATAGATATAGATTTTATGAACGAGTGGGGTCATGTGATACCTTGGATGGTGAAACGTACAAAGGTAGGGCTATTATTCTCTGCCGATTGTTGATAACGTCAGATCATACAGATGACTTCGGTCAGTCTTTGGATGAAGCTGTTGGGATATTTGGCCTTTCGTAGGTTTTGTCGATGGTCTGAAGGTCGAAAGTCGGAAGGTCGAAGGTGTTAAGATTCTTCATTTGTAGAAAGTAGAAGGGAGAAAGTAGAAGGGCGTTGAAAGGTTGAAGCGTTGAAAGGTTGAAGCCGGATATGGTCGTGGATGTCCCTTGGTCGCCGAAGCCTTGGCGAAGGCGATCTTTGGTCGCCGAAGCCTTGGCGAAGGCGACAGGGTTCGTGAACTCATCATTCCTCATCCCTCATCACTGTCTTTACCTCTTAACATTTACTAATTTGTTGAAAGTAGAAGGGAGAAAGTAGAAGGGGTTGAAATGTTGAAAAGATACGGGTTGAAGGTTTCCTGGATAATTATCCAATCAATCCAACCCCCAGCGGGGGTGACATGATTTTAGCCTTAAATAAATAATCAAATTAAAACCCCCAGCGGGGGTGACATTTTTGGAAAACGCAGCTGCTCATTGGTTGAGGTGCCTAATGAGACCATAAGTGATTGCCACAAAGGCAGAAAGAACACAAAGGTCCACGAAGGAAAGAAGAAGGAAGGACAAGTAGTGTTCCCGAAGGTATCACCGACCAAAATCAAAACTAAGTTACGTTTCGATTAAGGCTCAAATGTTAAGTGCTGATTTGTTTCCATACCCATGTTCAGGATCTAACTCATCATATAAATTAATCTGGCTGCTAAAGTCCAACTTAGCCCATCAACTCTTATGGGTAATGATGCCTTTAAATTTAGCCCCATATTTTTTGTAAAATTGTAAGTCGTCCCGGCTTGTAATAATAGTGCGTCCTTGTCAATATATACTATTTGATCGCTAACATCTTCTTTGTCTACTGTCTCAATATTGTAGCTTACCAATCGTGTATATGCAAGTCCAATATTCAAATTCCAGTCGTAGAATTTGTCTCTTTCAAATACGCCTATAAGCCAGTCAATATGAACTGGAATTTCAACATGATTTAACCAAACTTGACCGTACTGTAATGTTGGGTAAGATGATGGTAAAATATATTCTCCATTTTGGCTAAATAACAACTCCATACATAATTGAGAATGTTTAGTTAATTTTACTGTCCCAATAAACCCGGCATTCAGCCCGAAATAATCTGTAATGCCATCTCCCTCTAACTCTGCGAAATTCAATCCTGCGACAAACCCTGCATTAAACCTATTGGTCTGTCCAAAAGCGTCACTACCAGACAATAATACGAATACCAGAATTAAAATGGAATGCTTGTGCTTATTATTCATACTTTCCATTGGTTGTAAAATGAGTAAACGTAAATGAATAGCAAATCGTATAGTTACCAGTCACTTTTTTTATTACCCGGGTCATTATACTTTATCCATAACTTTCACGTTATCGCTGGATTCCAGCATCTAACATGCACATTTTTATAATTAGATCCACATTAAACACTGTTATTCAATAGGTTAATTTATAATTCGTTTTCTGATTGGAAAAATAACTCAAGAAAAGCAATTTACTATCCCTTTAATTCACTATGCTTACTTCTCTTAAAAACCATTTTGTTAGAAAGCCGAATTACATGGATGTCCTCCTACGTAGGTAGTCAAGTTGTTAGGCGTATCCGTGCGACAACTTAAATCATGTGGCTCATTGGGCCCCTTACCTCTCACGCTTTGCCCCAACTGACTCCTCATCCCTCATCCCTGTCTTTACCCCTCACCATATACCCAACTGATTCCTCATTCCTCACCCCTCATTCCTACCTCATCCCTGTCTTTGGCCCTCACCTTTTTCACGCCACTTATATTGAAGAGACAGTGTTCCCTCATGAAAGATAATTTCGATTTCCACAATGGAAGCTATTCCATTATCCATTCATTTTTAGCAAGATGTGAGATTTGGATATTTTGTCATCAATTATAATTTGGAGTAGATATATTCCATTGCGGCCTAAAAGCTGACCTAACCCCAGTTCAGTGTTAATCCCTGTAATCTTTCCTTCAAGTGCCAGCTCACCCATCATGTTGTAAATGCTGTATTTAATATTTTGATGGTTGAAATGGGGGATGCTAATATTCAAGCGACCAGCAAAAGGATTGGGAAATAGTATTATTTCCAATTCATGAACAATAGGCCATATTGCATTCGTCTGCAGACAGCTTGTTTTGTCAAATGCCATCTTATCTACAAATAGTGTTGCGGGCCAACTTTGCCCGCTATAGTTTATCCAGCCATATTTACATTCCCCATTTTTCATTTTCCTGAAAATGAGATACATATTGTTTACAGATACGGAATCTTTACTACTCACACCTGCCCACGAAGCGCCACCAAGCACTGTAAAGTACAATAATTTATACGAATTTTGAGATTCCCATCCATCTATCGAATCCAAATTTATTTCATCATCCATTCTAAATGCCTGCAAAAACGAATTGGTATTCAAGAATTCCAAATCTGAACCAACAAGGTTTAAAATCTCAATATTATGAGCAGAAGGAAAATTCGGGATTGGTGTAGTATAACAATTAAATTTTATGTCCTTGTCGCCATCGCAATCCAAATCCAATTCCAACGTATCCGGATAAGGCGTTATGACACTGTGGTTAATATCTATTGTATCTTCTCTCTCCATAATTTGAAAGGAAATCGTATCGTTAAAATGAATAATTCCCTGCCCCATTGTTATAAACGGGTAAACAAGAATCATAAGCATATAACCATATTTCATAACCTTGACGTTTAGCGTTTCAAACCTGGTAAGAAGATGAATCTCCCCCTCTGCCTTCCTGTAAAACCACATCTCGAAACCAGAGCCATTTTCTGCCGTATCCCACTTCCTCTATATTCCTGCAGCAAGGTAACAAGGATTACCTTCATTTCCAAAAAGGTAGCGGACCAACTCCCGCCTCATAGGGCTCGATATGCCCTAGAATATCCAAATGTTACTCCCAGTTGTTAGATGCTCTAACATCTGTAGTAAAACAAGCCATTGTGAATCCATATTTCTTGCGGTACGCTTGAATCCTTAGATCTCCGGACAGGTATGATTGGACTAAATCTCTAATTGGCTTCTAACTTTTCAGATAGTCTCACTTTGCTTCACAGAAGAGGTCATGCACTGCTCAGATCCGGGCAATATGTACTTGGGCAAACTGCCAAGCCTCTTGCACTTTACAGCATTGCAGAAGGAGGAATCCGCATAAAAATAAAAACGAGTGGAAAATGAAATTATACGAAAGGGGCAAAAAATATACATTTATGAGCATCTATTTTGAAAAAAACGGCGTGCCACTCACTTATAAATTGTCTAATGCATGATTTTCTTCAATAATAATTCTTATCTCCTCCTTGAAAAGTATATTCTTTTGCACCCATCCGTTTTTCTTGATCATACGGATATAAGTTTCATCCCCGGTCAATAGGTTAGAAGCTATCATTATTGGATTTGAACGAACAGGGATGTAGGTATTGTTAACAAAGAGGCTATCCAGAAAATATACAAAATCGGGTCTATACCATAAAAGTGAGAAAGGATAATCTTCGTCAGGGTAAGTCAAACAAACCCCGTTAATGTTATATTCATTCATTTTATTACAAAATTGTTTACTGGATCGAATGACTTTTTCTAGCGAAAGAAGTAGTGCAAAATCCAATTTTTCTGATTCTGGAATGCCAAGTGTCACCATCATACTATCAATATCTGGAACATAGTCATCAGGTAATTCTTCATTAAACGCTTCTTTATACCGCATTCTCAAGGATGAAAGCACTATTTCAGTCTGTTTCTCAAGGGTCTTTATGGTGAATTGAATCCCACCATTTGTTAACAAAGAATCACGTGTTTCTTTAGAATCCAGTTGCGATATAAAGTTATTATAGTCTTCGGCATCTTTAAATTCTGAACAAAAATCATAAATTCTTGAATACATATACAAAGGAGAACCAAGCATTTTCATTGATTCATTAGTTGCCCTTCCATATTGTTCATGGTAATAGTCTCCTTTGGCATCAGCCAAGGGGTTGTAGTATAAAAATATACTACAAAGTACTAAGTATCCGATTAAGAAATGTAAATAATATTTCATTCCTGTGGCAAATTTTTAATATGATAAAGTAATCTGGTATCCTTTGGCAATATTGGATTGTTTGAATGGAATTTCCCATTTCTACTAATACTCAATTCCAAATCCTTATTTAAATAAACAAAATTTCGCTTAATATCTTCAAGTACATGATATCTAAATTTTGAACATTCATTATTGGGGCAGATTCTCTCATGGATGAATACTAATAATGAATCTTTACTTTCTGGCTTCCAACCGTATGAAAGTACAGTATTTGGCTCAAAGCAGCCCATATCCATACAATTAATAGCATCTCTCAATTCCATGGCCAAGGTCAAAGCAAGGAAAAATAAATGTTTTTTCAATTGGACAGGATCAGATAGTAATTTGTTGTATGCTCCAGTCAAATGCGAATCCCCAATTTCTCGTAGCATATCAATAATATACCGGGTTTCCAAAAAGTTTGATTTATGCAGGATATATTTAATGCTTTCATTAGGAACTGTCCCACCGTGTTCAAGGTTGGATAGACAAGTAAGTATACTGTCATACAGGCCGACATGAGCAGAAAGTCGGCTATCGACCAATTTTGAATTAAAATCGTATAGATCTTTTTTTTTCAGATCAATGTAAAACAGATCAATCCGATCTTGGGCTTTTTGACTTTGTTTCTTTGTATGATATTGCCACACTTCCTGAATGACCAGTCCTGTTAGAATCAATGCCAGGAAATGAAGAAGCAGTAATATCAGTTTTCGTCGGTCCATAGCATAACGTTGGTTTTAGTAATGATGAAAATAACATAATGCCTTAGGCTTAGTATACAACTGCATTCCCTTCTAGAATATTTTCGGAATATACTAAATCATTATTGGCTTTTAGACCTTGTGATCATTCTCCATAAGATGTGTGTCATAAATGTGCCATTGAATTGTCACGCAATCCTATTTTATGCCCGCCAAGCATCCATTCCACCTAGCCCTTGTGTAGAATATAGTTCACATCTGGGGAGTAGTCCAAATAGCGGCTGTTTCTACACTACAATAAATATGCAAAGTTTTGGATATCAGGAACAAGGCCGCAGTAAAATTTTCAATAGCAGGACCCACCATCGTTTGTTCTATCAACCATGATGGCTTGTTATGTACAAAAACACCCTAAAATTGGTAAGATGAATCGTCGGTATCCACATGCCATTAGAGGGGCCAAACCTCCAGAATCTTGCAGTCAAATCAATCAGCATACCCCCGTTTTTGACCACCCTAATGCCCGGATATGATTTTGAGATCATATAATGATTAAATTACTACCTTATACATACAATATCAATGCCTTACGCTACAATCCAGCCCGGTATTCATCTACTTTTCGTTACGCTATCGCCTGGAGATGATGTAGGTATGAAGGGGGTATCATATGCCTATCACCTAATCTAATTATATGTCACATCTGTTATAAGGAGGCCATTGGTTTGGTTATTACTTGCCGGAAGACCGAAGACGGAGGACGGAAAGACGGAAGACGGAGGACGGAGGACGGAGGACGGAAGACCGAAGACGGAACACGGAGAACTAGAGAGTGGCGAGTCGATTGTGACGAGTGCTCAACAGACTAAACCTGCCGCTAAGTTGAAACTCGTATGAAAGCCACTAAGTCAGAAAGAGCACAAAGGTGCACGAAGAGGAGGTGTCCGGTGGATCCTCCACCAAAAACAGCATACCAAAAAATTCCTCTGTTCACTGTTTCCACCCCCAATATCGATAATCACCCCCCAAGTCAGCAACGGGACGTATTTTCGCACTCCATGGCCCGATTGTTTCGCTTTTTTCCCCTGCTGATTGTTCTGTTGCTCACCCAATGGAGCTATGCACAGGTATTGGGACTGGAAGAGGGCAGCCCGGACGCCCAGATCTTCGAGCGGCTATTGATAAAAACAAATAGGGTTAGCCATCAGGATCCGGCTATCAAACCCTACAGCCGCGAAGCCCTCACCGCATGGGCTATGGCCCTGGACACTGCACCTGTGCCCCTGTCGGCCAGCGACCGGCTAGACCTGTTTCGAATCTATAAAAACGACAATGAATGGCTGGTCCAACCCGGCACCTGGGAGGGATTTACCAAAGTGCGCCAGCCTATCCATTTCACTGATTGGGAAGGGAATGATACCACCTCCACCAGCCATGTCGATGCCAGCAGCCAACACGCCCGATATGTGATGAGCCGTAAGCCGTTTTGGAACACCTTTTACCGCACACCCGCCAACCTCTACGAAACCCACTCAAAAGGCTTTTACATCAAAGCCAACCCCCTGCTTCGTTTTTCCTTATCCAGGGACATGGATGACGGTTATTTATTCGCCAACCAACGCGGCATTCGCCTGCGGGGCGGCATTGACGAACGCATTTATTTTGCTACCGAAATCCTGGAGACCCAGGCGAGGCTCCCCGCCTATGTGCAGGATTATACCGACTATCACCGGGCCTTACCGGGCAACGGCCTGTATAAAACCTACACCAGCACACTCATCGATGTGCCCAATGCCTACGATTATCTCAATGCACAGGGTTACATTGGATTCCGGATTATTCCGCACGTACACGCCCAGCTCGGTCATGGGAGGCACTTTATTGGCAATGGTTATCGATCCCTGCTTTTATCCGATTTTTCCAATAATTATTTTTACCTCAAGCTACAATCCCAATTCGGCCCGTTCACCTACCAGAATATCTTCGCCGAACTAGCCGCTTTCTCTGCCAATGGCGTTGCCGGCGACCGACTGGTGCCCAAAAAATATCTGGCCGCACACTACCTGAGCGTCCGATTATTGCCCAACCTTCGGCTTGGCCTTTTCGAATCGGTTGTTTACAACCGGTCGCAACAAATGGAATGGCAATACCTCAACCCCGTGATTTTGTACCGCAGTGTGGAGCATCTCACCGGCAGTCCGGATAATGTGCTTATCGGGCTGAATGCCGACTGGTCCTTCCTGCGCCGATTCCAGCTCTATGGCCAGGTCATGATGGACGAGTTCAAATTCAAGGAACTTTTTGTGGAAAATCGCGGCTGGTGGGCCAATAAATACGGTTACCAAATAGGCCTCAAGGCAATTGATGTAGCCGGTGTGGACCACCTGGATTTACAGGTGGAATTTAACAGCGTCCGACCATATACCTACCAGCATTTCGACAGCCTGTCCAATTACACGCATTACAACATGCCGCTGGCCCATCCACTGGGTGCCAACTTTTCGGAGTGGGTTTTCAAGGGGCGATATCAACCGTTTTATCGCTGGGTGATTGACATGCGCTACATCCGGGCACAATCAGGCCGGGATGTCAATGGACAAAATTTTGGCAGCGATCTCCTGCGCACGTATAATAACCGGGTCAGTGACTATGGCAACACCATCGGCCAGGGCTTAAAAACCAACATCTCCCTCCTGGGGCTGGATGTCACGTATGAATTATTTCACCAGTTTTACCTCCAGGTAAACTGGTTTGCGCGGTTGGATGACCCGCTTACTGTAAATGGCAAGTCAAATTACATCGGCACCGGCATACGCTGGAACCTCCCCGAACCAAGGATGGATTTTTAATGGAAACAAACAGAACGAGCCTACTCCTCGACCATTTAGGTAAACGCATACTGCTGCTGGACGGCGCCATGGGCACCATGATCCAACGATACCTGCTGGATGAATCGGGCTATCGGGGCACCCGGTTTGCCGATTGGCCCAGTGACCTCAAAGGCCACAACGACCTGCTCAGCATCACCCGCCCGGAGATTATCCGTGAGATCCATGAGGCCTACCTCGATGCGGGAGCGGATATCCTGGAGACCAATACCTTCAACGCCAATGCCATATCCCTGGCCGACTATGGGCAGGAAGCCCTTGCCTATGAAATGAATGTCGCCGCTGCTCAGCTTGCCGTGGAAGCAGCCCGCAGGTATGAAGCGCAAGACCCCTCAAAACCCCGATTTGTAGCCGGTGCGCTGGGCCCAACCAATAAAACCCTGTCGCTTTCGCCGGATGTCAATGATCCTGGTTACCGGGCTGTCAGCTTTGAGGAGGTCAGGGCTGCGTACTATGACCAAATTCGCGGTCTCCTCGATGGGGGTGTCGATATCCTGCTGGTGGAGACTATTTTTGATACATTAAATGCCAAGGCAGCGATTTTTGCTTTGGAGCAAACGTTTGAAGAGCGCGGCACACGCTGGCCGGTGATGATATCAGGCACCATCACGGATGCCAGCGGGCGTACACTCAGCGGGCAGACGGTAGAGGCGTTTTGGATATCCATATCCCATGCCCGGCCTATATGCGTGGGGCTCAATTGTGCCCTCGGTGCTGCAGAAATGCGCCCTCATCTGGAAGACCTCAGTCGGATGGCCAATTGTTACGTCCATGCCTACCCTAATGCCGGCCTCCCCAATGAAATGGGCGAATATGATCAGACGCCCCATCAAATGTGTGGTTTTATCGAGGATTTTGCCGGTTCCGGAATGGTCAATATCGTAGGTGGCTGTTGTGGCACCACGCCGGATCATATCCGCGATATGGCGTCGCACATCCAGGGGGTACAACCCAGGGCCATTCCGGAGGCCATTCCCTATACCATGCTCAGTGGCCTCGAGCCCTTAATCATCCGGCCGGAGACCAATTTTGTCAACATTGGCGAACGCACCAACGTGACCGGCTCCCGCAAATTTGCCCGACTGATACGGGACAACAAGTACGATGAAGGCCTGACGGTAGCCCTTCAGCAGGTCGAAGGGGGTGCCCAGATCCTGGATGTCAACATGGACGAAGGCCTGCTGGATAGTGAAGCGGCGATGGTACGGTTTCTGCAACTGGTGATGGCCGAGCCGGATATTGCCCGGCTGCCAATCATGATCGACTCATCCAAATGGTCGGTGATCGAAGCAGGGCTCAAATGTGTGCAGGGCAAATGCATCGTCAATTCCATTTCGCTGAAAGAGGGCGAGGAGAGCTTTTTGCGACAAGCGCGACTGGCACGGCAATATGGCGCTGCGGTCGTGGTCATGGCCTTTGATGAAGCAGGCCAGGCCGATACCGTCGAGCGCAAAGTAGCCATCTGCGAAAGGGCCTACAAACTGCTGACCCAGGAGATCCATTTTGCGCCGCAGGACATCATTTTTGACCCCAATATTTTTGCCATCGCGACGGGTATTCCCGAGCACAACCAATACGCCCTTTATTTCATCGAAGCCACCCGGCAGATCAAAGCGAGGTGTCCGGGTGTCCATATCAGTGGCGGTGTATCCAATCTTTCCTTCAGTTTCAGAGGCAACGACAAGGTGCGCGAGGCGATGCACGCGGCCTTTTTATACCATGCCATCCAGGCGGGCATGGACATGGGCATCGTGAATGCCGGCATGATGGAAATTTATGCCAACATCCCGGCCGATCTGTTGATGCTGGTGGAGGATGTCCTCTTTGACCGGCGAGAAGATGCGACCGAGCGGCTCACCAGCTACGCCGAATCCAATGCCGCCAAACAGGATGATCGACCCGAAAAAGTCCTCGCCTGGCGCAGCCTACCGCTTGACGAACGGATGATCCATGCGCTGGTAAAAGGGCTGGATGAGTTTATTGAAATCGATACAGAGGAGGCGCGGCAGCAATCGACCAATGCGCTGGATGTGATCGAAGGGCATCTCATGGACGGGATGAATGTGGTGGGTGATTTATTTGGCAGCGGCCAGATGTTTTTGCCCCAGGTGGTAAAAAGTGCCCGGGTGATGAAAAAAGCCGTGGCCTATCTTACGCCGTTTATCGAAGCCGAGAAAAAAGTAGGCGATACGGGTAGCAAGGGCAAAGTGCTGCTGGCTACGGTAAAAGGGGATGTGCACGATATCGGTAAAAACATCGTTGGTGTGGTGCTGGGCTGCAATAATTACGATGTCATTGACCTGGGTGTCATGGTGCCTTTGGATAAAATCCTGACCACCGCCCTGGCTGAGCAGGTCGATGTGATCGGACTGAGTGGGCTGATCACCCCTTCCCTGGATGAAATGGTCTATGTGGCCCGGGAAATGGAACGTCGGCAAATGAGCCTCCCGCTGCTCATCGGCGGTGCCACGACCTCCCGGACCCACACCTCCGTAAAAATCGAACCCGAATACAGCGGACCGGTGATCCATGTGCTGGATGCGTCGCGCTGTGTGCCTGTTGTGTCGAATCTGCTGTCCAAAGACCAGGTGATGCGGACCAATTATCTGGCTGCCATTCGGGAAGACTATGATCGTATCAGGGTGCAACGACTGGAACGGACTACGGCCAAAGCCATGCTATCCTTAGACGAGGCCCGTGCCAATAAACTACCGATCGACTGGACGGCTTATTTACCGCCCACACCCAAACATCCGGGTATCCATCAATATGATCAGGTGCCGCTGGAGGACCTGGTGCCCTTGATCGACTGGACGCCGTTTTTCCAGACCTGGCAAATGGCGGGCAAGTACCCGGCCATACTCACGGATCCGGTCGTAGGTGTCGAAGCGAGCAAGCTGATGGCGGATGCGCAAATATTGCTCGAACAGGTGGTGCGGGAAAAATGGCTGACCGCCAAAGCCATTTGCGGGCTCTTTTTGGCTGCTGCCACGGATACGGACGACATCCTGGTATGGCAGGGCAAACCCGGGGAGGACCCGGTGCGGCTCCATCATTTGCGCCAGCAGGTGCGCAAGACAGCCGGTCAGCCCAATCTTTGTCTGAGTGACTACATTGCACCAGTGGGTAGCGGGGTGACGGATTGGATGGGAGCCTTTGCGGTGACCGCGGGTATCGGTCTGGAGGCGCATGTCAAAGCCTTTGAGGCAGACCACGACGATTACCATGCGATCCTGTTGAAGTCGCTTGCAGACCGACTTGCTGAAGCACTCGCGGAATGGCTGCATCGGGAGGTACGGACCAGGCTATGGGGTTATGCGGCGGAAGAAAAATTGGAGGCAGATGCGCTAATCGCGGAGGCGTATCGCGGCATCCGTCCGGCCCCGGGCTATCCGGCTTGTCCGGAGCATTCGGAAAAACAAACACTCTGGCAATTGCTGGATGTAGAAAAAGCGATCGGCATGACACTCACCGAGAATTTTGCCATGTATCCTGCTGCGGCGGTTAGCGGCTGGTATTTCAGTCATCCAGAGAGCAAATACTTTCCTGTCAGCACCATTAGTGAGGACCAATTGGCAGACTATGCGTTACGCAAAGGCTTGTCGATGGAATCGGCCCGCCGCTGGCTAGCGCCTTTACTCGAACATTAATTCGTTTCGCTTTAACCCATTTATTCCTTACCTAACACCCAGGCATGCTGCTCAAAAAAATCCATCCGGAGATCCTTGGTTTGTTTATTCTACTGGCCATCGGTCTTCGCTTTTTTTCTTTTTATCCGATGGTCATTGACCATGATGAGAGCACCTACCTGGTGATAGCGCAGGAAATGCTGAAAGGAAAAATTTATTGGGTCGATTTATTTGACACGAAGCCGCCGGGAATATTTATTGTTTATTCTATTTTAATCGGCATTGCCGGCAAAAGCATTTTTTTTATTCGTTTGCTGGTGGCTGTCTGGATTGCATTGACGGCCTGGGGCATATTTCACCTAAGTAAAAAATGGCTGCCAGCCGGTCCGGGCCCTTGGTTTGCAGGTGTTGCATATATCGTGATGACATCCATGTTTACCTACTTTGGCGTGTCGCCCAATACGGAATTATTTTTTGCGGGCTTTTCCGTACTTGCCCTCTTATTGGTATGGCATTATCCCTGGCAATGGGTGGCTTATGTATTGGCCGGACTGAGTTTGGGGATAGGGCTTGCGATCAAGCAGGTGGTGATTTTTGACGCGCTGCCTTTGGGATTATTTTTACTGTGGCGGATAAAGCAGGATCGTGTTCATATTATGGAAAAACTGGTAAAGCTGGGGGTGCTTACCCTTTGTTCAATTATCCCTACACTCGCCATTGCATTTTGGTATTACAATCAGGGTTATTGGGAGCAATTTTATTTCCATCAGTTTGTTGTACCTGGTCGTTACCCCGCAGATAATGAATGGTGGGATATGACCAAGTTTTTTATCGATTATTTTATTCGATTTTTTCCCATAACCATCCTTGTTATTTACGTCCTGATTAAAACGCGCAGGATGGCCATTCCCGAATTGGCGTTCCTCAAACTATGGGCGGGGTTCACTATTCTGGCAGCGGTAATCCCGGGCAATATCTTTTACCATTATTACATTCAGGCTATGCCGCCATTTGTCCTCCTGGCCGGCTTTGCCTTTCATCCGGATATACCCAGGGAAGGGATATGGCAGCGTGTACTTTCGACGCGATCGGGATGGATTGTATTAGGTTTATTATCCGTAATTACGATTTATTTTCAAAAAAAGGATTATTTCGACAAGCCGGATCATCGCCGATTTATTCATAATTATATTAAGGAGAAAAAACAAAAAGATGTCTCCATTTACACCGGAGATGGCCATTATCAAATCCTCTATTTTTCATTAAATGATGATCCACCCGTTGCCTACCCCCACCCTAGTCTGCTGTGGAAAGACAAACACCAGGAAAATTTCGAAATGGATGTTAATGCAGAATATAAAAAGGTGATGGATGAAAAGCCGGATTACTGCATTTTTGATGCTCGCCGGGATCATGGTATATTTGATCCTTTTTTAGCGGAATATTACGATGTGGTGGATACCTTTAATCGTGAGGTTGTTTTTTATGAGATAAAGGGGAGGTTTTGAGGTTTTGAGGGTTTGAGGGTTTGAGGTTGAGGTTGAGGTTTTACTTTTTACTTTTTACCTTCTACAACATTCTACATTCTACCTTCTACTTTCTACAATCCTTCTACTACTTAATATTCAATTCATAAAATCCACTGTTTTTACCGCGTAAAAGATCTTTCACCCGCCAGGCCATACGAAACCGATAAGTAGCAGGAATTGAGGGAGACTGCACGGTAATAGTGGTTTTTATTTCCTGTCCGGGTGCCAGGGTTAAAACAGGCCATTCCGTCAAGGCTATGCCTTCGCCCCGAATAATATCATCCAAAATAAACAGGTATTCAAAAGTGACCGCACGCTGACCCGTAGCATCCCAGGTGATGGTATTTTTTGTTGGATTGCTGATGATAATCGGAAGTTGCAATATGGTGTCCAAGGGAAAATCCCGGACTGGTGTATCCAGTCGACATAAGACCCGATTATAAGACCGAAAATCATCCACCCATTTAAATCCGGCAGACCGCCCGACCGGTGTTTTTTCGATTACGGCATCCAGCAACTCTCCGTCTTTGGGGCCATCACCCACAAGGCAAACACGTTTCCCTTGCACCGCTTCTTCCATTTCATATAGGAGGTCGTACTGGGTCCCTGTGTCAATATTTGTCGACACGCAATAACCCGGCTTGCGGCTATAAAATAAATATTTACTCGGCCGTTGATATCGATTGGTAAATACCGCCGGCACATCACCTACTTTCTCGGATAACACGGCAGCCCATTCATCCCAATGATGAAATTCCGGCGCCTTTTTATTTTCACCGGGAATAAAATCCCATACGAGATAAACCCGAACAATAATTAATAAAAACAATGTAAACATTGCCAGTCGTTGAGCCCATTTAGCGGCATTGGGTTTTTGTTCGAGGTAATGATAACCCAGGTAGAGTAAGGCCAAAAATACGGGAGCGGTCCAGTTTGCCTCCGTGGGCTGATTCCAGCTTTGGTAAAAGAAAAAGATTAAAAATCCAAAGGCAATCCACTTCAGGGAACGTTCAAATCCATCCGCTGCCCTCCAGCGAGCCGCACCGACCCATAAAAACAAACTGGTCAAGGGGCCCCAGATACCTATCTGGCCACCCAGGTATTCCGGCACAAAACGGAATTTCCAGATGTCGCCGGCCCGATCCCGAAAATGATACCTAAAGGTCAACCAGTCATGTTCGTATTGCCAGATAAAATGCGGAATTAATGCCAACCCTACCAGGATGCATATCACCAAAAACCGGGGCCGAAGGATCAGTCGCAAATTGGGAATTAGTGCAAAGAAAAAAAGGAGGGCACCATGGTATTTTGTGTACGCCAGGAAGATTAAGGCCAGGGCTAATAATAGGGCGTTTTGCCAGGTGTCGGCGAGCAGAAACCTGCGCCATATCATCAGAAAAAACAGGGCACCAAACATTAATGGAATATCTGGCACCGCAACAAATCCGCCGATATGCAACACAGGCATAGCCAGGGCAAGCAGCCAAAAAAGGACCGGGTTTTTGGGGTGTACGATAAACCAGGCCATCCAAAGCGAAGCGGTACTCATCAGCACCATAAAAAACCGCACACCGAGCTCTCCGGGAAGCAGCATGGATCCTGCCCGCACAAGGAGCGCCGTCACAGGCGGATGGTCCTTAAATCCCCAATCCAGGTATTGCGAGAACACCCAATAATATGCCTCATCGTGCAACAACTCGGTGAAGGCAGCCTGAAGTAAATTCAGGCCTAACCAAATAAAAAGAAAATTCCTTGTAAATCGATCCATATCTAACCTAACGATGACACGAAGGTAGCCTTTTGTGTCGAGGCGTTTACGAAACATTTTTAAAGCAATCACTGGACTATTTCAAATACCCGTGACCGGTGACAAGCGCTACGCCAAAGTGTTCAATTTGAAAAAAACGATTAGTTTAGCACTTTGATTCTACAAGACATTTCCTCCTACCTCATTTGATGTTATGCTGAAAAAAATAATCTTTCCGCTTATCGCATTGTGTACACCGTTTATATTATTGGCACAGCAGCCGGGCAAGTTGCTTTGTGGCAATGACATACTACAGGAAATGTTGCGCACACACCATCCCGATTTAGCTAATGCGATGGATCAAACCTTTGAAGCGGTGCGTATGCCTCAAACCCAAACCAGAGGTACGCTTACGATCAATGTCGTAGTCCATGTGGTGTGGAAGGAATCAGATGAAAACCTATCCGATGAATTGATCCAATCCCAGATTGATATCCTGAATGCCGATTTTAATAGGCTGAATGCCGATACCGCCAACCTGCGAAGTATATTCCAGCAGGCAGCCGGCGCGGCAGATATTGAATTCAAACTCGCCGCAATAGAACGGGTACAAACAAGCAATTTATTTTCGGTCAACCTCCTGGGTGGAACACTTATCCCAGAGGTCAAATCTAACGCCCTGGGCGGCAATAATGCCTGGGACCCGGAGAAATATCTGAATATCTGGGTGTGCCATATTCAACCCATTATGGTGGGCCCAATCGTGTTGGGTCAAATCCTTGGTTTTGCCTTCCCTCCAGCCGGATTGGGCAATTGGCCGGAAGGATCCAATGCCCCCGCAATCGGTGAGGACGGCGTTGTCATCGACTACCGTGTTTTTGGAAAAGACAACCCCTTTCCTGTAGAAGTACCCGGTTCCACAGAACCCCTGATTGTAAAAGGCCGGACGCCGGTACATGAAGTCGGTCATTACCTCGGCTTGCGACACATTTGGGGCGATGGCGGCACCTTTGGCCCGAATGACTGTGCACAAAGTGATGGCGTGAATGATACACCTTTTGCAAATAGTCAGTCTGAATTTGACTGCGACATCACCAAAAATTCTTGTCCCGGTATAGATGCCCACTACGGTATCGACATGCCCGATCTGATCGAAAACTTCATGGATTATTCCAGCGAAGATTGCATGAATATGTTCACCAAAGGCCAGGTCGAAATCATCCGTAATGTATTGACCGGACCACGCAGCGGTTTGGTTGAAGGGTCGAGTTCCATCTATCCGTTAGCAACAGAAGCTGATTGGCAACTGGTACCCAATCCGACATCAGGCGACAGTTATGTGCGACTTAATGTGACCAGCACAAGGGATCGCCAGGTACAGCTTTTTGATACCCATGGCCGGATGGTTCAAACACAGGTCATTCCCGCAGGACAAACCTCTATATTGCTCGCTACACATTCTCTGGTTAATGGGCTGTATTGGGTGACTTGCCTCGACCATCAGGAAGTATCCCACCGACTGCTGGTTGTTCAGCATTGAGAAAGTAAGTGGTAAGCAGTAATTTCGGAATAATCTGGAATCTGGAAATCTGGAATCTGGTCCTCGCATCTTGCAATGGTAAGGGGTAAGCGGAAAGCGGTAAGCGGTAAATTTACAGTAACACGCAACCTTCGCAACCCGCAATCACGCAACCCGCAACACCCCGCGACTACCCCGCAACCTTCGCAACCTTCGCAACCCGCATCTCGTAAATGGTAAGTGGTAAAGGGTAAGCGGTCAGAGGCCCAAACCCGCAACCTTCGCAACCCGAAACCCGCGACCTTCGCAACCCGCATCTCGTAAATGGTAAGTGGTAAAGGGTAGCGGTCAGAGGCCAAAAACCCGCAACCCTTGCTACCAGCATTATGTAACCCGCAACACCTCGCAACCCGCAATTGGTAAGCGGTAAAGGGTGATCGGTAAGGGGCCTGTTCACCGCAACACCTCGCAACCCGCATCTCGTAAATGGTAAGTGGTAAAGGGTAAGCGGTCAGAGGCCAAAACCCGCAACCCTTGCTACCAGCATTATGTAACCCGCAACCCTCGCAACCCGCAATCACGCACCCCGCGACACCCCGCGAATACCCTGCGACCTTCGCAACCCGCATCTCGTAAATGGTAAGTGGTAAAGGGTAAGCGGTCAGAGGCCCAAACCCGCAACCTTCGCAACCCGATACCCGTGACCTTCGCAACCCGCATCTCGGAAATGGTAAGTGGTAAAGGGTAAGCGGTCAGAGGCCAAAAACCCGCAACCCTTGCTACCAGCATTATGTAACCCGCAACCCTCGCAACCCGCAACCCTCGCAACCCGCAACCCCTAATGATCCTCCGTCTTTTTGCCCAGGCTATAGCGCAATCCTGTATAAATCCTCGTGCCAACAATGGGTGCAAAAACCCGACTGGCATCAAAATGCGGACTAGTGGGATTTTGCCAATCCAGAATTGGATTTTGCTGTTTATAGTTGCCCAGATTTTCACCGCCCAGATAGATTTCGAAGGTTTTATAGGTCCAGCTAACCTGCGCATTAAACAAGGTATAAACCGGAGATTCCTGCGGCCTGTCGCCAATTACTTCGGCAGGGATGCCCGTATGGCTGGGTAGCCGCATAGAACCCACGCCCTGGGCAGTTACATTAAACCGCCATTGATCATTGGGGGTGACATAATCCACCGTCGCCAGGATGCGATGCAGCGGCACCATCGGCAGACTTTCCAGGTTGCCGAGATAGGTAGTTCGTACATCATTATACTTCCAGGCCAGCTTGACATCCATCCCATGCAAAACCTCCATGGTAGCCATAAATAGTGCACTGTTGCTGAAGGATTTTCCATCCAGGTTATAAAGCAGTATTTGAGTGTGCGAAGCCTCCATATCCATCACAATCTGATTGGTAAAACGGGTATGAAAAAGATCAGCAACAATGCTAAATGCATGGTGGTCAAATACGGTCATATTTTTGGTAAAATTCAAGCCATACACCCAGGCATCTTCGGGACGCAATTTATCCAACACCTGCAGGGACCTGTTGCTAAAAAGCATGGCCTGCCAGTCCGGAGGGAAGTTGGGATTACGCCATCCTCTGCCAGCCGACATACGAATGATAGTCCGTGAATCCAGATTGACACGGGCATTAACCCTCGGTGTAATATACCAACCATACCGCTGATGATAATCCGCACGCACGCCGGCAATCAGTCCGGCAAAATCTTGCCAGCTAAAGCGCTTGTCAGCCAAGTTCTTTTCGCTACCATAACCATATTGCACGAAGGCACCGTTTACGATATCCTTTCGGTCAAAGTTGACACCAAATAAATCCTCCCGGATATCATCATAATTAAAGCTATAGCCGGCCGTGTAATTATTATAAGGCGATTTACCCTCCCTGTTATATAACAGATTCAAATAGCCTCCCCGCTGATCGCCTTGATGACTTCTAGCCCCATACCGGCCATTATATTGATGCACATAGGCATTATAAATAAATCCAATGCTGCTGAATTGATCCTGACTAAACACGTAACCATTTTTACCATACACCTCCAGTCGGTCATTGTCCTGATCGATACGCCAGGGATCCGGTAGATTATCCAATTGACCACCGGATTGATGATGACGGATGGCATGAACATTTAACTGACCTTCCAGCGGACCGGCCTGATAAAACATGCGGTACATGCCATTGAGCTGATTTTTAAGTGGCAAGTCGCGAAAACTATCCTTGTTATCGTCTATTTCACGGCTCTGCGTACTTGCATGAAAGAGGAACCCCGTGGCCAATTTATCCGACCAGGCCCTGTTGAGATGCAGGTTGCCTTCATACCGACCGAGGTGATTGGCAAATAGGTTGACAAAAAGCGGTGCATCGGTCGTGGGTTTTACCAGTTCGACATTGACCTGCCCCGTCATGGATTGCGGACCATTGGCTACCGAACTGGCGCCTTTGGAAATTTGAATACCCTCTACCCAGGTCCCGGGAATATATTCCAGGGAAAAAGGTTGGGCCAGGCCATTCATTGTCGGGCGATTTTCGATAAGGAGCTGGCTATAAATACCACGTAAGCCAAGCATTTGAATTTCGGATGTACCCGTCACGGCATTGGTATGCCCCACGTCGACGGTGGCATTCGTTTCAAAGCTTTCAGCCAGGTTGCAGCACGCTGCTTTTTTTAATTCGCGGCTGGTAATGTGTTCGATATTTACAGTGGATAAGGTCGAAACATAATTGCCCAATTGCTCGCCCGTCACTTCTACAGCCTGAAGCGTTTTGATCCCGGTGAGCGTGATGTAAATGTCTTGTTCAGCCGGTGTAACCCGAACCGAAACAGGATCGTATCCGACATATTGAATGAGCAAAATAGCGGATGTATCCGGACGTTCAATTTGGAATGAACCGTCTTCGGCGGTTGTAGTTGCTGTCGTCGTCCCTTCCCAGTATACGATAGCACCGGTCAATAATTCATCGTTTTCAGAGGCCACATACCCTTGCAGGGGAGCCGATTGGGCGTAGAGACCTACATCGATAAAAAGAAAAAATAACATCGAAAGTATACGCATGATGCATGAGTCCTTTAGAAGTAACAAAATACCAACTCGCAAATTGCGAGTGGCGATTCAACAGGAAATCATACATAGCACCTAACAGCGGAATTGCTGGTATAACACGTGCCGGGATGGACCACTTATACGATCCGATCGAAAGCGCGCTCTCCGGGCACTCTGATCATCCACAAGAATGTCAGAGACCCACTTAGAGCCGGTAGGAAATGGATATAAAAATGGTAAAGAAACATTTGGGGACCCATCAAGGTCATTGTCGAGCTGACTCAGGAAAACCGTATTCAGCTTGGCGAATAATGTTTCCTCCGAGTCACAGTTGTGTGCATCTGCTGCTGTGGTTGTGCTGCAACAAGTAATGGCACCTCCACAACAAGCGTCACCTTCGTCTTCACCGGTGTCACATTGGGACATCTCAGCTTCAGTATAAAACGACACGGACCACTCGCCCTTGCATATACAATACAGTGCATGCACGGGTATTCCGGTAGTACTAATGAGTAATACCAGTCCTAAAGTGATCGCTGTTAATTGTTTAGTGAAGGACATGGGGTGCAAAGATACGGAAAAAGTTGATGAGTTGGGAG
>JAGNXB010000007.1:55647-92441 GCA_017985675.1 Saprospiraceae bacterium | reverse complement strand
TTAAATGATTTAGGCATCTCCGAATATTCCGGAATCGTAAAAGGGATGAAGGATCAGGTGTCAGGGATGATGACAGCTACTCCAATTCAAAACACTAATTTTACCCGATGGACGATAAAAGTCTAAACAAGTATATCAGCGAAACAGGCATTTGCTCGCGTCGGGAAGCAGATAAGCTGATCGAACAAAAACGCGTTTCGCTGAATGGACGAATAGCCCAAAAAGGGAATCGGGTCCAGCCCGGGGATGTTGTCAAACTCGATGGCAAACCTATAAAGCACAAAAAAAAGACCGTCTATTTGGCTCTAAACAAGCCAAGAGGAATCACCTCAACCACAGATCGGAAAGACAAATCAAATATCATTGACTTTTTGCATTTTCCGGAGCGCATTTTTCCTATCGGCCGTCTGGACAAGGATTCGGACGGGCTTATCTTCCTGACGAACGACGGGGATATTGTCAATAAAATATTGCGCGCCGGAAACAATCACGATAAAGAATATATCGTGACGGTAGATAAACCGGTCACTCCGGAATTTGTCCGGAAAATGCGAAGCGGTGTGCACATTCTGGAAACAGTAACCCAACCCTGTGATGTACGTCAGGAAGGTAAAAATACATTCCGCATAATTTTGAAGCAGGGATTAAATCGTCAGATACGACGTATGGCAGAGGCCCTTGGGTACGAGGTAAAAACCCTGACCCGTGTCCGTATCATGCATATTTCATTAGGGAAATTAGCCGTTGGGAAATGGCGGTTTTTTACGGAAAAAGAAATTCAAACCATGTTGCATCTTGTTGCTGAATCATCCAAGACGAAGGAGGCTTCGGAGTTGAAGAGATTGTGAGGGGAGGGTTTGAGTATGGAGGGTTTGAGGGTTTGAGGGAAGGTATTGAGTAGGGTTTGAGGTTTTGAGGGGAGGTTTTGAGTATGTAGGGTTTGAGAGGCGGTAAATAGTAAGGGGATAAGGTAAAAGTAAGGGGTCATGGTTGCGCAGTCAACAATGATGAATTGGGCTGAACCATTAAATTATATACCTCCTTTTATCCAACATTTTAGTTTGTCTTCGAAGGAAGTGGAGTGCAGATCATAATTGGGTGGCACTGTACCTGGATGTGCAAAATAGGTAGCTAATCGCGTGCCTGCGGGCATATCCCGAAGCTGTTCAAAAACAAATTGGGTATAATACTTGTATTTAGCCTTGAGTAATGCTCGATCATCATTACCCGCATTGGCTTGTTGAAGTAGTTCTAAAAAGGGGTTAAATAGAAAAAAGGCGGTATAATCTTTGAACAATATGGAAGAGATATTACTATGAATAAACGTCACATTTTTGGCTGTTAATTTTTTAGCCAATTTCAATGCGCTGACATGTAAAGTCGAATCGTGTTCCACACCCGTATAATGGCCCTGAGAGACAGCAGCACCAATTAGACAAAATTTACCGGCTCCGGAACCAATATCCAAAATATGTGGATTCAGATGTTCAGATAAAAATAAACTTGCTTGAATAGCTACCTCCACAGGTGTAAAATAAAACTCGGAGGCAACTTGGATTCGTTTGGAATACATCCGATCAAAGGCACTGTCACTAACGGACAATCCATTTTTTAATCGAATAAATATATTCCCTTCTTTCATTAAAGAGTCCCGTTCAAAAAAAATAGAAATAGAGCTGTAACAAAGGTTGTTGTGAGGGATGCTTTTTATTTATGTTCATGGATCGTATCATCAATTATGGCATTTTCGTTAGGGCCTACTGTGCCTGTGACCTTATCTGCATAAGCTCTGGTAAACTCAGCACCATAAAAGACTATCATAGACGAATACGATACCCACAATAAGATAAGAATGACTGACCCTGCGGCCCCATATCCTGTACCAGGATTTGCAGCACCAAAATAATACCCCAAGCCAAACTTACCTAATTCAAAAAGAAATGCTGTGACGAAGGAGCCAATCCACACATGTTTCCATTTTATTTTGGCATCCGGTATTACTTTAAAAACCAAGGCAAACATAAAGGTCAATATGCTCAAAGATATGATGGCATTCATTAGTTGAAAAAGTACGACTAGTTCATCCGAAAAAAGTCTTGAAATCCAGTTACTAAATGCAGATATCATAGTGGAGACAACAAGGGATACCATTAACATAAAGGCAATCGAAACGACAATGCCAAAAGAAAAAGCCCTTGCTTTAAAAAATTTCCAGATGCCGGACTTTGATTTGTCGGCCGTCACTCCCCATATTGTATTAATGGCGGATTGAAATTGTGTAAACACACCTGTTGCACCAATAAATATAGTGATTAAACCAATCAGTGTAGCTAAGATAGATTTTTCTGCTTCATCCGATCGAACTAACATGAGTTGAATTTGGGTGGCAATATCCTTGCCCATGGTGTCCACAATCTGGTCATGCAAGTGTGCAGTGACTACCTGACTTCCAAAAAAATGGCCTGCAATAGCAACAATGACAATAAGTAGTCCGGGTATTGAAAAAATAGCATAATAAGCGATAACTGCACTTTCCTTGAAGGGGTCCTTGGATATCCACTCCCGAAAAGCCGTTTTTATTATTGTAAAGATGTCGCGAAAACTGGTTAACATGGTAGGATTTGAGATGCAGCTTCTTCCTTCGTGTAAAAACCTTAACGATTGGTAAAGTTGCCATCGTGAAAGATACGAAGAATTTGGCTTCCACCTATGAAATGCGATCCCAATTTATTCCAATCCTCTTAGAAGATAGAAATGTGATTGTTAAATTTGGTGGGATGGAGTAGGCTTTTTACTAATCATGAATTGATCTTTCTATTTTTATCAGGAATGTAATATTTTCAATTACTTCTCATCTTGCATCAAGTACCCATGAACTGGTTCTAATTATATGCACTCAATGTGGAAATCGATTTCTATTTGGGGAAAACTTTGTTGAGTGCTTCTACTTTGGAGTGCACCTGCAGCTTTTCATATATTTTTCGCAAGTATGTTCTGACGGTTTCAATACTAATAAATAGTTTGTCTGCGATTTCTTTGTAGGAGTGACCTTTAGCGAGCTCGTGTAGAATTTCTTGCTCCCGGGTAGTAAAGGAATCGAGCAAGGTATGATCCTGTTTTTTATTAGGAAAGGAATTTACTACCATCCGGGCAATCTCTGGTGACATGGGTGATCCTCCTTTATAAATATCTCTGATTGCAGCGTAAATTTGATCCGGAGAAGAGTTTTTTAGGATATAACCAGTTGCACCGGCGCAGAGTGAGTCAAAGGTACGTTCTGCATCATTGTGCGAAGTACACATTAAATATTGAAGTTCCGGACGTTTAGGTTTACATTCCCGGACACATTGAATGCCATCGATACCCGGCATGGTGATATCCATGAGCACCACATCCGCCATCATGTCTTTAAATTGTTTCATAAAATCTTCTGCTCGCTCAAATTCCCGCACAAGAAGGAGATCATCAGCCATAGAAATGAGTTCCATCATTAAGGATCGGATTTCCGGATCGTCTTCAACAATGGCTACGCGAATGTGTTTCATGTCTGTATAATTGAAGGTAAGATACAAAAAGAGGATAATTTGAAAGCCTTGGTTCTCCTTCAAACCGTTCATGGACATTGACTTTGCCTGAACTTAAGGATAGCACTTTCATATCACCTCTAAAGATAGTGGGTATTAAATTATTGTAATATTGGCCCACCGCCAATCACAGTTGTCAGTTGTTTTTTTGTTAGCTTTTTCATAAATGATTCTTTTAGATTGATTTTGCCTACTCTGTTCCAGGTTTTCGGCATTCCCCTTTACATTTTTTAAACATTCCTAATTAGTTCCATTTCAAACCCCCGCCGTTTACGGTAGTGGTTTGTTTTTTAGTCAGCTTTTTAATAAATGATTCATTTGGATTGATTTTGCCTAGTCATTTCCAGGTTTTCGGCATCCCCTGTTTGCGGCATATTGCAACCCCTGATGACTTAAGGTGAATGGCGCCATAAAAAGTATTCATATGTTCCCCCCTTTTAGAAAGCCAGTGGCTAAGAGCCCTTTGACCATCAAATCTAATCCTATCCGGGCTGTTTTACGTATACCATTAAAGTAGATAAATGGTAATTCGCGATGGTGCCAGATCGCAATCAGCCCAATTGAGATGTACTAGTGGTATAGCGTTCCTGTAAATTTCATTCGGGTGCCCATCCCCACACCTGTTTCTACGTCAATTTTTCCGCCTACTGTTTCCATTCGACGACGCATATTGACCATGCCGTTGCCACCGCCATGCACTATTCCTTCTGCCATGCCTCTACCATTGTCGGCCACCTCTAATTGATAGGTATCCCCAGTGTGATGGAATGTAATTGAAACCAGTTGCGCCTCACTATACTTGATGGCATTGTGCAAGGCTTCCTTTAGCACCAGAAATAGATTGCGTCGTAATTCCGGATTAATGGTTTCGTTTGGAAGATCGTCTGGAAAATCTACCTGGTACCTGATAGGGACATCTTCCATATAACTGGAGACATAAGATCGAATATAAGAAAGCAGGCTTTCCAGGTTATCACGCTCGGGATTGCTGGACCATATAATTTCCCCTAGTTTAGAAACGACATCCCTGGCATTGGCATTAATCTTTTCGATAAGTCCTAATTCAGACTTTTCAGCATTTGGCGCGGCCTTCGTTTTGAGTAATTCAGCCAGCCAGGATATCTTGGTCAGTCCCGAACTAATATCATCATGGATATCTTGTGAAATTCGACCCCGGATGATTGCTTTTTCTTTCTGCTTCTCCGTTTCAATTAATTGAGACTGCGTTTCCTTTAGCTCTTTGAGGGTTTGCCACAAACGAACATTTTTATCTTCCAGGTCGACATTTGTTTCCGCAATCTGGTTGTTCAGAAAGGTGAGTTCAATATTTGATTTTTTCTGGTTGGCATAGTTCCTGTAAATTAGTGCCAGAGCCAGCGCAAGGAGAAGCATGCCGATGATAAAATAGACACGCTCGTTCCGCTTTTTAAGTACGGCAAGACGATCCAATTCAATTTGTTTTTCTTTTAGTTCTACTTCGCGTTGGGTGGTGAGTTGTTCGATTTGAATTTTGCTTTCAATAGAGTGAATTGAATCACGAGTTGAAGTGAATAATTTGTGGTATTCCAATGCCTTTGATGGATTTCCGCTTTTTTCATAGGCATCTGAAAGGGCCTCAGCAAAATCAGCCAGCGGCTCATGTTCACCAATTTTTTTCGCCAGATCGACAGCTTGCTCTAAATATTCTAAAGCGTTTCCTAGTAAAAAAGATTCAGAGCCATCAATGATATTCGGAAAGCTATCTTTCCGGGATAGAAAACCATGGCTTCTTAGATAACTTACTCCAACATTGCCTAAAATATAAACTATTCCAGTGGGATAGTCGAATTCCTCGAAAAGGATATTCGCCTCCTGAAAATAAAGTAATGCTTTTTTATAATTGTATTGCCGCATATAACTGGTAGCAAGGTTATTCATATTTCTGGCAACACCCCATTTAATTCCCAGGTTCTTGTAGATGGCAATAGCCTTGTTATAATTATCGATGGCTTTTCCAGATTCATGCTGCTCCTCATAAATATTAGCCAAATTGCCTAGTACAGATGCTACACCATTTTCATCCTTTGCAAGGATAAAGTTTTTTAATGCCAGTGAGTCATAAATAATAGCCTTTTTATATGATTTTTGGTTCATATATAAGGATCCAATATTATTATAGGTATTGGCCATGCCCACTGTATGATTCAATTTTTCGAAGGATTTTAAGGCTTGAAACTGATAATTTAACGCTGCATCATAATCCCCTTTTGATTCGGATAATACCCCTAAATTACCCAATACATCCGCAATGCCTTTTTCGTCATTCATCTCCTTGTAAACCGAAAGGGCCTTTTCAAAATTTTCCTCACAAGGAAAATAATCGGAAAGCATCAGAAAATTGATGGCCATATTATTATATGCTCTTGCTAATTCTTTATCGGATCCTGCATCCTTTGCCATATCTAGTGCCTTTTGACCGTACTGTAAGCCCAGTTTTGGATCATAATCCGTATAAGTAAAAGAAATAAAATTGAGTCGTTCTGCATTCAGTTTTTTATCATTAGACTTTTCTATTTCCTTTACCAAGGAGTCTATAGCTGTCAAATTGGAATGCTGGCTTATCGCTATAGCACTCGATAAAAGGTTGCAGCATATTAACAGGGCAAGCCGCGAAATAAGATAAAACAATCTGGGAGGCAGGGTCTTGGGTGTCATATCAGGTGGCAGGTTTACTGCCAAGATAGCCAATATTGAAGAATATAAAAATTGGTCATCTCCTCCACAAACTTTTATAGCCTCTTCGATTTGGGCAGCCACCAAAAAAAAACGGGCTGGCCACCTTACCCAGTGACCAACCCGTAATCCTAAATATTCTAACTCACTTTACTCCATTATAACCAGCTTGCCCGCTTTGCCATCTGCACTTTTCACGATGTAAGTGCCAGCTTTAAGTGCCGACACATCCAACTTTTGGGCTTGCTGTGCTGCCACAACTGGACGTCCATTCAGGTCCATAACGACAACATCTGTCACTTGATTCAGTGTAACCATACCCGGTGTTGTTGGATTGGGAAAAATGGTCAGTGAAGCAGGATCGATAGCAGGATCATTGAGGCTGTTAATATTATCCTTGATGGAATAGATCGTCAGTGTACCACTTATTTCATTTGCTACAACGACCATAGGTTTGCCTGTTGGGCTGTCAGCAGCAGGGATTACGATAATGCCTTCAGGAGCGTGGTCTCCTTCAAAAGCCGTGGTGCTGCGATTGTTTTGGTAGTGCATAAACCGAGGGTTATTTGGTTGTGTAACATCATAAACCATTACACCTCCGATGCGTTCCAGTGTCACAAAAGCGTAGACACCATTGCCTAACCGTCCAATTGCGACACCCTCAGGCTCCGGTCCTTTCGCCCGGCTTCTGCCTTTCAAAGCATTGTTTTCATTGTCCGCATTAAATATAGATTTATAAACAGGGTCATTTGCAAGGTAAAATTCAAAGTCATCACCGCTGTCATAGACCAGGGCACCTGTCTCTGCATTCCATATTGAAAAGGACCTTGACCCTACACAATGAATCTGGTCAAAATCTCCGTCACCATCGGTATCGCCATGCAAATTGGTCACCCGCATCCGTCCAAGGTTGTAGCTTTTTTTGAGAATATCTGCGTGAGGGAAGGCAACAGAATCCAGTACATATCCGGCATTTCCAACCGTTGTACGTTCGACCAATCCTGCATATTCCTTTTCATCGCCTTCATTGGCCGTTACCAGGTAAGTTGTACCATTCACTGTATAATTTGCAATGGCATCGGGAATGAAAAATGCATTTACCGGCCAGTTGGCAATCAGTATTTCCTGGTTGTTATCACTCGCATCAAATCCATTGCCCACAGCGCCAAAATCCTTTGTGCCCATCGGCCACAGATTGGTTATTGTATTTGTTTCGAGGTCAATTTCGGCAATCGCATTATTTTCCTGTAGGGTAACCCATGCTAGTTTGGAATCGCCCCTTACGGTGATGTATTCCGGCTCCAGATCTTGGGAAAGTGTACTTCCACTGTATAATTTGCGGACTCCGGCAGCCAGCAGATTGGCTTCCTGTGCATTCCAGGCTGTAAAATCAAGTGTGGTTACATTTGCCTGGGTTAAAAACAGGATACCACCTGATATATCAACAATACTGATGCTTCCTTCCGGATCGATCGTGTAAGGATCATTGGGTTGACCTTCATTAGCCAGTATTACTTTTTTACCATCGGGCGTAAAGGTGACCATGTCAGGTAACGCTCCTACAGTCAATTGCGTTAAATAATTGCCATCAATATCCAGGAAAACCACTGATCCCGGTTCGGTTTCAATGGTATTAGGACTGGCAACGGCTACGATGCCATTTGACACACTGACACTTGTAATACCACCTAATGGTGTAAAATCAAAAGATGACAGCACAGTTGGATTAGTAGGTACAGAAAAATCGATGATATCCAATACCTGGGTCAGGGCACTTGTGGTCAACAATCGCTGTGAAGCCGGGTCATAGACGACTACCTCACATGAACTGTTATTACTGCCCGAAGGATCAAAACTCCCAACATAAATTAATTCAATATCCTTCGCGGGAGAAGGAACCTGGCGATCATTATCGCGAATATAAACGGTCACTGTTGCATCACCATTCACACTGCAATCCGTTGGATTAATCAGGCGAAGGACAAAATATTCGGCTGATTGTTCGTCCAACTGGTCATCCTGAATGGGAATGGAAATCAACTGTTGTCCATTGGTTTGTCCAGTAAAGGATAAGATCTGAGAAAACAGTATAAAATCATCCGTATCAGCAGTGCTATATGGTGCACCTTCTACCTGTAGCTCGATGGAGCTTGTCGCTGGATTTTCAAGTTGGAGGATCAGCTCCAAGAAGCCATGATCTTCTTCCACGACTACAAAATTAGATGCCCAACTTAATGTGGTGTTGTATGAGAAGTCAAATGCATAAGGGCAAGACATTGTGTTGCCTGTAACATTGCTAATATTTTGCACCATCAAGGTGTAAGCTACCGAAGGCACAAATGGAAGCGAATACGTTAGCACCACGGTATCTGAAAGACTGCCATTATCGGACACCGTCACCTGATCCAATCCTGGAATGCCACTGTAATTAGCTGGGTTATTTGCAGAAACCGGATCCAGGTCAGCATTAAAAATAAGTTGGATCGATGATTGGCTGATTGTTCGGGCATTGGTCACTGCTGGTGGACCAGGGAAATTCCAGGTAGGCCATGTTTGTGCAGGCGTTCCTGCTCCGGCAACGATCCAGTTGGCCGGATCCAGAATACTTGTGCGCAAATCGGGCACCGAACCCATTTGTGTACCATTGTAATAGGCATTCACACTCAAGCCCGCGACATTGCCAGGAGCTGAGCTGGTATTTAATGAAGTGATGCCATCCTGCAATCCGGCAGGAATGTTGCTCAGGCTACCGCTGCATGATGTATTATCTGTTATCCAGTCAATAGATGTGAGTGCAGTAATGTATTGGGGATCAGCAGGCGTGCCCGTATATACCATGGCCTGATCACCTCCGGAGCTCATGCCAAAGGAAGCACCAGTTAGTGTACCTACACTTGCTGCGCCAGCATCCGTTTGAATATAGATTATTGTTCCACCGGGGATACAGGAAGAAGGCGAGGTCCAAACTAAACCACCAGGACATTGGGGTTGCGGATTGGTGGTCACTTTTGCGTCTGTAAGACGGATCAACGTGCCGGGAAGAATATCCACAAAAGTGAGCAGTGCCAGTTCATCTTCCGTAGAGGTTGCATTCATCCGATATCCTACAACGACCAAATCGCCGGGAAGGAATTCTGTTTGGATAGCAATGGTCGTAAATATGGCACTTGATAAAGTAGAAAGTGCATTATTATTCAAATCCTCAATCGCATCCGCTAATAAAGCGACATAATACGTCTGACTATTTGCAAGATCTGTATCAGGAATGATGGTCAGGATCTGATTGCCATATGTAGCGGTAAAAGGAACTAAGGCACCATTCGCATCGTTCTGTCGCAGTTCAACCAATGAGGCCGCATTTGAATTGTCAATAGCTGCATCATTAATCAGACGAATCGGCTCATTAAAGCTGAGGGTCGGTTGGATATCAACAGGAATTAATGTGCTATTATTGAGTGGTGAAAACGAAACGGATGGGGGAAGGATATCTCCACCTAAAGGTATACCTTCTACGGTGAAATTATCAAAACGGTTGTTGCCCACCATGCCTCCGTTGCCAATGTCAAAACTGACTTTAAGCATAAATTCTGGATTGTCATCAGCTGCCGTAATATCCGCAAAATCAAAGCCATCCAATAACGGATCACCATTGTTGGGAGCTATTGTATCAAATGGAACATAATTAATGCCACCATCTGCTGAATATGCCCAATATTGCAGACCGGCACCACTACCTGAGCGACGTGTTGCAAATTGCACAAGGATATCTTTGAATCCTGTAGTCGGCAAGGCAAATTCAATTTCACCACCGATCGGATCATTAAATCGCAGGTGCGTGCCGGCAGGATCACCATTCCTTGCATTCAGATTTAATACATCAAAATTCTGCCCGGTGCCTGTTAACACGATTTCGCTGATTCCACCAGGAACATGCATAATGGCCGGGGTATTCACAGCCGAATAATTCGGAGCAAGTAAAGCTTCGATAGTAGAAATATCATTAAAATTCCAATAGTGTATCAAGGATACTGGTGGAATAATTTCACCTTCTACAGTAAAATTATCAAACCGATTGTTGCCAGCCGTGCCGCCACTACCAATATCAAAACTTACCTTCAGAATAAAATCAGGATTGTCATTTACTGCTGCAATGCCTGAAAAATCAAATGTTTCCAACAAAGGGTCACCATCATTCGGAGCAATGGTATCAAATGGAATATAATTCACACCTGCATCCACAGAATAGGCCCAATATTGAAGTCCGGCTCCAGAACCGGAACGGCGGGTGGCAAATTGAATAAGGATATCTTCATAGCCAGTAGTCGGCAAATCAAATTGAATTTCGCCGCCAAGGGGATCATTAAATCGAAGGTGCGTACCCGCAGGATCGCCATTGCGTGCATTCAGATTGAGCACATCAAAATTCTGTCCCGTGCCATTGAGAGCGATGGCACTGATGCCACCGGAGATGTGTGCAATGGTAGGAGACCCGACCACCGATACACTAGGTGTCAGTAATGCATCGACAGTGGAATTATCATTAAAATGCCAATAATGCAGCAGACTTTGTGCGTCTGTTGTATGCGTGGAAAAAAGCCAGCATACTAATAAAAAGAGTGTAGAAATTCGGTTTTTCATAGTTTTTCTCTTAGGTAAGCTGCAAAACTACCTTCACCAACAGTTAGCCCTTGTACCCTTAAGGTTATTCTTTTTTTAACGAATTGTAAATAAATTGTAAACAACTGCCTTGAACGCTCAAAATAGGACCTGTATGTTATTCATCACAGGCGCCTAATAACCAAAGTTTTGTGATAAATAATTCAACAGTTTTGAAAGTAGGGGTAATCCTGACAAGTGGGGAGATTCCCTCAAGGTTTATCCCATTTAGCCCAAATAAAATTCCCCCTTCAAAGCAACTTCGAAGGGGGAATGGATCAAACGTGTTCAGGAAAATATAACTTAATTAGAAATAATTAAATTACCTGATTGTATACCTGCACCATTATTTGTCACTTTGTAGAAATACATGCCAGAAGGAAGTGATCCCGTTTCGAGGGTCGTAGACAGGCCTAAGAATGGTTTTTGGTTCACAATTACGCCTAAGTGGTTGTATAAAGTCCACTGGTGGATGTTGTCGTTGTTGGCACCCCGTATTTCGATGGTAGACGAGCCATTGATAGGATTAGGGTAGATAACAACTGCTGATGAAGAAGCATCCAATGATGCATCAATTGCAGACACACCGCATATATTAGGGTTGATCTTTGCCAACCCTTCCATTGCAGTAGTTTCTAAAGCCCCAACACCCGTGAGTGCCCGACCATGATCGCGACGCCTGTATATACATTGATGGCTCCCTGCGACAGGATTGACCCATAGATGGTTGAATAATCGTTGATTGAAACAGCACCATTCACCAACCAATATACATTAATAGGTCTGGCGCCATTGATCAGAATCACATTGGCATATGTACCTGTCGAAAGCGCACCCTCAATTTTTATTACAAAAACAGCATCTGTATTGCCTTCTGCATTTAGATACAGGTCTCCGGTAAATGTTGTTGCTCCATTCAAGAGATATGTATGTGGTGTAAGTACTAGTCCACCGCCAAACTGAGCCGGGAACAATAACTCAATATCCGGGGCAAGTCCATTGGTGTAGTTGTAAGCTAATAACAAATCGGCTGCTGCTTCTCCGGTGGAAACATCCGGGATAGGGTGTACCATGCCTGTTACTAACAATGGATCAAATCCCGTGGTCAGGCCTACATTCGTACCCACATCACCGTTAATCGTCGTGATACCTGAGTTGGAAACCGGGCCATCGCCGGAAAAAATACCATAACACTCAACAGCACCTAATGCAGGGACGTCCGGACCCTTCAACAGTGGTTTGCCACATCCACTTGGGATGTAAGCTAATACATCATGTACGGTCACGGCCCCGGTAGTAGACAAAGCCCTTCCTTCGAGGGTTGTGCCCGAGTTGAGGATGATGGCTGCGTTGTTGGCAACGATATTCCCAACCATGTAGGTACCTGTCGCCATATCGACCAAACCTTCGACTTTCCAAAAGACATTGCACGCCTGAGCGCCATTGACCAGTTGGACGGAGGATTGGGCTGCCGTTGAAAATGCGCCTTCAAGTTGAAATATAAATACAGCTGAAGGATCGTTTTGCGCATCGAGAATCAAATTGCCATTCAATGTTGCGCCTCCAAAAATGGAATAGACGCCGGCATTGAGTGTTTGGCCATTGCCTAGCAATGGTGCAGGGAAAAATGCCGGAATTGCAGCAAATAGCTGGCCGTAGGCGGTTAAGAGATCTGTAGCGCACTGTGCACTGGCTCCATCTGCATCATGCATTACGCCATTAACGTTGCCAAATCCCGTGCTGGATCCATTATTGGTTCCAACGTTTCCCGTTATCTGCGATAACCCGGTATTACTCACCGCGCCATCTGAAGAGAAGAGTACAAAATCAGCCGCTGTACCCAGATTGGGCGCTTGCGCATGTTGTACCCCTGGTAGTAGCATCACGGCCACTAAAATAAGGTAGATAAATAAGCTATTTTTCATGGATTCAGTCCTTTTGTCGTGAACGAATTTTCACCTAACAAAGATGGACTGAAAGCAATTGGAATGTGTTACACAAATGGCAGGTATAGTTACACTATTCTCACTTTAGACCTTGACAATATCTTCCGAATTATAATCTGGCATTGCTGATTTTATAAATATTTATTAATAAATCAAAGTTTATTTAAAACGCTTTACACACTTGCAACTAATCAAAATACCCTAATACAACCTTGCAAATCCATGTCACTATAGGGTGTGAAATAATTCAACGCAAAAGAAGGACCTCGCCTGATAAAAATCGCTCCTGACCGTAGGTAACAAAGGAGATCGTGTAGGTATATATGCCCGGGTCTAAACGTTTATTATTTGATGAGCCATCCCAGCCCGATTCCGGTTCATTGGATTGAAAGATCAAGCCGCCCCAGCGATCATAAATACGCATGACGAAGGAGTCCATCCTGCATGTCGAACCCAATAGTGTGAATTCATCATTTATACCATCAAAATTTGGTGAAAAGCCATTGGGCACATAATAATTACAAATATAGTCCAGGAGAATAGGATAGTCCCAGACGCATCCCAAAGTATCGGTTAATGTCAGTATATATTCATCCAGCGATTCATTACCGTTGAGCGCAGGGTTTGGACAATTTGCGCAACTCAGCCCTGTCGCTGGTGTCCAGCTAATTTTATATAAATCGGATATGGATTGGTTAAATGGAAATGTGGCATTACTTTCGACGGTTATCTCCTGTGGAATAATCACATCCGGCTCCAAACCAGCAATTAATGTTGTAAATAACAAAGAATCACAACCTTCGATATTTTTTTCAATAGTGACATAGGTGTTGCTCACCGAATATGATTGTCCATTTATGACTAAGATCTCATCTGCACAAATGGCGCGTTCAAGGTACGTTGAGTCGGCTTTAAAAAGTAAGTTAATCGTCAATACAGAGTCACAACCATTTACTCCGGTAAGTATATCTGTGTATTGGCCGGTTGTTGAGATTGTCTGTCCGTTACTTAGAGAAAATATTTCACCCCTGCATAATTCAATGGATGTCGCTCCCTGAGTCGTTGATTTGTAGCTGAGCGTAATAGTAACAATCGAATCGCATCCATTAAAGGCGATCAAAGTATCCGAATAAATGCCCGCTTCGTATATTTTTATTCCATTGTTTAGCGTAATATTTTCGCCCGGGCATAAATCAAGTGAAAAGGAATCTCTGGAATGTGGTTTAAACGTTAAATCAACAATCAGGAAGGAATCGCAGCCTGTTTCATTTTCCATATAAATGGTATCCCTGGGATTCGATTCATTGTAAAGGGTACCATTTATAAAAATAGCGTATTGGTCACCAATGCATCCATCGTGTAGAAAAAATGTTGGCGGAATTTCACGTGGTGTTATTTCTGTAATAATCACTGAATCGCACCCGAATATATTGATTAATGTATCCGTATAGGTGCCGGAAATATTGGTAATGGCCCCATTTGGTAAGGTTACGGTCTCCAAAGGACAGATAGCAAATTGTTGCAACTTAGGTGGAGTCACCGCTGCAATCTCACAGGCCAGAGCAAAAATATTACAGGCCAGTATATCGTTATTGTTATTTATTCCAGCCCCATTACTAATAGGACCAGCGCCCTGTGAACAAAAAATGCCAATATCACCCAATAAGATATCATTCGTGGCCAGGTCGAGACACACCGTAGGCCGGCCTGCTGCATCATTTGCAAGGACTACGGTGCCAGTGGAAGGTGTCGAAGTGAAAACACCTTGGAATGAACCACCTTGAAAAAATTGATTGAGATTGCCAAATGGCCCATTAAAAATATCCAAAGGTTTGGGACCGGGAGCCGCTGTATTTGGGTTGAGGTTTTCGTTCTCGACCACATATCCCCAATAAGTAGCTTCACCTTGGGTGGCCACTACAAGGTTTTGTTCGCACTCCTGTGACCAGGCATAAATAGTTGCCAAAACGTCATCTGGAATATACGTCATTACGAGATCAGCCTGGTTTGTAACCGGATTGACAAAAGAGTTAGGTAAAAATATAATATCACAACCGACATTAGAAATGGCTTGTGTCGTGCTGACATCGGTCAATTTATACAGTTGCATAGGGCAGTCCACTTTGCCAAAAGGACCAAAGTTATTGGGCGACAATAATTTTAAGGCGAGTGCATTTTCCATCAGACTACCATCGATGGAGTAGTTTGGACAATTTGAAACGGTTGATGCACAATATTCTTCACCGGATAAATAACAAAGGGTAATCACAGAAGATGTGTCGCAACAGGATGCCAACTGACTGAATGATCTGGATGGGATCAGCATCATACTGCTGGTATAAACAAGGAAAGTAAGTATCAAACTCCGCATTAGTCATCATTTACGGCCTCGCCTGGTGAGGTGGCATGAATAAAACTATAACAAATGGATTTCATTTCCCTCAGAGGATCATTATCACGAACAGAACTAGGGCCAGTTCCAATAATGTTTAACCCTTTTGGCAGACAAGAAGCATTGAGTTACAAATATAGAGGAAAAGTAGGGAGTAGCGAGACTGCGTGTTGTGGGGATTGCGGTGGTGCGGGTTGCGCAGGTTGCTAGATGCACGGGTGCGGGGTGTGTGTTGCGGGTTGCGCAGTTACCTCTTACCCTTAATCCCTTACCATTTACGGGTTGCGGGGTTGCGGGTTGCGCAGGTTGCACAGGTTGCGAGTTTTGGCCAATTACCACTTACCCTTTACCTCTCACCATTTATGGAATGCGGGTTGCGCGGTTGAGAGAATATTCAGGCCTTTACCTCTTACCCATTACCACTCACCATTCTCAAGATCTTTCTGTCCTTCGTCTTTAGTTTGACAACTTTGCTACAGCGCTATCGTACAAGGCCTGCAATTCTGAGAGGGAAAAGAAGGGATGATCTGCTGCATTATCAGTGCCACCTCCAATGGAGGCATAAGCATCCTGCACGGCGAGCCAAAGCGGTTTTCCAGCCTGTAGGCCTTGCAGGATGAACTGATAAAATTCGCGTTTTGTCGCCGTCTGACCTATTGTTTTGGCATCAGCACCCTGTTGATTGAGGGTCTGAAGTATGACAGTTAATTGAGCAATTTCCGACTGCACGATCTGTGTGCCTTCAGTTGGGGATTTCCACTGAATGTTGGGGGTGCCTTTTGTCCCAGAGCCTGTGTTAATGAGTGTGCTGGATACTTGTGCCTGAATCTCAGGTGTCTGCAACAGAAAAACAAACAGAAATGAACTAGCCAGAAGGGCCTTTTGGAAGAGATATGTCATGATAAAAATTATTTATTCGCAATCAGGGATCATTGCGCGACACCAAAATTAGGCATTTCTGGGATACCCTCCAAATTTTGACTGTTAACAGGAGGTTATCCTTTTTTAAGAAGCCTTTAACGTCGTCGATTTCAATACATGTACCTACCATTTTGTGTTTTCCGGGATGGGAAAAGTGAAAAGTTTACATTTAGGGCAACTCTATCAACCCCACTCAATGACCAAACAAATCCTTTCAGGATTTTTACTAAAGAAAACCTAAGTCCCGCCCTTAGCGGGATTATATTTCAATCACTTAGCTATGGCTAAGCGCTTTGCGCCATCGCTGAAGCTAAGGCGGCATGCGATCAAAATGCCTTGTCTCGCTTGGTCTACTTTAGTCTTGGTCTATTTCGGAGGTTAATAGAGGTGCCCTTAAATCTTATATTAAAAAATCGTATAAATCAAGACATTAGTTCGATGAAGTCTATATCCTATTTGGCATTACGGGGAATTCGCCGTTTCTTGTGCCCGAATTGGCGATGGCCGCCTTTTCATCCAAAAAAGTCGCCATATGAGCAACCCGGACCAACACACAGAGAAATTAATTGAAAAACTCAGGTCTGTCCTGAATGAACTGACAGAATCCACCAATATCCAGGACTCCAAGTTCCGTTTTGTGGCCCTCATAGGCACGCAGGAACCAGATCCTGAAGATCCGGGAGAGTCTTATATCAGCAGTGAAATCTTTTCCGCTGCAGGCACAGAAGATCTCGGCGAAATGCTTGGAACCCTCGTACAAGCAGCCATCGAAGAAGAAGAAGACAATCCTGCTGGTCAGCAATATCTGGTTGAATCTGTCCTTGACCCGATCCGATCTTTCCTCGGATATGATGAGGAAGAATAAGGATTTGAAGGATCTGGAATACGGGTTATAGTTTAAAGATTTATGGGTTTACCTTGTGAACTCAGCACAAAGAACCCCTGACCGTCAGAGGACTCAAGTCCTGTGTCTGTCGGGTTTCTGCTAACTTTGACCAAATTCGATAAGCATGCGTCTCTTCCTTTTCACATTGGGATTTTGTAGCTTTTTATCTTGCGGCAAAGAAGATGATACAGCGGCCAAACAATTGGAAGCGGATATCCTCATTATAAATGAATATCTTGCTGCAAAGGGGCTGTCTGCACAAAAGACTGCTTCGGGATTGCATTATATCATCACCGATCAGGGTAATGGTCTGAATTATCCCAACGCCAGTAGTTATGTCACCGTAGCCTATCGAGGCTATTTTCCGAACGGCGTTGTATTTGATCAATCGACAGTAGGAGATCCTCCCTCCTTTTTTCTCAATCAGGTTATAAAAGGCTGGAAAGAAGGCATCCCCTTATTTCGCAAAGGAGGGAAAGGGGTGTTGTTAATACCTTCGGCCCTTGCATATGGGCCCAACCCTTCATCAGCGCAAATACCCGCCAATGCGGTCATGATATTTGACATTGAATTAGTAGACTTCCAATAGTCCGGAAAATGGGCAAGACAAAACCTTATATCAGCGTAGAAGGAATCGGCGTTGTGACAGCACCTGCCGACAAAATCACCCTTTCTTTTAGTATTCAGGAATTGCACAAGCAATACAAAGATTGTTTGGATGGTTTGGCCCTTCGTGTGCAACAACTCAAAGCCGATATTGTAGGGTGTGGGTTTGCAGGCGACCAATTGAAAACGGGGCACTTTAGCGTTAATCCCGAATATGACTATCACGAAGGACAACAACTCTTTAGGGGGTATCGCGCTGCCCAAAACCTGACCATAGATATGCCAATGGACAAAGCCCGATTAAGTGAGGTACTTGCGACGCTGAGTCGTTCGGAAAGCAAGGCTGAGTTCAATCTGCAATTTGGATTGAAGGATGATAAACCGCTTCGATTGCAAGCCCTTGCCGCCGCCGTTGCTACAGCCCGGGAAAACGCAACTGCTCTTGCAGCGGCTGCATCCGTCCAATTGGGCGCTATGCAGTCGATCCTGTTCACGCCGACCCAGGTCACCATCGGCGGCGGACTCGACGTGCATATGATGGCTATGAAATCAGCCGCTCCACTCGAAATCGATCCTGCCGATCTGCGTTATGAAGTAAAAGTTGTGCTGGAATGGGTATTGGGTGCGGGGTAAGGAAAGTAGAAAGTAGAAAGTAGAAAGTAGAAAGTAAAAAGTAGAAAGTAGAAAGTAGAAAGTAGAAAGTAAAAAGTAAAAAGTAAAAAGTAAAAAGTAAAAAGTAAAAAGTAAAAAGTAAAAAGTAAAAAGTAAAAAGTAAAAAGTAAAAAGTAAAAAGTAAAAAGTAAAAAGTAAAAAGTAAAAAGTAAAAAGTAGAATTGGAAACCTTAGAACACAGAACTTATAATAGAGAACACATCTGACAGCCGGAAGCAAATTAATTAAAATATATGTTGTCAACTGCCGAAAAACAAATGATCACCACTTTGTCCTGGTTTAGAAGTCGGTATGCTTTGTTTTTGGGACTGTCTCCGGACAGGAAGGCGGATAAAATAAACCTGGATCAATTTGGGCAGGTATGGATAGGCGAATTTAAAGAAGACTGGACGGATATTTATGAAGTCCTCATTCAAAAAAATATATTACATCTGGAATATGATACTTATTCATTCACAAATTATGGTGAGAAAATCAAGGATGAAGTCGAAGCTGAAATTCCATTTTTTAAATATGAATACGATAATTATTTCAACCTCGAAAAAACCAGCCTTGCCCATGCACGCTTTTGTGAGGAAGTATATGGTCTGGATTTATCCCAGCATGGCCTAATCGATCAGGATGAATTAGGATTACTTATCGAATTGCTTAAAGCAGGCTCAGCAAAAAAAATACTTGACCTGGGATGTGGAAATGGAAAAATTACAGAATGGATAGCACAGGAGACGGGAATATTGTGTGTTGGACTGGATATTTCCAGCGAGGGCATACAACTGGCGAAGCAGCGGACGACCGAAAATAATTTAGTCCATTTTGAAACTGGCAATTTAAACCTAATCGAATATCCCGATACCTTTGATGTTTTGTTATTTCTGGACACCCTTTATTATGCAAACAATTTAAAAGATACGATATTATCCGGCATGGATATTTTGCAAATGGGGGGGCGTATTTATGCCTATTTTTCCCAGTGGATTATGGAAGCAGCGTATAGTGAAAACCTGCAACCAGATAAAACGCATTTAGGTAAAGTGCTTCAGGAGCTAAATCTTGATTATTTCACTATCGACCTTTCTTCATCTGGTATCCATCATTGGAAGAAAAAATGGGATACATTAAATGCCATGAAGGATGATTTTATCCAGGAAGGAAATGAAGCATTATGGGAATACCGATATAGAGAAGCTTATCGATATGCACATTGGGGTGATGAAAAATACGCTCGCTTTTTGTATGTTATTCGTAAATAATCGAAAATGCAAAACCAGCGGAAGGAGGGTGCCAACTTTCCATTAAAAAATCCAGGGTTGCAGCCGAACACCAAACAACAAATTCTGGACTGGTTGCTTGCAGGTGATGTATCTATTCAGTATCAGGTTTGGCGTGACTTGTTAGGAGAAGATAAAATTGATCTTCAGAATAAAATTTCAACAGAAGGATGGGGGCAATATTTTCTTTCCAAGCGGCATGAAGATGGGCACTGGGGCGACCGATTTTATCAACCTAAATGGGTTTCCACACATTATACCTTGCTCGATTTAAGGAACCTAAATCTTTCACCCGAGAATGTTCTGGTCAAAGCATCAATAGAACAAGTGTTGGATCATCATAAAGCCGAAGATGGCGGGATTCAATTGGGCCCTTCCACTGCGCAACGAAGTGATATCTGTGTCAACGGCATGTTCCTGAATTATGCGGCCTACTTCAATACACCTGAAGAAAAAATGCATTCCATTATAGACTGTATTCTGGAGGAGATCATGCCTGACGGGGGTTTTAATTGCAGGACCACCCGAAGTGGCGCTACACACAGTTCGTTGCACACTACCTTATCTGTACTGGAAGGTTTGACTAGCTTTCAGAAGGCGGGGCACAGTTATAAAAACGAAAAAATCATCAAAGCAAAAGAAAGTGCCATCGAATTTATTTTGTGTCACCAAATTTATTTGTCTGACCGGACGGGGCAAATCATAAATAATGATTTTTTAAAACTTACGTATCCGTCCCGGTGGAAATATGATGTACTTCGGGCGCTGGATTATTTCCAATATGCCGGTATTGGTTGGGACAACAGAATGGAAGCTGCATTAGATTGGTTAAAAAGTAAACGCAACAAAAAAGGCGTATGGAATCTGGCAGCCCCACATGCCGGGCAGGTGCATTTCAAGATGGAACAAGCTGGTAAACCAAGTAGATGGAATACACTACGGGCATTGCGGGTATTGGAGCATTTTAATGTGGAAGAATTATGACTTCGCCATTTGACATAAATTCGGCAGGCAATCAACCAAGTTGACCGCAGATTCTTACAGCATGTAAGCCTCGCGCAGGGGCGCTCGGTTCGCTCACCGAATGTCCAGATTTTGTTGATTTTCAAAAGGGCATTTCGTAAGCCTCGCGCGGGGGCGCTCGGTTCGCTCACCGAATGTCCAGATTTTGTTGATTTTCATAAGGGCATTGCGTAAGCCTCGCGCAGGGGCGCTCGGTTCGCTCACCGAATGTCCACTGGACATTCGCCCCCTTCGGGGGTACGTGAGCTCATCCTCAAACCCTCAAAACCTCAAAACCTCCCTACTATCAACAGGGGCGCTCGGTTCGCTCACCGAATGTGCACTGGAAACCAGATCATTCCTCATTCCTCAGCCCTCATCCCTAATAACAGGCCTCGCGCGGGGGCGCTCGGTTCGCTCACCGAATGTCCACTGGAACCAGATCATTCCTCATTCCTCAGCCCTCATCCCTAATAACAGGCCTCGCGCAGGGGCGCTCGGTTCGCTCACCGAATGTCCACTGGAACCAGATCATTCCTCATTCCTCAGCCCTCATCCCTAATAACAGGCCTCGCGCGGGGGCGCTCGGTTCGCTCACCGAATTTCCACTGGAATCCAGATCATTCCTCATTCCTCAGCCCTCATCCCTAATAACAGGCCTCGCGCGGGGGCGTTCGGTTCGCTCACCGAATGTCCACTGGACATTCGCCCCCTTCGGGGGTACGTGAGCTCATCCTCAACTTCTCGACTCCCCTCTCCTTAACTCCCTAAATTTTACGCTTAACGACTTCTATAAGATTTCTTTCGATTTGGTCCGCTTGCTCTGCCATATGGAATCCTTTGATAAGTAGATCCTCCAGTTCGGCTTTGTCCTTGTAGCCGGAGGCATTAATCTGTACATTTAACCAGGCACCATGCATTGCCGCGCGAGCGCACAACATGCCCACACCTCCATCGCTTACCGAGTTGGGATTCCCTTCTTTTACCATTGCCTCCAGCACGGGCAGCAAGTCATAAATCGCCTCCATTACGGTAAATGGTATGATGATCGCATGACGGGTGGCCGCCTGTATAGCTGCAGTGCGTGAGGCCTTCTCAATATCATTGCTTTTGGGCATTGCAAAGGCCTCCATAATCGCATTAAACGCCCGCGTATCTTCATCCACCAAAAAAAGCAGCCGCTCCTGGATTGCCTGCGCCTTTTCAGCCCAATCAGAAAATTCCTGCCACCGGTCATCCCAACCCCGCTTATGTGCAGAGAGATTGGCCACCATACCGGCTAACGAAGCACCCAGCGCACCCACATAGGCAGATATGGATCCGCCACCTGGCGCGGGAGTCTCCGCAGCCGTTTCACGGGCAAACTGGCGGAGATCCATAGCTATGAGTCGGTTTTGACCCGGCTCCTCAAGTTGGTATTCAATGATCTTTTTGCGGGGATCAAAAGGCGATAGTTCGTCAAGCCCCATTGTTTTAACCGCAATCCGGATAATTTCTTCATCCGAAATTCCGGTGGAGCGCTCCTGTTTGTGCAGAAAATAACGCCCTGCATCCAGCATGACCTGCTTGGGCACGAGTCCTACCAACTCAGAGCCGGTGACCCGCATACCCCGCTTTTGGGCGGCGTCGCAGCAGGCTTCAAAAGCCAAATGCAATGGCGTGTCTCGGATATTTGTCAGATTCATGGACACTTGCGCAATGCCATATTCTTCAATATACCAGCCGATGCCTTTCACGGATTTGCAAGTGCCCGGTTGGCGTAATGGTTCGCCCTCCGCATCGGTCAGCACCTTTCCAGTGACCGGATCGCCTTCTCGAAGGACGCGTCCTTGTTCGCGTACATCAAAGGCAACCGAGTTGGCGCGTCGCACCGAGGTTGTATTTAGATTGACATTATATGCTACCAGAAAGTCGCGGGCACCAATTACTGTAGCACCGCTACGCGCATTAAATACGGCCGGACCAAAATCGGGCTGCCATTGGGGATCTTTGAGTTTTTGAGCCAAACCTTCGTATTCACCGGACCGAATTACGGCCAGGTTTGAGCGATAGGGTGCGCTGGCAGCAGCTTCATAGAGGTAAGTGGGAATGTCGAGTTCGTCACCCACCCGCCTTGCAAGCCGGCGTGCCAATTCAGCTACCTCTTCCATACTGACATTGGCCACAGGTATAAACGGACACACATCGGTAGCGCCCATTCGTGGATGTTCGCCGGTATGTTTGCGCATATCAATCAATTCCGCAGCCACGCGTATGGCCTGGAAAGCGGCTTCGACTACAGCATCGGGATGCCCCACAAAAGTGACCACGGTGCGGTTGGTGGCTTTGCCAGGATCTACATCCAGGAGCCTTACGCCTTCGACGGCTTCAATGGCTGCAGTAATCCGTCCGATAATAGCCATATCACGGCCTTCTGAAAAATTGGGTACACATTCTACAAGGGGAGCGTGGAGATCCATAGGTCTGTTTTAGGGCGGCTAAGGTAAGGCGTAAAGTTGGATGACTGAGGACAGGGCCCGGATCACCAATAACCGATGACGGAAGAATCTGGATTTAGTTTAGGGATGAGTTCCTTATCACGTCACCTTCGCCGAAGCCTTGGCGAAGGGGTTCGTGACCCCCTCACCTTGACTCCTCATTCCCCACTCCTCGACTCAATTGCGACAAATCTGATACCCTTTGCGACAAGTATTATACCTCTTGGATCGTGTCGGCTCGCACCTTTGCATCGTGTTATTCATTTTTCACAATTCAACAGTTCACCCGATGCGAAAACTACTTAAATACCTGGGCATCCTGCTCCTGGTCATCATCCTTGGCTTAGGCCTTTTATCCGGATGGGTATTATTTACGCCTTTACCCACCCATGAAGTCAAACCCATATCTATTGATTTGCCCTCCGACAGCATGTCGATGGCTACCGGACAAAAAATCGTGGAGAGTGTATGTGCCTATTGTCACATGGGCGCCGATGGCAAATTGAGTGGCAAACTGTTCTCTCCCGAAAGTGAAGGATTTGGTGAGCGGTTTTCCAGTAATATCACTAGTCACCCTACACTGGGTATTGGACGGTACAGCGATGGGGAATTGGCCTATCTACTCCGTACGGGTATTAAACGAGACGGACAATATGCCGGACCCTATATGGTGTTTCCAAAATATTCGGATGCGGATATTGCAGCAGTCATTGCCTATCTGCGATCGGATGCGCCATCCTTAGCTCCATCAGATGCCCAACATGATGGGTCCTATTCTTTCCTGGCAAAGGCTTTATTTAAGGCAGGTATTTTAAAGCCCATTCCCTTTGAAGCAAGAACGGCACCCTCCATGTCAGATACCTTAGCTTTTGGCGAATACCTGGCTACCGTTCGCTATGAATGTTACGGTTGCCACTCCGCAGGTTTTGAATATAACGATCCACTCAACCCTGAAAAATCAAAAGGATTTTTTGCAGGCGGAAATGCGGTGAGTGATCCCAAATTTAATCACGTCATTTCCCGAAATATCACGCCACATCCGGAACAAGGCATTGGCAAATGGACTAAAGAACAATTTGAACTAGCGGCCCGCGGCGGGGTGCGACCCGATGGTCGGATACTTAGTGACGCAATGCCTCGTTTGACCCGATTGGATCCTTATGAACTGGATGCCATCTGGGCCTACCTGCAGACCGTGCCGGCCCTACCTACTAACCAGGTCAGCAGTCATTAATTGACTATCTCCATTGAAAGGAAAATTTGGCAAAGTCCATCTTTTATTAAGTCATTATTTATCAATAATTTTATAACAACCTAAATTCAACTGTAAATGGGAAAGAAACTTATTCTCGGAACACTTGCCGGCACTATTGTAGGCATGGTCTTTAGTATGGCGATTTTCATGGGCCTGATGGGCGACATGGCAGACCAATGGATGAAAGAAAACGAAGGCTGCCTGAAAGAAATGTCCATGGTATGGTGGGTTATTGGCAGTGTCGTTATTTCACTATTTGTAACCATCCTGCAAATCAAATTTGGCACCAATACCTTCAAAGGTGGCGCCATCGCCGGTACCTGGATTACCTTTTTTGTCGTGCTGTGGTATGCCATCATGAGCGTATCCACCTACACAGCCTATCCTTTGGAGTGGATGCCTGTTGACGTCCTTGTTTCTACCCTTACAGGAACCGTAGCAGGTGGGGCCATCGGCTGGGTGCTTGGAAGGGTAAAAGAATAAATTGCATTTATTGGCTTATTTATTATTGGTCTGGGGGTAAATCAAAAACACCCCCGGACCACTATTTCTTCTTATCAAAACAGGTCCTTCCTTTTTGGAATCTATGTATATTGATTTAATAAAAACAATTAACCATTATAATTAATTGATATGTCCACATATACCTACCCTGAAGTCGGCTGGATGAAAGAACGGTTCCAGGTTCTCACGTTAAATGACGCCATGTGCACCTTCGATTGGATGATTCAACCTGGTGGAAGCGTACCCGAACATCTTCATCTGGAATCGGACGAACATTTTGAAGTACTGGAAGGAGAATTATCCATTCAGTGTATGGCTACCAACCGCACCCTTAAAAAAGGAGAATCGGTGACAGTGCCCCGATTGACACCACATTGTGTCAGCAATAAATCCAAAGTCCCTGTTTTGTGCAGGGTAACCTTTGATCCGGTGGCCGATCAGGGAAAGTTTTTTCAAATTCTCTTTTTCCTAAACCAGAAAAATCCTAGGGATAATATGGCGCTTTTTAAAGCGATGTATATAGCCGACTGCCTTAATTATCGGCCTTTTAGTACTATGCGAGGAGGAATGAATTTCGTGGAAAAAATGATGTTAACAAGCTTTCGAATTGCTGCGCCATTGACGGGTTGGAATCGATTGGTAAGGCAATATGTTCAGTCTGCCGTAAAAAAAGCGTAAATGCCCAGGCTAATAATTTTCTTGTGAACCATTGTGTTCTTCTTGGCTTCGTGGCAATCACGTGCGATTTAACGGTCCAGTAATACTAACCCAGGGCAAAATGCGCAGCCTTGCCGAATCGAATACCCGAATACCCGAATAACCATTTAAACCCTTCAAAAGGGTATCCAAAACATTTTAATCCAGACTTTAGGGCTAATCCTTATATTTGGAACAAGATCTCATCCTTGTTCCTACGTTAATCAAATGATGCCCTATGATCCGGATCATCTTTACGGTAATAACGTTATTATTGCCCTTCGCTTTTGTAACGGCTCAAACAAGCGAAGTAGACAGCCTGATTGGATGTTTTAACCGGGCGCAGACAGATTCAGCCAAATGTTTTTATGCGACCGAGTTGGCTGCAAAAACCTATCGCACAAACACCGACACCGCCTTGATTTGGGGGAATAAAGGGTTGGAGTTGGCCCGTCAATCCGGCATCACCCAAATGGAAGCCACTGCACTCAGCACGCTGGGCGTATGTTATTATTATCAGGGTAATTTGGAAAAAACATTGGACTACTATGTTCAGTCACTGGCCATTGCTGAAAAACACGGTCATACAAAATCCGCATCCACCACGCTGGGCAATATTGGATTGCTGTATGCCGAACGAAATGAATTTGATAAAGCCCTGGATTATTTGAACCGGGCGCTAACCCAGAAAGTAGCCTTAAAGGATTCCTTAGGGATAGCAAGAAACTATGCCAATATCGGGATGGTTTATACAAATAAATTACTTCCGGATTCAGCATTGATTTATTATTTAAAACAGGTCACCCTTTGTGAACAGTTGCAAGAAGATTATGGCAAAAGCATCGGTTTGAATAATGTCGGTCAGGTGTATCTGGAAAAAAAAGAGTACCAGATTGCATTAACCTATTTTAATGATGCATTGACGTTAAAACAAGTGCTTGACGATAAAAATGGCATGTCCATCACGTTGACGAATATTGCCGAGACTTATCTCAAAATGGGACAAAATGAACTGGCTATCCCCCCACTGGAACGCGCTGAGTTGCTAGCGAAAGAAATGAACAGCTACCCAAGACTCGAAACACCTTATCAACTTTTTGCAGAGGCGTATGGGAAATTAGGTGATTATAAAAAAGCATTCACTTACCAAAATCTCTTGATGGCGGTGAAAGATAGTCTGAACAGAAAAGAAAGCCTGGATCGTGCCGAAGAACTGGAAGCCAAGTATCAAAATGAAAAAAACAAAATAGAGTTAGTCAACCAACAATTAGCCCTGGAACGACAGACGTTTTATAAAAACCAAATCCTTGGGGGTGCCCTGGTGGCATTTTTACTTCTTTTAGGCCTATTTTTATATGTTCGGAGCAGACAACGGCAAAAACAACATGACATTGAAATGCAGGCGTTGATCGAAAAAACAGAGGCAGATCGTCTTCGCGAACTTGATGCGATTAAATCGACCTTTTTAGCAAATATCAGCCATGAATTTCGAACACCGCTGACTCTTATCCTGAGTCCATTAGAACAATTGCTCAGCGGTAACTTAAAAGGTGACCTGGGCAAATATTACCGCATCATGCACCGCAATGGTACACGCTTACTTGATCTCATCAATCAATTGCTGGACCTATCCAAGCTGGAGAGCGGGAAATTAAAATTGCAGCTTGCGGAAGGTGATATTCGATCCTTTACGATGGCTGTCGTCGGTGCATTTGAAAGTCTGGCTGTACGTAACCAAATCAATTTTCAAATACATGTTCCAACGGATCCCGTGTACGGTTTATTTGATCGCGACAAATTGGAAAAAATCCTTCTTAATGTGGTTTCTAATGCCTTTAAATTCACACCGGAAGGAGGCCAGATTGTCGTGACGTTGCGCCAGACACAAACGGGTGTGCAATATTTGGTCCAGGACAATGGGATGGGGATTCCCACCACACATATCGCCCATTTATTCGAGCGATTTTATCGTACGACAGTAACGGAATTACAAGCTGGTAGCGGATTGGGCCTAGCTTTAACCCGGGAATTGACCGAACTGCATGGTGGCACGATTGCTGTCAACAGTACAGAAAATGAAGGTGCGTTGTTTACAATTGATATCCCCATTAAAGTAGTCCCATCATCAGATCATGACGCGTCCGCATTTCCTGCTCCTGTAGTAGAAACTAAGTATCAGCATGTTGTCCCTGCACTACCGGTTTTGCAAATGCTGGCAGTACCCACCGCTACGGAACGATTGACGCTTGCAGAGAAACCTGTAATCCTGATAGCAGAGGATAATGCGGATGTGCGGGCGTATGTGGTAGAGCAGCTGGGGCATCAATATCACATACTCGAAGCTGAAAATGGTATTCAGGGCCTGCGCCTTGCTGCCGAAAAAATGCCTGACTTAATTATTACCGATATTATGATGCCTGAAATGGATGGGACAACATTTTGCAATACATTAAAAAGCCAGGAAAATACAAGTCATATCCCAGTTATCATGCTCACCGCTCTTGCCGAACAATCTGAAAAGATAAAGGGCCTTGATACCGGAGCGGATGATTACCTGATCAAACCATTTGATGTCGCCGAACTCCGGATCCGCGTTACCAACCTCATCAAGCAGCGTCGCCGGCTTCAGGAATATTACCGCAAAATGCTAAATGTGTTTGCACCTACCGGGATCGATGCTGAAAATATGGATGCAGTGTTCCTTCGAAAGGTGCGTGAAGCCGTAGAAAGCAATATGGATGATGAACAATTTAGTGTAGTAGAATTAAGTGTACTGGTGGGTATGAGCCGTAGCCAGCTTCATCGAAAACTTTCGTCATTGACGGACCTATCCCCTAACCAGGTCATTCGCCAGATGCGATTGGAGAAAGCAAAAATATTGCTGGATAAAAAGTCAGGTACGGTATCTGAAATTGCCTACCTGTGTGGGTTTAGTTCACCAGCTTACTTTATTAAATGTTTTAAAGAACATTTTGGAAAAACACCGGGCGAAATATCTACTTCAAGTTAATAGTGTATGGAGATTATTTGGTCTTGGGTTTAAATGTTTAAACGTTTAAGGGAGTCTGAAGGTCAAAACCTGCCTTGGGGCAGACAGGGTCGAAAGTCTGAAGGTCACGAAAAATTCTTTCTACCTCCTACCTCCCACCTTCTACTTTCTACAAAATTGCCTCCCGCCCCCCAGATTCTCGGATTCCAGATTATTTCGATAATTTTACCCCATTCTCCATACCCCTTACAAATAACAAGTTTTAATATATCACCAACTTTTCACTCCGCACATAATTACCAACCGTAAATCGGACTAAATAAGCTCCTGGTTGCACATTTGACATATCCATGATTTTTTCAAAGTTCCCGGGATCGGTGGTACCTTCATAAAGAGGCAAAATAACGAAACCATCCAACGTCAATAATTCAATAATTATCCGCGATGTACTTTCCAGGTCAATACCAACGTGGAGCAACCCTTTTGTTGGATTGGGGTAGAGGGTAATACGGTGCCTTGAAGCTGAAGGCTTGAGTACTAGGCTTGTTGTAGTTTTTTCGATTTCCCACGAGACAAAATTAATGTGAACATCGCTGTGGTTATCTACACGTACCAGCGAGGTGGTATCGACGACACTGGCTATCAGGGTATGCATGCCATCGGGTAGTGCAAATTGATCCAATTGGTAAAATGTGGAGTCAATACCCAGGTCTGCGCCATCTAATTGCCATGAAATGGATAATGTGTTAGGGGAAGGTGTGATGAGCTGGGTTAATGTAAAATCCAGATATTGTTCGGATGAGGAAAGGTTTAAATCACTCGGTGTAAATTGGAGAATAGGATTGGATAAATCGTGAATGGTTTCAATGATGCCCTGAGCGCACACCGGGCAGTATGGCGGTCCCAGGGTGCGCATTTTGCAGTTGTTGTGCGGTCGATACCACAATGCTGAATTGCCTCCACAACAGTGTTGATAAATACCTGTACCACTATAGCCCATCCAATTTTTCCACTTCACTAATGATGGATCAGTTTCTTGGGTCAGGTTCTGTTTTTCTGCCAGATAAATATCGCCGGCAAAATACTCATCCGCTAATTTCGCAAAGGAGTGCCCCAGTTCGTGAGCTGTAATTTCACTACTCGACCCAGCCAGGGTAGAGGTTGCAAAACTACCCCCTGAGCCACCATAATAGGGGGTATTGGAAATAATTAACACCTGATCATAATTCGGAAAATTAGTCGACAATACATTAATTATTTTACCGTAATAATTAGGCACGATAAGTCGATGTATATTGTACTGATCAAATTGACAACCGAAGTAGGTATCCGGAAATGCAACAGGTACTGCTGGTGATGCCGAATTGCAATCGGTTGCTGTATTCGGATGCGCAGCGCCGGACTCTACTGAAATAACACGTATAGCAAATACATTAAAATAGGACTTATAGTTTTGCCATGGTGCCTGCTTAAAAAGATAATCGGATAAATTAACCGCATTGGCAATAAAATTCTCCTGCTCAGTCTCAGTGAATCCATCACCCAAGATGACCATATTAATACATTTGTCCACATCGCCATGATAAACAAGTGTGTCCACCTGGAACACTTGAGCAACCAGGGGAGAGAAATAACAGAGTACTAGTATCAACAAAGTCAATTTATATTTCATCCCTTTATTTTTTGATTGTTATGGGTGTGTCTAACCTAATTTTATTGACCGTTTCAAAAATACGTATTTCATTAGCAGCTCCAAGCGATTGGAACCGGATAAAAAAATCAGCCTTTGTTAACATCGTGTCTAATACAGCTAATTCGCCCTGGTCGTTAACATATTCAATATGCTTGTAAAGGGGATGTTCAAGGGTTAATGTATCCATCCTAATGCCATTTCGGTAAATTCCAATTCCTAAATAGTGCGTAAAGGATAGGGGTGCTTTCGATTTTTTTTTCAATTTTCCAGGACTGGCTTGCGTCTCCAGGAGTTGGATTCTGGAAGGTTCTTCAGGAGATGGGCGTAGGATTTGTAAAACTGAAAAAACAATGGTAGGGGTATCCGGGTGTGGCGTTGGCTCCTTTGGGGGCACAACGTTACAAGCAGCCAACAGAGCGATTATACCTACCAAATTGAATATGTGCATACCTGAGGAATCCAAAGCCTATCAGCAAAAGTAAGAGATTTGGTGCACATTCTAACTGTAAAATGAGGTTTTGCACACCCGGGAGTATGTGAAATGTATAACACTTCATTAGTTTGGTGTAAAACGATCGACTTTTAGACAAAGTACATTTGTTAAATCAATACGATCTGATTAAGCGCATCAATAGTTTAGGGGTGGCTTTTCATCGTCGCAAAACCAGTTATTATGTGTAAACAAAAAAACGGACCAGATGCCTCCCGCAACATGAAATTACATATTGAATGTACAAAAGTTATGAAAGATCCAGTGCTCTCTGAGAAAGAATTGAATCAAATCATCCTCAGACTATCCATGGAAATTCGAGATGAATTTCCAGAGCTCTCCAAATTTTTAGGTGAGATCCCCGATACGGTACCTGTTGAAGATAGCCCCGAACTAATATTGGAAAATTTGGCTGATTATTGTGCATCCCTTAAATCACTGAAGGATGAATACGGTCATACACATGAAGCGAGGGCTTGAGCCATTGTTTATTTAGTACTTGCAATATTCCTCCCAGGCTTTTGGTAAATTATTGTGCCAAAAGATATCAAAACATGTGAATTGTATAATTTTTAGCGTGAATTGTATAAACCAATCCCCTCGATCAATGTGCGCCTTTGATGTCAGATAAGTAACCCTACGTTCACTTCGATTAAAACAATCCATTATGAAAAAATTTATTACTGCTTGCGCTATGGCGCTTTTAGTTTTGGCTACCACGGCAACATCTATGCAAGGAGCTGTCATTGCCAAAGAAAGCAATGTACCATCTCCCAAGCCAACACCTTCTCCAGAGGCACAGGTGATTATGTCTCGCCTTGATGTCATTAAATCAATGGACAAATCAGAAATGAGTTCTTTGGAGAAAAAGGAACTACGGAATGAAACCCGTAATCTGAAAAAGGAATTGAAACGCGCCAACGGTGGTATATACTTTTCTGCCGGCGCCATCATCGTGATCATTATCTTACTGATCATCCTGCTTTAAATTTTCCTTGTCAACTGTTGAATACATCCAATGAAACAAATAGGATTTATACTGCTCGTAGTCGGGATCCTGATTACAGCGTACACCGGATTCAATTATGTGACTAAGGAAAAAGTGGTCGATATCGGCCCTCTGGAAATCACGCAGGATAAAAAACATGCGGTTGCCTGGTCACCCATAATTGGTATTGCAGTCATCGTGTTAGGCGGTGGATTAGTTCTTTTTGGCAATAAAAAATCCTGATAGGAATGTTCTGGGCAAACCAAACGTCATCTATTCTTGCAATCTATGAATCCATGGATAGGTTCTTCCTGAACATGGGCTCATAGATATGCAATTGTTTAGCCTATAATTTCAGATTGCTATTAATTTTGTTTTACTCAATTAAATATATTTTTACAATGAATAACATTTTCAAAGGATTATTAGCAGGCGTTGGCGCGGCAAAGTTGGGCGGTGGCTGCATCAGTACCATAATTGTTTTTATCATTATTTGGGTTTTACTTGGTCAATGTAATTAGGAAGTGGAGGAGTCAAGAAGGGGAGGAGTCCAGGAGGAATCAGGAACCCCTTTACCTTCTACTTTCAACGTTCATCTTTCTACCTTCTACCTTCTACTTTCTACTCCTGCCACACAAGGTGATGTCAGGCAGGTTTTACTTTCTACTTTCTACTTTCTACCTTCTACTTTCTACCATTAATAAGGTGAGATTGATGTAATCGTTTGATTAAATAGTATAATATATTAACTGTATAGAGTATGCACCTTTGCATAGTGGAAATTCGTCCACGCTTTAACTCTATTTCATGAAAAATTTCTTAGCAACCCTGATGATCGTTTTGGTTGCCTTTATTGCGGGATGCAAAAAAGATGATTTTGAAGAAATCATCGGTGTGTGTCCGGTGGTCGTAACCACCGATCCGTTAAACGGAGCAGTAGGTGTGCCAGTAGATCAACGTATTCGTGTAACGTTTAATGAACCTATGAATGGTGTTACGTTTACCGATTCATCCTTCACATTAAGTGGGCCAAATCAAGTTACCGGGATCATTTCGTATTCCGACGCTACGGTTACTTTTTCACCCTCTAAAAATCTGGAACCATTTACACTGTATACGGGTCGTGTCAAACAATCTGTTAAAGACATACATGGAAATGCGTTACAGACGGATTATGTCTGGAGCTTCACTACGGGTGCGATAGGCGTAAATTTATTTACAAATACGCGGTTTGGTATTCTTGCCGGATCAGCAGTGAATAGTCTTGGATTTGGCCAGATCAATAATATGGATGTAGGCATTAGTCCGGCAACACGAGCGGCCATTACTGGTTTTCCTCCCGCCAATGTCGTCAATGGTGATATTTATGCATCAAATGATCTCCTGCCTGTTGGTACAGGGGCTATGTTAATTCAGGCAAAACTGGATTTAAACAATGCATGGCAGCAAGCTAAAAATCTTACGGTACCTGCTGGCAACATACTATCAGGTGATCAGGGTGGTAAAACTTTGACCCCGGGAGTTTATCATACAACGAGTGGCTTTTTAATTCAATCAGGTAATCTGACGCTTGATGCACAGGGTGATCCAAATGCTTATTGGGTCTTCCAGGTCGACACTGATTTAGTTACGATTGGTCGTGATGTACTGCTCATCAATGGCGCTAAAGCCAACAATGTAATTTGGCAGGTTGGAAGCTCCGCTACGATTGGAACGAACACCTCATTTAAAGGGAATATTCTCGCCTTAACGTCCATTACGTTGAATCCAAATGCTTCAGTAACCGGACGCTTGCTTGCTCTTAACGGTGCAGTTATCTTAAGCGACACGAATATTATCAACAAACCTTAATTCATCATTATGATACACATTTTAAAATCAAAACAAAAAAAATCATGCCAGGCATGGTTTTTACCAATAGGTTCTTTGAAAAGCCTGCTTTTCATTGCATCATTTTTGACTATTTTTCAAGCCAACGTTGAGGCTCAGGTTCAAACTTACGCACGGCCAAGCTGGCTGTTTGGTGTTGCAGCTGGTGCAAATGTCAATATGTACAGAGGCTCAACCCAGCAAATGAATGATGGCTTCAGAAGCCCGGTCACTTTCCATGATGGTGCCGGGGTAGGTTTATTCGTAGCACCGCTTGTGGAATACATGTTTCCAGATTCCCGTTTTGGCATTATGCTTCAGGCGGGATATGATGGCAAAAACAGTGCTTTTGATCAAAAATCTACCGTGTGCAATTGTGCTGCGGATTTAAAAACAAATTTGAGTTACCTCACCGTAGAGCCGAGTATTCGTTTTGCGCCATTTAATGGTAATTTTTATTTGTTTGGCGGTCCACGGTTTGCATTTAATCTGCAAAAGGATTTCACGTATGAATTAGGCCTAAATCCGGAATTTCCAGATCAATTGCCTACTCCGGATGTTAAAGGCGAGTTTAGCAATATCCATGAAACGCTGGTATCCATGCAAATTGGTGCCGGATACGATATTCCATTGTCTTCGCAAAATGTCGCATTGCAATCTTTCCTTTCCCCATTTATTTCGTTCCAACCCTATTTTGGGCAATCACCCCGCTCCATTGAAACATGGAATATCACGACGGTTCGGGTAGGCGCCGCACTTAAATTTGGTTTTGGTGCACCTGAGCCTATGGCTACAGGAAGTGGTGAATCCAATTTATTTGATGCCGGGATCCGTTTTTATGTCAACTCTCCAGAAAATATCCCTTCCGAGCGTCGCATGAGGGAAACATTTCCTGTATTGAATTATGTATTTTTTGATCTGGGATCAACTGAAATTCCTTCGCGATATATTTCTTTGAAGAAAAATCAGGTTTCGGATTTTAAAGAAGACCAATTAGAGGTCTACGCACCAAAAGATTTGACTGGCCGTGCTGATCGCGGTATGCATGTCTATTACAATGTGCTGAATATTCTTGGTGACCGTTTAGACAAAAATCCGTCTGCCACGATTAACCTGGTCGGTTCATCAGAAAAGGGGCAGGAAGATGGCATGTCTATGGCAACAAGCGTGAAAAAATACCTTGTTGATGTATTTGGCATTAATAACTCCCGTATCAGTGTTGAAGGGCGTGATAAGCCAAAATTGCCCTCTGAAAAGCCAGGAAGTACGGTTGACCTGGAAATGCTTCGCGCTGGTGATCGCCGGGTTTCTATCGAAAGTAGTTCTCCTGAATTATTGATGGAATTTCAAACTGGTAAAGGCGCAGCTATGAAACCTGTTGTAAGAAACGGAATTCAAACCGCGCCATTTGACAGCTACGTTTCCTTCCATGTTGACGGAGCTGAAAAGTCGCTTCAATCCTGGAAAGTGGAACTGAAGGATAAAAAGAATAAGTATCAATCATTTGGTCCTTTCACAAAAGATGTGGCTTATATCGCTGGAAAATCGATCCTTGGCGTCAATCCGGAAGGTGATTACAAAGCTACTATGGTTGGCCAAACTAAAAATGGTATGACAGTTACCCGCGAAGTGCCTGTACATATGACATTATGGACGCCTACCAAGGACGAGCAAGGTATCCGTTACAGTGTGGTTTATGAATTTGATGCGTCAAAAGCAGCCACGCTTTATGAAAAATACCTTACGGAAATCGTTGCGCCTCAAATACCACAAGGCGGAACGGTTATTATCCATGGCCATACAGATATTATCGGTGATGAAGCCTACAATAAGACGTTGTCTATGGCCCGTGCAAATGATGTCAAACAAATCCTTTCCAGTGCGCTAACCAAAAGTGGCCGCAGCGATGTGAAATTCAACACTTATGGATCAGGTGAGGACGAAAGCTTGACTCCGTTTGATAACAAACTCCCGGAAGAGCGATTTTATAACCGCACGGTTATTATCGATATCATTCCTAAAAAATAGTTTCCCCCCTTTTTAGTTTTCGTAGTAGTAGTTGGCTGTCCGGTTTCCCACCGTGACAGCCTTTTTTTCTTGTCAAGACCTTAACCCTATTCCCAAAATGTACTTTTTCAGATAAATGTGCTAATTATGTAAATAATGGTTGAATTTCTGTAAAGTGATCAGGAAGAACAATACTCATCTTTATGACGTGGAAATGCTTTCACAACTACAATTACTGATTATGAATACGACAGAACTTAAAGGCAACTGGAACGAGCAAAAAGGCAAGCTCAAACAAAAGTTTGCACAATTGACAGATGATGATCTTCTCTTTGCTGAAGGCAAGAAAGATGAAATGATGGGCCGGTTGCAAATCAAACTAGGCAAATCAAAAGAAGAGCTGCATAAAATCATTGCAGATCTTTAGTACACAACGCATTAATGGTCACGGTTTCTTTGGTAACGGTGAAGTCGTGACCTTTTTTAAATTATTTCACGGTTAAACACAACAAAATGAAAAACCCTATTTATTTATTGGCACTAAGTGTGTCGCTGCTATTTGCAACTATGTTTACAAGTTGCCAGTCTTCATCCGAAAAAGTTGAAGAAGCATCTGAAGATGTGCAAGATGCAAAAGAAGACCTTCAGGATGCCAAATCAGATGCTGCTGTTGAAAAAGCAAGAGTGGCCAACGAGGAGGAGTGGAGAATGTTCCGCAGCGAAAATGATGTTGTCATCAGAAGCAATGAAACGCGCATCGCGGAATTGAAGGCCAACATGAAAAAGTCTGAAAAGGCCGCTGATAAAGCATATGCTGAACGAATAAATGCACTTGAGCAACGCAATAAAGAATTAAATGACCGTATGTCTAACTACGAATCTAATCAAAGCGATTGGGAGTCATTCAAGCGCGAGTTCAAACATGACATGGATGCCATCGGACAAGGATTTAATGACCTTACTGTCAATAACAAACGTTAATCCTTCTTTATAACAATGACCCAATTGTAACGCCTGGCAGCAAATTCTGGCTACGAAAAGGATTTATTGGAGACCCCTTTTCACTTCGGTGAAAGGGGTTTTTTTAATTTTGGGATGGGGTAAGAAAGTAGAAAGTAGAAAGTAGAAAGTAGAAAGTAGAAAGTAGAAAGTAGAAAGTAGAAAGTAGAAAGTAGAAAGTA
>JAGNXB010000007.1:0-55547 GCA_017985675.1 Saprospiraceae bacterium | reverse complement strand
AGAAAGTAGAAAGTAGAAAGTAGAAAGTAGAAAGTAGAAAGTAGAAAGTAGAAAGTAGAAAGTAGAAAGTAGAAAGTATTATTCTTAAATAACCGAATAACCGAATAACCGAATAACCGAATAACCGAATAACCGAATAACCGATCCGTTATTTATATCCCAGGAAAGAAGCTTTTCAGATTGGTGCTGATAGAAAGGTGATGGGTGGCTCCGGCCAAATGATATATTCCAAAGCCATAATCCAGTCGGAACCGATAAATACGCATCCCCAGGCCGCCGCTGAAACCCGACAAGCCGCCGTTTCCAGGCACCAATAATTCCCTGCGCAAACGATGATCATATCCCAATCTGATGCGGAAAGATTCCGTCTTGCCTAACAAAAATTCACCGCTAAATGTAAGATGCCTAAAAATATTATCTACCCCTTGTGCAAAGGTGTTTTCTTTTTCTGGTTCCTGACCAGGGAAGGGGGTGTTTGATTGTAATGTGGGATCGTCATACCGCACGTTCCACCTATGTAACGAGTGCGCTGTTACAGTAAATCGGAACGGTAAATATTTTAAACGTTTGCTCACACCGAGTAATGCATTGAAAGGTACGTTTTCACGTTCGGAACCTTTGTAATATGTGGTCATTGGAGCGCCCATATTTTGAAGCACCAATCCCACGCCTAATCGGCTTTCCGGGTTTTCATAATACACGCCGGCATCTGCTGCCAGTGCTGTTGATTTGTATGCCTCCAGCACCGACTGGATATATTTCAAATTTATCCCATAACTCAGACGCTCCTTCCATTGTCGTGCCGCACCGACCGTCACAGCTATTTCCGCAGGACTAAATGTACCCAGTTGTTGATTAAATTCGTCTGTCCAGGGAATATCCCCGTAACGCATATACTGTACACCACCATGAAGGCTTGTTTTCCATTTATTTGCGTGGTAACTGTAGCCAAAATAACCGGTTCCTGTTCCGGCAAAATGGAAATTATGATTAAATGATAATTGCTGATGTGCTTTTGCATTGAGTTGGGCGGGATTCATCGTAGCCAATGCAACATCATCATCCCGAACACTCACCAAATAGCCCCCTAAGGCGGTCAACCTGGCACTAGCCGGCATTTCGAGAAAAACATATGCCTGCCTTCCGCCTGAAACCTGCGACCAAAGGGATACCGAAAAGATTTGAATAAAAAGTAGTGGTAGAAAAAAACGCATCATCTGGTATTAATTAATGTCACCGGATTCCTTGGTCCAAATTGTTTTGCATATCCCGCGTTCGCACATTTTTTTTGTGATCAGCGTACCGGTGGTGTCATACTCCATCAACTCACCATGTTCATTGTCGCCTTCAAGGTAGGTGCCCTCTGCTTTGAGTGATCCATTGTCATACCATTCCTTAAATGGACCGTTTTCCATATTGCCTGAAAAAGCAACTTCTTCGAGGATTTGGCCATTGGGATAATATCGCCTCCAGGTGCCCGTGGTTTCATTGTTTGCATACAATCCATCTAATTCCAGCGTGCCATCAGGATGGTAGGTGCGATAGGGACCATCAAAAACACCATTTTTGTGTGTTTCTTCTATGATTAATTTCCCTTCTGCACTGTATAATTTGCGTGTGCCGTTTAGTTGGTCCTCCCGATATTGTGCATCTTCGAGCATGACACCTGTACTGTCAATTTTACGATAGTACCCTTCTTTTTTGTTGGATTTGCGGGAGCGTTCAAATATTTCCTTTATACCGGTTTCACTATCCATGCTTTCGACAATTTCAATATCAGATTGGCAGGAAGCGATAAAAAGGACCAGGAGGAGAAGAAGGATATTTTTCATATTGAACAGGGAAAAAGGAAATGAAGGTTTGTTATTATAGGTCAAAATGAGGTCCGCCCAACCTGGTTTTGAATAACATGACGTCCAATGCTCTCATAATATTGTACTTCCTGCCGGATGTCTTCCAGGTCAAACACATTTCGACCATCAAAGATGACCATAGCTTTTAGTCGACGCCGCATCTCATCAAAATCAGGCGACCTAAACAGGCTCCACTCCGTAATAATAGCCAGAGCGTCCGCGCCGTCTAATACATCATAAGCATTATCGCAAAGTGTAATGCGATCGCCATAAATCTTGCGGATATGATCCATCGCCTCCGGATCATAAGCGCGAATAGAAGCACCTTTTTCGAGCAGTTGATCGATGATATATAATGCCGGCGCTTCGCGGATATCATCTGTATTTGGCTTGAACGCCAATCCCCAGATTGCAATTGTTTTACCTTGCAGATCGCCCTTAAAATAGGATTCAATTTTTGATGCTAGTACAGCCTTCTGGCGTTCGTTTACACCCATTACTGTTTTTAAAATCTGGAAGTCATAGTCAAATTGATCCGCAGTCATAGCGAGTGCCTGCACATCTTTTGGAAAACAAGATCCCCCATAACCTACGCCTGGAAATAAAAAGCGTTTGCCGATGCGGGTATCTGTGCCTATACCAATGCGGACCATATCCACGTTGGCGCCAACACGCTCGCATAAATTGGCAATTTCATTCATAAACGTAATCCGTGCCGCGAGGTAGGCATTGGCCGCATACTTCGTCATTTCTGCAGACCGTTCGTCCATAAATATTATCGGGTTCCCCTGACGCACAAAGGGCAGATAGAGATGTTGCATGGCCTTTTTTGCCCGCTCCGAACTCGTCCCTATTACCACACGATCCGGTTTCATAAAGTCATCCACTGCCAGGCCTTCACGCAAAAACTCCGGATTGGATACCACATCAAACAGCTCTGCAGAAAGGTGTTCTGCCAATACTGCATGGACGCGTTCGGATGTGCCTACAGGTACGGTGCTTTTATCGACAATCACCGTATAACGCGTGATGAGCTTCGATAAGTCGGCAGCAACGCCAAGGATATATCGCAGGTCTGCTGATCCGTCCTCGCCAGGCGGGGTAGGGAGAGCCAGGAAAATGATTTCGGCCTTTTCGATGGCTGAAGCAAGATCTGTGGTAAAATGCAATCGACCCTGAGCTGTATTGCGCTCAAAAATCATATCCAGACCGGGCTCGAAAATGGGGATCTTACCCGATTTCAATCGCGTTATTTTATTGGCATCGATATCTACACAAGTGACCTGATTGCCTGTTTCCGCAAAACAGGTTCCTGTTACCAAACCCACGTATCCTGTTCCAACTACAGCTATATGCATGATGACAAAGTATGATTAAGCCGCAAAAATAGGACGGATTATTTTGGAAAAAGGGCGGGGTGCTTGTGCCGGCAGCAATTTACCATTTATTTATATCCTTTCAGCCCAAAAGTTAAATTGGATCCTTAGTCCAGTGATAGCCTACTTGTCGCCAAATCTGCATCGGATTGGCCCGTTGGAGCTCTGGTGGGAGCAAATGGTCCGGCAGGTTTTGGTAACAAATCGGCCTGACCCATCTGCGGATAGCATTTGCCCCTACAGAAGTAAACCGGCTGTCGGTCGTAGCAGGATAGGGGCCACCATGCACCATAGCCGGACTGACCTCCACGCCGGTGGGTATCCCATTCCAGATCAGCCGGCCAGCTTTTCCCTGAAGGGTTTTAATCAGCGGTTCATGTGTTGTGCCTTCTCCATCATTTGCCCAGATGGAAGTGGTTAATTGACCAGGAAGTTCCGCCGATACACGTTCCATTTCATCTGTATGAGCACACCGAACGATCAGACTAAAGGGACCAAATATTTCTTCGTGCAAGGTGGGCTGAGCCAGAAAATCCTTTGCCGCTACTTGCGCTAATAAAGGTCTGGCTGCTAATCCATCCCCTTCCAGGCCATTGGCCAGTATTTCTACTTCCTTATGATGGATGGCGGTATTCGACTGCAATTGATAGGCATCAAAAACCCTATTGGCGTACATTGATTCCGCTTGTTTCGCCTGCACGCCTGCGCGCATGGATTCGATCAGGATGGAAAGGCCCGCGCCTTCCTGTACGATAACCAGACCGGGATTCGTGCAATATTGGCCGGCATGAAGGGTAAAGGACATCACAAGTTGTCGGGCGATGGTCTCCGCTCTTTCGGATAAGGCGCCGGGTAAAATAAAAACTGGATTGACGCTGCCCATTTCCGCAAAAAATGGGATAGGTTCCGGCCGTTGGCATGCAATATCATATAATGCCCGGCCACCTCCCTGTGATCCTGTAAACCCAGCAGCCTTGATGCCCGGATGGCGAACAAGTTCCTGGCCGGTAGCATAACCATCACCGATAAGGCTTTGGAAAACGCCTTGCGGCATACCGGAGTGTGCTGCAGCCCGAAGAATAGCATCAGCCACCATCATATGGGTGCCGAGATGGTTTTCATGAGCCTTTATTATGACGGGACATCCAGCAGCCAGCGCTGATGCGGTGTCACCACCAGCCGTGGAATAAGCCAGCGGGAAGTTGCCAGCGCCAAATACGGCAACCGGACCTAACGGTAAGCACATCCTTCTGAGCTCCGGTTTTGGCGTCGGTTGCCTGGATGGATCAGCAGGGTCAATGATGGCCTCTACCCATGAGCCTTCACGCAGGAGCTGGGCAAACATGCGGAGTTGGGCGATGGTGCGACCTCGTTCGGCGATCAGGCGAGCTATAGGTAGCGATGTTTCTGCATGAGCCCGCTGGATCAGCAGGTCACCTAAGGATAGTATCTCAGCGGAAATGGCCTCCAAAAACGCTGCACGTGCACCAGCGGAAGTGCTGCAATAGTCCTCAAAAGCCTGGATAGCAGACTGAACAGCACTGTCAACATCTCCGGGTCCGGCTACAGGAACCTGCCCGCCTATCGCAATGGCATCCGGCAGCCCAAAAATCTCAATCATTTTTTGGGCATCTGCAAAACGTTTGCCACCGGGTATGGTGATGTCTTTCATGTAGGAGTAAGGTTAATGAAGCTAAAGTCAAACAACGCGGTTAATCATGACGCATGCCTTGGGCGACTTTGAAGATATGGAGCACATAGGGAAAGAGCGCGTCCATTGTTTCCAGTGCCCCATTTGTCGATCCGGGAAGCGTGAGGATCAAAGTCTTGCCTTTCATGCCCGCAATGCCCCGGCTGAGCATAGCGTATGGTGTGCGATCCTGGCCATAAGCACGTGCGGCCTCCATGATACCGGGTATTTCCCGATCGAGTAGTGGTCTGATGGTTTCGGGTGTGTTATCGCGAGGTGAGAGTCCGGTACCACCTGTGAAGATTAGCAGATCGATATCGGTTTCGCCTGTCATTTGTCCTACCGTCTGCCGGATAGCATCCGGTTCGTCGGGGATAATACTGTAATGGTTTACATCCACCTCCCATTGAGCAAGATGGTCCCGAATGGCGAGGCCAGCCTTATCGGATTTGCTACCCGCGGTGATGCTATCGGAGCAGACCACAACGGCAGCTTTTAAACCCAGGCCAATATGATCCTTAAACTGGGATTTACCGCCTTTTTTGTCGGAAAGCCGGATAGTGCCAATTTCAACACCTTTATCGATGGGTTTGAGCATATCATACATAGTCAGCGCTGTGATAGCTGCACCATGCATCGCCTCCACTTCGACACCTGTGCGATAAATGGCATGGACTTCCACCTCGATATGAATTTCCATTCCTTGAATGCTACTGCGAATAGCAGCATATTCAATGGGCAATGGGTGGCAATCGGGGATCACATCGGATGTTTTTTTTATAGCCAGCAACCCTGCAGCCCGACTCATCTCAAAGATATCGCCTTTCGGTACTTGCCTGTCTTCAATAGCAGTTATGGTCTCCGGTCGGCTTACCGTAAGTGTAGCTTGTGCGGTGGCTTTACGCCGGGTAAATATCTTATGGGTTATATCATTCATAGGAGGGAATTGGAAGCCACGTGCACTGATGCAGGGTCACTGAAATGGGAAGAATCATTTTTTGAAAAATGGGGATCATTTTATGGGGTAAAGGTAAGTGAATATCGAACATGAAGACAGCTCCCTTTGGGGTGGTAAAATGAGATTCTTAAGAGAAAAGTTACGCTCGCACCGAATATTAACTACAGGTGTCTAAAATTGACGATGTTTGTGTAGCCACATTCAAAAACCTTATCCAATGAACTTCTCCTTTCAAAAACTTTTTTATGCCATTGCTACAATTTTTTCGTTGTTGGCGATAATGGTTATCGGCAAACCGATTCTCATTTCATTAGGTTTCGCCTTGTTGTTGTCGTTCATCCTGTATCCTTTGACCAAGCGTTTTGAATCCTGGCGATTAAATTATATTATAGCAGCTTTTTTATCCATACTGGTATTATTTATCTTATTCGGAGGAGTTGTTTTGTTTTTTTCTACACAAATAAGTCAGCTTCCTAATGATCTAAGTAATTTTCAGGATAAGCTAATGGTTTTATTTACTGATTTGATTGTTTACATAAATGCCAATATTAATTTAGAAAAGGATTTAAAGAGTGCTGAATTGCTTGAACAAATAAGGACCTGGGTACAAAGCGTGGCTTTCCCCGTTGCCGAAGATACTTTTTACAGCACCACGCGTTTTTTGGCAGGATTGCTTGCGACAGTTATTTATACCTTTTTACTATTGATTTACCGCAAAGGACTCACGCAGGCTTTTGTTCAATTTGCACCTGAAGCAAACAGGGACCGTGTATTGAATATGCTGAAAAATGTGCAAAAAGTAGGTCAAAAGTATCTGACTGGTGTGGTTACGTTAATCCTGATTTTGGGATTTGCCAATAGCATTGGATTGTGGATCATTGGCATTGACAGCCCATTTTTATTTGGCTTTTTAGCGGCGGCTATGTCTATCATTCCCTATGTAGGTACCACTTTGGGAGCGAGCATCCCGGTATTGTATGCTTTCATGACGAATGATTCCCTCTGGATACCATTGATTATTACTGGGATGTTTTGGAGTATTCAATTAATTGAAAGTAATTTTTTAGGTCCTAAGGTCATTGGAAGTATTTTAAGTGTTAATGCCCTGGCGGCGATTTTAAGTTTGATCATAGGCGCCTCTGTTTGGGGCATAGCGGGTATGATTTTGTTTTTGCCTTTTACGGCCATGTTAAAGGTGGTATGTGAAGAATTTGAAGTCTTGCGACCAGTCGCCCTATTAATTGGAAGCCAGTCCAATGATGATGACGATATCCGCAATAAACCCGTTCGAAAATGGGTCGAAAAAAACACAAATTGGTTATCACAAAAAGAGAACATGTCGTCTACCTGAGGTAAGGGGAATTACGGAAGAATCTGGAATCTGGAGTTAACCGCAAAGGCGCTAAGACGCAAAGGAGGAGGAAGTTCTTAATTCTAAGTGCTGTGTTCTAAGTTTTCCAACCTGCCTGGCGGCAGACAGGTTCTACAATTCTACTGCTTCCACACAAGGTGATGTCAGGCAGGTTCTACCTTCTTCAAAAGAGCCAGATCCGGTTAGACACCCACGACAACGATGACACCCTGACAACGATGCCCCGGGACACTGTCTGTCGCCAGGCAGACTTTCAACCGCCAGATCTTTGACTATCCCCTCCATACACTTCGACCCTTGATCCAAAAATAGATATACATTCAATACCGTACCTTCGCCTTGTTCTAGCATAAAACCACCTCTTAGTTTAGAGCACTTATCTAAAGCCAATCCCAGAATCCAGAACCCTAGAACAAAGAACAAAGAACAAAGAACAAAGAACAAAGAACAAAGAACAAAGAACAAAGAACAAAGAACAAAGAACAAAGAACAAAGAACAAAGAACCCAACAACATAATAACCCCTCACTCCTCCAATTATGACTAAATATCTAATTACCTTGATGCTGTTGCCTTTTTCCTTATTCCTGTATAGTCAGGGCTGCAGTGACGCTGGTTTTTGCACGGTCAATAGCTTTCAGCCTGCCGGCTCAGATGGACCGGAAGAATACAATAATCAGTTAAAAATAGGGGGCAGTTATGGCCTGGCAGACTATGATATTGCGGTAGCGGGATTTTATCTTGAATACAGTCGGCAAATCACGAAAGCTATTGGTCTGGATGCTAAAATCACAACACTTTCCCAATCCGGTAATGATGTCGCTGTTTTTGACATCGCTGATTTGTATGTGAATGTCAATTATAATTTCACTGAGTCCTTTCGATTAACACTGGGAGTAAAAGTGCCCCAAACCAATGGCAATACCATGGAAGATGATGGACTTCCCCTGCCTATGGATTACCAATCCAGTCTGGGTACGCTGGACCTGATAGGAGGATTGGGTTATGCTATCGCTAATTTTCATATCGTTGCAGCAGCGCAGATCCCATTGACCCAAAATGAAAATGGATTTGTGGCAGCTGATTATCCCGAAGACTCAAAGCTCCTGGATTTTCAAACAACCAACAAATTTGTCCGGAGTCCGGATGTCCTCTTGCGCGTCTCTTACCCCATCAATTTAGGCGCCAGATTTAAATTAACACCAAGCCTACTCCCCATTTACCACCTGGGCAACGACAAATACACCGATGCTCAGGGTGTGCAACAAGAAATTGAAGGTTCGGAAGGATTAACCCTTAATGGTAATGTATACATTGACTATAAAATCACCGAAAAACAAGGTCTCCAATTAAGTCTAGGCAGCCCCTTTGTTGTCCGCGAAGTCAGACCAGACGGTCTCACCCGTGCGCTTGTCGCCGGATTGGAATACCGGATGTCATTTTAAAGATGGATGATCGAGAGTGGTAGAAGGTAAACGGTAAGGGGTAAATGATAATGGGTAATGGGCAAGGACAAGTTTGAGCACTCTACTCTCCACGCCTTCAACCTCCTCTACTCCTCTACTCCTCTACTCCTCCACTCACAAAAACACAAACTGCACAATCAAAAAGCTGCAAACGGCTCCAATAAATCCAATTAAAAATAGCGTATAGGCCATACTGACCAGTCGGTATTTTCGATCCATGACTTTACCCAAAAAGTACATATCCCTATGCATAGCACTTTGCAATTCATTGGGATCTTCAAACAAGTCATTCATTTCCCGGATATAATCGTCTGGATCCAACTGTGTAAAATGTCCAAAAAACAACAGATTGGAGCGGCGTTCTTCTGGCAGGAGGTGGGCGATCGGCTGTCTGGTGACTTTGGGTCGGGCACTCAAAACGGCAAACACCAGCGCACTCAGTCCAAATACCATAAACAAGGTGACCGGTATCAGGAGTGGGGGCCGTGTTTCTGCAATGTTGCTATAGCTCAACACTGTAATTAAGACAGAAATCAGAATGGCATTCACACTGATCAGCATCTGGGCTTTTCGGTCCGCAATCCCACTGAGATGTATATGGGTATGATAAGATGTTTTGAAATAGGTCTGGATCGTGCTATTGCCATTTGATTTGGCGGGCACCGTCTCCACTACGGGTTTTTCCGCTTTTTCCTGACGACGTTCCAGAGACTGGAGGTGCCGGGCCAGCTCTGGCTCAAACGTGGCCTTCCCCTCAGCAGTGAAAAAGGATAACGTGCGCAGCAACAAGACCTCTTCCTGGCGCCATTGTTCGTTGGAAATTGCCGTGCGGAGTATATTTTCCTGTTCCTTTTTTCGCAGTTTTTGGGTTTCGCTGTAATCCGGGCCAACATGCAGCGCCAATACAGCATCCCAAAGGATTCGGCCAACGGGGCTAATCGGTGGTTCGGTCATATTGACAGCTCCAAGAACCTCGTGTACATTGTCTTGTAGCGCGTCTGGTTGATGTTCGGCATGTAAAAATTGTCTGGCCAACTGGCGGGAAGCGGTCAACGGATCGGAGGGATCAAACAACCATCCAGTGTAGCTAAACCATGCTGCGGTATAGAGTGCCAGCAGGTCTACTTCATCCAATTTGTCATCAGTGGCCAATCGGGCACTCAGCGTCACCAATTGGTTGGTACGTGCAAAGTTATGCCACACCAGGCGGGTATCGCCATGGTCATTAAACAGATCAAGCACCCATCGACGGGCGCGTTCCAGCATTGCTGCGGGATGATCTGAAATGCTTTTACCATCCCGGGTTTTGGCCCCGGATGTATGGACTAATTTCACGTAAGGGGAGTAGTTTACCGGGTCAAAGATATATAAAGGATTGCTATCAACTGTTTCTGAATCCTGGATCAACCTGTAGTTTGCATGCCTCAATTGCTACATATGAAAAAAGATATAAATCAAGCGTATAGTGAGTTGCATGTTAAAATTGGGTCATTTAATTTTTAATATCTTTGTCCAAAATAGAACCAATGAATATCACGGATCTTCTACAAAGCCAGCTTACCGGCAACCTACTGGAGCAATTGTCCCAAAAGGCAGGTATTTCCGATACCCAAAAGACCTCTACTGCAGCGAACGGCATCATGAATGTGTTGCTTGGAGCACTTGCGCAAAATGCAGCCAAGCCCGGTGGTGCAAGTTCGCTGGCCAATGCATTGGACCGCGACCATGATGGATCTATGTTGGATAATATAATGGACATGTTTACGGGCCAGGCCCAACCAGCCAATCCAAAAGCTGCTGATGGCGAAGGAATTCTCGGTCACATCCTGGGTAATCGCAAGGAAGGAGCCATTGAAACGGTTTCTAAAGTATCCGGATTGGATAGCAACCAGATCGGTTCGTTAATGATATCTCTAGCACCAATGATCATGGGTGCACTAGGAAAAGCAAAACGCGAGGACAACCTGGATGAAGGTGGCTTGGCGGGCATGTTATCTGGTGTACTTGGTGGCATTTCTGGCCAGCAAAAACAAGTGGACCCCAAAATGGCGATCATCAATGCGTTCCTGGATAAAAACAAGGATGGTAATATTTCAGATGATCTCATGCGCATGGGTGGAAGTTTCCTCGGGAAGCTTTTTGGCAAAAAATAGGTTATTGTCCTTTTACTTTGTTCCGCTTTCCCCTCCCTAAAAACGGGTATGCGAATTGTTTTTTTCGGGACTGGTTCATCTTAAGAAACCAGCATGACCATGATGTTAAATCTGTTCGACGATGAGGCATATCATCTTGGTACCTTTGTCCCTGAGCTATCTTTGCTCCGTGTACCGATCAATCCGGTAAGGCATGATGCAATTGATTTTTCACCAGGACTTCCTGGGTCACGAAACGGGCCGACATCCGGAATGTAAGGAAAGGCTTTTCCCATTTCGCGATTTGCCGGATGCTCCATTGCCTGACGGTCAGCCCTTTCTGGCATATGCCCATGGCGAAGCATATATCGAACGTGTCCGCCAATCGGTTGCATCTGGTGAATGGATGGATGCCGAAACGCCAGTTTCAGCTGGTACTTATACCGCTGCGGTCAAGGCAGTAGGAGCTACCATGCTTGCCGCCCAAACAGGTGGTTTCGCCCTGGTTAGACCCCCGGGGCACCATGCCTACCCAAATCATTCCAGCGGTTTTTGTATTTTTAATAATGTGGCTGTAGCCGCCAGTTATCTGGCTTCAGAGGGCAAGCGGGTATTAATCTTTGATTTTGATGGTCATTTAGGTGATGGTACATCCCGGATATTTGACGGATCAAATCAGGTGATGTACTGGTCCATGCACCAGTATCCTGCGTTCCCAGGGCATGGCTTTGTCGATGAAATCGGGGTAGGAGCGGGAATGGGCTACACAATCAATACACCCCTCCCTCCGGGTAGCGGCGATGACATCTTTTGGCAGGCTTTTGAAAGTTATTTGCCCATTGCCTTACAATTCATGCCGGATGTACTTGCGATTTCTGCCGGTTTTGATGGCTACCAGCATGACCCATTGCTGGACCTGCGCTACAGCCTGGATCTCTTTTACAAGTTGGGCCTTCGCTTGGCCGACATTTTTCCTAACCGGTTTGCCACCCTGGAAGGGGGATATAACCTGCAGGCTCTGCCCAAATGCATCTATAACTTTTTAGCAGGCAGCAACCGAATGGACTGCCCATATGTTGAAGCACCAACACAAACAGGACTCCGTATCTGGGAGGAACATGAGGCTCGTCTCTATGCAGGCCTTCACCACCTTAAACCATATTGGACCATAAACTGAAAACCATGCATATCCAATTGGATAAATTTTTCAAACCGACATCCATTGCGCTCGTCGGTGCTTCCGATAAAGAAGGTAGCCTCGGCTATGCTGTTCTGCACAATATGCTCGAAGCCGGATTCCAGGGCGAGCTTTACCCCGTCAATCCAAAATACCGAGAGGTACAGGGCATCACCTGTTACAGATCTATAAGCGATATACCCAAGGCGGTCGATCTGGCCGTTATTTTCATTCCGGCCAAAGTCGTACCGGAGGTGGTGGAGGAATGTGGCAAACAAGGCATCATTTCCCTGCTGATTCTTTCCGCTGGTTTTAAGGAAGCTGGTCCCTCCGGCCAGGCGTTGCTTGATCTGATCCTTGCTCATGCGGCCAAGTACAAGATGCGCATTATGGGCCCCAACTGTTTTGGCATTATGAACCCGAACATTGGCATGAATGCGACATTCTCTTTAGGCAATGCTAAAGCGGGACGTGTTGCGTTCATTTCCCAAAGTGGTGCCATGGGCGCAAGCATCCTGGATTGGGCGGCGGATCAAAATGTCGGCTTTTCCTATTTTATATCGATTGGTTCAATGGTTGATGTAGGATTCCATGACCTGATTGAATACCTTAGTACGGATTCGCATACTTCCAGTATCATTATATATATGGAGAGCATGTCCGAAGCCCGCAAATTTATGAGTGCGGCCAGGGCCTATTCCCGCAGTAAACCCATTATCATCCTCAAGTCCGGTGCCAGCGAAGATGGGGCCCAGGCCGCTTTATCCCATACGGGTTCGCTGGCAGGCAATGATCTGGTCTTTGATGCCGCTTTTCACAGGGCAGGCATCCTGCGTGTTCAACGCATCTCTGAGTTGTTCAATTGCGCACAGGCACTGGCCATGCAGCCCCGTCCTGCAGGAAATCGGCTGGCTATCATTACGAATGCGGGTGGTCCCGGCGTATTGGCAACTGACCGACTATCCGACCATGGCGGACATCTTTCAAAATTATCTACGGATACCCTGGACCGGCTGAATGCCGTGCTCAACAGGTATTGGAGCAATAATAACCCGGTCGACATACTCGGTGACGGCAACGCAGAACAATACCGCCTGGCCATTCGAGCCTGTGCCGAAGATCCGGAAGTGGATGCCCTCCTGGTTATTTATGTCCCCCAGGCCATCACACCTGCAAATGATGTGGCTCGGGTACTTGTTGAAGAGCAAAAACGCCTCAATAAACCGGTTTTTGCCTGTTTCATGGGGGAAAAGGAAGTGGGAAAAGCCCGCGACATCCTTGAAGTTGGGCAGGTGCCCAACTACCGGTATCCGGAAAGCGCTGTTGATGTTTTCCTCCTGATGAATCAATACCGGGAGAATTTACAGCTACTGTACGAAACACCGGAAGTTACCCCGGAGCATTTTAAACCGAATAAAACCATCGTTCGCAAACTCATCCAAAAAGCACTGGATAGCGGTCAAAATCAATTGGATAGAACCACTATTGTAGAAATATTGAAGGCCTATGACATTCCTGTTACAGATGTTTTTCTGGCGACAACAGCGGAAGAAGCGGTGACTATGGCCTCCAACGTAGGTTTTCCGGTAGCTGTGAAAATATGCTCCCCCGATATCTCGCATAAGTCGGATGTGGGTGGAGTAATGCTCGATATTCGTAATGTCCAGGAGGTTGCTGCCGCATTTACAGAAATTATGCAGCGGGCTGCTACAGCCAAACCAGAAGCTGTCCTTTCGGGTGTCACCATTGAAGCCATGGTCAACAAGCGGCACGAATTGCTGATCGGTGCCAAACATGACCCGGTTTTTGGTCCGGTGATCGTCTTTGGAATGGGCGGTGTGGCTGTTGAGGTGTTCAAGGATCTTCAAATGGCGCTCCCACCATTAAATATGGCACTTGCCCGGCATTTGGTGCAAGGGACAAAGATCCACACCCTGCTGGAGGGATACCGCAAAATACCAGCTGTGGACTTGCAAGCGATCTATTTTTTATTGATTCGTTTTGGATATCTGGTCATGGATTTTCCGGAAATCACAGAAGTTGACTTGAATCCATACAGTGTGGACGAAAAAGGAGGTATTGTACTCGATGCGCGTATGGCGATTGAAAAGCCTAACATACGCTGGAGACGCCCTTATGACCATTTGGTCATTTCTCCTTATCCCTCCCAGTACGTCAGGCATTTTACCCTGAAGGATGGTACCGAAGTTTTGCTTCGCGCTATACGTCCGGAGGATGAGCCTATGGAAAACAGCTTGTTTCACCGACTTTCCAAGGAAAGTATCTATTTCCGTTTTTTCGGCTATGTGCCCCAGGTTGACCACGAGTTTCTGACCCGATTTACACATATTGATTATGATCGCGAGATGGCCATTGTGGCGGAGATCATGCTTGAGGGTCAGCGGGCCATCATTGCTGTAGTGCGGATTGTTGGTGACAATTGGAATGGCGATGCGGAATATGCTATCGTCGTGGCAGACCAATGGCAACGGCAGGGTTTGGGCAGTGAAATGACGGACTTCATCGTCGCCATAGCCAAAGACCGCGGCTTCAAAAAGCTATACGCCTCCTTCCTCAGAGCCAATTCAGCCATGGATAAACTCTTCCGAAAGAAAGGATTTACGATTTCAACTGATGACGCACAAACCAATTCAGCGGTCCTTCAGCTCAAGTAGATATGACCTGGATCACCTCAATTTTTTAATCGCATGATTTATAGCCATTTATGTTAAAAATTTCATGTGATGAAGATCACAGCTCCATATGATTCAAACCGTTGGCTGGCGGGAGCCCCCTGAGGTAGCTTTGCATAAACTTTAAAAGATGAAAACAATACTTATAATCGCAGCACTGTTCACCGCCACCCTGATCTACGGACAAGGAGCGACAACAGGTAAATTGACTATCCATGGAACATCCAATCTGCATGATTGGGAAACGGTAGCAACGGAAGTTGCTGTCCAGGGTAGTTTCTCTATTGAGTCCGGCATCCTGAAATCCATCGACAAGTTGAATGTTCGTATCCCTGTCAAAAAAATCAAAAGTGAAAAGGGCAAAACGATGGACAATAAGACCTACGACGCTTTGCTTGCGGACAAAAACCCCAACATTACCTTCGTAGCGACCAAGGTCCAAATCACTGGAGCGGATATTACAGCTACCGGTACAATGAATGTTGCTGGCAAAAGCAAACCTGCTATACTGAAAGCAAAATGGAGACAACTTCCTGGTAGTGAAGTGGAAATCACTGGTTCGTACGCGCTCAAAATGACTGATTTTGGTATCTCACCACCTACAGCTCTCTTGGGCACAATGAAAACAGGTGATGGCATTACAGTGAAATTCACTGTCAAAACAAAAGCATAAAACCCTCTTAATCTAATTTCTTACCAATTTTAATCTTAAACAAATGAAGACCTTAGCTAACTTAACTACGATCCTTCTGCTTTTCTGCTTCATGGCAGTAAGCAGCCAGTTATCCGCTCAGCAGCCGGAATTACAATATTTCCGCAAATGGGACAAAGACGGTATCAATGTATTTGAACCTTCAAAAAAAGCAGAGCAGCCCGAATATACCGGTTTTAAAATTCGCATTGGCGGTTCATTCACTCAGGATTTTCAATCACTGACGCACGAAAATAATCCAACAGGTGTAACTGGTAACAGCCGTTTACTTTACGGTGTAGTAACTAACCCTGCAGATGCAAAATTTGATACAACTTCTGCTAAACTGCAGGGATTCAATCTGGCCATGGCCAACTTGAACCTTGACTTCCAGATTGCTGATGGTATCCGCGTTTGCCTGGAAAACTACATGTCATCCCGTCACCACTCCGAGTTTTGGGTAAAAGGTGGTTACATCCAGATCGACAAACTGGCTATGTTTAACAATCCGGCTTGGTTCTCTGATTATGTCCGTGTGAAAATCGGTCACTTCCAGCCCAACTTTGGTGATATGCAGTTCCGCCGTACGGATGGTGGTAATGCCATGTTCAACCCTTTTGTTGAAAACTATATCATGGATGCTTTTGGCACCGAGATCGGTGGTGAAGTATATATTTTCCCAGTTGATGGTATCATGGCAATGGTGGGATTAACTTCAGGTTTCATCAACGGCAACGTTGAAAACTATGCAGACGGAAATAACAGCTCAGGTGTCGTTCCTACAAAAAAGACGCCATCTATTTTTGCCAAAGTAGCTTATGATAAAGCATTCAGCGATGATTTGCGCTTCCGCTTGTCCGGTTCGATTTACACGAACTCCAACATCCAGCGGAATACGATGTATGCCGGTGACCGTACAGGTTCACATTACTTCCTTGTAATGGAACCTCAGTTCCAGGCAAATGGAACAGCTACTGCCCAGGGTTCACAGTTCACCTCCGGCCGTTTCAACCCGGAAATGGCTAACCGGATCACAACGATTATGATCAATCCATTCTTAAAATTTAAAGGTTTGGAAATTTTCGGATCATATGAAATCCTTTCCGGTAGTAACTACGCTGATGTAACTACAGCATCTGATGGTACTAAAACATGGGATAAACGTTCCGCTAGCCAATTCAGTGGAGAAGCAGTATATCGCTTCCTGGCTAATGAGCAACTGTTTGTAGGTGCTCGTTATACCGGTGCAACGGTTGAGTCACGTTTAAAGGATGCCAATGGTGACTACATTGAAGTTGGCATTACTCGCCTTGCAGTTGCTGCAGGCTGGTTCCCAACTAAAAATCTCCTTCTGAAAGCAGAATATGTGAATCAGGAATATGTAGATTTCCCTACGACGGACTATCGTCATGAAGGCAAATTCAATGGCTTCATGGTTCAGGCTGTAATAGGATTCTAAATGTCATAGGTTTGATCAGGGCTGTCCGGACGTATGTTTGGGCAGCCCTTTTATATTAAGCACAAGCCATGTGTCGTTATACATTTATGTTCCAATTTTTACTGGCTACAGTCCTTTTAGGATGCAGTGCGGGCAACCTGATAGCACAAACATCGGCGCCTTCACGTTTCCTTGTTGATCCGGTCAGTCGGCTCCATATCCATGGTAAGTCTAATGTCAACACCTTTACCTGCACCTGCCGTCAAACGTTTTTGGAGTTACCTTTTCATTTGTCAGCCCAACAGGATGCGACAAAACTAGGTTTCCGACATACCGTGCTCAACGTCCAAACCCGGCTTTTTGACTGTGGAAATAAGGTGATGAATGAGGATATGTACCATGCACTAAAAAGCAAAAAATTTCCGCAGATGGCCATTGAACTCGATGCGGTGGAACGGATAACAAATCTGGGCCTGGCGTGGGTAGATATTAAAGTATGGACAAAAATCACCCTGGCCGGAGAATCGCGCAGTGTCTGGCTCCCTGCCAAAGTGCGTCAGCCTGGTCCCGGTCGTTGGCATATACGCACGAAAAAGACCCTTCGAATGACCGATTTTAAGGTGACCCCGCCAACTGCTTTGATGGGCATGATAAAAACCGACGATGAGATTACGATCGAACTAGACCTGCTGATCCATTGGTTGCCCTGATCCTACCGAATAATTGCTTCCAATAATTCCGAAATATCCAGCGGAGGGAGATAACTTCTGTCCTGGTAATGCGTCGCAATAAATTTCAGGCTGCAAGGATTACCTTGCTTTATGGTCAGTTCAATGGTGATGTTTCCATACAATTGATTGATCGGTTGACATCCACCCCTATGAATAGGTGGTTTGAGATAGTGCTTTTCTATCACTAGACTTCCTTTGGTGCGGCGATCAGAAACAGACATTCGATAGCCGCTTTTGAGTGTCAGATCGCGGAGATGATCCATGATAAATGAGGCCTCAAGAGCAGGAATCTCCTCGTTTTGTAAATGCATTACAAATCCGCTGGTGGCGCGAAATTCCAAAAAATCTATACAATCATCTTGTGAATCTACGCTGGCTCGGTGCATATTAAAAGCACAGCGGAGCCTATCGTTCCATTCCTGGCGATCTTCACCTGATAGCCACGTTTTATAAGCCGCTGTGTATTGAGTATTACGGACGATCAGTTCGTGCAACTCACCGCCAGGATGAGCCGCGGACTTTACTTTTTGAGAAAACAAATCATGTATGAACTTTTGCCAGGTCACAGGGCATAAATTGAATAGGCGAAACAAGGTTGTAGGAGTAGAGTTGGTCGTAGGTTCCAATGTGAAGTTAAAAACAATTCAAACAGCAAAGGGTTTTGGAAAGCGGATAAAGAGTAGACTTTTTATCGACCTTCGCCCCCATGGATCCTAACACACTCAATGAACTTATCGCCCAAAGAAGGGCTATTTACCCTCCGGTTTATACAGATACCCCCATCACAGCCTCAATTATCCTGCAATTGCTGGAGAATGCCAACTGGGCGCCAACCCACAAGCGCACTGAACCCTGGCGCTTCCAGGTTTTTCGTGAGGCGGCATTAAGCCGGCTTGCGGATTACCTGGCCGAAGCCTACACAACAATTACGCCGGCAGACCGATACTCTGATGCCATTCGGGAAAAAACCCGCAACAATATCCTGCGTGCAGATACAGTAATTGTCCTCATCCTACAGCGTGATTTGCAGGAGCGTGTCCCTGAGTGGGAGGAGATAGCGGCATTAGGCGCAGCGGTCCAGAATCTCTGGCTTTCGGCTACGGCTTTTGGCATCGGAGGTTATTGGAGCACACCTGGCACCCTTAGTGCATTGACAACCCGTCTAAACCTCCCGGATGGCCAGCGCTGCATGGGACTCTTTTACCTTGGCCACTATGATGCAGCTCCCCAACCTGGAATCCGGGGCCCTGTTGCGGACAAAACAGTATGGCATTTAGATTAGCCCCAAGCGGCTTTTCACTGAAAATACGGCATGGCGTTGGCTGGTATGCCCAATTTCCTTACATTTGCCCCGCTTTATGAAAGCGCTTCTAAGCAATTAATAATACAAAACATGGAAAACCTTATTTACTTTTTGCCCTTATTCGCTGTTGTTGGGCTTATTTACATGGCCTTCCTTTACAACTGGGTTGGCAAACAACCGGACGGAGATGATCTCATGCGCAAAATTGCAGGGTATATCGCCGACGGTGCCATGGCATTTCTGAAGGCAGAATATCGGGTTCTTTCCGTTTTTGTCATCATCGCAGGTGCCTTGTTAGCCTTTTTATCTACACGGGTTGAAAGTACGCATTGGTTTATCGTGATCGCCTTTGTGATTGGAGCCATATTCAGCGTCACCGCAGGTTATATCGGTATGCGAATTGCCACCAAGGCGAATGTGCGCACAACACATGCAGCGCGCACCAGCCTTGCTCAGGCATTACTGGTGTCCTTCAGAGGAGGCACTGTGATGGGCCTCGGTGTAGCCGGTCTGGCTGTTTTTGGTCTCTCTGCGCTATTCGCTTTTCTTTTTTACTGGTTGATGGGTGGTGTTTGGACTAGTGTCCACGACATGACGATCGTCCTTGAAGCGTTGGCCGGCTTTTCATTGGGAGCTGAATCCATTGCGCTATTTGCACGTGTCGGAGGCGGTATTTATACCAAAGCGGCAGATGTAGGCGCTGACCTTGTTGGCAAAGTTGAAGCAGGTATACCTGAAGATGATCCCCGCAACCCTGCAACGATTGCAGATAATGTGGGTGATAATGTCGGTGATGTAGCTGGTATGGGCGCCGACCTTTTTGGATCTTATGTAGCTACCGTGTTGGCTGCTATGGTACTGGGCAACTACGTCATCCGGGATATGGGTGGATCTACAGGCGATGCGTTTGGTGGATTGGGACCTATTCTCCTACCGGTATTTCTGGCAGGTATTGGCATTCTCTTTTCGATCATTGGCAGTTGGCTGGTGAAAGTAGGCGAGAATAATGCCAATGAAAAATCTGTTTATCGCGCCTTAAATATGGGCAACTGGACTGCCCTTATCCTTACAGGTATCGCTGCATGGTTTGCCATTCATTGGTTATTGCCTGCTTCCATGAGCATGAATTTTTTCGGCCAGGGCCTGATAGCTGTCTCGCCCAATGATGTATTTTATGCGGTATTGATCGGACTTTTTGTAGGTGGTGCTATCGCTTATATGACGGAATATTACACTGCACTGGGCAAAAAGCCAGTGATGGATATCGTCGCCAAATCAGTAACTGGTGCAGCAACCAATATCATTGGTGGTCTGGGTGTGGGAATGATTTCCACTGCGGGCCCCATCCTGTTGTTTGCAGGTGCCATCTGGGGTGCTTATTCCTTTGCCGGATTTTATGGTGTGGCCATTGCCGCCTCAGCGATGATGGCTACGACGGCAATGCAGCTTGCAATTGACGCTTTTGGCCCGATTGCTGACAATGCAGGAGGTATTGCAGAGATGAGTGAGTTGCCAAAAGAAGTAAGAACTCGTACCGATATCCTTGATTCAGTGGGCAATACTACTGCGGCAATGGGGAAAGGTTTTGCCATTGCTTCTGCAGCATTGACAGCCCTGGGCCTCTTTGCAGCCTATGTGACTTTCACCGGGATTGACGGCATTAATATTTTCAAGGCAAACGTGCTGGCGGCACTTTTTGTCGGTGGTATGATACCGGTGGTGTTCAGTGCCCTTGCTATGAATTCGGTGGGTAAGGCGGCCATGGATATGGTTAAGGAAGTACGTCGTCAGTTTCGCGAAATACCAGGTATCATGGAAGGTACCGGGCAGCCTGAATATGGTCGTTGTGTAGAAATATCCACCAAGGCAGCATTGCGTGAAATGATGCTTCCCGGGTTAATTACGATTATTACACCAATTCTTGTCGGATTTATAATGGGTCCGGAAGCATTGGGTGCGTATATGGCTGGTGTGACGGTTTCTGGTGTGCTATGGGCTATATTCCAGAACAATGCCGGCGGAGCATGGGACAACGCTAAAAAATCATTCGAGGGTGGCGTTACGATCGAAGGTCAAACTTACTTCAAAGGATCTGACGCACATAAGGCGGCTGTTACCGGTGATACAGTAGGTGATCCATTCAAGGATACGTCCGGTCCATCGATGAATATCCTGATCAAACTGACCTGTTTGGTCGGTCTGACCATCGCGCCTATTCTCGGCGAAATCTATGGCGCAGGTGTACACAGCAACAAACCTGTAGTGCCTCAGGAAATCGAAGATCTGGGTATGGAAAAGGAAACCACGCCTGCTCAAAACGAAGATGTTTTTGTAATGTGATTTGATGCGAAATATGCCTTAATGAAAAAGAGCTTTTCCTTTAATGGAAAGGCTCTTTTTTATTTAGGTAAAGTTGTAAGTTATTCGGTAATGTGTTTATTTTTAGCCGACAAAGCCTTGGCGGCGGCGGGCGTTTATTCGGGTTGCGAAGTTGCGGGATACGTGAATCTGGAATCTGGAAATCTGGAAATCTGGAATCTGGATGAATGACCGAGGACGAATGGCGGAAGCCGGGATGTGGAATAAGACGGATGACCGAGGACGGATGACCGAAGCCGTGACGTGGAATAAGACGGTGGACAGATGACCATATACCCCGTTACCGCTTACCCTTCACCCCTTACCATTCACCCCTTTACCCATTGCCCATTCGCTTACCCCTTGCCATAAAATAGCGGTATATTATTAAAAAGAACCAGCTGAAACTGATTGCGATTGCTGGTTTCCAATGTTTGAGCCATAAAGCCTGCTTCAAGTTTCAGGTCATTATTGATTACATATCCAAGTGCGCCGTAGAGCCGGTTGCGATCAAATAAAGGTTTTTGGCCATTGATAAACGATTCATTATAAACGGACAAATAAAACGTTTGTGGAGACATGGTTTTGCTGGTCAAGGGTATATTTAATGCTAAAAAATACCGGAATCGCATTTGGAAATCATCCGTCAAAAAACGCTCCTCTATGCGATAACGGTGTTGAATATATATACGATTAAAAGATTGCCGGGTGGTGAATTGTTGATAAAGGCGGTGTTCGGCAGAACTTATTTTATCCATTGATGTTGAACCGTATCTTTCTGAATGGATATAACCATATCCTAATAATAGGTTATTGTTGTTGGGCGACAAATTGATTCCTAAACCAGTGCGAAGTAAAAGTTGCTGGAGATCTCCTACAAAATTATAATTGCGATACTGCACCTCATTCCACCAGTTCCACTTGGGGTTGATGGCCTGATTGCCAAAATAAACAAACCAATTGCCCGTTTTTGAATCCTGAGCAGACAAGCTTATTCCCAGATAAAAAATGAGGCTTAGTACCAATATGATTTTACACTTCATTTGAAGAATAGTAGAACGAATAGAAGTATTAAAACGAATCAGGCACAAGATAGAATTAATGCAATGACCTTTACCTGTCTTATTTGTGTAGCACAAGATTGATGTATTAGTCTATTTTAGATATCGGGATAGTGTAAATCATTCCTGTTGATTCCACTTTTAGGATATACATACCTTGTGAAAGCGAAGTCAATCTTAAACTTATGCCCAATTGATTTTCAACAACCGAATGCCTACCTGAAAGACAGATTTGGCCCAAAGCGTTATTTAATGAATAGTGATAATTCCCATTCGGCAAATTAGATCCTTGCAAATAAATGACGTCATAGGTTGGGTTGGGAAATACTTGAATTATTCCCATTGTTACATCATTATCCGTGGCCGACATGACACAATTCTGGAATAATGTATCACTATATGCCCGACATCCCTGCATATCAATACCTGAAACAATATATCCACCATCCTGATCGCAGGACACTACCTTGCCAGTGTCAACCGAATTAAAATTACCAGCCAGATACCAATAATTGGGATCATCATAAGGGGATCTTAAACTATCCCCCAGCAATACGATATGAAGACCATGAATTGGCACCAATTGCTGAATGACAATCTTGTCAGAAACTGCTTTGCAGCCATTCTGTCCTGTCACTGTCACCGTATAATTTCCAGGTAAATGAATAGTTATACCTTGCGTGGTAGCACCTGTATTCCACAGGTAGGTGCTTGCAGGATTTGCTATAAGCTGTACGCTATCCTCCGGGCATATCGCTGTTGACCCATTAATCGTAATTTCCGCATCAGGTAAAGGCAAACTCGAGACCATGACCGGAATCGCTGCTTCGGTGCATCCGTGCGAGCTGGATATAGTGACATTATAAACGCCGGGTAGCTTCGCATAAATACTTTGGGTTGTGTCTCCTGAACTCCATTTATATCCATGGGCAGTACTTGCTTTCAATAAAAGCGAATCACCTTCGCATATAACTGTTGGTCCAGGTACAGTAATAGCTGCGTCCAGCATGTCAAATGAAGTGGAACAGGTTTTACCATTATATTGGATTTCAAAGGTGTAGGTGCCTGGTGTTGTGGGCAATAGTTTTGTCCAGGCCCAATAACTGGTTCCATAATTATTCGAACTGGTGTGAGACCAACTTGAGAAAACGGAACCATCCGGTTTAAGGATGCGTAAAGTGGCCTGAAGGCCGGCGGTTTCATTTTTTAAAAACATATAAAATTTCGCGTTTCCGGCTGGTAATCCAACAGCCTGGAATGGCATGACAAAACATGACCGTAGGTTTGAAGTCTCCGTCTCTGGACAAGGAGGGACCAATATATCCCCGGTATGCACCGATGCTTTTGCAATCTCGGGCTCGAGGTATGGCAGCTGAGAGATCCACCAGGAATTAGTATTTAAAGTGTTACATCCCCCTGAAAAAGGATCAATTCGGGTCTCTACTGTACTACCGCTCCACACTTCGAAATGGAGATGTGGGCCAGAGGAATTACCCGAACTGCCAACCACACCTAAATACTCGCCTGCTAAAACCATCTCGCCGACTGCCTTAGGTGTGATAGAGTTTTTTTTCATGTGAAAATAGAGTGCTCTTGAGCCATCCACATGTCCGATTACAATGTAGTTTGCCTGTAGCGCATTGACGCCACAATTTTTATCAAAATTGCCATCCACCTTGTCTAAAATAGTACCGCCTGCAGCAGCTACAACCTGGACCTGATCATTGTTCATTTTTATAAACCGAAAAGGAAATAAAGCTATATCCGTTCCACGATGACCATCATAGGTCTTGGTGCCACAATTGTAGTCCTTAATCATTCCGGTAGCTTTATCCTGATCGACAAATGCACTAATATGGAAAAAGGAACAATCGGTCAGTCCATTGGCTGCTTTTACCGGCCACAATAGGGACGTAATGACCTGACCATCTTCAAGTCTGTCAGGAAGCCCAATTAAGTTGTTATTCCACTTGCATCGTTGCTCGAGAAGTTGATATTCGGCATCCGTAATACAGGGGTGAGATTCCAAAGAATGCGTGTCCCCATAAACCCCACCTTCTACAGCCACATCAGTGGGCGAATGCTGTGCATACAGGAAAACGGGGAGTGTTGTACTTAGCCAAAGGCAAAAAAAAGCATAATAATACATAATAGGCAAATTACGGATGACTAAATGGGTATTGCAACAAAATCTAAAACTGTCACAGAAGATATTGCAATCGTCTTTCGGATCGATCTTTCCGGGGAAGGTTCAATATTGTAAACAATGCAATAGTGTAATGAAGGCAGTAAATATTCGTACCCAAAAGAGATGTTGTGCATCCTCAACGCTGCCTGAGTGTAAATATTTTTAAGGATGCAGGACAATCCTTATTATGTCTGTGGGGGAAGTCCAAAAGTGCGAGGGACCATTTTCAGGCATTCGAAATGCCTATAATGTGGAAATGCTAATCGGGAGGGATTTATTGTTTTTGTGTGTTAGGTTTTTGAGTGATTAGAGATGTTGAGTGTGTCTCCATGGAGGAGTTTACCTAGTTGTGGATACTAGTCAATAAAGATTAATCATTTTTTTAGGATAGTTTCCAGACCAATTCTCCTAATGACAAAGACGTTTTTTCTTTACGGGGGCTGGGAAATTTCAGCTACTTGTTCATTGAATAAATATTCAAATCATATTTTGTTTCTTGTCAAATAGATCTGGTAAAAATCCCTGGTTAAGTCCAGTTTAATTTATTTCTTAACTATTGTTTACCAATTTTTTGGATTTAAAAATGTGGAGCGGCATCTTTATGTAACATGTGATACCGCTTTTTATTTAGCGACTAGCTTCATTATCGGAATGCACGTATAATTTGTGCTGTTATTAAAACGGATTTTTATATTCCTAATCAGCAATGGATGGTGATACCAGGATTGTTGGATTATGATGAACCGGAAAATTGCATGAGTTGGCAATGAAGCAAAACTGATTCGCTTTCTTGTGTAGTTCATTAGCCAATGATTGTTGGTTTCCATCTGCTATGGTTACAATTGGATTTAATACAACCTCTGTAAAATGCCCACCCACTGCTGATTCAATCATAGTGCCAATCGCATTGTCTCTGTAATCTAATACAATAATATGGTTATCTGCGCAAAGGTGTAAATACCATAACATATGGCAGGATGATAATGAAGCAAGGAATAACTCTTCCGGATTATGCCTTGTTATGTCTCCCCTAAATGAGGGGTCTGATGAACATAAAATAGGCTCTTTGTTATTAATAGCGACGGTATGGTTCCTATTGTAGGAGGTGTAGGTTTTGGTTCCGGATCCTGTGTTGCCCGTCCAGAGTATTGTTGTCTTATAGTGGTGTGTTTTTTCCAATGAACTAATTTTATTTAAAAAGTTTTAGACGCAATCACTATTTATTTAAAAATATTTATTGAAGGTTTATTTCTCCAAATCATAATCAATAACCACATTTCCAATTTTTTCACCGCGAAGCACATATTTATACGCTTCCGCAATGTGATCCAATTTATAAGACCTGTCAATTACAGGATTAAATGTGTTATCTTCCAGGCGGTCTTTGATAAAAAGTAGGCTCCTTTTGCAATCATACGGTATTGGAAAAATGACTTTTTTCCCGCCAGTCAAAGGGGTAGTTAATGCCAGGAGTGGATTCTGTATCATTTCGCCCAATTCAGACGAAACGTATATGCCTCCCGGTTGCAATAGTGGTTTGCATTTGCCAAACGAACTTTTGCCCACGGCATCAAAAATGGCGTCGTATTCTCCCCCCATCAATGTAAAATCGACGCGATTATAATCAATGACCTTGCTGGCGCCAAGTTTTTTTACCAGATCCAGATTCTCCGTGTTGCACACTGCGGTTACGTCGATTCCCTGATAGACTAAAAATTGGACGGCTGCTGAGCCTATAGCACCGGTTGCGCCATTTACAAGTACCTTCTGCCCGGGTGCGAGTGAAAGTTTATTTAAAAAATTGTACGCATAATGGGCGCCTTCCATACTTGCCGCGGCCTTGGCAAATGTCAGGTTGGCAGGCATGAGGGTTATAGCCTTGTCTTCGGCTATGGTCATATACTGAGCTTGCGACTGCAGCCCATTGTCATCCAATCCAAATACCCTATCGCCCACTTTGAATGTTTTTACGTCTTTGCCCACAGCCTCTATCTCTCCGGCAAAGTCCGTTCCCAGGGTCGGTTTTTTGGGTTTGAAGAGACCCGTAAAAAAACGCATGATGAAAGGCTTGGCCCGAAGCATTGCACAATCCGTCCGGTTCACCGTTGTCGCCCGGACACGGATCAGCAGCTCGTTATCTTTTGGAACAGGCATTGGCGCTTTTTTTACCTGCAGTACTTCCTGAGAGCCGTAGTTTTCGTAGATGGATGCGATCATAGTTGTCATGAAACAAATATATACATAAAGGGGGAATGGAGGAGTTGAGGCGTCGAGGAGGGGAGGAGTCGAGGAGTTGAGGAGGCGAGGGTGAAGGAGTTCTTTGTTCTAAGTTCTTTGTTCTAAGTTCTTTGTTTTCGGACCGAGGACCGAGGGCCGAGGACGGATGACCGAAGACGGAGGACCGAGGACCACAATTTCTGTTGATATACTAAAGGACAATAAGTAAGTTCTTTGTTCTAGCTGCTAAGGTCTATAGACCAACTTTCTACATCCTTCTACTTTCACCTTTCTCCTATCTAACTACTTTTTTGAACATTGATTATCAACTGTTTGTGAGATTTCATTTTGATGCGTTTTCCAAAACCTTCATCAATTTAAGGTTGTATTTCCGGCAATCTTTCGTTTAAGTTGGTATTTGAAAACCGTCCTCGAACAGCTCGCCCCCAGTACGTACCGACCCGTACGGGTGAGCTCATGTGCCCCGAGGGGGACGAATGTCCAGTGGACATTCGATGAGCGAACCGAGCGCTCCGCGCGAGGCTTACGTGAAGCTCTGTGGAATATCTACAAGAAATAGCAAAAGATCCACCGATTCCACCTTCTCCAAATGGTTGCGATAACCTTAAATCTTATCCACGACCACCCGCCTAAAAGAAGCTCAGGTCGGCATGAGCTCACGTACCCGCAGGGCGAATGTCCAGTGGACATTCGGTGAGCGAACCGAGCGCCCCTGCGCGAGGCATATGAAATACCAACCTCTATTCAAAGAACAGCGAGCCTTTCGAGGACAGCGGTTTTTGGTTACTTTTTGCCAAGACAAAAAGTAACGAGCCCAGCCGGCGAATGAGGCGATGCCAGGCAAAGGCGATAACCTTTTTCCGACGACCCGCCAGACACAAGGCCTAATCCCCACGTGAGAGCGTATTTTCAAATACAAAATCACCATTTCCAAGTTAGCTATTCCAAATTCAACAACATGTTGTGGATGGTTACTACCTTCTACAAAAGAAGATAACCGCAAAGGCGCTAAGTGGTTGGGAGTTATTGGGTTAAGGCGTTATTTCGAAAAAAATAAGAGGTAGGTCACCGCAAAGGCGCAAAGACGCGAAGTTTAAAATTCTGAATTCTGAGTTCTAAGTTCTTTGTTCTAGCTGTTAAGGTCTACAGTTCTACAATCAGTCCTTCTACTTTCACCTTTCTACCTTCTACAAAAGAATATAACCGCAAAGGCGCATATGGAGTAAGGAGGGTTTGAGTTGGGGATGTTTTGAAGTAATTTAAATGGCCCCTTACCTCCTACCCATCACCGCTCACCATTTTTTTTGGCCCCTTACCCATCACCCCTTACCCCTTACCAGTTGTCAAACAAAAAGGGCCCTGAACGTTCATTCAGGACCCTTTGCGCCTCAGGCATTCCGCTAGTCAGCGGAAGAACCACGACCTACGGATTAATCCCGCACGCGTGCGGGACCGCTCTAACCGGTTGAGCCCTGTATGTAGTAGAGTGATGAAAAGGTAAACAAAAAGGGCCCTGAACGTTCATTCAGGACCCTTTGCGCCTGAGGTATTCCGCTAGTCAGCGGAAGAACCACGACCTACGGATTAATCCCGCACGCGTGCGGGACCGCTCTAACCGGTTGAGCTTTGTCTCTTGAGAGATGCAAAGGGTATACAAAAAGGGCCCTGAACGTTCATTCAGGACCCTTTGCGCCTCAGGTAGGACTCGAACCTACGACCTACGGATTAACAGTCCGCCGCTCTAACCGGCTGAGCTACTAAGGCAGTTGGCGTTAAAGCGTGGCAAAGGTATACTATTCACTCAAAAAGTGCAATCTTTGACCTGAAAAAAAAGTAAAAACATATGTCCCTAGTGCTCGTAGGCACCGTAGCCTTTGATTCTATTGAGACGCCATACGGCAAAGTGGAGAAAGTTGTCGGCGGCGCAGCAACCTATATCAGCCTTTCCGCCTCCTACTTCACCAGCCCCATCGGACTCGTTTCCGTCATCGGCGACGACTTCCCCCAGGAAACCCTCGACGAACTAACCAGAAGGGGCGTGGACCTCAGTGGCCTGCAAATCCGGAAAGGCGAACAGTCCTTCTATTGGGCCGGTCGCTATCATGCCGATCTAAATACACGTGATACCCTCGTCACCGACCTCAATGTCCTTGCTACCTTCGATCCCGTCCTCCCCGAAGACTATACCACCGCCGAATACCTGATGCTCGGCAACCTGACGCCCGCCGTCCAGGCCCGCGTCCTCGACCAGATGAAGACCAGGCCTAAACTCATCGCCATGGACACGATGAACTATTGGATGGATAGCGCCCTCGGAGAACTCCTCGACGTCATCGCCCGCGTGGATCTCCTGACCATCAATGATGAAGAAGCCCGCCAATTGACAGGAGAATACAGCCTCGTCCGAGCCGCTACCCGCATCCTCACCATGGGACCCCATATCCTGGTCATCAAAAAAGGTGAACACGGCGCGCTCCTCTTTACCAAAGACAAAGACGACGATGAGCTGCATATCTTTTATGCCCCCGCTATGCCCCTGATGGATGTGTTTGATCCTACCGGCGCCGGAGATACCTTTGCTGGCGGGATGCTGGGTTATATCGCCCAGACTAAAGACCACAGTTTTGAAAATCTCAAACGTGCCCTCATCTACGGCTCAGCCATGGCCTCCTTCTGTGTGGAAAAATTCAGCATCGAGCGACTGCTCGAGCTGGATACCGAGCAAATCCTCAAACGGATAGCCCAGTTTCGACACCTGGTGCATGTCGACGAATAAGGGGTTATTGGGTTTATTCGTGTATTCGGTTATTCGTTTATGCGGAAAATGTCCTCGAACAGCTCGCCCTCAGTATGAAGCTAATAGTTCAACCCCTTCAGGGTTGCTGATTTTTTGTTTTTTTCATCTCCCGGGTTGCACCCGGGGCTACTAAAATTGAAGCCCTTCAGGCTTCAGTTTCGGAAATTTTTAGCCCAATATCTATCTGTGATGTAAGTGATTGGATCCAATTAAAAGAAGGAGGTCTATCCAACTCCTCAGGGTTGCTGATTTTTTGTTTTTTTCATCCCCTGGGTTGCAGCCGGGGCTATTCATATTGAAGCCCTTCAGGCTTCAGTTACGTGAAAATTTAGTCGCTTTTTCTATCTGTGATGTAAGCGATTTGATTCAAATAGGTATTGGAAAAATTCTGAACATTCCATTCCACAATTAACTAATATTTAGATAATGGTGAAGTAATTCGAAAGGACGTTTTACCGGTCTAAGGCAATACCTTGATCGATTGAATGATAGCCTCCGCATCACCGGGACCAACCTTATTGGTCTCCGGGTAAATCCCGGTTATTTGCCACATGTGCTGGCCCTCACCGACCGTCACCAAAAACCAATAGTGAATCAACCCATCCCGGAATAAAGTGCCATCAACACGAATGACCGTTGCCGCACCGGGGATAGAAAGGGTTGTATTCCGGGACTTTAAGTCTGCCACGGCCACATCTGCCTTTAGTTGCTCTACCGCAAAATCGGAGATGGCCTGCACATCCACTTTTACCGAAGGCTGGTATTCAACCATGTTGACAATAAGTTGCAGGTCTGCATCAGACTTGCCGGACCACGTTTCATTGAGGACGATATACGAACGGGCGTTTTCGGGTACCCGGTCGCCGGTGCCGATCAGCTTTACATCCGTCGCCAACTGGATCGGGTGTTTGCCATAGGATCGCACCTTGTAACCAGACCGATCTACATTATCACTTACCGCAGGCGGGAAGGGTATTTCCTTGGCGGGTAGTGTTACCTCTACCTCGGGTTGTGGGGCCGGTTTTTCCTGGCCACAAGCCATCAAACCGAATAATAAGCCGGAAAGTAACAACATCGGAATGCGGATCATCATTTTCATTAGTTTCGTACCATTAGAACACAATCTTTATGCCACAGGTGCATCGTCTTCGGGTTCGCCAAAAAGATCGCCTTGCACAGGGTCCACATCAAATTCAACCGTATCGCCCGGATGATATTTTTCCTGGCTCTGGCGGGTGTCTTCCGAGAAGGTGATTTCATCCAGCGGGAACTTCACCAGGAGGTTACCGAGCGCCTTCCATCCTTTGATATCCACAATATCACTGACAAGGGCTACTTCGTGTTGCAATACCTTTTTGTGGTCCTTGTATTTGTATTCAATTTCCGGATCCGGATGGGTGCTGACCAGATACAGTTTGGATTGTTTGTGATCGGTAATAAAGGAAAAACGCTGACCTGTTGTCGTCGTTTCTATCACAAAGCGCTTGGTCACCGTCCATTCCTTATATCCGTCATAATACACCGCCGAGAGGATCAGCGTGGGGTCATACTTCCGGATTTCAATCAGATTGGGCGTGTCGTACCGGTTATTGAGGTCAAAGTCGGTCAACTCATAACTGCCATCTTTATACAGCGCCAGGATCTGGTCGCCGGTGTCAAACGCACCCAGATACAAGCCGCGTTCATCGGCATTCAGTCGACCTGAAGCCTGGTCTATCCAGGCCTGTTTGGCGCCCAGTGTGGATTTGCCCAGGCCGCGCTGGACAATTTTTTTGACCGGATATTTGGTCAGGATATTCCCCTGTGAACTTCTGCCCTTAATCGCCATTTCGCCAAAATCAAAATCAAACTCCTTGATTCGAGCCCTGCTATTGGGTGAAAGGATAACATTTATCACCTCTGATTCACCATTCGGGTGGGTTGATAAATACAGGCAGCGACTATTGGGGCTGCCCTTGGTCAGGTCGTATTCTTTGTCTCGCGTGATCGCCGTGACATTAAATCGTTTGGCATAACAAATGCCGGTTTTGCCATCCCAATATGCCATGTGGTAAATGGTGCGCTCGTCCTTTTTATTCCAGACACCGATGTGAATAATGTCCTTGCCAACAAACACTTTTTCATCGATGCGATTCACCGAAAATTTACCATTTTTTCGGATCGTGATAATATCATCGATATCCGAACAATCACATACAAATTCGTCTTTTTTTAAGCCGGTGCCAAAAAAACCATCCTTCATGTTGACATAAAGTTTGGCATTATTGGCGACCACTTCACGGGCTTCGATGGCTTCAAAAGAGGTGATGCGGGTGCGGCGTTCTTTGCCCTTGCCATATTTTGTCCGGAGGTCTTTATACCACTTGATCGTATAATCCGTGAGATGCTCCAAGTGGTGCTGTACTTCCTTCAGTTCCGCTTCAATTTGCGCGATCAATTCATCGGCTTTAAAGCTGTTGAATTTACTGATCCGCTTGATTTTTATTTCAGTCAGCCGTAGCAGATCCTCCTGGGTTATTTCGCGCATGAGGGCGACCCGATTATCACTAGCCTTGGCCTTCATTTCGGGTGTGCGGATATATTTTCGGAGGCCGGAATCAATCGCTTCCAACACGGCTTCCCAGGTTTCGCATTCTTCAATATCGTGGTAAATACGCTCCTCGATAAATATTTTTTCGAGGCTGGAAAAATGCCATTTTTCTTCGAGTTCACCTTTTTTAATATCCAGTTCGCGCCCTAATAATATTCGCGTCTGTTTGGTATTATATCGCAATATATCCAGGACATCCATAAAGATGGGTTTGTCCTCTACAATGACACAGGCATTGGGCGAAATGGATACCTCGCAATTGGTAAATGCATACAGGGCATCCATCGTGACCTCGGGCGAAATACCGGGCAATAATTCGATTTGTATTTCGACTTTTTCTGCCGTATTATCGATAATGCGTTTGACCTTTATTTTGCCTTTATCATTGGCTTTTACGACCGAGTCAATCAGCGATCCGGTCGTGACACCAAAGGGCAGTTCCCGAATAACGAGTGATTTTTTATCGACGACTTCGATCAGGGCGCGCACCTTGACCCGACCGCCCCGCATCCCCTGGTTGTACTCGGCTACATCGACAAAACCACCGGTGTCAAAATCGGGAAAAAGTTGTACCGTTTTATTGCGCAATAAATCAATCGACGCATCGATGAGCTCCAGGAAATTATGCGGTAAAATACGGGTGGACAATCCCACCGCAATTCCTTCCACGCCTTGTGCCAGCAGGATAGGAAATTTGGACGGCAGGGCGATAGGTTCCCGTTTCCGGCCGTCATACGATAGCTGCCAATCCGTCGTCTGCGGATTAAACATGACTTCGAGCGCAAATTTGGAGAGGCGCGCCTCGATATACCTGGAGGCCGCAGCGCCATCACCGGTGCGCACATCACCCCAGTTGCCCTGGGTTTCAATCAGCAGGTCCTTTTGTCCCAGATTGACAAGGGCATCGCCAATAGCTGCATCGCCATGCGGATGGTATTGCATGGTTTGGCCAATAATATTCGCGACTTTATTAAATCGGCCATCATCCATCTCCTTCATGGCATGCAGGATGCGCCGCTGCACGGGCTTCATGCCGTCTTCAATGGCAGGAACGGCCCGCTCCAGGATAACGTAGGAGGCATAGTCGAGGAAATATTCCTCGTACATAGCGGGCAGTGAGACTAACTCGTCTCCTTTTACATGGGCCATGGGATAATCTTGTTTAAACGGCAAAAATAGGAAATACGAATCGAGCGGGAGGTGTGAATGTGACTTTCGCTAAGGATTAACAGCCCGGCTAACGCTTAGATGTTTTACCCGCCCTTTACTTATCGTCCTTTAGCCCGGCTTTTGGCCGGACTGATACTGATAGATGCTTCGTACAGATCCTTCCAATCCGGCCGGTTTTTGATGATCGTCTCCCGGTATTCCCGCCATATTTCACTATCCAGGCCAGGGTCTTTGACTACTGCTGTTTCCAGGCCATAGGCCAGTTCTTTGGCTGAAAGCACGCCGGATCCGAAATGAAGGGCCAGTGCCAGTCCCTGGTTGATGGTAGATATCGCCTCGGCGGTACTCAGGGTAGCGCTAGGTGATTTGAGTTTTTCTTTGGTGTCTTCCGTACGGCCGCCGCGCAATTCCCGAAAGATCGTTACCAGTCGCACGATCTCTCGTTGGGGTAGAGGAATCTCCGATTGCATCTGCGCCAGAAAACCGCTTCGAACCCGGTCTTCCACGATGCGTACCTCTTCCTGCAAGGTTGCTGGCAGGGGCATGACGACGGTGTTGAACCGGCGGCGCAAGGCAGATGAAAGCTCATTGATCCCTCGGTCCCGGTCATTGGCGGTGGCGATGAGATTGAATCCCGGCCGGGCAGAGACCTGCATCCGGAGCTCAGGGACAGGCAGGATTTTTTCGGACAATACGGTGATCAGACTATCTTGTACATCGGAAGGAATACGGGTGAGCTCTTCTACGCGGACGATCGCCCCGTCTTCCATCGCCTGGAATACAGGACTGGGCACCAGGGCCTCCCAGATGGGTCCATCTTTGAGCAGGCGGGCATAGTTCCACGAATAGCGCAAGGCATCTTCCGACAAACCGGCGGTGCCTTGGATCAGTCGGGAGGAGGTACCGGAGATAGCGGCAGCCAGATGTTCGGAAACCCAGGTTTTAGCCGTACCGGGCACGCCGACGAGCAGGAGAGCCCGGTCGGTCAGCAAGGTGGCGATAGCGGCTTCGATGATGCGGGGATGGCCGATATATTTAGCGGAAATCAGGGTGCCGCTGGCCAATTTGCCTCCCATGATATATGTGCGGACCGCCATGGGCGACAGCCGCCAGTTGGTGGGCCGGAACGCTTTGTCTTCCTGCTCCAAAGCGGCCAGTTCGTGCGCAAAGGCTGATTCTGCCGGTGGCCGGAGTACGTGGTCATCCGCTTTGGGGATGGGATCTGGTTTTTGTTTTGCCATTGATGGTGTAAATTTCGGAATAATCTGAGAATCTGGAATCTGGAATCTGGAAGGTAATAATCTGGAATCCGGGAATCTGGAATCTGGAATAAGCTGCGCGGGAACTAAAATCTCGTGTGTTTCGCGCAGCGAGCGTAACTCCGCAACCCCGCAACCCGCAACTTCGCAACCCGCAAATGGTAAGGAGTGAAGGGTTAGAGGTAAGCGTTGGTACAGCATTGCTTCCTACAGTTCAACTTTCTACGTCCTTCTACTTTCAACTTTCTACCTTCTACAAAAGGAGATAGCCGCAAAGGCGCATATGGAGATGGGGTTATTGGGTTATGGCGTTATTGCGAAAAAAACCGGGACATGGTGAATCTAATGACGACTCTTCACCATTTCGTCCACTATTGCGTATGTTGACCACACTTTTTCGTACGAATAAGTGTAAATTTGCACATAAATGATGACGAATGCAGCGATTAGCCTACAAAGAACTGGTAGATTGGAAGCGTCGGCCCAATCACAAGCCGTTGATTATTCGGGGAGCCCGGCAGGTTGGAAAAACGTGGCTCATGAAGGCATTTGGGTCCCGGGAATACGAACAAATCGCCTATATTAATCTGGAAAGTTCAAAAACGATGCACGCATTGTTCGAACTAGATTTTGACCTCCATCGTTTGATCCGAGGTTTGCAAATTGAAACAGGCGTCTTAATTCAGCCCGATACCACCCTGATCGTGCTGGATGAAATCCAGGAGTGTCCGGCTGCACTGACGGCTTTAAAATATTTCCAGGAAAATGCTCCTTCATTCGATATTATTGCTGCGGGCTCATTACTCGGAGTAGCTATGCATCAGGTGGTTTCTTTTCCGGTAGGTAAGGTGGAATTCCTGGATCTCTATCCGTTGACGTTTCATGAATATTTGGTTGCTAGTGCCAATGAGCCGCTATTGCAGATGATGAAGGATTCTGACTGGGAAATGGTAACTGCGTTTAAACAAAAACTTATTGAATTATTGCGTCAATATTATTTTATAGGAGGGATGCCGGAGGCGGTGAATCATTTTATTCAAACGAACGATTATCATGGAGTGCGGGTAATTCAGCAACGATTATTGGATGCTTATGAACAGGATTTTTCCAAACATGCTCCTTACGATCAATTGCCGCGTATACGTATGGTATGGCAATCCATCATTAGCCAATTGGCTAAAGAAAACTCAAAATTTATTTATAGTGCTTTGCGCCAGGGTGCCAGAGCAAAGGATTTTGAACTTGCACTGGCCTGGCTCGCTGATGCCGGCTTGATACATAAAGTAACACGGATTTCCAAACCATCTCTTCCGCTTGCTGCCTACGAAGATATAAATGACTTTAAAATCTATTTATTTGATGTAGGCCTCTTAGCAGCTATGGGCAAACTCGATCCATCCGTTATTCTGAAAGAAAATGACCTTTTTATTGAATTTAAAGGCACGCTTTCGGAGCAGTATGTACTGCAGCAAATCGTTGCTAATCATATTACCCCGCATTACTGGACAGTCGAAAAATCAAAGGCTGAAGTTGATTTTGTTATCCAACTTAAAAATGCAGTCATTCCAGTAGAAGTAAAAGCCGCTGAAAACCTGAGATCAAAAAGTCTCAGAGTGTTTTATGACACATTTAATCCATCCCGCGTTGTTCGAACGTCCTTATCAGATTTTAAAACTCAGGACTGGATGACCAATATTCCACTGTATGTATTTCCAATTGGTTTAGATTGTCCTACATCTCACAAATGGTAAGAGGTGAAGGGTAAGAGGTAAGGCATGGTACAGCATGGCTTCCTACAGTTCAACTTTCTACGTCCTTCTACCTTCACCCTTCTACCTTCTACAAAAGAAGATAACCGCAAAGGCGCAAAAGGCGCTAAAGGTGAGGGATTCTTTGTTTTAAGTTCTAGGTTCTTTGTTCTATTCTTTGTTTCCAGGTTTTAAGTTCTACAGTTTTACAATTCTACATTCCAACCTCCTTCTACATTCTACCTTCTACTTTTTACAAAATGTTGGACGGAAGACCGAAGACGGAAGACCGAAGACGGAGGACAGATGACGGAGGACCGAAGGACGAGGATTACAGCCCGTATTTAAGTTTTGAACGTCCATTGTGTCTGAGTCGGAGTTTGTGTCAGTGTCGCAATTAACCCAAATGCTACGCAGTTTGAACGTTTGGGCTGCGCGGTTTGATGGCTGCGCCGTTTGATCATATTTCCCTGCAATTACCCTGCGACACCCCGCAATTCCCTGCCATTCCCCGCATCCCGCAACTTCGCAATCCGCATCTCGCAAATGGTAAGGGGTAATGGGTTAGAGGTAAGGGGCCAAAAAATGTCTCATCACGCATTTCGCAACCCGCAACTTCGTAACCCGCATCCCGAAACATCGCAACCCGAAACATCGCAACCCGCAACCCCGCAACCCGCAGATGGTAAGGGGCCAAAAAAAATGTCGGCACATCTGTGACCAGGTTTTGAAAAATGTGGTAACTTAGCTTGGAGTAATGTTACAGGTATTTGTTTGATGTTAGATTAGTTGCATAAAGACTGATTTTTAAACCTTTGCCTTGATTTACTTTTGTATCTTTAAAACGACCATGTTATAACTAAGTCAACCCCTGAGATATGCGTTATATTTTACTTTCTTTACTTGTCTTATTTGTATCTCCATTTGTCCTAAGAGCCCAGGTGGAATCGCTCACTAATTTTGGTACATCAGATACTATTCTCAATTTCCGGTGGGCTGACCAATTAAATGATTCTGTCTCTCTGATCTGTACCTTCAATCCCCGGGCCATTTGGCGTACAGATGGCACAAAGGATGGCACATTCCTAATAAAGGAATTTGCACCCTGGGTTTTTAATCCCAAGATGCAGGATATCGTTCCACTTGGTATAGTCAATGGCAAAGCACTATTTGTAGTGTATACTGTGGAATATGGCAATGAACTATGGGCTGTAGATCCTCTTGGTGAAACCTGTGATCTGGTGGTGGATTTGATACCTGGTCCGGAGGGAATAACACCACAAGGGTATCAAATGGAAAAATGTCGGGGCTGGGTAGAAGGTAACACCCTATACTTCAGTGGGCAGATTTTCAATGTAGCAACCGATAGCCGAGATCAATTAATTATATCTACGCAAGGTGATGCGGCCAATACTTCGATTGTGATGTCGATCCCTGATGTTCTCTATGGGAAGCACGATCCGAAACCGGTATTTATGTATATGGATACACTTTATTCTTTTATTATTCGACCAACTGAGACAGTATTGCTTCGCCTTCACCCTACCATTAATCAGGTGGATACTGTTTTTAAAGTGCCCGAATATCAGAATTTTATGGATTATTGGTTTGAGGATGGCAAGCTGATGATGTTATGTAATGGGTTTTTGTTTTATAATCGGTTTTGGTTTTATGATTTTTCTACTAATTCATTGGATCAATTTGATATCAATTCGACGCAGGAATATTGGACGACAAATGAACATTTACAGCCACGTCGAGAGTTTTATGATACACAATATGGGACTATTTTTGTAGTGGAAAAATTCGGATCACAAAGTATTATTTACCGATCCGATGGAACATTAAGTGGTACAGTCATATGTGAAGAATCTAATGGGTCAGGATATGGAGGTGATTTACTATCAAAGCCAAAAGCATTTGTAGATTTTAATAACGACGTGTTATTTTGGTCAGATTATCATTTGTATAGATACAATCCTATTAGTGATGGTGTCCTTATTCGATTTTTTAATAAGCAATTCCCCATCCCCGGCTATCAAATTACCCCTATAAATGGCAAATTATTCCTGCCAGGACATATTAACCCAATAGGCGGTGATACAGGGTTTGAGCCGTATCTCTATGATCCGGCAACTAATACTTGGGAGTTGATTGCAAATTTGAATCCGGGCAAACAAGGGTCTAATCCGGTGTATCATCTAAAGATTGGCAAAGATAAAATTGCCTTTGTGGGATTTACAGCCGCACAAGCAGATGAATTATTTGTCTTTGACGGAAAATCTGTTTCCGTCATCTCCTTGAGTCCATATAAAAAGCTAACTATCTCTCCAAATCCGGCAGTTGATATGCTCACCATAAACGGATTGAATGACATCGGAGAAACGATGACAGGATATACTATTTTGGATGGAATGGGCAGACCCCTTGGAAATAGTACTAAATCAAATACTGAAATAATATATCTGGAAGGAATCCCTTCCGGGACCTATTATTTACAATTACAATTTGAAAAGGGGAGCCATGTCCTGCCATTTATTAAGCAGTAAACCTTCGTTAGTACAGGTCTTGTTGTAAGGTAATTGCATTGGCGCAACCCTATTTAGGGGTGCTTAAGACGGCACTTCCTATATCTCTTCCGCCATCGGTAATGCAGTAGAGTCAACTTCGAACAAGTCAATCTACACTCAGATCAAATCGCTTCCGCAGTTCATTGAGCAGGGGGTTTTTGGCGGCCATGTGTTCGTATATTTCTCTTGGAGTGGTGGGGCCGTTATCCTCATCTTCTCTGACCGGAGCGCGACTGCTATCAATTTCCAAAAACATACCCAGATGCGGATGGCTGAGGGTCTCCCGTAGATTGCTCATCAAGGCGGTGTCCTGCTGGATCATGCCGCGGGCCATCTGCGTGCCGACGATGACCAGGAGCCGGTCGCCATTTAATTGTACCTCTGCCGATTGTAAAAACTGCCGCAGCGATGGGGATTCCACCTGGAGTGCATATGCTTCCCAGGCTGCCAGCACCTGCTCCAGGGTAATATGGGTTTCTTCTTTTTCCTGCTGCCGTTGCAAAAAATCCTTTTCCAGTTTTTTCAGGGAGAGGGGCGATCCGGCAAGTGGCGATATTTTGGCATGGGGCACAGGCACCGTTTTGTCGGCTCCTGTTGAAGGTGCTTCTTCACCTGAAGGCATGGTTTCCTCCATCTCCGCAGGAGCCTCGTCCACCTGATCCGTTACCAGGCTATCCGCCAACACGGGGGTGATGACGACAGGATCTACAGGTGGGGGCGCATCGGAAACGGGTTTGCCGGGGGGCGAATCACTTAGGTCAGGACTGGTGTTTTTTTTTTCAGAAGGCGACATGGCCGCCTTGTCCAGGACATCCTGGATATGGGCCATTTTTAACAGGGCCATTTCGACATGCAATCGCTTGTTGCGGGCCATGGGGAAATGGATGTCGGCCTGATTGGCTATATGTAGCGAAGTGAGCAAAAATCCTGTGCTTGCCAGCAGGGCCTGTTCGTGATACCGCTGCTGCCAGGCCGGACTGGTCTCCAGCAAGGCCGTGGTGCGTGTATCCTGCACCACGAGGAGGTTGCGCATATGTTCGGCAAGACCGTTAATAAAGGTATCGCCTTCAAAGCCGTTTTGGAAAATATCTGCCAGGATGAGTTGTGCACCGGCATGGTCGCTGCTCAGCAGGGCGTCCGTAATCCGGAAATAGTACTGGTAATCCAATACGTTCAGGTTGCGGATCACGCCGTCATAGGTGACCTTCCCTTCTCCCGAACTGGCCATCCGGTCAAAAATGGAGAGGGCATCACGCAGGGCGCCATCGGCTTTTTCGGCGATGATATGCAGGGCTTCGTCATCGGCCGTGAGTCCTTCCTGCTTGCAAATATCCTGCAGGTGCTCTACCGTGTCGGCAGTTGAGATCCGGCGGAAATCATAGATCTGACAACGGGAGAGAATGGTAGGGATGATTTTGTGTTTCTCCGTCGTAGCCAGGATAAAAATGGCGTAGGGTGGCGGTTCTTCAAGCGTCTTCAAAAAGGCATTGAAGGCAGCCGGAGAGAGCATGTGCACCTCATCCACGATATAGATCTTATAGCGGCCCTGCTGGGGCTGGAAGCGCACTTGCTCGACCAGGGCCCGGATGTGATCCACGGAGTTATTGCTTGCGGCATCCAGCTCGAGGATATTGAAGGAGGCGTTGTTATTAAAGGAAACACAGGAGCTACACGTGTTGCAAGGCTCCAGGTCTTCCCCGACATGTTCGCAGTTGATGACCTTGGCGAGAATCCGCGCACAGGTTGTTTTGCCGACACCCCTTGGGCCACAAAACAGGAAGGCATGAGCCAGTTTTTCCTGACGGATGGCACTTTTCAGGGTGTTGGTGACATGACCCTGACCGACAACTTCATCGAAGCGGACGGGGCGATATTTTCGGGCGGAGACGAGGTATTGGCTCATAAGTAGTGCGAACGGCAAAAGTACAGTTTTATCTGATTTCGGCTTGGTGGATTTGGAGATTGTTGAAGGGGTTATTCGGTTATTCGTGTATTCGTTTATTCGGAGAGGGGATGCGGGTTGCGTAGTTGCGGGTTGCGGGGTGTCGCAGGGTTCGGTTCTCGGTCATCTGTCTTTGAGCCACAAACCTCGGTCATCCGTCTTCGGTCTTCCGTCATCGGTCTTCGGTCATCCGTCCTCCGCATTTTGTAGAAAGTAGAAAGTAGAAGGTAGAAGGATGTAAAATGTATGATGTATTAGATATTAATGGGTGTCGAAATTCCTACTTTCCAAATGTAGAACTGTAAAACTATGAACTGTAAAACTTAAAACCTGGAACAAAGAACTTAGAACAAAGAACAAAGAACTCCCATCTCCTCAAACCCCCAAACCCTCAAAACCTCAAAACCTCCCTCCCTATTCCTCCGCCATTTCCATCCACTGCATTTCCAGATCTTCGATGGATTTATTGAGGGTGTCCAGTTCCATGCTCAACTTGCTGATGCCGGCGGGGTCAAGGGTATTTTCGGAAAAAAGATCGTGTATTTCTTTGCGTCGCGATTCTTTATTGGCGATTTCTTTTTCCAATTTATTCAGCACTTTTTGGTTGGGGTGCTGATGGGCATTTTTACGGGGTGCAACTGTTGCCTTAACGGTCGTATCCTGTTGTTTATCGGTTTTTTGTTTTTCCTTTAACCAACTCCGATATTCGGTATAGGATCCATTATAATCCCGGATTTTTCCTTCCCCTTCAAAAATAAATAAATGCTCCACGATTTTATCCATAAAATACCGGTCATGTGTCACGATGAGAATAACACCCGGAAATTCCATCAGGTATTCTTCCAGCACATTCAGTGTGAGGATATCCAGATCGTTGGTCGGCTCATCGAGGATCAGCACATTTGGATTGCGCATGAGTACGGTTAGCAAATGCAGACGGCGTTTTTCGCCACCGGACAGTTGCGACACATATACTTGTTGCTGCGGTCGCGGAAACATAAAACGCTCCAGCAGTTGCGGTGCCGTTAATTTTTGGCCATTATCCAGGGGCACAAATTCGGCGATATCCTGGATCACGTCAATCACCCGTTTGTCATCCGAGAGGTCCAGTCCTGACTGCGTATAATATCCAAAAACGACGGTACCACCCGTAACTACTTTGCCGCCGTCGGGGCGCATCTGACCGGTTAATAATTGAAGCAACGTCGTTTTGCCGGCGCCGTTGGGTCCGACGATACCGACGCGTTCGCCTTTTCGAAAAGTATAATTAAAATGATCGATCAGTACCCTGTCGCCAAATTTTTTGGTGAGGTAATGCACCTCCAGAATTTTGCTTCCAAGGCGACTGCCTTTAAGATCAATCTGCAGATCTTTATCGGGCCCTTTTTGGGTGGCCTGATCTTTAATTTCATAAAATTTATCCACCCTGGATTTGGCTTTTGTGCCCCGGGCAGATGGCGAGCGCCGTACCCAGTCGAGTTCCTTTAAATAAAGCCTTTTTAGTTTTCCTGTTTCGGCTTCGTTGGTCTCCTCGCGGGTGGTCTTTTTTTCCAGATAGTCGGCGTAGTTGCCTTTGTATTTATACAATTTGCCGCGTTCCAATTCGATAATGGTGTCGCAGACATTTTCGAGAAAATACCGGTCGTGGGTGACGATAAAGAGGGTGAGATTTTGTTGGCTGAGGTATTGTTCAAGCCATTCAATCATGTCGACGTCCAGGTGGTTGGTCGGTTCGTCGAGGATGAGAAAATCGGGCTCCTCCAATATGACTCGGGCCAGCGAAATACGCTTGCGCTCCCCACCCGACAAGTTGCTCACACTGCGCTCCAGATCATGGAGATTCAGTTTGCCCAGTACCTCCCGGATACGCGCTTCGCGCGTCCAGCCGCCATTTTCATCCATGGCATGTACAAGATCCTGCAAGGTCGGATTTTCGGGATCGCGGGCAATCATTTCCTGATATTTTCGCACGATCGCCAGCACGGGATCCTTGGCATCCAGGATCACATCGATGACCCGGAGGTGTTCGGCAAAAGGGGTGTCCTGGTCCAGGTAACCCATGCGTACATCCGGGTGGCGCTGCACTTTGGCATGGACGCCTTCGGGAAGGTCTACCCCGGCAGCGACCCGGAGCAGGGTACTTTTGCCTGATCCGTTTCGGGCCACCAGGCCCACTTTCTGCCCCTTGTTGATTTTTAGGTCCACCTGGTCGAAAAGCACCTTTTCGCCATAGGTTTTGGTCACCTTTTCTAATTCAAGATATGTCATCGCGGCGCAAAGGTAAGTCGCCAGGTTGAGTGCACCGTAACCCGTCTTCCGGGGATGGGGTTTATTGCCCGTGAATTGGGGAGGAGATCATAAAATAATTGTGATCTTCGTCCCATGAAAGGACCTTATCTGATTGCCTTTGAGGAGGCACTTTCAATTGTTATTGAGCAATCGCCCCGGTTGGGCATAGAGCGTATCCCCGTCGCACAGGCGGGGGGCAGAATCCTCGCAGAGGCCATCTACGCTCCGGCCGATATGCCGCCTTTTGACAATTCGGCGATGGATGGTTATGCGCTGAAGTGGATAGAAGGTGGAGATACCGCTTATACCATTACGGGTGAGATACCGGCAGGCACGATGCCCACCCAGCCGGTCCACCAGGGCGAGTGTCAGCGTATTTTTACGGGTGCGCCTATGCCGGATGGTGCCGATACGGTGGTGCAGCAGGAATGGACGGAGGAGCAGGATGGACGGATGATCATCCGGTCGGGTCAGGTCGTGCTGGGTGCCCATATCCGACGTAAAGGGACCCACATCGGGCATGGTGAATTAGCTATGGCGGAGGGATATTTTCTCTCCCCGGGTGCCGTGGGATTTTTGGCCAGCATGGGTATAGCGACGGTCCCTGTTTATCGCAAGCCGCGGGTGTCCATATTGGTCACGGGTTCGGAATTGATCCCGCCCGGACAACCCATCCAGGGAGCGCAGATTTATGAATCCAATTCACATACCCTGCAAGCGGGCCTGGCAGAGACAGGCATTCATGTGGCCGAAGTCGTTCGTGTGGCAGATGATGAAGTAGCGTTTGGGAAGGTTTATGCGTCGGCGGTTGCCCAGTCAGATATCGTACTGATTACGGGTGGTATTTCGGTAGGGGATCACGATATCGTGCGGTCCACTTTTGAAAAAGGGACAATCGAAACGTATTTTTACAAGGTAAAACAGCGCCCCGGAAATCCACTTTATTTTGGTCGCCAGGACAGCGCGCTTGTTTTTGCATTGCCCGGCAATCCGGCTTCGGTGATGAGTTGTTTTTATCAGTATGTGCGGCCGTGTATCCGAAAAATGAGCGGCCATGAAACCCTGGTTTTGGAAAGACGCCGGATGCCGATAGCCAAAACGTTTACCAAAAAGAAGGGACTCACTTTTTTTCTAAAAGCCAAATTGCAGGGCGATGAAGTGCTGCCGCTGGAGGGCCAACTGTCTTATATCATGCGGTCGTTTGCCGAGGCAGATTGTATCATCATCCTGGATCAGGAAATCGAAATAGTGGAAGCTGGGACGATGGTCGATGTGCAATTGTTACCTCACGACAGAACATAAGTGCAGCATTGATGGAACCCATTTTCCTGTTGTACGCATTAATGGTCATCGTGGCCTTTTTATATGCCAGTGTCGGGCATGGTGGTGCGAGTGGCTATCTGGCGTTGATGGCATTATTCGGATTTTTACCGGAGGTGATGCGGCCCACGGCGCTTTTGTTAAATATATTGGTAGCCGGTTTATCGTTTTATCATTATTATCGAAAAAATCATTTTAACTGGCACTTATTCTGGCCATTTGCTGCGGCATCTATTCCGGCTTCATTTTTAGGCGGAATGATGGAGATCGATCCCTATGTGTATAAAAAAATATTGGGACTATTTTTGCTCCTTGCCGTGGCCCGGATGTTGTGGCAACAAAAAAAGGGGGAAGCCCATTTTGTCGGTGTACCCCTTGCAAGTGCCTTGCTGATAGGCAGTCTGATCGGTTTTTTTTCGGGGCTGCTGGGTATTGGTGGCGGCATTATTCTTAGTCCGGTTATTTTATTGTTACATTGGGCGAATATGAAACAGACGGCGGCGGTTTCGGCGTTGTTTATTTTAGTCAATTCGATAGCGGGACTGGCCGGCTTGCTCACGGGCGGATTGGTCTGGGATGAACGAATGCCATGGATGATTGGTTTTGCTTTTATAGGCGGTTTGGCCGGGAGTTATTATGGTGCAGCCAAATTGCATTTGTTGGGCCTTCGTTATATTTTAGCGTTGGTCCTTATCATTGCCTCGATTAAATTATTTCTAACCTGACCAATGGAAAAAACAACTATTGATATTATAGCCTTTGGAATGGCATCCCGCATCCTGGGAAATGGACATCTGTCCCTTCCACATGTGGGTGATACGGATACCTTGCGGAAAGTGCTTTTGGAGCAGTTTCCTGCGTTAGCGGAGGTGCCCTATATTCTGGCTGTAAATCAGGAAATTATTTCCGGAAATCAATTGATTCCTCCGGGAGCAGAAATAGCTATCATGCCGCCTTATTCGGGCGGTTAATAGAGGTGCCCATAGAAAAAAAAAGTATGAAAAAAATATTCAAACAAGGTCCGATTGATCCGCTTTTTGTAGGCGAGAGCTTATCGAAGCATCAAAGCAAAACGGATATTGGTGCGCACGCGCTATTTTTAGGTCAGGTGCGATCGGATGAAAAAGATGGCGGACGGGTGGCCTGGATCGATTATACCGCGTATGAAGAGATGGCCGAAAAAAAGGTACATGAAATACGGGAGGCGGCATTTGATACCTGGCCATTGACCTGCATGCATATTTACCATAGCCTGGGTGCGGTCAAAGCCGGCGAAATCAGTTTTTTTGTTTTTGTCTCTTCGCCACATCGCGATGCGGCATTCGAAGCGCTCCGACATATCGTAGACCGCATCAAAGCGGAAGTTCCCATTTGGGGCCGGGAAGTACTCGAGGATGGCAGCGACGTATGGAAGGAAAACCGATAGGGGAGGGGGTTATTGGGTTGTTGAGTTATTGGGCCTGCCTGCCGATGAGGCAGGTTGTTGGGCAGGGTGTTGCAGAGTGTCGCGGGGTATGGCGGGGTGTTGCAGGGAGGTCAAACAGCGTAGCCCAAACAGCGCGGCCCAAACTTTCAAACTGCGTAGTAATTAAGTAGAGGGGGGTGATGGGTCTGGCTGCTGATGAGGCAGGTTGTTGAGACAGATTAGTCCGGCTGCGAGCCCGGATGTTGGAATATAGGGGGGTGATATGGTGATTTTAGGATTGGTTGACTATGTTGATCGGGTTGTCTGATACACTTATTTCTAACGTTTTTGGGGTTGCGAAGGTGGCGATTTTTACTACAAATGCTGATGCGGAGAACAAAACTTTGATTAACCACAAATATGTCTGCGGCGCACTAAACCGCCACTTTTGGGTAGGTGCTGTTAATAGTAGTACTTCTTCATTTTTCCCAACCATTCAACTTTTCCCAAGCTTCATAATAGTGTATGCTATCTTCAAATTTAGTCAAGTCTAATTTCTGGGGGAAAGTATAAGCTTCAAATTTAATTTCATTATCTATACTTTTGGCTTTCGTTAAATACTCTTGAAACTTAAAACCAAATGAATCAGGACCAGGTAAAAAAACGCCGTACCTGTGTCTGTTATTATCTGTTTCTAAATCGAATACGACAAAAAGTGCTTTTATTTCTTTTGGATGGTATATGATATTAACTCCTAAAAATTCGTCTGGAAAATTGTCTTTTAGTATTGGGATATTAGAAATTATGGATGTTTCAGGATTTAGTAATTGTTGCCTTATAATGGCCATACTGGAATTTATGTAAGAGATTCTACCGAATAAAGCACTATAGCCCAATTCTCCAAATGCTATAAGGTAAGCAATTCTGAGAAACGCTAAATCCGGTCTTTTAGAATTGGGTAAGGAAAATTCTATTCGGAATTGTTCACCACTTTTCAATAGGTTGAGAAATTTTTGTGCACCTTGATGAAACGTTTTAGTTTGAAAATTAAATTGAAGTTGGTCTCTCTTGGAAACTTCTCCTTTAATGGAAAAGCTATTATCAATCCGGTATGTGGTTGCAATATCTGACACACCGTTCTTAAAATCAATTAAGTTTATAAATTTCTCTAACTTAGTGTCGTAAGTATGACCAGATTTAGTATTTAAATTTTTTGTCGTCAAAGCAACGACCTTACCATTTAGTGATTTGGGTGGGGCATGTTCAGCGGTAAGTTGATCTTCAAATTTTTCATCCAACCCTTCTTTGGTATGCACTCTAAATGAAAGGGGACAAATATATAACTCTGAAGTATCTTCTTCGTGAAAGGTTATTCCATAGAATCTTTTTATATGGTCTAAATTCTTACTGAATCTATCAAATAAAAGATGCTTGTTCATTTGGATGAATTTTTATCATATTGCCTGTTGGCAGCAGTAATTATTATCTTGTTGTAAATACTAGACCCCCAAATGTTGCTATCCATTTATTTCCATTTTTGTCTATTGCAATTGAACATACATAATCGTGAGGGATAATAGAATTTAAAGTATTGTATATCTCCCAATTCTCACCATCTAATCTTACGAGACCACCATTATTATGACCAAGCCAAATAATATTATTTTCAACTTCTATTTCCCAAATTGTATTGGTAGGTAATTTTGAATTTTCTTTTGTATAAACGGTCCAAAATCCAGAATTGTCTATTTTTGCTAAGCCGCCTTTTCCTTTGACTTCGTTTGTGCCAATCCAAATGTTTCCTGATTTGTCTCCTGTAACACAAGCAACACTATTACTTGGAAGTTCTGAATTGGTTGTATTAAATACAATCCAATTTTTGTTGTCAAATTTTGAAATTCCTCCTTCGGTTGCAACCCATATAATATTGTTATTATCTAAAAAGACTTTTCTGACATTATTTGAAGGAATTTGACTGTTATTAGTATTGTATTCAACCCATTCACCATTGTCAAATTTTACTAAACCATTAAAAGTGCCAAACCAAATAACTCCATTTCTGTCAACTGAAATATCCTGAACTAAATTTAATGGTGAATTTACACTATCGTATTTTATCCAATTAATTCCGTCATACATCATTACTTTACCAAATGACTCAACCCAAACCCTATTTTGTTTATCAATGGCTAATCCAGTTGTAATCGTTTTACCATATTTATTGCTCGGAAGTGGAGAATTTTGAGCTGTTAGAACAGTCCAAATATTATTTTCTATTTTGACAATTCCCTCGTCTGTACAATACCACACAACGCCATTACTGTCAATATCAACAGACCGTGACATATTGTAGGGAATTGCTGAATTGCTCGTGTTGAATAATTTCCAAACAGAATCTGTTTTTTTATCTTTTAATATCGTAGGATTGTTTTCGGCATTATGATTTTTATTTTCTATAGGAACTTTTGTGGATTCATTTGGTTTATCAGTAATTTCATGCCATCCAATATTGCCATTCAATCCAAATCTTTTTAAGGAAATCTTATTGTTACTAAAATTAAGAACTACTATAGCAGCAACTTTCTTTGTTGGCTTGTTCCAAATTAAATAAGTATCAATCGTATTCTTAATCTTTAATTTTGATGAAGATATATTGGTTTTATTCTCTATACTTAAAAGACAGGATTTCCCATCCAAGTCAACTATAATTTGCATGGATAAAATTCCCTTTATTTTTTGTTTTGTTTTTTTGCCAAAACCTCCAATGATAATGTTAATAAAATCCTCATCCGATATTTTTGCGACTGTTGTGTCACTTTCAAGAGCAAAATGGTCAGTATTGCAATCTTGAAAATTTTCAGGAAAAATATTTTGAGCCTGTAAGGTTTTCCCAATAAAAAATATTATAATAAAAATTAATCGCTTCATGTTATTTTTTATTATTGCTGCCAACTTTCTTATATTAGCTATATTCCTGTATCAACCATTCATTTTCACCATCGGTCATTGTTCAGAACCAACTTATCCAGTGAGCTTTGAATGGATTCCAAAGTTTTTGTCATTAGATGTTTCTGAATGGGAGTGTTTCCATACAGGGATAAATATACAGGATTTTGTGGATCTCTTATAGTCAAAAGTCATAAGGTCAAATATCCAAAGTCACAGTCACAGTGTATTTGTTGTCGAGTTGTCGTGGTTGTCATAGTTGTCGGGTTGTCGTGGGTGTCAGGTTATCGTTGTTGTCATCTGTGTCGGGTTGTCGTGGGTGTCGACTCTTGATGCTCCACTCTCGACACGCTACACTTTTTTGGCCCTTTACCTCTGACCCTTTACCTCTTACCCTTTACCTCTTACCCCTTCCTCTGACCCCTTACCTTTGACCCCTTGATAGCCCCAAGTCGAACCTCCGCTGTGCTACGCTTCGTTTGAGGCTTATATGTTGTAGCCAGTTTATTTATTGTCTTATATTATTCAGCTCTACTTCTAATTCCAATTTTGCGCTCTGTTCTGTTGAAGATAAGGCACCATTCAATAAATTATTTTGTTCATAAGGATCGTTGGTCAAATGATACATTTCTTCATTTCCTGTACTCTTTATTAAAAGTTTATGCTTACCATTGCTTATAGTCCACGATTCAGCTGAGCCGTCTTTTAATTCCGAATACTGATAATTCCGAATACTACTGGATTGAGAAAAAAGGGTTTTAAAACTTTTACTGTCATGATACTCATTTACATTTATTCCTGCAATTTGGGCAAGTGTTGCAAATAGGTCAGTTCCTGCCAACAATTGATTGTCAGAACCGGTTCTGGAAACTTCTTTTCCAGAAATAAACAAAGGTGTATTTATTCCTCCTTGGTATAACGTGTTTTTTACTTTTGTATTTGAATACGGGCTTTGAGCTACTAAATTTGTTGTACCATTATCTCCCAAAAAAATAATAATAGTGTTTTCTTTTTCATCTGCGGGTATACTTGCCAAAAAACGCCCAATTTGATAATCCATCGCTTCTATGGAAGCCATAAAATAGGGAGTTGCATCCATACCGTTAGTATATGCAGGCAAGTTTCCTTGGCTGTGCATATTGCTTGGCGGAACATGAAATGGTGTGTGGGGAGCATTGTAAGCTAACCAAAGAAACCATGGTTTGCTTTGGTTATTTACCCAATTGATGGCTAAATCTGTCAATTTCTCTGTTATATAAGTGGTTTGTTGACTTGTTCCACCATCTTCAGTGAGTTGCCACTGATAATAGTCATCTACTGTTCCGCGAATTAATCCTGCATAATAGTCAATACCAAACGTTTCAGGATTAAAGCCAGTACTATTTCCAGATAGATGCCATTTACCAACTACTGCGGTTGCATATTTATTATTTGTGTTGTCATTTATATATTTTTGAATCACCGTTTCCGATGAATTTAGCACATCACCAACTCCTTTTACACCTGTTCGGTAGCCATATTTGCCAGTAATAATAGAAGATCTGGTTGGCGTACACGTAGGATTAACCCAAAAATTAGTAAACATTAATCCATTATTTCTAATAACATCAATATTTGGCGTGTTTGGCTTTATACTACCTTCCTGATAACCATTGATGGCATCTTTTCCCAAATCATCGGCTATAATCAAGAGAATATTTGGGGTGCTTGTAGTAGTTGGAACTAAATTATTGTCACCTTTAGAACAAGATGTAATGGAGAAGACAAAAATTATTACTGCGAGTAAAAAATTTAGATTTGACATAAGCTTTTAGGTAAGATTTTATTGGGGTGTTCCCTTGTAACATCCGATATTATATGGAAAATCATAAGTCCAATGATAGTGGTATAAATTGACCATTTGTCCATCCCACATTACAGGATGCTTATGACCATGGCATTCATCTAGATCTGCTGATTTTAATAACTCTCCATTTTCCCCATATGGTCCATAAATGCCAAAACCATCAAGCATATAACCCATCAGAGCTGAATGTCCCGAAGTATGTTTGTGAATATGGTCTTGTAAGTCTTGTGATGGATAATGATAGTGGTATCTTTCTGTCCCGTCTGTGTGCCCGCCAAATCTATCTAGCATTTCGTGTGCAGCTGCATCTGTGCCAAGTGTTGAAGCACCATGGTAAATGGCACTACCCGTTAAAGAGTAACCTGCCGGACCAAATCCAACACATGATTTTGTTGCAGCTTCTAAAGGAATTGCAGGAATAGTAAAACTTAAAGGCTGAAGAGATATAATATTTGGATTCTTATCATAATTCCATGGGATTGTACCTGGTTGTATAGGAAAAACTCCTGTTGGGTGATTTGGTAAACCATTACCAGTTAAAACACGATTACCATTGCCATCTAACGTGATGTTAAATTCAGATACCCATATTACATTACCTTCAACTTGTGGTTTTCTCGTATAATCCCAACTACCATCAGGATTTGTCCAGTCAGCTGCATTATTTGCACCCGCACCATTAGCAGGAAGTCCACATAGCCAAAGAGATAGATAATCGGGCGATGGTTCGCCTTGATTCCGTATCAAAATATTGTTGGGAGCTTTACCCCCAAAGGGTAAATGCGTTAAGTCAGGTGTTTCTGGCGTAGGGTTATCATTATTTATTTCTTCCTTTTTACTGCAACCAGACATTGCAAATACAGAGATCAAAAGAAAGACATAGCTTGTTTTGAATGCTTTTTTATAGTCAATCATGGTTTTATGTTTTGGTCATATCATTTTAGATACTCCCTAATCCAAAAGGTTTAATGAGAGTTTTCTCTTTTTAAAGTTGGCTACACCTAAATTATATCCTCCAATCGCCAGTATCAACTATTCCCTTTTTCCCATCGGTCATCGTTCAAAGCCAACTTGTCCAGTGGGCTTTGAATAGATGCCATTGTTTTTGTCGTGAGATGTTTCTGAATGGAGGGCGTTTCCATACAGGGATAAATATACAGGATTTTGTGGATCTCTTATAGTCGAAGCCTGCCTGGCGTCAGACAGGGTCTTAAGGTCGAAAGTCCTAAGGTCGAAGGTCGTGGATGTCATAGTTGTCGGGTTGTCGTGGGTGTCGGGTTGTTCTTATCAAGCCATGATTAACACTTGACGCTCCACTCCATATTCGGTCTTCCATATTCGGTCTTCCGTCTTCCGTCTTCGGTCTTCCGTCCTCCGTCCAGATTCCAGATTCCCAGATTCCAGATTATTACGAAATTATCTGCCACTGTCCACACTCCACGCTCGACACTTCAATCAACACAGCCCCAAATCGCACCTCCGCTGCGCTACGCTTTGTTTGAGGCTTATATGTTCGCTGCTGCCATATCTTTCCTTTGGTCGCATAGGTCTTTGAATTTAATTGTCATATTGAGAAAATGTCGTAAAAGTTTTACCGTCATAACAACTTAGACCAAACCATTTCGTGCCAAACCACAAATTGCCGTTTTTGTCTTCCAGCATACTCATAACTGCATTATTTGCGAGGCCATCTTTTTCTGTAAAATTTTTAAATGTTTTTCCATCATAACAGTACACTCCATTCTTTTCAGTTGAAAACCACATATTTCCTTTTGTGTCTTCCAGAATTGAATGTATTCCATAACTGATAAAACTGTCATTCTCTTTGAAACTTGTAAAGGACTTACCATCAAATCGGCAAACTCCGTGTCTTCTGGTCGCGAACCAAATATCGCCAGCCCGATCTTCTGTTATAGAGAAAATCATATCATCTGTAATGTAGTCTGGCGAATGGACATATTTTGTAGTTGTTGTATCATAAGCATTACTTCTTTCATCTTCAAAGAATGAATAATAATCAGCAGATGGAAGAAAGTGGGTAAGGGTTGTTCCGTTGTATCGCCATACACCGCCACGATTCCATGAGCTGAACCAGATATTTCCCTTTCTATCTTGTAAAATATCACTGGTCATTTTTTCGTGCTTATCAGCAAAGAATGGGTGCTCATATTTGTAAAGGAAATTAGAAAGGTTAGTTCCATCATACCGATAAATTCCTTTACTCATCGCGCTAAACCAAATGTTTCCATTTCGGTCTTCAAAAAGATTGTTAATCAATAATTTATTCAAAGTATCCGCTTCGAAGTATCCGCTAAAGATCTTTCCATCATACTTACATATTCCTGCATTTGTGCCAATCAGGATATTCCCTGATTTATCCTGGATAATGATACTCGTAGTATTATGACAGAGTCCATCTTTTGAGGTGAAATTTGTAAATGATTTTCCATCAAAGCGGTAAACACCTTCTCCGCCTGTGCTGAACCAAAGGTTGCCATCTCGATCCTGCAACTCACAAGTTATATTTCCTGATGTAGCACCTTGTGTCCGTACAATTTTTGGGTGATCGCCTTCGATTGGTGTTTGTTGATTTATGATGTCTTGAGGTGGATCTGTTTTGACTTGGCCATTACAGGATGTAACAACAAATAGTAACGACAGTAATAGATGATTTGTATTTAGAAAATGGTTGTTCATTTTTCAGATTTTAATATTTCTATTTGTATATTGTTGAATATTATTGGTGGCAGTTTTCTATGGTTGCAGTTTACGGTTTCTGGCTTGGCGAAGGTGGCGATTTTCACCATCCCGCTATTCTGCGGGATTGATGCGGAGAACCAATGTTTGATTACCCACAAATGTGTCTGCGGAGCACTGAACCGCCACTTTTGCCAAACCCGTGTTACCTGCTGGCGTTATAATCATTACTCTGTTTTAGTGTGAGTTACAAAGTCAATTCCAATATTGTTTGGGTCGATTACTGCAAAGTGTCTGTCGCCCCATTCTTCACTTCTTATATTTAGAGCAATGTCAATTCCTGTCTTTTTAAGTTCTTCGAAATATATATCAACATTTTCAACTTCTATCGTAAAGTAAATTCCATTTCCGTTAAATGGTTTACGAAAATATAATAATTCTTGTGTTGGATGATTCGGTACTAAAAAGGAAATTGTGTCTGCTCCGTTTGGTGTCGCCAACAAAATAAACCAATCGGCTTCCCATAGAATAGAAAATCCCAATTTGTCCACATAGAAAGATTTTGTTTCTTCTAATTTGTCAGTTATAATTCCTGTATTTAATCTCATATTGTTAAAATTTGGATTTTTTTCTCTTTGATGCGTAAGAAACAGTTTCATCAAGCAAAATAGCTTCTTGGATAATCTCAGTCAATTCCTTTATTGGTATTTCAGATGGTTTGGTCAATTCTATACTCCATACTTGTTTCCGCCCCTTGCTATCTAAAAGTCCATGTGAATTTGACAGTTCATTACCTCTTACAAAAGCAAATTCAATACTGTTATTTTTACTCGGGTTTAAATAGCAAATCCAACTTTTTCTATAATAAAAAGGTATTTTAAACCGAAGTTTGTCAGTAAGAGTTAACTCGTCTGATAATAATTTATGTATATACAGCATTGTCTCTCTTTGAGAACCTTCGTAATTATAAATAAAATCTTCGACTTCTGTCATAAGTTTAATGTCTTAATTGGTCTGTTAAGCTTGCAGGTAACTTTCTTAAATCAGCACCATTCCTGTATCAAACATTCGTTTTTTCCACCGTTCATCCTCCAGAGTCAACTTGTCCAGTGGGCTTTGAATGGATTACTGTCTGCATAGGGGTGTTTCCTCACGGCGATAAATATACACTATTCTAAGTTTGGAATACAAACCTGGTTGATCATTTTCTTTAATTGGTGGACCTTACAACTTTTGTGAGCAACCCATAGGGCAAACCTCCGGAACGTGTTCCATATTTAGGGACAAACCGTTCAAAATTTAGTTGATTGTAGCTCCCTTTTTGTATTTGAATCATTTTGGGTTCTTATTGAGATTATTGAGTTACATTATATATACAATATCAATGATTTACGATTCATTTGAGCCTGTTTTTCATCTGCTTTTTGCGACGCGTTCGCAGGGAGATGATGTAGGTATGAAGGGGGTATCATATGCTTATCACGTAAGTAAACCAAAGTATAGCTCTGTTATAGGTATGCCATTGGTTGGGTTATTACTTGACGAAGGCACGAGGACTTCAGAATAAAGCGTCGAATGTTAAATGTGGGGAATGTGGTGTACGCGGTTGTTACAGTATGGAGAGGGGATACAAAAAAAACCGCGATTCCTGATTTTCAGATTCCAGATTATTCCTCATTCTTTTCTCAACATCCCCGAAACATAGAGTAATTGACTTTTGAAAAGCTATTACTGTTATGATACAGTTATGATAAAGTAATGTAACAGTTATACAACAGTGATAAACCCTTATTACACCCTTTTAGCCCAATGCTACGCAGTTTGAAGGTTTGGGCCGTGCTGTTTGGGCTACGCTGTTTGATTTAATTTCCGATCAACACCCCGCAATTCCCTGCGATACCCCGCAACACCCTGCCACCCCCCGCGATTCCAGATTCCCAGATTATTTCCGTTGATATACTAAAGGGCATTTCGTAAGCCTCGCGCGGGGGCGCTCGGTTCGCTCACCGAATGTCCACTGGACATTCGCCCTTAGCAACGATTCCAGATTTCCAGATTCTCAGATTCCATTATTTCCGTTGATGTGCTATGGGGCATTTCGTAAGCCTCGCGCGGGAGCGCTCGGTTCGCTCACCGAATGTCCACTGGACATTCGCCCTTAGCAACGATTCCAGATTTCCAGATTCTCAGATTCCATTATTTCCGTTGATGTGCTATGGGGCATTTCGTAAGCCTCGCGCGGGA
>JAGNXB010000090.1 GCA_017985675.1 Saprospiraceae bacterium | reverse complement strand
CACAAGATTTTGGAGCAGGTGCTCCAGCCCGGGCAACTCTATTCGGCCTTTGGAAAACCTACGATATTCCGGAACGTGGCGAACATGGTTCATCCTGAAATGGAATTGGTGGCAGACCATGTTGCTCACCAGGGGCTCCATTTTGAACCCGTTTATTCCAGTACCGAATCATTAAGTAAAAAAGGTCTTGACAGTCGGGGCATTCGTCGGCTGCTTAAGGATCTCGTTTCACGATTAAGCGACCATCATCTCCCGGAAAATCTCCGTCCGGATCTGTTAACTCGATTTAGGTTACCGGGACGATTGGAGGCCACGACTACCATTCACTTCCCTACCGATCAGACAAAATTGGATCTGGCCAGAAACCGACTCAAATTCGAGGAGCTGTTTTTTATTCAGCTTGAGATGCTGCTCTTGAAACGTCAACGTCAGGCCGTACTTGCCGGTTTTGCCTTTGAAGCACTAGGCGATCATTTTAATCGCTTCTATAAGGAGTTTATGCCATTTGAGTTGACTGGCGCACAGAAGCGGGTTGTCCGTGAAATCCGTAGAGATCTGGGACAAGGTCGACAAATGAACCGGCTATTGCAGGGTGATGTTGGGTCGGGCAAAACGGTTGTGGCCCTATTAGCTATGCTGATTGCGCTTGACAACGGATATCAGGCTTGCCTTGTCGCTCCTACAGAAATATTAGCCCAGCAACATTTTCATTCCATTAAAGAATTGGTTAAGGGAATGGGCATTCAAATTGGATTTCTCTCAGGAAGCGTGGTCGGCAAAGCCAGAAAAATGACGCTTGAATATCTGGCTAGCGGACACCTAGACATTTTAATCGGCACCCATGCTGTATTGGAACCTGGCGTCATTTTTAAAAAGCTGGGCCTTGCTATCACGGATGAACAGCATCGATTTGGGGTAGCACAGCGTGCAGCATTGTGGAAAAAAAGTACTCCTCACCCGCCACATATTCTGGTGATGACGGCAACACCCATCCCACGGACTTTGGCACTGACGATCTATGGCGACCTTGACATTTCAATCATTGACGAATTACCTCCTGGCAGGAAGCCTATTCACACGGAACTTTGGTATGAAAATAAAAGGCTTCGACTTTTTGGGTTCATGAAAGAACAAATTGCACTTGGCCGTCAGATTTATGTTGTTTATCCGCTTATTGAGGAATCCGAAACCTTAGATTTGTTGAATTTACAACAAGGATTGGAATTTCTGCAACGCGAGTTTAGGATGCCTGATTTTCAAATCAGTATTGTGCATGGTCGAATGTCTGCCGCGGACAAGGAATATGAAATGCAACGGTTTGTAAAACACGAGACACAGATCATGGTGGCGACCACCGTTATCGAGGTAGGCGTTAATGTACCCAATGCAAGTGTGATGGTCATTGAAAATTCTGAGCGATTTGGCTTGTCCCAGTTGCACCAATTGCGAGGACGTGTTGGGCGAGGTGCGGACCAATCCTATTGCATCTTGATGACAAATGGAAAATTATCTCCGGATGCAAAAATTCGTCTTGAAACAATGTGTCACACCAACGATGGATTTGTCATTGCCGATGTGGATTTAAAATTGCGGGGACCAGGTGACCTGGAGGGGACACGGCAAAGTGGCACACTCGGACTTAAAATAGCCGATCTTCGGGAAGATGGCCATATTCTTCATGCAGCACGTGTAACTGCTGCTAAAATTCTGGATGAGGATGAGTCATTGGCAAAGCCGGAAAATCAAATTCTTCGTGCATATCTTGCGGAAAAAAAACGACTGCATCGCACTTGGAGCAGAATTAGCTAAAATGAGTTAACCTTCTGAACCATAAACCTAATAGTCTGTTTCTTCCATAGATATTAACCACTAAATTTAATAAAATGCCTTTCGAACTACCCAAGCTACCTTATGCGTATGACGCCCTTGAGCCTTACTTTGATGCTAAAACGATGGAAATTCATCACACCAAACATCATGCGGCTTACACCAATAATTTGAATGGTGCACTTGCTGGAACGCCTAATGAAGGTTTATCCATAGAAGAAATTTTAAATGTTGTTTCCACTTTTCCTCCTGTAGTCCGCAACAATGCCGGAGGATTTTGGAATCACAATTTGTTTTGGGAAATCCTTACCCCAAACGGAGATGGACAACCTTCAGCTCAGATGAACATTGCAAGTGCTATCGATCGCGACTTTGGATCGGTTGAAAACTTTAAAGCTGAATTTAGCAAAGCTGCCATGACACGTTTTGGATCCGGTTGGGCATGGCTTTGTGTAGATGCTAACGACAAATTATTTATTTGCTCCACGCCCAATCAGGATAATCCATTAATGGATCTGGCCGAGCAAAAAGGAACACCAATTCTAGGCCTTGATGTTTGGGAGCATGCCTATTATCTCCACTACCAAAACCGCCGCAATGAATTTATTGAAGCCTTTTGGAGTCTGGTCAACTGGCATGAAGTAACCCAGCGTTATAACCATGCGAGTGCTGGCAATAAAGCCTAAGATCTAAAGTTCATTTCCTTCGCAGTGTTCGCGCTGTGATACAGAACAACTTTATTCAACATTTGTGAGAGTGGAGCCATACCTGTTATGGCTCTTTTTTTTTGTATTTGGTATCTTAGAAAGTTTCTCTTCAGCCCGCAGGGTCACTTATTCCAAGGTTGTGACATGTAGGTTATGATCAATGTCCTATGGTTTTGTCCGACAAATCAAGATGGAGCACGTCAAGGAATTGTATGTAATAATAAACTCATGTGGAACTTTTTTTTAGATTCCAGGCTTTCACATTATACCTGAACATATAAACACCATTTTAATATAATTCCCATGATCATCTTCCTTTGCAGTATTATAGCCGTAGTGGCTTATGCCATAGTCGCCAGTTTGGAACACGCCGAAAGCCATAGATAAGTTTTCAATCTATCTCATCAGTGTGATTGGCAATATCCGGGTTTCTTTTTCCGAAATGATGCTCAAATAATAAAGTCCGTTGGGCACATTCTTCCCTTGGAAAATTGCTTCAACAGGCATCCACTCTTCGGTACCCAATACTTGTGACTGAATGAGTACCCTACCTTGTAAATCTGTCAGGGTTATATCTGAAACGCCGCTCAATCCTGTAATTACACTTTCCGAAACTACAGGATTGGGATAAATCGAAATGTTGCTTTCCATATCGGAATTAACGACTGATGTGGAAATGAAATCAAGGTAGCCTTGAACAAGGGCTAGTGCAGTCGGTCCTTCTCCTACAAAGTCATTGTCATTGCCTATGACTGCTACACTAATACCCAGCTCAGGGATGTGCAGGACGATTGACTTGTATAGAATATTCCCGCCATGGCCCCATGCATCTATTCCCCCTATCCGGTAGCGGATCAAACCCGCGCCATATCCTACTTCTGGAGTGATTTCAAGCACGTCTTTCATTGTGTTTAGTGCATTTGCGCTTAACACCTGTCCTTCTAGCAGTGAACGCATCCAAAACGCAATATCCGTTGCCGTGGACCAATAAGCACCTGCTGACCACGCAGAAGAAAATAATCCCGTCAAGGAAAATCCAAATTGAACGATATCGACTTTCCCAAAGCCTGCATCAGCCCATACGTGCGCTCGTTCATACGTTTCCACTTCATATTCACCTAATGTGATACTATCCAGGCCTAAAGGTTGGAGTAGCTCCTCCCGAACAAATTCGTGGTAGGGCATGCCACTTGCCACTTCAATTACTTTACCCAGGATAAGATAATTGGTGTTGCAATAATTCCAAGTTACGCCAGGCGCTGCTAATGGAGCCAACACAAAATTTTGAAGCAATTCTTCCGGAGACCAAAATTTAGCCGGATCGGAATTGATTTGTTCCCCAAGCAATGGATTAGCCGTATAATCTGCCAGCCCGGATGTATGCTGGAGACATTGTTGCAGGGTAATTGAACCAGAAATATTGGGATAGTTACCAATATGTGCACTCAATGGATCATTTGGATTTAATTTACCCATGTCCCATAGTTTCATGATTGCCGCAGCCGTTAAAGTTTTTGACACACTCCCTACGCCAAGTGCATTTGATGGCTCCAGTAGTAGTGCCGGGAATGATTTTAGTCCGCTCGCACCATTCCACACCTCCCCATCAGGTAAAATAAGTGCCGCGCTTAACCCCACTGAATTAAACATGTCCCTGTATATCTCTATCGTATCCTGAAGTCGTGCAGCTAACAACGGGTCAATTCCTGACCGAAAACTAACCTGAGTCTCGCCAGGCTTATTCAATTCGAGAAAGGATTCCGCGGGAAATGGTTGTAGTACATTTTCCTGGAGGTGCTGACCATTCAGGTTGTAACAATTCAAAATGGCTAAACCAAGTATCCAGTATTTCATGCTTTTTTTTACCAAGATAAGTGTTACTGCAAAATCATTCCCTTCTTTTTCAGAATTCAGTGTAAACCGTCACGATAAAAAGAATGCGGCGGATATATATCACCTAAATGACGGTTTTGATTTCGCCTCCTCCAAGTAGCTAACCACTGAAATGAAATCGAAAGGCTTCTGTCATTCAGCTCCTTTAATGTCGAGGTCCCACGCCAAATAAAACAGCCCGGAAAATCCGGGCTGTAAACTCACAATTATAAGCAAATGCTAATAGATTTTTTCAGCGTCGCCTATTTTTTTGCCTTAATGGTACACCCTACTGCGCGGGTATAATCCGTTTCAGGTTTTTGACCGTTTTGAAGTGCCGTTATAGCCTGCGCGACGTATGGTTTTTGTACTGATCCTGCATCACTAAAGTTGTCATCAATGGCGCCGATATATCGGACAATCCGTTCTTTGTCCAGCAGGAAAACATGAGGAGTACGTGTTGCGCCAAACTGAGGATACACTTTCTGGCCATCGTCAAAGAGATAGGGAAATGCAAAGGATTTTTCTTTGGAACGCGTAACCATAGCTTCAAAACTATCCTCGGATTGAACACTGGGGTCATTGGGATTGATCGCAATAACAGGATAACCCTGAGGTCCGAATTGTTTGTGCAATTCGATGATACGGTCTTCGTAGGCTACGGAAAATGGGCAATGGTTACAAGTGAAAATGATGATAAAACCCTTGGCCTGAGGAAAATCAGCGAGGCTTACCATTCTACCATCAACATTTTTAAGTTTAAACTCGGGTGCTTTATCACCGACATTGAGGCCCGGACCAGTTGTAGCCCCTACATTGGTTAGCAGTACAAAGAGGGCAGCTAAGGAGAAAAACATCTTTTTCATAGTCGAATAGAATTTGGTTTGAATAATCCGTTTGTTATTGTATTGATTTGATAACAGCTATTATTGCATTTAGATCATCCCATTCACCTTCGAGGAAGGATGATTTTGAGCCTTTGCGAATCAATGTAGCTGGTATAGCACCCGTCCACGATTCATCTACCCTGGGGATCCAACTGTTGTGGTCTACATCAGTAAGTGCGACGACTTCGCCAGACAACTGCTGATCATCAACAAATTTTCGCAGTCGCGAATCAAGTTCCTTGCGCATATCCAGACTAACAAGAATTATCTTGAGGGGTTTACCTTGATACATCTTGTGTAGTTCTTGAAAATAGGGCATTTCCTTTACGCAAGGTTTGCACCAGGTAGCCCAAAAGTTAATGACATAAGTAGTATCATTGTTCCGAGTTAAGCTTGGTGCCAATGCATCGAACGTTTTAAACTCAGGAATGGGTTGTTTTAATGATTGGGTAAAACTTGTTCCCTGAATAAATAGAAAGCCAACGATAACCAGGAAGGTTTTCATTTCTTTAGAACATGTTATAATAGTTACTTTCTTCATAGCTCTATACAAAGAAAGGCAAAAAGGCCGGCCTGTAGCGTTGTGATTTCCTTAAACTTGTGTTAAACCATGCCAGCAATATGCGAAAAGGCTCAATCCAATCTAGTTGGCATGAGTGGCTTGGGCTAGAACCCACCTCTTCGGACACAATAAATCTCGACAAATGGTTGAAACCCAATCAATGGAGAAACACAGGTCTGGATGCCCCTTTCATGTGGGGTGAAGTTCGCACCCGGGGATCATTGCATTATAAGGTGGCGATCGACAAAGCCAGGCAAACCCACACTTGTACATGTACTCAACGAGATAAAATATGTGCCCATAAGTTAGCCTTGGTAGCTGGTTGGGCGGATCAACTTTTCACTCTAGAAGAGCAGTTTTCACGTCCGTCATGGGTTGAGGAAAGGTTGAATACATTAACAATAGAGGGATCTGTGCTGGATGATAGCAAATCCATCCTGGCAAATAAACGAAAAATACCGGTTGCGCGAATGCAGGAAATGACGAATGGGTATGCCTTCCTGGAAAAGTGGCTAGAGGATCAGACACTTGCCGGTTGGCGCCAAATTCTTTCTCCACCTGCTGACCAGGTGGAAGAGGCCGCCTTAAGGTTGGTAAATTATCGCTTGTCTGGCCCAGCCAAGCGACTCAGAAACTTAAGTTTGCCAGTTGCGCCAGGCGAAAGCCAGGTAGGCCGATTATTAACTACATTAAGTTGTCTTTACCTGGCATGCCGGTCGTTTGCACGTTATGATCAACTGAACCTGTCTAGGCAAGAACACCTACTCCAGTTTAGTGGCATCACCATACGAAAAGATCAGGTGATCGCGAACAATTCAGGGGTGACCGATGAATGGATTGTGCTTGCCGTACAAGAGCTAAAGGAGGACGATTTGAGAAGCCGGCAAACCTGGTTTTTTGGGCAGTCTTCGCGGCGTTTTGCATTAAACCTGGTCTATGCCTGGAAAAAAGAACCTTTGCCAACGCCACTTACTGTAGGCAAACTTTGGGCGGGCTGCGTTTACTTTTATCCGGGAACCGACAACTTGAGAATCCAATTGGGGGAAGGACAATTAGGTACCACACCATTTGCCATTGATGTAATGTATGGAACATGGAAGGAAGTATTTTTGGAACATGCAGCTTACAAGCTTATTGATCCATGGACAGAGCGACTACCGGTCTGGATTCAAGGCGTCCGTCTTGTAGAATCTTCGGGCCTCTATTTCATTATTGATCTGGATGAACATGGTGTACCAGCGTTGATGGACCAAAAACTGGCGCTCCAAATTTTGTCGCTTCAATCTA
>JAGNXB010000089.1 GCA_017985675.1 Saprospiraceae bacterium | reverse complement strand
TCAGGATCAATAATTCTGATAATAGTTTTGGAGCTCCGGATCCTGCTCCTTTTTCTTTATAATATCCATTTTAAGCACAATCTCCTTTGCAAGTTCCGGCTGCTTTTTGAGCAGTTGCTGGCGCAGTAACGCCAATCCTCTGAATGCTGCAAATCGCCTGACTGGTGACCATTCGGTAGCTAAGGCTTCATCAGACAAACGGCTAATACCTGTTCGTATTTGTGCATCACTACCCAGATGCAGGATATCCACATAGTTTTTTATGTAGAGCAAACGGGTCATCCCATTTACCCAATTCCAACTTTTATCAAAATAGGATAGTTGTTCTGCATCCCCCAAACGGGCATAAAAGCCTCCGGTTATTAACGCGCCTGTTACTGAACTATCCACTTCCATCTTTTTCGCTGCTTGAAACGCTGCTGCCAAATCGATTTGGGACAAACCATTAAGGACCTCATGTACAACGTTGTAAGCCTGTTCCTTAGTCAGTACTTCTTCTGCCATCTTCACATATCCCTCAAATGATTCATTGGCAAGCTGAGCGATAGCACTTGCACGTACCTCGCTATGCACATCTTTTTTGGCAAGATCTAAAAGACGCGTCGCCTGGGATGGATCAGCTGCATCCAACCATCCCGTGCCCCTGGCGCGAATGGACCAATGAGGGTCATTCCAGGGAACTGGTACTAATAAGTCGCCTTCTTCTTCCAGAATGTCCAGGATATCTGTCCGAGTCCAAACCATTGGGTTTAATCGCCAATATGCCTTTGCTGCGTCCACGCTCCAATCAATCTGTTGCTCAACTAATAGCGTGCGGTCCGGATCCAGATCCACAATAATGGGCTCTTCAGCTAATGACCAGGAAAAGGATTGGTACCGCTCATCAATAAGTAAGGGTAAGCGCAGCACTTTATCTCTACTCAATACCACAGCTATTTCTGTAGGTAGCCGGTAAGTTGAAAAATTCTTTTCTGTATCCTGAATTTGGTTAATCTCGACAATCAATCGCTGCGACACGTTATCATAACTCCACTGCCAATCCAGTGTTGGATGCCCGGGTTCATAAAACCATTGATTAAAAAACCAATTTAGATCTTGCCCGCTTACTGCTTCCATTGCCAGTCGCAAATCATGGGCTTCAACGGGCTGATAAGCATTTTCTACAAGATACTTTTTGATGCCCAACCGAAATGCAGCTTCACCAATATAGTTACGCAGCATATGCAATACCAAGCCCCCTTTATTGTAGGAATGCGCATCAAACATATCCTCCTGTTGAGCGTAATGGTAATCAACAAGTGGATGGCGCTTGCGACCTGATTCATTTAAATAACCTTCCAACTCACTCCTGCGATGCAACTCCGCTTCATCCGGTCCATATTTAAACTCCAGCCACAAGTACTCCCCATAATTGGCAAACCCTTCATTCATAACAAGGTTGGACCAACTTTCGCATGTGACAAGATCTCCAAACCAGTGATGAATCAATTCGTGGGCACCAATGAGTTCATTTTGTCGCTCATCAATCAACTCTCTTCCTGTGTGCTGCATAAATTCACCATAAATAACTGCCGTAGTGTTCTCCATAGCACCTGAAACATAATCCCTAACAACAACCTGACTGTACTTTGACCAGGGGTAACGCACGCCCACATAATCCGAAAAATAACTCAACATACCCTGGGCATCAGGGAATATTTCCAGGGCATGTGCAGCAAAATCCTTTTCCACATAATAGGTCAGCGGCATATCCTTCCAGCTTTCTTCACGAATGGCATAATCACCAATGGCCATCATAAAAAGATAAGGGGCATGGGGCAAGTCCATCCGCCAGATATCCGTACGGGTACCGCCCGGATTGAATTTCTGGTTGATCAGCAATCCATTTGACAGGGTCTCAAAAATGGTATCTACAGTGATGTGCATTTCTTGTGTGCATCGCTCATTGGGTTGGTCAAACGTAGGAAACCATCGGCTATTCGATTGGGTTTCCCCTTGTGTCCACACCTGTCTGGGTTTATCTTTATACTGACCGACAGGATTAATGAAATACAAACCCTTATCCCCACGAATAGCGTCACTTCCTCCTTCAGGATTTTCGTTCGGCCGGGCGGTATATTGAATCTCCAGATCCAGCGTGTCGCCCCGACGCTGTGTACATGGCAAGTATATGGTCAATTCGGAATGGTCATATTTGTAAGCAAGCGTGTCCTTTCTTGCGATATCGCGCACATGGCGAATTATAAAACCGACAGCATCTAACACGACGGAGTCCTGCGGATAGGCCAGAGGCGTCATGCGTAAAAATGCTTCGCCGAGCAACCATTGTTTTTCCCAATTAAATGATACCTTAAGCCTGGTATGCAATAAATCAAAAGGTCGATTTTCCGATGGCCGATAGGGATAGACAGGTTTCGCATCCTCTGGTGTGAAAGAATCCGCTGTGACAACCATCTCTGGTAGATCCTGAATATCATCCAACGGCTCGGCAGAAAGCTTGCGACCTTGTGAACAAGCAGAAAAGAGAATTACGCCTAAAAAAAGAAAAAATAATCGTGACATAATCAGTTGTGAAAGATAAGGAATATTACATCCATAAAATGAAAAAACACAAATGCGCTTTGTCATCTAAGCTTAAAAATTCACTGTTGGTTTAAATTTAATGACGAAGCTATTACGGTAACAATGTCGCCTGATTTCACTTTACCAGCTTTGCATCTAATAAGATGAAATGCAAATGTTCCCAGTCGTCTTTGTTTAATTTCAAACGCCCCTTGAAGGTGTATGTTTTATCCATTTTAAAAAACGGTCGTTTCCCCTTGAATTGAATTTCAGCTATACTTTCTACACCGGCCTTGCCACAGAAAAAACAATTTGCAAAGGTAAAACGGGATAGGACTATCCATTCGAAGCCCGGAGCCTCCGTCGCGGGTATGACATATCCGGTCAGCGTTATTTCTTTCCCCTCCCATGCTTTGATCGCATCATCAAATTGAGGTACAGGTAAAATATCTTTGAACTCTTTAATATATGCATCCCGAAATTTAACTTTTTCAAATACATGCCACATGTTGATGGGCTGTGCCTGTGCCTGGGGCGATAGATAAAAAAATAAGCAGGACAATACAATTATAGCCAATATGCGCATGGAATAGTTTCTTCAGCTTTGAATGATTTGTAGGGATGGGGTTGGATAGCGTTTCCGGAGCAAAGCTATAATCAAATTAAAGAATAACAGCCTTCCTTTGGCAAATGGCAATCATTATTTCGGCAAATGGCACCCATTAGGTGACATGATTAAAAAGCGACAGGTATTCGTCTTCCTTCTGCCTCATTATCGCTTTAGTTTCGTTCGTTTGATCATCATATCCGATCAGGTGTAACAGGCCATGGGCCATCACACGATGTAGTTCATCAAGAAATGGAATGTTCAATTCGTCTGCATTTTCACGGACCCGATCAATGCTGATAAAAATGTCGCCATGAGCAATTTCCTGGCTATAAGGAAAGGTGATGACATCGGTAAGTGTATCGTGCTGCAGATATTCGACATTCATCCGGTGGAGAAATGGATCAGAGCAAAAAATATAATTTATAGCTCCTTCCTTTTTACGCTCGCGCTGAATGACAACCAAAAGCCACGCCTCGCATGCTGCAGGATTGGGCAAATCAAATAATATATCTTCTGAATAAAAATCAAAGCCCGCTTCCGGCTCTGCTACCGGCCATGCAGGAATCTCACTCATAAATTGAATCCTAGTTCAACCTTACACCCATTCCGATGGAATCGTACCGAATCACAAAGATTAAACATCAAAAACACGCCCCGGCCTCCGATTTGGGTTAGGTTTTCCTTTGCTGTAGGATCAGGAAGTTTGCGATAATCGAATCCGCAACCTTCATCTTCAATGACAATGGCCAATCCGGATTGTTGCATCTCAGCATGAACCAACACTTTTTTGCGCTCATCCAGCCGATTGCCATGATGTATGGCATTGTTGACTGCTTCAGTCAGGGTTACAAGAATATTTGCATATTGCTCCGCATTGAGCTTGTGCTCTGCAGCCAGCCGTTCTACGAATGATTCGAGCATTCGGATGTTACCAGGATTTGAAGAAATACGAAGCATGAAATCCGTTGAGGCCAGGTTCATATTAAATTACCTTAATGAGTTAGCAATGCATTCACAATCAATACGAGTCGTATTGTTCATTGTTCACGGGAATACAAAGCCAATTTGTAGCGGGAGGGAAGGCAGCCTATTTCCTATCTCCACATCCAATAACTAAGGGACGCTTTATAAAGTTCCCCTATAGTGCCCTATCTAACGGGTATTTTTTAAGTTGCGATGGTATTCTTCTACCAAATTCTTGTAATACGGCTTCAAATTAGGAGAAACCGTACGATATAGCTCGAGTTCTGCTTCACGTTTCTTTAAGTATTCCTCCAGATTGGGTGGCATCTTGCGTTCATATTGTGTAGCGGTTTCCGAACGTCGTTTTTCCTCCTGGTCGCGTTCACGCTCTGCCTTTTCATGATCCAGCAATCGTTTCAGAATATCCTCCTGGCGCTTCATGGTCTCCGAGTTCAGACGCTTATTCACCAGATCAATTTCCGTCTTGTTCATCTGATCAATGATATCCTGGAGTTCCTTATCCCCTTTGCCGCCTTGTCTTTTATCCTTAGCCAACTCTTCCAGTGCTTTGCGCATAGCCGCCTGTTTAGCCGCCATTTGAGCAAACTCTTTGCTACTTCCTCCCTTGCCATTTTTCATACGCTCCTGCATATCCTTCATAATCTGGTTGAGGGACTTTTGCCCCTGCCCCATTTTATCCGAAGGCTTACCTCCGTTTGGCTTGTTGCCACCCGGCTTTTTGCAGTTTTGGTCGCCCGCTTTCATGTTTGCCATCTGCTGTTGCATCTGATTCATGACTTCACTTAACATAAGAGCAAGGTCATTCAGATTTTTCATCGAAAACTGCTGGTCAACCGCAGCAGTGTTTTTTTGACGTTCCTCCAGATCATTGACGGAGCGCTTCATGTTGCCTTTTATCTCGGTTACTTTCTCCGTGATGAAGGATTCAATTTGCATATTGCGTTTGCTCAAAGCATGGAGACTGTCTTCAACCAATTTGAAATCATCCTGCAATTTTTTCTGAACCTGCACCAACTGTACATATCGTGGGGCAGCTTCAGATGTCTTTCCCACATCGGCAATGAGATTTTCCTGTTCAAAGGATAAGGTCACCAGGTTCTCCAGGAGCTGCCTTAGCGCTTTCATATCTTCCTCCATCTGCTCTTCCTCCCCGCCCTGCATATTCATCTCCATGGCCTTCGCAGCATCTTTCATTTTCTGAGCAGCGCTTTTTTGGGATTTGGATGCCTTTCCATTTTGGCCCTTTTCAATCTCATCACTGGAGTCTTCCATGTCCTTATCTATTTCCTCCATCTTCTCCTCCGGGTCGCCTAGTTCTTTGGGGCTTTCCAGTTCTTCATTCCGCTTCTGGATATCCTCCATTTTTTCCTGGACCTCATCAAATTTTTTATTTAGTTCTTCCTGCTCCTTTTTAAGCTCGTCTTGAGGAAGGTCCTTGTTCTCTGTTTTTTCAGCAAGATCTTCCTGCTCTTTGGCCAATTCATTCAGTTTATCCAATTGCTCCTGAATGTCTTTTTCCACCTCAAGTTCCTTAAACATCTCCTCCATCCGATCTAGCTCCTTGCTGAGTTCCTCTTCATCCATTTTCATCTCCTCCAACTTTTCCAGACTCTTTTCTTTGTCCAGTTGTTGAAGCATTTCCTCCATTTGTTTCAACATTTCCTTCATTTCCTCACTCAGCATTTCCTCAAACATCTTTTGCAGTTTCTCTTGTTTTTCCTTTAACTCTGGACTGGGTTTAGAGAATTCTTCCTGCTCACGCATATTTTGATCAAAGAGGTCTTTCGATTTTTGAATTTCTTCCTGCAGCTCCTTCCGCCGATTGAGCAGCTTCTCCATTTCCTTTCGCTGTTGCCAGTCCAGATTCTTTTCCTGAAGTAACTTTTCTGATAATTTTTGTAAATCCTTTTGAATTTTTTTCGACTCCTCAAGGGCTTTTTTCAGATTATCCTTGATCTGTTCATTATTCATTTTTTCCTTCTCATCCAGTGCTTCAGCACTAGGCTTGGCATATTGCATGACCTGTGAACGAGATGATTTTCTGCCATTAATCGCATCATTGTCCCACACTTCAAAATAATAGGAAACCTGATCACCGGGAGCCAGGCCCAGGGATGGAATATCCATCGCATGATCAAAACGGGTGTCCTTCCCTTTGGCAATGGAAACAGCCGTCGTCACAGGCGCTTCTTCTTTTCCGTTTTCGCGGGTAATACGCGTATGAAAAATCAACTGGCTCAAACCGTAATCATCAGATGCATCCCCGGCAAAAAACACCACGTTATTTTCCAAACTATCCACAAAGGGCTGAACCTGAATAACAGGATGGAGATCAGGTACGACCGTCAAGGAATAACCTATACTATCTGCATGAGGCAGATACTGATTGGAAATAAATACGGTATAACGTTGATCGGAAACAGCGCGCTTGCTGAATAAAAATTCCTGATTTCCCTGCCGTTTGACGATCTCTTCCAGTGAGGTGATGTCACCAAATCGGATCGAAACAGTATCTGTATTTTCTGCATTGAATAGCCAAGTCACACGCGTGCCCTGCGGTAACAGCAGATCACCGATATTCGATAATGTTTCATCTCTCCGTCCTGTATAATCCGGATAATCCAGAACTACATCAAAACGGCTGATGGAAGGTTTTAATAGGACGTTAAGTTTATACTCCGGAGAAAAGACATTGCCGGAAAACAATTGGAAATCAACCGGCTTGTTGACATTATTAAACGTGTAGCTAAAGGTGCCCTCCGGGGATTTTTGCAACCGATATTGGAATTCACCGATGGTAATGAATACCTCACTGGGAAGAACATTGCCCTTGGTTTCAACCTGAAGTTCATAGTCTCCATATTGCGCTACCTGAAGATCCTCATCCTGCAAAATAAAGGTAAACGGCGCAGGCTTGGCAAAGTCTTTATTGTTGGCGAGAATTCGTGTTGCCGGTTCCCGGATCATGCTGGGTGCAGCAATCAACAGGAAAAGCAGAATAGCCAGTGGCGGAAGCGCATACTTCAGATAGGTGCGATTGCG
>JAGNXB010000006.1:92768-94832 GCA_017985675.1 Saprospiraceae bacterium | reverse complement strand
GTGTAATCGGATGATATCTGTGGCGATTGGGGCAAATCAAAATTCTGGATTACAAACTTGCCATTAATATCCTGGTCAAAAAGGTAGGCCCCATAAGCGCGGGTTTCATCAGGTATGATATCCACTTCTGTCTGGTACAGACTTTGGCGAATCTCAGCCATGCGTTGGGTGCGGGTGATTAACGTGCGGGTATCTATGAAACGCCACTCCTTTCCTGCCGGAAATACAATTTGATCCTGATAGTCAAAGTCCAACATTTTGTCGCGGATAAAAAAGGGCAGCATCCCTTGTTTAGCGCCTTGCCAATAACTATTCTGTACGATGGTTGCATGGATTTCCTGGCGGGGATTGCGCACATCCAGCTCTTTGAGATCAACAGCAAAATCAATCTCCTGATGGGTGCGGGCCTTGGATGTCACGGCAGCCTGTCGGGTGATGGGTTGCACAATCACCTGCGACTCGACCACCATAAACCGTCGGGTGATCGCCAGCACATTGCCGTCTTCGTAAACACGTAGGATGTAATTGCCACTCTTTTTTATGCTTATTTGTTCATTGGGGATCTGGAGCCGGTAATGTGTATAGGAGGCACGCGGCGAAAAGGAGTAGGAAAAATCCTCAATGCGGATATTGTTGAAACCTTCCAGCCACTCAAATTCAGACAGTTGACCAGGCGTCCAGTCGGCATTAACCTGTTCGATAACGTACCAATAGTTGATGGATTCGCCAGTCATATCATCAAACGACAAAGTGATTGTCCCCGGGCGATTGAGCGCAAGAATGGGCTCAGTTAGTTCCAGTCCAGTGCTGTGAAATTTTACGGATTTGATATAATCCAGATGGACGGCAGGGTAATTATTCTGACCGACCACAGGCATGCCATAGAGGAGTGAAAGGACAGTGAAAAGGAGGAAAGGGTGACTCATAAACAGAGAAAACGGTCAGAAGCGAGCGAATGTTTTATAAAACCCTTGTTTTAGTTAAGTATTGAGCGAAGAGCGTGATAAAAACCGGAACAATGACATCTCATCCAGGTATGCCTAAGTCGATTAAAGAGACCTCATCTCCAATATTTTCCTCATGCCAACACTGACCTTCAACCCTTAGATTTTTCCTATTTCAATTCCCCTGACCTACCATCTTATAATCTATTTTGTCTAAGTAATTTGCAAAAAACAACACAATAGGTTAAACAATGTACGGCTCCTATAGTTAAAGTAGCATCGTTCTCTTGCGGGACGGTGAATAGCAGAAAGGATGAAATATCAAGAGCATACCGCCTTAAATGGTCACCACGATAGTGTTTGGGATCAGATAGTCCTGGACAGACAAGAAGCATTGGGGGATCAGCATATAGCCTCATCCCTAGATACGCCCATGCGTTTGGATGCCTTCGATCTTACCGATGAGGAAAAGATGAAAACGATAGCTAAACATTTTCGGGAGATCATGTTGACTCTCGGGCTCGACCTCACAGATGACAGCCTGCGCGGCACTCCTGCCAGAGTTGCTAAAATGTATGTGAAGGAATTTTTTAGCGGACTAAATCCAGCCAACAAGCCGGAAGTCTCCCTCTTCGACAATAAATTTGGGTACCATGAGATGTTAGTTGAAAAAAACATCACCCTTCAGAGTCATTGTGAACACCATTTTGTCCCCATTACTGGCCGGGTACACTTAGCTTATATTCCCTCCGATAAAGTCATAGGTCTCAGTAAATTAAATCGCATCGTGCGCCACTTTGCCAAACGACCACAAGTACAGGAGCGCCTCACGATGCAAATAGCCGATGAATTAAAAGCTGCATTGAAGACCGAACATGTTGCTGTCGTGGTCGATGCCTTGCATCATTGTGTTTGTTCCCGAGGCATTGAAGACCAACACAGCAGTACAATTACCGTTCACTACAGTGGGAAATTTCAGGAAACCAAGATGAAAGATGAATTTTTGAAACATATCAGTTAAGGGGAGGGGAGTAGTCAAGGAGTCGAGGAGGGGAGGAGGTGGCGGAAGTGGAGAGTGGATAGAGGAGTGTGAATAATTTCGTAATAATCTGGAATCTGG